>NZ_BAAAZK010000006.1:0-180926 GCF_039536865.1 Sphingobacterium ginsenosidimutans
TTTGTTCTTATTTATTTCATTTTGCCGCTAACTCGCTGTGAACTTGGCGGATTCTTTTTGTGAAACAGGATCCCGGGGGGCTCCGGGGGACAAAAAAGGCGGGTTATATCAGAATATGCACTGGATCTGCAGTGGATAAGCCGTGGAAAGGCGGCGCAAGGGGATGGTGGAACCGCAGCGGATACGCAGTGGAAAGGCAGGATTGCCTATGGGCTAGACTTACGCCACAGCAGCGCAGAACCGGGGAATCCGGCGAAAAAGTCGCAGCAAGGCCAGCTATACGAAAAAAACAGTGAAGGGAGAAAAGTGCATGGGCAGCGGGAATCAGAACCGGAGAATGGACATCTCAGCGAACCCCTGAAAAACAGTTGCCCGGAACAGAAAAAAATCCGAGGGGACGGTCTCCAAGCCGGGATAACGGACAGGCGGCGGATAGACAGGCCTAAAAACCGCAGCAAAAAAAACCCACCACCATAGAAAAACAGCCCGAAAACAGGGGGGCTCAGGGTAAGGACAAATCCAGAGTTTAGTTAGGGTTTGTTTAGGTTTTAGCTAAACTAAACCTAACTAAATGCTAGCCTAATCGTAGACTACTACTACGTTAATATTGGAACTATCCTTAAAAAATACCGGAAGTGATATCCCTGAAGGCAAAAGCATTCTGTTTCGGAGCCGACCACTCGCAAAGGGATAGCCCTTGGGACTCGGGTGTACCTTAGTTTGGACAGCTTCTGGATGAATCCTTATTCTTTCCGTGGTGAGTCCATGCTGAGTCCGAGTCTAACACGCTTGAACAGCGGTAGCATTCCGGTCCAACCATACCAATATCTGCACTCAGACACCTTTAAAGTCCGATTTAGACCCAATTCAGGAGTAACCAAAAGCCGAACCATAGCGCCAAAAACACAAAAAAAACGCTAAACACGTGGACCAACTCGCCGGAAAACGCAGTTTTTTGAAACAAAAATGTGAATATTTTGCAAGAAGAAATGCGCTTAAAAACATAAAACTCCGAACAACAATAGTCGGCCCGGAGTTTTATCTGCTGATTATTATAGGAATTGGCTTAAAATAAGAAACTCCAAATTACTTTTCGCAATTCGGAGTTTCTTACTCCATACGTCGTCAATACTAATTATCTCTTAACGTAGTAAGATCTACTTTAGGTTGCGACAAGTTCATATTCTTAATAGCCTTCTTGCATTCATCAACCATTTCCTGCGTCATTGTATAAGTATACTTTCCGTAATCATCATACTCCAATATACCTATATAAAAGAATCCATACTTATCGAAGAAATCCGTCAGATCTATTTTGGCAACCTCACATGCTGTTTTAACAAAGTTTAATTGATGAACAGCTGGATTCCGCTCGCCCATCATCCTATCGGAGCTCCAATCCGAACGCCCTCTTCGTGAAGGTCTAACGCTATTCTGTTGACGAAAAGCCTCAAATAGATCAGCATAAAAATCTGGGCGTTTTCCGATTCCCTCAAAATATAACTGTAATTGCCAGAAAGGGATCAAACGATTAAACACATCCGGATCGGATAAATAGGAAATTCTCTTCTCAATAATACTGGATTTGGCTTTTTCAAAATTATCCTGCTCAGAAACCCGTGTTTTATTACCCAATGATCGTGTTACATATAAAGAAAACAGGTTATTGCTCACTTCACCAAGTCCACCCCAATTGAACATTGGTCGCGTTTGATGGACATGTCCTACTTCATGACTAAACCCCCAACAGGGATCTCCTTTAATTACCGAAGCAGGATCGACAACCATACCCATCGCATAACCGACTTTGTCACCCATATAGGCAACACCGTCCCCATCACGGAACATGTAATAATTATAATTTACCCGTGCAAGGATGCGATTCTTAGGAACTTTTTTATATTTTTCCAAACCCATCAATCGATGCTGTCTGAATACTAAAGAATCATAATTACTGATCAGTTCAACACCTCTTCCATAGGCATATTTTTTCATTGCCTCTATGGGATAAGCTGTTTGTATATGTTCGCCCTTTGCATCCATAATTGGAAAGACTGCATGATCAATCAGACTATCCCATTCTTTGTTCCCCTGTTTTTTTATATCAAAATATCCGTTTACCTGTCCTGTTGGAAAATGTACAGTAACAGGATTTTCTTTTTCAGGTTGGTCAGAGAAATAATCGATATAAGCTAAACTTCCAAAATCGTTGAGCTGGATAATATTCACGCCATTATGCAGCCTAAATTCTTGCTTTTCTAATCCCCAGCCCTTCGGATCTTCTGTAGGTTTGGTCGGATCCGGAGCTTTACGCAACCAATTTGGCACCACTAGGTTGACTTCTTTCCCATTTGCAATCCCATCCACAATCACAATATGCCGCCCTTCAGGAAGGTATACCCCAGTTATATTCTCATACTTACTATAGCCATCACCAATACTCAACTGATGACCCAATGTCGATGGATTCAGTAAGGCAGAATAAGTCGCATATCTATATTCCTTATTATATTTGCCATCTAGCATAGCTAAGGCTACCCTGCGCAATGTGGTGTCACCAATCTTGTCGATCTGCTTTTTCTTAATACCTTTTTTTAATTTTAATGCGAATGCATCTTCGAACACAGAAAGATCCGCATAGGTCTGCTTAAAATCCTGAGCAGATTGTGCCATTAGATTGACACTCAACAATAGCCCCGCCCCTAAGGCCATAAATTTATTTATCATATCGATTATTATTTTGGTTATATCTTTAATTTAGCTATTAACTGGTATACATCTAATTCATTCTATTTTCTATTCAACAGATCTAAAATCTACATTGTTCAACCACATAAAAAACATATGTTCTATTATATGAAAACTAATTCACCCTCGTCACTTGTGAAACTACAACCTTCACTGGATATATCCCAGCGACAAATGCATAAAAAGAAGATCTTGCATTACATAAAGCAATATAAATAGAAAGGGGATGGTCGTACAGGACCATCCCCTTTTCCTTGCACTTCATTTTTTTCCATTTAATGAATACCCTTGAAAATCCGGTTCCAACGTATTTTAGAAAGCCCTTTTCCATTTGTATTCCAGCTCATCCAGGTAAATAAGGCTTTACCCACAATATGATCCTCTGGAACAAAGCCCCAATCCCTTGCGTCCAACGAATTATGCCTGTTGTCCCCCATCATCCAATAGTAATCCATTTTAAAAGTGTATGAATCCGTCTTGCTACCATTCAAGTATAAGCCATCAGCTTTCTTCTCTAATCGGTTATGCTCATAAACCCGAATGGCGCGCTCGTAAAAAGGCAAGGTCTGTGCATTTAAAATAACTTTCATCCCCTTTTTTGGAATCACAAAAGGCCCAAAATTATCATAATTCCATTTGTACTGCGGATCGTTTGGAAACGTGTTGATCTGCGCTTCCCCTGGCTTAGCGATGTTCATCTGCACGGATTTGACATTCGACCATGATTTCACCATCTGAGCATGCTCTTGGGTTAGAAAAACAATATAGGCTCCCGGTTGAAGCATCTTTATCTCGATGCCCATATCTTTCATTCGCTGTTCATCCAACTCTGTCCCATCGGTCATCACGATATAATCCATCTGACTTTCTGGTGCGACAAAACCAGGTTGGTCATTTACGTATAATACAGCCTCTTTCATACTGATTTTATCACCCGGCATTCCAACACAACGTTTGATCAAATGCTCTCTTTTATCCACGGGACGTGTTTGAATGGTAAATTGCTGGTGCACGGCTTCATAACCCATTGAGCGCACCAAATCATAATAAGGTTGGTCTTGATTCTCTATCGCAACAGTATCCCCTGCTGGTGCATTAAATACGATAACGTCATTCCGCTTGATCTGCTGGAAACCTGGAAGCCGCTTGTATGGAAGCTCAATCAGCTCCGAGAAAGCTTTTCCACCAATAACGGGCATTGTGTGATGTGCAAAAGGAAATGCAATAGGTGTATTAGGGATACGTGGTCCATAATTCAATTTACTCACAAATAAATAGTCACCGATCAAAAGTGATTGCTGCATGGACCCCGAAGGGATCATAAAGGCCTCCAGTAGGAAACCTCGGATCAGTGTTGCTGCAACAGTTGCAAAAACGATCGCATCCGCCCATTCACGGACCATGGATTTCTTATAGGGATACTTGACTTTGAATTCATTGTAGGATTCGTGCAGCAAGCCCAGCTGGATTTCCTTTGTCACTACCTTTCCTTCGCCGGATGCCATTTTAATCTTTTTGGCATAAATTCCATTGAGAAACTGAACATTTTTATCTCGCCCCCATAGCGGTAATACGATAAAAGGTATTAATACCGCAGCGCAGTTTTCCCAGAATCTTCTTTTGCCAAAACAATGGATAAAATCGAGGTATAAATTATAAAAGACAAAGACATTCACAATGGGAACGATCAACAACACAATATACCAAACAGGTCTATTGGTGATCTGCCCTTGAATCCATTGACTATAAACCGGAACGATACCTTCCCAACCACGACGTCCCGCTTTTTCAAATAAAAGCCAAAAACCATAAGCTGCGATAATGGTCAGTACTATAAAAACAATAAGCCCCATATTTTCTTTTTTATCGAAATGTAACTAGATCAACGTTAATAAATAAACAACCTGGATGAATCCAACGGAGATTCTTTCGCGCGCTGTAACTCATTGTATCTCATAATATATTTGATAAATACATCATAATTATATTTCTGTTCTTTTTCAAATTCGGCAAATAATTCGGGTTCATCATTTATCAGACGCCCCAATGTCAGTGTGCGTTTCTTTTTGTTTCCACTAAATAAGCCACTCGAATTACTGTTTATTTCAATCACCTCACCTGTTGCTTTCTTGAGCGCATAAGCATATTTTGACTTCGTAAATCCGACACCAATCATTGGTGCAGCTCCCCCACTACCAATCATCATTCCACCACTGCCTCCAAAATGTAATTCGGAAACAAAGTAGGCCATAATTTCGCCATCGACAAGCACTTCTGCAAAAGTCGGTTCCAGGTCTTGCGCCTTTCGGATCTGATAGGTCTGCGGAGATGTCCCCGGAACGGGATCCAGCCCATTTTCGACATAGGATGGTGCATACACCTTCTTTTTGGATTGCCAATAAGCACGAAACACCTGATCGGGGGTAAAAGTCAACTTTTCTTTTTGTAGGTTTTCAAATTTCAGCTTACGATCCTTAACCGAAGAGATCTTTCCATACAACGTATCCGCATTCATCAATACGAGGTAATCTACATTTTTTTCATCCTTTTGCGCTTGTACTACAGCTGAACTACATAAAAAAAACAAGAAAAAAACAATCCTAAAATTTGATATCAGTCTCATAAACCACTATTTATACCTGTAAAGCTACATAAAAATACATGATTCAGCTATAATTCTTCCAGCTTTAACCTTTCTTAAGTAAATCTGTTTCCCGGAGTGATTGCTATTTTATCCTGTCCTGATTATGCGATGGCAAAAGACAAACTTATAGCGAACATCGACAACCGATCAATATGCTGATTTATAAAAAAAAGCTGTTCCAAAATATTTGGAACAGCTCATTTTATCTGCTTAAAATTAGACCTTACCCTTTATGTTTACCCTCAAATTCAGTAGAAGCTTTGTTTACTCCATTGCTCATGTTTTCAAAGGCTTTATTTATATTATCAAGCAATGCTGATTCTGTAGTCGCGTCAGGGGTTTTGCTTTTACGCAATTCGATCAGTTTTGGATAATCCTCGGTCACAATTTTTTTATAACCATTCAGCCCCTCGAGCACCGCTTTCTGAAAGCTGGCATCACCTTTAAAATCACCTAAATCTTCTACTTTTTTAATATCATCGTCCAAGGATTTTCCCCAATCCGCGCGTACCTGTTCCGCCTTTACATAATCAGCGGCATTCATGGCAGCATTCATCGCCTCAATATGCTTTTCACTTCCATTGATGACAGTGATAATTGAATTGTTATACGTCGCAGGATCCTTCACTCCTGAACCACAACTTGAGATCGCCAGCACCGCTACGGTCAAGACGCCTGTTATAAATTGTTTCATCATTGTTGTTATATTTTATGGTTTACGTGTCTTTTTGTTTATAAACGTCCCTTACCCCTTCTTTCGTTTACACATTATGCCCGCTTCTTTACAATAACCTAATCAACTTACCCAAAGATAGTTGAGTTTAAATATTTTTTTTATCACTGAATTCAGGGATTTATTCCTGCAATCATATTGTGCAACATAGTTGCTTTTAATATTTCTTTACTTATATTTGTTGCAACTTAATTGCAACACAAGATTTATAACAAACCCAACTCAGTTAATGAACAGACGTACGATCTTCTCACTTCTATTTACCTATAGTATCTTACATCCCGCTTGTGCGCAAGAAAAAGCAGCAAAGACAATTGGGTTAAAGGAGGTATATATTGAAGGAGGACGCTATAAAAAATCAGCTGAAGGGGCAATGTCCATAGATGTTCTGACGAGTGATTCATTACAGAAATATCAGGCGGGCAGTTTGATGCAAACTTTAAGCCGACTTCCGGGTGTCAATGCCATAGGCATTGGTGCAAGTCAATCCAAGCCGCAAATCCGAGGTCTCGGCTTTAATCGGGTGGCCACTGTCGAAAATGGAATTAAGCATGAAGGACAACAATGGGGGCTGGATCATGGACTGGAAATTGATCAATACAGCATTGGCACTGCTGAAATTATTAAAGGAGCAAGTTCATTTATGTATGGATCAGATGCTATTGGTGGGGTCATCCGTTTGTCCTCGCCAACAGAACTCCAAGAAAACGGATTGAAAGGTCATGTCAATTTATTGACCAGATCCAATAATGCCACCTATGGAGGTTCGCTACAACTACAGGGTAGGAATGGCAATTGGGTTTTTGGTGGCGGGGCAACACATTTGGGCTACGCTGACTATCGTGTACCGACCGACACGGTATATGTTTACAACTATGCTGTCAGGTTAAAAGATCGACAGGTTCGCAATACCGCAGGACAAGAGACCAGTTTTCAACTTCGAGGCGGTTATATCTCCGATCGATTTTCCTCTATCTTTTATCTGAGCAACTACCATACTAAAATCGGATTTTTCGCCAATGCGCATGGTTTAGAGCCACGGGGTGTAGATACAGCGCTGTATGACCGTTCTGATCGCGATATCCTCTATCCAAGTCAACATGTTAATCATTTTAAACTCATTAGCCGAAATTACATCGCTCGGGACGCCCATAAGATCTGGGTGGATCTGGGTTACCAAAGAAATTATCGCCAGGAATTCAACAACTATACGGCACATGGGTATATGCCTCCAGTTTACCCACAGGACATGACCATTCCGATGAATCTCGAACGACTGTATGATAAAGAGATCTATCATATGACAGTAAAAGATGAATTTGTCTTGGCTGCACATCGACTCACTATAGGAGGTAATGCGGAGTATCAACTTAACAATATCGATGGATGGAGCTTCCTTATTCCTGCTTATAGACAAAAAGCACTAGGTCTATTTATCCACGATCAGTATCCAATAAACGAACAAACCATACTCTATGGTGCCTTACGTTATGATTACAGCAATATCCACAGTTCGCCTTATCAGGACTGGTTTGCATCCAAACTGGAAAACAATCAATCTGCCAATATCGTTAGGGCGGATGAACTTCGTCGTAGTTTCAATAGCCTCGTTTGGTCTGTTGGAGCAACACGGCAAATGGGTTTATGGGAAGCAAAATTGAACGTTGGTAAAAGTTTTCGGGGACCTATTGCACAGGAATTGGCCGCCAATGGTGTGAACTATCATTATTTCAGTTATGAAAAGGGGGATGCGTCTCTTTCTCCCGAGCAATCCTACCAAATGGACTTATCTGTAGCTCGGCGCACTGGAAATACATATATTGCTTTCACCCCTTTTTTCAACTATTTTTCCAATTACATCTATCTCAATCCTACATCAGGTTATGACCAATTTTATGGTGCCGGCAACCAAATATTTGAATATTCCCAAAGCAAAGTACGGCGTTATGGTGCTGAACTAAAAGTGGAGTATCGTCCTTTAACCCATTGGAAAGTAGAATTATTGGGTGAATATGTTCGATCCGAACAACTTTCGGGCAGCAAGAAAGGTTATACTTTACCCTTCTCTCCTGCCCCTTCACTTGTATTGGATCTCAGTTGGTTGCCCAAAAGTAGCACCTATTTTAAGGAGTCTTACCTCTCTTTGGATTCCAAATGGACAGCTAACCAAAAGCATATTGTCCCACCAGAAGAAAAAACAAAAGGTTATCAAATCCTCAATTTCAGAGCAGGAACACAGCTGGTCTTGGGCAGATCAGCTCTTCAATTGCGCTTACAAGTTCAGAACATTTTTGATACAAAATATATGGATCACACTAGTTTCTACCGATTGATCTCACTCCCTGAACAGGGACGAAATATCATCTTATCTGTTGGGATCCCTTTCGGAAAGCAAAACCGAAGCTAACAAACTCATTGATACAATAAATACACAAGTGCTAACTCATCATGATAAAAATAAATATACATATGCAAACACTCAAAAAATATGGAATCATAGCCTTCATTGCGGCCTCTGCCATCGCTTGTAAAAAGGATAAGGAAAGTATTGATACCGAAAAACCAACAATTGATATCAGTGCAGCGACTGCCTTTCCGAAACAATGCAGCCAAATCAGACGTGGATCCAGTTTTACGTTCCGTGCAAAACTATCCGACAATGTTGCCTTAGGCAGCTACAGTATTGACGTTCATCATAATTTTGACCATCATTCACACAGTACCGAAGTGGAGGAATGTACATTAGAGCCTATCAAGAAACCCGTCAAACCTTTTGTCCTGGTCAAGTCTGTCAATATACCGGGACAACCACAACAGTATGATGCACAATTTCAGATTGATGTCCCTTCAGATGTCGATCCCGGAAACTATCACTTTATGATCCAAGTGACGGATCAATCTGGCTGGAGTATCCAGCGTGGCATCAGTGTCCGTATCATTGAATAACAGCAACTTAACAGACAAAATACGTCAATTATTTTTTATCACAAAATTTACAAACCCAATGAACATGAAAACTCGAAACATTCACTTTTTATTCTTGTTTACAGCACTTTTCTTTGGCTTCTTGTCTTCTTGTAAGAAAGACAACGCCGATATTCCTGTCACAACAAAACCTACGATCGGCACCCTAGAAATCGGATCTGACAATAATAAAACAGTCAAAGCCGGAACAGACCTCCATCTTGAAGGTGATATTATAGCTGAAGCGCTTATCGACAAGATTGAGATCGAAATCCATCAGGATGGTGGATCCTTCAAATTTGCCAAAATTTATACCGACGAGAAATATGTTGGCAAAAAAAATGTGACTTTTCATGAGCACATCGACATACCATCTGAAGTTCCTGCTGGCCAATATCATTTTCATTTTACTGTAACCGATAAGGCCGGAAATGCGACGACTGTAGAATCTCCTTTGACCATACAGGGCGCGGACGCTAAAGTCGCCTTTAAACTTGTCTTTACTGAAGTTGATGCGCATGCGCATGGTGACCATTTCCACGACATTGCGGATAAGTCTGGTGTAGAACCCTTTTCAGTAAGCTTCGACAACAATGGTAAGGCATTAGGAGATGGTCACGCACACTTAAAGCCAGCGGGTGTTTATAAAATTGACTTCAAACAATTTGATGCCACTGGTCAGGAAATTCAGGGACAATATATTAAAGATAAAGCAACAGCCACTTTATACAAAGCCTTTTTGACCGGGGGTACCTTTGTTTTAAATTCTGGCAATATCTTAACAGGCGCTATTTTTCAACCAAAAGAGGCGACTTACGGTGATGGTTCGGCAGTAACAGGCGCTATTGAGACCACTGGTATTACGACTTATTTTACAGCCGGGAAAGACAATGCTGGTGAAAAAGAGGTTGCCTTCGTTCTACGTAAATTTAAGGATTCCGCAACCAAAGCTACTATTACCCGTGCAGATTGGAATCGTACTGATTATGTTGCCAAATATCCCGGGGATGACATTATTCGCCTATCTTTTGAATTACATGCCGAAGAAGGTGAAGATTAATTAAGGGAAATAATCGTTTAAATAAAAAACACCTGGTTAGGAATGCTAACCAGGTGTTTTTGCTAAGCTAAACTAGCTGTTCAGATTAATCTCTTATTTTACCCAATATACTCCCTTGTGTATCGACGACAAGTTTCCATTCGTCTGTCCGACTTTTTACTTCGAACGCATACGTAATCTTTTGTTCCTCAGTGATCTTTTTTACATCTTCTATACGATAGCCCGGAAAATCCTTTTTCACTTTTGCAATAACAGCTTTTGGTAAATCATTTTTGGCAAGTTCTTCTTTGTGACGCACAATCTTCCCATTACTTTGAATCCATACCTCATGATCTGTACCGAACAAACCCGTTTCGAACTCGGCTTCATATAGTCCTGCTTTCAGTTCCCATTCTACCCCTTTGGCTTTGGGAAATTTCTGTTGAAAACTATTCACCACCACAGCAGGTACCTGACTTTGGGGAATATCCTGAGCAAAAGCTCCAATTGTTGAGAGTGCAAGAATACATGCACTTAATATCATTTTACCGTTCATGACTTTACTATTTTTAATGTATTACAAAGTAAAACCATGATTCTGTAAAGATTTGGGAATGTTATTTATTCGGGGCGAAAATCTAGCTTAAATATATGTTGATTCTTTTCATAATGATAGGAAATAGAAAAACCATATAAACTACATATTGCCTGAACGATCGCCAGGCCCAGCCCAGTACCTTTGGACGAAGCATCCGATTTATAAAACCTCGAAAACACATGCTCCTTATCCAAAGCAGCCTGTCGGCTCGTATTCGCCACGACAAATGTATTTTCAGTAATCGCTATGTTTACCTCTCCTCCCTCCATATTATGAAACAATGCATTACGGATCAAATTTGATACAATGATATTAGCCAGAGCGCTATCTAATCGTACATTCAATTCATCTTTTTGATCGACATTGATCCTAACATTTTTAAAGGCGGCAACATCTTCTAGTTCATCGGTGATAAGTGTGACAAGCTGATTGATTGAGAGATCCTCGTTGTTCAGGAATTGTTTGTTCTCAATCTTGCTGAGCAGCAATAATGATTTATTCAATCGAACCAATCTTTCAGCAGTATTCAATACTTCGGCGATTGTATTCGACTGTTCAGGCTGTAGCCCGCCAGTTTCGGCCATCATTTCTAACTTATTGATCATAATGGCTAGAGGCGTCTGCAACTCATGTGATGCATTGCCAATAAACTGTTTCTGCTGTTCATACGTTTCCTCATTATGATGGATTAAGGTCCTTACAGCAAGCTGTAAATCATTAAACTCCTGGATATTGGTATCCATAGCAGGCTTATCGCCAGATTTTCCCAGCCGGAATTTAGTCAATTGATCTAAGAACCGATATAGCGGGCTCCATAATCGCTGTATGACGACTCTATTGATTGAGACAATACTGACGACCAAGAGTATAAATAAAATCAGGACGGAATAAAACAGGTTTTTGATTAAATCGCTTTCCTCGATCATCGAATTGATAATTGATAATTCGTAGTAGTGTCCCTTATGCTCAAACGCAGTCGTCAACATACGTACGGGCTCCAATTCAGGCTCCGGATCATCATCATCCTGCATATAAAGCATGGTATCTTTATATACATTCTGCATTTTGATGGCCTGTTGCTCAGAAATTTCACGGACCTTATAATTGTTAATGCCAAATTCCAGATCCGGAGATACAATTGCCTCAGAAGCTAGTTCCTGAATAATTAAGCGTTTTTGATTCTCCAATTCCTCATCGATATTGTCATGGATTACTTCCAGCATAAATAAATAAAAGATGGTCGACCATAACGCAATGACGACCAGTACCGAAATAGAGAGATATTTGAGCGTTTGATTGGCTAATTTCATTTTTCAACAAGTTTATATCCTATCCCGTAGACCGCTTCAAAATCAACTTCCGCCTTTTCCGCCAAAAATTTCTTTCGCAAATTCTTGATCTGTGAATAGATAAAATCGAGGTTATCTGCCTGATCTGTATTATCTCCCCAAACATGTTCTGCCAATGCATTCTTGCTGACAAGACGGTTTTTATTCAGTAAAAAGTAATTGAGGATATCAAATTCCTTTCTATTCAGGGGAACAGCCTCGCCGTTAATCGAAAGACTGCGCTCATGCAGATCAAGCACGAGATTACCCATCTCCAATGTGTTTTTACCATCCCGCTGTTTTCTGCGCAACACAGCCTTAATCCGCGCATTTAATTCGGCAATATGAAAGGGTTTGGTCAGATAGTCATCCGCTCCGAGCTCGAGTCCCTTTAGCTTGTCATCCAACGAATCTTTTGCAGAGATAATAATAACATTATCCGACTTACCCTCTTTTTTCAGCAGATCCAATACCTGTAGCCCACTCCCGCCCGGAAGCATGATATCCAATAAAATACAATCATAATCATAGACCGACACCTTATCCAGCGCAGATCTAAAATCGCTAGCGGTCTCTACGATATAATCCTCTTTGATCAGCGAGCCCTTTACTATTTCTCTCAATTCCGCTTCGTCTTCAATTACAAGTACTTTCATTGGATTATTGTTTTTTTTATTACCGAACTTCCATACTGTTTAACTCCAGTATATTGCTTTCATCGCTACAAATGTATTCCGAATTTAGGAAAGAATTAGGAAAATGACTACTGTTAGTTGCCTGCAGCAACACCGTGCAGATCGAATAGCCTGTTTATTTTTACGTATTAGCGAAAAAACAAAGCGCATTTCGTATTTTAGATCGGATAAGATCTACTATGGACAAACGAAATGCTAATATCTGGGCACCTGTCATTGGACTGGACGGTTTCCGCAAAGAACAGACCGCCGGACGTGAAGAGCTTCTTTTCAATGAATTACATGGAGAAAGGCTAATAGACAAGCCCCATAAGCACGATTTTTTTATTATCAATTTATTTGACAAAGCTTCTGGTGTACATACCATCGATTCCATAGATTATCCCATTAAAGACCATCAGGTGCATGTACTATTCCCGGGTCAGATGCACAAATGGCATGTGTATGCTGGAACTATTGGCTACCAATTAATGATCGAACGGTCGTTTTTCGAGCATTTTGCGCCCTTCTTTCGCTTTTCCTTTACCAATTATCAGAATCATCCGGTAATCGACCTGACCAAGGAGGCCTTCATTCAGCTGCATTATGAATTTGAATCTGTCAAAAAGGAATTGGAACGGGAGCATTCACTGATTCCCTTGATTACGGCCCGTGCGGGTGTTATTGCGGCCATTGTCAGTAGAGAAGCAGAGCATGTCTTCACCGAATTTAAAGTCTATCAATCCGTCCCTCGGCTTGCCAAATTTAACATGCTGATAGATGAGTTTTTCAGAGCACAAAAAATGGTCGCATTCTATGCAGATAAGCTTCATATTTCGCCAAACTATCTTAATATTCTGTGTAAAAAACATCTGAAAATCTCCGCTACCCAGCTTATCCACCAACGAATCTGTGTTGAAGCAAAACGTCTTCTCCAAAGTACGGAATCCTCCATTAAGGAAATTACGTTTGAATTGGGCTTTGCAGATCAAGCCTATTTTTCTAATTTCTTTAAACAACAGACTGGCGTAAGTCCCAGTGATTTTAGAGAAAAAAGATAAATCGCACAAGAAATGGCAGAAATTGCCCAGTAATACTGAAGTCCGCCTTGTGTAACTTTGTAAAAGGCTGATCAATTTTATTGATCGGTCATATAGATTGTAACGTAAATAGGAAATAAAATGAAACCAATAGCTCTTACACGCAAGGAATTTATACGGAACTCTGCCCTGGCACTTGCTGGAGCAACATTGATCCCAGGTATGCTATTAGCAGAAGAAGCTGGCCAACTCGCCCATCAGCAGGTTTTGGACGGACATCAAGGCAAAAAAAGTTATACCCTCAAGAATGTTCTATTGGAAACAGGTTTTGAGTATGATGGAAATGGCAATGTCATCTCTACAAAAACCGGTCTTTTCTCTGTGCATATCGAAGCAGGAAAAATCAAAAAAATAAGCGCCAACAGTACTGATGCGAATGCCATTGATGCAAAGGGACGATTGATGCTTCCTTCTTTTAGAGACATGCACATTCATCTAGACAAGACATTCTATGGTGATAAATGGCAAGCTGTACGACGAGGTGCAGGTGGTGTAAAAGGAATGATTGCACTCGAACAACAAATCCTCCCTGAGCTACTGAAAAATTCGACCTATAAAGCGGAAAAACTAATTGAATTACTACAATCCAAGGGCACAGCCTTCGCACGGAGCCATGTAAACATAGAACCTACATCTAAGTTAGATTCGCTCCGTCATCTGCAACTTGCACTGGAAAACAAAAAAAATAGTTTCGGAGCAGAGCTGGTTGCCTTTCCGCAACATGGCGTATATTACACGGATACTGTACCTTACCTGAAGGAGGCTGCGAAGACCAATATTGATTTTATCGGCGGAGTGGATCCTTTTAGTATAGACGGTGCCATTGAGAAAACAATGGATTTCACTGTTCAGCTGGCACTGGATCACAACAAAGGGATTGATATCCATTTACATGAGTCCGGGGAATCAGGACTAAAAACGGTTGAGTATCTGATCAAAAAAGTAAATGAAAACCCCGCATTGAAAGGCAAGACCTTCCTCAGCCATTGTTTTGTATTGGGAAGACTGGAAAAAGCCAAACAACAGGAAATGGCAGAAAAGCTTGGTGCAGCACAGATTGGTATTGTTTCGACCATTCCTTTTGCTGGCCTAATTATGCCTATCCCCACACTGATGGAAAATAACGTCACCGTGATGACTGGAAATGACAGTATTGTCGATCATTGGAATACCTTTGGAACAGGAAGTGTCCTTCAAAAAGCTAATATGGCAGCACAAGTATATGGTCAGGTCACAGAGTATGGCTTGTCACGTATGCTAAAACTGGCCACAGCAGGCCCGATTCCTTTGGATGACAAAGGAAAACAGCAATGGCCTAAACCCGGCGATGATGCAAACATCGTACTCATCGATGCGAGCTGTTCGGCAGAGGCTATTTCACGGATTTCGCCCGTAGGATCCCTTATCTATCAGGGCAATATTGTCTATTAGGCTGCTAACAAACGAATACTACACAACAGATTTTTTTAACACAATGGCGGTCAATTGCTTTCTATAAGCTTTTGATTGCTCCATTGTGACATACAATTGCTATTCAAACAGTATCAAACATCATGTCAACTCCATATGCAGCCCCGCTAAAGGGCAATTATACACTAAAAAATGTCCTCCTTGAAACAAGCTTTGTTTCGGATGAACGGGGGGTAAAAGCAACAAAAACCGAACTCTTTTGCATAGAAGTTAATGCTGGAAAAATTACAAAGATATTTCCAAATGATCCAAATCTCGCTACAGCAGTTGATGCGAAGGGATACTTGATGCTGCCCGCTTTCAGCGATATGCATGTCCATCTGGACAAGACACTTTATGGACTTCCATGGCAAGCACAATCTCCAAAGAAAAGAACGGTGCTTGAGATGATTGCTTATGAACAGGAGATTATCCCTGAATTACTTCAGACATCGACCAAACGGGCAGAGCAACTTATTGACCTGCTGCAAAGCTATGGTACCACCTTTGCCCGGACACATTTTAACGTCGACACCACTTCTGGGCTTCGTTCTTTGGAAAACCTCCAAAAAGCACTGGACAGCCGCAAGGAGAGTTTCAAGGCAGAATTAGTTGCCTTTCCGCAACATGGATTTTTCTATACCGACTCCGCTCCTTTGATGAAAGAAGTTGCACGGATGGATCATGTAGCCTATATCGGTGGCGTAGATCCTTATGGGATAGATAAAAATATTGAAAAAGTACTCGATTATACTGTAAAACTAGCCCTTGACAATAACAAAGGGATTGATATCCACTTGCATGACGGTGGAAAAGAAGGGATACACACGATTGAATACCTTGCCGAACAAGCGCTTCAGAATCCGAAGCTACAGGGACGCACCTTTGTCAGTCATGCCTTTGTGTTGGCTCAGTTACCACTAGCTGAAGTAGAACGCATTGCCGAAAAATTGGCTGCTGCCAAAGTCGGTATTGTCTCTTCCATTCCATTCGGTGACTTAGTCATGCCCATCCCAACATTATTGAAACAGGGGGTTGAAGTGTTGGTGGGAAATGACAACGTACAGGACTATTGGAGCACTTTTGGCCCCGGAAGCATGTTGGCAAAAGCCAATTTAATGGCCGAAATATACGGTTGGAGATCTGAGTTTGAGTTATCAAGGACACTTCGCTTTGCAACACACAATACCTTGCCATTGGATGACAAAGGCAATATGCAATGGCCCAAAGCGAATGACAGCGCTGAGTTTGTGCTGATCGACGCAAGCTGTTCAGCAGAAGCTGTTTCGCGTGTATCTCCCACCATGGCCCTTGCACATGAAGGTGCACTTCACTGGAAAAAATAACCCCCTACATTATACCATGAAAAACAGAAAGGCTGGGTGTTAAAAACACCCAGCCTTTTTACAAAGTACACCTAGCCGCCATAGACTCTGGCACAGCAGGTTAAAATACCTAAAACTGCGACAGATTACCAGCCTGGATTTTGTTTCAAGTTAGTATTCAAAGTCAATTGATTGGTCGGTATCGGCATCAAATAATCCCGGTCTACTTTAAATTTAAAACCCTGTGTCCCGCCATTCAATGTTTTCTTAAATATTCGGATATAACCCTTTGCATCTGTTTCCAAAGAGGCAACCCTCTCATCAAATTTAGCCTGTCTCGACAGATCAGGAGTAGCTTCGGGTAAATAATCAGCAAATTTGAACCCAACCCAATATGCTTTTTTTGCCCCTACTGGTTCTTTTCCGACAATAAGCTCCCCAGCGGCAGCCCAACGGAAGATATCATCGACCCGAAATCCTTCGCAGGCCAGTTCCACTTTCCGTTCGCGACGTACAGCCTGTATAATCGCTGTCAACGTTGAGAATTCGAAATTAGGATCTTTGGCTACGCCAGTTGTCAAACCAGGCATTCCCACACGCCCACGTAATTTATTGATACTCTTATCCAAATCGCTTTGATTTATTGTTCCAAGTTCAGCTTTCGCTTCTGCATAATTCAGCAGCACCTCGCCATAACGGAAATAAATCAACGCTTGTAAACCTTGTCCAGCTGCCCTTGCATCCGCATAACGGAAGTTATGCCCTTTATAGATCTGATACCCCGTTGGACAAGATTCTTCCGAATCCCAACCATCAAAAGCAGGTGCTGTGAAATATATAATCGGGCTTGCCTTATCCCATCTATAATGTTTTTTGTCATTGATCTGAATCGTCTGTCCCAGACGTGGGTCACGGTTTTCTACGATTTTCTGTAAAGAACTATCGTCGTACCCCGCAGCAACAGGCGTCCCATCTGCTTTAAGGTAGGAGTCAACCAAATTCTTAGTTGCTCCCCTTCCCGCGCCATTTGCCGAGTAGCGATCCCAGATACTATTCACAGCGCCGGCTTCATATTTACGCCAAAACATGACCTCTTTACTTGTACTATAGTTCTCCTGATTAAATAGATCTCTATATCCATTCTCAACCCCTACATTGTCCAAAGCAGGATATCCTGTAGATTCTGAAAGGGCAATCAACTGACCGGACACTGCAGCTGCTTTTTCCAAAAATTGCTGACTTTTATTTACTGCAGGCCTAAAATTGTCTGCTGCATGGTATTTCTCCCAGGTACCTTCGTATAAAGCGATACGTGATTGCAATGCCATCGCGGTTTCTTTCGTCAGACGCCCGGTCCATCCGCCTTTACCACTAGGTAGATAATCCACCGCTTTATCTAAATCGGCCAGGATATTTTCTACAATCTGGTTACGTGGAATACGTGCAGCTTTAAGAACTTCCGAATCCATTCCAACGGTGGTCTCCGCCCAAGGCAAATCGCCATAGTTCTTTAGCTTGGTAAAATAAAATCCAGCGCGGAAAAAGAGCGCCTCACCAACATATTGTTTTACCGCATCAAAAGAGGTCACAGCCTCTACGGTTTTATAATGATCTAAAAAGTAATTAATACTACGCAACGCTGCCCAATCATCGGTTCCCCAGCCATCATTATCATCGGCAATTGTTTTCTCCGCATTCATCCGTGTATTATAGATATACCGCACTTCGGTATCACTGCCGTTATCGGCATCCCAGCCATATGGACCAATTGACCCCCAGCCATCTTCTCTGGCCAACAGATCATTTCGATCATATAAACTATTGACATATAGTTTGAGGTCATTGGTTGTTTTCCAATAATTCGCATCGCTTATTTTATCCAGCGGTTGCCGCTCCAAAAAGTCATCATTACAGGATATATTTAATGACATCAAAGCGAGCGCTAAACCAAAATATTTTATCGTTTTCATTTTTCCTAATTTTTAAAATGTAACATTCAAACCAAAAGCCCAATTGCGTGGCACCGGATATACCTTACCAATATCATTGACAAGTTCGGGGTCTACAATCTTCATCAAACTTGTAACTGTCGCTAGATTTTCCACGTTAAAAAATAAGCGTGCCCGCTTGAATTTAATCTTGTCCAGCAATTCTTTAGGCAGCGTATAACCCAGTTGTAGGTTTTTCACGCGTAGGTAAGCTGCATTTTGTAGGTACCCACTTTGTGCCTTTCGGTTTCTGTCACTGTTGAAATAAGCTCTTGGCAAGTACCCATTTGGATTGTCAGCTGTCCAGCGATCTGTATGGGCCGTAAAATAGGATGATTGCCACTCGCTTCCTGTAAAACCCCAAAAATAGTTTGAGCTAGGGTCAAACATTATATCACGTTTTCCTACCCCCTGCAGAAATACCGTCAGGTCAAATCCCTTATACGCAGCATTCATATTCAAGCCAAAAGAGTAACGCGGAGTGGTATTACCAATGATCTTACGGTCACCAGGATTGGATAGTGTATTATCGCCATTGTCAATCTTGCCGTCGCCATTGAGATCTTTGTAATGAACGTCGCCAATGTTCCAAGTACCACCGTGGATAAAGGATTGATTAGTCACATCAATTTCTGCTTGGTCTTTAAACAAGCCAACAGTTTCATAACCCCATATTTCGCCCATCGTCATACCCGAATACCATTGGCGCTGTATTAGCCCCTGCGGGTTGGTGATTTTGGTTACCTTTCCTATATAATCACTGAAGACCAAATTTGCTCCATAGGAAAGTTCATTGATTTTATCTTTCCAACCTACAGTCAACTCAATACCCTTTGTTTCTGTTTCACCGTCATTGACAAGAGGTGGACGCACCCCCAACAACGCTGGTAGCCCCTGTGATTCCATGGCATAATTTTTACCATTTCGTTTGTACCAGTCAAAGCTGACATTTAACTTATTTTTCAGGAATGCGGCATCCACTCCAAAGCCGAGTGTATTTGTCGTTACCCATGAGAGTCCATAGTTGACCAATCCAGGGCTACCCACTGCTGATCCCCGACCTCCATTAAAGATCCAGCGGGTATCGGTTGGCAATGTCGTTGCCAAATTCGGATAGAATGGGTAGTAATTATCCGTAAAGGCCTGATCGCCTAAGCTGGCATAAGATCCGCGAATCTTAAATTGTTCAATCGTATTGGATAATGGTTGCCAAAAATCTTCTTTCGAGAGCACCCATCCGGCCGATATCCCCGGATAGAATTTAAAACGTTTGTCCTTTAGAAAACGCGAGGTTCCATCGTATCGCCCGTTTAGTTCAAGCAGATATTTCTCTTTGTAGTTATAGTTGATCCGTCCAAATGCACCCCGTATAGCCAATTGTGAGGCTTCATCGTTTGCATTACGGTTGACACCATAGGTCAATCCCAGTGAAGGTACTTCATCGGAGTAAAGATTGTCGTTTGATCCTTGCAATCGAAGATTATCATACAGTTCCTGTGTAAAACCGGCCAAGGCTTTAAAATAGTGTCCACCAAATGTCTTTTCATAGGATGTAAACGCATTGACCGTGTAATGCTGGTTTTTATACGTATTGCGCTCGAAATAATTCGGCGAAGTACCTCCGCGTGGATCTTTTGCACCACTTGGCTTGACAACATAAAATGTTTTGCGGTGATTGCTGTTATCGATATAAGTACCATCAAACGTGTAGTTGGCCGTAAAATCCCAACCTGGGGTCAGATGTACTAAAAACTCACCCGTTAAGATCGCATTGTCCGTTGTTGCTTTTGCTCGCCCGCCATCAGTAAATATACCAATACCGCTGCCCTCCGACCAATTGCCATCTGGATTCTTCATCGGTACAGTTGGGTAGGTCCGGCCGATCTGATGAAAATAATCATACGAGTAGCTATTACCACCACTAATTCCTCCATAAACCGCAGGATTGTCTGTTTGCGCACGGGACAATGCAGTTCTGAAATTAAAGGTAAGCCAGGAGGTAATATTGGTAGACACATTGGCCCGTACATTATAACGTTTGTATTGATCTTTGGCGTAATTAAACAAACCATCCTGTTGATTATAGCCCAAACCTACATAGTAGTTCGAATTTTCAGATCCCCCTGACACGCCAACATTATGCTGTTGACTGAAACTTGCCTTCTTGAAATAAATATCAAACCAGTCATTATTTGCATTCGCCGCGTTCCAACCAAGCCAGCTGTCAGAACTTGGATTCTTCATGGTCTCGTCTTTTAAGATCCCCGCCTGATAATCTTTAATCCGCTTGATGACATCATCATCAAATAACTTAGCTGTATAATTGGAATTTGCTCCAACTTCATTAAATGCGTTGGCGAAGTCCAGTGAGTTGGTGAATTTAGGTAGATTAATGGGTTGCGCAAAACCAAAATTGTTATTATAGGTAATAACAGGCTTGCCTGCTTTACCCTTTTTTGTGGTAATGATAATCACACCATATGGGGCACTTGATCCATAGATTGCAGCAGCAGCAGCATCCTTGACGACTGATACACTCGCCACATCGTTCATATTAATACTGCTCAGATCACCGCCCTGTACTCCATCAATTACGACCAGTGGCCCGGCCGACCGATTGACTTTGTTACCATTTGCATCTATTGCAATACCAGTATACCCGCGCACATTAATTTGCTGTTTTGTTCCGGGAGCACCGTTTGGTGTAGAAATATTTAGGTTGGCTACCGTTCCCTGTAGCGCTTGTGTAATGGTAGGTACAGAACGGTTTTCAAGGCGCTCTCCTCCAATTGAAGCAACAGCTCCAGTTAGGTTTGTTTTCTTTTGTGTACCATAACCGACAACGATCACTTCCTCCAGATCATTCACAGAACTCTCCAGACGGACTTGTAGTTCGCCACTACCCGGTGCCGAAAGTTCTTGAGCTTTGTAGCCCACAGCGCTGATATTCAGTATGGCATTTGTTGCGACTGTAATATGGAATCGTCCATCTTTATCCGTGGAAGTGGTGACGGAGCTTCCTTTGACTTTGACAGTTACACCAGAGACGGGCTGTCCTTGTTGATCGACAATACGACCAGAAAGTTCACGCTGTAGTTTTGTTAGGTTTGTTTCTTCAGTAAGTGCCCCATTAGGTGCAGGAATCTCAGGGATTCCAGTACGTAAAGCAGTTGCTTGCGCACCATTGGCAAGCAAAAATAGTACGACTCCCAAGGAGAATCTTTTTTTCTGGTACAGATACTGACGTCCATACGCAGAAGTGTTAAAAATTGGTTTCATAGTAAAACTTGGTTTTTGACAAGTGGTTATTAATTTCAGCTGTTTAGCTTGTCAAAATAGGTCCAAGAATACGTTACTTTTTATCGTCATGTCGCTAGGTGATTGTAGCACATTGCCCGATATATTTACCTCCTTCTTTTATGTTTTTCAGTTTTGTTAAATCAGTTATATCGATCGGAATTAAACTCAGTCCGCTTTTATAGTCAGTCGCCTTTCACAACCTTACACCACAGTTTAATAACTCTTGCTAAATCGTATGGGAAGCTCTACTTTGGCGTATAATTGTTTGTTTGAGACCAAACTACTAAAATTAAATACTAAATCCCTTGTCAATCAAAAAAAACAAAAGAAAAAAAACATAAACTACAGATTTACAGTTAAATAATTTCATTAAAACTCTTTACTTTTGTAAAAAATTTCTATTTCTTTTCCAATAAAGTTTAAGCGATCTGAAATAAGGCAGTGATTAAAAAGCAAATTCCACACAAGGATTTGGTTGGCAAAGACTGGAAACACAAATCCGGATTACAATAAAGGAAAAGTTGTGATCTTGGTCAATGAGCCGACTCAAAGTAGGGCCGAATTTCATGCCCTTGCCTATTCCACGCATCCCAAAGCCCAAGTTTTAGGTTCGACCACCGCAGCAGCAGAGGGTGAAGTGTCTCCTTTTTTCTTGCCCGAAGGAATATGGACCAGTTTTAGTGGTATCGGGATATATTACCCCAATGGAGATGATACACAACGCGTGGAACTCAAATTGTATCTCAAAGTAAGCCCAACAATAGAAGGAATCAGGGCAGGTAAAGATGAAGTCCTGGAAAAAGCTATTGCACTTATCCGACAACCCTAACAGGATATTAAGTCGATGTTACGATCGCTTAAAGAGTTTCATGATACGAGGCTCTACCCAATCACTCAGGATATAGGCAATACCCAACATCAAGAGCGTAACAGCAGAAATAAGTACATATTTATTTACATAGCTGTGAAGTTGATTGAAAATAATAAAACCAATATGCTGATGAATAAGATATAAGGGATAGGTCAGCATCCCAATTTTGACAAATTTAGGTGAATTGAAGCGTTGTAGCTTTTTACAGGAAACAAGTAATATGACTATATAAAATACAACGATGGTCGCAGCAATAATATAGGGAGAAAAATCGCTATGGAAAGTTCTTGTTAACCAATGGATTCGACCAATAGCGCCATCGACGGACAAATACAGGCACCAGGGCAACACGATAAAATGCTTCAACGCGGGACCCTTTAGAAAAATTTGGCAAAATACGATTCCTGCAATAAAATAAGCGCTCCAGTCCAGAATGAAAAGATGGTGAATAGCATCGTAAATTTCAGATGGTTCAACACACAGGCGCAAGCTTGACAACAACAGCCAAAAGTAGACAAGGTAGTCCAAACTGATCTGCTTAAATCGGTTTACGATAAGAAATACAGCAATAATGAGATAAAATTTCAACTCAATATACAAGGACCAATAAGCACCATCAATATTTCCCTGACCTAACAATTCCTGAACCATCGTGAAATTGGCCAAAAGCTGTTTGAATGTGACCAGGTAACGTGGCGCCCCAAAGAAATAAACGATCACAAATGTTATGATCAAACAGATCCAGTACATTGGATACAAACGTTTGAATCGTGAATAGCAAAATTTTGGTAGTGACCGATGTTTTATAGAAAAGGCGATCACAAAACCGCTGATGATAAAAAAAAGATCTACACCAAGATACCCATACTTGAAATATTCGCCGATCTCGTCGAAGCGCAACAACGACATGTTACCGCTTTTATATCCCCGATATAAATAGTGATACAATACCACCGCGGATGCGGCGATAAAGCGAAACAGATCAATTTGATAGATTCTTTTAGATTCAGCCATTTGAGCGCAAATATAGGCTGTTTCATCTATAGTTTCGGGTAATGGTTCCAAAAAAGAGTACGCTAAACCTCATTATTTACAACTGTTAATTCGACTTGCAATCGCGCATGTATTATCGAATTTATAACATCATTATGTGACTATGGCACATTGTATTTCCATTGCATCCTAGTTAACTTTACTCACATTAAATATCCGTAAAACGAGGAAATTATGAAAAAGAACCTATTAATAGTCTTTATTGCCGTCGCCGCCATATGCTTCGGTTTTCAAGCAAAAGCGCAAAGTGGCACATCGGGACCCGTCACTGTCAATATTAATCTTAGCGATGCCATCTCCATTACTTTAGGCGCAGCCCCTACCGTCAATTTTAATTACACTACCGCTGCGGATTATGCCGGGTCAAAAACGGTAGAGAAAGCGAGTCACTTTACTGTAGTCAGCAACAAGCCCTATGACCTTACGGTAACCGCTGGAGGAGCATTTACACCAGCTGGTGGACCTGCACTAGATATTGTTACAGTTACTGTACCGGCTGCAACTGCCAATGGTGGAACTCCAGTTGCCAATGTACCACTTAGCACTACTGCTGCCGCTTTGGTTAATAACTCTACGGCATCTACAGGCGCGGTTTATACCGTTGATTATACGATCTCAAATCCGGCATCGTTATTAAATCTTGCAGGATCAGCCTATAGTACAACAGTAACTTATACCGCAACACAACGATAAAAATCTGACTAAACATTTTTTTCGTGAGATATTATTTAGCAGTATTTATTATCCTGATATGCAATACCCTGATCCACGGACAGGGTATTTCAATTTCACCTTCCCGGATATTCTTCACTGGTGAAGCTGGACAGACCGTCAGTCAAGCAATTACGTTCAACAACACCTCTACTAGTTCACTTTCCTTTGTCGCGAATCTGAAAGATTGGGACCGTGACTCGTTGGGCAGTAAACGGTATTATGCCACAGGTGATAATATTGGATCAAACGCTTCCTGGCTTACCTTATCTGAAAATACGGTACAGCTAGCGCCTGGGGAAACAAAAGTGGTCAATCTTTCCATGACAATCCCTGATCATCCGACAACAAAGCAGCAATGCCATAGCATGCTTTTCTTTACACAGGTTAAAGAACAAAAAGCTGCACAGGCAAATGGACTCCATATGAATGTCCTGATTGAGGTTGGTATCCAAGTATACCATACGCCAACAGGATTAAAAGCCGGCGATCTGGAATTTCTTGCTTTTGAAGATAAAGGCGCTGTTACTGTTCAGGAAGGTAAAACCATCCATCGGATGGAAGTCAAAGTTAAAAATACAGGCCAGATCAATAAGGATGCTTATGTACGATTTGAGCTGACCAATATAGAAACTGGGGAAGAGACAGCAGTGGACGCTGTGGCAATAGCAATGCTTCCCGATTCAGAACAATGGGTCCGTGTAGACCTACCTGGTAAACTTGCGCCCGGTCGATATCTCGCTGTTGCGATACTTGATGCTGGTAGCCAATATGATTTAAAAATTGCGGAGAAGGAAATTACATATTAGTTTCGCTGCATTCCTGATTGGTATAAGCCACTGCATATCCCATGCGATGGCCCAGGTCACGATTAATTTGCCGCAAGCAAATATCCAAGGGCGTACGGACTACAGCCAAAGTTTTACAGGTGGTCAATATTCTTTTACTTTACTTGCCCTGCTCCCAACAATCAGCACCCGGGCAATTAACAGCACGAGTTTTGTCAGTACAACAGGCGGGGGAACAGTCCCTTTAAATGTAGCACACCTCAAACTAGAAAAAATAAACAACCTTTCGCTTCTCGGTTCAAGTAATGATGTCACGTTATCCACCGCCGATCAGGTTTTAATCAGTTCGCTGGCTACTGTCAGTCTTTCTGCAGGACCGGTTATTCTCAACTCACGTTTTGTTACTGCAAATCAAACATGGGTTGCAGGCATTTATAAAACTACACTATCGCTTACTGCCTCAGGTATTTTAGGCGGCACCATTACACCCTCGAGCCAAGATTTCTCCATCGATGTGCCCGGATTTATAAGCCCTCCGGCGATTATCGGTACAACCAGCATTTTGGTTAATGATTTGAGCTATTATCGTGCGGCAAATGGCATCAACGGTAATAGCGTTATACCTCTATCGACCACCGTCCCCTACATCCCTAGCATCAAAACCGGGAATACACAATTTAACTTTAGCACCACGGTAGCCTATAATGCCTTACCGGTTACTTCTGTTTCGACGGTCAGTGCTACTTTAACGGGAATAGCGAATACCACATCTGCAGCTTTATCCACAACGGATCAATCTTTGACCAATACAGCCGGTATTGCTGTTCCCACAAACAACAATCAGACGTTGACCTATACCTATAACATTGGATTAAACCAGCTGAAAACAAATTTTATTCAGGCAGGCACCTATTCCGTCCCGTTGACCTACAGCTGGAACAAATTATCATCAGCCTATCCCAGTGGCAGCCTACAGGCACAGGCAAATGGAAGCCTGTCTGTTGTGGTAAGCGACCTAGGCGAAATCGTTGCCAATCAACAAACCGTCAATCTTGCTTTTGCGACAACCAATGACTATAAGAATGGTGTCAATTTAAATATGCCAGCCCATCTTAGGGTGAGTAAAACTACGCCATACAACCTATACGTACGTGCCACATCAACAAGTTTTACTTCAGGGGCTAACAGTATCCCTTTAAATGTATTGCGCATTGGTCCAATGGCTGGTCAAAGTGGCATGAATACCATTACCCTATCCTCCACAGCTCAGCAGCTTATTCAGAATGCCGACCCTGTGATAGACCGTAATCTCAACATTCTTTACAGTATCCCCGCCAACGCAACAGGTATGCTCCTCAATAAACCTGCCGGCGCATATTCGGCCAATATTATTTTTAGCTTCGTCGCCCCTTAAAAGCGCTTGATACCAACTTTTCTACGCTCATCCCGATAATTAAAATCGGGAATTACACAATCCTTATCCACTTTAACTTCGATTTCACAATTTTGATTTTCGATCGAGAAGGGCATTCCTTCGGTAACAACAGCTATACTGTAGTTTCCTAATGGAAGATACAGCACATAATCGCCACTTTCTGAACTTAGCGTACTGTAGATTTTCCCTTGACGATCTACGGCGGTTATTTTTATTCCCCCTAGCTGCGGTCTTGATTTTAGATACCTATTCTCAACAATCTTAATACGGCCTTTTAATGGTCTTGTTTTTATCAGCGGAATTTCCAACCGTTGGTTTTTAGTCATCAATACATTGATCGGCCCCTGCGAAACCCAGCCTTTGCTATTCTCCACCTGTACGATATATGGACCAGCACCCATATCAACAAATTTCACACGGCCTTTCTCGTCTGTTAGCGCCACTTCCTTTCCAATCCGCACCAAAACGGCCTCGGCTTTGGCTTCTCCGACGTCATTGCTACCGTTATTGTTTTCGTCTTCGAAAAAAGTCAGTTCCAGCTTATGACCTTTCTGACCAGCACGTCGGCCAAAATTCTTTTCTATTCCCAGGCGAATCTGCCTATTATCAAAAGAATAACGATTCAGCGGGTTAGGATCAGGTGGTAAATTCGGATCGACAAGAAACAACGATTTTCCACTTATTGCAGTATAGAATATATCGGCTGTCAGATTCCAATTATCTTTTATCTGCCAGCGGACATTACCATTTACCGAAAGATTGTTACTTCGGGAGAAGCCATAATAGCTATACATGGTCGAGAGCTGCACATGCAGCTGATTATTAAAGGCGTAAAATTGCGTATTTGGACCCAATGAATAAATGCTGTAATTCGAATTTGCATTGGTAGCCAAAAGATCGCTTAAATAGTACGGGTTAATCTGAATAAATGTATTAAATCCAAAAAACGTATTCGTATAATTACCATTGATGCGGACCGAATGAAACGGCGCAATAGGTCTATTGGATGTATTCCTGTAGGTATATCCATAATCCGTTTGCAGCGAGAACCGGTGGCTGGGGGTAAAAAAATTAAGGTCAGCTACTGTGCGAAGGGAATTCGACTTCCAATTCACCGGATTAGTTGCAATTCCCCACCAATTCTGATAGGCACCATGTTGTGCCATAAAATAAGGCCTGAGCTCAAGTTGTAGTTTTCCAAGACCGGTATGATACCCCAACTCATAAATCTGTATCCGGGAGGCATTATTAAAAAAATAGTTTCTATCTCCCGCAAGGTATTTTGGATTATTATCCATATAGCTGATCCGGGCAGAAAGGTTTCGATTGTTGGCCAGCAACATCGTTATACGTGAATCTGTTTGGGTAAGACCTCTACGCAGCCCCACATAGTACGGTGAACTATAATAATTGACACTTGTAATCTGATAGTTGCCAAAAGAGTTATTATAATTTATGCCTCCTGCTACCGCTAGTCTATTATTTCCGCTTTCAACCTGTTCGATGCTTGTCCCTCCTTCCAAGAAAAGACTATTATTATTGCCCAAATCAATAAAACTTTTACCACTGAACAGACCGCTGCGCACACCACGATAATCATTATTGCTATGTAAGTAAGCGATGCTGTTTTCCTGATTTTTTTCGGTTTGAATGGCATATTTAACACCAACTATTTCTCCACCAGGAATTGGATTATCCATCTCCGTGAACAACATGTAATTGTTCTGGATTGCATACAAACTTAGGGAACGCCGCTTATCGAATTTGTAGGTACCTTTTATACCGCGTCCATTGATAAACTGATCGAGATTTTCATAAATATTACCCAGTTTCACGCCCAACTTTTCGGTATCATAATCCAGATAAGTATCGTATAGATTAAAAGTGCGTTGATCCTGATAATAATCGAAATTCATACGATAGCTCAATTTATCTTTATTGTTCAGATCAATTTTGCCATCTCCCTGTAACTGGTAAACCGAAATATCTTTGCCCATGTTGATATAGCGTAAAGCAGCTCGATTGTCAAAGGGTTGATTTTGCAAATTCATATTGGAAAAAAAACGCTTTACACTACCCACTGTCATCATACGGATACGATTGGAGGCCAACACGCTACCACCGCCCTCGACGGCCTGAATATCAACATCAAAATCCATATGTATATTTTTCTTACGCAAACGGGCGGTAAAAGTCAGCAAAGACTGTCCTCCCGCGGTCAATGTAAATGGCAGGGTCTCACCAATGATCTCCAGGTCAGGAGAAAGGTTAGGAAAACGCAACTGAACAGTCAGGGGTACCAGTCCCCGATTGACAGCCCGCACTAAAAATTGTGTCTGCCCCGTGGCCTGTTCCAGGTAATATTCCGGTTGTTCAGTCTGTATGAGGAAAGACTGTTCTATAGACAACTGCGTATAAAAGGACTGATGTCTCTGTATTTTTACTAAGGGATCATTGGATTCAAATCCGATTGTAAAGGCCTGTGTTCCCTCAGCAATGGTCAGGCGATCGGCCATATATTTTAGCGGAAACCACTTCGTTTCTTTGGGCTTTAAAGTAATCGACCCCGGCAATTTTATTAAGCCCCGAAGAGCCGCGGTGTTAGCTGCTGTAGGCTTTAATTCAATTGCTCTATCGGTATGGTTACTGATGTTTAATTTATTGGAGAATGTTTGCGAAGGTATAATCTGTATTGTATCACGTTCAAAATAATACGTAATATCGTATAGTTGCTGACCTTTCGCTTGGGACAAGAAAAGAGCAGCATAGCAGAAAAGAAACAGGAAAATCCAGCGGCTTCTTATTGGCATAGTATACGATTCAAATATCCATAAAAGTCAGGCTAAATTCCATGAGATTAAAATAAACGACGTCACATATTCATGTAACGAAATGCTAAGCCGTCAGTTGGGCGATCAATTCTCCCTTACTATTGATCTGAAGCTTCCGATAGATACGTTTGATGTAAATACGGACGGTATCCAATGAAATGGTATACTTCTGAGCAATCATTTTATAACTCAATCCCTCTATAATCCCATTGGCAATCTGGAGTTCCCGTGCAGTAAGCAGATCCTCATATTTCTTTGATTTAAAGCTCTGTTCGATCAGGGCTCTATTAATGCTGGGACTCACAAATGATCCATCATTTATAGTAATCTTGATTGCAGACATCAATGATTCCAAGCAAGTTTTTTTTAATAGATAGCTGACAGCACCATATCGGAAGCAGTTACGCACAGTTCGCACATCAGCCACTTCGGTTAATATGATAATTTCAGTTTTTGGAAAGGCATTTTTTGCATGTTCAACAATTAAGGGTTCCTGATTTTCAATGTCAACAATCAATATATCAGGAGCAAGCATTGTCCGATCTACACGTCCACTGCCTATATCAAAAAGAACTTCGATCCTATTTGCTCCTACTTCATTTTCCTCATTAAGTATACGCTGGGTTTCTTGTCTTGCGCGTTCGTCTCTATCAATAATGCCTACAGTAATCATGTGCTTGTTATTATTCCATATAATAATTAGTCCTATATGCCGTAATACCTCTTTTCAGTCATTTAGTACTAATTCGAATGATTCACATTGAATCTGAATTGATCTATATCTCATTACCACCTCTTTAAAAACAACTATTAAAAAAGAATTGTTTTATAAAAGAAAAATACATAAATATAATGAAATTTTTTTCAATATAGGTCAGCCTCTTATCTGAGCTCCCGGAATTGGAAGAAGAGTAATTATTTTATATTGTAAAGCGAAGTAGATAACATCTCGCGCGTAACGAGAATAGAAACTTTTCATAATGGATATTGTGTATAATAAGATGACTGTACACAATATATAAAAAATACACTTCAACAACAAACAATTCGTTTTTTTATGAAGATTCTTTCATTCACTCTTCATAAAAGAGCTTATTCTAAAGGTAGGCTAGCATTACGCAGCAATTCGATTATCTGATATGTTTCAGGTATTCCCCATACCCTGATTTACACAAAGGTTCAGCAACAGAAAGCAGTTGTTGTCGGTTAATGTATCCCATACGATACGCGACTTCCTCAATTGCTCCAATTTTCATACCTTGTCGCTCCTCAATGACTTGCACAAATTGCGCGGCTTGCATAAGTGACTGTATGGTACCCGTATCCAGCCAGGCTGTTCCTCGGTCAAATATACCCACCTTTAATTTTCCCCGCTTCAAATATTCTTTATTAATATCTGTAATTTCCAATTCCCCACGCGCTGAAGGTTTGATACTTTTTGCGATCGCAACAACATCGTTATCGTAAAAATAAATTCCTGGAACAGCATAGCTGGATTTTGGTAGTTTGGGTTTCTCTTCAATAGAAACGACATTTTTCGCTTCGTCAAACTCCACCACGCCATAACGTTCTGGATCATGTACAGGATAAGCAAATACAACACCACCATCAGGATCAGCACAAGACTGTAACAGTTTGGACATGCCCGAGCCATAGAAAATATTATCCCCCAGAATTAGCGCGACCTTATCATCACCTATAAATTCCTCGCCCAACAAAAATGCCTGCGCCAAGCCATCAGGACTTGGCTGCTCCTTATACTCAAACCTACAGCCTAGTTGAGAACCATCGCCCAATAACTTTTGAAAGTTTGGTAAATCCTGTGGAGTCGAGATAATCAATATTTCGCGAATGCCAGACAACATTAATGTAGACAAGGGATAGTATATCATTGGCTTATCATATACTGGCATTAATTGCTTACTTACTGCAAGTGTTAATGGGTGCAAACGGGTTCCAGATCCACCGGCTAATATAATTCCTTTCATTTTATAGTATTGCGTAATGAGTATTGGGTATTGAGATCTTAGTATTTTTTAATTTCCTCGGCTAGCATTTTCGATAAGCTCTCCTTCCATTCGGGCACGACCACATCATAGACCGCTTTAATCTTCGATTTATCAAGCAGTGAGTACTTTGGTCGTTGCGCTGGCGTCGGATAGGCACTCATCGGAATTGGTTTTACCTGACAATCAAACGAATGAAAATCACGTATTGCTACAGCAAAATCATACCAGGAGATTTCGCCTTCATTACTGTAGTGATAGATTCCTGCTTCCCAATTTGCTGCATCAACGATTTTCAAAATCGCTCTAGCTAAATCTTTTGCATAGGTTGGGCTACCTATTTGATCATTAATTACATTTACTTCATCCCGTTCAGCCATTAGGCGGCACATTGTCTTCACAAAATTCTTTCCATAGGAAGAATATACCCAGGAGGTCCGGATAATAATCGCTTCGGAGCACCATTTTTGAATAGCGTTCTCGCCAGCAAGTTTGGTCCGGCCATAAACATTGATCGGTGCTGTTGGCGCGTCTTCGGTTAACGGAACAGCAGAACCACCGTCAAATACATAGTCCGTCGAAATCGCAATCAATTTTGTACCATGTAGATGACAATATTGCGCAATCTCCTCACAGGCTAGGTGGTTGACCAAATCTGCCAGCGCAGGCTCTTCCTCCGCCTTATCAACTGCAGTATAAGCGCCGGCATGAATAATTAAATCTGGCTGATACATCGCCAAAATATCCTGAATCAAGAGCATTTGATCGAGCGGCAACTGCTTCCGATCCAAAAAGTAGCACTCTTTTTCGGTCTCATTCGCCAATAGTTCGTTCAATTCGGAACCTAGCTGTCCAGAAGCGCCTGTAATGACAATTCTCATCAAATCTTATTTATGATAAAAGCCCAATATGTCTATTTCTCCCACGCAGAAGCTTTAAAACACATCGGCGCTCTATTTTGTTATTTCAATTTATTGTATAATGCTGTAAAATTTTGTGCCTCCTTGTCCTTTTGCGACAAGATCATCCGATGGACAGGAATCCGCCAATCAATCGCCAATTGCGGATCTAATGGATGTACGCCATCCTCAGCTTCTTTGTTATAATTATTGTCACATTTGTAGGAAAACACGGCCTGTTCAGACAACACGGAAAATCCGTGTAAAAATCCTCGTGGTACAAATAGCTGCTTTTTATTTTCGGCCGAAAGTTCCACAGCAACATGTTGTCCATAGGTGGGTGAATTGGGCCGAACATCAACAGCAACATCCAATACGCTACCTTCCAACACACGGACCAATTTTGCCTGCGCATGATCACCTGCCTGCATATGCAATCCTCTAACCACGCCAAATTGAGATTTTGATTGGTTATCCTGTACAAAATGGGGATTATGTCCCAATATTTCGGCCAATTTATTTTCATTATACGATTCAAAGAAATAACCTCTCTCATCTTCGAAAACGGCCGGCTCCAAGATAAAGCAACCCGATAGTTTAGTTTCAGTATATTTCATGTTTAAGCGCCGCGATATTGGTTGTTGTAATACTTCTGATAGTCCCCTGAAGTAATATGGTCCAGCCATTCCTGATTGGACAGAAACCAATCTATTGTCAGTGATAAACCTTGTTCAAATGTCACCGACGGGCTCCAACCCAATTCTGTATTTATTTTATTTGCATCAATCGCATAACGCAAATCATGACCAGGCCGATCTTTCACAAAAGTAATTAGAGCAGCAGCTGTCCCCTCTTCACGGCCCAACTTGACATCCATTTGTCGGCATAGTTCTTTGATCAGGTCTATATTCTGCCATTCATTAAAACCACCTACATTGTAAGAATCGCCATTTTTACCTTGATGAAAAACCAAGTCTATCGCTTTCGCATGGTCAATGACAAAGAGCCAGTCCCGCGTATACTTTCCATCCCCATATACTGGCAGTGGTTTGTTGTTTAAAATATTATGAATACACAGTGGGATTAGCTTTTCAGGAAAATGATTGGGGCCATAATTATTTGAACAATTGGTTAAGACAATCGGCAATCCATAGGTATCATGATAAGCTCGCACAAAATGATCCGAACTTGCTTTGGAGGCAGAGTAAGGTGAATGTGGATCATATTTGGTATCCTCTGTAAAAAAACCTGTTTCGCCCAAAGCACCAAACACCTCATCTGTTGAGACATGATGGAAACGTTTCCCCTCAAAATTATCCTTCCAGATTGCTCGAGCGGCGTTCAACAAATTTACGGTGCCGATCACATTGGTCATCACAAATGTGGTAGGATCCGCAATGGAACGGTCTACATGCGATTCTGCAGCCAAATGAATGACACCGTCTGGCTGATATTGTTCAAAAACTGAATTTATGATCGTCTGATCCGTAATATCGGCTTTCACAAAAGTATAATTCGGACGCCCCTCTATATCTTTCAGATTTTCCAGATTACCGGCATAAGTTAGCGCATCCAGATTAATAATTTGATAGTCAGGATACTTTGTAACTAACTCACGAACGACATGGGACCCAATAAATCCTGCACCTCCGGTGATTAAAATTTTTTTATTCATATATGTTGCTTATTGACGGAATACCGCAGGAGCTCATCTGTCAAAATTATTACTTTAGTTAAATAGTTCACTAAAATTAGGTTGATTTTTGCGAATTGGCAAGTTTTAATCGATTGAGACCGTATAATAAATACAAAAGTCCCAGTAATGGGACTTTTGTATATAGATCGGACTAAATTCTTTTGTGTTACTTTTAAATCTTTTTTATAAGCGAATATACCGGAACCTCGTCCACAAGCTCATTGTTATCCAAGGCCTCGTATTCGGAATTTTGGGATTTAAACTCAGGAACGATTCGTTTCATCGCTGCGACCAAGCCCATAAAGTCCGGCAAATGCTGATCTGCATCCACAATCTGCTGACAAACAGCGTTGATCCGTTCCGCTTTCAAGATCAATTCATCATGTTTTACTTTTGCAATCATAATCTTCGGATGATGGGTTTTTACCGTATTTTCATTATTGGCCAAAAGTTCCTCATAGATTTTTTCACCCGGACGAAGGCCAACTATTTTGATATCGATATCTTCCGGATAGCGATAGCCCTTCAGCTTGATCATCCGTTTGGCCAGATCCATTATTTTAACCGATTTACCCATATCGAAGACAAATATCTCCCCTCCTTTTCCCATCACACCGGCTTCTTGTACCAACTGACAGGCCTCGGGAATAGTCATAAAGAAACGCGTAATTTCAGGATGTGTCAGCGTCAATGGTCCTCCACTCGCCATTTGTTTCTCAAATAGCGGGATTACCGAACCATTAGAACCGAGCACATTTCCAAATCGGGTGATGATAAAACTAGTGCCGGATCTACCACTACAGCTACTCACATAGATTTCAGCCATCCGTTTGGTGGCACCCATGACATTCGTCGGATTGACCGCCTTATCAGTGGACACCATCACCATTTTCTTTGTTCCATACTGCATACAGAGATCAGCAACATTCTTACTTCCGATTACATTTGTCTGAATGGATTCATAAGGGTTTGCCTCCATCAGCGGTACATGCTTATATGCCGCCGCATGAAACACAAGATCTGGTTTGTACTGCGCAAATATATTTTGCATAAAAGCGTAGTTACGCACATCGCCAACAATACAGTGCAGATGTTCGGGCTGTGTTGCTTTTATCGACTGCTGGATATCGTACAAGGCAGATTCAGCCTGATCCAATAGAATTAATTTGCTATAATGTCGTCTGGCAATCTGACGTGCCAATTCCGAACCAATGGAACCTGCAGCACCAGTGACGAGAATCACCTTTCCCTTCATCTCTTCTTCAATTTCCGGATGATCCAATTTAATAGGCTTACGACCGAGCAAATCTTCGATTTTTAAAGGGCGGATCTCCCGTTTTGCTCCAGAATTGAGCAGGATGCGGGCTGATGGCATAATTTTGAGTTCAAGTCCGATGTTTTGGAACCAGTCTGATACATATTCCAACCGCTCCGGATCATTGTTCTCCACTGCAATAATCACCTGTGTGATTTCATGTTTGCTAATATACTCCTTGGTAATTTCAGTAATATCTTTGATCTTCAGACCAGCAAGGCGTTTTCCGATGCGCGAGACTTTATCTTCTACAAAAGCGACTACTTGGTATTTAACCCGTGGGTCCTCTTTCAAGAGCGAGAAAGAGACTAATCCTGGACGTGAAGCGCCAAAAATCAGCACATTTTCACCTTTTCGCGCAGGTAAAAATAGATACTCGTAAATAGTACGGTATACGACGCGCGCGCCAACCATCGTTACAATCAAAATACAAGCCTGCATAGTCAATACACCATACGATAAGCGGAAAAAATCACCCATCACCGTTCCTTTTTCCACAGTCATTTTGATCCCAAAGGTTAGCATCATAAGCACCATGTAAGCTGATGCAACCGTTTTAAAAATCTTAATGGTATCCCTTATTCCAGTCTGTCGGACAATCCCTTTAAACGTATTGTAAAATAGAAACATTAACAAGTATACAGGCAAGACCAATACCAGCTTTTTTAGCATCAAAGCGACATCAAAGACGCCCCTGAAATTATTGACTACGTAATTTGAAAACACATAACTTGCGAATACAAACCACATATCGATCAGCAAAATGACCCATCGAGGATTATCCTTCCGCAACCGTTTTCTTAAATCCCATAGAGATCCCATCATAGCTTTCTTCCCGTTTTAGTTTATTTCTTTACCGTCATATTCTCCAATGAAGTTGGCACAACGCATATGGCTTATTTCAATTTTGTAAAGGACGACCAAGATACTCAAAATTTGATAATCATTTGGTCTTTTTACTAAAAAATCAATAACGGTAGGCGCCATATCCCCATCTCCATATCATCGTGGACTAAGCAACTATTATACCGAAAATATTACAATCAATGATAAAAGTTAAAAAATCACCAACAAAAGGCCGCTAAAATTTATTATTATTCAACAAACCCTTTCCCTTCTTATATTTTACATCTCTTTGATAAACGTCAAAACTGGCATATTGTTTGTAAAACATCCTGTAAGACAGACAAAACCATATAGTTGAACAGTAATATTATGAATTTTTTAACCAATTTATTTAAAAATAAAAAGCCATCATCCGTCCGGCCCTTGGCACAACTCGAGTTTTTGGAAGTGGATATGCACAACCATCTGCTACCCGGGATAGATGACGGCAGTACTTCGGTAAAAAATTCTATCGCTTATATTCAAGAGTTGCAGCGTTTAGGTTTAAAGAAATTCATCTGTACACCCCATATTATGGCAGGCGTGCATCCAAACAATAAGTCAACTATCGAGGAAGCACTGACAGCCCTTGTTCAAGGATTGAAAGAGAATGGCAACGGAGCTGATATTTTTGCTGCTGCCGAACACATGATCGATGATGGCTTGACATCGCTTATTCAACAAGATGAACTCTGTGTGATGCCCGGTGGTTACGTCCTGATAGAGATGTCCTACCTATCCGAATCCAAAGCACTTTTTCACATTATTCTAGACATCCAAAAACTTGGTTATAAACCTATTCTTGCGCATCCTGAGCGATACAACTATTATCATGGAAATTTTAATATTTACAAACAGATTAAGGATGCAGGCTGTCTATTGCAATTGAACTTATTATCGCTCAGTCGCTATTATGGTGTAGATAGCAAAGCGATTGCCATGACATTGCTCAAGTCGGGCATGTATGATTTTGTCGGCACAGACTTACACCATGAGCGACATCTTGAGGCGCTCAAGAATATAGCTGAAAAATATCCCGTTCGCGACATGCTAAAAACCTCCCCCATTTTAAATCAAACCTTATTGGATCACCTGGACAGTAATAAATCCCAGGGAATAGCAGGCTAAATAATCGGACTGTCCTATTTTCTATTCAAGACAGGTCAAATGATATGGCAAAAAAACAAATAATACGAAATAAAGAAAATCGCATAAAAAAACGCACCCCCCGATTTGGGGAATGCGCCTCCCTTAAACTTATTATCCAAATAACATTATCTTTACAATGTATCGGTGAAGAGCTATTTTCTTACACAACGCACTTGGTATGCAAAATTTGCCTCCGCGGGGCCTACATTAATAGACCAGCCACTGTCTCCCTTTGCACCAGTCATTTGCAGACGCTGATTACCGGCCAATAAATATAAACCTTGTGCTCCCATTCCATCACCGGAGTTATTATCATTATAGGATCCGCCGTAAGGTAAGTAAAGGAATTTATAGCGATCAGCCCCGGGGTTACCTTGTTTACCAAAGAACATCCCCAAATTGGTAGCAGCAGTACCATCGTACGTATCCACATAACGAGCCGGCGCCCAGGCATTGACATCCTGCGGATTATCCTTACCACCACTATTAGTGTTGTTTATCAATTGGTTAATTTCCGCAGCTGTTGGAAGTCTCCAGGTATTCGCTGGCAACACCAATGCACAAGGATCACCATCAACACCATTGACATCTCTGCTCGGACGTTGATTATTGACATTGAAAACCTTTGGTTTTACATAGCTATTGAACCAATAGTTTCCGTAAGTGTCATTTGTTTTGGCAAAACCATACACTGGATTTCCATTACCATCCGTAGCATAGGTCAAGTTTCCTAAAGCCCAGACCTCATCACCGATATTCACTTCAATCGGTTTCTTCAAAGTAATGTCCAGTTGATATTTTACGCCCGGTTTAAGATTCCAGCCTGCTTTTGTCAAGTTCTTTGCAGCACTTCCAGCGATCGAGACACCGGACAGTACAATTGTACCGTTTGCTGTAGCAGCCGTTGTGATAAAAGTAGAATCGGAATTGATTACTTTTCCAGTTGTATTTTTAAGATTGAAGGCTACGGGATTTGCAGCCCCGGTAAAAGTCAATGCACCGTTTGTAAGTGAGACATCAACAGTCGCATTGGAAGGAGCAATTGTTGCGCCCGCAATACTGCTTACAGAACCCAACTGGGAAGCATCAAATTTCAGTGTTACCTGTGTAAACAAATGCGCCAGATCAGCATTCAATAGATTCTGTCCATCTTTTACCTCAAAATCAACCTGATCCAACATAAAGTCCTTATCTGCAGTTAGACCTGCGAAATTTACAGTACTCAATTTTGCTCCAGTGGCAATTGAAGGCAATGTCTTATTGGTCCCGGACGCATAAATTACGAAAGTATATTTTCCTTTGTCAATCGCAAAATCCTGTGCGCTGTTTCCCTGTGTAAAAGTTTTTGTTTCTTTATAGTCACCCACTGCATCAAAAATGGCAACATAATAGACAGTTCCTTGTTTCAATGCTTTCTGATCGGCACCAGTTGAAACGGTAGCCGCCCGGTTAGATGCTTTTAAGCCCGGTGCCGTTGTCGTTTCAGCGGTCAAGGTGGCCACCAATGTATATTGATTGTCAAACGGAATTTCTACTGTCTGTGCAGCCGAAGCATAGGTACGGCCCACTGAAGCCGCTTTTACCGGATCAGCTGCTGCAAAGGCCTGTCCTATATTTAAACGTATGGTTGGTCCATCTGGAATGATCACGTTATTATTATCTTTACTACATGAAGAGATAAATAATGCGCATGCTAAGATTGTAGCAAAACCAAATTTTATTGTAAACTTATTCATGAAAATAATTGTTTATATCACCAATTAATTAACTCGTCTTATTACCAATCGATTTCTTGCGTCTGCGTTTCAGTCTGCCAAGATTCGGTCACCGAACTGTTTACAGAACCAGCAGCAATGCTATATTCCAATGCGACATTTTGTACACTCATGCAAGGCGCTTCATAAGGAAGACGGCCATTTAGATTTGCCAAGTTTTCTTTGTTCGTTTTCATTTCTTATATTTTTAAAATGTTCTAAAGCAATTTATAGTTGTGTAACTAGTACACACTATGAAAAAAGGAAGTATATATTTAATAATAAGACCTTTAACACATAATAATATGACACTCCTTTATTGAGAAGTTGGACGAAAGTAGATAATATTTTGAAGGAGCCGAAGGAATTCGGACGATGTTTGTTTTCCTGTAGCTAAAGCACTACAAGCCAACTCAAAACGAGTTATTTCCATGACATTTCCATGAGAATTAGGGTCAGATTCACGAAAAATTCGCCATCAAAAAGAGTTGGGCACTAATTTTAAGAAAGAACTAAACCGTGCGTCCTAGGATTGAGCTGACATCGGAAGTCAAAAATTCATTAATTGCTTAAACACTTTAATTATTATGAAATCAAAAACACAAAAACAACATAAAAAACAATAAACCTAAATAGATATATATTTTTCCAAAACAATAAATATAAATCACTATAATTGTTTTTCAATAAATATAAAAAGAACTTTGTGGTAAATATTTTATTTCAAAAAGAAGTGCTTATTATTAGGAAATTGATTATCGATATTAAAAACATTCAATATATTCCAAAAATAAAGCAAGCCCGACATACACGTATAAATACGGACTATTAAGAAAGTAACTGTTCAAACACATTAATTATAAAACAAAAATTTGCCGAAAAAAAATTATTCAAGTTTAAAACAAAAGGCAAACAACTTTGTTCAAGCAGAGTATTACAGTCATATAATACAATAAAAAAGGATTAAAAAATACCTCTGTTTTACGTTAAATGACAGTTATGCAAAAAACAGGCAAACAATAAAACGAGGAAAAGGAAACATATTCAAAAATCAGATGAATTTTGTTCGAGAAAATAATTTACAATATTTTTTTGCACAAGTTGATATTTAGTCGTAATATTACAATTCGAAAATGAATAGTGTGTTAGCCAAGCTATAAAAGAAGAGTAGACATATATAAATTTATAATAGAATTATAACATTAAAATTGACGCAGCGATAACAACAATACTTGTCTGTACGCAGAGACAAGCAGCTTATTAAAACGTTAGTTTTCTAATTTTTTAACAATGAGGTATTAAATTGTCCATTAAATTTTAAACCCCATGCTAGCAATAGCATGGATTATCCAAATAATATTATCATGAATAAGAACGCAAAAAAAATGTACGTTGCTCCGTCCATTAAGGAGCAAGTTGTAGAACTTGAGCAAGGCATTGCTGCAGGTTCACAAGCACAACCAGGCGCGACTCCACAATCGAGCGGCTGGGGAGCTGGAGCAGATGAAACCAATAACGGTGAAGGATCTTAGGAAGTATTGTAATTATTAACAACAGAAAAGCACAAAAATGAAATTTCTACAAAAAAAAGGAGCTCACTGGGTTGTTGCAATGGCAATACTTGCGATACCAGGTACGTTAATAACGAGCTGCTCCAAAGACTCAAAAACAGCGATTGTTGACACAAAAAGCAACAAATTAACCATCGCAGTAGGTGGTATTAAAACCGATAACGATACAGGCACAAAACGCGCAGGAGTTTCCTCATCCAATAAGACAGCAGAGAGCAAAATTTATTCCTTCTCCGATGTTGATATGGCGGTTTCTATGGATAATACTGTTCCTGTAAAAACTACCACTGCTCATGCAGCGCGATCAAATGGCACAGCTGCCGACGTGGCACCTGGCGTTACAGAGAATATGGAACAAGACACTAAATATGTAGTGTATATCTACTCTGGAAGCACATTGGTTGCAGCCAAAGAATTGCAGTCTGGCACCGCAGGTACTATTGATGGGCTTGATCCAGCTGGATCTTACACTTGGGTAGCACTCTCTTACAACTCCAAAGTCGACGCACCATCCTTAACCCCAGCGAGTGGAGCAATTGCACTTCCTCAAAATAAGGATGTTTTATATGCTACAGGTACGGTTAATTTAGCAAGTAGTTCGAATATTAATATCCTTTTCAATCACGCATTTTCACGTGTTGGCATAGAATTAAATACTATTGGTGTATTTGGTAATATTACTGGAAATCCAAGTGTATCTGTGTCAGGTCTGAATTTGGCAACTGGTAGTATTGATCTACTGACAGGTGCGGTTACTGCAGGTTCAACATTTACGCCGACTCTTAGTTATGCTGATTTCAAAAATGTTGACCCTTTATACAACGATGCTAAAATCGCATATGTCTATACTGCCTCAACTGCTGCACAAAGTGCTGTCAAAGTAACGCTTCAAAACCTAAATATTAACCATGTGGATGGAGGTTTGGCTCGTACGTATTTCGCTACAGCAACGGATTTTAATTTTTCTGTTACACCAGTATTGGGCAAAAGTCACCACTTATTGTTAAATGTTGTTGAGTCACCTTTAACCACAGGTTCTGGAGCAACAGCGATAAAATGGAGTCGTTCAAACCTATACGACAGAAATAACGCTGATCCACTTCGCAATTTTGCATTCTACGCAACAAATGCGCAAAGAAGTAGGGCGGACGGTTACTTCTCTTACGGATCATTAGTAGCGGCAAGATTCCCTTCCACTTTGGCACAAAAAGGAGATCCATGTACTAAAATATATCCTCAAGGTCTTTGGAAACAGCCTACTGGGGCGCAAGTATCAACATTAACTTCTTCAACAGGGCTATTAAATAATGTATTGAACCTAGTAGGAACGTTATTAGGAGCTGCGGATCCTGCACCAGGCTCTTCTGTTGGAACAAATGGTGGCAACCATGCACAATATGCGTTTACTGCGGGAGGTACTGCTGGAACAAATGCGTTTGGAGATGCTACTTCAAACTCAAACAATATGCGCATTTTCTACAATGGGCAGATTGTTAATACGGCCCTACTCACTCAGATTGGCTCGAGTGGACAAGGTTTATTGGGACTAGGATTATCAACACTTAATGCAGATCTATTAGGTTTCAGAATTATTGGAACGAATATAGATATTCTAGGCGATAGCTATAATACTGCAGCGGCATTCTGGACAGATTCTCCAGTATTAGCAGGCCCTCTTTTAGATCTTTTAGGCACAAGAGTTGGTTACTATGGTTACCATGCGTTTACAACCAGACGTGCGGTTTTAGGGTTACCATTTGGAGATCCATTTATAAAAGCATCAACTACAGCTGAAGCTCTAAATGTTGAGCTACTGGGCCTAGATCTACTAAGAACTACATTCAAAAACGTACGTTGCGTACGTGCAAACTAAAATACTGAGGTATTTTTAACACCTTATATCAGAAGGCGGCTAGATAATATCTAGCCGCTTTTTTATTGTAGCCTACTTCCTACAAAATATTTTTTTTACATTTTTTAACACGATTAACGTCAATTTTCACACGAAAAGTTCCAATTATATTTTTTACTTTTGAACCATCAAGTCATTTTTTTTGCGTTTGACTTGATAATATTAATGGATAAAATGGAACGAAGGCGTTCGTTCCATTATTTTTTTACACCTGATAGCCAACTTGTTATATCAAAATCCACATCACCTATTGCCAGTCTCTGCAACATAAGAAGCTGACGATTTATCCCTGAAACTTCTTAACTTATAGGCAGCCTGACATTTGATCGAGGTGACGCGATGGACAATTGATCCGCTGCGCTACAGGAAATCATTTCAGAAAATAAAATGGGAAAAGTTACAGACAATGCATTGGCCACATTGATTTCATCACGGATTACGGAGATTATGAATCAGACTGGGCTCTCTCTCAACGGTCTCGCCAGCTTCGCCGGTTTAACGGCAGGACCACTGCGCAGTCATTACAATAAAACGCTCACCATCACCGTCGAACATGTCGCAAAAATATGCAGTCCGTTTTCCATTCCACTTGCAGATTTTTTCAATCCAGAAATAGCGCTGGTCATAGATACCGATAATCTTCCCGGCTTAAGCGTCTTTAAAGAAACAATATCCGCTCAAGAGCAAAACTTCCTACTGAAACAGAAAATTGATCCCACTAATGAAACAGTCAATGAGGATCTGAGGCGACAACGCGAACTGATCGCCTATGTTGTTTATGCCTCGGATTATTTTACCGAACCCCGGACACTCGAACAGATGGTCGATGATTTTCATGAAAATTATAAAATCAATTTTAGCACCGAAAGGATCTATAGCTTGTTACGAAAATATGTGGGGCATGAAGTATTGCAACGAAAACCTTTACCCAAACCCAAATGTAAAGGTAGCATCAGCAAAAGACCTTTTTTGTATTTTAAGTCCGCGGCCGAAACTCAAGGACTATAATGCAGTTATGGAAACACAAGTATTTGTCTGAGGTTGAAGCGGAAACCTTATCTGCCCCTGCCCATTTATTCCCCTAACATCCTTATCCTGTGTTATATGCGGTCTGTCCCCAAATATAAGACTTTTATTCCCTGTTGTTTCGCTACCAACCTCCTTCCCAATATCGATGCGTTCGCAAATTACCCGCAACTCAAATGGTCCAGGAACTGTAAAAACCAAAAAATCCAAAGAAATTATTCTGCTATCTTCCGACGGCAAATAAACATGCTCGGTAACATAGCCTACCGAGATAAAATTACCCAATCGAATTGTCAATGAAGCTTGTTGCGCCGTAGCATTCCCGCTATCGAACAGCCCAAAAAGCAACATAACCATGACCAAGATGAAACGGTCAACTTTCATACGATATCATTTTCCTTGATTTTCATTTGAACTAACTTTCCCGCAGCGCACGTGGAATATGACCTGTCTGCCTTTTCACAAAATTCCGGAAGTTGGATTCATCATTAAACCCCATTTCATAGGATATTTGTGAAATGGACAGATTGGTATGTTTGATATACCTTACAGCCTGCTGCAGCAAAACCGACAAAATCATCGATTTGGCCGTTTTTCCAGTCATCGCCAAACATATATCGGTCAGCTTGCGCGCAGTCACATGAAGCTGATCGGCATAGAATTGTACAGCGGTATATTCCCGGCAATGTTTATGAATCAACATCGAAAAATGGTTTACCAGTCCGATATCGGTTGTGTGCTTTGGCTGCGGCATCTGATCGCCGGCCGATACCTCATGATACACATCCAACAAAAGCGATTCCACACAGTGGTGTGCAACAAGATCAAATATATAATCGCCCTGCATACGTGCCCGACCAAGACGGATCGTAATCTGTTGATTAAAAACTTGTTCGCCAAAGCAGGAATCATAATACAGTACCGGGCGCTCCCCAAAAAACAATGGGGAATGAATAGTCGCAGTATCCTCCAGCGAACGTTCATAAAATGCAGCCGTGAAACAGAGCAAATAACCTCTGCCCACGCGCAGATTCGACAAGTCAATGAACCTACCCGGACCAACAAATATCATCTGGTTTGCTCTTAGATGATATTTTTCTTTCTCAACGATGATATCAATCGGCTCGAAGGTCTTGAATATCCTAAAAAAATCCCCCCAATTTTGTTCGATGTCCTGATCGGGAATGTTCCGAAAAGCAAAGAACCGGAAGCCGGCAGTCGTCATATTGTCCAATTTATCAGGATTTGTCATGCGAAATGATTGAACTATTTTTTCTAACAACCAGGGGGCTCTCATATCGTGTCCCCATCTTTCCATAACTGCAAATCACCTCCAACATCTGCTTCGGATTGCGTTTTGAAAAAACCTGCAGCACTCCATTCCGTCTGAAATCACTTATTTCGATCAGACTATCAGTGGCTGTGTACCCGAATACTTTAATGGATGGGAATCTGCGGCTCATTTCGCGCACGGTATCTATCCCGTTCATAACAGGCATATGCAGATCCAAAATACAGATCTGGGGCAGTACTTTGCAAGCCCCAAGATACCGCAGCAATTCACTCCCATTATCTGCCATAAATTGCAGGTCGAACAGATCAAGTTGCTTTAAAAACAGCTCAATAATTTTTTGCTGGAGCCTGCAGTCATCCGCAAAGATCAACTTAATCTTGTTTTCCATGTGTGCTTATTTTTTGCATTAAACTATAGGACCCTCCCTCCAAAACATCAAAAGATTAATATGGAAGTATTTTCATTTCCACCAGTTTAACATTTGACATTTTGTTACAATTCCTTTGACTTTTTTTTTCGCGGTGGTAAGGAGAATTTTTATTAAAACATTTCTCCAATTCGACAAGTATTATTCAGACTTTGGGCCGGATATAATTCAGTTTGGCTTTCATTTTTTTTGTGTTTATTGATTTCTAAACGTTTTTTTAATAAGGGCTTGACTTTACATTATTAGTCTAATTCAGACTAGAAAAAAAATATTTTTCATTGATTATCAGGAAGATAAATTTTGCATTTTTTTTATAGTGTTGGATTAGGTTGGCAACTACAAACTTTTTTTAATCTCACAGTTATTTTAACGCAATCTATTGCACGTCTTTAAAATAAAAATGGTATATTTGAGTAAGTGAAATTGTAGTCTGAATTAGACTAATTCGTATATACTATTATCTTTATGCTCAGATAATACTAAAAAGTGTACGCGATGATTTTCAATTTTACCCTGTTGAGAACAGGTTCAACTTCTATAATTGCCCTAAAATTTATTGATGAACAACAAAATGAGTTCATTGTAAAAACGACTTTAAAGATCAATCCTACCCGATGGAATACCGACAAACAACGCCCGGAAAACATTTATCTAAAAATTTACAAAAAGCTTAATGTAAAATTAGACGCGATCAAAATCGCTGTATCAAATTACCTGAAGGAGGTAGCATCTAAACAACGTAAATTCTCGCTCAATGTTGTCACCCGCCTTATAAAAAAGTCCTGCGTTCTTAACGAAAGTTCCTTTGCAAAAGGGAGTCTGCTGGAGGCGACCGAGAATTTTATCCAGAGCCGATTGCATCTCATATCCAGCAATACACATCGAAGATACAAGGTCTTTTTCAGCATGCTAAAGCGCTTCGAAGGCTTCCAGCAAAAACACCTGATGCTCAACGAAGTAAACAGCAATTTTGTCAAAGAATTTATTAAATTCGGTGAACTGGAAACCTATAGTTCAAGCACCATTTATCGCACCATATATTTTGTTCGTACTGTGCTCAATTTTTTAGAAAAAAGAGGAATACGAACCTTCGTTTACGAATTAGAACTCCCAAAAATCAAAAAATACAACCGGGTCATCAGTCTCACTGAAGATGAGCTCATTCGTATTAAAGAAACTGTTGTCCCTCCAGAATTGAAGGCCGCTAAAGACTGGCTGGTCATTAGCTGTTACACAGGCCAGCGCGTTTCGGATTTTATGAATTTTAACCTGGATATGATGGAAATCCTCGACGGAAAACCCTGTCTTTCTTTTACGCAGCAGAAAACACAAAAGACGATACTGTTACCGCTGCATCCGACGGCCATACATATTATGTCCGACAACGGAAATAACTTCCCGTCAAAGCTTTCTGCTCAGAAATACAATGAACAGATTAAGGAAATCGCACGCCTTGCCGGTATAAATAGCCTAATCAAAGTTCGCACCAGAACTGGTTTCAGGTCGACAGAAAAGCTGATACAAAAGTGGGAAGCCATTACCAGCCACATCGGCCGACGCAGCTTTGCCTCCAATTTTTACGGAAAGATACCGACACCGTTGCTTATGCAAGCAACAGGCCATAGTACCGAGCTGATGTTTCAGCGTTATATCAGTAATACGGACACCGAAAGAACCCGCTCATTGGGGGCTTATCTGGATGAAGCTTATAAGAGCAAATTTTTAGTCTAAGGTTTGCAAATAGACCGAAGGAATTTTTGGCAAAAGCAGTTCATTTACGATCATCAAACCAGGATTCGACGATAATTATCGACGGCGATTGTCCCAAAGTCCCAAAGAGTTTCGAGGTCCTAAAGCTGATAAATAAAACGGAAAAATGAGCTAATTGCGTTTTCCTTTCCTCCTATTGGCAAGCCGATCGCCATACCGAGCGCCATTTTATCATTCAGCCCCAATTTAACCTGAGGCCGAAGTGTCGTTTCTAAGCTCCCTGAGGCGACTTCTTGGTTGACCTCCATTCCAATAAAATGGTCTGTATGGGGTAGCGTGTAATGCAAGGAAGTATTGATCTGCCAGTTCATTTCAGTTGTATGTGATTTATAATGATAAGCAATTTCTGGTCCCGTATAGATCAATGTATGCCAATTGCTATACCAGCTCTTAGCAGCTACGAAAAAAGGATTAAATGCGGTTGCCCCGTCTACAAAATTAAAAATCTGGGTATAACCTACGGCCAATGTTGTTGCTTGCGGCTTAGCAACATAGAAGGAATATTGCGATGATAACCTTAATCTTTCGAGTTTATTGCTTGAGGATACATTAGTCATTTTGCTTTTTGTATAGGCAAAGTCTGTCTCTACTTCCAGTCCCAATCGATCTATGGGTGCAAACTCATATTCGGCCAAATAGCCATACTCATCTGCTTTACCCATTTTTTTAATATCTGCGCCGATATTAAACTCTTTCTCACCCTTCCTTGCGCCCAAATCACGTACAAGATCATTATATAGCGGTTCGGCATGATGCACTTTATCGGGTATAGATCGACCTTGTTGGGCTTGCGCATTCGTTACCCCCAATAGCATCCAGGCCATCAGGAAAGCTCCAGAAAATTGTATGATTGTGCTGTTGTTTTTCATACAACAAACATCCCATTGAATTATGGAAACAATTGGGAATTACAACAACATCTGCGGCTTTTTTTGCAATACTTATAGTTCTATCAAATTAATTTTAGATAACAATGCAGGATTGAGCGCATTTTTATGTAACATCAGTGTAATCGTTTTATATTTCACAAATTCTTTGGTGACATACATGTACCCTTTAAAATCGTTGGCTTTACCCCAGGAGTTCTTAACAAGATAGTATTCTTTACCATTTTGATCTTTGGCTAGCCCAACAATATGCATCGCATGATCGTCCGTGGTATGCCAATTGTCGAAAGCTTGTTGCCGCTCATCAGTCGTTATTTTTTTCTCAGCCATTGGCTTTACGAACATTTTTTCTTTTTCTTCATTAGACATACTGTCAAATGGTTTCTCAGGAACATAGGCTATACCATACTGCCATGAGAACCCCTTCTCTGACACATCTGTTGTCCAGGCAACTGTATAACCTTGCTGTAATGCACCATCAATAATTTCCGAGAGCTCTTGCATAGGTACATTATAAAACCGATCAAAGGACCAGTTATCGGGCACCAGGAGCACAAAAGGTTTGTAATTCGGATGATCTGTCACAGAAGCAAACCCAATGTAGTCGTCCGGATTAATTCCGATCACCTGATCTGCAAATGTGCGTGCGGTATAAGTTTTCCCTTTATAGTCAAATTTTTCGGGCACTTCCCCAAGATGCGCATCCAGTGTAGCGCTATAGGCTTTCTCCCAATTCGGTGTCAGGGGCCTACTCTTGACCAATACTTTGAGCATTGAATTTAATAATGGGGTCATCTCCCTAAAATCATTATAGGTATGATTACCACGCAGTCCAGCATAAGCCGATCTAGGCATTGCGCCATATTTGCGGAATACATTCAAAACATCATGTAATTGCCCCCCTTCCCCCATTGTCAAGCCACCATGTAGGCGCACATAATTATGAGCCTTATCCAAATAGGCCTGTCTTGCGGTAAAGACCTGAGATATCTCAACAGGTTCTTTCCCCATCCGAATCATCTCCGACTCCAAAAATGAATTGCCGGTGTAGGACCAGCAGGTATTCGTTGCTCCCTGCTGCTTGACCGAAGTGCACCCTAGGTTAATAAGGTCTGTAAATACATACTCAGTTTTGATTCTTTTGTATTTATTTTTATTAAGTATCTTTCGGCCGTACTTGACGGACAATGCACCTAGACATAGCGCCAGTACTACAACAATGATCCATTTAGACCTCTTCATATTGATCGTATTAACGCCCTCCACTGATTACCGCCGTGAATCGGGGCATCCATTGCCTAAGTAGGCTGTAGATAAGCAGCCCCAGCAGGATGACGATAGCCGGACAAGCTAAGTACAACAATAACAATGCTCCATCCGACCGCGGATGGAGCCACTGAAATAAAATTTTGATCACAAATACCAATGGCAAACGATGGTAGGCATAAATAAAAAAGCTGCCATTGGTTAAAAAAGGGTTCAAATGCCATTTTCCGCTGTCGATAAAATAGGCGGATACCGTTATTGCGAGGAGAAGCCCCACAACAACCCCTGCACAATAGAGATAGGACCACCATCCAGCACTCGCGAAATAGACCGCCATAGCCACTATCAAAATATACAAGGGGGCGAGCGCGCGCAACATTGGTTTTAGGACTTCAACAAAATTCATTTTATGAATGCTGAAATAAGCTCCCGCTGTAAAGAAAAAGAAAGAAACTATGCTCAGTCCCGGCAAATAAAAGAAAGGATTAAAAAACCAGAGCAATCCCAATATAATCACAGCATAAGCCTTCAACTTTTTAATGAGTATATAGACTATCGGAGAAAAAACTATCACGACCATCAGATCACGAATAAACCAAAATGGCGAGTTGATCGGCAAGGTTTTCTTCATATGTGGATTTACTTGAGAAGTATCCCAAAAGGACCAGAGCCAATCCAATAAACTATAATCTGTTATTAATTTGTTCCTACCAGAAACCAAGCTGCCCGATAAAAACGTTTGCGCAAGCATAAGGAATAGGATGATCAACAGGTTCCAGAAAATATATGGAACCAAAAGTGATCGAATACGATTTTTTAATTTTTTCAGGTAAACCTCCCTGGAAAACCCCTCCGTTTTATAGAAAAATAAAAAACCCGAAATAAAAAAGAAAAGCGGCACACAGGCCTCGAAAATAACCCTGGAGAATAAGAAAAAGATCCGCGAGAAAACAGGATAATTGACAAAACTAATCTGCTTTACACCCGCCATTACAATATCTGAAAAATCGGTATGGATAAATACCACCCCGACGATCAGCGGGAAACGCAAAAAATCTATGGTCTTTGACTGCAGCTCCTCGGCAGACATTTTAAAATGATAATCTTTACCCATTAGTTAGATTTACAACATTGTTTAGCAGCGATTAAATTACACATTTCTAAATAAATATCCATCATATCGTTTCTTGCTCTGTAAATCAATATGCTGACCTCAAGTAAACATGCCGCGTAAATAACGTGTTTAGAACAATATTCAATGTACCAAAAGCGTTACATAATAGCTAAACCGAACAGAAATAGGAGATATTATGCCGTGAGCTTCACTTAAACTATCAAAACAAATATTAATAAAGGGTTAATACATCATTTCATTTTTTATTGTATACATCAATTCAGATAAGAGCCACAAATGCGTCCAATAATTCAGTACTTTCTGCCCATTTCTCTTGTACTCTTCCCTTTTATTGTCTCAGCACAAGATGCTGTACTAAGCGGTACCATTCGAGATGCAAACACCGGAAAGCCGCTTAAGGGGGCAATTATTTCCAGCGTCAATGACAGCATAGGCGCCACCTCAGACCTACTGGGGCATTACAGCATAACAGTACCTCAACGAACACATCGGTTTACGATTAGTTACATCGGCTATCAGCAACAGGTCGTTACGGTTGAACTATTCCAATCCCGTGAAAGAAATTTTGATCTAAAACCTGCTGCCAATCGAATAGCTGAAGTTGTTGTATCGGCAAAAGAAAAGGGTGAAGCGCTCGATGACCCACAGATGAGTACGGTCCATCTCAGTATGAAAGATATTAAGGATGTCCCCGTACTCTTTGGCGAGAAGGACCTCGTTAAAACCATACAGCTGTTGCCCGGTGTACAAGCTGGTGGAGAAGGCTCGACCAGTTTCAATGTACGTGGCGGGGATGGTGGACAAAACCTCATCCTGCTCGACCAAGCTACCGTCTATAATGCTTCGCATCTGCTGGGGTTCTTTTCCACGTTTAATTCGGACGCAATCAAGGATGTTCAGCTCTACAAAGGGGGTATACCTGCCCAATTTGGCGGGCGGATTTCCTCTGTATTGGACATTTCCATGTTGGATGGCAATAAAAAGCAATTTTCCGGCGAAGGTGGTCTAGGGATTATTGCTTCCCGGTTAAAATTAGAGGGCCCCATTGTCCGCGACAAGAGTTCTTTTCTATTCAGCGCCCGTCGTTCCTATGCAGACTCCTTTTTAAAACTGGCCAAAAGTAAAGATATGGCCAATAATAGCTTGTATTTTTATGATTTAAATGCCAAACTCAGTTTTAACCTTGGGAAGAAGACCAGCCTATACTTATCGGGTTATCATGGCAAAGACAGATTAAAGTACAGCGACCTCTTTAATATTGCTTGGGGTAACAGCACTGCAACAGCAGGATTGAACCACCGATTCAATGATAAAATATCCAGCAGCACTTCCCTTATTTACAGTGGCTTCGACTATCAGGCAGGTGTTTCCAGCGAGCAGATCGATTTTCAGGTCGCCTCCAAAATTCGGAATATCAATGCGAAGCAGGATTTTTCCTACTATGCGAACACCAATAATACCATCCGACTTGGTGTCGCTGCATTGGCCCAATCCATTCGGCCAGCTAATCTCGCTACGGGTAAGAGCCAATCTGTCAATCCGACCGCTATCGAAAGCCAGCGCGGGATCGATCTGGGGGGCTATATCTCCCATGAATGGAAACCTACAACGAATCTATCTATACACTATGGCATCCATCTCCATGATTTTATGGTCTTAGGCAAACGGACTTTCTATCAATTTGACGAAAACGGAAAGCCTATTTCCAAAAAACGGGATAACAGCCGGATTGCTAAACATTATATCAATCTGGAACCACGCCTGTCTGCCAGCCTGCAGCTCGATGAACAGAGCAGCTTAAAAGCCTCCTATAACCGCATCGTACAAAACCTTCATCAACTGACCAATACCACGGCAAGCCTACCCACTGACCAATATGTCCTGAGCAGTCTACATATCAAACCACAACGCGTGGACCAGGCCGTTTTGGGATACTTTCGTACTATTGCGAACAAGCAGTATGATTTTTCGGTCGAGGCCTATTATAAACGTCTGGGCAATCAGATTGATATACGCAATGGGGCAACACTACAGGCCAATGCTTATTTTGAAGGGGAGCTACTCTTTGGTGTAGGCCGGGCCTATGGATTGGAAGGCTACCTCCGTAAGAACAGCGGCCGGCTAAAGGGCTGGATTAGTTATACACTTTCCAAGAGCCGTCGTAAATTTAGCGGGATCAATGGCGGAAATTGGTTCAATGCGCGTCAGGATCGTACACATGATCTCTCGGTTGTGGCAAATTATGCGCTTTCAAACCACTGGACAGTTAGCGGAACATTTGTCTTCAATACTGGAAATGCCGTTACCTTTCCCAGTGGAAAGTACCTTGTCAACGGCAAATCCTTATTCTACTATACAGAACGGAACGGCTACCGTATGCCGGACTACCATCGCCTAGACTTATCGGCCACTTACGATCCACATAAAACCAATAAATGTTTTCATTCCAGCTGGACAATTGGCATATATAACGCCTACAACCGCAAAAACGCTTATACTATTGACTTTCGGGAGAACAAACCCAACCCCAACCTGACAGAAGCTTATAAAATAATTTTATTTGGTATCGTCCCTTCAGTTACCTGGAATTTTAAATTTTAAACGCCATGAATGCTAGACAATCTTCTATCCTATCCTGTCTATTATTACTCATTTCTTCCTGTGAGGAAAAAATGGACCTTGATCTCCATAAAGCTGCTGCCCGCGTTGTTATTGACGCCCAGCTGTCTGACGCCAGTTTAGTACAGCGGATACGCGTCTCGCGATCCGTTGGATTTAATGATCTTGTCAATACTTCGGGAGTCAAAGATGCCAGGGTATCGGTAAAAGACAATGAAAATAGGATCTATACCTTTCAATATGAAAAAGATGGTTATTATATCCATCGCAGCTTTAAACCCGTTGCCGGCCGGACTTATGCACTGAACGTTACCGTACAAAAACAACAATACAGCTCGAGCTGTCAGATGCCAGGCTATGTCGCTGTGGACTCCACGGGCATTTCAGAAAAAAGTCTCACTGGAAAAACCTATTTTTTTGCAACACTGACTTTTAAAGATCCCGCCAAGGTTTCCAATTATTACATCTACACCTTATCTATCAATAATGGCCCATTTCGCTTTGCTGATGCGCAATCTGACCAGTTCAATGACGGGTTAAAAGTGACACATTACATCTCCGACCTAGAGACAGATTTATCGTCTGGCGACGAGGTCATCGTTCGCCGTTACTGTGTGGATGAAAAAGCATATCGATACTGGAACGAATACCAAAATAATAATGTGAGTAATGCAGCCCCAGGTAATCCCAAATCCAATATATCCAACAATGCGCTGGGTTATTTCTCGGTTGCTTCTTTAAAAGAATATAAGCTAAAGATAGGGCGGTAGTGTATGCCCTACTTTCGATTATCACTTTCCTCCTCACGGCCTTCGATGATAAGCTCGTTTACTTCGGACATTTCTCCCTGTTCAAGGTGTTCGATATCTTCAGCCTGTTCATCCGAATACCGGTCGATGAAAAAGGTACAGCCCATGGGGAAATGATCCGAACCGACCGAAGGATAAATAAACAACTTATCAATAAATACATTAGGACTGTGGAAAAGCAAATCTAAGGGCACCCGAAAAAACCAATAATTAGCATGGAACGTAGATAAGATCCCACGTCCTATCCGCGCATCGATCAGCTTGCTGGTTTTCTTAAACAAGACGGAGGATCTGGCCCAAGCCACATTGTTAAAGTCCCCCGTAACCAGCACGGGCATTTTATAATCGCGCACCTTTTTTGCCACACTGAGCAGATCGCCATCCCGTTCTTTGGAATTCTCTTCCTCCGTAGGGCTCGGTGGCGGTGGATGTACCGCAAAAAAGACAAAACGATGGCCATCATCCGTTTCCAGTTCAACTTCGATACTTGGAATATCATCTGCAACAAAATAGTGAATCTGACTTTTATTGACTTTCAGCTTGGTATAAAAATGCATCCCATAGGTATTGTCCAAGGTAACTTTGACAGCATTCGGATAGTCCGATTCCAATACCCGTAAAGCCTTTTCCCATACCGCATCACTTTCCATGGTCAGGAAGATCTTGGGTTCTTCTTTGCGGATCAAATCGATAAAACGCTCATGTTCTTTATTAAACTGCAGCACATTGCAAGATATAATTTTAATGCTATCCGAGGCATCTTTTCCTTTTTCGTATTTATCCTTACGCCAGAATTTAGTGTAACGCACCAGGATAAATACATGATAAGCAATCAGCAAGGCCTGAACAATCTGTATTGCCCAAATCCATGGTGATTCAGCAAGCAGATAAAATCCCCAGGCCAGCACTGGCACCTGAAAAACCAGCAACTGCAATTTCACAAACTCGGCCACACGGAAGATCCAGTGCTGGCAGCGGATAAAAGGCAGTAAACTAAGAAGGATCAAGACCCCTGATAAAACAAGAAATAAAATCTGCATATTGATTTCAAATTTACTTTACAAAGATATTGCTTGAGCGGGATATTTTTATATCAGTGACAGGCTTTCTATCTTTTTACGATCAATATAACTATTGAGAGCAACGAACGTTTATTTTATTTAAAAATAGTCTATTTCAAATTTCAAATGGAATTAATAAGAACGTATAATTTAGACTTACATGGATCTTTGGTATATTTTTTGAATTAGGGAGGGTCTATTGCACAATCAACGAAAATTGGGATGATATCCCGATAATGTATACTATTAAATAGACAAATCCGTTTTATACAGATGAATTCAACAAGAATAGAGGCATCAAAAAATTAAACCAAAAACATAAATAATCACAATGAGCAAGAAAAAAGACAATTCAAGATGGCTGAATGTGGCCATATCCTGGGGTGCGAGTATCGTCATTATTGGGGTACTATTCAAGATTCTCCATATCGGCGGTAGCACAGCCAATTATATGATCGGTATCGGATTGGGTGTAGAGGCGCTACTTTTCTTTCTGATGGGATTCAATCCCCCAGCGCCAGAACCAGACTGGAGTCGTGTTTATCCTGAATTGGACGATAATTTCAATGGCGAACTCCCTGTTCGTGGCAAAGCAGTGGTTGCACAGCCTGCGGGACCATCGGCGACAGCCGCTTTGGACAAAATGTTTGCAGATGCCAATATTGAGCCAGCAAGTATCGAAAATCTGGGTCGTGGATTGCGTGATTTCAGTGAAAAAGTATCCGCCATCAATAAACTATCTGATGTTTCATTGGCGACAGAAGAATTTACACAGAAACTTCGCACGGCAACCTCCAAATTTGACAATCTGAGCCTTGCTTTTGAAAAAGCTTCGGAAAATCTCGTCGCGATGTCCAATACCTCAGGCGATACAGCAAACTACCATGATCAAGTGAAAAACCTGACCAGCAATCTCGGGCAGCTGAATGCCATGTACGAACGTGAGCTACGCGACTCTGCATCACACCTACAATCCATGAATAAGTTTTACGAGAACCTGAGCTATACCATGCAAAACTTCAACGAGTCCCTGGACGACTCCAAAGCGTTCAAGGAAGAAGTCGGCAAGCTGGCTAAAAACCTCAATGCATTGAATGCCATCTACGGCAATATGCTCAGTGCAATGAACCAGCCGCGTATATAATTTATCCTTGTATTACTTAAATTAGAAAAAATGGCATTAGGAAGAGAAACGCCAAGACAGCGGATGATCGGCATCCTCTATCTGGTACTATTGGCCTTATTAGCGCTCAATGTACCGGATTCCATCTTGGATGCATTCAAAAATATCAATAATAGTCTCGAAACATCCAAGTCAAATGTCAATACAGCTGTACAACAGCTGTTCGCTGCATTTGAAAATACCAAGTTAAAAGAAGAACCGGCACGTGCCAAACCTATTTACGATAAAGCTAAAAAGGCGCAGGCCATTATTGGCGAACTGGATAAATATATTCTATCCCTGAAAGAAGAATTTGTCAAACAGGGCGGTGGTTACGATGAAGAAAAAGGAGATCTTGTCAAACGGGAAAATGAAGATATCTCGCCCAATCTGATGATCAACGAGAAAAAAGGAACCGTCCTCAAGGACAAGATCAATGACACCCGTGCCAAGTTATTGGCATTGCTGACACCTGAGGAGCAAAAAATGGTCTCCTTCTCTCTGGAAGCCAAGAATCCCGAAAAGTCTGTTAATGGCAAAAAATCCTGGGAAGAAATCAATTTTGGAAGTGGCACACCATTAACTGCAGCAATGACCATCCTCACAAAGATCCAGACCGATGCACAAAATGCAGAGTCAGATGTTGTTAAGATTATCTTAGGTAAAATGGACCAGGCAGTAGTCAATCTGGATAAGTTTGCCGCAGTAGCCGTGGCACCTACCTCGTACCTCGTACAGGGACAACCGTACAAAGCTGAGGTCTTCTTGACTGCATCCGATTCCAAATCCGAACCAGCAATTTCGGTCAATGGCTCATCTCTGCAGATTGTAGACGGTAAAGGTGTTTACTCGGTACCGACTAATCGGGAAGGTATTTTTAACTGGACCGGCGTGATCAAGGTCAAACAAACAGATGGATCCTTTAAAGAATACCGGACTCCACAGCAGACCTACCAGGTCGCACGTCCTTCGGCGGTGGTATCTCCGGATAAAATGAATGTACTGTATATCGGAGTCAATAATCCCATATCGGTTTCCGCTCCGGGAACACCTACGGATAAAGTTCATGTGAGCATGAGCGGAGGTGGCAGTATATCCAGCACAGGAGGTGGTAAATATAATGTACGGGTAAGTTCGCCCGGCACAACTCGTATCTCCGTCTCGGCCGAAGTCGCTCCTGGTAAAACACAGACGCTGAGCTCAACCGAGTTTCGTGTCAAAAGAATCCCAGACCCGATTGCTAAATTCGCTGGAAAAACGGGTGGATCAATGGCGACAGTCGCACTGAAAGCACAGAATGCTCTGTTTGCCAAACTGGATAACTTTGACTTTGATGCCTCCTTCAAGGTCACCAAGTTTACCATGATTATCGCCAAACCGCGTGCCGACGCGATCGTACTGTCCACCTCTGGCGGTCAGTTGAGCTCAAGCATGTCATCGGCTTTAAATGGGATTGTCCCAGGCACTCGTGTTATCTTTGATAATATCGTCGCGGTGGGCCCAGATGGAACCTCCAGACAGCTCAATGCTGTGGCATTGACAGCAAATTAGAAAAATCACCCCCTACATTTATACATGAGGCCTTCTCCTTTGTTGGAGAAGGCTTTTTTTACAAAAATCCACTCCTGTAGAAAGAACTGAATTCATCTCCGTTAGACCGAAATGCATTTTTGAGGAAAGGACTATGGTTTGTCTGTGGGTTCAATCTGCTCAAAATCGGCAATAAGCGGTCTACTGAGGAGGAATTGTGGCATATCTTGAAGAAGCCACTTTTTGCTAAAAGAAATTAAGTGAAGGGATATGTACATAGAAAGAGCCATTCCCAAAATGGCAATGGCTCAAAAAACAATTCAATCTATTCCTGTTATTTACGCTGGCAATCGGCTGTCCAGACCTTGTCATCTTTGGTATAGCCGATCGTAAGTTTACCGGCATCAATGCGGATCACTCCTGTCCCCGCCGAGCCAATATTAATCAACACATTGTCTTTCTCTTCGAAGTCAACACCATTTAGATTGGGAATACTATTACCAAAAGCAAAGTTATAGGTATTACCGGTTTTTGTTACTGTAATGGTACCATTTGCAGAAGCGACATCCTTACTATTATCCTTTAGGTCGTCAAATGCGATTTTCCCTTCGTATTTACCGATAAAAAGATTGTTGTCCGCAGGATCATCATCTTTGCTACATGATATGAAGCTCATTACTGCTGTCAAAATAAGCATACCTAATCCCAAAGTTTGAATAAATTTTCTCATCGTTCGCGTGTATATGTAAGTCAAAATTTTATTAAAATCGGTAAGTTAAATCCAAACTTTATGCCATCGCAGCCTTCACAAGACAAGACCCGTATCAATCGAAATATAAAAAGTACTAATACAGATCAAGCGTATAAATACTTTTTATGGTCGAAATCGGGGCATCTACTCGCGCAGATGCCCCGCTCCTATTTTCGTCGGAATATCCGATTTAACAGCCTGCTCAGCAAGAAACTAACCAAGGTACCGATGAGAGCCGTGAGGGCTCCATAGAGCAAATCGTCCACCGAAAATGACGCCCAGATACCGCAGAGGGTGCCCCCAATAGCAGACAGCCGTACATCACTGATTTTCATCTGCTCCTCCTTTCTGCGGCGGAAAATCCATCTTTACTTTATTATTACGCATCGCCATCGCTGCGGACGTGTTGGTTTTATCCAATTGGCTTTTATGATTTATTTTTTCCGAATCCGTGGTTTCGTCATCTTTCTCGTTTATAACCGATTCGATAATCCCCAGTCCTAGTGCTATGTACCTGACTATATTCAACGTTTTTCCGGGGAGTTTTATCGGTGCTGCCAGCACGAGCTGCAGCACATTTCCTATTTTGCTAATGATTTTATTCATTTTTATTTAGTATTTAGTATTGAGATATTAGTATTGAGTATTGAGACTCGGCTTTAGCAAGTCAAAGACTTGTACTCTTTGTTTTCTTTTATTTCGTACTGAGATATTAGTATTGAGATTTGGGTAGTGATATCCCAGTTCGTTAAGCTTAAGGCATATTAACAAAAGCGTGCTCAATACGTAAAGTCACTTCTTCTTTTTTTACCTTTTCGATGATCGCATTATAGAGTTCGCAATAAGCTTGCGTGGATTGATATACTTCATAATCGGTGCCATCGGTACTTTTATGGAAGTAAGTCCCTACCAAAAGACAACCGGATGTATCGGCATGTGTATTACCGATATGCATATACACCATGCTAAAATTGGGAATATCTTTTATTTCAATCATGCCCTGATGTATATCCGGAAACCGTTTTTTATAGGCGGTGTTCATCCCACCCCAGTAATTGAGTCCGAGCTTGTAACTACCGATCGGGATGCAGGTTTGCCCTTTCACTTTGCTGTCCCGGATGCTATCTTCGAGTACGTAACATTGAAAGATCCCATCGCGATAAAGTTCAGACAGGGTACTCTCCTTCCCCTGTCGAACACGTTTGAGTGTGAGTTGCATCGGCCTGCTATTTATCCCCGTATTTGAGTTCGTAAGCATATTGATGCCCCGGCGTATCAGTCAGTGTGACTAGGTATTTGGCCTGTAGAAAATCCGGATTGTCCTGCTGGATCTGATACATCCAAGATACGCCGATCCCATCCATATCCTGCGCAAGCCCTGTTTCGATGACCGCATCGTTCTGATCTAGTATCTGTACTTCGATCTTGACCACAGCCATTACATCTTTGACCATCAATGTGATCTGATCCACCGCATTTCCTTTGTAGCCACTATCGTCCCAGCGCCGGATTACCGGTGCTGTAAAGAAATCCTTAAATGCGACATTGTAAGCAGTCTGATTGATATTGGCCTTTGCCTGATAAGCTGCCTTTATATCGGGATCCTGAATTGCAGTGCGCGCATAAAGTGAAGCATCCATAAACCTACTTTGGACCTCGAGCTGCTTGGTTGTCGGCGGTTTTGCATTTGCTGACTTTTTGGGTCTCCGTGCGATCACCGTCTGATCACCCCGCTGGCGGAATACCAGCATCTTCCCTACGGTGCCCGATGCACCCTGCATGACGATATTATCTCTTGATTTTGCCATTTTGTTGTTGTTTTATCTATTTAAAAATCTGTTTACTATCAACACAATGGGCGCCCTTAATTGCGTTGATAGCACAAATATGCTATCCCAAATAGCCGTTGTCAAGCAGCAATGGGGACGACGGTGAATTGCGGTTATTCGCGGCGAAAAACGTTGAAAAATGGCTATCTAAAACTTGGTTGGCCTAAACGTATCCTGTTGCGCTTGTCTTGAGGTTGTGCTTAACAAGTACTAAGGAAGGAAGTTTATTGTGTCGAGGGAGTAAGGTTATTGTGTGGAGCTAGCAAGGATTAAAAGTTTGCCCAGATCTGGGACAGCGTACCTGGGCAAATGGAATGGATGAGCTATTTTTTCTTCTTCGGATTAGCCTTAATATAAGCGATTATCTCATCTTTGAAGTAAAAATCCTTGCCATCCAAACTATATATGGGCAACTGTGTTTTTAATTCACCAAGCTTGGTATCCCTTATTTTCAAGAAAGATTTCATGTCGGTATTATCCATTAACTCGGCGGCAGTACCGAGGTAACTCTGGCTTAGCTGCTGTGCCTGAACGGCGATGACCTGGACGGCCTGTACCAAATCCCTTAATTGAGATTTCACTTCTTCAAAAAATTTTTCCATGTTTCATTAATTTAGTTCATATTTTGATTGTTGGTTAAATGCTCTGGAATAATTCGCACAGTATTCAATTACAAAAGGAGCTAATCTAAAACGTTGATTTTTTGCCGTAATTCCTTGATATAATTGCGTGTTACCTTGAATTTAAGTTGTGGACCTTCGGTCATGTGTATTGTATCCTTGTATAAGGATGCTATAAAATCAATATTAACGATTGTCGATTGGTCAACCTGAACGAATCCAGATTCGGGTAAAAAGTGTATGATCTCTTTTATTGTTTTTTTTGCTGTCCGCGGGCTTAAACGCCCATCTTTGTCTATTCTAGTATTTCTTTCAAAAAATGCCAATTCATTGTCGCCTTTCACTTTTTGGATATAATAAATATCCCTAAACTGCATCCGATGATACATGCGATCTGACAGTTCGAGATAGACAGCTTCAGGCTGGGGCTTGTATGCGATGTTAATGGGCAGGGCCATGCGGAAAAATGCATTATTCAGTGCCCGACACAGCAATGGAAAAGTCGCGGGTTTGGAGATATAATCAGCAGCATCCAATGCATAAGAGCGCAAGGAAAAGGAATCATGGGCAGTAACAAAAACAACCTGTGGCCTCCTTTTGGGATCAATAGACGCATACAGGTCCATCCCATTTAGCAGGCCCGTCTCGGGATCCGAACCTAAAATAATATCCATAAAAATGATATCATACTTGTTGGCGTTGATTTTGCTGATGGTTTCCCTAGTACTATCAGCCGTATCTATCTGAAGATCCAGTCCTGTCTGGTACAATAATTTTTTTAAATGTTGAGCATCATTGGGAACATCTTCAGCAATTAGAATAGGGATTATTGGCATAACAATTTGTTTTTACATAAAAGAAAGCTGAACGGTAAACATATTTGCGTGATTTATATATTCGATTTTATAATTTCCGGGAAGCAGCTGATCAAATAGTTGCTGCACCATCTGGGTCCCAGTACCCGAGTGACCATGCGATCTGGCCGTGGCTACCGTATTCCTCATTTGGAGCTGGAGTTTGGTATCCTTGCGGCACCAGATGATCCATATTATGTATTTTTCTCCCTTGGGACTATGGTCAAGGGCGTTTTCAAACCAAGAAAGCAATGCCGCCGCAGGAATAGACCTATTCCAATCGGCACTGGCAAGCAGCTGCTCACCTTCGAATAGAACAGTTCTATCAGTAAAACATGAAGCCATTACCCTAAGTTGCATCCATTCCTCGGCGATAGCGACTTTTAATTTTTTATTCGCTACTATATCAATCATGTATTGCAGCAAATGTATTGTCTCCGGACGATGTAGCACTTTATTGTCCTGGACGATCTTGATCCATTGTCTGGTAAAATGATCCGACAAGCGTGCAGAAACTATTGTTGTATTCAATGCATTTGAACGTCTCTTAAAACGTGCCCGAAACGAAAGGTAGTGCGTCACAAATTGTACTATAAAAGCGATTACTATAACTAAGGTATTTCCTACAAATACTCTATTATTAAATTGTATCAGACGGCGGGGCGTTATCTTTCCGACAAAATTAATACCTTTTGCCGGGAGCCAATGATAGGCGTATTCATACCAAAAGTCTGCCGAATAACCGATCCAAAGAACCAAAACAAGCAGTATCCCTATTTTAATGGTTGATGACTGTCGCCAACATAGCCTGATCATCAGCCAAAAAACTGTAAACGAAATAAGATAAGGACCTATTAAAGCTATTAGATGGCGTATGGAGAGGCGTCCCCAGACATGTACATTCATCTTGATCAAAATTGACACAATGATTCCAAGGCCCAAAACAAACAGGATAAAGGTTTTATTTAAAACCCAATAAGCTGTTAGCTGGCTGATTTTTGTCGTTCTCATACAATAGTGTAACGGGTACGTTAATTGGTTATTCAAAATCCTAAATATAAATAAAACAAGACAGTATATCTAATTATTTAAACATAATTTTTCTCATAAAGGAAATAACAGCATTTTATAAGTAATTTTCTAATCTAACTTTATTTCAAAAAAGCGTTTATTTTTCACGTCAAAAAAGAATTGTCTTTGCCGCATACATATCGGCATCACCCAAACAGGATCATTTGAAGTGCTATGATTTGTTTGAGCGAGATTTGGCTGGTACAAGTGAAGCATAGGCCAATTTTCCCAAGCCATCCAGTATTGTCCCATGATCTTATTCAAAACCACTGCGAATTTCATTTTAAATCTTTTCAAATAGCCCTTTAGCGGTTCATTTTTCTTGAACACCAATTTATTCGTTATCGATACTTTCCAACGGCCATCGATGTCATCCCTGTCCATTAGCATAAAAGATATGGGAATGCCGAATTTATATGCGAGCCGCGCACTATTGGAATGAAAATAGAGTTGTTTTTGCGCGATAGGAACCTTGATCAAGGCCTGGTGATTTTTAGCGGCGATCTTCCGGACACCTTCATCCGCATCCAAATAAATCAGTACTATCCGACGATCCTTTACCGCTGAGACGATACTGCGGAGCACTGTGGGACGAGTAGCATCTATGTATTTCAGGGTATCCTTGGGAAGGTCATTGATCAAGAGCTCATTATAAACCGACTCGCTGTCGCGCTTGATTACTTCGGCGGACGCAACTACAGTAATCCGATACCCGGCAGCAATGAGATAACGCGGCAACATTCGGTATGGACCATAGTGAAATGCTATGCACATTCCGGTCAGGTCTCTGGGTATTGTTTGCACTATTTCCTGATCCAAGACCTGCGTCAATAAAGCGGGGTGAGCCATCAGCGCGAACGAGCTCTGGAGCGCCCTCCATTTCAAATAGTTAATTTCAAGATCATCGATGCCCAGATCAGGAAAGAAGGTCCAGACATTGGCGAACCAAAAAGGCTTGGTTAAGTGATTTTTGTCCATTGGTTTATTATTTTATTTTCAGCATCCACGATCGAACATCGATTTGCATTTTCAACGAGATGCCCTTTATTTCTATCGCAACTATTAGGCATTGCCTCCCCGGTGGGAGGCAATACTTAGGTTAGGGAATATCTACCCAGCATTTTTCGTCATCAACCACATCATCCATTTCAGGGAACATTCCTATCATCTGCTCCATTGTCAGCCCCATTATTTGAGGAGAGTCGATGACCATACTATCTCTCGTATCTTTCATTGAAAATCATTTAAATATGGCCTGCAACCGTGCGGGTCAGGCCAATCCCGCTGTCTTACGAACATTTAATAAATCGGTTAGCTAACAAAACAAATGTTGGAGAAAATCGCGAAAAAAGCGAAAGAGATGGTATGTTGCAGAAATGGACAGTTTTAATGCCAACCGGCTGCCTTTGGGATTAGAATCATACAGATAACATCAGTTTACTGCATCTTTTCCTTAAAAACGTGTCGTTTATCATTTTATTCGGAAAAGTGGAATCTTCGATTTTACCTTTATAAGCAGCATTTAATCTCAAAAAATTTGTTGCCACAATTCCGTTTATGAAAAAAACATTCCATTTTAGGTTACCCGAAGTAGACCATTTTAGGGATCAAGTGAAAGCATTTTTGCCCAAACTGGCCGATTCGTCTATACAGCATTATAAAGATATAGGCATTCAGCTCATTGAAGAGTACATTGACTATCGCCCGGTCATCTTCTATCGGTTGCAGGCACAGGTGCAGCAACATTTTAGGTTGTCCGTCAATACCACCAAAGCGGATTATCATCTGCTCTATAATATGGCGTCACCGGAGGACATCATAATCAAACAGCCAAGCCAGGAATGCCAGGCAGCGCTGCCATCGGAATACCACAGCTATGTTTATATTCCGAAGGGTAAAATACAGGTAGACCTGTCTCCCGGGCAATATCTGCTGTATGGTGTATTAATTGATATAGGCCTCATCCGACCGGAGATCTACAAAGAAAAACATTTTTTACATGAATTCAGAGCAGCCCATAGGCGTGATAAAAAGCGGCTCTTCCAAAGTGCCCTGTGGCCAATTAAAGAACGGACACGATATCAACTTTCTTACATTGAGGTATATTTATTTAAGTACCGCAAAGAGAATGAGGTCATTGCTATAAAAGTTGTTTATGATCTGTTTGATATTGCTATTTACAAGAACTTCTACCTGCATGAAAAGATAAATTTGGATCAGTCGCTGGCCGAACGTGCCTTTCGGATGATCAGGGATCAAGTAGAGCAGACTTTTAGCAGCTGTTCGATACAGACAATAGCTGACCAGCTGCAAGTAGACATGAGCAAGTTGGATAAAATATACAAAGCAATCTATGACGAAAATCCGAAGCAGACGTGGAATAAGCTTCTAATTCAAAAAGCGAAAGAGTTATTGCTGGCAGGGCATTCGGTCAAAGAAGTAAGCAATTATTGTGGATATGAGCAGCAGCAAAATTTCTCAACATTTTTTCGGAAGCAGGCAGGGGTCTGTCCGAGTAAATATAAATAGTCAATGAAATCATACCCTTCGTCCCTAAAATAGGCACCGTTTCTAAACAATAATATACTACAAGCCCAAAAATAAGACGGACAGCTTCAAACAAAAAATCATACAACGACCTACCTAAAAACCATACATGCCTCGAAAATTACTGAGTTAACTTTGGTATAAGATACAGCAACAAAGTATGAACATGATCACAGGCAAACTGCAGTCACTAAAGCACCATAAGCGTTTGAAGAATGACAAAATCAAACGAACCGTAGGGAAAGCGTCAAATATACTTTTTCGGATTGGCGTTTACGGCTATGCTTGCCTGTATATGTTCACTGGAGTAGATAAACTCATTAACATTGAAAGTTTTACAAGAGGGCTTCTTAAAGTTCCTTACCTGCAGGACTATGCTTTAGCAATTGGCTTAGGTATTCTTGTGCTGGAGATTTCCCTTTCTTTTATGCTAATTATCCCGGGACGAATTCAACAGATCTCGCTATGGTGTTCAACAGTGTTAATGTTAGCTTTCACAATTTTTATTTCCTGGATGATGAAGTATCATCCCACTCAAATGTGCCACTGTGGTAAAGCGATCGAAAAAATGGGCTGGCACAGCCACCTTGTATTTAATCTGATATGGCTAGCGTTAGGAGTCTATGCCATTCGATATAATCACAAATTAATACATAAAACTAAATTATCATGAGAACAAAAAACATCATGAGCACAGTGCTAATCGGATTGGCACTTGTCGGCGGAGCAGCAGGATTGGCAGCTAGCACCACACATTCAAAACCATTAAAACAAAGTGAGGTCATGTTTGGCCGGGACCAAAATGGTAACTGGCATGAATTAACGACACCAGAACAGCAAAACTTAGATTGCACACCTGATGCACAACCCTGCAAATCGGTTTATGAAGAAGGTTATTCACCCGTTACAGGTACCTCTTCGGATCCTGGATTTATCCGCAATGAAGCTTCCAATGGCTACATTACACTTCCTTAATTAAACTAGGATACTTTCCTGGTTTATCAATGAAGCCCGTATTTGTCGTAAATACGGGCTTCTGTAATTTATTCCTTAACTATTCTATCAAATTGTTATACATTTTTTCCGTTCGCGGGATAGGGAAACAATACATCTTATCGTTGGGTTCCAGACGGTAGGTATTGCCATTATATACCCGCTCTAATGCAACCTTAAAGCGAGGATCTTTATTTAACCGTCGTAGATCAAACCAACGCAATCCCCGAAAGACCAGCTCCCGAATCCGCTCGTCTAAAACTATAGCCATTGCATCCTCCACGTCTTCTGCTTTAAGCATCATGGTGCTTGCCTCTTTGTTGAACCGGTGCTTGCGCAAGTGATTTAATAAAGCCAATCCTGCTGGAATGCTGTTTCTACGGATAAGACATTCAGCCTGGATAAGATACATTTCGCTTGTTGTCAGCCCAGTGAAAGGTACCAACGATCTAAAGTAATATGTTGCTTTCATCTGTGCATTTCCTTGCCCGTCAAATTTAAAATATTTACTTTTCCGTAAGTCTTCGGCCGTATATATGGAAATCCACGCAGGATTGACAATTCCATTGGTATACAGCTGTGAAGCCTGTAAAATCGGCATTGAATAGAAAATAATCTCCGGATTTTTTACCCTAAAGGGATCTTCGAATGTATTGCCTACAAGATTATAATCGAGCAAATCAGGTTGTACCTGAAGGCTCAACGAAGCATATTTCTCCGCATTTTCATAATCAAAGCGACTTAAATATACACGTGCCAATAATGCATAAGCAGCGCAACGGTTGGGTCTTGAAATGACAATGGAAGTCTTTGAGAGCAGTTCCGTTGCTGTGAATAAATCCTGAATAATCTGATTGTAACAGATTTCGACAGTTGACCTTCCCGCTTTATCATTGATATCGGCCTTTAGTTTCAGGACAATTCCGAGATCCGTATTAGCCGTCTCTCTGTCGTAAGGAACGGCATACACCTGCAGCAGATGAAAGAAGTGCCATGCCCTGAGAAACAGCGCACTCCCTTTGACGTCATTGTATCGCGTTTTGTCGGTGACATCCTTCATGTCATCCAGACCTTCCAGCACCAAATTTGCTTTCAGTACCTGCGCATAAATATTCGTCCAGTCAAAATCTATTTCCATCTGCTGCAGGCCCTCATAATCCCAGAGGTAAGCATCCGACAGATAGGAGGCCGATGATTGCAGGCTGTTATCTTTGGCAATAAATTCATCCGTAGCCGCATTTATCAGACCGGGGGTCTGATTCATCTGTTGTGCGACGTCATCCAGTAAGGCTTGGTAATCCGCCAGAGTTTTAGGCACTACGAGTGCCTTGTCCGGTTTTACATCGAGGAAATCGTTCGAGCAGGATATCATACCCAAGCATACGAACATATATAAATAGCTTACTATCTTCATTGCATTAAAATTTAAAGTTTAGACCAAACGATACAGTTCTTGATGGCGGGAAGTCAACCAATGGATAATCTGGATCAAGGCTACTTTTGGAAGACTTCCAGATTATTCCTAGATTGTTCGCATAGACAAAGAATGAGACTTCTTGAAGTTTCACTTTCCGAAGCTTATTTTGAGCTATTGCATACGATAGTTTTAGATCCTGCAATTTGAGATGATCACCTTTTTCGACAAATAAGCCCGTATTATTGTAAAAATTATCCCGGTTTGCATTATTTGTCTCGGGAATTGAGGGAATCACCGTGTATTGTTCATCTCCCGGCTTCTGCCACCGGTGTTCGTAATCGCCATGTTGACTATTCGCCGTCAGTACCGCAGTCATCTTGGCGGTATTGCGACGATAGAAATATCCAAGACGGTAGGTCATATTGACCGAGAGGGAGAGATTACGCCAGGTAAACGTATTGCGCAGACCACCAAATACCGTAGGCCTTTGACTTCCATGATAGACAATCGAATGCTCATCCATACTTGCAATAATAGCAGCATAGTTTTCACTTTCCTGTCCATCCAGGTAACCGACCGGATTTCCATTCAGCGGATTGAGGCCTTTAAAAGGATAAGAATAAAGACCATACTGAGGCTTTCCGACCAGCGTCACCTGTGCTCCGGTGAAGCTGGTCACCTGTGGCAGATAATGCGTTACCTCATCCCTGGCGATAGACAAAAAATATTCTGTATCCCAACCGAAAGCTTTTATAAAGTTTTTAGTCTTTAGCTGCACATCCAGTCCGGAAGTTTTTGTATTTGCATAATTTTCTGTAAAGGAGCTCACCCCAGCAGATGGCGCATACGGGGTTTCACCAATGAGATCCAGTCCCCGTTTCCAATACCGTTCTATTCCTCCCGTAATACGGTTATCCTTACTTGCGAAATCGAGCCCGAGATTCAGCACTTTGGTCCGTTCCCAGCGCAATGCCGGGTTTGGAGGATTGACAACCCGTGCATAGGGCAATCCTGTCAGGATCGCATTGCCATAATAACGGATCGTGGTAAATGCTGTAATGCTTTTATTGATATTGCCGTTATAACCATAAGAAGCTTTGAGCTTCAAGTACGGAAGTATTTCCGATTTATAGAAGGAGGCTTTAGATAGCTGATAGGCCATTCCCACCGACCAGAGCGGCACCCCTTTTTGATTGGTACGTACACCAAAGAGATTGGACTGATCCAAACGTGCAGAAGCATAAAAATCCAGCTGTCTATCATAGGTATATGCGATATTACCGTAAAAAGAGCGGTATCTATCCACGGTTTCCACCAGCTTCTCGCCATTGGCTATGGTCTGTTTGGAATTAGGATTTACATATCGCGGGTAGCTATTGACAAAATCCACATTCGCACTGAAGGCCAGATCATTGTTATATCCATAGAGCAGATTTGAGTTGGAAACCGCAGGGTTATCCCGGATTTCAAAGCCAGCCATAGCACGCCATTGGTGTTGCTGCCATTCTTTCTGATAATCCAATTGTGAGCGAAATGCATGGTTATGGCTTTTACTATTTTCGGTATTCAATATCCCACCTAAGGGAATGGGTCTGATCAAGCTTCCATCGGATTGTATCTGTGTGAGATTATTGATCAGGTCACGACTGAAGAACGTTTCCGGCGGATTATATTTCCGAAAATCATTTTTATTTTGTGTGTACTGGTAGAGTGCTGTCACACGTAGGCCATCCCAGATCTTATAGTTCAGATCGGCATACATTCTGTAGTATGAACTTGCAGCAGTCCTTTCTGTCAAATAAACCTCTTCTAGTGGACGATAACTCCAATCCAGCAATCCGTCTGCTGTCGCTTGATCAATAAATGACCAAGGATAATTTTTCACTGTCCGTGCATAGCTCCCATCTTCATTCCGCAACCGTGCATAGGGATAAAGCTGCGATTGCCCTGTCATATTCAGTCCGTTATTTCCAAGATTGGGACTCTCCTGCCTGCGCTCGCTCAGATCTACTCCGGTCGTCAATTGCAAATGGTCATCCAGCAGGAAAAAGGTGTTTTTCACATTGGCGGAAAGACGTTTAAGCCCATTTCTGACGAGTTCTTCCCTATTATCATCATACCCTAGAGAAATGTAATAAGTCTGCTTCTTGCTGCCCCCACTTAAATTGATATTGTATTGACGGTTGACCATATTTTGGTAAAGATATTTATCCATGTCCATTCTGCTATCAATGGTCTTAAGCTGTTCGATCTGGGCATCTATCTGATCTGCCATCGCCGGATTATCCCGTTTTTGAATCAGCAGAGCAATGACTGGCGTATACGGTGTTTTATTGATATTGGTCTCAGCAGCTTTATAAACACCTTTATCGAAAAGGTATTTTTCCAGTTCGATAAAGGAGCCTGTTGACATACGAGGCTGGTAGTATAAGTCAGGCTTGGCTCCGATGGTCATATTTACATTAAATCCCAGTTTTGGGCTTTTGTCACGCTTTCCCTGTTTAGTTGTGATCACGATTACGCCATTGGCAGCCTGAGCCCCCCATATCGAGGCCGCTGCAGCATCCTTTAATACGGTAATCTGCTCCACATCGTTCGGATTGATATCAAGGATATCGCCTTCGTAAGGAAAGTTATCCAACACGATTAAAGGGTTAGATTCAGAAAATAGCGTACTCTGTCCACGGATCGAGATCGCCCGGGGGCTGTTTCTATTGAAGAGCATCCCGGGAACATTCCCATCTAGTCTACTGATAATATCTGTTGACACCTGCCGGTTCAGCTGCTTTTCATCCAACGTAGCGTAGGAGCCCGTCGCCCGTTCTTTTGTTATAAACTGATAGCCGGTAGAAATCTGCACTTCCTCCAATTGATTCTCTTTCGATTCAAGCAATACCACAGGATTTAGCAACAAATCCTTTACAGCGACCCGTATTGTCATAAAAGATAGATGAGCAATTTCAATGGAGTCTGCTGGTCGTAGATGGTCAATTCTATATTTACCCGTATGATCTTTTAATAAAAGCTGTTGTGTAGACAATATCTTGACACGCGCATCTGTTACAGCTCCATTGTCCCGCGATGCATGAATAACAAAGCCTTGCCTATCCTGTGCTTTCCCGATTCCTTGAACTAGGAGCACAAAAAGTAAAATTGTAAATGCTCTCATGCTATTTAGTTGAAACTTCATCCGCGATGATCAGTACTTCTACATCTCGCTCCTGCGCTACGATTGCCAGATCATACTTTGCGAGCTCCCTGTTCAGGGCTTTGAGATCAGTTAGTTTGGCATTGATCGTAATATCGATAAGCCCACGATAATCCGTCAGGTTGACCAACGGTTTTTTCAAGGGAACAAAGACCCTATCTTCTAAAACACTGATTAGTAAACTCAATGGATATTGGTTGATCCTACCGCCATAGGGACTGATGGTATTGATCTTGTCTCCGCCTTGAGATTTTATCTTGTCGACATCCGAAGTCCTTACGAGGCAATAGGAAGGCACTTTTCTTTTTTCGGTATAAGCACGGTAATCAGGAAAATGCTGTCTAAGGTCATTGCGCATCATACTCCAGGCTTGGTTTTGATATTTATTGGCTACCACCAATTCATAGCAAAAGCCCCTATCTGCCTGTAGCCAGGAAATATACCCAGCACCCTGCTTTCTACTGTTTATTGCGAGGGAATCCTTGCTCAATACGATGGTATTATGCCAGTTAAAATAACGGTTATGGTCGGAATGCGCCAGCTGATACAGCTGTATCATACTTAGGTTGTGTGCAAAGACCCGTCTATATGCCACATCTTTCACTTGCGGATGGTCATCATGCAGCCCTACCGTGTAAGTATATCCACAACCGAATCTGTCTGAATATTCAGTCAGGGTACTTTGTTTGATAAAATTCGTATTCCAGATTTTTTCGGGATCAAAAAAAACAGGCTTGGTCTTGTCATAAGGCGGACGGTAGTCATTTTTAATGGGAAGACTAATTTCTTGACCACGGATCATTTTTTCTATATTATCCGCGTTTATTTGTTTAGCATCTGTAATCGCCAGTACCCTACCCTTCCCGTCCAACCATATATAATGCGGAATGGTACTATGTTTGAAAAGATTTGAAAAGAGGGTATTGTCTGTTATATAATCTAAGTTTGACGGCATTACCTGAGCTCTATTTCGCATTTCAAAAAAGCTACTGACTTTATTTGCTGTTTCATAGGTTATAGGAATAATAGCTATATCCTTGCTGTAGGTAAGCTGTAAAGAATCCATTTTTGGCAATGAGGCGATGCAAGGAGCACACCAAGTAGCCCAAAAATCAAGGATCAGTAACTTCTTATTCGCATATTCCTTTAGGGCTATTGTCTTATGGCCAGTTGAAGTATTTAATGCTGGAAATTTGGATTTCCATATTAATGCAGGCACAGTATCTCCTACCTGGAGCGGCTTTACAGCAAGAGACCCATTGGCCCCGCTGTCCTTGCGGGGCGTCTGAGCCGATAAACTAAACATAGAAACTAAGCATAGGATAGATAGTAGGGCACTATATATACATATTGTCTTCAGATTAGGCAAGAGCTCTCCTGCCCTAAAAAAATGTCTCATTTTTTAAATTTTAAAAAGTAACCTAACGACATCATCTCTTCCAGACTAGTTATGGTCACATGAACAATACATTAAAAGATGGGGAGCTAGATCGCATTTGAGTGGTCATCACAAAGGTTATCATATTGGCGTGATGCGATCCATAGCAATGTAGGGTCAAAGTTTTGACCAAGCTATCCGAGCTACTCGGGCGCTGTAATTAGATTTTTTGTTGTCTGTTTTTTAAGGTTCATATCAGCTTGTTAAGTATAAAAACTTAAAAGCTTTAGAGAAGATATTATTTGTAGGCTCCCTCCGTGCGCTCAACACCCCCTAGGAGAGGCGGAAACCGAAGTTTCCAAGCGTGCAACACGGAGAGAGCCTACATTTATATTCAAATATACAAAATGTAGGCGCTTTCTCACCGTTGCTTCACACGCTTAAAGATTTCCTAGGTCTGTTGAGCGAAGCTTTTTCAGTTCAAAAACAAAGAATACGAGATCATTTCGTATTACTTTTCAAAGATAGCTTATACTAAGATAAAAACCAAATATAAATGGATTTTTCTTTAGCTATTACCGGTAAATTAATGCATGAATAGAAGCTCATATATTTTAATCGGAAACAAGTTAAAATGGATAAGAGAATTGCTCTTATTGACTACAAAAGAAGTAAGTGAATTATCAACTATCCCAGCAACAACTTTGCGAAGAATCGAACATGGCGACAAAACATCAATCGAAAAATGGATTGATAAACTATGTTACTTATACCAGATAAATAAGGCTAAAATATATGACGCCCAATATAGTATTCCAAATTGGAAAATTTTAAGAAGAAATGTGCTTGTAGAGCATAGAAGTAATATTTTATATTTAAAATACATTAATAAAAAGCCCTTTCCCAGAAAGGCCATTGAGTTCCGAGTGATGCAGACGTCTTTCATTAACAGCTATAAAAATACGAGTGAGATAAGAGCCTTTTTACAAAAAACATATAATTGGACGTTCAGCTATGAAGCAATTATAATGGCATTAGACAGCCTTGCTGAAGAAAATCTGATTGAGGTAGAAAATGTAAAGGTAAATCCAAGATGCTACAGAAGAACAAGAAAGAAGAATAACAACATCCTGTCAAAATTATCACTCGTTTCCATAAAATTAGAAGATTTAACAGCGTTAGAATTGGGCAACTCAGTAACCCCAGCTTATGACCGAATGACTGCAATGTTACTAATTCTCAATAATGAAGTTATTTCAAGAGGAAATTTATATGAAAAAATAAATTATACCAATGCATATAAAAATCACAAAAGATCTCTCAAAATCTTAGAGAACCTAAAACTTGTTGAACAAACCGAAGAAAAACCCAACAGTAGCAAACAAAAATACAGAATCACTAGCAAGGGAAGAGAACTATTAAATTCCAGCGGCATTTATAGCAAGTAGCAGTTTCCTACTACATCCAGAGGAAAAAATAGGCATTATCTCTACAGACGGAATAATACAATCTAATCTTTCCCAGCCAACTGTTCGACTACTTCTACAGGGGCGAGCGTCCAATAATTGGGTTAGGAACATAGACACAAATTTGAATATAAATTCGTTTCTTTGAACTAGATATAAACGAAAAATATAAGATGAACTACAAAATATCATTCTCGGAAACCAGCCGAGGACGGGAGTTCTAAATTTGTCTTTATAAATTAAAGTGCTTATGTTTGCATCAACAGTACACGCCACGCTACCCATCAGAACAGCGTCCCAGGGCGTGTCTTTTGCTTTAATAAACAATCATTATTCCTTTAGTACCATAAACAAGCCTTTACTATTGATGAACAAATAAAACAATTAACTAGAAGAGGACTAATTATCAGTGCATCAGATAATGCTTAAAACTATCTTTCAACCTGAAAATCAATTTACCCAACAATTGTAAAACCTGTTCATAAAATATCCTAATGACGATCTAAATGCTCTTGGGATAAAACAAAATTGGCGAGACGAACCTTTATGGCAATTATAATAAAAAACATTCCTGTTCTTAAATAAGATGAAGCGATTAAATCCGATAGCAATGCACAGGTAGCTATTAAAAAAATCAACAATTAAGTTTAGCAAACAGTTATCTATCGCAAGCCAAATTTTAGCGAAAGCTAAAATCTAATTTTTTCTATTTTGGCATTGTTAGGCAAAAGCTATTGTTTTACATTAGATAGTGATGAAAAGCTAATAGTTGCTGCGTTTACAATATCCTATCGTAAAATTTCGTCTTTTGCCTCCTAACAATAAAGCCGTATCATCTTTGTCTTGTGGTAAGATAATTTTTAAATTTAATCAATCATACGCTGACGAAAGCACCCAACCAATTATATTATCTTTAAACATAGAGAAGTTTTTAAGACAAGCTTGACATTCCGTATCAAAATTCTTCTCATTATCAATTTCGAAGACAAATTCGCATTTTTAAGCCAGGTAGGATAAATTCATTGTTTACTCAACAAGCCTGTAATTTGCATCAATCGCTAAAGTTTCTTCACCATTTGGCGAGACATTGTACATTTTTATCCGAAGGTTATGATCAGTGGGTAACGGAATATCAATTCGCCAACCCCAATCGGGATTATCGGGCACTTCATAAGAACCTCTTAAGGAGATATCTCCCGCCTCATTCATTGTACCATAACAATTCATGATCCTTCCATCCATACCCCATGAGTCAACCCATGATGCCGTAACTTCGGATTGTTTATTGTTGTTACCCATTAATAGCATCCCTTCTTGCGCTACACCTTCATGATACCAATCATAAGTAAACATTAGAAATTTGTTGTTAGCAACGGCTTTTATAGCCAAGTTTGATATCGAATCAAAGTTAGGATCGGGCAACCAGCTTAGGATCAACCTATGGTTGCCCTTCCAAAGTCCAATGTATTTATTATGTATGTCTATTAGCTTCATAGTTATTTCCGTTATACCTCCAAACACGTTCCGAAGGATATTACACCCTATTGCTGCTGCCGCATCACATTCCAGAAATTATAGTCCAGCATAGGCGCTTTCAGAACACCTACATGATGCCCTATGGTAACTATCTGACCGCGGTGATAGGTCGTATGGATAATTAAATGTTGGAGGTATTCATACTTGGGAAAATTAGAAGAAAACCATTGTGATTCGATGAGATGGGGCTCGTTCATTGCTTCACTATTTTCCTTTACGTAGGCAGCTAAAAGTTTGGCTTCGTTAACGATGTTGTTCATTTCAGTTTCAATGTCCACCGATGTAGCGATATAGTCAAAGCTTGGAGTCGCCGTCTCACGGATCATCGATGAACAATACAACTGTGTATCGCTAATGTGCTTGAGCGTTTTTGCAATACTAGTGAAGCTCGATGGACATTTCTTTTGTAACAACTCCTCAGGGTAGCTCCTCAGCCAAGCAACCAACTGTTCGCTGACCCAAATGTTATAATCAACACTGTTTGTAATGGATGTTTTTAGACTCATGGTGTTCTTATTTTCTATTTAATAAAAATTAAAAACGCGAAATATTAAAAGACGCGTACCGCACAGCCGAACGCCTAAACACTGGCTATTAACCAATTAAATATAATGAATTTTATGATTTGAAGCTATACCAATAAAATGATACGTCAGAAAATTAATACTTTTCATGTAGACTGAACATATAACTGACCACTACTTCATAAATCCAATAAACCGTCAATTGGCTAGCCCGCTCTTTGAATATACTTCTTTTTTAAAAAGACGCAATACATCTTACGATACCTAGGATTCAGATGTAAAAAGAAAAAATTAAACAATCGATTTAAATCAACTATAAAGCCAGAAAAACGATTTATAAACACACTCGCTTTCAAGCATTTATTTAATTTTAAATGAAATTATCATAACTTAAACCTTATAAACTAAAAATTATGACTTCAATTAAATTAACCAAAAGGCTCTTTTATAGCCTCAGCGTCTGTCTCCTTGCAGTCAGCGCCTGTAAGAAAGAAAATTTAGATTCTTTGGATTCAACCGTGTCAGCAAATAAGAAAGCTACTGTCGTTGACCTGAACAATGTCAGCGTACCGACAAATGAATATTACCAAATCGATTCTCTTGGGCAGGGTACCCAAATCTTTTCGGAATATCCAGCAGCTGCAACAGCCAAAGATCGATTAGCGCTATCCTTCTTACCTTCAGATTATTTGCCGACAGGTTTTTATGCCAAACCAGGTGATACCTTGAAAATTAATGTTCAAAAAACCACAGGCGCAACTTTACCTAAATTACTGGTTGGCACCTACAAAAGGCTAGGAAAAGACTCCTCTCCACAAGAAGTACAGCTACAAGAAGGAAACAATACGATCATTGCTACTAAAAGAGGATCACTATGGATAAGATATGGAACCACAAATACACCTTCAAGTACTTCAAAGCTTACCTTTTCGGCAAACATTAGAAAGACTCCGACGTATATAAAAAATCGTACGGTTCAATCTGCATTTTCCGCAACTATTGCAGCTGCTGATACTGCCGTACAAGATCTTCTTTTTGTCGGACAGAATGTCTTTTTAGTGATGCCCAGAAGTAATAATACCTTTAGTAATCAAAATAACAACAACATCATTCAAAAAATTGATCAGGCCTGGGATGCTGAAGAGCGTCTGAGCGGTCTGGATGGTTCTTCAGCTATACATCAGCCCTATCCCATTCCCCATACCATGACAATCATGGAACCTGCATTTGCCGGAGCACTTGCCGGTAACTATTCAACTGGATATTCCTACGTTTCAAACTTTTTTGAGACAGATAGCTATGTCTATTGGTTTCAGAAACATGAGTCAGGACATATGCACCAGCAAAAATGGGACTGGCATGCCGAGATCATGGCTGATTTCTATGCTGTAGCAGCAAATATTAACTTGGGATTACCTGCAAATAAAATCGGTCGTGATGGCGCTTGGGCAACGATCTGGACACGCGTAGCTGCTTATTTCAATAAACCGGATGCCGAAAGGGATTATAGTACGATATGGGGAGATGGTGGGGTGCAAGGAAGCCGATATCTAGGATCTGCAATGTTGATCCAATTGAAATATGCCTTTGGTGATACTTTTTATCATAACTTACATAAAATAGTAAGACAGGAAAAACCAACGCTGGCAAATGCAGCAGCTAAACATCAATATTTTATGCGTAAGGCATGCGAAATATCGGGTTACGATTTAACAGTTTTCTTTAAAAAATGGGGTTTTAATTATCCAACGATATACACTGAAATAGCAAATCTCAACCTGCCTAAGCCCATTGTTGATCCCTCCCTATTCACCGATAGTGAAAGGCCGATATTAGAAAATGGCGCGATCTATCAAATTGTAACTGCTCTAAACAACTCCAGTGTGATCGACGTGAACAGCAGTGCACCATCAAATGGCACACTCGTATCGCTATGGTCAAAGAACACGCCAGCGTCAAACAATCAAAAGTTTATCGCACGGAAACAGACGGACGGTACTTTTGTATTCAGATCTTCCGCAGACAGCACCAAAGTACTGGACGTACAAGGTGGAAGTGCGAGCAATGGCACACAGATTATTGTTTATACGTACAATGGTGGCGCATCCCAAAAATGGACGCCGTTGAATAGCGGAAATGGTTATATTTCCTTGAAATCCAGCGTCGGGACAAACTCTTATTTAGATATCTATAGTTCAAACACTTCCAACGGAACAAAAGTCCAAATTTGGACTGCAGGAACTGGGAATAATCAGAAGTTTAAATTCGTAAAGCTTTAAGTTGGGCCTAAAAATATGAATTTTTAACAGACTACAACCACCGAGTACGCTATGTATCGTCTCATAGTTTCCCAAGCTATATATACCCAAAAAAGCCCCTACCCTTTTCAGGGTAGGGGCTATATATTTTAAAAGCGAATATTTTAATATTCTATGGTAATAGGAATGGATTTGAAGGTACTCATGTTAAACGTTGTGTTCTTATATAGAATGACAAGATTGTACTGACCAGATTGCCATTGTCGGTCGCCAGTGATTTGATTGCCGAAACCGTCTTTTTCCGCACCGATAATAATATCATCACCACTTATCGCACCATTGGCCAGCTTATACGTATTGACTTTAGAGGCTGGCCCTAGATCTTTATGCTCCACTTTGGAAATAATTATAGCTTTCGTGAGATCCAGCTTATCAACGGTTTCAGGAAAGTGGTTCAGCGCCCGTCTGATCAATGCTGTATATAAGATGCCGTCACCCTGTATTTGTTTAATCTGCGCCCGGGCCGTAAACTTATCTCCTTTTTTGAATACTATAGGGGTTTCAACATAGGTACCCATATAGTAAACCATATCCTCGTTTCGAGAAAAGATATCACGGTCCACGACGGGGTCGACGGGCATATTAGCAGCATCAAAAATCTGAAAATCTTCTTTTAACTCCAGCTTCGAGCCGTTTACGTCATTTACAATGAAGAAGAAATCATATCTTCCCTCGGGTGCTTCCTGTGGAATAGTAAAATGCTTATGTACATTAGCATTTTTTAACCCTTTAAACTCATCCCAGGCGATTTCTATTTTCCATGGTGAGGTATAGGTCTGCCCAGCCTTTGGCAGAATCTTGACCTGAACAGATTCTATTTTGTCTCCGGCAAGGAGATCTGCATTAAAATGAAAATCGCGGCCTCTAATCGCCTGTTTATTATTTGCATAACCGATTTCCACATTTTCAGCTGTCGGCTGACTAATTTCGGGCTCTTGTTTATCTTTCTTGCAAGAAACAAATAATCCAGAGATTAGCATAAATACTAGGATAATTTTTATTGGTTTTATCATATGTTATTGTTATATATATACTTTACATGTCTACGGATGAGCTACATTCACAGCAAAATCAGATAAATGCAACATAGGTGCAAATATAACAATCTCACAACAAAAAGCAATATAGTTGCATTAATTATCACTTCAGTATATTAAATCAGTTAAAAAAGACCGTGAGATTTCGGCACAAAAAGAGCGGTTAACATGCATGTTAACCGCTCTTCCTATTATCACAAAAAAACACTTATTTCTACAAACCGTTTAACCAACTATTTACCTCATCCTGTGTTTTTCCAGTCTTCTTCTGAAGTTTACCCACTAATTCATCTTCTTTGCCTTCTGCATACAATAAATCATCATCCGTAAGATCTGCATATTGCTGTTTTACTTTGCCTTTGATTTCATTCCAACGGCCTTTCCATGTTAATTCACTCATAATATCTTTCCTTTCGTTGTTTATGATTAGAACAGCCTACAGCCAGAATCGTTTAAAGAATAATGTTATAAAATGTTAAAATCAGCCCCGTTTTACATCGACTCCTAATTGTTATACAGTAATTCATTAGGTAAATAAAAAACTAAAGTCGAAAAAGCTTTAGGCACAAAATTTGTCACTGCAAAAAAAGAAAAAAACAGATCATGAAAAGAACAGTACTATTATTTGCACTCGCGGCAGTTGTGGTTTCCTGTAACCAAAAGCCAAAAGAAACAGCAGCATCCCCCGTCGTTCAACAGGATACATTGATGACTGAGAACTCTACCAAAAAGGACACATCGGCAACGCTTGACCTTGCAAGTATCCCATATTCTGATGCTGATATCGGCGTATTTCCATTTTTTACTTCGCCAAAAGGCTATAAGGAGATGAATAAACCCATCAATAAAGATTATGATATCTGCTATTTTGCAATTAATGGTGTGATGAAACCTTATGAAGGCCGGCTTTATAAAGCAAATATAACCAACGAAGAGGGTACACAGTTTTCCCAGCGTTATTTTGAAAAAAGCATGGAGGATTATCTTGCTTCGATCGGAGCCGTTAAAGTTTTTGACGGAACCATCACAAGCGAAGAGTACGAACGTTACCATAAACAAGATCCCCATAAGGGCGATGAGGGAGATATCGGATATGCCGATGAACAGATCCGTGTATACGTGATCCGCAGCAAAAATCAGGGCAATATTTTTATCCAGTATACGGCGAATAATGCCGGTGCCAAACTCAACATCCTACAGGAGAATAATTTTAAACAAACGATACAGAAAATCACGGCTGACGATATCACGAAGGATCTTTCTGAGACTGGAAAATCAATTGTTTACATCACCTTCGACACAGACAAATCCAGCATTACAACTGGTGGTACGGACCTGGTCATTCAGATCGCAGAAGCATTAAAAAACGATCCTAAGCTCAAAATCGCTATCGAGGGACATACGGACAATACGGGTGATGCAGCGCACAATAAAAAGCTCTCCGATGAGCGTGCAAATGCCGTGCTGACAGCATTAGTGGGTCAAAAAATCGACAAATCACGCTTAAGCGCCAAAGGTTACGGCGCCGAACGCCCGCTTGTCGCCAATGATACCGAAGATAACAGAGCCAAAAACCGTCGCGTAGAACTGGTTAAGGTCAAATAAATTTTGCTGATGCAACTATACGGCGCTTTCTGAGATTGAAAGCGTCGTATGGCCATATTTGATCATATGGAAACGGACTTGAAGGAGTTCAATTTTTCAGAGCATTCATTCCTGGTCCAGAAGGAAACGACAGCTTGAGCTATTTTAGGAGGAAATACTTGATCTTAGCATTGCAGGTTTATTGGGTACAACGAAAACTGTACCATAATCCATTTAATTTTGCCCATATAGGAGCAGTTCGTTCTTGCGGTGAAAACTGATGAAAAATAATTGTGTGATCTGTGCCAGCACATTTTTTTAAATGAACAGTTGCATGTAGAACAATTGGCTTTTTACCCATGTAATCCACCATTTGGATGGTTCCATTAAAGGTAGATACGTCCTCCCCCTCCGGTTTGGATAACTTCTTGAATTGAGCCTTGGTTTTCTTAATCAGAGCCTTCGGCAAGGCACGCTTTTCTATGTTCCGATTTACGAGTCCATCGAAATACATCGCCAGATTCTTTTCAATTGTTTTTGCCTCAAGCTTTTGAGTTCCTTCCACATACCACAAAAAAGCATAAGACCAGTATTCATCGCTCTCGGGCTTACTCCATCCGGTTGTAAAGCGCACATCTTCTACTCCTTTGTAGGGAATTTTAGGTGCAAAGTCTATGGGTATCGGAAACCGCTCTATTCCCCAGCCGTCAAGACTAAGACTATATGGAGCTTGCCAAGCAACAGGATCAAATTTTTCCTGCGCCACCAGACACTTGATCGCAAAAGTAAAAAATAGCCAAAAAATAAATAGCTTCATAACAAACTCATCTATTGCCAATTATATAAAGATACTTATTTTTGAACTAAAAATCCATTTACTATTTACATCCTGACGAGGGTTATTTGTCCAATGCCGAAAACATCGAATTCTGGGAGCGGTATTCGGGTACAATATCCTTAATCAACTGCACCAAATTCATTTTATCTTCGTTCGGATCGGCTGTTTTCGCAAGTGCACATAATTGTTCCACACGCGTTTTTTGCAAAGCTAAGTCCGGGGTATTGACCTTTGCAATCATAATCTTGTCATGATAGGTTTTCTCCGTATTCTCTCCATTCGCTAGAAGCTCTTCAAAGATTTTTTCTCCAGGACGGAGACCGACAATTTTGATATCAATATCTTCGGGATAATTATAGCCTTTGAGCCTAATCATCTGCTTGGCGAGCTCCATAATCTTAACTGGTTCGCCCATATCAAAGACAAATATTTCCCCACCTTTACCCATTACCGCAGCCTCCTGAACCAATTGGCAGGCTTCGGGTATGGTCATAAAATACCGGGTTATATTTTCATCGGTAATTGTCAGCGGCCCGCCCTTGAGCATCTGTTTCTCAAATAGAGGGATGACGGAGCCATTAGAGCCCAATACATTACCAAATCGGGTTACAATAAAATTAGTCTTCGAACGTATATTGACCGTTGATATCGCGATTTCGGCGACACGCTTGGTTGCCCCCATTACATTCGTTGGGTTCACAGCCTTATCAGTAGAAACCATCACAAATTTGGCAACATGGTATTTATCGGCCAACAGGGCGACGTTGTAAGATCCCCATACATTTGTTAAAATAGACTCATAAGGATTGGCTTCCATTAAAGGCACATGCTTATAGGCTGCTGCATGAAAAACATAGGTAGGTCTATAAAACTGGAACAAGGTGTCCATAAAGGACTCATCCCGAACATTCCCGACAATAAAGATACAACGGGCAAAATGATTGCTGCTACTCAATTCCTGTTGTATATCATACAAAGCGGATTCAGCCTGGTCTACCACGATAAGCTGTTTTAAGTCAGTATGGGCCAGCTGGCGCACCAGTTCACCACCAATTGAACCAGCTCCTCCGGTTACCAGTACGATCTGGTCTTTCATTTCCGAAGCAATGGTTGGGTTATCCAGATCAATCGCTTTTCGTCCCAATAAATCCTCAATACGCAAACTCCGGATTTGCCGTGTCGCCACTTCACCTGCCAATAGACGGGCAGTATCTGGAATAATTTTAACAATTAATGGAATCGGTTCGGCGAGCTTAAACACCCTATTCAATCGCTCCGGTTTCCGATCATCCACGGCAATGATAATTTCAGATGCCTTGCCATGCCTTAGTACAAAATCTTTATTTAAATCGTTTATATCATAGATTTTAAAACCTTGAATACGGTTGCCTATACGATGTGGGTTGTCATCCAAAATGGCCACGATCCGGTATTTATTACGCGAGGTGGTATGGATAAAGTGAAAGGTCGTATTTCCCATATTACCGGCCCCAAAAAGGATAACAGGAATACGGTTATCTTTATTCCCCCACATCAGCTCATGATACAGGGCCCGATAAAGTACCCGGCTAAAGGTCATTCCGAAACCTGCTATTAACGCGTGAAAAAGAAGTTGTGTATCCGAGAAAGGAAGTATGCCATCATAGGAGGGATACAACCACTCTATTCCTTTACAGATGAGTTCAGCAGAAAAATAGGCCAATCCAATCGCCAAGACAATACGTTGCAATTCGCGAATACCCGTCTTGTGAACAACTCCTTTAAATGTGCCCAAGATACAGAACCAAATCAAATAGACTGCCGAAACAAGCAATGCCTGCCTGACCATATCATCGATATCTACCGCTCCCCTATGCTTGAATATAAGAACATAACTGACAAAAAAAGCTGTCAAGACAATGATCATGTCCAACAGCAGAATTATCCAACGAGGCTTGTTGATGGACAAGCCCTCTTTCCATAAATTACTCATCTAAATTATATAAAGAATATTATATACCTTAATCGTATTTTGCAATTAAAAAGTATCCCTTTCAGTAATTAAATATTTTAAAGTATCCCTCATATCTGATTGCATTTATCGTACCTAAAATAGCAGGATTAATAACTTTTTTTAAAATTTCTAGTCGTTCGTGTATTTTATTGCGGCAGAGGAAGCAATTGTATGTCTTCAAAAATAATTAGCAGTGCAAAACTACTAAATTAAAAGATAAATAAACGATGATGAAGGTATCTAATTGAGCTGTTATCTTTATCATTGATGCAAATAGATTTATGCTATTCGCCACAAATTTAGACAATTCAAAGCTGCGGGAGTACCGTGAAAATCATTATCTTTGGATAAATTGTTTTTGCGAAGAATCTAAATGAACAACCAACTAAAGGATACATTTTTTCAATTGCTACGAATAGGTTTATGGGGAGAAGGAACCCTATTTTTAGATCAACCACTAACTATTGATAATTGGAATGAAATACATCATTATGCCATCGACCATACAATAGAGGGCTTAATTTATGACAGCTTTCCTTTTTTGGAAGAAAATCAACTCCCACCTCAATCATTACGATTAAAATGGGCTGTAAGAATAGACCGTGTCGAACGGAATAATCTACAAATGAATGAGGTCATCGCAAAGCAGTTTGATTCTTTTAATGCATTAGGGCTCCGTCCAATCTTGCAGAAAGGTCAAGGGGTGGCGAACTGTTACCGCACCCCACTTCATCGTATTAGTGGCGATGTGGATTGGTATTTTGAAGCAGATGGGTATTCTGTAGCCCGTAATCAATTGAAAACAGAAGGTATAGCGTTTCAAGATACCGCAGGATTTAGCCTGGACTATGATTGGCAAGGGGTTCATATTGAACATCATAAAAAACTTTTTGATATCCGTAGCCCATTAAAATACAACTATTTAAGAAAGATTTCTAGAAAATATAGCGATAGTTATGAAAAATTGCTAATTCACAATGTACCAATCAGGTTACTCGCACCCGAAATGCAGCTGTTGCAAGTAAATTCTCATATTTTGAAGCATCTATTGGGGTTTGGAATCGGACTACGACAGTTTTGCGATTCCGCCCGTCTCTATTATACCCTTTCAAATACAATTGATCCAATCGCTTTAAAACAGATCTATAAGAAAGCGGGTATATTGAGATGGATTCATTTATTACATAAAATTTTGGTTGATTATATTGGACTGCCAAAATCTTATGTTCCATTTCCCTATCCCGAAGACCTGGATGTTTCGTGGATGATCAACGAGGTCTGGCATGCTGGAAGTTTCGGTTATAATGATGAAAGATTTAAAGGAGGAAAGACCATATCGACCATATCGGTTCAACCTAAAGCTTCAAAACGCCTTTTTTTAAATTTCCTCCGTTATTTTAAATATGCTCCACAGGAAGCACTTTTCTACTATTGGGTACAGGCATATTCTAAATTTATCGGGAAGGATATGGATTAGATTTAAAATTTACATGTAAAGGGCAGCCCATACCTACTTCACAATGAGCTGCCCTTTCAAAAAATCTTTAAGACATTTTCTGCATAGATACTAAACTCTCCGTGCAAAAGTCTAATATCAATTTATAATTTCTCTTCCGTTTTCTTACTCTTTTCAGCATCGGTGGATTTACTTTCTTGCTGTTGTTGTATATTTGACTGATTTCCTTCCAATTCCTCAGCTTTGACTCCCTTTGGGTTGCTCCATAATTTCTTTTTATAGGCATCCAACTTCTCTTCTACTTTTCGACCATCCAGTAATTGTCCACCATTCTCAGATTCTTTGACATTTTGCAACATACCTGGCGATGATTCGCGTACAATTGTACTTGCAAACTTATTCTGCACAAAGAAATCGTCCATAGTCATATCATAGAGCCCCTTATCCGGATCAGAAATATCAACTTGTACTAAACTGTAGCGCAATTGCGGGAAATAGAGCCAAAAGGCGGGTGTCGCCCCCACTGATTCGGCCAGCTCCGCAGACGTGGTGATATTCATTAATGGAGCTACACCTATAATACGAGTCTCTAATCTGCTTCGTTGTTTATCGAAGAAGATATCTTCTTTAACACGAAATTTGGTCACGCGGCTTGGATCAAATTCATTGAGCGCCATTTTCGAATCGATCTGATTTCCTTCACCGTCAAAGATGGGCACCAATACACTATCCGCAAAGCGAGCCATTCCTTCCTGTGCACTTAGCCGTCCTTTGAATGAATCGTCATCTGGACTATATAGGGATAATTTTCCTTTTTCAATCGCTTTCATCACGACCTCAATTAAGGAATTTCCTGGAATAGCCAAGATATAGTTTTTTTCATCTTTCAGGTCGATATCACGCCAAACTCGCTTATAAAACCGGATATTCTTTTTATTTACTTCGGGATATGCAAAGGGCACAGCATCTTCCATATTGTTGGCCTGATAAAAGCCATCTGTCGTAGGGATTGTGTCGGGATTAATTTCTCCTGACACAGCTGGTATTGCAGACATTACTTTATTTAAGGTATCCTGTCTTCCAGGAACAGTATCTATTGTCGTCTCTTGCTGGGCGAACAACGATCCCATGACCAATGTCATGGAAGCTGTTATTAATAGTTTCATGTTCATCATTATTGAATTTATATTTTACAGCCAAGAATTAATACTTACGTGTTTTACTTTGCACTGTAGGCATCTCGAATGCGGACATCACACAACGAAAACCGATATAAGAATGGGGTTCATAATCCACCGAATAATTACGTGTCTCACTATTTAGTTGTTCACCGTTGTCTTTCCATGAACCACCACGTACGACCTTCCGTTTGAGTGCATCGCCATCTTTTTCGTCAGCGTCATATAATAATGCAGGATTAAGGTCATTTACAAATACGACTGCAGAGGGGCTGTAGGCATCTAACGTCCATTCGGAAACATTACCCGCCATATTGTAAACACCAAACGCATTCGGCATATAAGACTTAACCGGCAATGTGAATGTTGCACCATCCCTTGAATAAGTACCATCTCCTTGTTTAAAGTTTACAGCTAATTTCTTTTTACCTTCAGTACCATCTATAGTCATTCTTGAACCTGCAATTGTATCTTGTGGGTCTAATTTTCCTGAAGCCGCATATTGCCATTGAGCTTCTGTAGGGAGACTCAAACTTAACTGATAACCGTTAAGGTAAGAGTTTTTTAAAACCGTGGACGCCATTTCATTGGCACGCCAATCGGTAAACGCTCGCGCTTGTCTCCAAGTAACACCCACAACAGGATAATAGTCAAAAGATGAATGCGTAAAGTAATTCGCATCTAAAGAAGCTAATTGTGCATTTGGAAAATCTTTCGTCCAAATATCTTCCACTGGCATTACCGCGACAGAATCCGTGACATACGATTTTTTCACATTACCTTTTGATTGCAAATACGAAAAACGATATTTAATTACTTCGGGATTGAGTGCCCTTCGATTTCCTTTCATTTCCAGCATAGGAGCCAATCGCTCTTGAATATTGGGGTCATTACTTTTCCACAACGGAGACACTTTTTTTACTTTTGCCCAATTAATTCTGCGTTGTCCAACTTGTTCACCAGCTATTTCTAAAAAGTATTGATCATCCTGTAGATAATCTGTGACTGCAACTGAGTCAGCTACCCAATTAACAAATTCACGATATTGTTTATTTGTTACTTCAGCTTCATCAATGAAAAACGCACTCACACTTACATTCTTACCTACATTTCCGCTATCAAGTGACCCTTTAAAAAGTATAGTTCCTGAAGGAACATAAATCATACCTGGAGGTGCAGGTAATTTACCTCCCCGGAAAGCATTTACTTTTGGCGCTTTATAGATTGCTGAATTTGATTTACAGGCAGAGAAACTAATTAAGATTGCTAAAGCCAAAAATCCAAATATTGGACTTGTAAATTGTCTGCATATTTTATTTTCCATTTCTTTTATTTTGTCTTTGAAACATTAAGCTATCTATTTCCTGTTGAAAAGCGCATACTTTAGGCCGACGGAAACAAATCCATATTGATCGTTATTTCTGTTTATAATTCCGTCTAAGTTATCATTTGTAGTCAAAGTATGCTGGTAATTCACATTGATTGCCCATTGTGGGCCATATAAAGTTCGACCAAAGGGAATATCTACACCAACATTCAGAGGGATTACAAAATGAATTTCACCTAAATCCTCAGCGAATTCTCCACCTTGATTTACAATTGCATCTACATATCTTGGATCTAATTTTCTCGCAATACGATTTTTCACCAGTCCTGCTCCAGCTCCTACATAGATATTCGAAAGAATCCGTGAAAATGTATTTGCGCCTAATGTGTAATAGCTATAATTGTTGGAATGGTCCAAAAATTGCCCCAAACGAACCTTTCCATTTAGGTTTCCAGCGAAATAGCGGTTTTTAAATTCACTTTCGTAGCCATTTCCAGTTAAGGTACCCTTTTCACCGTGTAAACCTACGGATATATAGGGTGTAATTAAATAATCCAGCTCTCCATAAAATGCAAATTTAGATTCGACATTACCCAAGTCTGTTAGGTTAAATGTAGCACCAGCGCCGGCTCCTACACTAATAGGTCGTGAAAACTGCGCGTAAGCAGCTACAATTCCAAATAGAAATAATCCAATAAATGTGCTTAATAGTTTTTTTCTCATAGTGATTGATTAGCAATAACAAAAGTTTATAGTCAAAACGTTTGGTATTAGATATTATTATAAAATTAAAAACCCAAGTCGAAGTAATCGACTTGGGTTCAAACAACAATAAGGCCAAAATCCCCTAATTGCAGTATTATTTTATATTTAAGCGATCTTTAATGCTCTGCCATAACTGAGCCAGGGTCGATTTCTTTTTCTTCTCTTTGTCGCCATAACCATAACCGTAACCGTAGCCATAACCATAACCTCTAGCGAAGTCTACATCATTTACTACAGCCGCAAGGTTTTTCAATTTACTATCTAGATACAACTCTCTAGGTACTTGTAACAGACGTTTATCCAAGTAATTAACCCGAGAAACATACAATGTTAAATCCGAATTATGCGCAATCAACAGCGTATCCGTTACCAAGCTCACCGGTGCTGTATCCACCAAAATATAATCGTAATGTTCACGAGTATATTTAATGACATCATCAAAATGACCATTCATTAATAACTCTGCTGGATTTGGTGCGATATAACCGGAATAGATTACATCGAAATCATAGTTCCCGGGTTTCTTAATAATGATATTATCCACATTCATCTCTGGATTTATTAAGAATTGCGTAATCCCTACGTTAGTATGCTGCAAATGGGACAAACCTAGATAATCCAACACTTTTGGACTCCGAATATCTGCACCAATTAACACAACCCTCTTGCCAGACATGGATAAGATCTGTGCAAGATTCGTCGTAACAAAAGACTTACCCTCACCAGATATCGTAGATGTCACAAATACAACCTTAGACGCATCCTTTTTTTCTGCCCCAAACATAAAGTTCATATTTGTACGCAAAATACGGAAGGCCTCAGCCAATGAGGAACGATCATTTAAATGTACAATCGTATCCTCGGCAGAAGGTATTTCTCCCAAAACCGGAATCTTTACGATCTCTTCAATATCTTTTCTAGAGTGAATTTTATTATCTAATAAAAACTTCAAGTAAAAAATCACAAAAGGAATTAAGAATCCTGCAACCAAAGCACCAAATAATACAATGGGCTTCTTCGGTGAAACTGGGGTACCATTTCCATAAGCGGCATCAATTATCTTGAGGTTATCAGGAGTCGCTGCAGCTTTAACTTCACTCTCCTCTCTCTTCTGCAACAACAATAGGTAGAGAGATTCAACAATCTGCTGTTGTCTTGAAATCTTTTTAAAACCCTGCTCTTGACTTGGGATAGAACTAATCCGTCCTCTAATTTCATTCGATTTTTGTTGAATACTATTTAATGCCAATTGAGTTACCTTTTGATAATTTCTCAGAGATTGACGAATATTTTTGTCACTTTCTGTTATACTTTCATTCAACGCAACGACAGCGGGATTTTGATCAGATGCCGATTTTAATAAATCGTCACGTTCCAGTACCAATTTGTTATATGCTTCTATTGAAGAACCAATGGAAGCATCCTGTAAACCAATATTAGAAGGCAATAACTTCCCAACCTCCTGATTTCTCAAGTAATCATTCATATGATCTACCAGTTGTAGCTGTGTGCGATACTCCAATACTTTCTTATCATTATCCGAAGCAGTATTCAGGAATACTCCAGCCTCTGTGGCCATATCAACCATAGCGTTATTGGACTTGAATTCAGCAGCTTCTTCATCTGCACCCGATAAATCTTTGGAGATTATCATCAAACGTTTATTGATAAAATCTGAGGTCGCACGAGTCATCCGCATTTTATCGTTTGTTAGATCAGCATTATAGACATCGATTAACGAATTTAAAATCAGCTCAGCTTTGTTACCCAATACGGATATCATGGAAAAATTCACAATATAAGATTGAGTTTCCTTATTTGGAGAAATACTAATTGCCGCTAAATTAGCGTCTACTGCCCAATTTTTGGGCAGCACATTAACGATATACTCTGCATTAGGATTAATTTTCTTGCTAGCCCCGCGTCGAAAAATAACACTATTTTTTCCGATTTTTAGATTTTTATCAAAATTTGCAACCAATTTCTCCCCGGAAACTAAATCTGTAATATGCAAGGTACTATTTTCTTTTAGAATCACTTGAAGGCTTACTCTGATACTATCCTGATTGCCTTGAGGTTGCAAAAAGAAAGGCATTTCTTTCTCTAAGATTTCAGAAGACCGAATATTTCCCTTTAAGATATAGGTTACATTGAGATTATGCATATCCACGACCTTACGCATTAATCTTCGAGAGGAAAGCACTTCAATTTGGTCCGCCACATATGCAGAGCGCGTCCCTCCAAATCCCATACTACTTAACTCCGTGATACCAGCAAGCTCACCTGCCGATGCACTCTTTTCATCTTTTAATAAGATCTTTGCAGTCGTGCTATATGTTTTCTGTGCATAACGCAGATAAACAATAGCTATCCCAACGGACAAAATAACTGCTAATACAAACCATTTCCAATAATACGCATATTGCTCAAAAAGTTGCCTTAAATTGATCTCTTCTTCTTTTTCCTTTAACTGTATTGGTTGTTGTTCCATGAGTTCTATTAGCGGGTCAATACTGAAATTACGGTGATTAATAAACCAGCAATGGAGATAATAACGTTTGTGTTACTGCCAAGCTTAGAGTTGTTGATTTGTGATTTATTGGGTTCAACATAAATCACATCATTTTGTGCCAAATAATAGTACGGTGAATTTAATGTATTTTGCTGGGTTAAATCCAAACGATGTGTAGTTTTCTGCCCATCTACTTCGCGAATTATCATAACGTTTTCCCTAACGCCTCGAATTGTCAAATCACCAGCCATCCCTAATGCTTCCAATACCGTTACACGTTCTGTTGGCATAATAAATGAACCCGGTCTTGCGACTTCCCCCAGTACAGAAACCCTAAAATTATTGAAATTAATATTTACACCAGGATCCTTAATATATTGTCCCAACTCGCTCCTAATTTTTTCGATGGCTTGCACCCTTGTCAACCCTGCTACATGCACCTTTCCAAGCATAGGCAATATAACATCTCCGTTATCATCAACTGTATAAGTTGGTCTTAAGGCCATATCAGTCTGTTGAGTCAAATTACCATTTGCCATTGAGCTCAAGGGATTAAATGGAGCTGTAACTTTTGGGTCGGCTGCAGAGACGACAATAGTCAAGATATCATTTGTTTGAATCTTCGGAACATATTGCTCGTATAATGTATTAATTTGAGTCGAATCAGGCTGTAAGTAAACCATATTCTTCCGCGATCCGCAAGAACTAAACATCATTAAGACCCCTAAAAATAGTCCTAAAGCTAAACCATACTTTGAAATTAATCGCATGTGTTATTTTAAATTATAAATTGATTGACTGATTTAACGACAAAAATATATTTTTTTCTTCATACTCTCTCTAAAAATACCATTTTATCAATGCCTTCTTTTTAGAACAGCATCAGGTGAGCAAGATTTGTGCCTAAAATCTATATGACCTTATATTCCGCCTTATTCTATATTTCTTATGTAAGATACCAAGACTAAGTGTACTTTTTAATTATATACGTTTTTATTATTAAATAAATGAGGCTCAATCCGATTATAATTGCCATAGCAAAAGTCAATTGTGTTATAAAATCTTTCGAAGCGAACTGAATTGCTAGAAGTCCTACTCCAAATTGAATTGCCCCATAGATAAAAGAAACCAGCAATTTATTAACACGAGCCTCATTACCCAAATACTGATATAGATGCGAGCGATGTGCTTCAAAGATATTTTCTTTAAGGGCCAGACGGCGGACAATTGTCCATACAGCATCCACACCATAAACTGCTAAGAAAAGAATATAAATAAGATTTCCCGTAGAGAGAATCAAGCTACCCAATGCAAATAACAAAATATATGCAATCGAAACAGATCCTACATCGCCAGCAAAACACTTCGCTTTTGTCCTAAAATTAAAAAAGGCAAAAACCAGTATAGCTAATAAAGTATAGGCCAGTAAGTCTTGTTGGATATAATGGAGCTCTTGGTTGACGAGCATCAATAATCCGCCAACAGTTAAGCTATAACATGCGGTGATACCATTGATTCCGTCCATAAAATTATAAGCATTGATTACCCCTACAACAAATATAAATCCTATCAATAGATAATACCAAGGCATATCAAATAAATCGAGCTGATAAGACATGAGGAGAACCGAAGCGAAATGAACTAATAGTCGGAGTTTATTTGATAAAGTAAAAATATCATCCAAAAAGGAAATCACTGTCATCATGGTCAGTCCAAGAAAAAACCAAGGATACTGGAAATCAGACAGAAAAAAAAAGATAATTGCTCCGAAATAAAAAATAATTCCTCCTCCCCTTAGAGTAATGGAAGAATGAGAAGATCTTTCATTTGGCTTATCAATGATATTAAAATGATTTGCAACTCTAAAATATAGGATCTCTAAAACAAATAAAGCAATTAGTATAATTATATATATCATTTTCTATAAAAATTTATATTTGGCCTATTTTAGGGATTACTTTTGAAAGATCGAATTGTTAATTCTAGTCCTTTTTTCGTTGTTAATGGAAGTTTTTCAATTCCAAGAGCTGATTTAATTTTCGCATTTGAAACCACATATGACTCCGTAAGTTTTTTCAACCGTTCAGAATTAAGTGGTAAGGGCAATATGTCTCCAATTCTAACACCAGTCCGGATTAATCCAGCTGGTATATGCCATAATTTTGCTTTTTTTCCAAGCGTTTCCGATATCAGATTAACCAGCTCGTTTGTAGACAACGAATTGTCATCAGCAAAATTATAAATTCCAGACTTAAGTTCGGCTCGCAAAAGCATTTGTTCAATTAGAAAACTCAAATTATCAATGCTTAAAAAAGAACGCTGATTCTGAAATCCTGCTAACGGCCAAGGAATACCTTTTTTAACAATACTATATAAAAGATTTAAGTTCCCCTTATTTCCTGGCCCATGGATCATACATGGACGAACGATAAACAGCCGTTTATTTTCTGGCAAATTCTGTTTAAGAAGAAAATTTTCTGCTTCCAATTTAGATTTGCCATATGCTGTTATTGGCTTTCCCTGTATATTTTCATCTAAAATACCTTCAACCGTATCCGCAACCGCCTTGACAGAAGAAAAATAAAAAAAATCCCGTATATCCGTTCGCAAAAACTCTTCAAATAACGTAATGGTCAAATCACGGTTAATTTTAAAATACTCATCATCCGCTGAAGTATTTGTTGTGTCATGAGCCTTTCCTGCAAGATGTATCACAGCTTTCGCTTGTTTTGGAAAATGGCTTTTCCAATCTTGATCGCGTAAACTTAATCCCACGACCTCTATATGATGTAGATTTAGATATTTTTTTAAATTTTGACCAACAAAACCGGTTATTCCCGTGATAACTATGGACATAATTAGATTAGTTTATTGATTAAACGGATATAATCAGCTGTCACCACCTCCTTTGAATATTTTTTTGTGATTTCCTCGTAACCGGCATCACCCAGAGTGCGCAAGCTCTCTTTCGAACTTCCTTTTAGAAAAGCTACAATCTCATTTACTTTTTCTGCAAAATCTCTTGTTGTAATTAACTTGGCACATTGCTGTGGTTGCAGAAAGTTAACGATTGGTGTTTTTGCACCAGAGCATACAACAAGTGGCTTAGCACAAGCCATAATTGTATAAACTTTTGAAGGGAAACCATGTCCTTCCATTTCTTTAGACATGAAAATAAACTGGAGATCTGAAAAAGCCAATAGATGTGGCATACTTTCTCTTGGCTGATATGGAAGAATATGCACTTTATTTAACCCATTGATCTTTACCTTTTCCATAACATAGTCTTTCATTACCCCCTCGCCAATAATATAAAACTCAATTGGTTGATCTTTTAGTAAAATCGCAGCACTCAATAAAGGTTCCCAGTCTTGCGCATGACCAATATTACCAGCATACATTACTTTAATTGTATCACTGTTAGCAAAAAGATTCTTATCTAAAATAATCTCTTCGTCGGCCAAAGGTCTATACAGTCCTGTATCAACAAAATTTGGAATTATATGTAATTTTTGAGGCTCGTTGAAACGCCCAACAATGGTATCATAAAAAACTTGATCAATGGTTGTAACAGCATTAGATTTATTATAAACCAATTTTTCCAACCATTTAAGGATTGCAATAATAGGTTTGGATTTTAAGCCTCCCTGTTCTATCAGAAAATCAGGATATATTTCCTGAACATTATAGACGACCTTCGCTCCCTTAGCTTTCCCTATTAATAAATTGATAAAGCCTATGGTCAACGGTGGAGATGGTGATAAAATTGCAGACACTCTTTTTTCAGCCAAGCCTAAAATTAATGATAGAATGTGCCAATAGACAAATCCTAAAATACGTAATGCAGTTGACCCGAATTTTTTCTGGGGAATATGCAATACTTTAATTCCATTAAAAGAACTAGTATAATATAATCCACCTAATTTTTTTTTCATTGGCTGCTTTGCCAATTCATCAGGGAGCACATTATAATGAGGGGTCGTTGTTAAGACAACCACCTCATATCCCTTTTGCTGAAAAGCCAAAGCAATATCATTGTAAAGATAAGCCGTGGATACACCATCTGGACTAAAAGCAATACTATGAATTAGTATTTTTGGAGAATAGCTCATTTTTTTGTTTAAATCTCTTCTGACCACACCACTCTTCTTATATAATCCGTGTAAGAAAGTATAATACGAACCATTTTTTCAGAAACATTTGGCATTGAATAATCGGCAACCTGCCGGAAATTTCTTTTATCACCAACCTCTTGTTTTAATACTTGAGTCAATCCTTGTAACACTCGTTCTGGGGACAAGCCCACCATCATAACTGAAGCTTCCTCCATAGCCTCCGGTCTTTCATGCGCCTGACGAATATTTAAAGCTCTAAAATTTAAGATCGAAGATTCTTCGGAGATTGTTCCCGAATCTGACAATACTGCATAAGAGCGCATCTGCAAGGCATTATAATCATGAAATCCCAATGGTTTGAGGAATTGAATCTCTGGACGCATTTCTATCTGCATCTTATCGAGCATATTTCGAGTACGTGGATGAGTCGACACGATCACAGGATAACCATATTGTTCGGCGATTGTATTTAGAGATTCCATTAAACCTCTAAAATTTTTCTCGTTGTTGATATTCTCTTCACGATGCGATGAAACGACAAAGAATTTACGCTCTTCTAAATTTAATTTAGTCAACACATCCGATGCTTCAATTTCAGGCAAATAGTGATTTAACACTTCAAACATTGGTGACCCAGTTTTGATAATACGGTCAGCAGGTAAGCCTTCACGCAGTAAATATTCCCTGGCAATATCAGAATATGTTAAGTTAACATCTGCTGTGTGGTCAACAATCTTACGATTCGTTTCTTCGGGAACACGCTGATCAAAACAACGATTACCCGCCTCCATATGGAAAATGGGAATATGACGTTTTTTTGCGGGAATTGCACACAAACAAGAATTCGTATCCCCCAACACTAAGAATGCATCAGGCCGCAATTCTTCCAATAGCGGATCAATTTTGATCAAAATATTTCCAACAGTTTCTGTTGCTGTTTTCCCAGCCGCTTCCAGAAAATAATCTGGCTTACGAAGTCCTAAATCTTCAAAAAAGATTTGATTCAATTCGTAATCGTAATTCTGTCCTGTATGCACAATCACATGATCTACAGCCTCTGATGCATCCAGTGCAGTCAGTACGCGTGACAATCTAATAATCTCCGGTCGAGTACCAACAACCGTCATTACTTTTAATTTTTTCATATTCTATTTTAGCTCTAAGGCTTAGTTTAAATTTGTTATACTTCTAAAAAATAGGTATCCGGGTCTGCTGGATCATATGGTTCATTTATCCAAAATAACGTAATCAGCTCCTCTTCACCTATGTTCGTGATATTATGTGTGTACCAAATGGGCATATCTACAAAAGATGGCTCCTGACCATCCAAGTAAAAATCAAGTATTTCATCTGTATCCATTTTCCGCAACTGAATACGTGCTTTTCCTTGAATTACGGCAAAACGTTCTATTTTTCGTGTATGAAAATGATTACCCCGAGTAATTGATGGTACAGTCGTCGAATATGAAGATTGCCCCCCGATGCCCATGCGGATAATCTCAACAAATGTACCTCTCGGATCTGTATGAAGTTGAAATTTTTTCGGATAAATAGCTTTGTGATCCATAAAAGACCGGTAAGTATTAAATAGATTGAGTTCAAATCGATCATTCAATACCGGAATCTCTCCTTTTTCTAGATATAAATCTTTATAATGCTCTAAAAGAGCTCGTACCTCGGACACCTTTTTTGTGGCTGTCGGTTCCACAACAGACAACGGTTGATGCTCTCCTTCACGAATCTGCTTGATAATGTCGTCAACTAATTCTTGCACATAAATTAACTTAACTTCACCATCATTCGCGATCGTTGGTCTTTCAGCATGCGTTAATTGAAAACAAAATGTTGCAACGAACGAATTATAAAAGGGTTTCCCGAAAGGACCAAACACATTGGGAATAAGTAAACCAGTTAACTTGCCACCATTTTCATTCGCCCATTTATTCAAGGCTTCCCTACCTTCACGTTTTGAGCGACCATATAAGTTGTCACGCTCTTCCTGTGTCGACGAGGAAATCAAAACATGTGCCTTGGAACCAGTTCTAACTAACGAAGCAACCAATTTGTTGACCAGTCCTATATTAGTATCGTAGATTACTTGCTCACTTTCATGTCTATTCATTGCAGCTAAATGTACGATTACATCACATTCTGCTACAAATTGATCTAGCTTTTCATCCTCATCGAAATATTCTTTCCGGAAATCTATCCGTTCAAACTCCGTAGGATAAAGTCCTATCGAATTATAAAGATGAGATCCAACAAATCCATTCTGTCCCGTTATTCCTATTTTCATATGTATTGCTCTTTTCTATTTTTGAAATAATCTAATGGATAGGTATAATCGTCATTTTGGGCATTCTCAATACCAAAATCTGCGAATACCAATAATTCCGAATCAGATTCTAAAGCTTGAAATGCAGTACCATACCCAACGGAAAGATGAAGTACTTTATTTTCAGTTGAGTCTAAAATTATTTTTTCTATAGGAAGATCTGAAGAAGCCTGATCCCAATCATCGATTTTCACCACATCAACTGAAAACTTACCAGAGAGGGCATAAAACCAACGTTGCTCCAAGCGGTGAGCTCTCCATCCGCGAACTAGGTCAAGATCCGTATTTTTTATAATATAAAAACGCTTCACTTGAGACATATCAAAGTCATTAACAAAACGAATCTGTCCACGATGATCCTTAGCAATCCCGCCTTGAATAAAATCAATCATATAATATCTAGATTAATAAGGATACTGCATAACATCTTCTCCAAAAACTTCCTTCCTAATCAATGGTAATTTGGAAACAAGCTTTTTCAAACCTTCTACTCCTTGCTGCTCTGTATTATGAGAATGATAATCTTCGATCTTCGAGACATCTTCTTCTCCTTCAGAAAAATATTTGGCGTAATTTAAATCACGATTATCTGCTGGAACACGATAAAAGTCGCCCATATCTTCCGCCTTCAACATCTCTTCACGAGTACATAGTGTTTCATAAAGTTTTTCCCCGTGTCTTGTTCCAATGATTTTCACAGGCACTTCTTTTCCAGTAAGATCCATCAATGCTTTTGCTAAATCACCGATAGAACCCGCAGGGGCTTTATTAACAAAGAGATCTCCAGGATTAGCATGCTCAAACGCAAATAGTACCAAATCTACTGCATCTTCGAGAGACATGAAGAACCTTGACATATTTGGATCCGTGATTGTAATTGCCTCACCTTTTTGAATTTGATTCAAAAATAAAGGAATTACTGAACCCCGAGATGCCATTACATTACCGTAACGTGTCAAACAGACAACGGTATCTGTTAGATTACGTGCTTCGGCCACAGCCACTTTCTCCATCATTGCTTTGGAGATACCCATGGCATTAATTGGATAAGCTGCTTTATCTGTGCTTAGACAAATAACCTTTTTCACGCCACTTGAAGCTGCTGCACGAATCACATTTTGTGTACCTTCAACATTTGTTTTAACCGCTTGCATAGGAAAAAACTCACAAGAAGGTACTTGCTTTAGTGCTGCAGCGTGAAAAATGTAATCTACCCCACGTGTAGCCGGTTCAACTGACGCATAATCTCTTACATCACCTATATAATACTTTATTTTGTCATTCCTATATAGATTACGCATATCATCTTGTTTCTTTTCGTCACGAGAAAATATACGAATTTCCTTAAAATGGTCTGTACCCAAGAAGCGATTTAAAACAGCTGTCCCGAAGGAACCTGTACCTCCTGTAATTAAGAGGATTTTATTTTGTATCTTCATATTCTCTATCTTGTTAAGATGATTATTTGATTTTCCATAGATTCTTCAATCTACTGTTTACTATCTTATTATTATTCGTCTTTAAGTTTTTTGTATTGTCAAATTGCAGAAATCCAGAATTTATAATTTGATTATCCTCCAAAGCAATATCTTGAGCATTGGAAAAATAAATACTATTGAATTGAAAATTGGATGTACTAGGATATTTGAATGTATTACCTCTAACAGTAACATTTTTTACTCTTAAAAGCGAATTATTAAGATGGTTCTGCAAATAAAGGATGCCGTTTGATATGTCTGAAACCTGATTGTTAGTAATAGACACATTTGAAAGAGTCAACGGAGTATTAACTTTAGGCCCATCCTTACTTACAATGAAAGTTCCCTCAACTCCACTATTAAAATTAGAGGAAGGTTGCAAAGTAAAAGTGTTATTGTCAATATTTAACCCGTTTAAACTACTGTTAAGATTTAGGTAAACAATATTATAGCCTGTGCCTCGATTATTGGTGACATTAATGTTATCAGTATTACTCAAACAAATAAGAGACGAATTCTTTTGAACAGAGCTTAAACTAGAGGATTCAATATACCCTCTCTTTACATTATCAAATCGTATCGCCCAAAAATATACTGGATTAGTCCCGTAAGAGGAAATTGAGCATTTGCTTATGCGTACATTTTCACTAAAACGATTATCATAATTCCATCTTCCTATTCCAAATGAACTAGTTTTTATATTACAGTTCCTGAACTCAATATTTTTCGAATCATATGGCCTCTCGTTTTTCTCATTTGAAAACTGAATTCCTTTACCACCAACAATATTTATATTGGAAAAAACGGCATTACTATAGGCTCCCGTAATAGCACTTCCACCATTTCGGTGTGTTTTAATACTTATATTGTCACAGACAATACCATCACAATACCAAAAATGTAATGGAGTCCATCCAACAGTTGTCTCTACTTTTAAATTCTTTATTACGATGTTATTTGTTTCATACATCACGATACCTTCGGTTTGGAAATTCTCCAACCTACAATCGATAAACTTAATTGTGTTAGAACGCCTAATCCCCAATATACCAAAATATTGCTCATTTTGTTTTTTCCAACTAGAAGTAAAATTTCGGAAAGTACAGTTTTCGAAGGTTATATTTGTGGAGCCCTCTATACTTATTAAGTTAAAAAGCTCACTGGCATTGCTAGCGTTGCTAAAAAATTGATTCGTAAATCCTCCATCGAAAATTACATTTTTTATTATAATATTTCTCCTATTTATTATCTGTATCAATTTGGGCGAAGAATATCGCTTTTTAACGAGTTTAACGCCTCCTTTAAACACACTATTATTGCCATCAATCGTGGAGTTACTAGGTATGTCAATAAAAGATGTAAAGTCGTATTGTGCAGCTCCTAATGAAACAGCTCCTTTGTTAAGCATCTGCTGTTCAATAGATCTCTGGCTCCTCCCTCTTTGAGCAACCTGTCCTACAGAAAAGAATGATTGCGTCAAAAAAAGAAAAAGAAAACTCAGTGTAATTATGAATGGTTTTATCATATCTCTAAATCATTGCAAAATTCTAATCCTTCTCTCGATATATTCTGCGGATCTTTTCGAAGGAATTCTTCATGTTTATTTCGTTCTTCTAACGTAGTAAAGCGGTCTTGTATTTTTTTAGCAGGTACACCTGCATAAATAGAAAATGGTTCTACATTTTTTGTCACAACAGATCCAGCAGCAATAATACTACCATCTCCAATTTCTACCCCCGTCATAATAAGAACATGAGCACCAATCCAAACATCTCGTCCTATCTTCGTGCTTCGAACCACTCTACGCCCAGAAAAAATAGTGGGAATTCCTGCTATTCTAAATTCATGATCATCACCTTGAATTGACACGTTATTGGCTAGCATAGAATACGCACCTATACTAACTTTAGGATATATGGTACAATTTGCGCCGATAAAAACATACTTTTCTGTATGCAGATCCCTACTAATTTTCGAGACCCCACCAAAAAATAGTGGTTGTTCAATATCCTTTAAACCAAATCGGTGAATAAAATAAAGCGATTTAAGTTTTCTATAAAAACTCACGATTCTTTTTTTTATCATCTTTTTACTAATTTAATGTTTTTCAATGGCATGAATAATAAATAAAAAATGAGTGGATCTAATGGCCCATGGAAAGCGGTGGAGTCAACAGATGATCTAAACAATAAAACCATAAGAAGTACCATAAAAACATAATTTCCTATTTTTATATATCTAATGAGCGCATATATAATACTGAATATTATAATTATAAAACCAAACAGTCCGTAAAAAATATGTAAACGAATAAATGAGTTATGTGGATTATATTCGACTTGTGCCAATGACTCAATATCAAGCAATGGAGTACCAAAAATAATATTCGAAAGAGACGTTAAAGTCTTATTTAGATACTCTTGATTCATAGTTTCCCGTATGTCCTCAGCTCCCATGTTTTCTATTCGATATAATGCTGTATAAAATATTGAATCTGCAAAATAAATATATGCATATATCGACAAGATCAAAATCAAAGAAATTAATAAAAACTTATAAAGAAACTTATAATTTGACAGAAGAGGTATTAATACTAACAATACGGAAAAAGAAAAAATTCCGCTTCGACCTACCCCCCAAACTGCAACAAACAACGCTAGTACCAGAATTAAAGGACTTGGTTTTCTATTATTTTGTGTTGCCGAAATAATATGAAAACCTACACTAATTAATAGTACAACAGAAATGAAGTTTCGACTTATTGAAAACACTTCATCTGGCACTGTTCCTTTTATGATAAAAAAAAAGAAATAGCAAATAGTCAAATAAGCCAATAATCTATATATTTTAAAATTTAAAGTGTAAAAAACAGGAATTAGAGCTATTCCAAAATAATTGAATACTAAAAAAAAGTCTACAAGCCGGTAATTTTCACTAAAGGGAACAATAAATAAAACACAAAAGGCTAATAAAGAAACAAAAGCAGGAATAATTGCACCTTTAGTAAAACGTCTTAAAAGCAAAAAAAGAGCACTATAACCCATCATAACAAACAAAGACGTAAAAAGAGCATTAGCACCAGGAATACTATCTCCAATTGCAAATTTGCTTATCAGAAAAATAAAATAAGCTGGGATTATAAATTGCACATAAATATGTGGTTCTTTTGCTTTATTCATTTGGTATAATATTATTTATTAAATCTTCAAAACGGCCCAATGGATAAGCATCAAGTAAACTAGTTTCGCAGAGATTTACAATTTTTACACCTTTTTCCTTGGCAAGCTTAGCGATTAAGTAATGAAATTCTGTAGTTATGTGATAGTATTTAAGTTGATATCCCAATCTATTTTCAATCTTTCTGTTTAATCCTTCTTCTTCTTTATAAAAATGGACATCACTACGTGATGCAAACGAATTATAATCTGTTCCCAATAGATATATTTCCTTTGCACCCATATATATAGCTATCAAAATACATGTGCTCACAACATTCATAGTTATAAAACTATTTGAGGAGATGTCACATTCGATATGATCAGTTGGAAATTTTTTAGAATAAAGATATATAGACCTGTTTCTACGATCCAATTTATCCACTAATTCCTTTGCACGATAATCTGCTATTAGAGTAGAGTTTTTGTATTTATTATCAAACTCTGTGTACATACTCTCATAAGCCTTAGTAATAGACAAAGGATCTACCATTGCATAATACGTAGGCTCAAACTCTGGAAATTTATCATTCTTATAAAAGAGGTTTACAGCAAAAGATATATGCTTACTTATATACTCATAATGTTTTTGATTAAGTGTATTAAGTGATGGACCATTTCCCATAATAAAAAACTTTTCCCCTTGATGTTTCCCCTTATATTGAACGTTCTGGGCTACCAATGCCCTTTCTTTTCTCTTGATATAAAAAAGTAGCTCTGAGAGAACATTGAACCCTCTGTAGATCAGCCTATCAATTGTGTCTTTTAGTTTAAATTTACTCATTTATATTTTGTTTACGGAGTATAGGATATAATTTGTTACTATAATATATAACACATGAGCATATTATGAAATTAGATAACAAATTTAAATATGCTAAACCAACAACGGTATATCTGGTTATGCAAATAGATAAAATTACATGAATTATTGAAATAGAAAAAGTGATATACATCAATTCCTTCGTCTTTTTATAATAAAAAATATAATTGACAAACAAATAGTATATACATTGAAAAAAAGCCGCAGCACAAAGAGGAAATATATATGGAATAGCGTCAATGTATTTAGGCATAAACAATTTAATGATTCCATAAATTACAACCATGGATATAACCGTAATTACTGCAAAGGCAATGGTCATGATTAAGACTTGTTTCTTTAACTTAACACTAATATTTGGTGAGCCGCTTGTTAGATTCTTAAAAATAAATACTGAATTAGATGCATTAAAAGCGGTTCCAACCATAAGTATGAGACCTGAAAAATTGAAAATAAAACTAAAAGATCCTAAAATACTAGATCCTTGAAAGAAATTTATAATATAACGGTCTAATCCCATTCTTAGCCAAACTGTGCTACTATGGGGGATTAGAGGTAAACCAAAGCGAGTTATTCGTTTTAAGTGATTTCTATTTACATTAAACCCAATATAGAAGCCCAATTGACGTAAGTAATAAATTGAAATCCCGAAACATATAATACTTGATATGAACTGAGCAAGAGCTCGTCCCTCCCACCCATAATTTCTCTGTACACATAAATACCATGTCAAACCAATATTCAGACCTACAAAGGTCATCGTTAACAGACCATATTTGACAGGTTTCTCCTCAAGACGAAAGACTTCCAAAAGCATTAAGTATATGACCTGAAAAAAACAAATAGCAATGGCACAATAAACATACTCAAGTGGGATGCTCATATAATTTGTTATACTTGATGGTAACAAATAAAATAGAAAGGAAAATAGAAGAAAAACGATTAAAGATAATGAAATGATCGTATTCATAATCCTATTTATATATTTCTTGTTTTTTTTGTAATAAATAACAGAAATATACCCCTGAGTACCTAAAGGGATGATAGTCGTGAAGACCAACAAGATCGTTGAAAAAAGATTTAATTCACCAAATGCTTGTTTAGATAAATATCCCGAAAGCAAAAAAATCAGGAGAAAATTAAGCCCGTTATTAATTGTCGCAAATAAAGTGAAAATCAAACTATTTTTGACAAAGCTGTTATCCACAACTATTGTCAAAATTTTTTCTTTTATTGTTCTCAACATACTTCCATTGTTAATCTAATATATCCCACCAGAAAATAAAACATAAACTTTTTGATCTCGTATAACATTCTTATCCTAAGTTCGATATAGATCAAATGTCGCTTGTCAGTTAGTAATTTACAGAGATAAGTATCTAAATCGCAGTCCAGCCACCATCAACCATTAAATTGTGCCCTGTAATAAACGAAGCTTCTTCTGATAACAGAAATGCCACAGGGGGAGCCATTTCTTCCGCTCTTCCCATCCTTTTTAATGGAGATTTCATTTCATAGCGTTCAATAAAAGAGGGATGCTGTTTATCTATAATGCCCCCAGGTGAGACACAATTAACCCTTATTCCATCCTTCCCAAAATAAGACGCCAAATATCTAGTTAAGTTGATTACACCGCCTTTTATGGCAGCATATGCTGCCGGTGATGTCCCCCCATAACCTTCATATATGGTAAAATCATTACCCACGACTCCATAAATAGAACCAATATTTACAATTGAACCCGATTTTTGCTCTTTCATAACTACTAAAACGGCCTGAGAAAGTAAAAACACCGCGTTCAATTGCATATCGATATTAGATCGCCAAGAGTCATACGGAATATTTTCAAACTTAAGCCCCCAATCCTTTGTTCTTGGATAAGCGTTATTCACTAAACCGTCAATTCTCCCATAAAATTTTTTTACATCATCGACAAGCTTAATAATCTGAGATTCATCCGTTAAATCGCAAGCATAAACTCCTTTCGAAAGATCAACATTATTGTTAATATCCACATCTACCACGACAGCACCTTCATCTCGGCAATAACTAACTATATGCTTACCTATAAGGCCGGCTCCGCCTGTTACTATAATAACTTTGTTTTCTAATCTTCCAGACATATCTTTAAAATATTATAGGCTTCAACTATATCATTAAACCCCTTTTCTTTTGATCGTTGCATCACATTTTGAATAAAAAATTCCATCTGTGGCTGGTAAGTATCTACTATTGTTTGTTTCGAGGAAAAAATAAGCTCGCCATTCCATCTCACTTCATTTTTCAACAAATCAACAGTACATTCTCCCTCCTCACAGATGATCTCCAAGCTTCGCCTTGGAGATCTCCTATAATAATTTAGAACAATATTTGCAGCGAAATCATCATATAACATTAAATAATTAGCATAGTCATATGCAGAAATATTGAGTGATGAAACATTTGAAAATTCTTTCTTTGTCAATTTCGGAAAGCCGAATAACCATACCAGATAGTCAATTTCATGTATTAAATCTATATGTACTCCCCCTCCCATTTCCTTGTTCGCACTATATACCTTTCGAAAATCCACATTTGGCCGCCAATTCGGCAAATATGATCCACAATAAACATTTACCTCATTTACTCGCTTTCCTTTAATAAATTTATGGACAAAAACAAGGCAATCCAGAAAACGAAGATTACAGGCAACATAAGTAGAGATTCCTTTGTCTAAGACGGATTGGACGAGTTTATCTTGATTTAAATTATGAAACAAAGGTTTTTCTATAAACAAAGGTACATTTAGATGTAATAAAGTACGAATAGTTGACTCATGTTCCGATGTAGGATTTGAAATTATCACAAAATCAATTTCGGAGACTTCTCCCAAATCAAAGACATTCACTACCCCTTCTTCTATTGTTGATAATCTATTTCGGCGCAATGCATAGATTACAGCATCCGGCACAATTTGTCGAATCGCCTTAATGTGTTTCCTTGCTATTGCTCCTAAGCCTACAAACAGTATTTTCATATTAACTGGAATGGTAACTTGTTATTTGATAGAAGATAATCCATAAACTCAAAATCGATGGGTGTATCCAAATCAAAACATATATGATCCATATTATATATTAATGATTTCTCTGTTATAACTCCTTTCTCCCCGGAGTCAAAAAATGCACGTCGATAAATATAAAAGGATGCATTTAATTCATATACGTCAGGAGCAGTTTGTCTTGATAAAGTCGTAATATTTCTTTTTTTTGATGTCTGGTAATACCCTGATTCATTTCTTTCCACCATATTAAAGTATGGGTTTTTATGGGCCGTATTCACAGAGAATAAAGTCAGTGCATCACTTTCTCGCTCCATAATTGAAAAGGCCTCTTCGACGTCCGAAAGAGTTCTCAAGGGAGAACTTATATCTAAGTCCAAGACATATTCAAATTTGTTGTGATGCCTTTTCTCAGAATAAGATAAAAGATCACGTATAGCATCAACCTTCCCAGCGTTATCAGAAGCTAAATCCGCAGGTCTCGTGTATTCTGTTGATAGACCTAACTGTTCAGCCATATTCTTTATTTCTTCATCGTCCGTGGAAAGCTCTATTACTACTTCTTTATAGCGTTGTTCAATTTGTTTCGCAAATTGTATACTGTAATCAATCAATGGACGTCCATTTAATTCTTTTATATTTTTCCGAGGAATTCCTTTGGACCCACCACGTGCACAAAGACTAATTAAAATTTTCATTGTTTCTTAATATCTTTAAAAATTAGATTTGGAGATTGTCCAAATACAATTGTATCAGACGGGACGTCTTCGTCCTTAATATATGTATTTGCAGATATCCAAACATTGTTTCCAATCCTTGATTTTCCAAGTATCTTTGAATTGGAGTACATTTTTACGTTATCACCGATTATAGGATAAACGCCTTTGTTCCCTCCTATAGTACAACCTTGCATTGCAAAAAAATTGTTTCCATATTTTGCCCGACCAAGCACTAATCCCAAGGGGTGTTCAAAAAAGAAGACAGCAGGCAACTCAACCTCAGCATAAATATCAACCGAATGCAATATTTTATTTAAATAATAAAATTTATCTTTCAACTGATGTTTTAGCCCCGCAAAAATTTGGCTATAAAAGTATAAATAAATAAGATATTGTCCTGAATGATAAGACGCAAAGAATACTCTCCCGTCTGCAGAAAAGTATTTATTATCTACATTTTGAAAACAATACTCAATTTTTTTTAAAACATCAACATGATATTTTCTAATTAAATCTTCTTCATCTTTAGTCAGAAAAAAAAAGTTCGCCAATCTTTTTAAAAGAACTCCTATCAATTGTTCCTCATCGATATCACAAAATATATTAGAACTTATAAGGTAATTCATAATTTTATATGTTTAATATCTTCTTGAGCCTTTTTAAAATCTTCGTGCTTACCAATATCTAACCAATAACCATTTATCGGATAGGTAATAAGTTTCAGATTCATTTCAATAATACGGTCCATCAAATCAGTGATATCAAAAAATTGATCTTCTGGAATCATTTTTAATATATCCTTTTTTAAGATATATATTCCGGCATTGGAATAGTAGGTGTACCGTGGCTTTTCTTTTAGCGACCTTACCGTATTTGTTTCATTAACTTCTAAAACAGCATAAGGTACATCCACATGATATGAGGTAGCGGCAACCGCCATGTCTGCACCAGAATCTTTATAAGTCCTAAAAAAATCAGCATAATCTATATTTGTCAATAGATCGCTATTCATTACAATAATATCGTCGTGCTCAAAATGTTCAACTAAGAGAATCGATCCAATAGTTCCAAGCGGCTTTTCTTCCCTAACATAGCGAATATTCAGATTCCTTTCAGAACCATTTCCAAAGTAATCTACGAGCTGATCGCCCAGATAATTAATACTTAAATTGACATTCTTTATTCCAACTTTCTGCAGCCGATCAATATTATATTCAATAATTGGCTTTTCACCAACCTTCAAAAGGGGCTTAGGCGTTGTCTCTGTAAGTGGTCTTAAGCGTTTTCCCTCCCCGCCTGCCATTAAAACGGCATCAGCAGGGATTAAAGTCGATCTAGTTCTAAAGTTTAATATATCAACGATAATGTTCTGATCGTTTAGAATAGGTACAACTTTGAAATGGCTGGCCCTAAATGATTCCAACTTATCTAAACTATACTCCTTTTCCAGTATAAATTTAGGTGAGGGTTGAATAAAGTCTATCAATTTATGATCAAAATCAAGACCTTTAATAAATCCCCGTCGCAAATCACCATCCGTCATAGACCCCAATAATCTATTTTGGCTATCAACCACAAATAAAATCGCATCAGAAGCCAATTGATCTAACTTAATTAGTGCATCCCGAACAGTTTCTGTTTGCAGAATAGTATGCTTTTTAACAATATTCATTAGCTATGGTTTATATTGTAAAATTCTTTAACATGTAATTTTTTGAAATCAACAGCGTATAAGATTTTCATAATTTTATCTGATGTTCCTCCAGTTCCGTATGGATTGACGGTATTAGCTCTTAGTTTCTGATCCTTCGCAGTTTTGATCTGCTGAAAACAATGTAGAATATCCTCTTCCTCAATAGCACAATTTAAAACAGTATCTGCCTGTGTACGTCCCCTTTGCCTATCCCCAATATTTATTGTTGCCGTACCGAGAGAAGGTGCTTCAATGATTCCACTAGAACTGTTTCCGACAATAGCATCACAGATATTAACAACAGATAAAAAGCGTAAGCTGCCCAGAGAAATGTAAGCAGATGCCTTATCGGGATTTTTATAAACAAACTCATCTATCATTTGATTGATAATACGTCCATCCGTATCTGCATTTGCTTTTGTAAAAACAAAATAACTATCCTGTTGCTTCTCAATAGCATTTAACAATACTTGGAATTGATCTTTCGACGAAAAATGAGACAATGTTTCGGGATGAAATGTTACCTGATAATTGTATTTTTTAAAATAAATACCAAGATTCTCTTCGAGTTGCTCTCTGGTTAACAATTCCAAGTCGACAATATTATCTAGACCAATAGCTCCGACATTATGCACATTTTCGGGGCGTTCTCCCATTTGAATTACGCGTTGTCTATATTCTTCAGTAGAGGTGAAATGTAATGCACTTAGTTTAGTAATGGCATGCCTGATCGCATCATCATAAGCCCCTTCTGTTATTTCCCCTCCATGCAAATGAATGACCGGAATATTAAAAATTGCAGCCGTCGATGCGACAGATAGCATTTCATATCGATCGCCCAATATTATAATGGCCTCTGGAGCCAATCGGGCAAAAGCTTCGGAATATCCTATCATACCAAGCCCCATCGATTTAACGATACCGATCGCAGTATCTGACGATAATAGCATTTCTACCTTCTCATCAATTTGAAATCCATCCTCCTCAAGAAACCTGTAGGTTAAGCCAAATTCTGGAGACAAGTGAGCTCCTGTTGCCAAAATTTGTAGTTGAAACTCCCCACTTTCACGAAGTTTTATCATTAATGGCCTTAATAAACCATATTCCGCACGTGTTGCTGTTATTACACAAATTTTCTTCATCACAGACAAATTAAATCATCCTCTTCAAAGTTTTGTTCAGCAATCTTTCCAACAACCTCATCCCAACACATGGGAGAAATACCAGATCCAGGGCGTTTTACAGTAAGGTTCTCTTCAGAAAAAACTTCACCTTTCTTTATCGCAACTTTTGCCACAATACTTTTTCGTGCGATTGCAATATTTTTCTTCTCTGATTCACTAGGTTCTTTCAATCCGGATCCGGAAATAGCCTGCTCTATATTTCTTATTGCTAAAACCATAGCTTTCAATTCGCTCGGTTCCAACGAAGCAGCATGGTCAGGTCCGTCCATATGCTTGTCTAAAGTAAAATGCTTTTCTATAACGCGGGCACCTAAAGCAACAGCTGCAATAGGTACTTCTATACCCAGAGTGTGATCGGAATAACCTATTTCAGTATCGAACGTGTTTCCAATATGCAACATCGCCTTCATGTTAACATCTTGCATTGGAGTCGGGTACTCTGTATTACAATGCAAGATTGTAATATCTTCTTTATTAACACCTTCTTTTGTAAAAACATCAATAGCTAAACGAATATCTTCCAAAGTGCTCATTCCAGTAGATAGAATTACTTTATCAAACAACTTTGCTACCATACGTAGATATGGTAAGTTTGTAATTTCTCCTGATGGCACTTTCACTAAACCTAAACCTATATCTTTTAAATATTGTAAAGAGTCCAGATCAAATGCTGTAGAAAAGAAATTAATATTCTTTTGATTACAATACCTAATCAGCTGTTCATGATCATCATGCGAAAGCTCTAACTTTTTCAACATATCCAATTGCGAATCCTTTTCATCCTTTGTATTCTGGATTTGATAATCCGCTTTTTTCGCAGACTTCGCGACTAGCTTATCGGCTTTAAAGGTTTGAAATTTCACATAGTCAACACCTGCATCGACAGCAGCATCTACTAATCTGAAAGCATTTTCTAAACTTCCATTGTGATTAACTCCCGCTTCCGCAATAATTATAACTCTATTATTCTTCATTATCTTAATTTTTTTGCGGGATTCCCGACCCAAACTTCACCAGTTGGTATATTATTCAAAACCACGCTTCCTGCACCAATTATCACATTATCACCGATGGTTATCCCTTGTTTAATAACTGCATTTGCACCAATGAATGTATTTTTTCCAATTGTTACCTGCCCCGCTAGTACGGATCCTGGCGCTAAATGGACATTATTGCCGATCCGACATTCATGTTCCACAATAGCTCCTGAGTTAATAATGCAACAATTACCCATCTGTACCAGAGCATTTACAATAGTTTGCGGCCCTATATAAATACCATGCCCTAATTGTACAAAATTTGCAATAGTAGAGGTAGGATGAATAACATTCAGGATCTTTTTCCCATTGGCTATAATTCTAGACGAAATCTTTTCTCGAATATTATTATCTCCTATTCCCAAAATATAGCTATCAGCAAGATTCCAGTCAAATATCGCACCCGATTCGTTACCGATATATTGCAAATCAAAAGGATTCTCGTCTTTTTCAAACAAATCACTATAGAACTGAACTCGTAAGTCGTTTTTCAAACAAGCATCCAATACGACATAAGAATGTCCAGAATATCCTATAATTGCAATTCTATCCATTTTATTATCTAACACTACTAGGGACATTGACTATCCGTTCTTCTAAAAATTCAGCATTTTTTTGTTCATCACGCTGAAAATTTAAATACATAGGTAAACGATGCATTAAATTCCAGATTGGACGTGTCATAATTCCGGCTTCATTTGTATATTTAAGAAAATGCTCCCTTTCTATTTTATTCTCCAATTCAACACACATCAACCAGTAATTAGCTTTTGCTTCTGGCAATTCTTCCCTGAATTTTATACCCAAACCCCGAAATAGATTGGCATACCCTTCTGCTAAATCTCTTTTATCTGCCAAAAAACCATCTAATTCTTCTAATTGGGCACAAGCTAATGCTGCATTTAAGTTTGGCATTCTAAAGTTATACCCTAATTCATCATGAAAAAACTCATATGGATGCGGTCTTTTCGCAGTAGTGGTTAAATATTTTGCATGTTTTCCCAACTCAGCATCATTCGTTACGATTACTCCTCCCCCTCCAGAAGTAACGGTCTTATTTCCATTGAAAGAAAAACCGCTAATAAGCCCCATAGAGCCCGTATGTTTTCCTTTGTAATAACTTCCTAGAGATTCCGCAGCATCTTCAACTAAGGGGATCTGCCACTTCTTGCAAACAGCAAGCAGTTCATCAAGATGTACAGGAAAGCCAAACGTATGCATAGGCATACATGCTGCAATTCTCTTTCCCGTGGATTTGTTATAACAACCGTCCTCACGAATTTCTCCGTATTGCTCTAAGAATGCTTCTACGGCTTTAGGAGACAGTCCCATGGTATCTAAGTCAACGTCAATAAAAACTGGCACTGCTTGATTGTACATAATAGCATTGGCCGTAGCAATAAAAGTCAATGCTTGGGTAATAACTTCGTCACCTGCTTTGACACCAGCTAACCTTAACGCAACTTGCAAAGAGGAAGTCCCATTAACAACCGCAACCGCTTTATTTGTTTGGGTAAATGTTTGCATCATCTGCTCAAACTGATCTACATAAGCACCTACCGAAGATACAAATGTAGAGTCAATAGTATCTAAGACATATTTTTTTTCATTTCCACGAAATCTAGGTTCATGCAATGGAATGAATTTATCAGTTTTGTATTGCTCCCTTACAAATGAAATAAGTTGATTTATGTTTTCCATTTTTTACATTTTTGCATCTAAATACTTTCCTGTTTCTTTATGACCAAAATCAGGAATCATCTGATTAAAGAGCTCTACGATTTCCTCTTTCCCCCATGTCCCAGAATTTCTCATTGCATTAATTGTATCCTCAAATAAATTGATCTTATCGACATCCTCATTAAGTGCGTTTTTTATGACTCCGAGATTTTCGAAACGCTCCATATCTAAAGTTTCTGTCGAAGTAAAGAATTCTTCAAAATCCTTCTCCCCCGTGGTATCACTTTTCGTAAAGAGGCATGGCCATTTCCCCTCTAAAGGTAGGCTATCGATCAATGCTCTAGCTTCCTCTTCGTTCTCGCATAAATATGGCTCGTAACCTATTTCTTTCAAATATTGGACAGCAATCTCAGCAAAAGTAATGAGGTGAAGGTTTTCGCTTAATTTTGGGAAAAAGATATCACGGTTTTCACCAAAGACACATGACATGAGACATAACTCACCGGATTCTTTTGGTATTACAAAATACCTTTTAATATCATTAGGAGCAACTATAGGTTGACGCTTCTCTATACGCTTATTAAAACCATGTAATAGAGAACCATCGGAAAAAGCGACATTAGCAAAGCGAGCTGTTGAGATATCTATTTCCTTGCTTCTACGCATTAGAAACATTTCCATAATTCGCTTAGAGGCTCCCATCATGTTAACTGGGTTTGCAGCTTTATCGGTAGAAACACAAAAATATTTTTTAACACCCTTCTCAATGGATTGTTGAATTGTCTTATCTGTATTAAAGATATTGACATTAATCATCCTCATCAAGGTATAAGGATCTTTTTCACTCCGTACATGCTTCAATGCAGATAAATTCAACACGTAATCATAATCTCCATCTGCATTCCAAAAAGCATCGTATTCTGTAGAACCAATATCTAGTGCAAAAGTCTGAAAATCTCCATCTATATATCCAAAGCTACTTCGAATATCACGAACAAGCTCCACCATATTATTTTCGCTAATATCGACAACATGCAACTTCTTAGGGTTTCTCTTGAAAATCTCCTTTGTCGTTGCAGATCCTATTGATCCTGCTCCTCCAATCACCAAAAATTTAGACGAACTAACAATTTCAGTTAGTTTCTTTTCATGCTGTTCAATGTCATTATTGAACAACTCTTGATTTCTTCCAATTAATTTTAAAATATCCATACGTATAATCTACGATCAATAATTGTCTATTCAAAAAATGCCCTGCATCCAAAACACAGCACACACGCTATTTGCACCTTGCCTTTAATAAGTTCCTTACCCTCTAATCTTCATTCGTAGAAAACATCTACTTTCATTTTACCGGGTAGGCTTTGCTATTGTTGTCGAATAAAACAATGCGATGCCCAACAAACTCATCGAAATTAACAATGATTTTCTTTTTTAATTTCTTCCCAACTTTATCCGCTAACTGCAATAAATATGCCTGATTTAAATTATTGCCCCAAATTAATACTTCTATATTCCCAGAGTCTATTCCTTCGGCATAATTTCCAACCAAGCTAACTTCCTGAATATCTCCCGCTTTTTGTAAAATAAACTCAACAACATCATCTATTCCCAAATAGGTGTGAATTAATTTTTGTAAAGGCTTAAATAAGGAATGTTTGGTATTGGCTCGGTATACTATCTTATTCTTATCTGTACTTTTTTCTAAATACCCGGCCTCAGACAATTGATTCAGTTCCTTTCGAATTGCATTAGTTGATTCCTGAAATTCATCTGCCAATCCACGCAAATGTCCTTGATTACTTGCTGACACAAAAAACTTGATCAATAATTTGAGACGAGTCTTGGATGTAATCAATGATTCTAACATTGGCACTATTTTAATGAGTAACAAAAGTACTCAATACCATTTACTTCTGCAAATGAAGAAATTGTTAATTAACAGAAGCTGCATTCACATTTAAACCTTAATTAGCTCAAACACTTAATTAACAGCTTCTAAAAATTAAAATTCACGTGGAACATCAACCCAAATGAACATAAAATTGCCCCCCTGTCATGAGGTACCCTTAAAAATAAAACAAGTACTATTATCAACCAATCAAACTTCAGTTTTTTGATATAAATCCGATATGGATAAAGTTGCCGTAAATGATTCTGGCCTCCTTTCTTCAAAATTTAGAACTCCGGAAATATTTATCCGTCCGCCTGTTAGGTTTTCAATCTTTGGAGTCCGTCTGTTAATCTTAAAACGAACGGAAACATCGGATCGCCTATTATCCTTCCGTTCAAATGGAATAACTAAAATCTGCTCAAGGTTTACGTCTAAAGCGGAATGTAATGGTCTTACTTTTCGGATGACAATATTCTTTAATCTATCATCACTACGTTCAGCTTTAAAGATAAATACCCCACTTCGGACATTTCTATCCCCACTATATTGGCCTGGGCGCTCCTGAAACATATAGCTAACGGTCATTCCAACGCTTCTATTAAATCGTTGTTTCTGCTGTTTCTTCCTCCAGAAAAAACAGCCCCCTAAAAATAAAATAATAAGTATGGCTATGGTCATCATATCATTATGTTGGTTAAAATTAAATGACTAAGTGCTTCACATATAGATGCTCTTAAACACTAACCAAATATCTGATATTACTATTAATTCAATATTAAATCAGCAGGGACAAATAAGGGACATTTGGTAATCTGTTAAGAAACAGATTTAATAACATGGACAATGCTGAAAAAAAAAGAGCTTGATCATGCAATGATCAAGCTCCTTTGCTAAATTAGTCAATCAATTTGGATTGATGCCGTTCCAATGTATTGTATATTTTTTTTACGTCCTGTGATTTTTCCTTCTGAAGAACGAGGATAGCATCTTTTGTATGAACAAGGATACTATCTTTTAAACCGACAAAGGCTGTGTAAATATCAGTACCAATAACCATATTGCCATTCTCATCGACTGGATGTCCAGTTAGCTTTAAATAATCGTACATTGATTCAAATGACCCTAAGTCAGACCATTGGAAACTTGTGGCTACAACACGAATCTTCTTTGACCGTTCCATAACAGCATAATCGATCGAAATAGAAGGAATCTCTTTAGAAAGCTGTAGATCGAGCTCGTCGTGTTGACGATGTTGCCATGCCGCCAATGCTGTCGCATATACCTTAGGTTCGAAAGTTTGTAATTCCGATAAAAACGTATCTGCCCTGAAACAAAACATTCCTGAGTTCCAAAGAAAATTACCTCGCTCGATAAAGTCTTCGGCAGTATCCTGATTAGGCTTTTCCCGGAAGGACAACACTTTATCATCTTTATATTCTATATAGCCATACCCTGTTTCAGGACGACTTGGTTGAATACCAAATGTGACAATATATCCCTTATTCGCTTTTTCGATACCAGCTTTAATGGCATCTGCATAGGGCTGATCTCCCACAATCACATGATCCGAGGGGGTTACAATCAAGATATCGTCTGGTTGTGCAGCAAAGGCCGCAAAAGCTATTGCAGCAGCAGTGTTACGGGGAGTAGCTTCAACAATATCAATATATTCGATAGCATTGTTTTCCATCACCTCTCGGCTCAGATTGTGATTATCCCGATTCCCAACGACGATAACCTGACCACAAAGAGACTGATTTCGTTTTATGGTCATCTCAAACAATGACCCTTCTTTGAATAAAGAAAGATACTGCTTTGGATAGCTCTTCCGCGAAAGCGGCCAGAGACGGCTCCCGACCCCACCAGTCAATACAACATGGATAATAGCACTCATAATATTTTAGTTATTTCCCGCTTCTTTATCGGCTACAACTTTCCGTAGACCCGCACTCGAAAAACGATGTGTACGCTTATTATAATAAATTTCAATATTTTCTTCTACACAATATGATCTACCAGTAAAATCAGTATCCCGATATTCCTCACCAATAATACGAACCTGAATCGGTAAGGCCTTAATCATATCGATAAGATCTTGTTCAGTTTCGTAGGGAATAATTTCATCAACATAACGACATCCCTCTAATTGAATATAACGCTCGACGATGGTTTGTGTTGGCTTTGCCTTTTCCGGGAACACCTCAGATGGATCCGTATTGAGCCCAACAATCAAATAATCACAATGTCTCTTTGCTTCCTCAAGCATCATAATATGACCTGCATGTAAAAGATCAAATACGCCAAATGTTATTCCGATTTTCATTTTATTCACTTATTAGCATTAAAAAGGGGTTCCTCTCCAGCATTTGCTTTAGCGACAATCTTGCGCAAGCCAGAACTTGAAAAACGATGATCACGGCTATTAAAATATAATTCTATACCCGTTTCTTCGCAATATACTCTACCTGTAAAACTTTTTTCACGATATTCATCACCCACGATACGGACATCAATTTTAAATGATCGGAGTATATCCTCCAAATCTTGCTCTGTCGCATAGGGCACAATCTGGTCTACATATTTACAACCTTTGAGCTGAATATAACGCTCCACAACAGTTTGTGCAGGCTTATTCTTTTCTGGTCGATCTAGCGTAGGATCTGTCTGTAGCCCACAGATTAAAAAATCACACTGTCTCTTGGCATCTTCGAGCATTTTGATATGACCAGCATGCAGCAGGTCAAATGCACTGAATGTAATACCAATTCGCATACTTTTTGCAGGTATGGCTATCATAATATCATTAAAATTTAAATAATAAAGGAAATCCCTCAATTAATATATCAAATATAAAACTTAAAATGAGAACAACCGAAAGCTTCCTTTCGTTCTATATCGAATAAAGGTAAATATCATGCCAAAGAAGGAATATCGGCATGCCTTAAATACAAATTAGCACAAGCACGGGCATCTGAGAGCGCCTCGTGATGGTTAAGCTCAATTCCCAAAACTTCACAACAGGCATTTAGCCGTGCGGGCTTAAAACCCTTTCCCTGATAAATACGAAATGTACATTCCCACTTTTCGCTCAAGCCTAAACTTTCATAAGAAAGATTATAATAACTCATTGTTTTACGAAGCACACCACGATCAAATAATTCATTATGAGCAACCATTAACCGGTTATTAATCAGCGGAAAGATCTGGGGGAATAATTCTTTGAAGGTAGGAGCCAAAGCTGTGTCCTTAGGTTTAATTCCATGAACCCGCGTAGTCTGCCACATATATTGATTATTCGGCGGCTGAATCAGTGAATAAAATTCATCAACTATAATACCTTGTTCTACTACAACTAACCCTATTGCACAAGCCGAATTCTGATTGGCTGTAGCTGTTTCGAAATCTATTGCTGTAAAACTTAATCCTGATTGCATCTATAATCCCTCTTAAAATTGGGATAAAAATAAGCTTTTTTTTGTTTTGCTCAAATAAACAACATTCAGACCTAAAAGATATGAGTGTGCGGTTTATTAAACAGATCTACCACAGGCCTTAACGGTGATATAGTCTATCTTTATCTTCCTTTGTTGGATAATTAATCAAAACTGCCTTATAAACTCCCTTAAATACAAACAAGCTTCCTGCAGCTACACCGATAATTTTGTGCCGATCGATAATATCTCGAATATCTTCCAATGAACCCGCTCCTCCTAAAACTGTCATTGGTAGCGTTGTTTTCTCACGGGCCTTATCAATCAGCGTTTTATCATAGCCCTTCATCATTCCATCGTGGTCAATTGAGTTAATGATAATTTCCCCAGCCCCCGATCGCTGTGCCTGTTCAATAAATTGGAAAGGGTTGATCCCTGTAGACTTCTTGCCATTATGAGTATAAACTTCATAGCCACCAAAAAGCTTTTTCTTAACATCTAAAACAACAATAACAGATTGCGCTCCAACCCGATCCGCTATTTCGGTTATCAATCTCGGATTTTGTAATGCAGCAGAAGACAACGCTATTTTCTCAATTCCGAGCCCAAATATTCGTTGTGCTTGATCAACGGTTTTCACCCCCCCACCATAACACAACGGCATGCGCGACTGATTAGCGATACGCTCTATCAAACTGTAATTTGGCTCTAAACCTTTTACTGTTGCATCGATGTCGAAAATTGCCAGCTCATCAACAGCCTTTTCATTGAAGATCTTTACAGCGTTAATGGGATCACCAACATATTTTGGGTTTTTAAAATTAACAGTCTTTACTAATCCATTATCCTGTATAAGCAGGCTGGGAATAATTCTTGGTCGTAACATTTTCTTCTACATTTAACTTTGCAAAATTGCCCAATAGAACTTCACCGTAGTGATGGCTTTTTTCGGGATGAAATTGAATTCCAAATCGATTTTTATAATGAGCGGCTGAAGTAAATTCTCCTCCATAGTCTGTGACAGCCAAGATATCTTCCGAACAGTTACACTCAAAGTAATAACTGTGCAAAAAATAGAAAATAGCATCTTTTTCAAGCCCATTAAATAATGCCAAATCTTTTATTGGTTTTACATCGTTCCAACCCATATGCGGCAACTGCGTTACATAGTCTATCTTTTTTCTATCAAATATCTTCACCTGAGCATCTATCCAGCCCAATCCTTCCATCTCACCCTCATCGCTGCTCTTCGCCATCATTTGCATTCCGACACATATACCAATCACCGGAATATCCCCTCCAAGCACCAAGTCATCCAAAGTCTCACGCATACCGGATTGATTCAACTGTGTCATGGCATGATCAAAATGTCCAACACCAGGCAAGATTAACTTCTCGGCTCCAATCAAGTCCGTCCTTGTTTTCGCAATTTTTACAGGTACATCAAGACGTTTGTAAACATTAACAAAGGCATTGATATTTCCGACACCATAATCTACTAAAGTTATCATCTAAATAAACGCTTTTCTATTTTCATTTTTTGCATCATCTTAGCTCCCAACTTGATGATTTCTATCTTACTTTTATAGTTTTTATAGGTCTTATTTTTACCTTCAAAGATCGCCTGCAATTCATCCGGAGTTAAGTCCAGTTTGTTAGCGATATATTCAAATTCTCTTTGCAAGAATTCATCGGAAAGTTCCGGCCGAGATATTCTCTCTAAAGCTTCCTCTCTCGTCATCTGCCCAGTCAGGATCAGCGATGAAAAATGTGCACGCCGCTTTTCATAACCAAATTTTCGTGGCAGCCAATAATCCTCATAAAAACGAGTAAAACGTGACTCATGATGCTTATGTTGAAAAGATTCCCAACCATACCTTTCAAACAACAAATTTTCGGCATCTTTCTTAACAAATGGAATAAGATTGAGGGGTTTGAAAACTTCCATTCCATAGATATAACGATAGTAAATTTTATATTTTAAAATATCGACCAATGGAAATGTTTTTAATGGACGTTTACCAAATTGCCCATGAATGTCTTTTACTAATCGTACATCGATACCCGGAAATCCCCCCCACTCTTCTGGTTCCCGACAGCATTCGGTAGAAAAATTCCCCCCTGTCAGGACATAATTTATTTTGTGTTTCTTAGCGAATTTATATAATGCGGAAAAGAATGCATAATCTTGGGGCAAATCCTGATCCGCAATTTGAGATTTTAAAAAAGCAACTTGGAGATCCTTCATTTCCTCCCAGTTAATTACTTCAGTATAAAGATCTAAGTTAAGTCCATTAATAAGCTTTTCAATATTACCTACCGCTTTATCTGTATTCCAACCTGCGTCCACGTGAAATATTAAAGGTCTTAGACCCATAATTTCTTTTGCGACATAGGCCGCATAAGAACTGTCCAATCCCCCGCTGAGTCCAATAATGCAGTCAAAGTCTTTATTTTTACTGGTCTTTTTTATACGATCAGCGATTTTCATTAACTCCTCAAGTCCACGTTCGTCTGTATGCCAGTTTGGTAAAATATTTTCAATATAGTTTGTATAATAATCACTTTCCCCCTTCTCATTAAAAATGATATTTGGATCCGATGTATCCATTATTGTCTTGGTACATATTTGATATGGCCTTTCTCTTTTCATCTACTACTCTTATTTAATATATCATAATATAGCTCTATATAGTCTTGAAAGCGGTCTTCCTTTTTAAAGTTGTTTCGAGCACGTTCTTTGCAATTACTTGAATAATATGCTTTACCGTTACGCTCAATTTCAAATATCGCTTCGCTTAACGAGGCTGAATCCTTCTGACGGACAACTATCCCAGTACCTGCGTCAACGGCCTCTGAACTTCCCCCTGAGTCAAAGGTAACTACGGGTGTTCCACAAGCCAGCGCCTCCAAATTAGTTGTTGGAAAGGTATCCTCCAACGTTGGATTCACAAAAACATCCGCAGAAGAATAGAAATCAACAAGCTCATCGATATTATTTGTCCTTTTTAAAGCGATAATATTTGGCGGAAGCTCAGCAATTTGACGTTTAGACAGCCCTATTAAGACTATCTGAAACCGATCGGTCAAACTACTTGCCATCTCAATGAAAAATCTCAATCCTTTTCTTGTGTCCCAAGGGTTGGCCACGCCCAAAATTACAAATTTATCTTCAATATTAAACTGTGTCTTAATATTATTACCCGAATATCTAAATTTATCGACATCGATCCCGTTTTGAATCGTTTTAATCCGATGGGAACTAAGAAACGATTTTCGGACTTCCTTCTCTAGCCATTTCGATACAGGCACAATCGTTAAATTCTTTACTGAATTAAATAAACGTTTCTTATCCAAAAAATTCCTGCGAGAATTATCTTTAAAAAATGCTTTGGGGTATTCCCCCAATTGAGGACAATGACCACACTCTGTCTGCCATTTGGAACACCCCACCAAATCATAATAGGCACAGTGTCCTGTATAGGACCAGCAATCATGAAAAGTCCAAATGATCGGTTTCCCAAACGTAGCAAGGAAATTAAAAAGCAATTCAATATTTATATAATAACCGTGCAGATGTTGCATATGAATAACATCTGGGTTAATACGTTCTATTTCTCTAATTAACTTTTTAGTAGCTCCAATAGAAAAAAAACCGTGTCTATCAGTGAAGCGTGTCCCTAAGGCATGAATATAAAAATCCACCTTATCACCAATTTTATAAGACGACGATTTGGAAGCCGCTCCCTCCCTGCCATAAGCAATGATACTTTTCCCTCCTTTGGCAAGTACCGCCTCCCCAATTTGCTCAGCAATCCGACCAACAGAGCCTATATTTAACTCACTACTTATTTGAAATACTGTCATAACTTTATATCACAAAATATCCCCACATTAATTATAGACGATCAATGGGAACTATAGTCCCATTAAAACATGAAAATTTCTTGTGGAAAATTATTTTATTAATCACAAAATCAACATGAGTCGATTGAATGAAAACAAACCTTAAATCGCTTATTATAAGAATCAAACGCATATTAATTTATCATTTATAGGTTGATCCGCATCAACATTAGTACTCAAATTAAAAATGAGAAACATTAAGTAATAAATTATTACATCCATAAAGTCAATAAAAAACACCTGATCAGTAGAAGCTCGAATTAAAAGAATTGCAAACAATCCTTTATAAAAAATATTCCCTTTTACGAAGAAACATTTCAATATAATCGCAAAGAAGACTAGACTAAAAATGCCCCAAAAATAGTGGGCAGAAAAGAATGAGTTATGTAAATTGAAATCAAACCTTTCGAACACAGGATCATTCAATGAAACACCAAAAATAAGTGCTATCGGATCACCTGTCATTTTACTCAAATACAGTTGATTAATATCCTCCCTTCCCGTCATATCCACCCCCAATTCAATAAATCGTCCAAAAGACGATTCGTATAATTGCATAAGCAATTGATAATTCGTATAGACAAAAACGCCTGTTACAGCAGTGATAATTAATATTCGCTTTACTTTAGAAAACGTTGAAATAAAACTAAATTGATAAAAGAAAACGAATAGCAACAGTAACAGAGAAACAATAATTCCAGAGCGTCCAACCAACAAAAGAGCTAAGACAGAACAATTCAATGCGGGTAAAATATTGACCTTTTTATTCCATCGAAAATCTTCTATATAGTAATAAATAGTATATAGCAGTGCATAAAAGCTTACCATATTTCTACTTCGTTGATATAGTATATAATCAGGATCTACACCCCGAAAAATATTAAAATAAATAAACGAGCAGTAAATAATCAAAATAAACGCGTATATCTCAGGGCCAATCCTACGTTCTAAGTAGAACTGCAAAATTATCCCAAAGAACAGTTGATAAACGATTAAACTACTGTTGACGTAGAAACCCTTAAAAAGAAAACAGATACCGCCAAAAAAAGATAAGACTCCGAAAACACTTGTATAGAAGACATTCCTTGACACTGATCTAAACTCAATACAAAAAACACCCACTAAATAAATGAGCATGACCTGCATAGGAATCAAGCTGGATGTGGAAAAACCCAAAAACAGCAAGTGGTATAGTAGAACATATACACTGTACCTATTTAAAGCCGGTAGTTTAAATTGCATCTATAATCGTATTGTTTATATCAGTCAGATAAAGTAATGCACTCGATCCATCATGGTACACAAAAAGCTCCTTTGCAAACTTATGGAATGTTAACAAAATCAATTCCACCATAACATTATTAGATAAAACGAGATCAAACTCAAATTCGCTACTGAATTGTTTAATCCTGGGATGCGGTTTTAATATCAGTAAGGTATCTCCAGTTTCCGATTTTTTTCTATCTTGAAAAAGATGTTCGATGTTTTTGTTATAATCCCAATTTGTGAGATAAAGATAAACTGATTTCCCTTCAACCATCTCTTGATATTCCCTTCTTTCTTCGACTGTAAGGATTTCATCACAAATCTCATTCAAATTGTCGACAAATGGCTTACGAAAACTAAATCGCTGATTTCTAAAATCCGAAACGTGCCGTTTATGTTTGGGGAGATCATATAGATAGATACCTTTCACAAATTTGCTATCACCAAAATGTTCTTTATTGCCTAAAAATTTTAAAAATCGATATAAAATCTTACTCTTACATCTTGCGCTCAACAAGTCATTTCTGTAGCTCCCATACCCCTCTTCATATACAAAAATCTCCTTCGTTTTTATCTTAGATAACATCCAGTTAGTCTGAAGTCCATAATCTGAATCAATAAATAGTTTATCGTTCGCATTAATCACCTTTTTTAAGAACGAAAGCAATTGACGGTAGGAGTCAAAATAAAATTTTTCCTCCCAATATATGCTATTTTTAATCTTTGTATAAAACTCAGCTCCTCCATGGAAATCACCCAGAAATACAAGTGTTTTTGCTCCTTCAACATCAATGTTATGAGCATTACAATACTGTAAAGGGGTGCTTACTAAAAAATAGTTCATTTTTATATTTTAAGAAAGTCAGGATCTTTGATAATACGCATTATTAACGTTATAATGTTATTAATCGAACGCCAATTCAAACTAAGAAAAACTACACTTGAAGCTGCAATGAAATAGGATATATAATTTTCATTAATAAAAAGAACTGGACACACAACGAGCAATGGAATATACAAACGATAACTACAGCCGAAATCAATGATCTTTAGAAGGGATGCCGATTTTCCCGATAACAAAAGGTAAACTTTATTTGCCAGAATAATATTAAATATAAAATAGGAAAAGGCCGTACCCAAAATTGCGTACGCTAATTCAATCTTAAATATGGAGATCAAAACAAGCGATAAGACAAAGCACATAATCAATAGCGCAAAGGAAACTATCGCAAGATAGCGTTCCCCCCTTTTCGCGATAATTAAACTTTGAAAACCGAAACTGTTCGCCAATAATACAACTGATATTACAGCCGTTAAAAACGATTTATAAGTACCTTCATAACCAGGCATAAACCTAATAAGGATTGGATAACAGATCAATGAACAATAAAATCCCAAATGAGAGAATGTCAAAAAAGCTTGTCTAACCCGTACAAGTAATTTCATGGATTCCTCCTTCGACAAAACATTAAATCTATTCAATAATTTTGGCCAAATTAAAAATGATAGGGAATCCGTGATCAAGACAATAATATTTGCTATTGAAAATGTAAACGTAAAGAAGCCAAACTCCTCTATAGTATAGTACTTACTAACAAGCGAACGCACCGAAATAAAAATAAAATAGAAGCTCGCATTATAGAAAAATAAGGGGAGTGCCAAGCCCAAAACCCGCTTCAGAAGCCTAATATCTAAATTAAATTTCACTGCAAATGGCATCCTGAAAATCAAAATAAGCAATGCAATAATGTTAGATAAAGCATAAAACCATAAAATGGATTGAAGGAGATGTTCTCCATTAAAAAAAAGCAATGACGCCAAAGTTCCTAATGGCAAAAAGGACTGCACCAATGAAATAGGGATTAATTGGTTATAAACTCTTAAGACATTGGAAAATAGCGCTATAAAATAACCTGATGAAAAAATAACAAGTGTAAAAAGGAAAAAACGTTCAAGTTCATATTTCTCCCCAATATGTGCCACAAATACCAAAAAAAGATAGCAGCTAAGAGCAAAAATGTTTAAAATAGCAATTAGGAAAACAGAATTTCCAACAATATAAGATATAAATTGTGTTCTGTTTTTGTTAAATGAACAGAACACATTTACTGCATTTGCAATGCCTAGATTAAAATAATCAAAGTATTGAAGCACCAATGATATAAAGGCCCATATCCCAAAATAATGCGGTCCCAGTTTTACAGCTAGCAAAAAAGCATTCAGGAATTGTATTCCGAATACAAAGTATTTAGAAAACAAAAATACTAAGGAAGAATTAACCTTTTTAACAGCCGTCATAATTACTGTCTATTTAATTTGACTTTATGCCGTATCAATTCTTTAATCAAATCTTCACCGATAATATACTCGACGAATTCTCGAAATACTCCCTCTCCACCCTTCTTTTCGCAAATGTGAGAACAAATCTCCTTAATATAACTCGGAGCACTGGATGGGCATGCTGAGAATCCGACGTTTTCCAAAACTTCGATATCATTTAAATCATCTCCAATATAGGCCACATCCTCTAAAGCGATATTTAATTCTGAACAAACTTCTTCCAGTAGCGTTAATTTATCTTTTACACCAAGATAATACCGTTCAATATTTAACTTTATCGCCCGACGTCTGACAATCTCAGTTTGCTCCCCCGTAATGATCACTACCGGAATATCTAAAGCTTTGGCAAAGAGGACTCCCGCACTATCAAGTGTATTAAATTTTTTTAATTCATTGAAATCAATATCATAATACATACCACCATCGGTCCATACTCCATCAATATCTGTTGCTATTAGCTTTGGTAATTTCATTATGATATGAATATTTAAAAATTGATAAAGGCGCTATAGATAATTTCATCTTTTGCAATATCCTTGTTAATAGTTTTACCTATGATGGTATCTCTTTCTGACCACTTCAACCCGTCACCAGGGGATAGCAAATGAAGATCATCAGCTGTAATAATATCACCCGCTTTAAGATCTTTTAATGTTGCTATTGAACGTTCCAATTTAACTTTTGCAGCCTTTACATCATCTTCAATAAAAATATCTTCTACACCTAAGGATCCCTCAAACAGTCTGATATCACGAACCATCCTGTTCACACCATCTGGTCCTAACGATCCCGCTTGGTCAGTCCCTTTCATTCTTCTATCTATTGTGATATGTTTTTCTATAATTTCAGCCCCCATAGCAACCGCTGCGAGTGGAGTAGCGATGCCTATTGTATGATCCGAATATCCAATCTTATAGTCAGGATAATTTTTCTGCAAAAAAGGAATCGTGTTTAAGTTGGTATTTTTAGGATGAGTTGGATATTGTGATACACAATGTAAAATACTCAAATTATTATGATATTTCGTGATTACACCAATAGCATCATCTAGTTCCTTTTTACCCGCCATACCCGTAGAAACAATAATCGGAATTTGGGTTTCTGCCAATGCTTCCAATAAAGGAAGATTGGTCAAATCCCGGCTCGCAACCTTCAGATAATCTGGTGTAAAAAGCTTTAACAGTGAAAGACATCCAATTGCACATAATGTTTCCACAAAATCAACACCTTTCTCTTTGGCATATTTATAAATTTCAAAGTGTTGCTCATCATTCAACTCCAATACCTCACGATGTGCTCCGTAAGTGCTTGCAAATGCATGTGGTGAATTGTAAGCAGCATCCATTTGCGATTTCGACAACTCTTGTTTCAAATCTCTTTTTGTCAATTTTACAGCATTCATTGGCTGCAATTTTAAACCAAATAGATCTTCTTCAATTGGCCGACAAGCTAAATCTATGATTAGTTTCGCCAAATCAACGGAACCGTTATGATTTTGTCCTATTTCACCAATAATATATACATTTTTACTTTCCATATCTTTTATTTTTTATTGCTCATAATAATTGTTTCCATTTTTTTTAATAATTTCTCATCGCGGCTTATCCGCTCCGCAAGCTTTTCAAAAGGTTCATTAAGAAAACCTCTATATTTTTCACCTATTGACAAAAGATTGTCATAGTCCTCCGGAGTATCAATCGTTAGCCGAATGCGCTCAAAGTCTTGTTTAAATATTGTAAGCTCGACCAACTTGACATTATAATCTTTAGCATTCGTATAGATGCCGTAAGTCACGTGCTCCTTAATCTTAAGATCGTCAACAGATTTATCCAACAATTTAAGCGCCTCCAAACGCACAATCTCACCAAATACGCCAAAATGCGTGAGTACCGTAGGCACATTTTTATAAGAAAATGAGAAATAATCACAATCTTCTGCCCTATACTGCTCAACTAGACTCTCCAGTTTGTGAAGATCAATCAATGGACTATCGGAGCATATTCTGATTACTGTATCAAAGTTATAATAAGATGCGGCACCAATGTAACGCGCAAGAACATTATTTTCATCTCCTCTATAATAGGCTATTTGGTGAGTTGACAAATAGTCACACAACTCATCGTCATTTTCATTCGTAGTCGTTGCAACGACAATCGGCAAATTCAATTGTCGCAATCTCTCGATCAAAAAAAGAAGTATAGTCTTACCTTCAAAAGGTTTTAATATCTTCTTAGGCAGTCTAGTCGAGCCTAATCTCGCCTGTATTATAATACCAATCATAAAGCTTATTTAACTCAATCTTTCATGGAAATGCGAATTGTATTCAAGACTGTTAATACAATAACCGTCATAAAACAAAGAAGAAAAGCCCCAATAACCGCTCCCTTTATCAGCCCCATTTTGCTCTCCCTAACAGGATAAACTGGGTTATCGATAATCTGAATTAACGGTGCCTCCTTCATTAACGCAAGCTTTGATAGTTCCAAATTTTGTAAAAGCTGAGCTAAAATTGTTTTATTGGTTTCCGCGGAAAACTGCGATCGCTGCGCAGGAACGACCCTAAGGACTTGCTTTGTCGGATTTAAATTTGGTGTATTATCGATTGCAACAGCTGCAGAAGAGATTGCTCCATTCATTGCAGCTCTTACAGAATCTGTCTTATGTTGTAAGATGGAAATATTATCCAATGATTTTTTTGTCTTTGTCTTTATATAGAACTCGTTCACTTCTGCAACAAGTGCTTCGTTAAATTCCTTGGCAAAAATTTCATTTGTTCCTGAAACATCGATTTTTATAATAGACAATTTTTTATCAGGTTTTCCAACAGCCAATTTTTTTGCATTGATATCGTCGACAACTTTACTAATAACACTGTCCCTACGTCGTTGCATAATAGCACTATTTTGGTGCTTCAGAGCAAAATCAACCATTAACAGTTCTGGTCGCTTCTTCTTCCATTCCTCCTTTAGCTGCTCCATATCAAAATAATGGTCCAATAACACTTTGGATGAATCACTTTGAGATGGCTTTAGAAGCGCTGCTTCAATCATTGTCCTTGATTTATATAGCTCGATTAAATTATCGCCTTGAAAAATTCCTCCGTTTCCCCCTCCAATATCCACTCCCATCATGGAAGCTATTCCCGCATATTGTCCTAATCCATTACCAGGCTCAGCACCTTCCAATACAAAACTGGTTGTAGCTGTATAAACCGGTTTTTTTATTTTAGCATAAAGTATACCTGCCACTGAACCTAAGATAACGGCAAGAATCAAAACATACCATTTGGAGATTAGGTAACAAATCCAATTCTTAATACTGAGAATGAGTTCTTTTAACGTAATATCAGGTTTATTTTTTGTCTCGGTCATATCTATTTAAACAAACTCACAATAATTGCCAATGTTGATGCGATCCCTGTTCCAATACCAATCCAAGCCTGTGAACTTAGCTTCTCTCTCGGAGCACGTTTCGGAACAACAATCTCAGCTCCAGGTTTCACGTCTGGGTAACCACCATCTTTCCCTTTTACAGCACCATTGGCATACTGAACAAAGACACGTTTTTTCAATGCATTATCCGTAAACCCGCCAGCTTGATTGATATAGTATTTTAGGTTTTTACCTTTTACATATACGACGTTATTTGGATTCAAAACCTCACCCACGACCTTAACCGTTTCCAGTTCTTTTGGCACTGTAATAATATCGCCATCCAACACCAATAAATCGCCGCGCTGATAAGGATTTTCCAGTATTTTGTTCAACTCAATCCCAACAAGGTCACTCGGCTCAACATCAGCTGCGGTCATCCCTTGTTGAGACACTTTCGCCAAAGCGCTACTTTTTGCTTTAGAGTTGTCAGCATTCTCTTCATCGGACTCCTTATCTTGTTTATTTTTCTTGTTATTATTTCCTTCTTCGTCCAAGCTATCTTTCTCCAACTCTTTTTTAAGACGTTCTTTCTCTTTTTTCTCCGCCTCCTTTAATTTAGACATCCCTGTGCGTTTTAAAGAAGCACCCTCGGTATAAGCATAAGTGGTTAATCCACCAGCCCGCTTGATGATATCGGAGATACGTTCATCCTCACGTGAAATGGTATAAATACCCGGATAGAGTACCTCACCCTCAATCGTCACTTGTCGCTGTGTACGGAACCCAGCGTCTCCTAATACCGAAACAACATCGTAAGGTTGTAAAGCGATAGTCGGATCTGTAAGGATACCATCTTTAATATCGACTAAAATCGTTTGCGAAGAACTATGATCATCTGCATTGCGCTGTTTAAGTCTTCGAGCAATCTCCACGCGTGCATTTTTAGCAGCCTCAGTAAATCCACCAGCTTTTTGAATAACGTCACCTAACGTTGCATTACTGGCGAAAGGCAGATCCCCGGGGAAACGTACTTCGCCTTGAACGGTAAATTTATATTCGTCACGTAAATCAAAAATAGAAGCGATTTCGATCTTGTCCTCACGCTTCAATGGTATATCAGCAACTGTACCAGCCAATACTTCGCGTACATTAAAATTGATCAGTTCTGAAGTATTATCTGCTTTCAGGCGATTGATGATACCACGTTCTAAAAAAGCATCCTCACGTACACCATCGGCCATTTCAAGCACTTGCTTGAGCGTCAGACCTGACTCTAAACCAAATATACCCGGACGGAATACCGCACCAAGCACAGATACCCGATTGGCATAACGTTCCAATATCGGCTCAACAACATATTGATCTCCACCCTTAGGCGTATAATTTGCGAACTGGTCAGCATAGACATCTTGCACACTGCGCTCACGTCCTGTTGTTTGCAAAACTTTGATCTTCGCAGTATAGGCATTCTCTGTAAAATCGCCCGCATAACGCAAGATATCGGATAAGGATTCTCCTGCTACAGTCTCGAAAATAGCAGGTCGCTTTACTTCACCCTCAAACTGCACACGCGCTCCATATACAGGAATATGGATAATATCTTGATCCTGTAAACGTATATTACCTTGTTGTATACCATTCGCCAAAAAATCATAGACATCAATTGTGCTGACGACACGATTACCACGGATCACCTGGATCTGACGGTAGGTACCATTTTTATTAGGACCTCCAGAAGCATAAAGTGCATTGAAGACTGTAGCTAAAGAAGGTAAACTATAGGTACCAGGTTTGCTAACAGCTCCGGTCAAGGTAACGCGGATCGTGCGGATATTTCCAATTGTTACACTGACATTGGTCCTTCCCGAACGGATTGCAGGATAGGTTCCACTCAAACGCTGTTCAATCTTACTCTTCGCCGCAGCGATCGACAAGCCCGCAACATTAATCTGACCAACATATTCCACCTTGATCATTCCATCTGGGCTGACAGGAAGTGTATAAGAAGCTTCATTATCACCAGTGATATCCAATAAGATCTCATCATCAGGACCAATGATATAAGAACTTGGCGTCGCCATCCGAAGATTAGGTTCAAAAGTAATACTATTATTTTTAAACAAGTCCGCGCCAAAAATCTTCAATTTTCCATCATCATGCTGAACGGAATCGGGATTATTATTGCGTTTATTTTGTAAGGAATCTGTCGTATTTACCCCCCCCACTTGACGACCAACTGCCCGTCCTGTGGTAGCGGTCGTATGAGTTCGCTGTGATTGATCCGGTTGTTGTTTCTTACGCTTAATTTTCGCCAAACGTTCTTTTAATTTTTGTACTTCAACAGCAGACACCCCTTGCGCACGAGCAAAACCATCTAGCTGACTTTCATCATAGCCCATTAAGGCAGCTTGTTTTACATATTGCTCTATCTGTGCATCTGTCAGATTATCTACTTTGATATTGGCAGGATTGGTCTGTGCGTATACTGAGCCCACAAATCCGATCATGCAAAACCATAATACTATTTTTTTCATTCGATATATTGGCGTTTGCCGCAAAATTAGTAAAACTATTTAATTAAATCGTTTAAAATATTTACACCAGTGGTTCTAAACAGGCAGGAAAGAGCTCTCTACCTCCTCGCATAAATCTTTCGCTATTCAGGCATCTAACGTAAAAAGGCTTTCTTTTGCTACGACTTGTCCCAAAGAAATCAGGAACTTCAATTTAAATAGTGGCCAGGCACATGAGCAGCTGTAACCTCAATTAATGCTGTTGATTCTATCCATGGAATCCTGAAAGTTTTATTAACTTAGCGAAGTTAAGCATTAAATTAGAATGAAAAGTTCAACTCTTGGTTTTTGGTTGCCGATAGGCATGATTGTAGGTCTTTTATGGGCCTGTGATGGAAATAATAAATCAAAAAAAGAAAGTAACGAAACAATACCGCAAAAAGCGGGTGCCATAAGTGCCGCAGATAGTAGCTTGTTACATTTCTGGGATAAGTTCGACATGAAAGACACTGCTCAGGTTAAAAATCCAGACAAAGGAGAGCAGCAGCTCGCTGATTTTATCGGATTATTATCAAAAACCCCTGATTCCGCTATGCGGGACAAAGCGTTAGACCTGATGTTAGACAAAGCCAAATCCAATAGAACCAGTTTCGACTACTTCATCAAACTATACGAACGTTATCTCTATGATGGTAATTCACCAATGCGAAATGATATCATCTACGAATCTGTTCTACGTTATATGATCAAAACTGACCTATTATCGGATCTAGAGAAAGATGCATATAGACCTACCTATAAATTAGTAATGCGCAATAAGGTAGGGCAGCCCGCAGAGGACTTTAGTTATGAATTGGCCAATGGAACAAAACAAAAACTATCGCAGACAAAAGCTAAATATACCTTCTTGATCTTTTACGACCCGGATTGCTCGCATTGCAAAGAAACCATCCATCAACTCCGCGATACGCCACAATTGGTTGAGTTATTCTCGCAACTACAAGTGCAGGTATTAGCCATCGACCCTTGGGGAGATCGCAGTAAATGGAAAAATTATATGCCTGAAATGTCCGAAAAATGGATCAATGGTTTTGATGCCGATAGCAAAATACTGTCGTTCAACTTGTATGACCTCAAGGCATCTCCAACAATATATCTGTTGGATGAAAACAAGAAAGTCCTATTGAAAGACACGTATCTACAACCGGTGATCCAATATTTTGTTCAACCCAATCAATAATATATGGCTGAACATTCGGAAGACAATAAGGCACGTGTTATCTCCAATGAGCTCTATTTTGCCGAAGTACAAGATATGCTAAATGAGGGCAAAGAAGTTCGTATCCGTATCAAAGGCGGGAGCATGCGTCCATTTATTCATGACGGAGACAGCGTTTTATTACAGGCTTATCGCGGTGAACCTTTGCAACTAGGCAGTAATATATTGGCCAAACATGAGGGGAAATATGTTTTTCACCGTTATGTAGGAGAAAAGAATGCGCAGATCGTATTGGCAGGCGATGGCAATCTTGTATTGCGGGAGTATATAAGTAGCAAAGATATTATTGCGGTCGCTTCTATTCATTTTCCACAAAACTCAGCATTGGAAATTAATTTAAATCGTAGTTGGGCGAGATTACGCGGCTTAGGATGGTATCATATTCGTCTGCTACGCCGGGTTATTGCAAAACTGAAACGCTTAATAGCCCGATAGAACAGATCCTGCTGAAGAAACTGAAATCTATAACGACAAATAAAAAGGTTGAAAAAATAATTATTAACTTTGATTTTACTTATTCTATTTAACCCTAATAGGTGATATACCCAAATACGATAATCAAGTAAGGAAAATTTGGGTATTCAATAGGATATTAAAACCGCCGAAGGCAGCATGAGTATATTAAAAAAGGAAAATTAGCTCATGAATAAACAGATAATTTATATATGAAATTAAGATCGGATTTAGTATTGAGAACAATTGGTTCAGATCATTTAATTGTTGACCCGAGTCAGGAAATGGTTGATTTATCAACGGTATACACACTAAATAGCACTGCAGCATGGCTTTGGGAGCAATTAAAAGAAAAAGAGTTTGACACAGCTACAATCGTTAAACTACTCTGTGAAAACTATGAGGTGGAAGAGGAACAGGCGCAATCCGATGCTAAAGTTTTACTTGGAGATTTCGAAAAACAAGGACTATTGGAAAAATAACCTTTCCATTGATCTATCCGAATGAATAATAACAGCCTGAAACAACATGTGCGCTGGGCATGGTCAATCAGCGAAGGCTACCGTGGTAGATTGCTCCTATACTTTGTATTGGAGCTGATCTGTATCGGTCTTTCCCTGACCTTTGTATACCTGTCCAAAAAAGCAGTTGATGTGGCGACTTCCCCGGGAGTATTATCCCTTAAATGGCTGTTGATCGGTATTATTGGAAGTATCACGCTAAATGTGGCTATAAAAGGCTATTCAGGCCGTCTTCTGGAGCGTGTCAAGCTCATGCTTACACTCCAACTGCAACGGACTATGCTCGATGCACAGATGTTATCCGTATGGAAACTGATCAAAAACTGGCATACAGGTGATATCCAGATCCGGATTCAGACCGACTGCGAAGAAGTTGCCAATACCATTGCCAGCACGATGCTTTCCTTTGTATTGACGATTATCCAACTATTGGCTTCGGTCGGTTTCTTATGGTATATGGATCCGATGCTTGCGCTTATGATTCTTGCCATATCACCTTTATTTGTATTTTCAAAGATTTACTTCCGCAGAATGCGTAAATTGAGCAAGGAGGTAAAAGAGGAGGAAAGTAATTTCTCAAAAGTTCTCCAGGAAAATTTACGTTTCCGTTTGCTTATCCGCGCCATGGGCATTTTCCCAAAAAGGAGGGCAAAATTGACAGCTAGTCAACAGCAGCTTTTTTTACTGAAAATGCGTCAGATTAATTTTTCAACCTATACCCAAGGCGCTATGAAAGTCGCCATGAATGCAGGTTATTTGGTCGCCTTTATCTGGGGAGTCTATCGGCTACAATCCGGACAGATTACTTTTGGAACAATGACGGCCTTTTTGCAATTGGTCGCGCGAATTCAAACACCAATTCTTGCATTGATTGCTTATATTCCAGGTTTTGTTCGCTTTCGGGTATCTGCAGATCGGCTACTGGAATTACAGGAAGGTGAGATTGAACCTCAAGTAAAACAGGAGCGCCTGAACAAAACACAAGAACTCCGTATCCGTGATCTCTCCTTTCGTTACGAGGACAAATGGGTATTACAACAGTTAAACCTTTCGCTAAAAGTCGGTGAATCAACAGCAATTATCGGCCCAAGCGGAAAAGGAAAAACCACTTTGATCCGTCTATTGTTATCGCTGCTCAAAGCTGAAAAAGGCGATATCACATTGGTAGATATCGATGGAGAACGATCGTTGGAGGCAAAACATCGCGTCAATTTTGCCTATATCCCACAGGGCAATTCACTCTTTAGCGGAACAATCCGGGAAAATCTTCTCCTCCATGTGAAAGAAGATGGAGCGCTAGACATAGATCAGGCGCTATGGTTGGCCTGTGCCGAATTTGTATTTGACTTTCCGGACGGGGTAGATACCCTCGTAGGGGAATCTGGCATGGGTTTATCCGAGGGACAAGCGCAACGTATCGCTATTGCCCGCGCGCTGATGCACGATGGTGATATCTGGCTCTTTGACGAAGTAACCTCTGCCTTGGATAGAACGACTTCAGATATGCTAACACAACGTCTGCTCGAATATGGAAAACATAAAATATGTCTATTTGTAACACACGACTTACATCTCGCAGATAAATGCCAACACCGCATCTATCTCGATTAAAGTAATCACTGTGATTCGCAAAATACAGATAGTTATGAAAATAATCCGGACATACAAATAAATAAAAGACGAACCGAGCACATGAGCTCATGAAGTATTTATTCACATAGGAACTGAATTATGAATATAGAAAATTCACTGGAGTTATCTCAAACCCGTTACCGCATCGCTGACTTAATCTTGGAGTTTAACCATCCAACACCTATTGCGTTGAATGATATCCTGGGGTCCTTTCGGGATTTTCAGATCGGTATTGCTGACGATAAAGCTGATATTACAATTAATATCAGTCTAGAAAAAGCACCAGTAACAGCGGATATGGGATTATTGCGGACAGATGATTCTATTGCTTGGGGAGATCGCTTTCGTTTTTATGAGAAAGAGGACACATTTATTACGACAATAGTAAATGATAACGGGAATGGAACTTGGTATCAGTATAGCAACCGCAACTTTGAGCGATCTACGATTTATGTTCCTGAGAGCTCAGCAGCTGAACAGAGTGCTGTAATTACCTGGATGTCCATGATGATATTTGGCCAAGCCAGCCTTCTGCATGATACCATTATGATCCATGCCTCCGTGGTCAATCATCAAGGTACTGGAATCGCATTTTTAGGGAAAAGTGGAACCGGAAAAAGTACGCATAGTAGACTATGGCTTACCCATATTCCCAACACTGTATTGCTCAATGATGATAATCCGGCTGTCCGAATAACAGCGGAGGGCATTTTTATCTATGGAACACCATGGAGTGGCAAGACACCTTGTTATATAAATGAACGATTACCGCTAAAAGCCTTCGTGCGGTTACAACAGGCTCCAACCAATACCTTTACCTGGCAACCGGGACTCAAAGGCTTTATTGCTGTTTTACCAAGTTGCACGGCAATCCGATGGAATAAAGATCTCTTTGCAAGTATGAATACAATTTTGGAAAAAATTGTAGGTGAAGTACCGGTAGGTTATTTACAATGCTTGCCCGACGCGGCGGCTGCCCAGCTGTGTCATTCATTCATATTTGGCAGTAAATAATTCGTATTGAGATTTCTAATAAACTAAGAGGTCACAGGATGACTTAATTATCCTGTGACCTCCATATCTCTCATAGCTATTCTCATACTTGCTCTCTTCGCAAGTAGCAACACTAACTTATTTAATCCTTGTCTTAATCATGCCACGCTCTGGCCTTGTATGCATTTTGCCCTGTTCCACTGTTTGGATTGTACGTGCAGAAATACTGCGCATAGCTGCCCGTGATTTACTTGTGGGAGCTGCATCAGCTAAAGCCGTTGCCAGCATTTTCTCCTTAGGATCTCCGACGTCAGCTGAAACATCGTCACCGATACCACTCTTATCAGGAACTAGACCGTCCCAATAATCACGCAGACCGGATTCAGTTCCCTTGTTATATTTCTCGCCGAGATTTCCGCGTGAATTCTTCAGAATAAAGGAAGCTGGCCAATAAGATACTTTGTCCCGGACTTTCTGTTCGAAAAACCCAACGGGTTTACCATAGGTTCTGGATTCAGTGGCTATAATCTGAACTGGAAGATGCGGAGTAAGCACATTGACCAGCATCTCAGCCGCTGAAGCAGTCTCTTCGCTCACCAAGAAATAAACTTTATTAAGATTTAACGTACTTAGTCCGTCAAAGTAGGTATCATGCATATTCAGTTGATCTCTTAAGTTCTTTGCTGCATCCGACTGCATATACTTATTCATTTCATAGGTCAGCATCAGTTTACCTTTTGTCTTGGCGCCGCCGATCTTATCCGCAACATAGATAGCCGCATCTACATAGCCGCCGCCATTGTAACGAAGATCAACAATCAGGCTTTTGATCTGTTTGGCTTCATATTGGGCAAAGGCCGCATCAATATTCTTCTGATTTTGATTTTTACTGCCAATCTCCTCAAAAGAAGATAAGGCCAAATAACCGACATTATTATTACTGTTGAGATAGATCGTATCCTTGTAGATCGGATTGATCACATACGAATTGTTATAACTCATCGCTTTTTCGAACAGCTTATTATCCGCACGTTTCACCTGCAATGTAAGATTTGCTGCATCCAATGCTGAATTGATTTTATTTCTCAATCGACTATAGGCTGCAGCATCTTTTACTTCGCAGGTTCTGCCCCCATCCGGACAATTGACTTCGATCGAATAGTTTTCCTTATCATTATTGACAGCTGTAATGATATCTGCACGTTTAAATCCCGCCAATTGCGCTGGAGAGCCCCCTTCAACAAAGGAAATATAAGGTCGTGCAGTAGCTGCATCCAAAGAAAACCATTGCACGGAGATGCCATAGCCTTCGTTGTTATCCATCTTTGTACTGGCCTGCTCGGAGATATTGTAACCATTGAGACCTTCCATAAAGGAAAAGCGGTCAAAAACCCCTGCGTAACCAGCCGCCACATGGACAGGTGTCAGCCTTTTGAGTGCATCAAGCACATTACTTGCCGAACCATATTGATCGGTATACTGAGCCGGATTTTTTAAATAATCCGGAATAGATCCATCCGCCCATACGGAATAGAGCTTATAATATTTATAAATATCGTCTTTAATAAGCTGACCTTCGGTACGGTCAGTTGGTTCCGGCTCCGGTTCGGGCTTTGGATTATCCTTTTTACAGGAAAGAACAGTAAGTCCGATCAGCGCTATCGCTGCCCAACGCCCTACTTGCTTTAGAGGCACTATGTTCATATGTTGAAGCAATTTGTAAAACAAATATAGATATTAGTATTGAGTAGTTAGTATTGGGTATTGAGATTTTGTAGCGGCATTTTTACTTTCTCAATATCTGTATTTCTCTTTCCACTTGTCCCGAAGGCTCTGTCGGACCTTCTCCTCCTGAGGATTTTGTCCCGGTTCGTATAATTTTACACCACTAACCTCTTTGGGTAGAAATTCCTGTAACACAAAGTTCCCAGGATAAGCATGTGCATATTTATATTCGGCTCCATAGTTGAGCTCCTTCATCAGTTTAGTCGGCGCATTGCGGATGTGTAAGGGAACCGACAGATCACCGGTTTGTTTCACGAGCGCCTGTGCCTTATTAATGGCTTCATAGGATGCATTGCTCTTGACCGAAGTTGCAAGATAAATGACGGTTTGCGAAAGAATAATGCGTGATTCGGGCCATCCGATGACGTTCACCGCCTGGAAACAGTTATTCGCCAACAAGAGCGCATTGGGATTAGCATTGCCAATATCTTCAGAGGCCAAAATCAATAACCTACGCGCAATAAATGAAGGATCTTCTCCCCCTTCGATCATTCGGGCAAGCCAGTATACGGCAGCGTTCGGATCAGATCCCCGTATAGATTTTATAAAAGCTGAAATAATATCATAATGTTGTTCCCCAGCTTTGTCATAGATCGCCATATTCTGTTGTACCTGCTTCAGCACAAAAGCATTGCTAATGGGTTCCTTATGGAGAACTGCGGCATTGACAACAAGTTCAAGCACATTCAACAGCTTGCGTGCATCACCACCGGACAAGCGCAGCAACGCCTCATACTCTTCAACAGCAATCGCTTGTTTTTGGAGATACTCGTCCTCATAAAGCGCCTTTTGAACCAGACCAATAAGATCTGCCTCTGAGAGATGCTCCAACACATAAACCTGACAACGGGATAACAAAGCGGATATAACCTCGAATGAAGGGTTTTCCGTTGTCGCGCCAATCAGTGTCACCAAACCGCGCTCAACGGCTCCCAGTAGCGAATCCTGTTGGGATTTGGAAAAACGATGTATCTCATCAATAAACAGAATTGGCTGATCCTGATTGAAATTCATCAGTCGCTCGGCTTTATCAATGACCTCGCGGATATCTTTTACGCCAGCCTGAATTGCACTCAGGGCAAAGAAAGGTCTATCCAGCTCCTTTGCAATCAACAGCGCTAAACTTGTCTTTCCAACACCCGGAGGCCCCCATAATATCATTGAAGGGATATTCTTTTGTTGGATCGCATGATAAAGTACTGCATCGGGACCAACAATATGCTGCTGCCCCACATAATCTTTCAATTGATGTGGTCGTAATCGTTCTGCAAGAGGGATACGTGTTGCCATAGTACAAATTTAAAAATTAAACCCTACAATAACTAAATATTTTAGTGTAGTCTGATGAAGTATACCCAAGCAGTAAGCGTGTAACTAAAAAAGAAAATAATCGGTAAGCCACAGGCTTGTTCCTCCAAGGTCTCAATACTAACTACTTCATACTCAAAAAACACTTTAACATTTTTTCACACAATTTTTCTTCATATTTGCTCTACTATTAAAGTTCTTTATGGCAGAGCAGAGATCGATAAATTGCTTTTGGAATACAATTTATCTAAGTTTGTATTAGACGCTAATTGACGCGTAATAATGAATGAGTATGACGAAATACTGGACCTTACTTTTGACTGCCCTAACCACGACCCTTGGAATGAGCGGAAAGGTTATGGCGCAGAATACCCCAAAGGACTATACTGGGGCGATAAAAAAATATGATGCTTCATTTAGCGGCGTAGGTCCGGAGGTGTATTTCCTACCTCCTCCAAAGACTGAAAACGAAATTATTGAAGACAATTATTCGAACAAAAAAAGCTTTAGCAAGGAAATCGCCAGGCAACTGCTATTCCAACGTTTATTACTGCAGTTGAAAAGCACCAATAATATGGGGCATTTTCAATATCTGATGAATCCCGTTCCGGCTAATACCACAGCATGGAATAATACCATCGAAAATCAGAAAAAAGCAGAGAACTGGATTGCAGGCTATGCCTTAGCCAATGAAGCTGCTCTATTTGCAATTAAGAATAATGATAGTAGTGCTGCTTCAAAATTTCTATATGATGCATTATCATTAGCAAATCGTACTGACAACAAGGATGATATTGCAACAATCAACTTGAACTTGAGCAATTTTCAATTGTATCATGGCGATTTCGACAAAGCCGAAGAAAGTGCCCAAAAATATCATAGCTATGCCACGGTAAGCAAAAGCTATCTCGAGCAGGCCAATGCCTGGTTATTAATTGCCATGGCCCGTGCAGGACAAAAAAACTTTAAGGCCGCCGAAAATAACATTATCCGAAGCGCTATCCCCTTATTTAATAAAGCAAAGGCTTATGAAGGTAAAATATTCGCATGGGAGATGCTGGCGGAGATCTATTTTAAACAAAACAAATACACCGAGGCACAATGGTTTTTATTGCAGGCACGTGATCTAGCCAATGCAAAAAATCTGAGTGGTGAACTTGCGGAGATCGAATATCTGCTTGCCGCTTCCAAGCAAAAGGATGGGAATTACAAAGTGTCTATCAAAGAATTTATTCAAGCAGCTGAATTGGCCGCAAACGAGAATAACAAACAGTTGTCGTTGGCGATATTAGACAAATTGGGCGAAGTATACCTTGTATTGAAGGACTACCCTTCGGCCGACCAGACTTACAAGGCTTATACACAACTGAAAAACGAATTGTACAATTGATTGATCTTCGTAAGATAATACAACCGAAGAATCGAAAGTAAGAAATAAATCGTATTTTAAGCTTTTTGTAAATATTAAAGGATAAATCAAATAAATTTTTAGAATCTATGATAATGTGCTATGAATTTCACTAAATTTAGCACGCTTATCAATAAGAGCTGAATATTTTTATTTCCTTTATATAAAAGTTTATTGATGGCAAAGGAGAGAACGATAAATTTGTTCTATATTCAGCTTAATTTAAAATTGCATATAGAAGCAAATTTATCTTAGTTTATAAAATGATTATTAAAACTGTCGAAAATATGTTTAGGAAACTCATATTTGCACTTTTTGTGGTATCTATTGTCTCTTGTGGTTCAAAACCACGAGTAGCACTTCCAGATGATGGTGGCCTCAAACCGAGCACACAACATCAGATCATCGCGAAAGAAGTGATTGGATTATTGGAAAATGCAAGCTACAAGAAGGTCAAAATGAATGATTCGATATCTGGAATTATCTATGATAATCTGATCAAAGGTTTAGACCAGAGCAAGAATTATCTTCTTCAATCGGATATTGATGCATTTCAGGCTTACAAGAGTAACCTTGCCCAGGATATAAAAGGAGGAGATCTTTCTTCGGCCTTTCAGATCTTCAATGTCTATAAAAAGAGATATTTGGAAAGAATGCAATATGCACTTTCTGAAATCGACAAAAAGCAAGATTTTACCAAAGATGAATATTATCAGCCTAACCGTGAAAAATTAGGTTGGTTCAAAACGGATGCCGAAGCCAACGATCAATGGCGTAAACGTGTGAAGTACGATTTGTTGAACCTGGAAACTGCTAGTGGTAAATCTACTGACAGTGCAAAAACTAAACAGGTAGAAACATTGAAAAAACGTTATGTGAATTTAATTTCCCAAACAAAGAAATATAATTCAAATGACGCCTTTCAGATCATCATGCAGGCGCTTACAGATGCTGTAGATCCACATACTTCTTATTTCAACCCTTCTTATGCGCAAGCCTTTAATGAAGGTATGGCCAATACATTTGAAGGTATTGGAGCAAGATTGACCATAGACAATGAGGCCGTAAGCATCAATGAGATCATTCCGGGTGGGCCTATCTTTAAAGACAAGACCATTCAGGTGAATGACAAGATTATCGCTGTGGCACAAGGTAAAGATGGCGAATTTGAAGATATCATCGGCTGGAGATTAGACGCCGCTGTAGCCAAAATAAAAGGACCTAAGGGAACAATCGTACGGCTTAAGATTATACCAGCGGGACAACCGATGAACTCGCATCCACGCATTGTTTCCTTAGTACGTGAAAAAATCGTTGTTGAGGAAGAATCTGCGAAAAAAGAGATCATGAACATCAAAGGGGCTGATGGAAAAATGTATAAAGTCGGAGTGATCAATATTCCTAAATTTTATATGGATTTTGAGGCTTACAGAAGACGCGATCCAAACTACAAAAGTACAACAAGAGATGTAAGATTGATCTTAGACACGCTGAAACAAGCCAAAGTTGATGCTGTACTCATCGACCTACGTTTCAATGGCGGGGGCTCACTTCCTGAAGCAATTGATCTTACCGGATTGTTTATTGATAAGGGGCCTGTTGTACAGGTAAGGGATACCAAAAATAATATTGATGTTGAAGAAGATAAGAACGCAGGTGTAGCATGGGACGGCCCATTAGGTGTAATGATCAACCGTTTCTCTGCCTCAGCCTCAGAAATTTTCGCTGGTGCAATTCAAGATTATGGTAGAGGAGTAATCCTTGGCTCACAAAGTTATGGTAAAGGAACTGTTCAATCGGCTATCGATATGTCGCGTGTGATTAGCCCTACAAGTCGCCTATTATTAAAAGCATCAGGAGAGAAAGATCCAGACACACCGGAAGGAGCACCTCAATATGGACAAATCAACATCACATTGGGTAAATTTTACCGTGTCAATGGCAGCAGTACCCAACACAAAGGAGTAACTCCTGACATTACATTCCCGTCCCAATTCTCTGCAGAGAAATTTGGTGAAAGCTCAGAAAAATCTGCTCTTCCTTGGGATCAAATTCAATCCAGTAACTTCAAAAAAGTAGCGGATATGAGTGGAGTGGATAAAAAACTGGAGACGCTACATGAGACCCGAATTAAAAATTCACTCGAATACAAGTATTTGAAAGAAGATATTGAAGAGGCTCAAAAAGATGAAGATGTCAAAATTTCATTGGAATTAAATAAATTCAAAAAAGAAAAAGACGACAATCTCAAGAAAAACAGGGAACGTATCAATGCTTTATTGAAATTACAAGGTAAACCGGCATGGGAAGAAGGCAAACCTCAACCTAAGATGGACCTTGACTTTGTAAAAGATGAGAGTGCGAAAGTAATGACTGATTATATCATTAATTTTGCGAACAAAAAATAAAGACGGATGAAATTCCGCGAAAAAAAGGCAATCGTAACAACGGTTGCCTTTTTTTATGATACTCATCACAATCTCAATCCTTTCACACTAAATTCATCTTTTCTTTGTAACTTATCTTAACATTAATTGTTCTACACATAGAGACTTTAAAAATAGATCTGATAATTGTTTCACAACATCAGAATCTATAAAATAAGAGTCCGGATAATGATGGATTTTACCCTTAAAACGATATCACAATGAAATGTATCCTGCTTCTAACCGACTTTTCAGAAAATGCACTTTTAGCGGCAAAACAAGTAGCCTTATGTGCCGAGGCTTGGAAAACTGAAAAAGTTATTGTTTACCATACTTATAACAGTGTAACAATTGTAAACAATGAACCTATTGTTGTGGTTAATGACGAAGTTAAAGAGGCCAAAGAGAAAGAATTAAATGCCTGGTTGGAGCTAATCGGGCCACTCTTTCCAGCACAAGTGACACTGTCCCACAAGATGGAAGATGTCGATCTCCCAATAGGTGTAAATGACCTCTGTAAATCCGAAGATATTGATCTTGTCGCGTTAGGGATAACAGGACAGACTGGTTTCGCCAAGATCCTGGTGGGAAGCAATGCCATTACCCTAATGGACATCTGCAATAAACCGATGTTGATTGTCTCCCATAAGGTAAATCCGGCGGTTCCAAAAAATGTATTGGCAACCACCGACCTGAAAGAAGTTGACAGAAAACTGAGTTTGTTTAATCTGGATCAAGTCCTCGACACTTTTTCAGCGCAGTTATATGTTTTGAATGTTGCAAAGAAAGAAGGATCTGCCGCGGATTTGGCACAAGAATTAAAATATTTGCATGAACGGTTGGACAAATATAAACCAATCTATGATTACATCAGTCATGACGATATTACATTGGGAATAGCAGAATATGCGAAAGAGAAACATATAGACCTCATCCTATCATTTCACAAGAAACAAGGTTTACTGGCGAGCTTATTTAAAACAAGTATATCTAAAAAAATTGCTTGGAATGGCGCGGCAAACTTATTAGTTATTCCGATGGATAAATCATAAACAGCATAAGATGGATAAATCATAAACAGCATAAAGGGGTGTCTAAAAAGATCTGGAAGGATCCGTACACCCCTATTTCTTAATTCATATTCAATTAAAGTCTCCCTTCTAATATTCAGGATATACTTTTGCCTTTTAGGGTTGCTGCCTTTTTACATAGATTCTATATACAGGATCTATTTCTTGTCTACAGAATGTTTCCCTGGACCGATAAAGACGAGTCCCAGAAATACAAAGAACAATTCAATGGCATGAGATGCGCCAGAGACACCATCGCCTTTTGAAAGATGCATCAATCCAGCAACAACCATGGTAAAAGCAAGTAACAAGGCTGAAGGTCTAAAAAAAAGGCCCAATAGTAAGAAAAGACCACCAATAGTTTCCGTAGCCGCGGCCATAAAACCCCAAAATGTCGGAATAAAATTGATGCCCATATTGCCCATGGCCTTTCCAACCCCCGCCCAAAGCTCAGGTCCTCCTTGCAACTTCGGCAAACCATGCATAATCATCATGACTCCCAATCCGATGCGGAGGATCAACAAACCTGTATCCCTATATTTTCCCAATGAATTCCAAATTGCCATAAATAGAAAATTATAATGTATTAAAATGTTAATTACTGATTGATCTTTCTAAAATAATCAAATTTTATTGATTTGTGTCTATTTTCAGCGGTATCAATGAGCTCACTCCGTTCGGTTATTGATTTGTGTTTATTTCTCAAAGGCATCAATGAGCTCACCCCGTTCGGTTATCGATTTGCGCTTATTTCTTAATTATATAAATAAACTCATTTCATTCGCGAGTTAGTGCCCATTTATCCTACATTGGTATCGGTGAACTTTCTCCTTCATGCTACGCGCTTTACCCACCTTTCATGAGAACAAAATTAGGTCAATATGTGTTACTTCCCCTTGATATAGATTAAGAAATTCAACAAAACTGATCGATTCGAACGCGGGAAAGAAAGTCCAAATAGGACAGTACATTTAGAGAAAAATAGGGATGCTGACAGAAAAATATTGCAATTATGATACTAAATACGTAATTTAAGTCTTATAGACCCGATTATAAAATTATTATGAAGAATCTTCTTTTGTTAACAGATTTCTCGGACAATGCCTATGCTGCAGCTCAATATGCCGCAAAATTAGCTCCACTTTGGGGCATAGAAAGGGTTGTGTTGTACCATACTTATGAGGTTATACCAACGGTTGGAACAGAGCCTGTTGTCATCAGCAATTTGGATATACTAGAAGAAAAACAAAAAGATCTCAACGTGTGGCAAGAAGATCTCATGCAACTCTTTCCGCAGGGAATAGCATGGAAAGTGATACTGGAGGAGTATGAATTGAGCTATGGTGTCAACCGCACTTGTGCTGAGGAAGATATCGATATTGTTGTCGTCGGAACTGCTGGAAAAAGTGGTTTTAAAAAGCTTCTCTTGGGCAGTAACACACTAAAATTAATTGAGAATTGCCACACGCCGTTATTGGTTGTACCTGCCAAAGCCGAATTCAGAATTCCTAAAAAGATGCTGATCGCAACCAATCTCAAAGAAGTGAAGCTTAAGTTAGACCGGCTGCTGATCAATGCAGCTGAAGTACTCCGAAAGAGTGAGGTCTATGTGGTTCACGTCACCAAGGAAGATCCTGCCAGTAAAGTTGTCAGCACAGAGATTAACATTATGAACGATATGCTGGCCCCTTACCATCCCATATACAGCTATATCTTACACTCGGATATTGCCGTTGGCATCAATCAATATATTAATGAAAACCACATTGATATGATGGTTACATTCCATCGCGACAAAGGCTTACTTAGCCGGATTTTCAACACCAGTATCGCGCAAAAAATGGCTTGGAAAAGTCAGGCAGCCATGATGGTTATTCCTGTGCATTCGGGATAATATAAAAATATCGACAATTAAATAGTTTTGTCCGGGACAAAACTATTTAATTGTCGATAGGATTAATCGCTATAAGTAGATGAGCTCCGTTTTATCGGCACTCGTTACCAATTTCACTTTCCGACCTAATACCAATGCATGGTTATCATCTATATGCCCTGCTGGATAACCAAAGGCGACAGGAAAATCATATTCTTTGACTTTATCCCAGATAATCTCCTCTACAGTCTGTCCAAATGTAGGATCGTTATCTTTCATGGATGAAAAACTGCCCACAATAAGACCTTTCAATTTTTTGAATTTGCCAGCACGTTTCAGCGCCCACAGCATCCGATCCACAGAATAATAAGCCTCACCCACATCTTCAATAAAAAGAATCTTATTTGCATACTTGACATCTGAGTCTGACGCCAAAACAGACAATAAAATAGCCAAATTTCCACCAATTAGCTTGCCTTCAGCCTCACCGGAGCGGTTTGGGAATACAGATTGTTCATAGCTAAAGTCTGTGGAAGCACCAAACAACGCATTTTTTAATGTTTCCAAGGAAGATTTGGTTCCTGATTCAAAAGATTTGGGCATCTGCCCATGTATCGTCGCAATTTTATAGTTACGTTGAATATGGCTATGCAATACGGTGATATCGCTAAAGCCGACCAACCACTTGGGATGCTGCTCAAACGTAGAAAAATCGATCTCGTCGACAATCCGAACACAGCCATAGCCCCCTCGGGCAGCAAATACGGCTTTAATGGATGGATCATCCAGGGCCCATTGGAGGTCTGCAGCACGTAAGTGGTCATCGCCGGCAAATTGATGATAAGATGCACCTACTGTCTCCCCTACCAGGACTTCAAGCCCCCAGCTCTTCAATATTTCAATCCCCATATCAATATTCCCACGGATAAAGCTTGCAGGACAAACGATGGCGACTTTGTCGCCTTCTTTAAGAAAATCAGGTATTTTAGACATATTTATTATGTTTCATATATAATTTGATCCTTTATGGCCATGAAGCGATCATTAGCCAACTCATTTCAATTTTAGCCCAAAGTAATTTGTTCCAACTCATGATGGTTTCCTCCAATAAAAATTTTCAATGGATCAGGAGACAACAAATTTATCTTAGTATTATACCGCAAATTGAATTATCTTTGTGAAAGAAACAAGTAAAAACTTTAATATACTTTCAAGCATTGAGTATTCTAGATAAAAAACGTTATACAATTACTTCGGCATTACCGTATGCCAACGGTCCTTTACATATCGGACACCTTGCCGGAGCTTATATTCCAGGTGATATTTTTGTTCGCTATTTGCGTTTAAATCAAAAAGATGTGGTCTATGTCTGTGGTTCGGATGAACATGGTGCAGCCATTACCATCCGCGCAAAAAAAGAGGGTATTACGCCACAACAGATCATTGATAAATACAACAAACAAATCAAAGAAAGCTTTGAAGAGTTTGGCATTTCTTTCGATATCTACCACCGTACCTCCGAACCGATTCACCACCAACTGTCGCAAGATTTTTTCCTGAACTTATATAATAAAGGTGAATTTGTCGAGAAATTTTCGGAGCAATACTACGATGAGGAGTACCATCAGTTTTTGGCGGACCGTTATATTACCGGGACCTGTCCAAACTGTAAATCCGAAGGTGCCTATGGTGACCAATGCGAAAAATGTGGTACCTCACTGAGTCCAACAGATCTGATCAACCCAATTTCCACATTAAGTGGGAAAACTCCCGTATTAAAAGAAACAAAGCATTGGTATTTACCATTGGATAAATATCAACCTTGGTTGGAAAAATGGTTAATCGAGGGTAAGAAAAACATTCTTAAATCCAACGTTTTTGGCCAATGTCAGTCTTGGCTCAAGTCCGGTCTGCAGCCACGTTCCATGACCCGAGATTTGGATTGGGGAGTAGATGTTCCCCTGAAAGAAGCAGAAGGAAAAAAACTTTATGTATGGTTGGATGCACCAATAGGTTATATTTCTGCAACAAAGCAGTGGGCAATTGACCACGGAAAAAATTGGGAAGACTATTGGAAAACTCATGACAATCCAGCAGATGATTCAACATTAATCCATTTTATCGGAAAAGATAATATTGTATTCCATTGCATCATATTCCCGGCGATCCTTCATGCTCATGGAGACTATATCCTGCCAGAAAATATACCTGCAAATGAATTCCTTAATTTGGAAGGCGATAAGTTATCGACATCCAGAAACCATGCGGTTTGGTTACATGAGTATCTACAGGAATTCCCAGACAAACAGGATGAATTACGTTATGTATTAACCTCTATTTTACCTGAGACCTCGGATGCTGAATTTACCTGGAAGGATTTTCAAGCGCGGATCAACAACGAGCTAGTAGCGATCTTTGGTAACTTTGTCAACCGTGTGATGGTACTTTCCCATAAATATTTCGATGGTAAGGTATTAAAAGGATCTCCATTAACGGCAGTGGATCAAGCGGTATTGGATGAGTTAAAATCCTATCCGGCGTCTATCAAATCATCACTGGAGCAATTCCGTTTCCGTGAAGCGCTGGCGGAGTTTATGAATGTGGCACGCCTTGGAAACAAGTATTTAGCTGATGAAGAGCCTTGGAAAGTAATCAAAACGGACGAGGAACGCGTAAAAACGATCCTAAATGTAGCGTCTCAGATTGTTGCTAACCTAGCCGTGTTGGCACAACCATTTTTACCAAAAACAGCAATAAAATTATTTGAAATGCTCAATTTTCCGCAAGGAAATTGGAACGATGCAGGTAACGAAGGCCTAATTCAGGATGGTCATCAGTTGGGTGAAGTCCAATTGTTGTTTGATAAGATAACAGACGAACAAGTGGAGTTTCAATTAAACAAACTTGCGGAAGCGAAACTAAAAAATCTCGCGGACAACGCGAAGGTCGCCCCTGCCAAAGAAAATATTAGTTTTGACGATTTTGTCAAAATGGATATCCGCGTAGGAACAATTTTAGAAGCTGAAAAAGTTGCGAAAACAAAGAAATTACTAAAATTAACAATAGATACAGGTATTGACAAACGCACCGTTGTATCTGGTATCGCAGAGTTCTTTAGTCCAGAAGAGATTGTCGGACGCCAGGTCTCAATTTTGGTAAATCTAGAACCTCGTGAAATCAAAGGCATTACCTCACAAGGCATGATCTTGATGGCCGAAGATGCTGATGGTAGATTGGATTTCGTCAAACCGGATACAGCGATCAAAGTTGGTAGCACCGTACGCTAGTTAAACGTTAGATATGGCATAAACAAAGAATGCCTGTCACAAAAGACAGGCATTCTTTGTTTTCACAAGCCATTCGGTATTTCTATTTCCTTTTAATGACTTGCTTTAGCTACGGATACCAAGCCAAGAGCGGTTAGAATAAGACATTCTGTAATCTCTTTTTAAAATCTTTCTCATCCATCCAATCATAGACAGTATCTTTTAACTTTTTTATAACCTCCGTTTTCGATTCGGCAACAACTTTCTTCTTTTTGGTAAGTACATTAGACACTGGAGTATTGGTGATCTCGACCTTCGTTGCAAACATATTGATATTCATACTGGGGATAGATATCCCTAAGATCAAGCCCGGAAGCCCATGGATTAATTCTGGTCCCCCTGATATCGGAATTTGTCCCGCAAAAAATGCGACAACATAGATTGAATCTTGTATGATTCCATTTGCTCGCCGACAATCATAGCCGGCGATATTCCGATACTCATCAGTGTACTTCCATTTCACTGTTGGCAGAGAATCTTTCATCAACAGTTGCTCATCGCCAAAAGGCAATAATTTGATGAATTCTTGATTCTTGAAATTCAAATAAGTTTTTGAATCAGTCAATGCCGGATTATACCAGGAGACATTTCGATAGTTAGTGGGGTAATCTTCCTGTACGGTTTCAAACAAAGTCTCGGTATCATAAAACTTCAACGTATGATGTGTGATCACTTCAACAGGTCCATTTTTGACCGCATTCTCTACCCCCAGTTTATCCCAGGTATCCAGATCTGGCTTACTTAAATAAGTTCGTTTCAAGTAATTCTGCACATGAAATTTCCGTTCGAAAGTCACCGTACCACTGTTCGGAAAGAATGCATGCTGTGCCTGTATGGTAGTGACGGACAAGCATAAAAGCCACATCATTAATATTATTTGCTTCCTCATTTGGCATCTCCTCTCATTGTTGTAAAATTGTAGATCACTTTTAACATCCCATAACGACGCAATACATTGTTGCTTGTCTGGATAAATGCCGTACCATCTTGATAGCGACGCACTCCAATATTTTTATTTAATATATCGTTGACAAATAATTGCGCTTCCAAAGATTTGTCCTTTAACAACTTTTTAGAGATATAGCCATTCATGTTCATCATGTTAATGGATTGCAAGGTCTTTGTTGCAGCTTGATAATTCTGTTGCATGGATAGCGAAATTTTAAAGTCTTTGGGTAAGTAATAGGTGACTTGCGAATAAGAATTGAATTTAAATGTTGTCTGATTCAATTCGGGTTGTAAATAGGAATCCATTTTTTCTACGCCTGGACTCAAGTTAATATAAAAGTCCATTTTATTTGCTTTATAACGGTTAAAACCTATATTAGGACCTACGCTCCAAGTTTTGTTACGATTTAGCTGTGGTTCTTGATTCAATAAAGAAAGATAACTATACTGGCTATTATAGTTAAGGTCCATACCAAGGTTCATCTTTAATCCCCATTTCTTTTGTATTGGAAAACTATAACTTCCACCTCCATACACAGACCAATTATCCTTATCAATATTGACATAGGAGATTTGTCGGGTACCCTCTTCCAAGTTATAGCGCACACTACTATTAATATTGCGTTTTCCCTGATAAGCGCCAACATAGAAATACATATTTTGATCTTTTAGCTGTTTATAAGAGTTATAATTGACAGAATAGGAATTGTTGAAACCAGCTTTCAGATCTGGATTGTCCAAGTATTCCACGAGTGGCTGGGCATTTTGTTTGAGTGGTTCAATCTGTGTCAATGAAGGCTGCGCCGTCTGTCCACTGTAACGGAAGCCGATGTTTTTACTTTTAGAAATTTTGTAATTTACCGAAAGTGAAGGCCTTAAAGAAGTCTGGTCACGCTGCAATACGGTATTTAAATTATTATATATCCTTTTCACAGCCTCAAATTCTGTTTGGTTACTCAGATTGACTGTCAAGTCATTTGTTTTATAGTTCAGCGAAGTATTGATACTATTTTTTAAACTGGAAAAATTAAAATCATTCAATACACTTTCATCCAGCACGGTATATTTTTGTGTGATAGGATCTCTATTGAAGGATTGATTTAGTGTCTCTGATTTATTGCTGGAAAAAGAGTACCCTATTGATCCTGTAATCTTTTTCGAAAGGGGTTCTGTATAGGTTATCGAACCGCCATACGTATTATTTCTGAATTCATCTTTTTTAAACTGATCGATTGTGTCGGTACGCCGGCTATTTTCAAAATAGTTTTCCGAAAAATACTGTGTCTTCGAAAGATTCCGATCCGTATTTGCGTTGACATTAAATGTGATGGAGCGACGTTCTTTTTTAAACCGTCGCGTCAAGATAGCATTCACATTGAATTTATCCTGATCACTATTCAGATCCGTACGCGATATGGTATTTGTAATCGGCTGTCCACTCAATGTTTTCTGATAAGCTTCCGCCTCAGAGGTATTATCCCTATTGGATTTATTAAAGCCCATGGTTACTGTCAAATCAGCTAGCGAGTCCAACTTATAGTCATATCTCAAATTAGCAACATTTGCTCTGTTTTCATTTTCCGTTCTGGTTGTATTACTGTCTATTTGTGCCCGTTCTGGCAAGTTATTCTGCGCATTATAGGTACTTGTATTATCAACATTGATCTGACTGCGTTTGTAATTGACGTTAATTTTGTGCTTATCATTTTTAGATTTATCGGAATAGCTTACCCCCATATTCAACGCTTTAGGCACCCCTCCACCCCTGTATTGGCCATCCCATCCACCATCAGTTTCGTCTCCACTGGAAGAGATCATGATACCTCCACCATCCATCATCTGCACATTGCCACTTCCACCCACACCATATTTTTGACTATCCTCAAAGCCCAAACCTACCATGCCATCATTGGCCAAAATACCATAAGCGGCAATCTTCTGCGCTCCCTTAAACTTATTGAGCATGACTTTCCCGCCATAATACTTATCTGTTCCTGCACCAGCGATTGCCTGACCAAACATCCCTTTCTTTTTATCCTCCTTGAGTTTTATATCAATAGTTTGTGTACGCTCTCCGTCATCCACACCCGTACGAACAGCTAAATCTGACTTCTTTTCGTAGACCTGTACCTTGCTCACCATATCCGACCGAATATTTTTGGTGATCAGGGTTGGATCATCCCCAAAAAACTCCTCCCCATCAAGCAGTACCTTTTTTACCTCTTTTCCCTGCGCTGTGATCTTCCCTGTCCCATCGATCGTAATACCGGGAAGCACTTTGAGCAGGTCTTCAACCTTAGCATCTTTCTCAACCTTAAAACTACCGGCATCATACTCTATTGTATCTCCTTTAATAACGACTGGAATTCGTCCATTGACCTGCACCTCCTCCAAAAGTAATGCTGCCTTTGACAGCGATATCATACCAAGATCAAGACCTTGTGCTGTAATATGGATATCTTTCACGAGATCTGCATATTGCGGATAGGACACGACCATTTTATAAATACCTGTATCCAGATTGGCAATTTGGAAAGTCCCATTTTCTTTTGTTCGATCGAACTTAATTAAAATAGAATCTTTTGGGTTAAGTAAAGCAACTGACGCTTGATGGAGTTTGGCTTTGTCTTTGGCATCAACAACTACACCTGTAAGCCTCTGTTGGCCATAGGAAATAGAGCTTATGGCTGAAAGTACAAGAAACAAAACTAAGGTATAGGTTAGTCTCATAAATTTCCGTTTATATATTGTCGCAATAAAGATATCAATGTTGCTACGGAAAATTCGTAAAATAATGTTAAATAATTAAGAAATTAAAAAAACACAAAAACTCACAACAACAGATTGCAAAACAACCAATTAAATCGAAATATCCAATAAAACGGGATAGAGCATGATGTTACACCAGCTTTCTTTTCCCAATAAGACACACCTAATAATATCAGAAGAAATATAGTTTCCATTCCTTTAATTATTCAAGACAAAAAAGCGCCAGCATTTTCAGATGCTGACGCTTACGCTTAAAATTGGCTAACGGAGCGGTTAGTAACCGAATAGCTTAACCAAATAAGCCTTTAATTCCTCTCCCCTTAGGTTTTTAGCAAGAATCTTTCCATTCGGATCTACCAGGAAAGTTGTAGGTAGCGCTGTCACAGCAAATCGACTGACTGCAATGCTATTGTCCGCCGGAATATCGTGCAGTTGTATCCAGGGTAATTGTTGGGTTTTAAGCATATTCTTCCATGCATTTTCACTCTTATCAGTAGAAATACTTAAAATCTCAAACGCCGATTTACCCTTATATTTTCCGTAAATCTCCTTGAGTGTTTTAAACTCTTCGATACAGGGACCACACCAAGAAGCCCAAAAGTCCAATAGCACATAAGAACCTTTCATAGAAGCGAAGTCAATTTTTTGACCGTTTTCATTTGGCAACGAAAAATTCGCCACCAAAGCTCCTTCTTTTGACAACAAAGCTCCACGAATTTGATTGCCGGCAGATTTACCATAATAGGACTGCTTGATAGCAGGCGTCAGTCCCTCATAAACCTTTAAGGCTTCCTCCGGTTTCATGGCCTTTCCATAGCGGTCCAATAAAAAAGCTGCTCCAAAAGAATTGTTATTTTGAGCAACGACCTGCGTAATCACCGCAGCTTCATCCGCCCCCTTAGTCTGCATAAGTGTGAAATACTGATTCAGTACATCATGGGCATTGGATCCCGAAACCTTGGAGGTATAGAAAGACTCCAGATCACCCGCAATGTGAATTGTTGCAGGAGCATCAACCAGAATACCAAAGGGTGCGTAACCGCCATGTTTTTTAGACTCCGCCTCAGCGGCCAACATGTGCCTGGTGGCTACCGTAAATGGTCGTTCTATTTGCCAAGCTCCTTTCGTAACAGTTGCTGTATCATTATCGCCGGTAATATTGTTATAAAGATAGATCTTGGTACCATCAAATCTCGGGTCAACTTTTCCTACAAAAACAACCTTAGAAGTTGTCTGAGCACGAAGAGCAAAAACACAAAACAAGGATAAAATCGTTCCTATTCCTAGTGCAATAAACTTTAATCTCGTCATCATGTTATTTCAATAGCTCTGCTAATTTTTCATGCAATTGTTCGCCACGCAGGTCTTTAGCAACAATCTTCCCGTCGGGACCGATCAGAAAGTTCTGAGGGATACCGCGGACACCGTAAAGCTTAGCCGCCTCGTTATTCCAGAACTTCAGATCACTTACATTTGTCCAGCTTAATTTGTCCGCCTCAATAGCCTTTAACCAGTTGTCTTTCTTGCCCGGTTGATCCAACGAAACACCCAATACAGTAAAATTTTTATCCTTAAACTTATCATATGCTGCTACAACATTGGGATTCTCTGCCCGACAAGGACCACACCAAGAGGCCCAGAAATCCAACAACACATATTTACCCCTAAAATCAGATAACTTAACAGGTTTGTCATTGACATCATGCTGTGTAAAGTCTGGTGCAAGTACCCCAACCGCAGTTGATTTAGCTGCCGTGATCTGCTTCGCGAAAGCTTCTCCGCTTTCCGAACTACGTACGGATGCCGAAAGCTTATTAAACTCAGGTTCCAAAGTTAAGATGTCGGCCCCAGCATAAAGTTGATCCTGAATCGCCAATAAACTGAAATAAGAGTTTGGATTCTTCGCGATATAGTCTTGTTGCAACTGTTTCTTCTGTTCCGCAAATTTCATATACTGCTCCCGAAGCGGCCCAGCGAAAGCATCGTCTTTGCGTTGCTCTGCAGTAGCGCTGCTGTATTTCAGATTGATCGCATTAATTCCATCCTCGGCCTCCTTGATAAGATTCTTATACGCTGCGTGAGCATCCTGTAACGACGAACCTTTTATAACGGCTGTTTTAACAGAATCTTTTGCTGTTATACTTGTCTTTCCTTTATCGACATAAATACCAACCATGTCCCCTTTGTACCCGATCTTGTCCCAACCTTTATTCTCCTGATCATATACAATATAAACCATGGTAGGTCCATTTGCCTGCCCTTTAAAAGTAAACGTACCCTTATCTACTTTTACAGAGTCTAGTACCTGACTATTCGGAGTACGGATAGACATAAATACCTGTCCTTCTTTTTTGGGCTGCTGTATTTTCCCCTCAATACTGAAATCCGACTGTTGTGCCATCACCGCACTAGGGAGAGCCAACAAGGCGATCATTTTTAAAATTTTCATGTGTACAAATTTGATTTTAGATGCTTGTATTTAATAATTGTTTACTTCGTTAATCATCATAGACGAGCGTCTTTAACCCGCCTATGATGAATTGGCTTTTTTATTATATTTCTATAAGGTTTGGCGTGACATTAATTAAAACTATTTAATTTTTGGCGATACTTATTGCCTGCTGCCTGAATATCCCAATGGTATTCCTTCTTGAGAAAATCTGTCAATATCTTGTATTTAGCGGTTCTTTTTTCACTGGTATCTAAGTATACTTTTTTAATATTTTGATAGGATTCGGTTGTCAACAGACTAAACCACTGCCCCAAGTCAACTTCGTACCCCCTCGAGCCAGAGCCGGAGATATAACCCCGTTCTGCGGCTAATTTGGAAACCTCACGATTACGAGCTTCAATATCTTCATCACTATTGCCCGGAAAATTTTTGTTAATTTCATCGAGTGCCTTTCCATTGTCATAAGGCATTCCGGCAGCCTCAAATCCAGGAACCTTTCCTTCCATTCGCTGCGCGAGCATCCCGGACAAATTGCCCCAAACCATACGCGTAAGTACAGAATCCTGGTAATAATGTGTTTCAGGCACCGTAATAGGTTGGGTATTTAATCGTTCATTGGGCCAACAGACAATTAAACGCGAACGTCCCAAGACATAAATATCCTGTTTCCACCAAGAACCATTATAGGTCTTTACGAAAAAGAACTCCCGTGGAAATACACGCCGTACAAAATCCGTAGAAACATTATGCAGCAGGGTATCTACAAACATAATGGCACTTGGTTTGGCTTTGTCATCCATTGGTGTTGCTCCATAGCGATTATTGACATCTTGCACCAAAATACTATTTGTCACCTCCTTCGGATCCTTAAAATTAAGACGCAGCCATAAATCATAGGTCTTGAACATCTCCTTAACAGCGGGTAACTCCTCTTCTTTTGGACCAAAACGCTCTTGAAATCCGAAAGATTCCGAGGAATTGATGGATTCATTTTTTGTACATGAACTGGCCAGTAACAACATGCTTACTAGGCCGATTGAAAATATCTTCTTCATTGATGAATTGATTATCGTGGATTAATAGGCATATTTGGTGAATTATTCTGTTCTGATTGCGGAATCTGCAAGACATATTTTGGATCATCTTTGCGCATTACAAACTCCTGTCCATTTTTATAGGCATGTTTGATTTCAGGCTTTCCAAGTCGACGTAAGTCAAAAAATCGCAATCCGCCATCGAATGCAGTTTCCAGACGGCGCTCTTCGAGTACTCTTTTCAAAATACCTGCTTTATCACTATAGTCACTTTCCTTTAACCCCATAAACGTTCCTTTTTTGTAACGCGTTACCAACAGATCGTTGAGGTCTTTCAAAGCATTGCTATATTGTTGTTTTCTAGCGTAGGCCTCAGCACGTATCACATAGGCCTCACTGGCTTTAAAGCCAATATAAAACCAATATTTTTCCTGTGTGGCAAACATATGGTACACCGTCTTGCCAACCATGACACCATCAGGCTGTGAAAAGTCTTCAAATGAATCAAACAAGTACTGCCTGTAATCTACCAGATTACCATTTCTTTTAGTCAGGTCCAAAATCTCCTCGGATGGTTTAAATGCTGCCTGAGCATAGTAAAAGATATTATTGTTGGCTCTTCCTGCTGTAAAGAATAGTATTTCTCTATTATAATCTGTATCAATAAAACCTACATTGCCCGAAAAAGCATACTTATTGGACTTACTGTCAATATAAGATTGCATGGTATTGAGGTCGGCGAGCTTTGCACTTGACATCACTTCTCCAGCAAAAGCTATTGCCTGATCATATTGTCCCATAAATAATGACACACGGGCGCGTAATAATTGCACAGTCGTAATATTGAGCCGAAAACGATCATTCGTAGGCTTTCCGCGCAATAGATCTGCGGCCTGCCCCAAATCTGCTTCGATCTGTCCCCATACTTTTCCTAAAGGTTGGCGTACATTATTCTTGCTGAATTCGTTAACATCGACAGCATCAAGAGGCATTGGTACCCCAGGAAGCTCCAGGTTATTTGCCGCATATACATCAGCATACATATTGATCAGATAAAAATAAGCATATGCCCGCAATGCGAATGCTTCACCTTTTATCCTATCGTAGTTTGACTGTTCTTCACTGGTAGGGATGACGTCTTTGAACTTATCCAAGACTGTATTGGCATAAAAAATAGTCTTGTAAAGCTGCCCCCAATAAGGATCGTTTGGACTATTGTCCAATAAATGCGATGAGGCAAACAAGAACCAGGGTTCATCAGCAGCACTGGGTTTATACGTCGTATTGAGATTGACCATCGCGTTATCGGTCATTAATTCGGTTTTATAGAAATAATCGCTGCGTGGATACCCGCCTAATAAAATCGATTCATAATCATTGATTGTTTCGGGTGTCATACTATTGACGGGTTTTATATCCAATAAGCCCGTACAAGATGACAAGCCTACTGCTGAACAAAACAGACCCAACAACAAATATTTAGATGTAGTCTTCATAATAGCTTTTAGGTTTAAAATTGAACTTGTAAAGATGCTGTGTATGATCGTGGCACCGGAAGGAATGTATTTCCAAACGATACCTGAACGGATCTCGAGTCTGCGTAAGACATTTTGCTTCCTTGCGCCTCCGGATCCTGACCTTTCAGTTTAGCATCTTTCCATACATAGAGATTATTTCCCTGTAACATAAGGCGAATATTCTGGATTCCCAATGCCCGCAATCTAGGCGTAAAATAATCATAAGAAATGGAGAGGTTCTGCAAGCGCACAAAATCACCTTTTACTGTTCTCAGATCAGAGTTATCGTACATTCTGCCATTGTATGGTGAAGTACCTGTCACAGCAGCTTCAAACGCAGAGTCTTCAAGTTTAGGGATATTCGTATTGAGTTCATCCCCAGGTTTACGCCATCTGTTTACCCATTCTCTCGACAGGTTCTGTGTGGGCTCTGGAAAAGTCAAGGCATAGTTTTGTGAGAGGTTGCGCAGTCGCATCACATTACCAAAACTACCAATAAACAAGGCTGACAAAGACAAACGCTTATAAGCGAACGTATTGGTAAAACCCAATTGTGTCGTTGGTAGATTGGGTCCCTCGTACTTCAGGCCATCCAAGTTCGTCATACCGTAGAGCACCTTTTCCCCTTCTTTATTGGTATAAAATGTAGCTCTACCATCTGTATTGAGTCCTGCATAACGATAAGACCATACCCCATCTAGTGGCTTGCCAATTACTGCAGATGATGCATAGTTAGTCCGATTTGCTTCTGTCAGACTGCCTACCGTTGGCTTGGCATTAACGTCCAATACCTCATTTTTGTTCAAGCCATAATTGATATTTGATGACCATCTAAAATTCTTAGAATCAATATTGATTGAGCTGACAGAAAACTCCCAACCTCGATTGCGCATTGTCGCCCAGTTCACCTGAAGCGATTCGAATCCGGTCACTTGCGACACTTGTTTTGATCCCAACAGGTCTGTGCCTTTTTTATTATAAAATTCGATAGAGCCCATTAAACGGCGTTTCCAGAAGCCAAATTCAAGCCCCAAATTGGTTGTATAGGTCTTTTCCCATTTGAGATAAGGATTTTTCGGTGCGTTGATAATTAAATAATTGACCGGATTATCTACATTCACGGCGCCGATCGTCGCAACCAAGTCGGAGTAGGCCTGAGAAGCAACATTACCCTGGCTGCCATAGGATCCTCTTAGTGTCAAATAGGATAACCAATCAATCTGATCTAGAAAACGCTCCTGCTTCATCTGATAGTTCGCTCCAAATGCCCAAAGTGGCTGAAATAACTGATTAGTTTTCAGACCAAATCTATTGGAACCATCTGTACGGGCGTTAAAGCTTACAGTATATCTATTGTCAAAGGTATAATTGAATGCACCGAAATAAGATACCGCAGCAGCTTCATCCAGACGTTCTGTCCAATAGGGAACACCCATCTTTTTCATCAGCTCAAACTGTGGCACTTGTTGGTGGCCCCGATCATGTGCATATCCATAGACCTGGGTTACTTCCTCCTCAGTCTTAGATTTACGGATCTCTTGCCCTAGCATCACATTCAAATAATGCTTGTCTTTAAAGAGAGGATTATAGATTATTTGATTCCGAAAGGTAATCGAACCGTTAACTGATGCCTTTCCTCTTCTATAACCTCCATCCTTCCAGATCTGCACTGCTGTATAGTCGACGATATCATAATAATCTTTTTTCCGGCTCCGCACAAAATAACTGTCCTCCAAAGCTATATCTACATCTCGTGTATTTTGCTTTGTATAACTAAACAAGGAGGTGAATGTCAGATCCTTCATGAATTTCCATTCAAAATCCACTGAAGAGCGTAGTCCGAAGTTATTCGCATTTCTCCAGCCCTGTTCCCTGTTTTCCATAAAGTTATATTTCAGGGTATTATGGTAGAAATAACTATAATTTCCATCACTGTCAAAAGCGGGTTGCGCGCGTGTGGTATAGATCGCCCATTCATAGGGATTTTCGCGCGAATCGACAGCAAAAAAACTCTTATTGTCGCGCGCATTGATATCCATCATGACTCCCAATCGCATCTTGGGTGTTAAGAAAGTATAGGCTTTCAATGATCCAGTATAGGTTTTCTGTCCCACGCCTTTCGCGGTCGCCTGATCATTATTGTAGCTTCCTGAGGCATAAAAAGTCGTCTTTTCATTTCCACCGGAAAAACTTACGTTATACCGTTGAGACAGCGAATTCCTGAATAGATGTTTAAACCAATCGGTATTGACCGCTTCCAGATACTTTATCTTGTCTTCAAATTGACCCCAGCTAATCCGCTTATCATTTGCATCAATAAAATAACGTTCAAAATCAGTAACAGTACCATATTCGCCGGGTTTAGGGCTGTTTGCATTAAACAAATTCCGCTGTAACATTTCTAAATTGACGTCCACCCGTTCCTTGGAGTTCATCATATAGGCGTCCGCTATCTGTGGTCGCTCTCCCATAGTTAAGGTGCTTGAAAAATTCACCCGAGTTTTACCAGCCCGCCCCTTTTTGGAAGTAATTACAATGACACCATTAGCGGCTTTAGTTCCATAGATAGCTGTTGCCGCTGCATCTTTTAAGACATTGATGCTTTCAATATCTTCCACATTGACACCACCAATACCAGAAGCGATCAAGTTTCTATTAGTCATAATATCATCAACAGAAACATTCACCGCGTCATCCAGAATAATACCATCGACAACCCATAAAGGCTGCACATTCCCGCTTAACGCAGCAGTACCACGAATGCGAATTTGCGGCATAGCGCCGGGAGCACCCGAAGTACTCATGACCATAAGCCCAGGTACCTGTCCTTGTAGGAGTTTATCAATATTCGGCTGAAATATCGTTTCTAACTGCTCCATATTAACCGTAGCGACTGAACCGGTCAATGATTTGCGTTGTAGGTTTTGGTAGCCTGTGACGACCACATCGTCCAACTGATTTTCGACAGGAGTCAAGCGCACCTCTATCCAAGTCTTACCCTGCATGGATATCTGCAAGGTCTGGAAACCCATACTTTTGAAAATCAATGTTGTATTTGCATTTGTTACCGATAGGATAAACGTCCCATCAGTATCCGTTCCAACAGCATTCTTTGGATTATCTTTTTCGGCCACCGTAATGCCGACCAGCGGTTTTCCCTTATAATCCATTACACGGCCACGTAGCTGTACTTTCTGCTGTTTGGCTGAACGAGGCTTAGGGGTAATTACAATTGTTTTATTATCGATGCTATATTGCAGCGACTGATCTTTAAAACAGTGATCCAATACTTCTTGCACAGTAGCATTCTGCATGTCGATATCCACCGCCGTATTGGATTTGACAAGAGACTCATTGTAGAAGAAATCACAATTGCATTGTCTCTTGATTTCACTAAATACTTGAGAAAGTGGAACTCCCTTCCTCTTTATAGTGACCCGTTGTGCAAAAGCCGCCAGGCTAAACTGCACACAGGTCAGTGCAACAAATAAAATTGCAGTGCGTTTGCCCAAAGCCCTCCTTTTCAATAGGTCTCTGGAATTGAATAAATTCATTTGGTCGTAATTTATTGGTCAAATAATTAAGGTATACTGCTGTCCCCCGCTCAGCAGTGGTTAGTTAGATTGCATAGGTAAAACTACATCATCAGAATCACCCTCCTTTCTTTTGCTCCCCAAGGAGTGATTTGATATTTTATCTGTCCTGTTCTCCGCAAGATGGACAACACTTCTTCTAATGTCTTTTCTTTGGAAATGACTCCTGTAAAGCCCAAGTCGTCAGCTTGGCCGAGTACCCTAACATCTATGCCATACCAGTGCGACAACTCCGCTCCGATCTCTTCCAAACCTGCATTAAAAAATGAAAATTCATTATTTCGCCAAGCGTTAACATTGGATAATAAGGCCGGAGAAACATCGATATTAGTCTTCCCAGGATCGACAACGCTGCATTCTCCGGGGGTCAAAATACGGACTTTCGATGCAGTAGAAACGGCAACACTACCTTCCATCAATGTTGTTGTGGTTCGATTACCAGTATAGGCCTTAGCATTAAAATGCGTCCCCAGCACCTTGATTTTTTGATCATTTGAAACCACCACAAAAGGTTTCTGCTTATTATGCGAAACTTCAAAATAAGCTTCTCCCTCCAGATAAACGACACGTTCGGATCCAACAAAATTAGCATCGTAACGTAATTTAGTACCCGTATTGAGCCAAACTTTGGTTCCATCAGTCAACACGATTGCTCCAGTTTTACCCGTTGGAACGTTAATTTCCTGTACCATAGGTTCGGAGGCATTCTCAAATTTTTTGATTTCAAAAAAAGAATCTTCATTTGTTGTTTTTGCAGCAGCGTATTGCGTTTTGCTACTATCCGTCAACTCAATTTTCTCGCCATTCGGCAGCGTTAATGTCATCAGTGATTCCACTTTGGGGCTTTCCATATGTTTATTCGTGACAGTAACAGCGGTAGTGCTTGAAGCTTCCTCATATGCTTTATATTGATACCCTCCTACATAAAGAATTAGTATTGCTGCCGCAGCGGCCACCCATGGCCATAAACGGATCAAAATGGATGGTTTCGTTTTAATCTCTTCTCCGGTGAGCAGCGATTCTAAGATTGGATATTGGTTTTTCGATTGGGTATACAGTTCCTCAATAATGTCCTCTTCCTCTAGCTGATCATCCATTGCTGCATCCATATACATTTCCAGTTCCTCACGAAAAGATTCGTCAGCGAATAATGCTACCAACCAAGCGGCCTGCTCCGGCGTGCAGGTGCCGGCTAAGTATTTCTCGAAAATCTCCTTTTTATCGTACATAATAATCGCTCAAATCACAGCCTTAATAATCTTAATACGGAGAAGACATAGAAAGTCTATGCTTAGAAAATCATTTTTTTTAAAAAAATTTAAAATTAGGTTTAAGGAGGATAAAAGAGACTATTGAGACTAACCTTATGTGAAGCAAATCCCTAGTTAAGAAGCCCCAAAAGTGTTATCAACAGCATAAACAGTTTGGCTCCGAGTTCCTGTTTTAAAAAACGCATAGCTTTGGCCATGTGATCTTTTACAGTACCAACTGAAACTTCATGGATCTTTGCGGCTTCTTCATAACTCTTTCCCTGGAATTTGCACAACAGGAAGATTTCTCTGCGCTTGGGGGGTAATTTTTCTATCGCTTTTGATAGTTCATCAGATAGCTGTTCCAACGTATCATTGGCTTCGTCCAGTTCATAATATAAGGTTGCCTGTGTCAGAAGTGCTTTACGCACAGCTTCATCTGTAGCTGATTGGCGAAAATAATCAATGGTCAGGTTACGGGCTATTGTATGTAGCAATGACCAAACACCTTTCTCGGGAATAATTTTGGCGCGCATATCCCATAATCGTACGAAGGCAATTTGATGTATTTCCAACACATGCTCCTCGTCTGGTAGCAATCTGTTCAGCTTGTGCAACAAGGTGGGAGAATAGTGTTCATAAAGCTTAGAGAAAGCCATTTTGTCTCCCTTAATTAAAAGAGAAACCAGCTTAACCTCATCATTTTCATCGTTTTTCAAGTGATCTGTCCGTATATTATGAATGCCCTAAAATTATAAAATTTATCTTATTCTAAAGCAAAACTCCAATTATTGTCTATGCCAATAAATCATCATGCTAAAGGGCCTTATTCTGCCAAGATATGTTTTTAGAACCTTCAGTATAAAAAAACAGCAGTAAGCTTGCGCCACTGCTGTCTATACTATTCATTGCAAACAAGCTTTTTTGTCTAGTCTGCAGACGGCATCGAACAAGTCGATTATTCGACGTTTAGATTCAACTCTTTTTCTTTATTGATTAAATGCGCAATGCTGGTGTCATTCAAAATTTGCAGCATCGCATTCCGCACTTCCACAAATGTATCACGGATGCCACAGGCATGCTCTTCGGTACACTCTTCACAGGAACGATAGAAATTTAGACTGACACAAGGGAGCAAAGCAATAGGTCCATCGATCAGACGCATTACCTGAGATAAAAATACATCCTCTGGAGCTTTATTTAGACTATAGCCACCACCTGCACCTTTTTTACTATAAAGAATCCCTGCGTTGCGCATTTCAAGGAGAATCTGTTCCAAGAATTTTTTTGGAATATTTTCTTCCTGTGCAATCTTAACGATCTGCATAGGTTCATTTCCGTAGTTACGACCGAGCACCATAAGTGCCTTAATTGCATATTTTGTCTTTTTGGAAAGCATAATTTGTTAACCCCCTGTTGAATTGCAAATTTACGTTTTTTATTCAATAGAATAAAACCTATAAAACTAGCCTGTAAAAGAAAAGCCCTTAGCACAATTTACCCATTGGATATCCTTATGCTAAGGGCGAATATTATTTGATCATCTAATTGCTATTGGCCCAATACCGCTGTAATGGGTTTACCGATACTTCCATTGGGTTCGGTAATATGCAATAGTGATGAAATTGTAGGCGCAATATCGACAATATGGACCTCGGTATTGGACACACCAGGCTTAATGCCCCAGCCCATAAATACCAATGGAATATGGGAATCGTATCCCGACCAAGTACCATGTGTCGTACCCGTAGATCGTGGCGTACCATCATACCATTGTGGTTCACAAACGATTTGGATAACACCACTGCGTTTGTAATTATACCCATTGATCATTTTTTCACGCACAGGCTCCGGAATCATTAGGCCTTCGCTCTTTTCCATATCTGCGACATATGCAACACCTTCGGTGTGGCGCAATTCGCGAATAATTGTCTCTTTAATTTTATCCCGATCCAATTGAAGCGAATCAATGATTTGATTATTCAAATGAACCTGATAATTCATCATACTCTTGACGATTTTTTCCTGTCCAAATTTCTCTTTCAACTTTTTGTTTAGATCCGAAATAATCTGACGGGAATAGAAATAACCGCCGTTTCCTTTCATATCCATATAGAATCTAGAGTTGTAAGAAGCACCATGGTCAGCTGTCAGGAAAAAGGTGTAATTGCCTTTACCAACAGTATTATCCAGATAAGCAAAGAAATCGGCCAGTTGTTTGTCCAATTGCAGATAAATATCTTCAATTTCCACAGCTGTCAATGAGTAACGGTGTCCAACATAATCTGTCGCCGAAAGACTGACACAAAGGAAATCGGTATTTTTAGTTGGGTTATTTCCCATCTGCTCATTTTTGATGGCTTCCATTGCCAGATCTAAGGTAAACTGATTACCCATTGGTGTTGTTTTGATCAACTCAAGACCTTCGTCTTTCATCAACTTAGATGTCGCACGCGGCAAGGTTGGTTTCTCTTCACCTGGATATTTTCCCTCATAGATATTATCATCAGCAATACTATTCGCTGCATAAGTACTCACATCGTACATTGGCTTCCAGTCTGCCTTTAGGTATTTTTCCGCTAACTTTTTCTTATTGAAATCAACGACCCACTTCGGTAATTGATCCATATAAAAATTGGAGGTAATCCAATTGCCTGACTTCGCTTCAAACCAATAAGCAGCATCCGCAAAGTGACCAGCAGGTAATATACCGCCTCTGTCTTTAATTGCAATACCAATGACTTTAGATTTAAAATTTGACGCCAGTTTCAACTGATCGGTTACTGTAGACGCCAGTAAATTACGTGGGGATTGTTTTCCTTCTTTCTCTGTAGTACCTACACCAACGACATTGTCATCTTGGGTACAATACATATTCTTGCCTGTAAGTTCTTCGATCCAGTCATTACCCGCAATACCGTGGATTGAAGGAACAGAACCAGTGTATACCGAACTGTGTCCTATAGCTGTATAGGTCGGAATATAATTGATCAGGGTATTCTCACAGGAGAAGCCTTCTTTCAAAAGTCGCTTGAAACCATCATTTCCATATCGGTCCGCAAAACGATATAAATAATCCCAGCGCATCTGATCCACCATCAGACCGACGACCAATTTGGGTCTTTCCGGTTGTTGTGCCATGGAGGAGAGTGCGGCTATTCCAAATACGACACTTAAAAAAAATCTTTTAATCATAGTTATAGTATTGAGTATTGAGATATTAGATTTGAGACGCTCAAAATACGAAGTCTCCGACTTACCTAAATCTCCTTTTTTTACTTATTAATTTTAACCGTTGACTTTACTAATCTTAGTTCCTAACTTCAGCAGCCACTGCGCAGGCCCCTTCGTTTAATAACGAATGCTAATGTAGGATTTAATCTTTTAAATGTGTTTTTAAAAATTGCCCTGTATAAGAATCTTTACAATGCGCAAGATCTTCTGGAAGTCCCGTAAAAACAACCTTTCCACCTTTATTACCTCCTTCAGGGCCAATATCAATTACCCAATCCGCCGACTTGATCATATCCATATTATGCTCAATGACCAAAATACTATTCCCGAGAGCAATCAAAGCATCAAACGATTTTAGCAGTTTTTTAATATCCTGAAAATGCAAACCAGTAGTCGGTTCATCAAAGATAAACAGGGTCTTCTTGCTGTTATTACCTTTGATCAGAAAGGAAGCAAGTTTAATCCGTTGGGCCTCACCACCTGAGAGCGTACTGGAAGACTGCCCGAGCTTTACATACCCCAGACCAACATCTTGTAATGGCTGTAACTTAGCCAATATCTTAGGCTGATCGTCAAAGAAGACAATGGCTTCATCCACGCTCAGCTCAAGTATATCTGCTACGGATTTACCTTTATACTGCACATCTAGCACAAACTGTTTGAAACGTTTTCCACCACAGGCCTCACATGGAAGTACGATATCCGCCATAAATTGCATCTCGATCTTCACTTCCCCCTCACCTTGACAGACATCACAGCGTCCGCCCTCGACATTAAAAGAAAACGCAGCAGGTTTCAATCCCGCAGCTTTGGATGCAGCTTGATTAGCATACAAGGCCCTGATCTCATCCCAAGCCTTAACATAAGTCACTGGATTGGACCTTGAAGAACGACCGATTGGATTCTGGTCAACCATTTCGATCTGTTCTACTTGTGCAATATCGCCTTCTATGGAATCATATACACCGGTTTGTTCACCAGAATAATTACCGATTGATTTCTGTAATGCCGGATAAAGAATCCGTTTTACCAAGGAGGTCTTTCCTGACCCCGATACCCCTGATACAACAGTAAATGTATTTAATGGGAACTGCACATCGATCCCCTGAAGATTATTTTCATGCGCTCCCTTTACAGTAATGCTATTGGACCATTTTCGCCGTTTTTTTGGAACTTCGATCTGGCTCTTACCACTCAGATATTGACCTGTTAAGCTCCTATCATCTTTTAGGATCTCACTATAGGTTCCAGCAAATACCATCTCTCCGCCATTGATCCCTGCTTCAGGGCCAATATCGATCAGATAATCTGCTGCCTCCATCATTTCCTGTTCATGCTCAACCACAACAACTGTATTACCTACATCGCGCAAGGATTTCAGTACCGAAATCAAACGCTGTGTATCGCGCGGGTGCAACCCAATACTCGGCTCATCCAATACATAAATTGAGCCAACGAGCGAACTTCCGAGCGAAGTGGCCAAATTGATCCGTTGCGATTCTCCCCCAGATAATGTATTGGACAGACGGTTTAAGGTAAGGTAGCTTAAACCTACATCACATAGAAATTGTAGCCGGTTATTAATTTCGGCTAGTAGGCGTTTGGCGATCACCTTTTCATTTCCTTCCAGGGACAAATCTGTAAAAAATGCCAAAGCTTCTTCAAGAGGCATCAATACGATATCGGTAATTGACCTACCACCCACTTTGACATAGGTCGCATCTTTGCGCAATCTTGTTCCTCTACAGTCCGGACAGTCGGTCTTACCACGATAACGTGATAACATCACGCGATATTGAATTTTATAAGTCTGTTCTTCAAGCTCTTCAAAGAACTGGTTAAGCCCTGTAAAATAACTATTTCCCGTCCAGAGTAATTCTTTTTGCGCTACGGTCAGATCTGAATAGGCACGGTGTATCGGAAAATCAAACTTTAAAGAATTTTTTACCAGCACCTGTAACCATTCGCCCATTTTCTCTCCTCGCCAAGGAGCAATAGCACCATCATAGACAGAACGACTCTTATCTGGTATAACAAGATCTGGGTCTATACCAATGATCTTCCCATAGCCTTCACACCGACGACAGGCACCATAGGGATTATTGAAACTAAAGAAGTTGGGACTAGGCTCCTCAAAAGTAATTCCATCGAGTTCGAACTTATGTGAGAAATGATGTCTTTTATCCTTTTCTTCGATATACAATTCACCTTTACCCTCAAAAAATCCCGTTTGAATGGAATCGGATAATCGATTAATGGTATCATCATCCTGCTCGATACGTACCCGATCCACTACGATCAATACCTCACCGTCCTGAATCGTTTCATTGGCCATGCTCTTATCGTCAATAATGCTTTCGATTTTTTGCATTTTATCTTGATAAACGACACGGACAAATCCTTTCTGCAGTAAAAGAGACAACTCTTCTTTGAGCTTTCGCCCGTGAGAGGGCACCAATGGAGCCAAGAGCGTGACAGATTCTCCCTCGTCAAACTTCAGCGCAAAATCTACCACCGAACTCACGCTATCTTTAGTCACCTCCCTGCCTGATACAGGAGAAATCGTCTTACCGATCCTCGCATATAGTAATTTCAGATAGTCATATATTTCGGTAGAAGTTCCGACAGTAGAACGGGGATTACTGGTAATAACACGTTGTTCAATCGCAATCGCTGGAGCGATCCCCTTGATGTAATCGACTTCGGGTTTATTCATCCGTCCCATAAACTGTCGTGCATAGGAAGAAAGACTTTCAACATACCGTCGCTGCCCCTCAGCATATAGGGTATCAAAAGCGAGGGAAGATTTTCCCGAACCCGACATTCCTGTAATGACAACTAATTTATTTTTGGGAATATCAACATCAATATTTTTCAGATTATTGACTCTAGCCCCTTTTATTTGAATATATTCTTTTGGAGTATGCTCCACTTTTTTACTCATAATAATCCTTATCTCACACAAAGTTACGCAATCTTGGCTGATTATAGTCGCTATGAATTAAAAGCTCTCACGAAAAAATACAGCCGCTGTCATGATACAGTTCTATGAATTTAGAGGTCGCCTTTTTTCATTTCAGCGACAGCATAATCTACGGCTCTAGCTGTTAATACCATATAGGTCAGCGACGGATTTTGCGTTCCTGTTGAGGTCATGAAGGCACCATGATTTGTTACAAAACAAACGATGAACAAATGCATTACCCAGAGCTTATCGGAGGGAACTCTTTTTAAACCTTTCACTGGACCAACAAACAATTATTCTAAATATTTATTCATTACCAATTAATCCTTCTGTATTTTAAGTCGTCTTAGAAATATAGTTTTACAAAACAAAGTAGCAATAGTGATAGAAATTGCGTTTAAAGAATAAAATAAAAAAAAGGTTATGAGAAAAAATGTATTTAAAGTTATGGTCATGATGCTATTCGTTTTCGTCGCATCCACAACAGTAAGTAAAGCACAAATGGTAATTGATAAAATAGACTTAAATATTTTTCCTGCAGCGGAAAAAGGATACAAAAAAATGGTTATCGAAGTTCCGTATTCGGAGAATGATAAGAATAAGAAGATTGAATTCTCTGTAGGTAAATGGATGGAGGTAGATGGTTGTAACAATTTTAATCTAGCTGGTTCCTTTGAGAAAAAAGATCTTCAAGGCTGGGGTTATGATTACTATGTATTTAAAACGAATGGAAATGTAGCAAGCACAATGATGGCATGCCCAGATCAAGCAAAGCGCAATCTTTTTGTAAGTGCTCAACCTGAGACCGTACGTTACAATGGTCGCATGCCTATCGTTATTTATGTCCCTGAAGGCTATGAAGCGCAATTCAAAATCTACACAACGGATGGGGATACCTACCGAGCTGCTGAAGTCAGAGAAAAGAAGTAAACATACAGTTTAGTTACTTAAAATAATAGCAAACAAGCACTGCTTGTGACGGAAAGTCTCCAATAAAAATTGGAGACTTTCTTTTTTTATATGCTGTTTAAAAAAGGTCAACATCATTATTTCTCTCGTTACATTTCTCTCAAAAATTGGCAAGGATACTTTCAAGAACATGATTTACACGACATTACAACAACCAAAAGATCTTAATACTATAAACTTAACACTCGGTTAGTTTAGTATTAATATACAAAGTTTAATATTGCTTACGTTTTCAGACATAAGTATAAAATGATCATGTTTAATCAACCTTCATTACATCTACCAAAAATTGCAGTACTCACGTGTATCTTAACGACGTTATCTGCAAAGGGTTTTGCCCAATCCCAAACATTTCAGGGAAAGCTGATTGATTCAGTGAGTCAGGATGCAATTCATGGCGCAACCATTCGAAATTCTCATCTGAGTAAATTAGTTTCATCAGACCAGGCAGGAAATTTTTCCATTCAGGCGCAAATCGGAGACACTTTACGTATAGGTTTTATGGGTTATCTTCCCAAAAGCTTTATTATTTCAAATCAGGGGCCTCTACAGATTTCGCTATCTCCCAATCAACAATCGCTCAATGAAGTTGTGGTAACTGCCTTAGGTATAAAAAAAGAAAAGCAAGCCATCGGTTATTCCGTACAGGAGATCAAAGGAAAAGATCTGGTAAAAGCCCGTGAACCAAATGCGATCTCTGGCCTTGCTGGCCGAGTATCCGGCCTGACAATTACGCCAAGCACAAATCTATTTGGAGACCCTGGTATCACATTACGCGGAAGAAGCAATATTCTTATCGTTGTGGACGGAATGCCGATCAATACAGACTCCTGGAACCTTAGTCCGGACGACATTGAATCCTATTCGGTATTGAAAGGAGCGAATGCAGCAGCCTTATATGGAAATCGCGGACAGAATGGCGCCATTGTCATTACGACCAAACGAGCGAAGACGGAGGATAAGGGCTTTCAACTAGAGTTCAACTCGAGTACACAATTGCAAACAGGATACAATGCGATTCCTAAGATCCAAACCGAATACGGTCCCGGTTCAAATTTTCAATATGCCTTCAAAGATGGACGTGGTGGTGGAATAAACGACAATGACTATAATATTTGGGGGCCTCGATTTGAAGGGCAGCTTATCCCACAGTACAACAGTCCCATCGATCCTAAAACGGGCGCTTTGGTTCCGCTTCCCTGGGAAGCTCGTGGGAAGGATAACTTGAAGAAATTCCTTCAAAATGGATTGTTAAGCACCAACAATATTGCTATTTCAAGTAAAACGGAGCGTGGGGACATTCGCCTATCAGCTTCTCAGCTATTTCAACGCGGCACAACACCGAATACAAAACTCGGAGGCACAAATATCAATTTAACAGGGGGGATCAATGCCGGAAGCAAATTGAGGATAGACGCAAGCATCAATTACAATAAACAGTATTCGCCAAACTACCCCAATATCGCCTATGGGCCAAACAGTCCCATTTATATCCTAACACTATGGGGTGGCGCGGACTATGACATTAATGATCTGAGGAACTATTGGCAACCAGGCAAAGAAAATGTGCAACAGTACAATCGTGAATACACGATATATGACAACCCTTGGATGACAGCTTATGAAAACCTACGGACTTATGATAAAGATGATATTTACGGCTATGTTTCCGCTAATTACAAATGGAACAGCCATCTCTCTTTCAATGCACGTACCAGCGCAAGTACCTGGAACAGGAACCGAACCATCAAAATTCCAATCTCGGCCAATTTATACAATTACAATATTGGCGGAAGCCGTGTCGGTGGTTACCAAGAGACGTACGATACCTTCTGGGAAAATAACACCGAAGTTTCATTAAAGTATCAAAACCGCATTTCAGAAGACATCGGCTTCACGGGGTCGGTATTCGGAAATTTACGAACAGTAAGTGCAAAATCTTTGTTTGCCCGTACGGATCGAGGTTTGACTGTCCCTGGAGTTTATGATCTAAGCAATTCGGTCATGCCAACCGTATCGACCAACGACCGTGCACTGCGCCAAGTCGGGAGTGCCTATGGTTTTGTGGATTTTGACTACAAAAATATGCTGTTTTTAAATCTGACTGGTCGATTTGATAAGTCGTCGACCATGCCCATAAAAAATAACACCTATTTTTATCCATCTGCTTCCTTAAGTGCCGTCATATCGCAGATGGTATCTTTACCCAAAGTGATCTCATCGCTGAAAGTGCGCGGTGCCTATGCAAATGTTGCCAGTGATTTTGTCAATGAAACGGCACAATATGATATCTACAAGCTTCTGCCAGCCTATACTAATTATGGTCGCTGGGCAAATTCCATGACTGGTGTCACCTATACAGATGTATTACCGAATCCGGATCTCGTAGCGGAGCGTGTAAAGACTGCGGAGATCGGCTTGGAAACCCGTCTCTTTAACAACCGTCTCGGCGTAGATTTAGCGGTATTCCGAAACCTAGAAGGTCCCCGAATCATCGAGCTAGCCACATCGGTCACTTCAGGTGTAAAAGCAAGACAAACCAACGGCTTGACTTTACTGCGAAAAGGAATCGAATTGAGTATCGACGCAACAGCAATCCAACGTGAACGCTTTAGCTGGAATGTATTGGTCAATGCATCGACCAATCATGCCTGGTTGCACGATATAGATGGCCATCAGACCCGATCAGGGGATGTACGCATCGGAGAACGCTGGGACAGCTTCTATGTAAATGATTTTCAACGCGATGAAAAAGGGAATTTAATCGTGGGAACCAATGGTCTGCCGGCCTACAATCCTTACGTCAGCAAGATTGGATACAGCGATAATAAGTTCACCGCAAGTATCAGCAACAGTTTCCGTTACCGTGATTTCAACTTTAGCTTTCTAGTCGACGGCCGCTTTGGAGGATTGATCAAAAATGTGCAGGATGCCAAACAATGGGGTTCAGGAACTCACCCTGAATCGGCCAACAGCTATCGCTTAAAAGATTGGGAAAACAGAGACAGCAAAGACTACAAGGGTTCGATCATGACCGAGGGGCTAAAAATTGTCAAAGGCCAATTGAGCACAGACCAAGATGGTAAAATAATCTCTGATACACGGGAGTTTGCACCAAACGACATCCCCGTTCTATGGCAAAACTGGGCTACCAATTATTACCAATCCGGACCGATTACTGCTAAAGACAGGACATTTGTCAAATTACGGGAAATTGTCTTCAGCTACAACCTTCCGGCTAGTTTACTGAAAAACGCTAGATTTTTACGTAGCGCAAGCGTATCCCTCGTCGGCCGAAATCTATTATACTTTACCGGAAAAGGCACAAAAAACATGGATCTGGATCAATTTACCGCCGCCAGTTCGGATTACCAGACTCCATCGGTAAAAAGCTTTGGTCTAAATATTAATGCAACTTTTTAAAGATTTTAACACATCAAGATATTTTCAACCATGAAATACTTTAAATCAGTCTTACTTTTATTGCTCTTTGGCAGCACGTTGAGCTCCTGTAAAAAAATCGAAGACCTACAAAAGGATCCCGCAGCCGTGTATGATCCTGCCCCCAAACTGCTCTTTACAGGTATATTAATGCGATCTCATGACGCCCCATGGAGCGAAGACCATCGTTACAATCAGTACATGACCCAAAATGAGGCCTATTATACTGGGCAGCCATACAGCTGGACGACAGGTTCCTTTGACACACCTTATGGTGTACTACGAGATGTATATCGGATGGAGATCGAAGCGGCTAAAACACCCGAATTAGGTGCTGTGTACCTCACGCTAGCCAAATTCTTCAAAGCCTATTTTTTTGTCCGCACAACCGAAATGTTTGGCGATATTCCAATGGCAGATGCGCTAAAGGGAGAGGCCAACAACAACTTTGCACCTCGGTACAATACCCAGCTGGAAGTGTATCAGCAAGTGCTCTCCTGGCTAGAGGAGGCCAATACAGAACTGGCTGGTTTTAAAGAGAAAGGCACTATACTTGAGGGTGATTTCTTCTATAACGGAAAGACGGAACAATGGCAGAAGTTGGTCAACTCCCTGAAACTGCGTGTACTGTTAAGCCTGAGCAAACGCGCCGATGATAGTCCTGCGCTACGCATTAAAGAGCGATTTGCAGAGTTGTTGACCAATCCTTCAAAGTTCCCGTTGATTCTTGATAATAGGGACAATTTCCAGTTGCAATACAATGCTATCAATACCTATCCGCTCTGGCCTACTGATGGTGTGATTATCAAAAAAGATGTGCGGAATACCTTGGGAGCAACCTACTTGGATATCCTAAAAACAACCCGGGATCCACGATTGCTGGTTCAGGCATTACCAGCCTCTGCTTTACCATTTGATCCGACAAAACCGTTTGAGGCCTATCAGGGTGGTAAGACCGGCGACCTACAAAGCACCCTCTTGAAACAAGCAACTGAGGGCCAGCTTTCCATGATCAATTTTGACTATTGGCTCGCTTCACCTTCGGGTTTACCATCCATTCAACTTGGAGCTTCTGAGGTGCAATTTGCGCTTGCAGAAGGGATCAATCGTGGTTGGAGCAATGCTGATGCAAAGTCCAGATTTGAAGCCGGCATATCCCTGTCAATGCAGTTTTATGGGATTTCTTCGGATAAGATTGACACCTTTCTAAAAGGTTATGCTTACAAAGGAAATAATTCCGAAGGCTTGAAACAGATACTTACGCAAAAATATGTTGCCTTCTTTGAAAATTCAGGCAAACAGGCTTTCTTTGAGCAACGTCGTACTGGTATACCGGAGTTCAATGTAGGTCCGGCAAATGCCAACAACAACCAGATCCCTAAACGCTGGGCTTATCCGAAAAACGAATATAGCACCAACGAAAGCAATTTAAAAGAGGCTTTGCAACGGCAGTTTAACGGATCAGATACACAAAATGATGTGATCTGGTCTATCAAATAAACAAAATCAATACGATCGCTTGTCCCATTCAATTTATATAAAGGCAAAGAAGAAAAAAGAGAGCGGACAGGAAAAAAAAGTGGTAGAAGCTGATATTAAAAAAGCCATCGAAATAGTATTTCGATGGCTTTTGTCTTATAATCTTTAGTTACCTACTATTGAAATTTTTTAGCGTTTACTTTACGCTCATTTTCTGTCAAGTAGATTTTACGCAAACGGATAGATTGTGGTGTAACCTCGATGTATTCGTCCGCTTGGATATATTCCATAGATTCTTCTAGAGAGAATTTAATTGCCGGTGCGATACGTGTGTTATCATCTGTACCAGACGCACGCATATTTGTCAATTGTTTACCTTTAACAATATTGATCGTTAAGTCATTGTCACGGATGTGCTCTCCTAAGATTTGTCCTTCATAAATATCCACACCTGGATCAACGAAGAACTTACCTCTATCTTGTAACTTATCAATAGAATAAGCAGTTGTTGTACCTTTATCTAAAGAGATCAATACACCATGCAAACGTCCAGGGATTGTTCCTCTCCAAGGCTCGTATCCTTTCAAACGGTGTGCCATAACAGCCTCTCCAGCTGTTGCAGTCAATACGTTGTTACGTAGACCAATGATACCACGAGAAGGAATTTCGAACTCAAGATGTTGCATTTCACCTTTCGTTTCCATCACTAAAAGCTCACCTTTACGTTGTGTTACTAACTCGATCACTTTACCAGAAACTTCTGCAGGAACGTCAACAACCAACACCTCGATAGGCTCACATTTCTTGCCGTCGATCTCTTTCAAGATTACTTGCGGTTGACCTACTTGCAATTCGTAACCTTCGCGACGCATTGTTTCGATCAATACAGATAAGTGAAGGATACCACGTCCATATACCAACCAAGCGTCTGGAGATTCAGTAGGAACGACACGTAATGCCAAGTTCTTTTCTAATTCTTTTTGTAGACGATCGTGAATATGTCTAGAAGTAACCAATTTACCTTCTTTACCAAAGAATGGTGAGTTATTGATCGTGAACAACATATTCATTGTTGGCTCATCAATGCTAATAACTTCCAATTGCTCTGGGTTGTCAAAATCAGCGATTGTATCACCGATGTCGAAACCTTCGATACCAACAACAGCACAAATATCACCACATTTAACTTCTTGTACACGACGACGGCCTAAACCTTCAAATGTATGCAATTCTTTTACACGTGATTTCACGATCTTACCGTCACGTTTTACCAACGAGATTGGTTGACCTTCTTTAATTATACCACGAGCTACACGACCAATAGCAATACGTCCTACGAACGTAGAGTAATCCAATGACGTGATCTGCATTTGCAATGTACCTTCAACAAATGGTGAAGGTGGGAAGTGATTGATGATCGCATCTAATAGTTCAGATACATCTTCTTTCTTTTCTTTCCAATCTGTTGACATCCAACCATGTTTGGAAGAACCATATAATACTGGAAAAGCCAATTGCTCCTCTGTAGCATCTAGGCTAAAGAATAAATCAAATACATTTTCGTATACTTCTTCTGGGCGACAGTTTTCTTTGTCCACTTTATTGACAACAACCAAAGGTTTCAAACCTAAGGATAATGCTTTTTGTGTAACGAAACGTGTTTGCGGCATTGGACCTTCGAAAGCATCCACTAGCAATACAACACCATCAGCCATTTTCAATACACGCTCAACCTCACCACCGAAATCGGCGTGACCAGGTGTATCAATAACGTTAATTTTTACTCCTTTATATTCAACAGAAACGTTTTTAGCGACAATAGTAATACCGCGTTCACGTTCTAAATCGTTATTATCCAGAATTAAATCACCTGTACCATCATTGTCTCTAAAAAGATTTGTGAAGTGTAAGATTTTGTCTACCAACGTAGTTTTACCGTGATCGACGTGAGCGATAATCGCTATGTTTCTAATATTTTGCATCTAGCAAGTAAATTTGTTTTTAAATTCAGGGTGCAAAGATAAACATTTTGCACCATAAAATTTATAACTATGTGTATTTTATTTAATTACACCTAATTCTTTACCTACTTTAGTAAAGGCGGCGATAGCTTTATCCAAGTGAGCAAGCTCATGTCCTGCTGAAATTTGAACACGAATACGAGCTTTTCCCTGAGGTACAACAGGATAGTAGAAACCGATCACATAAATACCTTCGTCCAACATCTTAGCAGCAAAAGCTTGTGCAAGTTTCGCGTCGTAAAGCATCACAGGGACGATTGGGTGGAAACCTGGTTTGATATCAAATCCTGCTTCCGTCATTTTTTCACGGAAATATTTGGTGTTGGATTCAAGTTTATCACGCAAAGCGGTTGTCTCACTCAGCATATCCAAAACCGCAACAGAAGCGCCTGCAATTGCTGGTGCCAATGTATTTGAAAATAAATAAGGGCGTGAACGCTGACGTAACAAATCAATGATCTCTTTTTTACCTGATGTGAAGCCACCAGAAGCACCACCAAGGGCTTTACCAAGTGTTCCGGTAATGATATCTACACGATCAATCACGTTGAAAAGTTCATGCGTACCGCGACCTGTGGCACCAATGAAACCTGTACAATGCGATTCATCGATCATCACCAAAGCTTGATATTTGTCAGCAAGATCACAGATCTTGTCCAATGGCGCTACTGATCCGTCCATAGAGAATGCACCATCGGTAACGATGATTTTGTGTCTTGCTCCTGAGGCTGCCTGCAACTGTGCTTCTAAATCTGCCATATCCGCATTCTTATAACGGAAACGTTGCGCTTTACACAAACGTACACCATCAATGATCGAAGCGTGGTTCAATTCATCGGAAATAATTGCGTCCTCAGCACCAAACAATGGTTCGAAAACACCGCCATTCGCATCGAATGCCGCAGCATATAAAATCGTATCTTCTGTTCCTAAAAACTGGGAAATCTTTGCTTCTAATTCTTTATGTACATCTTGTGTACCACAGATAAAACGTACAGAAGACATGCCATAACCATGTGTATCAATGGCCCGCTTTGCCGCTTCGATAACCTTCGGGTGAGAAGATAGTCCCAAGTAGTTGTTTGCACAAAAATTGATGACTTCCTGCCCTGTGCTCACTTTAATATCTGCTCCTTGAGGGGTAACAATCACCCGCTCTTGCTTATACAATCCCGCTTCTTTGATTGCTTCCAATTCCTTTTGTAAAACTGGTTGTAATGTATTGTACATAATTCGAATTTATTTTTTTATACAATATTACAGTTTTTCTTTGGTGGAAACAGCCTGTTTATTGAGAATTCACCTCAAATCAATGTTTTGATAACATTAAACCGTTTGCACAAATTTATACCACCCTTTCATTTCCTTCCTTTTGCAACGAATAATGGCATCATCATGGAATAGATAACTGGCAAGCCTCCTCGGGTCACGGGCAGCATGACAGCGGAGTGTTAAATGTAGCAACTGATAGGGATCAACATGTACTAATTTAATACAGATTTGGTTTATTCGTAACGCAGCGCATCCACGGGATCTAATTTCGAAGCTTTTGATGCGGGATAATAACCAGATAACATCCCCACAAGACCACATACTGCAAATCCAAGAATAATAGCTGCCCAAGGAATAATAAAGGATGTCCCCAGTTGAAGGGCCAATAAATTACCGATCAGGATGCCTATAAATATACCCGCGACGCCGCCCATCATACAGATGACAATGGCCTCCATCAAAAATTGCTTGCGTATCACACTGGGTGTAGCCCCTATTGCCTTCCGTATACCTATCTCCCGTGTCCGTTCGGTAACCGACACCAGCATGATGTTCATCAATCCAATAGATGCACCAACAAGGGTAATAAAAGCAATCACGACAGCTCCTAGGGTCACCATCGCCATATTCTGCATAAGCATTTGTGCTACAGCATCGGATTTGGTAATCTCAAAATCATTGGTTTGTCTTGCAGATAGCCCGCGAATATTCCGAAATACAATGGAAGCTTCTCCAATTGCAGCTTCTAATCGCATTGGATCATTAGAAGAAACGGTGATGACATAGGAAGGTTCCACGACCTGCATAACAGATCTTGCTTTCACCAAAGGGATAAAACACGCTCTATCGCCCCCCATACCTGCAGAGGACCCCTTGCTTTTCAGCACGCCTATCACCTGATAACGAATGTTATTGACTGTGATATATTGCCCTATTGGATCTATGATTTCACTAAAAAGCATTTTACTGACCTCGCTACCAATAATAATCACGGCTCCACCGGTCTCCACATCCCGAACAGAGAAATTCCGTCCCTCACTGACTACATATCCTGAGGTTTGAAGATAATTTTCATCTGTCCCGATGAGTCCAATATTTGGATTGGTTTTTTTGGATTGAAATTTTACGGTCGAATTCCAGGTGACATTGGCACTGATGGAGGTTATCGCGTTAAAATGAAAATTCTGTCTGAAACGGGATGCTTGGGCATAGGTTATATTTGCGAAGACCTTGGATCGAGTTCCACCGGTACCAATCTGAACATTTATACCCCGATTTCGAATATTGAATGAGTTGGAGCCCATGGAGGAAAAAGAATCCGTGAGGGAATTTTTCATGGCGTCAATAGATGTCAACACGCCAATCAGGGCCATCATCCCAATAGCTATAATCAACGCTGTTAAAAATGTCCGAAGTTTATTGCCTACAATAGATTGCAGCGCAAGTTTTACGTTCTCAACATACGACATTTTTACGGACATACAGCGATTATTATAATTTGCAGATGAAAATACTGTTATTCCTCCACAAAACCAAAAGGCAATTTATTCTAATGAAATAAATTGCCTTTTTTATACCAAACCATTGCCATCAAGAAGGTCGGTTTTGGGTTGCTCGCTTTGTACCTATCAGTTTATCCTCTTCCAGGTTTCAGTCCTGCCCAATAAGCTGACCCCCACATAGCCACGTATGTCAAGTTTATCACCTTTTAAAGTCATTTTACAGCTATAGGTCTTTCCTGTTTTTGGATCATAGATTTTTCCATCCGCATAGGTATTTCCGTCTTTTGTAAAATTGGTCAGGATCTCCAATCCCTGAACCGCCCTACTCTGAAGCGCTTTGTCAGGATTTTTCACATCTTTCTTGGGCTGTCCGGACTCATTGTTTGGAAATTTAAGCCAGTAGAGTTTACCGAAAAATTTGTCTCCTTTTTTATAAATCTCCACACGCCCCTCACCACTTGGGTTTTCCCATTTTCCGATGATCGGATCTGTTTGTGCAAACAATGTTACTGTAGCAAGTAACATGATGAATGACATCATAATTTTCTTCATTGGTCTACTATTTATGAGTTATAACTAAAAAACGATCGCTAGTCTCTTATTTATTAATATAAATAAATATACAAAATATTTACTATGCTTGCATACATTTATATTCTGTGATTTCAATTTATTTAAATAGACACAAAGATTCGCTTTTGGTTTAACTTTACACTCCTCATTATCAAGTCTTATTTGGGGCTTATTCAACCTCGCATGACTCTTAGTACGCCCTTCTTTGTAAATCTTATCCCCTTTTTCTGTCGTTTCGCTATAGATCACGTACTGAATCGATAAGGAAACGGTAGCGAATTAATCGTTGACTTCCGAACAAGATCTAAGCAGATCCGGACAAAGTGTGAGAAAAGAGCAAACGAAATACCAGTTTATCAGCATTTGTACATTAAATTTTGGCATCGCGTTTGCACGATAGTTTTTATATTATTACTTTATTCACTGTTTATAAATTAGCGCATATTATGAAATTTATTATTAGTCTTTTACTCACCGGAGTTATTGTCGCAATCGCTTGCTGGATTATACCGGGTGCAAAAGTTGCTGGTTTTGGCTGGGCTATTGTCACAGGATTGGTTATCGGGTTTGTCAATGCTACTGTAGGTTCTATTTTGAGGCTGTTCACCTTTCCTTTGAACTGGCTAACGCTGGGTCTGGTTTCCTTTATTATCACTGTTTTAATGGTCTTGCTTTCAGACTCACTCCTTGGAGACAAGTTTAATGTGGATGGATTTTGGACTGCGGCCTTATTTGCCATTGTTGTCGCAATACTAGAAATGATCATCGGAAGTACTTCAAAAGACTAAAATTATATTTATTGAATAGAAAAGGCTGTTTTTCATATATGAAAAACA
>NZ_BAAAZK010000006.1:181069-391686 GCF_039536865.1 Sphingobacterium ginsenosidimutans
CTTAAAATAGCTAAATTTATATTATTTAATAGACCCCTCGATATATGTGCGAACACAATCACGAGCATAGCCATACAGAAAAAGATACACCTTGGTGGATTTCACAACGCAAACTCCTTATAGCGCTCATCATATTGATCACACTGCTGATACTCAAGTACGCATTTAAGATCACACTTCCGTTTTACGCCTCTCTCCTTCTAAATGGCATTGCTTACCTATTGGCAGGTATTCCGGTTATCCAAATGGCTTTTCGAAAAGCAAAGCGTGGCGATTTCTTCAACGAGTTCTTTCTAATGAGCGTGGCAACCTTGGGCGCATTCGCAATACGGGAATTTGAGGAAGGCGTAGCTGTCATGGTATTTTATCAGATTGGCGAATGGTTTCAGGATACCGCGGTGGACAACGCAAAAAAATCCATTAAATCACTATTGGATATCCGTCCGGACAAAGTCTCTGTCTTGCGAGATGGAAAACGAGTGGATGTCAACCCTAAGACGGTTGAAATCGGTGAAATTATCCTCGTCAAAGCCGGTGAAAAAGTCGCTCTGGATGGCAGACTGATCAATGAACGGGCGGCGTTCAATACCGCAGCGCTAACCGGGGAAAGCAAACCGGACACCAAATATAAGGGTGACACTGTTTTTGCAGGTATGATAAATCTAGAAACAGTTGCTGAGATCGAAGTTGTCAGCTCGTTTCAGGACAGCAAATTGAGCAAGATATTGGAGATGGTGCAGGATGCGACAGCGCGCAAATCTAAAACACAGCTCTTTATCTCAAGGTTTGCAAAAATCTACGTCCCTATTATCTTTGCGCTGGCACTTCTGGTACTTATCGTCCCTATATTCCTTGTCAGTGATTATAGCTTTAGAGACTGGTTTTACCGCAGTTTGGTCTTTTTGGTGATCAGTTGTCCTTGTGCACTCGTAGTCTCGATCCCCTTGGGTTACTTCGGCGGAATAGGATTAGCCTCCAGAAATGGAATATTATTCAAAGGCAGCAATTTCCTGGATGCCATCACCACAGTTGATACTATTGTTATGGATAAAACAGGTACCCTCACCGAAGGTGTTTTTGAAGTAAAAGAGGTCCACGCTGTCAATGGACAAGCGACAACATTACTGGATTATGCCAAGGCCATTGAATCAAATTCTACCCATCCTATTGCCAAGGCAATAGCTAGCCACCAGCCGGGAGACAACTCATTCATTACTGAAGGGATTGAGGAAATCGCGGGCCATGGACTCAAAGCAACGATCAACAATAAGCTTGTCCTCGCTGGCAATAGTAAATTGCTGGACAAGTTCAACATTCGCTATCCGGAAGAAATAAAGCAAATTGTCGATTCCATTGTATTGATTGCCATAGCGGATCAATATGCGGGCTACATCACCGTTGCAGATCGAAATAAGCCTGATGCAAAACAGGTTATTTCGGCTATGCGGGCCCGAGGCTTATACACGGTCATGTTGTCCGGTGATAAAACAGCAGTAGTAGATGAGGTCGCGAGGGAACTTGGTGTTGACAAAGCTTACGGGGACCTTCTACCCGAAGATAAGGTAAGTCATGTGCAGAGACTGATCGACGAAGGACGCAATGTCGCTTTTGCCGGAGATGGCGTCAATGATGCCCCTGTGGTAGCTTTAGCTCAGGTAGGTATAGCAATGGGTGGATTAGGAGCTGATGCGACCATTGAAACGGCAGATGTTGTGATCCAAAATGATGAACCTCATAAAATTTTATCCGCAATCAAAATTGGTAAAATTACCCGCAATATTGTTTGGCAGAACGTCATCCTAGCAATGGGCATAAAGATTATTGTCTTGATCTTGGGTGCCGGGGGAGTTGCAACGCTCTGGGAAGCTGTTATCGCGGATGTTGGGGTAGCACTCTTGGCGATCCTAAATGCCATCCGTATACAAAATAAAACTGTATAAGCTAATTCGCTAGCAGAAGAAAACTGTGCAAAATCGGTAAAACATAAGCGGCTGACTTTGGGAAAAGTCAGCCGCTTATGTTATATACTGGTATCAGTATTCCTGAATGCCATGTACTTTCCGGTCATCTTAATCACGCCAGGATTTATATGTATTAATCAATCCATTGGTGGAAGAATCATGACTAGTGATGGGATTATTATCACCTAATTCTGGTAGAATCTTATTGGCCAACTGTTTACCCAGTTCAACGCCCCATTGGTCAAAACTGTAGATATTCCAGATCACACCTTGCACAAAAATCTTGTGTTCATACAGGGCAATGAGTCTACCCAGTGTACGTGGCGTCATTTTTTTCAATAAAATAGAGTTTGTTGGTCGATTACCCTCAAATACTTTATACGTTTTCAATTCCGCCACCTCTTCATTGGATTTACCTGCTTTTTGTAATTCGGCAACAACCTCTTCCTCCGTTTTACCGTTCATTAGTGCCTCTGTCTGTGCAAAGAAATTAGACAATAAAAGCTGATGATGGTTGCCTATCGGATTAAGGCTGTTTGCTGGAGCAATAAAATCACATGGTATCAATTTTGTACCCTGGTGGATCAATTGATAAAAGGCATGCTGTCCGTTTGTTCCAGGTTCCCCCCAAATGATCGGTCCCGTCTGGTAGTCTACACGCTCGCCATTCCGGTCTATATATTTTCCGTTGCTCTCCATATCCCCCTGCTGGAAATAGGCCGCGAAACGGTGTAAGTATTGATCATAAGGAAGAATGGCGTGGCTTTCAGCTTCAAAGAAATTATTGTACCATATACCAAGCAAAGCCAATATCACCGGAATATTTTCCTCAAAGGCGCTGGTTCTGAAATGCTCATCAGCATCGTATGCACCTTTTAAGAGTTCCTCGAAATTATCAAAGCCAATAGCCAGGCTAATGGACAGTCCGATTGCAGACCATAGGGAATAACGTCCGCCAACCCAATCCCAAAATTCAAACATATTTTGTGGGTCTATTCCGAAAGCCTTTACTGCCTCCGTATTGGTGCTCAACGCCGCAAAGTGTTTAGCAACATCCTGCTCACTTGCTCCCTTACTTAAAAACCAATCCTTAGCGGTATGCGCATTGGCCATCGTCTCCTGTGTTGTGAAGGTTTTGGACGCAATCAGGAACAAGGTTGTTTCGGGGTTTACTCCCTTTAGCGTTTCAGCGATATGTGTACCATCTACATTAGAGACAAAGTGTACATTCAGCCTGGTCTTGTAAGCTTTTAAGGCTTCGGTAACCATTACTGGTCCCAAATCAGAGCCACCAATACCGATATTAACAACATCCGTGATCTCCTTGCCTGTATAGCCTTTCCATTCACCGGAGAGAATCTGCTCTGTGAACGTTTTCACATGTGCCAACACGCTTTTAACAGCAGGCATCACATCCTTTCCATCGACAAAAACAGGTTGATCGGATTGATTTCTCAATGCGGTGTGCAAAACGGGTCTGTTTTCGGTCACATTGATCCGCTCACCCGCAAACATACCCGTGATTGCTTCGGAGAGCTGGCATTCCTTTGCTAACTGGATCAGCAGCGCCATTGTCTCTTCGTTTACGCGATTTTTAGAATAATCTAAAAGAATATCCTCGAAAAGGATCGAAAACTTCTCAAATCGCTGTGGGTCTGCCACGAAAAGCTCACGGAGGTCCTGCTGATTGATATCAATATAATGATCTACCAAATATTGGTAGGCTTTGGTTGTTGTAAAATTAATTTTTGGAAACATACTGTTTTTGTTGAAATTATTTGTTTTAAACCGCTAATAAGAACCTTCCGTATTTTTTCATTACACCTTGCACAGATCGCAAAATGAAGGTTTATGCTGTTGATGATATCAAAACTAAAAAAAAAAGGTCAAATATTAGTATTGAGTGGAGAGTATTGCAGAATTAGCGGCCAGCAGTACAAGTCTACGGCTTATAATGTTATTCTTAATATAGCTGGCTACAGTCTTAATAACATATTGAATTTAAGAACGGATTTATTGATTAAAAATATCTACATTAGCAGATATGACAAAAGAACAAATTCAAGACTTGAGGGATCGTGTTACTTCCCTGAGGAGGCATCTTTGACATCGATGTCCGTAAAGAAGAAATAGAAAGAGATCAAGCCATTACAATGGAAGCAACTTTCTGGGATGACTCCAAAGCGGCAGAGAAAATACTGTTGGCCATCAAAAACCAGAAAGTATGGACAGATCATTTTGATGAAGTTGCTTCAGCGGTTGAAGATACCTATGTAATGTACGAGTTTTTTCAATCTGGAGACGCAACTGACAAAGAACTGGACGACCAGTATAAACTTGCATTGGAACAGGTCGAAGAACTGGAGTTCAAAAATATGCTCAGTGCAGAGGAGGATCAGCTGGATGCAATCTTACAGATCACTGCGGGAGCTGGTGGTACTGAGAGTTGTGACTGGGCAGCCATGCTGATGCGGATGTATATCATGTGGGGGGAGAAAAATGGGTATAAAGTCACCGAACAGGATTCTCAGGAAGGGGATGTTGCCGGAATTAAAAGTGTAACTCTTCAACTATCTGGAGACTTTGCATATGGCTACCTTAAAGGTGAAAACGGAGTACATCGACTGGTTCGTATATCGCCGTTTGACTCCAATGCAAAACGACATACTTCCTTTGCCTCGGTTTATGTATACCCCCTGATTGATGATAATATCGAAATAGACGTCAAAGATTCAGAAATCGAATGGGATACCTTCCGTTCTGGAGGTGCTGGTGGTCAAAATGTAAACAAAGTAGAAACAGCTGTACGACTCCACCATAAACCCACAGGCATTATTATCAAAAATCAGGAAACGAGATCGCAATTGCAAAATAAGGAAAATGCGTTACGCCTATTGAAATCACAATTGTATGAGATTGAAATGCGCAAACGACAAGAAGCCTCCGCTGCGATCGAAGGAAATAAAAAGAAAATCGAATGGGGATCCCAAATTCGTAACTATGTTCTACATCCTTATAAATTGATCAAGGATTTACGCACAAATTACGAAACATCAAATACACAAGCGGTATTGGATGGAGACTTAAATGATTTCTTAAAAAATTATTTGATGGAATTTGGCGGTTAATCTATCGCGAAAAATCTGCAAAATCAAAAGGGGTATCAGCAAGGCTTGATATCCCTTTTTTCATACAAAGTCACTGCCTTCTTTCGGACACAGTTTGTCACTTAAACTGTCAAGTTCTCTTAAAAAAATTCCCAAAAACGTTAAAAAACCTTAAATGTCTACTGCTCATATAGGCTTGTTATTTTTTGATTACACAAGCGCCAATACAGCAACAAAACACTGATATTCAACAGATTAAAAACAATAAAAATGTATCAAGAACGTTACAAAAGAGTCGTTCGCTCAATTTTTGGCACAAAATAAAGGCATGTATTTTGCGTTTATGGATTCGTAATATTTTCATTACAAAAGACTCGTCGTTTGAGTCAGCAAAGAAAGTAAAGAAGAATGTATATCTAAAAATAGAATGGCTATGAATTACATGAAAGAAAACTCAATCGTATCAAAGCAGATGGCTAAACAATGGGAACCTGCAATGTACGACGTAAATGAAGAACAGCAGCAATCCGAGACCAAAGTAGAGAAAGTCGAAGAAAGCAATTTTGGACCAAAGGAATACGGTATTTTTGGAGCGACCTTTTTCGTACTATTTGCATCGGTCTTTGGTGTATATATGCTCCAACCAGATTTTGATGCATTACGTTTCCAACGTTTAGATAGTATAGGTGGAACCTTTTTAGTAGGCTTAGGTATATTTTTGGCCACTATCGCGATCAGCTTTTTAATCTTTTTAATTGTACTTCATCGTAAATACAAGCCGATTGCATCCGTTTCAGATGAAGAACTTCCAACCTGTACGATTATAGTTCCGGCTTATAATGAAGGACAATTGGTTTACGATACACTTCATAGCTTGGCAAGTAGTGATTATCCCGATAAAAAGCTTCAGATTATCGCCATTGATGACGGAAGTAAGGATAATACTTTCGCTTGGATACAACGTGCCAAAATGGAGCTGGGCGATCGCATAGAGATCTACCAACAACCTAAAAATATGGGTAAACGCCATGCGTTATACCGCGGTTTTAAATTAGGTACTGGTGAAGTATTTATTACAGTAGATAGTGACTCTGTGGTCAACAAGGATACGATCCGTAATATGGCCAGCCCATTTGTAACCAATAAGGAATGTGGTGCTGTAGCGGGTAATGTGCGTGTATTGAATAATAAAAAGGCTATTATACCACGTATGTTAAATGTGAGTTTCGTCTTTAGTTTTGAGTTTGTGCGTTCGGCCCAAAGCATGCTAGGCACTGTGATGTGTACGCCAGGGGCATTATCTGGATATCGCAGAGAAGCTGTGATGAACTGTCTTGAAGACTGGATTCACCAAACGTTTATGGGACAACCTTCGGACATTGGAGAAGATCGTGCCATGACCAATATGATTTTGAAGCAAGGATATCATGTATTGTTCCAGTCTAACGCGTTAGTATATACGGATACTCCGGTACGTTATAAAAATTTATATAAAATGTTTATCCGTTGGGAACGAAGCAATGTGCGTGAAAACATTATGATGAGTCAGTTTGCCTTTAAAAACTTTCGTAAAGGACCGAAGTGGGGTGCACGTATCTTATTGATTATGCAATGGCAAAAAGTGTTGCTTTCCTACCCTATGCTATTATTGATGTTATGGACAGTATTCCATTATCCATTGATGTTCTTAAGCTCAACTTTGGTAGGTATTCTTATATTTTCAAGTATCCAGGCATATTTCTTTGCCTCTAAAAATGCAAATGCGAAAGAAGCATTCTGGGCATATAGCTACAGTATATTTTATGCCTTTAGTTTATTTTGGATCACTCCCTATGCCATTGCTACTGCTGGACGTAGAGGTTGGTTGACAAGAGGTTAATTTCAACGTAAAGAACGTATCTTTACTTTAAATATAAATATGACAGACTTTCAGATAAAAAAAATTGCCATCATTGGACAGGGATATGTGGGATTGCCTTTAGCGATAGCTTTCTCTGATTTCTTTCCAGTGATAGGCTTCGATATCAACAAAACACGTATTGACGAACTTAAAGCCGGCATAGACCGTACACTGGAAACTCCTGCAGATGAGCTTACGCGTGCTAGAAATCTATTTACGACATCGGAACAGCGCAAAGGCTATGATGCAAGTGCAACCGTTCAAGATATTGCAGATGCCAATGTCTATATTGTAACTGTCCCGACGCCTATAGATCGTTATAATTCACCAGACCTATCACCACTATTAGCGGCGTCTAAAATGATCGGTGAACTCCTAAAAGTTGGTGATTTGGTTATTTATGAATCCACAGTCTATCCCGGGTGTACCGAAGAAGAATGTGTTCCGGTTTTGGAAAAAAACTCAGGCTTGAAATTTAATCAGGACTTCTTTGTTGGATACTCACCAGAACGCATAAATCCTGGCGACAAAGTTAATTCACTGCAAAAAGTGATGAAAGTAACCTCCGGAAGTACTGCTGCAGCGGGACTTGTTGTGGATGGACTTTATAAACAAATTATCCATGCAGGTACACATCTTGCTCCTTCAATCAAAGTGGCCGAAGCAGCGAAAGTTATTGAAAATGCACAACGTGATGTCAATATATCGTTTATGAACGAACTCGCTTTGATCTTTGACCGCGTTGGTATAGATACGCAGGACGTGCTTGATGCAGCAGGAACAAAGTATAATTTTCTCCGCTTCAAACCAGGTTTAGTTGGTGGACATTGTATTTCAGTAGACCCCTATTATCTTGCTCAAAAGGCAACACAGTTGGGCTATCATCCCCATGTTATCCTATCCGGTAGGGAGGTTAATGATCAAGTAGCTTCTTTCATCGCTTCCAAGGTCGTCAAACTGATGATACAGAAGAACATCAAATTCGATGGTGCCAAAGCTTTAGTATTAGGTGTAACCTTTAAGGAAAACTGTCCAGATATTCGTAATAGTAAAGTCGTTGACATGATTCAAGATCTCAAAGAATTTGGTTTGGAGGTCGATATCTATGACCCTTGGGTAAACCCCGATGAATTAAAAAAACATTTTGGTCTTGACCTATTAACAACTCTTCCGCAGTCAGGCAATTATGACAGTATTATTCTTGCTGTAGGTCATCGAGAGTTCTTACATCTGGATCTCAAAAATTTAAAAAAGAATCCTTCCGTTGTATTTGATATCAAAGGAATATTAGATCGAAAATTAGTGGACGCACGCTTGTAGGGTTCTGTTTTTTTTAGATTATTTTCTGGTAACATTCTTTTAAACCATCAGTTTTCTTATTATTTATTGAGAAAACTGATGGTTTTTGTTATAAATGGAGATTATGCAATCGTTTGCTTAAAAAAACATCATCAAATCTTTTGTTTTTAATATTAACTTAACACCACAATTATAAATTTGACCTCATTAAACTAAGGGATATTTAGCACAAATTGCGGTACTTATGAAACAGTTAGACGACACCGAGCTATTCATCAGAATTCAAGCGGATGACCGTTATGCTTTTTCTGAATTAGTCAATCGCTATTCAGATATACTTTTCCGTTTTATTCAGCGCCGTGTTTCCTGTAATGAGGACAGTGAAGACATTTTGCAGGAAATATTTGCCTCACTATGGCACCAACGTCTTAACATCACAATAGAAAACTCTTTATACCCTTATCTATTTAAAACTGCTAAATATAAAATTATCGACTGGACAATAAACGAGCAAAAGAAAATTGTCCGTGCCGAAAAACTACTGGCAAGCTTTCAAGGGGCGTCCCCGACATCCGAAGATGAGCTTCTGGCAAAAGAATTGGCGGTATTGATCGACGCCGAAATAGAAAAAATGCCCACAACAATGAAATCGGCTTTTTCACTTAGCAGAAAGGAATCCATGTCCATCAAAGATATTGCTTCGGAACTCGCCCTATCCGAACAAACCGTGAAAAACAATATTTCGTTAGCCCTGGGTTGGCTAAAGCTTCGTTTCAAATAACGAATAAAAAAATATACACCTAGTTTACAAGCACTTAAACTATTTTCATAAATTTCTTCGGTACTTTTATTCTCCTTCTCCGATTATAGGTCTGTATGAAGGAACAAGAATCGTCAGATCAAGCTAAAGCTTTGCTCAAAAAGTATCTGGAAGGCCAGTGTACTCCAGAGGAAGAACAACAAGTTCTTCACTGGTTTTATGCACAGGATCAACCCGAGGAGGAGCAATTAAAGGAATACCAAACAGGATTAGCATCACGTATCAATACGAAGCTAGAGGAACAGCTATTTAGTGAATCTACTCCTACTGTCCGACGACTAACTTGGTTTCGCTCCAAATGGATGGTGGCAGCGATGCTTGTAGCCGTTTCGGGCTGTAGCCTTTGGATGTACAACAGATTTTCTTCGCTAGATCAAAAGCCACTGGAACTGGCTGCAGAAGTACCTTCACAGGATCAGGCCTTTCACAATGACATCCTTCCTGGAGGGCATTATGCCAAAATTATAAACCCAAAAGGAGAAGAAAAACAACTAGCAGATCCATTTGTACAGCGCCTTGAACAATCATCCGATCAACAAGGAAAGAATTTTCTTGTTGATGTTCCAAAAGCGGGTTCTTATATGATTATTCTTGAAGACGGAACAAAAGTATGGTTGAATGCTTCTACAAAATTATCCTACCCCACACATTTCGAACCCCATCAACGTCAAGTTGCTTTAACAGGGGAAGCCTATTTTGAAGTAGCAAAAGATGCTAATAGACCTTTCCGGATCAATGCCAACGGTACCACAATTGAAGTCCTTGGAACAACTTTTAATGTCAATGCCTATCACGATGAGGTTTCTACATCTTTAGTGGAAGGCAGCGTGAAAGTCCTTAAAGAAGGCAACCAAATTATTATCAAGCCAGGCCAACAGGCAACAACATCGCTAACAAACGATATCAAAGTTACAGCAACTGACCTGACAAAAAATACAGCCTGGCAACGGGATGAATTTTATTTCGATGGCAACAATTTCAAAGATATCTCTCTTCAGATCGCCCGATGGTATGATGTTGAGTTTGAAAATATGGAGATAATCGGAGCAAATTCAACCTACAAAGGCTCCATCAGCAGAAATAGTAGACTTTCAGAAGTATTGCAGATCTTGGCTCTTGCCACGGGACGCAAATTTGATATTATCGGACGAAAGGTTATAATACAATGAGACTAATTACCCAAATATTAAACGGCCTATGGTATAAACATCAACTTTAGCGCCTTGTGGTTAACAAAAAAGGGGATGTTGACGCATCCCCTGTTAAATTCAAGGCTTATTTTACTGATTACCAACAGAAATTTTAAAACCTTAAAAATCATTCTAATTTATGAATTTTTTTTCTCCAATGAAAAGGCAGGAGAAAGATCGGGGATTCCGTATCCCTCCGGCCTTTAAAACTTTATGTATGATAAAGTTAAGCACTCTTTCTTTGCTTTCCATCGCACTTGGAGCCCATGCTTCGGGAACAGCACAGACTGTCAATCTTTCTTTAAAAAAAGTACGCGTAGAGAAAGTTCTGCAAGAAATTTCAAAACAGACCGATCTCCGCTTTTTCTATGATGAAAAACTATTGAACAGTTTACAACCTGTAAGTATCCAAATGGATCACGGCCCTATACAACAGGCCCTATCCAAGGTTTTTAAAGGTCAGAACCTGACGTATCAGATTCTTAACAACACGATCGTCATTTCAGAAAAACAACGCACAGATATCGAAATAACAGGTATTGTACGTAGTACAGAATCTGCCCTGGCTGGTGTTACCGTATCTGTTGAGGGCCATACTACACTTTCGACGAAAACCGATGCCAATGGTCAGTTTAAACTCCGTGTGCCGGAGAACGCTGTACTTGTATTTCAATATATGGGATATACCACAGAACGTGTGCAGATAGGAAGTCAACGTACAGTAAACGTGACCCTCCAAGCAAGCAACTCACAGTTGGATGAGGTGGTTGTTGTCGGCTACGGTACGCAGCGAAAAGTGAACCTAACGGGGGCTGTCGATATGATCTCTTCAAAACAACTGGAAAGCCGTCCTATTGCAAATCTCGGCGCTGGACTACAAGGGTTAATCCCCAACTTGAATATCACGACTTCCAATGGCCGTGCTTCTACAAATCCCGAATTTAACGTACGCGGATTTACCAGTCTAAATGGCGGCGCCCCGTTAATTTTGGTCGATAATATCCCCTACTCTCCGGATGAAGTTGCACGTATCAACCCGAATGATGTCGAGTCCGTGTCTGTATTGAAAGATGCTGCTTCAGCTGCTATTTATGGTGCCAGAGGTGGTTTTGGGGTGGTATTGATCACAACAAAAAAGGCAAAAAGCGGTCAACTTGATGTTAATTTCAGTACAAATGTTGGGTATAGAACTTTAGGTAAACTGCCTGAATTCATTACTGACCCTTATGAAGTAATGGCCATTAAACATGAGGCAGGAAAACCATTGTACAACTCCTACCCAGAATCTGCACGTGAGTATGCAAAAAAACGCTCTTTGGATCCTTCCCTACCGGCAGTAACACTATCAGACAATGGACAAGATTGGGTATATACAGGCAGCACAGATTGGTTGAAAGAAGCCTACAATAAAACTGCTCCAACCTATAATGCAAACTTAAGTATTGCCAAAAAGTCGGATAAAATCGGCTATTACCTCTCCAGTGATTACTATAGACAAGATGGGCTTTTAAAATATGGAAACGATATTTACAAACGGTACAATGTCAGAGGAAAGGTAGATTTTGATGTTACTGACTGGCTACAGGTATCTAATAATACATTGCTTACCAGCATGAATTATGATACCCCTGTCGTTTTGGATGCCGGCGACAGCTTTTTTTGGAGAGTCAACCGAACCAACTCGCTCGATGTACCCCGAAACCCAGACGGTAGCTGGACAAGAGCCGGTGCGCAGGTATTAGGTTCATTACAAGAAGGTGGGCGTAATGATAATCGTATCAACGAATTTGTAACCACATTCTCCGCAAAGGCCGCGTTGATCAAAGGGATCTGGGACTTAAATGCCGATGCAACTTTCAGACGCAGTTCAGGATTAAAAAGATCATATGATGTTCCTTCGAAGTACAAAACGGGACCAGAGGCTATCCTAACGCCAACATTTTCGAATACCTATGCAAGAAATGAGAATGATCTCACCCGATACAACGTCTATAATATTTACACTGATTTTCATAAAAATTTTGGAGACCACTATATACAAGCACTTGCAGGCTATAATCAGGAGTACAACTACAACAACTACAATTACATACAGGCATTAAACCTAATCTCCACCACGGTGCCTTCCATCGGAAGTGCGACGGGAAATATTTCAAAAGATGAACGCATTAAAGACTGGGCAGTACAAGGTATATTTGCCCGTATCAGCTATAGCTATAAAGATAAATATCTAGCGGAATTCAATGGTCGCTTCGATGGTTCATCCCGTTTTCCAAAGAATAACAGATGGGGCTTCTTTCCATCTGCCTCTGCGGGTTGGGTAATCTCCAAAGAGAATTTTTTCGAACCGGTGAAAAATGCTTTGGCAATGGATTTCCTAAAGATCAGGGGATCTTATGGATCACTGGGCAACCAATTGTTCAGATATGATTCCGATTTCCCTTACTATGACACCTATCCATATATGCCTATTATGGACAACAAGCTGGCGGACTATATCCTGGGCAATGGCAAACCACCAGCGGTATATGCTCCGAGAGCTGTTTCCGATAATTTTACCTGGGAAACAATCCAGACGGTCAATGCAGGTATTGATATGAATTTTTTCAGCAACAAATTGGGAGTTAACTTCGACAAATATACCCGCTACACCAATGATATGTTGGTACCAGGAAAGGAATTGCCGGGACCATTTGGCACAAAGATTCCCGTCCAAAATGCCGGTGACTTAAAAACAAAAGGCTGGGAGTTGCGTTTAAGCTGGCGCGATAGCAAAGAGCTAAGTGGCTCTCCTTTCTGGTATAATGTCGCCTTTACACTGGCGGATAGTCGTTCATGGATCACTCGTTTTGATAACCCGACAAAATCCTTGGGCGATCAATGGGACAGAAATTATGTGGGAAGGGAAATTGGCGAAATTTGGGGTGCTGATATTACTGGCTTTTTTGAAGATGATGCAGCAGCAGCAGCTTCGAAACAATCTGCCATGGGAACGGATGATCAATCATACAAATTTTATGCTGGTGATCCTGTCTTCGCTGACCGCAATGGGGATGGCAAAGTTGATATGGGCAAAAAGACGGTGGATGACGCCGGCGATATGCATATTGTTGGCAATAACAGTGCGCGACTACCTTATAGTCTAGATCTCTCTACAGGATGGAAAGGCTTTGATTTACGCGTATTCTTGCAAGGCATAGGCAAACGTGATTGGTATCCAGGCGCTTCCAATATCTACTTCTGGGGAGTCTATGCACAACCATGGACAAATCCGACCGTACAAAATGGAGATCACTGGAAATCAAAAGATGAACCTGGCTATTTCCCTGCTGTGCGAGCCTACTCTGCAGAAGATAATTATCAACAGCTCGGTATTCCAAACAAGCGTTATATGCAGAATGGGGCCTATATGCGGGTAAAAAATCTTACGCTCGGTTATACACTACCAGAATCTGTATTACAACGTATCAAATTGCGAAAAGTACGTTTCTTCTTCAGTGCAGAAAACGTTTTTGAGATCTCTCATATTAAGGTGAAATTGGATCCGGAATCGATAGGATCAGGTAACAGGGCGCAAGCTGCATATCCATTCCAGCGGACGTATACCTTTGGTCTGAATGTAAATCTTTAATCTCTAAATCTAAAAAAATGAAACGTATCAATTATATCGCACTGGCATCCCTTATACTACTGGGGACATCCTGTAAAAAAGATTTTCTGGATCGCACCTCGGGATCGGCGATAACCAAAGAAGTATTTTTTAATACAACGGAAGATCTGGCAATTTATACAAATGGTCTATATAAGCAAATGCGTGCACAATATACAGATCTATACTCGGATAATATTGCGTTGAGCAACAATGATCAAAACGCCGAAGTGAGAACTTTATTGGCAGGCACACTTACACCATCTACTGTAACAGGATGGGATAAAGACACTTGGGCTCCCCTGCGTGATGTAAATTATATGCTGGACAATGTGGGTAAAGTTGCTGGTGACCCTGCTGTTATCAATCATTATATCGGAGTTGCCCGTTTACTTCGCGCAAACTTCTACTATAAAATGGTGAAAAAATATGGCGATGTGCCTTGGTACCCCCATGTAATGGGTACATCATCCGAAGACCTTTACAAGGCAAAAGATTCCCGTGCTGCTGTTGTTGACTCCCTCATGAAAGATCTCGAATTTGCGGCAGCAAATGTCCGTCCGGGTGGAGATAATAGTTATTTCACCAAATGGAGTGCTTTGACACTATTGTCCCGGATAGCCCTTCATGAAGGTACCTTCCGTAAATACCACACGGAATTAAATCTACAGAACACTGCAGCAACATTTTTGGAAAGAGCTGCATCAGCCTCGCAGGAAATCATCAATAACGGCGGGTTCTCCATTGCAGGTAGCTCCGCGACCGATTATCGTAACCTCTTTTCAAGCAGCACCCTCGCAGGCAATAAAGAGGTCATTTTCTTACAAAAGAACGGCCGCGATTTAGGAGTTGCCAACAATACACACACAGTGTTGGATTGGCAGTGGGCATTGAGTGCCGAACTGGCCGATGAATTCCTGATGAAGGACGGAACAACATTTACATCCAAAGTAGATTACAAAAAGAAAGCTTTTGTGGACCTATTTAAAGATCGTGATCCTCGTTTAGCCGAAACAATTATGCCGCCGGGTTTTAGTAACAATGTAGCTGGAACGCCGTATATAACACGTCCAGACTTTGGAGGATTACTTCAAATTAAGTTCTATCCGCGCGATCCTGCATTACGTGGTGGCTGGGAACTTAACTATACTGATCTTCCTATCATGCGTTACGCGGAGGTCCTATTAATTAATGCCGAAGCAAAGACCGAATTAGGAAAAATAACGCAAACTGATATTGATGCTACTGTAAACAAGATTCGCGCACGTGTAGGAATGCCTGCATTAAATCTTGCCGTTGCCAATGCAACAGCTGATACCTACCTCGCAAATCAATATCCTTTAGTAACGGGCGCTAATAAAGGCGTGTTGTTAGAAATCCGTCGCGAACGTCGAGTAGAACTTGCCTGTGAAGGATTCCGTTTTGATGATCTTTACCGCTGGAAATCGGGCAATATACTCGCCAAGGCTCCAAGTGGCATGTACATCCCTAAGCTGGGACTTATTGATGTCAGCGGTGATGGTGTTGGTGATATCATTATCCTAAAAAAAGGAGATAACAGTCCTATAGCTGGTATTCCTGAGGATGATCTTAAAAAGATTCCTAAATTCTATGTCAATGACGGTATATTTTATCTGGAAAACGACAATTCAGGAAGAATCATGTTCATCGACGACAAAACAACCCGTCCAAGGAGCTTCAATGAGCAAAGATATTATTACTTCCCTATACCGATCGAGCAAACTGTTCTCAACAATAAGCTGAAACAGCCGAAAGGTTGGGAAGAATTTGACCTGTAAAAAAGCAACATTCATAACCTCGGTAAATAAGTCTAGGTGATGAATATGCTTAATAAGCAGTGAAACCAGTAAAACGAGCCAGTTCTCCGCAGGGAGCAGCTGGCTCTACTTTATAAAACTATGATGAAATTAACGAAACTAATCACATGCCTCCTACTCCCGATCTCGCCCTTATTGGCACAACAACGGACAGGACGGGTTTTTGAAGATCAAAATTCGAACAATCAATTCGAACAGAACGAAAAACAACTTGCCAACATTGTTGTCTCCGATGGTTATGGTGTAGTAAAAACAGACAAGACCGGGACATACAGCTTACCGCACAACCCAAACGCCCGCTTTTTGTCAGTTACCATTCCGAGCGGATATAAAGCAACAAAAACGCACTATATCCCATTGCGCGGTGAAGTTAAAAATTTAGATTTCGCCTTAACCAAAGACACTGTGCAGCAAGCTGATTTTTTGCGTTTTATCCAAATTACGGACACCGAAACTCCACTTTATGGCCCCTGGATAGATAACGTCAGAAATTATGCCCAACAGCAAAAGGCGAGCCTGATTATGCATACCGGCGATATCTGTTATGAACCGGGTATGCTTTTTCATGCCAAGCAAGTAAACTCCGAACTGATGGCCAGACCTACATATTATACGGTGGGCAACCATGATCTCGTAAAGGGGGAATATGGAGAAAAACTATTTGAAGACCTCTTTGGTCCCACCTATTACTCGTTTGATGCTGGTCCTGCCCATTTTGTCGTGACACCAATGCCAAATGGAGATTATAAACCAAGTTACACAGCCGACCAGATCATCGCCTGGCTTAAGAAAGACCTTGCAACAATGGACAGATCAAAACCCTTGATCTTTATCAATCATGACTTCTTCGCTGGTCCAGACTTTATCCTGAAAGGTGAGAAAGAGCAAATTGACTTGATGCAATTTAATCTGAAAGCTTGGTTTTATGGCCATTGGCACAACAATTTTGTCTTTAAACAAAAGGGAGTCTATGTTGTCTGTTCAAACGCTCCCAATAAAGGAGGAATTGATAACTCGGCAGCGCAGTTTGTCGTGGTCGATATCGACAAACAAGGAATCAAAGATATTAAACCTATTTATACCAATCTACGTGACCATATCCAACTAGTACATCCGACCGCTGACCAGCAAATAAATATGCTAGAAACTCTTCCAATCGTGGTCAGTGCTTATGACAGTGAGCGAAAAATACAAAAGGTAGCCGTGGAAATCTCTGCCCACGAAACCGGTAAACGTCTAGCCAATGTTCAGCTGTCTCCTTCTGGCGATTGGTTATGGCAAGCAAAAGTACCATTCGGAAAACAAAAAGGACAATATGATGCACTCATTACTATTCATTATGAAAATGGTGAACAAGCCTTAAAAAGGCAGTCTTTTAATTTGGCTGGCCATGCAGAAAGCACCATGAAACTACAATGGTCTGCTGCTGTAAACGGAAACATCTGGAAAACCAGTCCGCTAATTGTTGGAGATAAACTTTTCGTTGCGACGATGGACGATGGTATTGGGACTAATCATTCCATTATAGCACTAGATAAACGCACCGGCAAAACGCTGTGGTCATTGCCAACAATCAATTCTATCAAACATAAGCTGCGCTACAGCGACGGAATATTGCTCGCAACTGACGTCGAAACAAATGTATATGCCATCGATGCAAACACAGGCAAAATCCTGTGGACAAAAAACCCATCCAATCCAAGTCTTCCTACATTCGTATCTGGTCCAGCACTTGACAGCGGAATTTATTATGCAGGCCTGGGCAAACGTATGTCAGCAATTGACATCCATACCGGAAAAGTGCTTTGGGAAGGTGTCGATCCATCGGGCGGGGAAGCGACTCCAGCAGAGCTATCGGTCGTAGATCAAACCTTATTGGCGGGATACAATTGGAATGCCTTATGTGCATATGATATCCAAACGGGAAAGCTACTTTGGAAACGTCAGGAAGATGGGCTACGTTTTAGAAGCGGCGGCGTTACAGCAAAAGACGGTTATCTGTATACAACGGGGCTCAATGGTATATTTAAGCTAAACTTAAAGACTGGCGAAATCGCACAAAAAAGCATCAAAACAGATGATTTCAAAGTCATGGCCTCGCCCAAAATTATTGAGGACCTATTGGTCATGCCGACATCCACAAACGGAATAAAAGCATACGACCCTCAGACTTTAGAAGAGAAATGGCATTTTTCCACTGGCGAGGCACTGGTATACACCTCCCCTTACAGTAGTCCTGACCAACATAAATTGGTTGGAACCGTAGAGTCATCGGTAACTGAAGCCAAAGGAAAGCTCTTTTTCGGGGCTTCGGATGGTTACTTCTATGCACTCAACAAGCAAGGGAAGCTACTCTCTAAATTTAATCTGGGTGCTCCTATTTTTTCAGAAATCACAGTAGATGGCGATTTTATTTATATCGCTGATTTCGCAGGAAATGTTTCCTGTTTTAAATTCTAATAGACAATAGCATCTGCAAGACTCCCGAATCTGGGAAATGCCTAAATTCGGGAGTCTTGTTTATTTGTCAATTAAAAGACCACCTGAAATATCAATGAAAAAATTAATCAATTAATCTGTAATCTATCCTAGATTAAAAGACACTTTTGGTTAGTCTATAAAAAATAATTTATGGTTGCCAATATACCTTGCCGCTCTATATGAGTAACTATTGTATGAACTATTGAAGTGAGACCTGGATAATTATGAAGTGGTTTATCCCAGATCTTAGGATCGGATAATATCCTTGTTGTAAAATCGGAATACTCCTGGTGTCTTAATATTATTAAGCTGGCGTCATCTTGAAATGAAGGTTCTGTTGTGTCTTGATTGCATATGACAAGTATGTATGCAGCTAGGCCAATAGCAATACCAATCGGTGGTTCAGATTGTTTACTATACCATTGTTCAATTAAAGGACACACGCGCATGTTAAGTTTGGTCGTATACTGAAATGCGATGGACTGCCATTTGTGTAATAAAAATGGGTTCTTAAAACGATCAATAACTGCCTCACCAAAGGGTTGAATAAGTTCATGACTGATCCCTGATTGCTCAACTATTGGACTTATCTCTTTAAAAAGTAAATATTGAATATAACGGTCTAAGATCTCATTATTAAAGAAGTCCTTAACAAATTCTGTATTGGACAAGAGCGCAATACCACAACATAAGATATGCGGAGCATTAAGCAGACGCAGTTTCAATTCGCTATATTGCGCTATGCTGGGAACTATCTTCACGGTACTGTCAACCCATGCAAAACTCAAAATACTCTTAACATCCTGATTATCTGATTCAATAGCCCATAATTTATACGGTTCGGCCATAATTGCAAGCTGATCTGTATAGGAAAGGTCCTCTTCAGAGACCTTACCGGGAACAATACGATCTACCAGTGAGTTGCAAAAGTAATTGGCCTTGTCAATCCAATCAATAAAATCTTTGCTTAATTTTTGCTGTTCCGCCATCCAGACGATGTTACGCTTTAGTACTTTAGCATTATCTGAAACTAACTCCGTAGGAATGATGACAAGACCTTTAGAGTTATCGCCATTAAAATAGGAAAATCGATGATATAAATAAGCTGTTACCTTTGCCGTAAAGCTTACCGGGGGACTGTCATCAATAGCTCCTCCCAATTCCAACAGTCCAGCTTCAGTTGTATTTGAAATCAGAATGCTGATCAAAGGAGAAGTCGCTGTCGTTAGTATTTCTTCCCACGAATCATGGACAGACAACACCCTGGAGATGGAAGCATTAATGCATTTCAGTTCTTTAATCTTTCCTTTCTCCATCCCCCTCGTAATCAAAGTATAGAGCCCATTTTGATTGTCAAATGCAGTTGTATTTCCAGTGCGTGTTGATTTGACAACAACTATACGGCCATTAAATATTCCTTTTTGATTGGCCTGATGGATATAATCATCAGGCAGGCCACGTAAGAGTGCTCCTGTTCCAAATTGGACGACCCGTTCCGGCATAGTAAATATTGACTCCATGGGAACTTCAATTTCCTGATTGTCAATACCCGCTAAATGTTGTTTATCTAAATTCATCACGCTATTTCTTTAATACCAAAAGCTTTTGTTTTCTTTTTACCTATACTTAGTCCTCAGCAAAATGGTCATTATTCAAATTGTACACGCTATTTTGAATGTCATGATTGCGTATAACTATCACTCTGTTTTCATAAACTACTTTTTACTTTGATCGTACTGATAGTCCCTTTGGGTTATTCAAGGTTTTCAATAGAATATATTAATTTATATTATGCGGTATTTTATGGGGACTAAATTATGATTAACTTAAATCAACGAATGGATATCATCGCTTTTATTACCGATGATGATGGGTCGAGCCAACTTTTAAACTTAGTTTTTACTTCATCAAAAAATACCCTGTGTGTAATATAATATTCGGGGTTGATCAATCGCTTTTTCATACAGTTTATTACATGATCAAAATCTTCTATAGTTGCATTTCGACTGCTCATGAGGGTCCCTTCGCGTTTATGGAATTCCGGATGACTCACCATCAATTCACCCTTTTGTAAGCCAACCAATACATATCTGCCACCGTGTGCCATGTAATAAAAAGAATTGTTAATCGCTTTTTGGTTACCTGTAGCATCTATCACCAGTGTAGGCATATCACCAGCAGTAATTTCAGCTAATCTATCGGCTACATTTTCATTGTTTGCATTTATGATGTGTCTTAGATTTAATTTTTCACTACAGAAATTTAAACGATTGTTGTTGACATCTAACGCAATTACTTGAGCGCCAGCAATTCTGGCGAGTTCAATAATACCAAGTCCTATTGGACCCGCTCCGACTACAAGGACAAACTCACCCGGCTTTATCTGGGCTCTACGAAGGCTATGGGCGCCTATAGCCAAAGGCTCTATCAAAGCCAGTTCATCAAAACTTAAGCCACATCCCTTCACCAACAAACGTGCAGGAATCTGTATAAACTCCGCCATTCCTCCATCAGTATGCACTCCGCAGACTTTTATATTTATGCAACAATTAGGCTTTTTACTTAAGCAGGCAATGCAGTTTTCACAATTGATGTAAGGGATAAATGTCACAGGCTCCCCCACTTCAAAGTTTTGATTACCGCCAGTATCGATCAGTTCACCAGAAATCTCGTGCCCCAAAATGCGAGGATAAGTAAAAAAGGGTTGCGTTCCTTCAAATGCATGTAAATCGGTGCCGCAAACCCCGATGCGATGTATTTTTATAATTGCAAAATCAGCCTTAGCTTTTGGCATGGTGCCGTCTTTGTATGCTAGTTTTTGTGGTCCTGTACAGATTAGAGTTTTCATAATTTACCGTCTTATTGACACTTAATCATATACTAAAAGCCAAATGTCCTATTTAAACCTTCCTCGCTAATCAAATTTCCCCGATATAGATGATGCCAAAAACTTTTAGGTATGTGGGTATGTGTCAAACCAATATTCTATTCAATATGCTCGAGCGAATTCGCGCTTAAAGCAATACTACTTATTCCCGAAGCTGCTATCCCAAATTTTGCACACACTGCTACTGGAGTAAGATTCATTTGCCTTTAATATTCAGTTATTAAGAGCAAAAATAATTTTTTGAAATCGATTTCCAATATTTTAATTCATTTTTGAAAAATAGGGGAATAAGGGCGGAGGAGAGCTTGATCTAGATATGCGAACAAAGTAGCGGAAGAGGACAAAAAAAAGGCAAATCAAGTAAAAACTTGATTTGCCTACCCTGTAGCCCGTAGGGGAATCGAACCCCTGTTTCAAGAATGAAAATCTTGCGTCCTAACCCCTAGACGAACGGGCCATTTTCTGTTTCGGTGTGCAAATATAGAAAGTTTTCTAAATCCGTCAAAATTTTATCGAAATTTTTATTCATTTTTTTCAAAATAGATCTTAAAACCCTCTAAAATAGCTATATTTAGACTCATTGAAAAAGTAACCAACATGACTAATTTTAAAAAAATTAAAAATCCTCTACTCTATGCGGGTCTTGGCATGGCACTTTTTAGCCAAGCAGCATATGCTCAAAAATCGAGCTCAATTGCAGATCAGCTGCAACTCACCTGGCAGGTCAAGGATGGCCAGAACATCCGTAAAAATCCTGTCTCAACAATCATTCTGAAAAATACGAGCAAAAGTGCGATACAGCTCAATGATTGGAGCCTCTGGTTTAATTTTATCAGATCTATTGATCCTGGTAAAGTAGATAAAAGATTTGCCATTGACCACAGGAATGGCGATCTATTTCAGGTAAGCTTTAAGAAAAACAATTTTTTATTAAAATCACAGGACACCATCCATATTGATTTCATCACAACAGGACTCGTCAATTATACCGACGGGCCAATCGGTTTGTACATAAAAAATAGCAAAACTGGGCTTTCAACAGATATTCAGAACTATACTGCGGTGAAAACAGCACCTCAGTCCGATGCTGAAAAAGCGGATTATTGGTCTTATAAATATGACCAAAATAAACTTACCGAAGGTATAGAGGCGCAGGCCATTATCCCCCTACCCAGCAATATTAGTATTAACAATAATACAAAGTTCAATATATCGGCTAGTACAAAAGTATTTATCGCCAGTGAATTCTCTTCCGAAGCAAGCTTTCTGACAGATTTCCTAAACAAATACGCAGGTATCAAGTTGTCAACTAGCTCTGAAAAACAAGATGCTGTTGTTATCGTCAAAGCAAACGATCTGAAACCTGAATCTTATCGACTAAACATCGATGCAAAAGGTATCCGTATAGAAGCAGCGGATAAGGCCGGTGCATTTTATGCCATACAGTCTTTGAAATCCTTGATTAATCATCAACAATGGAATAAAACGAGCAAATCAATTGCCTTACCTTACACAAAAATAGAAGATAGTCCTCGTTATGGCTACCGTGGATTTATGTTGGATGCGGCCCGTAATTTTCATAGCAAGGCAGAGGTGCTGCGCATTTTGGATCTGATGGCTGCCTACAAATTAAATAAATTCCATTTCCACTTTATTGACGATGAAGGTTGGCGATTGGAAATTCCATCCTTACCGGAACTGACTGCAGTGGGGGCCAACCGTACCGCTAATTTTGAAGACGGCAAAGGAATTCAACCTGCTTACGGCTCTGGTGCAACTGCAAAAGCGCATCAATTCTACACCGTAGCTGATTATATCGAAATATTACAATATGCTAAAGCAAGGCATATCGATGTGATACCTGAAGTAGAAACACCGGGGCATGCCCGTGCTGCGATCAAAGCAATGCGTGCACGCTTTGCTCATTTTACAAAGGCGGGCGACAAACAGAAAGCAGAAGAATTCCTGTTGGATGACGCGGATGACAAATCGATCTATAACTCCGCACAAAACTGGAACGACAATGTGATGAACCCTGCCCTACCTTCAACATATCATTTCCTGAGCAAAGTGGTCGATGAAATCAAAACGATTCATGAAAAAGCTGGAGTACCGTTGAAAATTATCGATTTGGGAGGAGATGAGACACCGAGTGGTGTCTGGGAAAAATCACCAAAAATCCTTGCATTCATGAAGGATAATAATATCAGTAATGTACTTGATGTTTGGCCGATATATATCGCCAAAATTAACAAGCTCGTTCAAGATAAGGGTTTGACGATGTCTGGATGGGAAGAGATGGGCATGCGCAATAAAGGGAAAGGAATGGAAGTTAATGCTGAATTGGGCAAATCCGGCATCCATCTCAATGTATGGAATAACCTTCCGGGTCAAGGACAGGAGGATTTAGCTTACCGCTTAGCAAATGCAGGCTATAAAGTTGTCTATACCAGCGCGGCAAACAACTACCTGGATATGTCTTGGGACCGCGACTTTGCAGATCCAGGCCATAGCTGGGTAGGTACTGTAAACCTGAACAGAACCTATTCTTTCTCACCGGAAAACTTCTTTATCAATCTTCGTAAAGATGATACTGGAAAAGATCTTGTAAAAGAAGCTTATACCAACAAAGAGCAGCTTACTACTGAAGGAAAGAAAAATCTGCTCGGCATTAAGGGTGCACTCTGGGCCGAAAAAGTATCGACAGATCAACGCCTTGAAGAGATGATATTCCCTCGATTAATTGCTATTGCCGATCGTGCCTGGGCGCAAGAACAAGACTGGGAAAAAGGGAACTCGTATGACGAAGCAAGCTATCGTAAATCCTACACAGCCTTTATTAAAAAATTAGGAGAGGATGAATTGAAGAAACTGGATATTATTGATGGGGGTTACACCTATCGCCTTCCGAAGCTTGGTATTAAAAAAGAGGGCAACCAACTCCTTATCAACACCGATTATCCAGGGTTCAAAGTATATTATACGGACAATGGAAGCACACCGACGTTGAAATCAAAAGAAGCAAGTGGTGCAATTCCTTATCAAACGGGCAAGAAATACCTATTCAAAGTCTTTGATGCCAAAGGTAGATCCGGAGAGGTTATTGCTTATTAAAAATCAAACTGCATGATCTCAATAAAACAGGGTTATCAGGCAACTTAAAGCTCATAGGTGAATCTATAAACTAAAGCAATCCTGAAATGGAAAAAGGGATGATTTCGAATAGAAATCATCCCTTTTACTTGCACTCACGATTAAATGCGTTCTGCTTAAAACTTATAGCTTAATGACACGGCAGCATTTCTAGGGTCGATCTGATTGATAAAACCGCCTCTAAAATACGAATTCAAGCCAATCTCATTGGTGATATTGTTAACAAAAACTTTTGCATCAAACCTCCGCCATTTATACCCCACCTGTGCATTTAAAGTTGTATAAGCTGGCATATTGAATGGTTTTTCGCCATAATATTCACCGTGGCCTTGCGGTGTTAGACTATACTCATTTACTGGACGATCGCCCACATAATACACTCCGGCACTTAAGCTCAGATTTCTTAAAGCACCTTGATTAAAGACATATTGCACCCAAGCATTGGCCGTATGCTTTGGCGCATTCATTGGAGCAGAGCCATTCATGTAGGATGGAGAATTTTTATATCGGGCATCTAAATATGCATAGCCCAACATAACCGTTAGATTTTCCAACACACGACCGTTTAATTCAGCTTCGATACCATCCCGGACTAAATCACCCGCTTTAAAATAAAGACCTGTCGGTTGATTCGCCTCATTATATTCCGCATTCGTTAGGTCAGATGTATAAATATGGAAATAAGTTAAATTGAAACGCAGTCTATTATCCAACCAATCTGATTTAATCCCCCCTTCGAATTGTTCGGTAGTTGAAGCACCCGCCTTGGTCCCATCAACCATTGGATTGGCTGCACTTCTGAGACTGGTTGAGTTCGTATAAGATCCGAATACATTGAAATTCTCGAAAGGCGTTACGATAACACCTGCCATCGGATTCCAAGCTGATACCCTCTTATTTCCGTTTGATATAAAATCCTTCGTCGTCATCTCAGAGTAACGCAAACCCAATACTGCCTTAATGTATTTATTGAATTCAATAACATCCTGCGCCATAAAGCCAACAGAAGAATAGTAATTTCTAACAGGAGTTTTAGCCTCAAAAGCCACCTTCTTTCCTATCTGATTATTCCCCAATGAATCCACATAAGATACTTGGGTCAAATCGTTGGCCCAATCGCCATGAATATCAATCACGTCAATTATACCACCGGCTAAAGCTGCCTGATCAGGCTTTGACAAGGGAACTTTACTGTCCAACAAACTCAATTTGGTACCAAACGAAGTTGTTGTTGCATCGGCGATACGATAGTCAACTCCCGCCTGTACCAAATGCTTTACCTTACCTGTATAAAGATCTTTTCCAATCAGATCAAACTGAAATGTCTTATTCTTATCATCTCTTAAGCTCTTACTCATCTTCCGCGAAAAGGTATTGAACTTTTCCTCTTTGTCCTCTATCAGAGTCGCCGATGTTGTCAAGTTATCGACCTGGTAAGATGAGGTCGCTATTGAGGCGCGAATACTCCAACGATCGCTCAATTCATGATTGATCTGCCCCATAAAGCTCTTCATCTCTGTGTTAACATTATCAGAATTCATACCTAAGAATTTATTATTGGGTATGACATATAAAGCATTAATACTCTGCGAAGGGTTTAAGTTAACCGCCGAATTTACCGGGGTACGGTTATCGTTGAAATAGTCTCCTTCCAATGTGATCGTTGTTCTCTCAGTAGGTTTCCAGGCCAGTGATGGGTTCAGATAGACACGGTTGGCTGAAAGCCCTTTTCTGAAACTATCATTTCTTTCATAGGCACCATCCATACGAAAAGCGACAGTCTCTTTTTTGTCTAATACGGTCTGAAAATCGAATGTCGGCCGAAACTGCCCCCAGCTTCCCACACGTACCCCAACCTCACCAGAGTTTGTAAAATTAGGCGTTTTTGTCACGACGTTAATCACCCCACCGGCATTCCCGAGGTCAGTAATAACACCTTGCGTCACCGCTGCAGATCCTTTGATCATCTGGATAGACTCCACCCCTTGCATATCAACGACGCCAGAAGCTGTCTGAAACTGCGAGTCCATACGTACACCATTTTTCAAAACTGGTACACCCCTGAAACCCCGTGTAGATAGGGATTCTTTGACGCCACCGTAAGAACCAAATAGTGTAACACCCGGAATATTTCTAACAGCATCAGTCAATGTCAATATACCCTGATCTTGAATTACTTTATTGGATATCACCGATATACTCTGAATCTGATCGGAAGGTTTTAACGGCATACGGGTAATCATCTCAAGCCCCTTCGGCTTTTTATTTCGCTCACCAAACACTTCCACCTCATCGATGGCTTGCTCATTGCCTACTAACACCACCGGTTTCATGACGACCTCACGGCTAGTGGAACTAAAAACATAATCAACCGATGTCGCCTGATAACCTAGATAAGTAAAACGAATGATTGCATTCTGATTGATACCCTGAAGCCTGAAATGACCTTTATGGTCTGTCCGTACTGTTTTATCACCGATTGAAACGGTTACTGAGCTTAATGGGTTGTTGTTTGCATCTACAACCTTTCCTTTTACGATTCCTGAAGTTTGACCGTATACAGCGCTTCCGATTAAAAATGTAGAGGCAAGTGCAAGTAAGTGTTTGTCCATGTTAATAATCTTGGGTAATTATTTTTAATTAATCTAAATAGTTAAGCAAAGGTATAAAAATTTTGCTTGCTATAACAACTAAAAACAAAAAAGCTCTGAACCAATTAAGATTCAGAGCTTTCCTATATTAATTCAGACTATTTTAGTCAAATTTCCATCTTACAAAAGCTTCTATCGCTTCATAGTTTGCAAGACCTAATCGGTCATACATTGCTGCGGTATCGCTCGTACGGTCTTCAGCACGTACCCAGAATTCACGTGGATCATCACCTGGGAATACAGGTAGATCTTTTTGGGATTGATGTTTGAAGATCGCTAAACGCTTGCGATATACCTCTTGTGGAGATAATGGAACGGCCATTTCGATCTCATGGATCGGATATTCATGCCATGCACCTCTATACAACCACAACCAACAGTCTTTTGTCCACTCGTCAGTTTTGCTCAATCTTCTCAAAGCTTCAAACAAAATATCGAAACATACTTTATGCGTACCATGTGGATCTGCAAAATCTCCTGCTGCGAATACTTGGTGCGGTTTTACCTGACGCAACAATTCCATCGTTTGTTGGATATCATCTTCAAACGATACATCCTTTGCAAATTTTTGTCTATCGTAGAATGGTAGATCTTGGAAATGGATATTTTCATCTGGCAACCCGACTAAACGAGCTCCGGCAATAGCTTCTCCTTTACGGATCAATGCCTTTATTTTGCGAACAAGTTCGGTATCGATCTGATTTGGTTTTTTAGTCGCAAAGATTGCTCTTTCTTCATCATAAATCTGATTGATTTGAGCTGCCTCTGTATTTGCACCAATTTGATTTGCTAAATCTTCAGCAAACTCCAGGTAACGTACCACATCATCATCCCATACAGCCGTATTACCACAAGTCTGGTAAGCAACATGCACATTGTGCCCTTGGTCAGCCAGACGGATAAATGTTCCACCCATAGAGATCACATCATCATCAGGGTGTGGCGAAAATACGATCACGTTTTTCTTAGCCGGATTCGCGCGCTCTGGACGCTGTGAATCGTCTACGTTCGGCTTACCTCCCGGCCATCCAGTAATTGTATGTTGAAGCTCATTAAAGATTCGGATATTAATGTTATAAGCAGGGCCAGTTTCTGTAACCAGCTTGGCCATACCATGCGCATTGTAATCTTCATCTGTAAGTTTTAAAATCGGCTTATTGATTTCCAGTGCTAACCAAACAACAGCTTTTTTGATCAATGTTGGCGTCCAGGTAACATCTTCTGCCAACCATGGAAGGTCAAAACGTGTCAACAAGGATGCTGCTGCCTCATCTAAGATGAATTCGACATTATCCGATAGTTGAAGATAGGTTGCAGGAATCTCTGACGAAATCTCGCCCTCAACCGCTTTCTTAATGATCTCGGCTTTCGTTTCAGTCCAAGCCATCAAGATAATCTCGCGTGCTTTGAAAATTGTACCTACGCCCATCGTGATGGCTTTTCTTGGCACATTTTCTTTACCACCAAAGGCACGTGATGCATCCCGACGTGTCAAGTCGTCCAAGGTTACAATACGGGTACCAGAGTTTGGAGCAGAACCCGGCTCATTAAATCCAATATGGCCTGTACGACCGATACCTAATAATTGAATATCTAAACCGCCAGCAGCAGTAATCTTTTGTTCGTATGCTTCACAAAACGCATTGACTTGATCCGGAGCCAGGGTACCATCAGGAATATTTACATTCGCCTTATCAATGTCTACGTGATCAAACAAATTCTTGTTCATAAAGGTCACATAGCTCTGATCGGCATCAGGTTGCATAGGGTAATATTCGTCAAGATTGAAGGTAATCACGTTCTTAAAGCTTAAACCTTCTTCTTTGTGCAAGCGAATCAATTCTTGATAAACTTTCACCGGTGTAGCACCAGTAGCAAGACCTAGAACAGCTTTTTCACCTTTCTCCTGCTTTGCACGAATAATTTCAGCAATACGATTTGCAACGTTTTTCGAAGCTGAATTTTGATCTGGATAGACGCTTACGGGGACTTTTTCGAAGCGTGTTTCTTCCAATAAATTTAATCTAGCCATTTTATGGATATATTGATAAACGTGAATTACAAATTTATGAAATTAGTGAGTTAAGTTGAAGTAAAATTTTAATAAAGTGGCTTATTCTTAACAATATTTTAAATAAATCCTTTTAGCCCTTATTTTAGCATAGAAATCCCACTATATTTCGTTTAAAATCGCTACTGCTTTTAACAAAGTATCATCCTGCTTAGCAAAACAAACACGTAAAACTTGCTGATCTGTAGCTTGTTTATAAAAGGCAGAGAGCGGAATCGTCGCTATTTTGTGATGTTTTGTCAAATAGCAGGCAAAATCAAACTCCTTCTCCTGACTAATGGCACTATAATCGAGATTAAGAAAATAGGTCCCTTCACAAGGGAGAATCTTGAAGCGAGACGGCGCCAATCCATTTTTGAGTAAGTCTCTCTTCTTCGCAAAGAAACCAGCAAGACTCTCCACATAAACAATATCTCTCAAATATTCGGCAATTGCGATCTGCATAGGTGTATTAACACTGAATACATTAAACTGATGGATTTTCCGAAATTCGCGCATCAATAGAACTGGCGCAACACAGTAGCCGATCTTCCATCCCGTGGTATGCAACAGCTTTCCGAAGGAAGCAACAACAAAACTCCGTTCACGCAAGCTCGGTATACTTAAAACAGATTGCGGTGAAACGCCATCAAAAACGAGATGTTCATAAACTTCGTCGCTTAATAACAGGGTGTTTGTTCCCGCTAATAGCACCCCAAGTTTATTTAGATCCTCTTTTCCGAGTACTTTTCCAGTAGGATTATTCGGATTATTGATAATCACCAATCGCGTTTTTTCGTTGATGAGTGTAGCCACATAATCCCAGTCAATTTGAAAATCTGGTGCCAATAATCGAACTGGAACAACCTTACCGCCAAACAATTCAATCGTTGGGGCATAACTATCGTATGCCGGTTCGAATATAATTACTTCATCTCCCTGGCTGACGACTGTTGCTATAGCCGTAAAGATGGCCTGTGTTCCCCCGGCTGTAACCGTGAGTTCTTCAGTCGGATCTATATCCACGGCATATACCGCCTTGTATTTATTTACGATCGTCTCCCGTAGGCTTTGTGCACCGATCATTGGTGCGTATTGGTTGTGCCCTTTTTCCATTGCGGCAGAGACCAATTGTACAAGCTTGGGGTCTGTCTCAAAGTCTGGAAAACCCTGTGACAGATTCAGCGCCTGCTCCTCATTGGCAAGCGTGGTCATCTTGGTAAAGATCGATGTACCGACATGTGGAAGTTTAGCTATTAGGTTGAAGTTCATTTTTTGACATTTTATTAATCTACCAAATTAGTGGATTTTCTTATATTTGTAAATATATACAAGAATAGCAACATGATAAAATACATCACACTACTTTTTTTGGTTCTTCCGTTCTTTGGTTTAGCCCAGAAAAAAGAATTGACCAAACAGGAATATATCGCCCGCGTAAAAGCAACACCGGATTCCATCTCAACTTTAGTTGATTTGCGTCGTGTAGGCGGCTACGACCCTGTCTATACCGAGTTACAGGCGCTTTATAACACCTTGAGTGGCAATGTAAAGAATTCCAATGAAGGAAAAGAGTTTCAGGAATATCTGAATGCGCTAGAGACTGTTCAGATCGGCAAAGTTGCGCCTGCTTTTACACAAAATGATACAACAGGCACCCCTGTACAACTATCCGATTTCAAAGGTAAATATGTATTACTTGATTTTTGGGCTTCATGGTGTCCAGACTGTCGCGTTGAAAGTCCAGATCTTGTAAAAACTTACGAACAATTCAAAGGAGACAACTTTGAAATCCTGGGTATATCCTTTGACAAAGACCGCAACTCTTGGATCAAGGCCATTCACACAGATAAGCTACATTGGAAACATGTTTCTGACTTAAAACGTTGGCAAAATGATGTTGGTACATTATACGCGGTGAAATCTATCCCCCAAAATGTGTTGATTGACCCGAATGGAAAAATCATTGCGAAGAATTTACATGGTGATGCTTTACGTGCCAAGCTAAAAGAAGTATTAAAGTAAGAAGGAATGTTAGCCATGAGGCTATAGGGAAATAGAAGAAATATTAAAGAAAAAAACAGGTGTCCGAAAATTCGGGCACCTGTTTTTTTAATATGGTTCTTATGCTATATTAGCCAAATAAGGCGCTAAACAGGTCTTCCAATTTAGCTACTGGTCTAATGGCAATATTATATTTCTTGGCATCCAATCCTTTGGTATTAAACTTGGAAATAAAGATCCCATCAAAGCCCAACTTCTCAGCTTCTTGAATACGTTGTTCAATCCGGTTGACAGCTCTGATCTCTCCGGATAAACCTACTTCGCCAGCAAAGGTCAGGCTGGTCTTTATCGGAATATCTTGTTGTGACGAAATAATAGCCACGATAACTGCCAGATCGATGGCTGGGTCTTCAACGCGAAGTCCTCCGGCAATATTCAAAAATACATCCTGCGCGCTTAACCGAAAACCAAATCGCTTTTCCAATACAGCCAACAACATGTTTAATCGTTTTGTATCATAACCTGTAGATGAGCGTTGGGCAGTTCCAAATGCGGAATTGCTCACCAAAGCCTGAACTTCAATCATCATTGGACGCATCCCCTCTAGCATAGCCGCAATGGAAACACCGCTCACGGGCTCATCGCGTTGTGAAATCATAATTTCGGACGGATTCGACACCTCCCGCAATCCGGAACCCTGCATTTCATATATACCTAATTCAGACGCGGAGCCAAACCTATTTTTTACCGCACGCAATATACGATAGACGTGATGGCGGTCACCCTCAAATTGGAGTACGGTATCAACCATATGCTCCAAGACTTTCGGTCCTGCAATGGAACCATCTTTGGTAATATGGCCTACAATAAATACTGGGGTGCTGGTTTCTTTGGCAAACCGTAGTAATTCGGCTGTACATTCCCGCACTTGGGAAACCGACCCTGGTGCCGATTCAATCTGCGCTGAATGCAAGGTTTGGATGGAATCTATGACAATGACATTAGGTTGTACTGTCTCGATCTGCTTGAAAATATTTTGTGTAGATGTTTCTGTCAGAATATAACAATTGGCTTTGGAGGATTGTGACAATCGCTCGGCCCGCATCTTGATTTGCTGCTCACTCTCCTCTCCGGAAATATAGAGGGTCTTGACCTGTGGAATGGACAAAGCCAGCTGAAGCATCAATGTGGATTTTCCAATTCCGGGTTCACCTCCTATCAAAACCAGGGACCCCGGGACGATTCCCCCTCCCAACACCCGATTAAACTCCTGATCTGGAGTCAAGATACGCGATTCATCCTGATATACAATCTCATGAATAATAGCTGCTTTGTTTGCCCGCTTTGTATTCCCTGTTGTTGTGGTGCTTCGCCATTCAGGAACTTTTGAGCTTGACTTTTCGACCACTTCCTCCACGAAACTATTCCATTGTTTACACGAAGGACACTGTCCCATCCATTTGGGAGCCTCATAGCCACAGTTTTGACAGAAATATGCTGATTTTGTTTTTGCCATTCTACGAAATTACAAATTTCTATCCTTTACTTTACCCTTCGTTTTCTTTTAAAATCCGTAGAAAATTCTGTCCCATGATTTTAGCGATATCTGCTTTGTCGTAACCTCTTTCTAAAAGTCCTTTTGTCAATAAAGGAAATTTAGAAACATCTTCTAATCCTTGGGGAGCAGATTCGATGCCATCAAAATCCGATCCAACGGCAACATGTTCAATCCCTACTTTCTTGACGAGATAATCAATATGGTCCAATAGTTTGGACATTGGTGCATCGACTTCATACCTAACATCTATGGGCAATTTATCATACATCTTCCAGGTACTCAATGCGGTATCGGCATTCTTACCAAATTGCTGTGTATAGATTCTCTTTAATCGTGTCTCATACTCGGGATCTAAAAAACCAGAGTAAAAGTTGACACCGATCACACCGCCATTTTTCTTCAGGGCATCCAATTGTTCGTCTTTCAGGTTGCGGAAATGTGGACATAAACGATAAGCATTACTGTGAGACACCAATATTGGCTTACTGGAAACCGCAAGGACATCATAAAAGGTCTGCTCACCACCGTGGGAGAGATCGACCAGCATGCCAAGTTCATTCATTTTTCGGACAATCGCTTTCCCGTGGTCAGTTAATCCCTTCGCCTTGGAATCCATCGCACCAGACTCCATTGCGGCACAACTCGCCCATGGCACATTATAGTTCCAGGTCAAGGTTAAATATTTCGCACCACGTTTATGAAGTTCGATGAGCTTGTCTATGCTACCCTCGATCATATTACCTCCCTCCACACCAATAATCGCAGCAATTTTACCCGTTTTTAGAATGCCATCGATATCTGCGGTTGATTTTGCCAAGGCAATATCCTCCGCATTTGTAGCAATCATTTTTTCCAGGGCATCTATTTGAGCGTTGGCATGCTCAAAGGCTCCGGTCTTCCATTTTGCATCATCCGACCAAACAGCAAATACCTGCACATCGATCCCACCTTCTTTTAGTCGCGGCAAATCCGTAGCACCCGTACTCAATCGCTGACCAATATCCTTTCCTCCGAAAATTGATTCATAGATTACATCATTATGTCCATCCACGATAACCAGATCCTGATGAGCTTTTTTATAATCCTGACTATAAGCCAACCTATTTAAAGATAACATGCCCAGCCCCATCAACAATAGTTTTTCTATCATTTTTTCGCCTCATTAATTGTTTCATAAATGGCATCCTGAATCCGGCTACGGATATTGAGATCCAACAATTTGGTGCTGACCTGCGGGTGCACGCGATTGGATAGGAAGATATAAATCAATTGGTTTTGAGGATCCACCCAGATACAGGTGCCTGTATATCCCGTATGCCCAAAGACAGTGCTATTGGCCAATTTAGAGGGATACTCGTTTTTCGGGTTTGGATCCCAGCGGTCGAACCCCAATCCTCTTCGGCTTGTCGCGGACTGCTTAGACGTAAAAAGATCGATTGTTTCAGTCTTAAAATATCGCTCGCCTCCGTATTCTCCCCGGTTGAGCAAAAGCTGGCCATATATCGCGAGGTCATTAGCTGTGGCAAATAAGCCGGCATGTCCAGCGATACCGCCGGCCATAGCTGCTCCCTGATCATGCACATAACCTTCCAACAATGTTTTACGGAACGAAGTATCCTGCTCGGTAGGCACAATCTGTTCCTTCGCAAATCGCTCCCTTGGAAGATATCCTGCATGTGTCATACCTAATGGTTTATAGAAATTTTCCTGAACATAATCCTGCAATGGTTCGGCCGTCTGATGTTCGGCAACCTCCTTCATCACATACATGCTAATATCACTATAGACATAGTTTCCTGTTGGCTTAACAGGCGATTTTAACATTTCGGGCCACATCACATCGCGGTAATAATGATTGAGAATATAACTATTGTCAGCCATCTTTACCTGATGTTGTTGGTCCGGTACGGCAACAACATCACCTGCTTTTAAATATTTATAAAAAGGGATAAATGGCGTAAACCCTGCTTCATGCAGCATCACAGAACGCAATTTGATATCTTTTTTATTTGTATACTTTGCCTGCCACAGGTAATGCCCCATCGTACTATCGAGATTAATGATATTACGCTCCGTCAATCGCATAATCACGGGTGTAGTACCCGCAATTTTACTGACTGAGGCCAGATCAAAAATATCACTTGTTTTTGTTGGAATGTCTTTTGAATAGGTATGATAACCATAGGATTTCTCCAATAGCACCTGCCCATCTTTGATAATCATCACAACTGCACCGGGGGTTGCCTGCTTTTCAATAGCTTCTTGTGCAATGGCATCAATTTTTTTGGTCAATTTACCCAAATTCAGATTGGAGTTTTCACCTGAACTGTATTGCAGTCTCGATTGAGCCGTCTTCACATTTCCTACAGTAATGGCAGCACCACCAAAAATAGACATCGCGGCATTGCGTTGACCAAGTTCCGTAAAAGGAGCCAACAATTCGATCAAATCAGATTGGGGATGTTCGGACAATGATCTTTTGTTGCGTTCTTGTTCAAAGAAATGACAAAGAACAACTTTTTTATTGTTCAGTACAGCCTGCTTTAACTGTGACAAGCAATCGGCGTCCAAATCATCTTCCTTACCCGCAACAATAATTGTATTATAATATTTGATATCTTCATCAAATTTACTGAAACCAAATAGCGTAATGGCTGCATAACGTGCCAATTGGCTTGTAAACGCGGCATATTTTTCAGCATGAGGCACAACGACAGCAATACGTAACTGTGCCAGATTACCCAAAGGAAGCAGCTGATCTACATTATTGTAAAGTATGGTTTCATTCTTTATGGTCGACTTATATTGAGCGAACAAGGGGCCAATACAGAACAAACCTGCAAATAACACCCCAAAAAATCCTTTTTTCATTCTGATTTTATCGTTTTTTAGGTTCTATCAAATAAAAATACGAATAAAATAAAAAAGCAAAGTCCTTTCCCTTAAAAAAATCAATTTTGTTACGTCAGTTTTTTACAGCCTCAGTATAGGGATTTTTGGCATGAGCAAGTATAAATCTTTTTTTTTCTGTAAGTTTGGTTAATGCCGGAATTGATTCAAGATAAAACAATATTTTCCCTTTTGGAGGTTAGCAAAAGTATCCAAAAAACGCTTGCTGAGCGTTACAAGAGCTTATATTGGATCAAGGCGGAGATGAATAAACTCAACCATTATACGCATTCCGGACATTGTTACCCTGAGCTCGTTGAAAAGCAAGACGGTAAAATTGTAGCCGAGATCAGATCAACTTTGTGGAAAGCAGACTTCACCCGAATCAACAACAATTTCCTGAAAATTGCGCAAGAACCTCTACGGGAGGGTATTACGATGTTGTTTCAGGCAAGTATTTCCTATGATCCGATGTATGGTTTGAGCTTAAGGATTGTCGATATTGACCCAACTTTTACGTTGGGGGAACTGGAGAAAGAGAAGCTGGATAGCATTAGAAAGCTTAAAGAAGAAGGCATTTACGAGGCTAATAAATCCGTTCCGTTCCCAACGCTTCCAAAAAGGCTAGCGATTATTTCGGTGGAAACAAGTAAAGGCCTTTCCGATTTTTACAAGATTATCAATCAAAATCCGTGGGGTTATCGATTGGAATGCACCTTATTTCCGGCACTCTTACAGGGTGATAAATCTATCCCCTCAATCATCAATCAACTTGCGATCATTGCCGATAAAATAGCTGAATTTGATGTGGTCGCCATTATTCGTGGCGGTGGCGGTGAGGTTGGCTTATCGAGCTACAATAATTATTTGCTGGCACGGGCAATAGCAATCTTCCCTATTCCTGTATTGACCGGAATTGGCCATTCTACCAACTATACTGTGAGTGAGATGGTGGCTTACAAAAATGCAATCACACCGAGTGAGCTGGCTGATTTTCTCATTCAAAAGTTTCATAATTTTTCTGTTCCCATTGACAAAGCAACTGAAAGCATCCAGCAATTGATCTCTACTCGTTTTAAGGAAGAAAGAAATACTTTGGCTCAAATGGCAACGCATATCCAATGGGTTGGGAAAAGAGAACTTCAGACTGCGCGCGCCAATATTCAACAGATTCAGCACGAACTGGCTGCGCTGATCAAACTACGCTTTTATGAACATAAAACGGCGTTGGCGCATACCGAACGGATTATCCAGCTTTCTGATCCGCGGAGGCTGCTTAAACAAGGGTTTTCCATTACAAAAGTCAACGGCAAATTACTTCAATCTATCGATCAGATATCTCCGGGTGATCTGATCCAAACGATGGTGGAAGATGGCGAAATTACAAGTACTGTAACGGATAAGAAGACGCTTAGCGCCAGTTCCGAAAACAACTAACCGGAACTATATTAGCGTGAACAATTTAAAGAGATACCATACAATGGAACAAAAATATACATATACCGATGCCTTCAATGAATTACAAACGATTGTAAAAGAAATTGAGAATGGAACAACAAATATTGATGAACTTGCAGAGAAAATCAAACGTGCATCTGATCTCATTGAGGTATGTCGGACAAAATTGACCGCAACCGAAGACGAAGTGAATCAGTTGTTGCAAAAGATCTCGCCTGTACAAGATTCAGAGTCTGGCTCCCCCTCCTAATATTGATATGCAACAATTTGTTTATCCCTTCGCAAAACTTTAACGAGCTCTTTATGTTGATTTATGTTGCCTGTCAATCGCCAGGTAGTGTTTAGACTTTCCTTATTATACCGTTGATTTACGATTGTTGCTTTAAACCCCATCTGTCTGATCAATTGCTCTGTATGTTCAAAATCTGCTTCAGATAAGGTCTGGAGCTCATAGTCTTTAATTTTATGGTAATTATCAATATAAGTCTGTAAATAGGTCAACAACCCCAAAATCACTAAAACCAACCCTACACCGATAAAGGCTAAAAAAATATTCCCTGTGCCGACACACATTCCCAGAGATGCGGTTGCCCATATCGTTGTTGCTGTTGTAATTCCGCTAACTTTATTATCTTCTTTAAAGATTACTCCAGCCCCTAAAAAACCAATTCCTGTAATAATATTAGCTGCTAGTCGATCTGGATTTCCAACACCTATCTTCAATGAGATAATAGTAAAAAGGCAGGAGCCAAAACTCACCAGTATAAAAGTCCGTAATCCAGCAGATTTATTACGGTATTCGCGTTCGACGCCAATCAACAGCCCAATCAGCACGGATAACATAATCAGTAAGACATCCCTACCCTCAAAAGCATGTAATAAATTTTCCATGGGTTTTACTTCTATTCCTACTCCAATTTACAAAAAATAAGGAGTCCCTTTTACAGAACTCCTTATTTTTATAGTAGATCTTTATATTTCTTTTTTTCATGTATCCCTAGTCTAGCCGAACAATAAATCAAGCATTACCAAATCATGAAAGGTGTAGGCTTCCAGCACTAAAACATTGGAACTTCAATAAGTAACAGCTTTGCATTGTACTCGGCCTTAATCTCAATGTTATCCAACTCATAGATGCCGATGGCATCTCTTCGCGATAATATTTCGTCCGCTACCTGTACCTTACCCTCTAATACAAAAAGATAAATTCCGTTTCTTTCAGAATGAACTGTATACGGGATTGTATTCCCTTCATCCAAGTCCACAATATTGAAATATGCATCTTGATGAATATGAACCGCATCTGAATCGGAAACATCAGGGGACACAATGGTTACAAACTTATTATGACGGTCCAAATGAAGGTAAGACTTCTGGTCATAACCAGGAGTAAGATTCATTTCTTGAGGTATTATCCAGATCTGAAGAAACTTAACAAGCTCCTTCTGGTCGCCATTAAACTCCGAATGCTTTACTCCTTTGCCTGCAGACATAATTTGCACATCTCCGGTTTCAATGTTTCGGACATTGCCCAGACTGTCCTGATGGGAAAGTACTCCCTCCAAAGGTATGCTCACAATCTCCATATTGTCATGAGAATGGCGACCAAAGCCTTGCCCCCCTTCAACCTGATCATCGTTTAATACGCGTAAAGCCCCGAAGTTTACTTTTTCTGGATCAAAATATTGCCCAAAACTGAATGAGTGGGCACTTTTCAACCAACCAAAATCAACATGGCCACGATCGTTTTCTCGGTGTATGATCTTTTGCATCTGTTCCTCCCTGTTACATAAATAACTACTAATCAGAAGACAAAACTCATACCAACAAGCATTTCTCTAGAAAATCTGCCAATTTGACAAAGCAGCACTAAAGTGCTTTGAGTTTTCCAGGAGCAACCGTTTGAATCAGCGCTCGGGCAAGAATACGATTGGGATCGATTACAACCATTCCGTTATGATCTTTTTCGGGAATGGCCAACGGCAATTCGGCACATCCCAAAATAATCACCTGAGCACCTTGTTTTTTCAAGTCATCCATCGCCATTAGTAAATCTTCTCTTGCCTTATTGGCTATGGGTACCGGTTGTGCCTTAATACCATAATCTTTATCGTAAATAGCATTGTTTACCTTTTCCTTCTCTGCCCCTTCAGGTTCCACAATAGGAAATCCCTTTTTCATAAAAGCTTCTCGATACTGACTATAGGCTTGTTCACCCGCTGTCGATAACACACCTATTGTACTCTCTGGATAATTTTCATGAACAAAGCGCACTGTTTCATGGACAATATGAAGCAACTTCAGTTCATTCCCTAAACGTGCCATCTCATCCTGAATAACTGAAAAAATCGGTTCTGCATGCGCTGTATTCGACGGAATTGCCGCAATCGTTGCCCCAGCCTGTTCCAGTTGTTTTAAAATCATCGCTATTGCCTTTCCTGGATTCTCCTTCGATTTATCCAATAAATATGCGGAACGATCTGGAATCAAATTAGGGCAGGAAAACAATAACAGTGGCAAGTGTTCCTGATCGGAACTTGCCACTGTTTCATCTATAATTTTCTTGGCTATATCCAAGCCTGCATAAGGACCTAGGCCACCTACTATACCAATCATAACTACTATTTTTATACCTTATGATATAACCAATAGCTCGCCGAATGGTTTGATAAAGTTTACCATTCAATGGCTTGATCCTCATCTGGAATCTGTGTATTGAGCTGACGCTCCAAGATCAATGAACCAGAAACCTTGAATTTGATCGCCGTAGTAGAAACAAGCGTATAATCGGTAAATTCATAATCCACATTATTGATTGTGATATAACGATGCAATAAATAAGGACGGACGGCGTCCATCTGTTCTGAAACAGTATAACTTGCATCTTTTTTAACAACGAATTTCATATTTGGATTTACGGCACGAAAGCTTACCCCACCCTTGTCATTGAATGTTGCAAAAACCTGATAATTCTTCCGGTCCTTTCGCTCTTCATCTATATTACCCGCATAAAAGAAGATCGTATTCTCATCGACAACATAACTTTTGATTTGACTTTTTACGATCGGGGTTTCATTTTCATGTCCTTCCATAACAACCTTCAGGGCTGTCCCGCTATAGGTCCCGGAGTAATTGTTAAAAGGGTTGATGCGTAATAGTGCTTTTTTATAATGCTTTCGGGGATTGACCTTATATTTAGCCCCTGGATCATCCAAAATAGTCAAGGGAAGCACCCATTTTTCGGTCATATCAATACCCTTCAATGTAAAATCAATGGCCATTAATCCGGTATTTTCCCCAGACTTGATATCCACCGCTGATGGAATCGCAAAAAAGTTCGTACTGAGCTGTTTGTAATAAAAATCCGTCCTCGTTTGGAATCGCTCGTAATTCAGCACGCCCAATGTATCAGCATCCACTCCAACCTTGACCGAAAGATTATTATCGTTGGTTGTCGATCCGCTGACTTCCAGCGGCTGCATAAAGGTTGTCTTTTGCCCATCCTTGTAACGAACATAGATATTCGCGACACCCTCACTTTCCAAGGGAGCCTTAAAAGAAATGTAATGTTCGAATTGTTCCTCTTTCCATTCATCATTACAAGAGCTGCAGACAGCAAGTAAAGTGAGGAACAACAATTGTATATATGACTTGTTCATAAAATGCATATTTGGTTAATCATTATAAGTCCATCCAGGATTTTGAGTCAAATTCTTATTGCGCTTAAGTTCGGTATGGCTAATCGGCCAAAACCACATTTTGTCGGCAAAGGTTGTCTTTAAGGTCCAGATCGCGACGGGCTGATAGAAAAGGTCACGTTCCTCTACGTTCATCAAAACGTTACAGCCATACACCGGCAATGCTTCTTCAACAGGCGCATCCATCCAACGGCGTAAATCATAGTAGCGCTGGCCTTCGCCCATAAGCTCAATAAAGCGCTCCCTTTTCAATGTTTTGCGCAGTTCATTCTTATTCCCATATATACTGGCCGAATAATCAGGCACACCTCCGCGGATGCGGACAGGATGGATACCCTTTTTCATTTCGGCAATGTCACGGCTGATCGAGTAACTTGCTCCACGCCAAGAAGGAATCGTATACGAACCGCTTAATTCATTTAGCGCCTCAGCATACATCAACAATACATCTGCATAACGGATGGCTGGCTCCGCCTTAGGAATAATACGAGAGCCAACTCCACCTTCATAAGTATCACTGGGATGAACAAACTTCTTAACTCCGAAACCCGTACGCAACCAATAGCCATTCGCTGAATTAAAGCCGTTTCCTTTCGGGTCAGCGCTATAATAGAAGATTTGTTTATTGCGGTTTTCCTCTTTTGTTTCATTAAGCAGTGTCCAAAAACTTCCGCTATAAGCCACCGAAGCATAGAATCTCGGTTCTCGGTTTGCATATTGCAAGGACACACCGGGACGCAATGGTCTGTATTTATTGTTGTCATAATTTTCCTGGGTCACAAAACCACTGACACGATTTGAACCATTTCCACGGCCGATTTCTTTATCCTTTCCCGGTACATCCGTACCGTCATTCATATAGTAGGCGTCCACTAGCTTCTGTGTCAGTCCATGCGTATTCCATCCCGTTGCTGAACGCGGCAGTTGGTGGATGACCATTTGGTCGATACCTTCATTCGGCTGGTTGTTACCTCGGGTAAATATTAACTCCGGATTACCCGAAGCAGTCAATGTCCCATTAAAGACCTCTGCATATGATTTGGCAGGATCAATGTCCGCCCAACCTCCTGGCCAGCTTTTATCCGAAAAATTATGATCCTGAGGAGGTCTAACTGTTGCATCATCACCCGTTTCCTGAAAAGGTGCGGTGTACAGCCGATATACCCCCAGTTCGATGACATCGCGTGCAGCAGCTGCAGCCTTCGCCCATTTCTCTTCTTTATAATCGGCAGACAACAGACGTTTCATCTGCTTGTCTACCAACCGGGCAGCGTAACCTGAATTATTCCCATTGGCCAAGGGACTTGCAGCATACAGGAGCACCTTAGCCCTCGCTGCCAATGCTGCCCCCACAGAAGGGCGGCTAGAACCATCCTGTCCACGTCTCATCCCAAGGGCTTCCATTTCTTTTGCGGCTGTTAATAGTTCGTTGCTGATGAATTCAGCACACTCATCATAGGTGTTTCGCGCAATAGCCAGTTCTTCGTAACTATCTGTATAATCCAGACCTTCATCGGGCAGTATCGGAATTGGTCCATATTTACGGAGCAATAACCAGTAGAGGTAAGCCCGCGCAAAACGTGCCTGCCCCCGATAATCTACGATTTCGGCCTCGGACATCTCCGTATTCATGTAGATATTATGGATAAAGGTCGAAGCATTCCGAATCCCGCGATACGATTGAGTCCATGTACCCTGTTTATCCGTTTCGGTATACAAACCCATTTTAAACATATTATAGGACAGTTCATTTTTTGATGGATCATAATCCTTGTCCCGATCACCATAATACATATCATCCGCGAAGCAGTGCGGTGTCAGGCCTTTACTGGCGACATCAGCATTTTCACCTTTAAACTCTTCAAATACATGAGCCAGCCATTTCTCCGAATACAGCTTGCTTTTAAATGTTTTTTCCAAGGTGATCCGATCTTTAAAATATTGGTCGGATTTTAAGTAATCCTTTTTACAGGATGAGATCACATTCGTGCCCAAAACGAGCATCAACGCAATATATAATGTCTTTCTTTGCATCTTTTTCTAATTTTATAGGTTAATATTGATGCCAAATGTAAATGACTTAGGTAAGGGATAATCCTCACCCCTTGGTGTTGCCAGCTCCGGATCCCAAAGTTTGAATTTTGACCAGGTCAATAAATTTGAGCCAACGAGGAATAGGCGAATACTATTGGCCTTGATCCGATTGGTCAGGTGTTTTGGCAGTGTATATCCAATATCCAGGGTTTTCAAACGAAGATATTGTCCGTTTTTTAACCAAAATGTTGACTCTCTGAAATTATTAATATTGTCTCCAAAACTTAAACGTGGATAAGATGCATTTGGGTTTTCGGTCGACGGATCGCCTGATATGTCGGCAGAAATCCAACGATTATCGCCCATGACACCTTTCATTACCTGCCCCCATTCGCCCTCACGAAAGGCTTGCACCGTTTTTCCATAAATCGAAAAAGTAGACTTCCCTGATCCTTGGAAATGGACACTAAGGTCAAATCCCCGCCAACTCACTGAAGCACCTACACCATAAACCAAATTAGGTCTCCGCGTTGCTCCTATGGCCACCCGGTCACCATCATCCACTATGCCATCTCCATTGACATCTTTATATTTTATATCTCCGGGCTGATAATTGGGGGGATTATTATCAAACTGTTGTTTCGGGCTATTGCGAATATCATCGTAATCTTTAAACAAGCCTAAAGCGATCAATCCTATAGACTGATCCACACGATAGCCTTTTTGATTTTGATAACCATATACGTTATTTTCCTCATCAATTGCCGTAATTTCGTTCTTACTATAGGTGATATTGCTACGTGCTGTAAGGTTCAATTCACCGATCTTCTGTTTATATTCCAAGCGTCCGTCGAAACCACGTGATTTTACGCCACCCACATTAGCTCTGGGAATACTCTCCAAACCAACCATGCTTGGCAAAAATCTTCGTTCCATATAAATGCCGGTACGTTTTTCATCAAAAAAATCAAAGTTGGCGACAATTTTATCACGAAATAAAGCGATATCCAAACCCAGGTTATTTTTGGTAGCCATTTCCCACGTTACGTAGGGCGAAGCCACCTGACTATAGCGAATACCGCCATAGGGACGATCTAGGCCGTAGTCAGCCCATTGATAACCCCCTGCGGGAATCCGCTGACCATTACTATCCAGAATCAGGTTACCCCTATCATCTCTACGCCAGATTTCCTCAATCGTATACAAATACGGAAAACGTTCGTTGTTATCACCTATTTTAAGTTGGTCATTTCCCACCTTACCCCAGGAGTAACGTACTTTAAGCAAATTCAGCCAAGGAACATTATTCTTGACAAAAGGCTCCTCGGAGATATTCCATGCTGCCGCTACAGCAGGGAAAAAGCCATACTGTTGTCCCATGGCAAAGTTTTCCGAACCCGTATAACCGAAATTAAAATCAGCAACATAACGCGACTTCCAATTATAGGTTAATCTTCCCGCTAATGCCTGGTTACGTCGTGATACACCATTTTTGATATCATTGCCCAAATCAACTGTTTTGGTAAAAGCATCTCTTGTAAAACGTGCTACTGCTCCCAAATTATGGTCTCCAATTTTGCGATCATAATTAAACATGACATCATAAAACTCCCGTCTATTTCCTTCAGAATACCCCCCTTGTTCCATTTCTCTGGGATTAGCCTTATGCGTAAAAATCAGATTTCCATTCTCATCACGCGCACGTTCGGCATGCCATAATTCAGGCAATTTAATACGCGTGATATTGTTATTATTATAGGTATCAAAACCGACAATCCCTCTAAGCCTTAAACCTTTGGTAATAAAATCAAAGTTCTGTTCTATTGTGACATCGGTCTGCACTTTGTTTTGCCAATTTTCATTGAATCCCGACTGTGTTGACATGACCCATGGATTGATCTTATTGCCATCTCCTATTGTTGGTACGCGGCCGTTGGAATACAGTACTGGTGTACTGATCGGAGAATATCCAAAAAAAGAACCCCACAGATCCTGATCACCCAGGCCCGGGCTATTCCGTTTGTCCAACGATCCCGCGACGCCAACTTTCAATACGGTGCTTTTGGTCACATTGATATCTGCATTCAAACGGTAATTCCAACGTTTATAATTAGCATTTGTGTTGTAATCGTTGCGCAGTGTCTCATCTGTTTTATACATACCCCCCTCATCTATATAGCTTCCCGACACGAAATAACGCGTTGTAGCCCCGCCTCCAGTCATGTTGAGGTTTGCCCGGTAGGTCATGGCACCATCTTTCAACAATAGATCTTTCCAGTTGACATTGGGATAAAGATCTGGGTCCAATCCTAAACGCAAGATTTCTAATTCTTCAGGACGATAAATAGGTTCAAAATTTCGTGTGATCCGGGCCTCATTTAGTAGGTTAGCATAAGTTACACCATCCTCAAATTCAGGCGTAATTGTACGTGTATTATAAATCGTCTCGTCTTTAAAATTGATATTAATTTTCCCCTCTTTCCCGCGTTTAGTTGTGATCAGGATAACGCCATTTGCACCTCTAGAACCATAAATTGCGGTCATCGCTGCATCTTTAAGCACTGTAAATGTTTCAATATCTTCGATATTTATATCATTGATATCGCGCTCGACATTGTCTACTAAAACCAAAGCGGCACTACCGCCACCGAAGGTAGAAATACCACGTATCCAAAACTCGGAGATATTTCTACCGGGCTGACCAGACTGCATCATCGCCATTACTCCTGGTACATTTCCAGCAAGTGCATTCGTTATACTTGAAGTCGGGTTGGCTTTCATCGTTTCTACATCGACTCCACTTGCAGCTCCTGTCAATGTCAGCTTCTTTTGAGTTCCCGTACCTGTTACCACCACCTCATCCAATACACTGGTCTCCGATTCTTTCAAGCTCACATTAATGATATGTGAATCTTTCACAAGTACTTCCTGTTTTTGGTAGCCAACAGAAGAGAACACAAGTGTTTTGTAACGCTCTACCTTTATCTTATAGTTACCTTTGCTATCCGTGGTCGTCCCTAGACCGGGGGTATCTTTCACAGCGATGCTGACACCGACCAGTGGGGATTTCTGAGTATCAACAATGACACCTGATACTTCAACAATTTCTTGTGCGAACACACTCCAGCTGAAACTGAGAAGCGCCATACATGTTAGTAATATTTTATTCATCATCTTATCACAGGTTAATCTTGGTCATTTTCATCCATTTCTTCCAGTGCGATCTTACGAATTCGCCTATTCTCCCGGTCTCCGATATAAAAAGCTTGTTCTTTTTCATTATAGGCAATACCTGATGGTCGATCAAAACGAGCATCTGCCCTTAGATCTCCATTAACATAACCGTAAGGATTAGTATTCAGGCTTGAACTACCTCTGCCGGCAAAAGTTGTTACAGCACCTTCAGGCGTAAGCATACGAATGGCATGATTCATAAGGTCTGTAAAATAAAAATCATAGACGTCAGGCTTACCTGCTTCCACATAGGCTTGATTTTTGACAAACACCCCTTGGTAGGGCTGATTGACACGGGCTGAGGATCCGACCCCATCTTTATAGCCAGATTCACGGACTTTACCGCAAACTAAGTAGGGTTGGTTAAACCGCTTTTTATCCCAATTGTAGTCCGCACGCATAATATAACCTTGGTTAATCACCAAAATATACGCGTAGTTTCCAGTCGGATGAATCAAGGCCCGATATTCCCATTCCGGATCCTGAATCACATATAACTGCTCAGCTTTTACCGTTTTATCCGTGAAATACTGATTGAGATCAAACCGGAAGAACTCTCCCTTCGCATAACTGTTAAAATACATTTCTCCATTAACCGGGTGAATGGAGGCCCCATTACATTGTCTACTTTTGGTCAGTACTTCTTTATCGAGAAAGCTCTTTGCACGGGAAAACAATAGGGTAGACTCATCATTCTCTCCGCCCCGATCTTGCGCCACAATCATATATTTGCCATCTACCGAAAAATCTACACTACGTGGACGGTTAAAATCGGAGCGCTTTTTGGTAATCGTGCTATCTTCAAAATTAACCAGATAAAGGCCATTATTGTCATCAAATGTCACCCACAGATGTTTGGGATTCGCGGGGTCAAACTTCATAAAAGAGGAGAGCCAAAAACCGCTGGCCATTTTGTTTTGGTCAGCATCTTTAAACTTGCCATCTTTCCAAGGTTCGTCACCGCGGGCATTCCTGTAGCCGGCGAGTGTGGATACCACCAGCTTACGTTTATAGTCAAACTTTGCTTCAGCCCGGCCGATGACAGGTTTCTCGGCTCCGCCAACACGCACTTCGATATTGCCCTCGAAAGCCTGTTTGGGGACTAGGCAATACAATGACTCACCTAAAGCATTAATAACGATTGCTTGTTGTCCACCTATAAGCACAGTAACATTCTTCGGATCATTTCCGAAATTTTGCCCATAAATAATTAAGCGTTGTCCCATACCACCCGATTTTGGGTTGAAATCAGACACGACGACTGGTTTTGTAGGATCAAAAGGCTTAGATTCTCCAATAATTGCTGTTGTATCGTTCTTGCAGGCCCAAAGACCAAGGGTGAGAATCATAAAGACCCAGAGTCTACCAAATCGGTACAAGGCTCTACTCGCTACTTGTTTTCTTCTCATAAGTTATTAATTGGTTAGAATTTATTTCAAATACTCTTTTCAGTATCCCCGTAGATCGCTTCTGGATATTTTATCTTAGGCTCTCTCCTTGAAGGCATCTCAGGGGTTTAATTAATTTTCTTGGTATCATAATTTTAGGACGAACGAATCAATGCCCGCCCTTTTGAAGGGCAAACTCCTTTTAAAAATTTACACATAATTGATTATTTAAAATTAAAGCTAAATGGTATTAGCTTTTGACAGCTAAAAAAGACTTTATTGCAATAGCTTCAAAGTCTTCCTAATTTATTTAAATTACTTTTCTATTATTTTCTATTTCCCTTTTTCAAATTCCGAACATGGCACGGCTTGATGTTTTATTGGAAACTTCCCTGTTCCCCGTTTAATAGTTACTTCAAACCATTCTACTGATCATTCGCATTGTACTGTCTGTTTCGTTCAAAAAAATTGTTGGATAGTTCTTAAATTTTGGTTTCTAATACTTCTCTAAGATGTTCTGCTTTATAATTGATTACTCAAAAGTAGGGAACGTAAAATTTTTGAGACTATCGAATTATCTCAATAATCTGCGTATTTGTATCAAACCAAAACATCCATAACACAATAATCTATAAACTAGCTTATTAAGAATTTATTTTTTCTATACAACGCATCAGCGAGTTGATATTTAGTCCTTGAAAAGTAGATTTATTTCGTTTCGGCCCAGTTGAGATCTTGGATCCTTTTCTTTATGAATGTTAGTTTCTTTTGTCGATACTTTTAGGGACAACACACTGGGATCAACTAGTGATCAAATTTGATCTTTTCACAGTATTTGTTCAGTGCTCGTTCAGTGTTTGCTCAGTGATCGCTCAGTATAGATTGAATAACCAATGACTGATCAATGTCTAAACATTGATTGAAAATTGTTATTAGATATAATCTGGTATTAGGATGTTCCAGCTTTAATGCTTATCTTGACTATTAGTTTTATAATCAGTTAGTTATGGCAATCATCAAAAATGGCGTAAATGGAACTGTTTCTGGGAAGGCAGGTTCCGTTGTGTTTGTGTTAACAAAAACAGGAAATTATGTACGTTCTCTCCCGCGCGTTAAAAAACGAGCGCCTACACCTGAACAGCTGCTCAGTAGAACACGCTTCAAAATTGTGAGGTCGCATATTAGCCTATTAAATGCCGTCATCAATCTTGGTTATAAGGCGTACAGCTATCCTAAGCGGGCATACGATGTCGCCATGTCTTATAATCTGAACGAAGCACTTATCAAGAAAGAAGACGGTTTTGTAGTTGACTGGCAGAAATTTATGATTGCCAAAGGAAGCCCCAACCCCATCACCTCCTACGCGATGGATTTCGATCAAGAAAACCAAATGCTCAAGGTTACCTGGGAATATGATGCCTATCTGGAAAAGAAGTTTGACACAGGGTCTTACGATTCCTTGTTAATCCTCTATAGTGCAGAAGATAATGGGGCTGAATTTCCACTTTTGATGAACGAATCGAAAAATAGCTTGACATCTGGTAAACAGGATGTTAATATTCCAGAACATACAAAGGAAGCGACTTATGAAGTGTATATATTTTTTGTAAAGAGTTATGGTGGAGGTAATACAGACAGTCTGCATTTAGGCAAGATAAAGGTTTGAGCGGTACCATATTAAAAAACCTACAAATTTACTATTTTGCAGGTTTTCTTTTGTAGTCTGTAGGGGGATATAAAACATTGCATTATAATAATGTAAAGCAACATTTTTTATAATGGTAGTCTTCTTTGGGTTTCTTTATCCGGACAGAATGATTAACATTCTTGCGTAAAGGTATGGGTATCGTGCAAAATCTTCACTATGGACAGCGACTTGGAAAACAACCCGAGATAATCAAAGCATTACCATCTTACCGGTGCATGGAAATAATAGCCAGTATTTCTGGCCTAACATTAATTCGTATAGCTCAAAATATATGCATATGGAAAGATTAGAGATTTTAGTATTATAAAATATAAATTCTGTCAAAAGCAATAAATGTAATCCTAATTGTATGGCGCTGCAAACTCACCATCTGTTACTTTCAAAAAGGAACTTCCATTCCTAAGGAGACCGGAAAACTTTCCTTTTACACCCCATCTACTTAAGCTTGTAATGGTGAGTGTGAAATAGGTGCCGTCGCTCCGCCCGCCCATATGACAGTCGGTATCTACGTGAGCTCCTGCATCCCAGCGTTGTACACAATACTGGCCGTCGAGTTCCAACGATGTGTTCCCATTCACGGAATAGGTCGTTTCCTTTGCTCCATCGGGAAGCACCAAAGAAATATCAAAACTAGGCGATTTATCGATATCGTTCGTTTCCCATCCTGCGATCACAACAAAATGGATCTTATTCCAATCTGCCGGTTGACTATTCGCATTGACAGCGAAATTAAACTTACGTTCTTTACCATTGATTTTGCATATTAAAAAACTTTCCTCGTTAATTCCTGTTGGCTTACCATCATTTTTACTACAAGCGACCAGAAGCAGTATCCCTATGGCTAGCATAAACTGGGATCTGCCCTTAACAAAATTTAATATCGCTACCATCACATATAGGTATTTATCATTGTTGAGATGTACATTTTGTTCGATTATAGGTTTGCCTGCTTGGAAATACCAGACAGGCAAAATCTAAAATAATAGGCCTAATGTAAGCGAAAACTAATAGCATCGTCCTCCACTTCTTCAATAGACTCTTTGGTAACAATTCCATTGGCTTTTTTCAAAATTTCCTTGAGAAGATCCGAAGAAGTTGTTGAATGCATAACCGTAATTTTGGAACCGTCTTTGTTGAACTTTGAAGTTGCAGACGCAACTCCGCTACAGCCTTCAATACGAGCTTGTAGATCTTGCAGCTTGGCATAATCAATGCCTGAAATGCTGATAACAGTTTTTTGGTCGGATTTTTCTTTTTTGCCAAAAAGCTTACCTAGTTTTCCAGCCGTTTTCCCTGCACGGTCAGTTTGATTTGACGCTTTTTCAGTTTTGTTCAGCAATTTGTCGACCTTATCAAAAATGTCTTGTGCCCGAGCGCTGTGAAGACTAGCACTTAACATCATAACCAATAAACATTTGAGTGTATTCATAATTTACATTTTTTATCTTGCCTACTCTAGAAGCAGTTTTCGGCCTCCCTGCTAGAATACTAGCGTTATAATTCAGGAATAAAAATGGAAACAAACCGTTGATTATCGAAAACTGTTCAACAGGTTGGCCAAAATATTTAGTGCCCAAGGTATTTTATTCAATAATTTTGTATCCAGGCATTAAGAATACTTTACTTGACTGTGTGGGGGGATAACGTAAATAACAAAAAGAAATCTAGCGTGCCCGGCTCATATCCACAGGCATATAGAATTTGCCCGCGGCAAGTTTTATTATTTTCCCATTGGCATTTTTGACTGGACATTCAAATGTGCCACGGATCTCTTCATTTGTAAAAGACACTACGCTGATCCTACCGATAGGCCCCTGCTCACCAGCACTATAAACGTCTTCATTCTCGTCTTCCGCATTCATATCTACCCAATATATTACGGAATTGAAGCCCCCCGACGAGCCGGTCGAATAGACTCCAGCTTTTTTTTGAAAAGGTTGGATCAGGAGGTCTATTCCTCCAAATTTTTTTAGATCGATCGTTGAAATTCTCCACCGGCCACTCACTAACAATTGATTGCCAAACCCTTCTGTAAATACAACCTGGGCTTTCATACCGAGAAGCTTATCATTCTCAGCTTTTTTTTCTGTACCGTCAATATTTACTGTAAAGTAATACGGGCTGGCTGAATTGCCGGAATTGTCATTGCTTTTAGAGCAGCCACTAACAAGAAGAACTGCCAAAAATAGGCTATTAAAAAAATACGATTTGCGAGCGTTTTTCATGCTTTAAAATATTTATTTTGATTTTGTTTGATTTTCACTCAATCAGAATAGGTTATAACTAGGATTATTAGTTTTCTCTTAAACTATCTGAACCGAAATGTTATCTCATAAATTATTGGAGCATTTCAATTTTTCTATAAAAGTCCAGGGCAGAAAATTTAGCCAGAGCGAGATAAGCATAGTTGACGCCATCGCCAAGGCCAATCCTAAGGTATTGATAATGATAAACGCCCTTTTATTCTTAAAGGTTCTGAGTATGATCCGGAGCTGCTTTTTCTGCATCATGGTATGAATGTCTTGAACTCAAAATGAAAATAGCACCTTCACGATTGATGCAATACGAAAATAAATGTGGTACATAAATGCTGAAGATGAAAAACTATTCAACGGTTTGTTGAGAATATTTAATAAAATAAGCGAATTGTTCAAACTATACATTTAAATAACCTTAATTATCGGCCACCTAAGTCCTGTCTTCTATTCAGGAAAATTGGCTGTCTTAAAAGATGGGTTATGAAAAATGTTTATGGTAGTGATCATAGGATATGTTTCGCTATCAGGCTTAAAAATTGATCCCTATAGCTGTTACTAATCGGTATTTTCGTCTGCCCAATGACGGCCTGATTGTCAACGATACGATCCAAATGCTTGATATTGACAATAAAGGAATTATGGATACGGATAAAGAAGTCCGGCAGCTCTGCTTCCAGTTGTTTCATCCTTTTATAAACCAGGATTTGTCTGTCGGTACTGACGACAGTTACATATTCTTTCTGCGCCTCAAAATATAAAATGCACTGGTAGTCCAATTTGATATACTGTTTTCCTGATTTGACAAATATGTAGTGGTCAGAATGTCGTTCCTTTGAGGTGTCAGTGACTATTTTACGATCAACAAGAACATAATTTCGAACTTTTTCAATGGCATGTATAAACCTTTTAAACGTGATTGGTTTGAGGAGGTAATCGATAGCATTGTATTCATATCCTTCCAAGGCATAAGATGAGTATGCCGTCGTAAAAATAATACACTGATTTTTGGGTAATTGGGCCGCAAGTTCCAATCCCGACATCTGGGGCATGTTGATGTCCATAAAAATAAGGTCAACCTGTTCCTGTTTCAGATAAGCAATGGCTTCAAATGCATCATAGCATTTTTGTTTTAATACCAAAAACGGTACTTTGAGGATATGGTCTTCCAACAGCTTTACAGCATTGGGCTCATCGTCCAGGATCAAACAGTTAATCATCTTTGTAATGGTATAATCAGGTGAACAATAAAATGACCATCACTTTCCTTTTTTTCAAATTGAAAGCTTTCTCCATAAAGTAGTTTCAATCGGGTACACAAATTTTTTAAACCGCTGTGGCTTGTCGCAGGAATTTGGGATGAAACTATACGGTTGGTGACTTCAACATGGAGCTCACAGTTATTTACTTTCAGATTTAAACGCAACAGATTATTGAGGCCACGCCGGTCTATACCATGTTTAAAAACATTTTCAACAAGCGGTATGATGAGCATTGGCGGAATGTTAAACGTCTGGGTATCGCCGACGATCTGAATTTCAACCTTCATCGCATGGCGTAAGCGGATCCGCTCGAGGGCTATATAGTCAAGAACAAACTGAATGTCTGTAGCCAGCAGTATCTCTTTTTTCGGTGCTTCATCAACAAAATAACGCATGATATTGGAAAGTTTTGCCAGCAGCTGAGCTGTTTCCGGAGACTGGGTCTGTGCTACATAATAAATATTGTTGAGTGTATTGAATAGAAAATGAGGCTGTACCTGCGATTTCAATAGGTTTAGTTCAACTTCTGCTGTGTATTGTTCCAACATTTCCTTTTCCTTCCGGACCCTAAAATAATCCAGCGCCATTTTTAGCAAAAAGCTGAAGAAGAACGCCATTAATGATGGGATGATTACGGCTATATAGACCTGTAAGGTTGAACTTTGGTCGACAGCACCAGGAAAGAAAAGCTTCATCATAAAAGCTCTGAATTCTACCCTGTAAACGCTGATAAGCAGAATAAGGAGGAAACTAAATAAAATATAACTTCCTATTTTATGCCGTTGGTAGAACTTTGGCATCAGAAAAAGCATATTTCCATAAATTATAATTGCCCAGCAAAGAACATTGTTGATGGCCGAGTAAAGCGCTCTGACCATAATTGGATAGTCCGTTATTAAATAGGAGACGATCAAAAGAAGAAATACACAGATCCAGCAGATCCATTGAATACGGATCAAAGATGTATCTCGCAATTCTACTCTTTTCATAAATAAATATAAAATTAAAGATTCAAACATTCAATCGGTTTCAATAGATTCAAATTTTTTATCAACAGATGAGCTATATAGTTAAATAATTGGAGGGGTCACTGTTCATTGAAATGTTATGTACGGTGCCTTGCACAACAGAAGCCTCCTAAGCGCCCTGTCGTGGATTCCTTTTGAATGTCGTTGACAAATTTGCCTTTTAGAAATTTACATTCGGACAGACATTTTTCAGATGATCGAGTATTTTATGTTCATTTTCGGCTTCATACTGTTTCAATTCAGTGTTACCTGTCGATGATTGCGTTTGCTTCTGCCGATTCCAGTGCTTTCGGTTCTTCGATGGGCCTTTCCTTTTCAGGATTACATTTGACAAGGTGTATCTTGGTTCCCGTAGGGATCTTTACAACTGGCTTGCCGTTGTACTCCACGAAGCATGTTATTGGCGTTGGTTTTGTGGCTGCCATTTCCCTGAGACGGAAATTTATACCACATTCGATTTTCATCGTTCTTCTCATAATCCACTGATTTTAAACTACCAAACAATAACACAAGTAAGAAAGAAAGTGAAAAGCTACAAGATGTTGGTGGTTCTTTTTGGGGTTATTTATCGAATTAGGGTGAATTTCATCGTATCCTATAAAGTCAAAATCCGCATTTAAATATATTTAAATGCGGATTTTGAATCTTTTTGGCTCTCTTTGGAGCCTCTCTGTAGCCCGTAGGGGAATCGAACCCCTGTTTCAAGAATGAAAATCTTGCGTCCTAACCCCTAGACGAACGGGCCATTTTTAATGCAACTCCAAAAGCTTTCTTGTTTTTGGAGTTGCAAATATATACCTTAAAATCAGTATTACAAAAATAATTTTAAATATTTTTTAGATGAGGTCAAAACCGATGTCACGTCTGAAGTATTTTCCTTCAAAATAAATTCTTCCGGCATCAGCAGTAGCCTGTTGAAGAGCATCAAAAAGGGAGTCTTGTAATGTCGTAACAGCGATCACACGTCCACCGGCAGTGACAACCTTACCGTCCTGCTCCTTGGTTCCTGCCTGGAATACAATAGATTCTTTGACGTTCTCCATATTCGCGATTTCCTTTCCAGATTCATAGGCTCCGGGGTAACCTCCAGCCACTAACATCACCGTAACAGCTGTTTTTGGAGAAACGGTATAAGAACGTTGGTCCAAATTTCCTTGTGCGACACCTTCCAACAGATCCAACAGATCAGATTCAATCCGTGGCAATACAGATTCTGTTTCAGGATCACCCATACGAACATTATATTCAATGACATATGGCTCTCCTTCAACATTCATCAAACCGATGAAAATAAAGCCTTTATACGGAATACCATCTTTCTTCAATCCTTCGACAGTTGGTTTAATGATACGTTCTTCCACCTTATTCAAAAATGTTTCATCAGCAAAAGGTACTGGAGAAATAGATCCCATTCCACCTGTATTTAACCCTGTATCCCCCTCACCTATCCGTTTATAGTCCTTCGCAGAAGGTAATACCTTATAGGAGTTTCCATCTGTCAAGACGAATACCGATAGCTCAATTCCTTTTAAAAATTCCTCAACGACAACGACGCGGCTGGCCTCTCCAAATTTGGAATCCGCAATCATAGCTTTCAATTCCGCTTTGGCATCTTCAAGTGTTTCACAGATCAAAACACCTTTTCCCGCAGCCAGACCATCAGCTTTAAGAACGATAGGCAACTTTTGGCTCTCTAGATACACCAATCCTTCGTCCAATGACGCGACATCAAAAGAACGTGATGCAGCGGTAGGTACACCATGTCGATCCATAAACTGTTTCGAAAAATCTTTTGAGCCTTCTAATTGGGCTCCTTCCTGTTGCGGGCCGATTACTGGAATATCTTTCAAATCTGCACGGTTCAAAAAATAATCATGAATACCTTTTACCAAAGGCTCTTCAGGTCCTACGACTACCATCTGGATAGCATTTTCCAACACAAAGGATGCTATAGCTTCAAAATCAGTAACTTTAATATTGACATTTTGGCCATATGCTCCTGTACCAGCATTTCCTGGAGCAATAAATAATTGACCTAAACGTGGACTTTTCGACAACTTATAGGCGAAGGCAGATTCACGACCTCCGGAACCGATTATTAGGATATTCATAGCACAAAGATATTTTTTTTATGCTAATTTTCAGGCATAAGATGGTTCAAAAACGGATTTTAAATTTATTTTCCGGCTTAAAAGAACTCCAAAGCATCAATACAAATAATTTAACTTCTCCAATTCGATAATATTTTGATTTATAAGTTGATTAAAGGAAAAATATTTTCTAATTTTCAAGAAACATTAGTTATATGTACGCTCGAATATTGTTGTTAGTCAATTGCCTATTACTTCCTTTCTGGGCGCTCGCTCAAATTGATCAAACGTTACAGACATTGGAGTCTTACCATGAAAATCATGTAACTGAAAAAATTTATCTACACCTAGACAAAAATGACTATTCGGCCGGTGAAAATATTTGGTTCAAAATGTATTGCACCACCGCACCTTTCAATTACTTGAGCAATATCAGCAAAATCGCCAATATCGAATTAATCTCCCCAACAAATAACGTCATCAAGAGCATCAAAATTCCATTAACATTAGGGCTCGGTATTGGTGATTTCAGCTTATCTGACACCCTCGTAGAGGGTTCGTATAGAATTAGAGCGTACACCCGTTGGATGCAAAATGATTCCATATCCAATTTCTATGAGCGCATTATCCCTATTACCAACGGAAGAGCAGATAATGTCATAACCCAAAGCACATTCCTTAAAAATGGAAATGAAAATTTCTTCCAGATCAATCTAAAAACAATTCAAGGAGCACCTCTAATAAACAGTAGTGTAAGCTATGCCCTCAAACAAGATGGCCAAAAGGAAAAGACTGGACGGTTAAAATCCAATGAAAATGGAACAATAGCACTTGAACTCAAAGATAACTTTAAAGGCGGGCTATTAACATTGCAATTCCTCTCCTCAGATAAAAGACGTGTTTTAAAGAGTTTTACTATCCCAAATCCAAATCAGCAAAACAGTATCCAGATTTTTCCTGAAAGCGGTGAATTAGTAAACAATATCTTGAGTAAAACTGGAGTCAAAGTGCTTAGCCCCGCAGGCTTGGGTATAAAATCAAAAATCAAAATCGGGGAGGAAAACCAGACACCGATCATCGAATTTGAGACCAATGCCCTTGGTATGGGAAGTATGCCGCTTATTCTAAGCACTGGGAAAAAATATATTGCCACGGCAGTCTTCCCAGATGGAAATTCTGTGAGTGCTCCTCTGCCGCCAGTTGCAGCCTCCGGCTATGTACTTACCGTCAATGCTGGTTTAAAAGACAAGATTGCAGCCCAATTATCCTCCACTAGCGATCTGGTAACGGGCAAAGATGTTTATCTAATCGCACAATATAACGGCATCGTACTACATGCTGTAAAGCAAAAGCTAAATGGACCGGAGATTCTATTCAACATTCCCAAAAAGGATCTTCCTTCGGGAGTGATTCAACTATCTGTACTTAATGAACAGATGACTCCCTTTATAGAAAGACTCGTTTTTAATTACAATGCTCCTAAAACATTATTTCCAATAGCGATCCAATTAAATAAGTCCTCCTTTGCGACGAGAGACCAGGTCATCGCAAACCTCTCTGTAAAAGAAGGCAGTAGCGATACCTCAAAAATAGCGGCACTCTCTGCAGCTGTAGTCAATCTCAGTAAAATCGATTCTACGACAGATCAATATTATTCTTCGATAGTCTCGGAGCTTCTACTCAAGTCCGATCTCCGTGGTTTTGTAGAACGACCCAATTATTATTTTGAAGATTTAAATAACATCCGGTTTGGTGAGCTTGACAACCTGATGTTGATTCAGGGTTGGCGTAAGTTAGACTGGAAAAACTATCTCAATACCACGAATACGGTGTATCCACCAGAAAAAGGTCTCACGATCTCGGGAACGGTAAAGAAAACTGGGCGCAAAGCGGTCGTTCCCAATGCTAAAGTGACCCTAGTACCGACCAGCAATATGATGCTGAGTATAGATACATTGACAAATAATGATGGTCGATTTGTTTTTGAGGACCTCTTATTCGCCGACAGTATTAAATTTATAGTAACCGGGAATGGTCCAAAGGAGAAGAATAGAGTCGATATACTTGTGGACGAGACCACAGCGCCTGCAGTTAATGAGAGCAGAGACCAGCCATTGATCGCGAATGATGTAAACAGCAAACTGATCGATCAGCTCAAAGGTAGCCAACAATTTTTGACGGAACTGGAAGCTGCTGGTATTATTCAAAAAAGTATTAAATTGGAGGAAGTACAGGTGAACAGGGTAAGGGCCAATAAAGCAGACAAAAATTCAAGAAACCTCAATGGCCCCGGTCATGCAGATCAGGTCATATCTGCCGAAGATCTATCGACCTGCACAACCCTGGAGCAATGTCTCGCGGGGAGACTGGTAGGCGTGATCTTCAGAAATGGAGTCCCTTACAGTACCCGATCGATGGGAATGAACGGGGGTAGTCCCATGCAGGTTGTTTTAGATGGCATGTACATTGAAGCTGATCAGATCAGCATGATCAATGTTCAGGATATCGCGAGTATCGAGGTGCTGAGAAGCATAGGCAATACCGCCATTTATGGTATGTATGGCGGAAATGGTGTATTGGTTATCACGAGTAAATCTGGCGAGGCACTCTCAGCGTCCTATACACCGACTGGAATTGTCACAATTGTGCCCAAAGGACTGCATGTAAACCGTAACTTCTACAAACCACAATATAATACCGCACAAAAGCAGGAACTTAGGCGTGACCTAAGAACAACCATCGCCTGGGAGCCTAATTTGGTCACAGAGAAAAATGGAAAAACCAAATTTGATTTTTTCACTTCTGATGAACCCGGAACTTATAAAATTACCATCGAAGGAATTGACATGGAGGGTAAAATTGCCCATCTTGAATATTTAATAGAAGTAAAACCACAATAGCAACCCGAACAAACCGTTATAAATTTATATAAATTCGTTATGGAGCATATCAAAACCAAAATAGAAGACCATATTTTAAGTATTTTTTTGGATCGGGGTAAGTCTAACGCCATCGATACACTGCTATTGAAAGAGCTTATAGAGACATTGGAATCTAGCCAAGAAAACGATGCCGTGCGTGGGGCGATCCTTATTGGTAAGGAGAACTTTTTTAGTGCTGGTCTTGACCTAATAACCTTGTTCGGCTATGACGAGGATCAAATCCGGGAATTCTGGAATCTTTTTTTAGAGGCAACCTCGCTACTGGCCTCTTTCCCTAAACCGATAGCTGCCGCCATATCTGGCCATAGCCCTGCTGGAGGTTGTGTATTTGCCTTATGTTGCGATTATAGAATCATGGCTGAGGGTAATTTTGTCATAGGACTTAATGAAATACCTGTTGGCCTTATCGTTCCTGAAAGTATCTTTCAACTTTATGCTTTTTGGATCGGGAAACGACATGCTTATCAGAATCTCCTTGAGGGAAAACTGCTTTCTCCCCAGGAAGCAAAATCACAGGGCTTAGTGGATGAAGTCGTTCCAGCGGATATACTTTTTAATACCGCCGCAAAGAAGATAAGACAGATCACGCAGTTTAATCAAAATACCTGGCAGACTTCTAAACTAAACTTCAGAAAAGAAATAATTCTTAAATTGCGCGAAAATAGAGAAGAAACCATTCAGGCTATTCTCGAGCAATGGTGGCTTCCGTCAACACGGTCTATATTAAAGTCGATCATCGAAAACTTGACTTCAAAAAAATAATATATAATAAACGAAAATCACATGAGAAATCTCTTTTTCTTTGTTCTTATCTGTCTCTCCATAGGTGTGATCTCCTGTAGAAACAATAAAAAAGAAGACAAGGCAGTAAAAATTGCCCAGGATTCTATCCCTTTGGATACTATAAGCAAACCGGACACGATCGAAAAAGAAGTGAAGAAAGAGAATACTGAAACACTTGAAGAAGTATTGGAAAAAATTGCCAAAGCATATACCGATCAAGACAGTAAAACAATCAACAACTATATCCATCCAAAATTAGGGATCTATATTATCTATCGTCCGGGGGCATTGGATTCGTATGTACATCAAAGTAGTTTTAACTTTTCCAAACCAGTACCAGAATATCATTCGTATGAAAAACTGAGTTACAAAGGTCCTCTAAAAGCAGGAAAATTGCCTGCTTTTGACTGTGGAACAATGAAATGGGACAAACTAGGTTTTTTTTATGATAAGAAGTCCCGTCCGAATGAACTGTCACAAACGGCCAAATTCATGAATGAGATTTTAGATGCAAAAATTAATCAAACCGAATTACAGCGATTGAGAAATATAGAAACCAGAAGCTACCGTGCGATCATGACTTCCAACGAAAGCGAAGAACCTTTCGTTTTTCATGTCACAAAAGAGGGGGAAAAGTGGTATATTACAGTCATAGACCGCGCCTATGCAGGTTGTGACGCATAAAAGAATTTTTTACATTTAGCCATATTTAACGATCATGGGAAATTTAGATAAAGACATACTAGAGAAAATCGACGATTGGTTAACCTCCAGTTATGACGAGGAAACAAGAGCCTCCGTCCAGAAATTAATAGATGATCAGGCAGAGACAGAACTTATTGATTCATTCTACAAGGATCTTGAGTTTGGAACAGGAGGTTTAAGAGGAATTATGGGTGTAGGATCCAACCGTATGAATAAGTATACAATTGGAAAAGCTACACAGGGATTATCAAATTATCTAAAAAAACAGTTCCCCAACCAGGAAATAAAAGTAGCTGTTTCCTACGATAGCCGTAACAATTCGCAGTCCTTTGGTCAGCTTGTTGCCCAAGTATTTGCAGCAAACGGTATCAAGGTTTATCTTTTTAACGAACTACGTCCTACACCAATGCTATCTTTTGCCATCCGCCATTTTGGATGTAAAAGTGGGGTCATGTTGACTGCTTCGCATAATCCCAAAGAATACAATGGCTATAAAGCTTATTGGAACGATGGATCCCAATTGACAGCTCCTCATGATAAAAATGTGATCGATGAGGTCAATGCTATCGCCAGCGTCAAAGACATCAAATTTGAAGGGAATACCCAAAATATTATTCCTGTTGGTGAAGAAATTGATCCAATTTATATCGATGCCAATAAAGCATTAAGTATACATCCGGAGGCTGTACAAGCACAGAAGGACCTAAAAATAGTTTATTCTCCGATACATGGTACCGGAATTACGATCGTTCCAAAAATGCTTGCTTCGTGGGGCTTTGAAAACGTTACTGTGGTCACCGAACAGGCGACTCCTGATGGGAACTTCCCTACAGTGATCTATCCTAACCCTGAGGAGGAGGATGCCATGGCCTTAGCGAAGAAAAAAGGGGAAGAGATTGATGCAGACCTTGTTTTAGCAACCGATCCAGATGCGGACCGCGTTGGGATCGCGGTTAAAAACAATCAAGGCCAATTTCAATTACTCAATGGTAATCAAATTGGCAGTTTGTTAATCTATTATGTGCTGAGTTCAAAAAGTGATCTAAAGCAATTGGGCAACAATCCCTATATTGTGAAAACGATTGTAACCAGTAACCTTCAAGCAGACATTGCAAACCATTACCATGTTTCTCATTATGAAACACTCACTGGGTTTAAATATATTGGTGAACTGATAACAAAACTAGGTGATTCAGCACAATATCTTGCGGGTGGAGAGGAAAGCTATGGCTACTTAGTCGGTGATTTAGTCCGGGATAAGGATGCGCCTAATTCATGTGCATTCTTGGCAGAAATGACTGCATATTTTAAGTCAAAAGGCAAGACTGTGTATGAAGTTTTGTTAGATATCTATCAAGAATTTGGCTGTTATCAGGAAAAGCTGATCTCCTTAACAAAAAAAGGAAAAGCTGGAGCCGAGGAAATTCAAGCCATGATGGCTGGTCTACGGCAAAACCTACCTACCAAGCTTGGCGGAATCGAAGTCAAAGAAATTCGGGATTATGAGCTTTCCCAAACAACGGACATGAAAACAGGCCGTAAAAGCGAAATTACTCTTCCAAAGTCGGATGTATTACAGTTTATCACTGTGGATGGTGACGTGATTTCAGCTAGACCTTCGGGTACAGAGCCCAAAATCAAATTCTATTGCTCCGTTAAGGGGACGCTTCAAGATAAAAGTAATTACCTAAGCCTTCAAAATATATTGGAAGAAAAGGTAGACCGTATGATGAAAGATATTGTTGGATAAATGGAAAAATGGAAACGATTATCATTCGAATATATTTGTAAGGAACCTTGGGCAACATTACGCAGGGATACTTGCGAACTACCCGATGGGCGAATTAATGACCACTATTATGTCCTGGAATATCCGGATTGGGTCAATATGGTCGGCATCACTGCACAAGATGAGTTGTTAGTAATCCGGCAATACCGTCATGGTGCAGGTATCATTTCATTGGAAATTCCGGCTGGTACCACTGAGCCGGGAGAAAATCCGCTAGACGCCGCAGTCCGCGAAATGCTTGAAGAAACGGGATATCAGTTCGATAAAATTGAAGAGATTGCGAGCCTCTATGCCAATCCCGCGACAAGTGGCAACATTACATATACCTACCTCATGACAGGTGGACAGAAAGTTCAGGAACAAGATCTGGACGAACACGAAGAGATTGAAGTTTTTCTTATCCCACTTGAGGAAGCGAAAACAATGTTGCTGGAAAACAAATTTAGTCAGGCATTACACAGCAGCGCATTATTCTATGCTTTTAATAAATTAGGCTTGTTATAAAACAAGCCTAATTTTATTCTGTTTTTCTCTTTCATACTTTAATTTTCACTAGACTTTTGATTTTTGTACCTTTGTGCTATGGCAAGAGAAATTTTTGAAACCAAGCGCAAGGCCCTGAAAATAAATCTAAATCCTGAGATTTATGGAACCTTCGCTGAGATCGGTGCTGGACAGGAAGTCGCACGAAACTTTTTCAATGCAGGGGCCGCATCCGGCACAATTGCAAAAACAATGTCGGCTTATGACATGGCATTTAGTGACGCGATTTACGGTGAGGAAGAAGACGGCAGATATGTCAGCAGAACCCGCTTAAAAAAGATGCTTTCCCATGAATTTAACCTGCTGACGCAACGACTACATGGCGATAAGTATTGCAACAAAAAATTCTTTGCCTTTGCGGACACTGTTACCACGCTTAACTTCACCAAAACCAATGAGCCTCATGGCTGGATTGGTCTCCGTTTTCAGCACGAGGTCGGTGGCCCTACAAATGATATTATTGTCCACGTCAGACTTTTGGACAGTGACAATCAGCTGCAACAAAAAGTACTGGGTATTATCGGTGTAAACCTGCTGTTTGCGGCTTACTACTATACAGAAAATGTGCAGACCTTAATTGAATCCTTGGTCGATAATTTATCTGTCGGATCTGTCGAAATTGATTTAGTTAAGTTAAACGGTCCTTTGTTTGAAAATGTCAGCCAACGACTGATCAACTTATACCTCATTGCCAAAGGATTTGCAAAGGCTGCTATTTTCCAACCAGATGGTAAAGCAGTACAGATCAAGGATTATTTGTACAAAAAGAATATCATCTTACTTCGCACAAAATACCGCCAGAAATCACTTCCTAACTTTGACCTATTTAACCTTGCCGTCGAGCAGTTTAAGAAAAATACAGGGGCAACGGACAGCGATACCATTGTATTGATCGAGGTGTTAATGGGTAATGTATTGGAAGATACACATGAGATCACGGATGAAGATCTACAGGAATTTGCGTCGAGAGCAGATGAATTATGTGCCACAGGCAATAACATTATCGTCAGCAACTTCCGTAGAAACAACCATTTAGCGGAGTTTATAAGCAACTTCAAACCCAAAAATATCGGGATTGCAACAAACGTTTATAACTTAAAGAACATCTTCAATTCGGACAATTACAATAAAGAACTCTACACCAATGAATTATTATCCTACATATCAGGTATGTTCAATAAGAATGTAAAGCTTTATGCTTATCCATACCTATTGAAAAAGGAAAATAAAATCATCACAACGCAAAATATGCCCGTTTCGGAAGAAGCCAAACCGCTATTTGAATTCTTAATTAAAAACGGTTACATCATTGATATTGAAAATTACGACGAGAAATTTGTAAAAACTGTATAACACAAATCTTCGCGATAATTTATTATATAGTCCAATTTGGTTAAATTGGACTATATTTATGTTTGAGCCTTATGAAGCAAGAAAATGTAATACTAGTCGATTCCAATGACAGTGTCATTGGAAGTATGGAAAAATACGAAGCTCACGAGAAGGGTTTGCTACATCGAGCTTTCAGTGTCTTTTTGTTCAATAACAGGGGTCAGTTGCTCATGCAGCAAAGGGCTTTGGACAAATATCATTGCGGCGGTTTATGGACTAATAGCTGCTGTTCTCACCAACGGCTTGGCGAAAGCAACTTAGATGCTGCCGAACGTCGTCTGATGGAAGAACTCCGGATCAAGGCATCAGACCTATATGATTCATTTTCGTTTGTATACAAAGCCGAGTTTGACAATGGCCTTACCGAACATGAATTTGATCACGTGCTTATTGGAAAATTCAACGGTAAGTCTAATTTTAATGTTGCAGAAGTAGCAGCCATACAATATATGGATCAGCAGCAGATCGAAGATGAGATCGCGCACTTTCCAGAGAAATTTACCCCTTGGTTCAAACTCATCTATCAACGTGTATTTGAAACCTATTGGGACAAATACAAAAAATAGGATCATCAAAAAAGCCCTATGGCGATAGAAGGACTTCGACACCATCCTTATCATGTCTACACTTCATCAACAGCACGCTAATACAAGCTCTAGGATCTGCTAGCCCCGCAAATAAAAAGGAGCAATTCTATCATAAATTGCTCCTCTCATTTTTATACAGATCAAGAAACCCCTATAAGTATTTTTTATAGATGGAATACATAATCTTTAGATCGTTTTCATTCAAAAATGCAGTATTCACATCTTGTTGAATATAGTGAATTTTAAAAGCCTTTATGGCTGCATCCAGATTACGGACATCGTAGCCAATAATACGCAAAGCCATTTTTGGATTAAAATCGATTGGTGGCGTTTCTAAAAATTCCTCATACCAATAGCCAAATCCCTGATCGGCCAATTTTTTCCAAGGGAATCGTGATGGGTCATTTTTACGCGAAGGTGCCAGATCCATATGTCCAATAAAATTTGCCTGCGGAATCTTATAGGTATTTTTCAAATAGTTCAGCAGCTGAATCAACGCATTTATCTGTGCATCCGTCCAGGGGTCTGTCGTCCCATTATTATCCAACTCGATACCTATCGATGAGGAGTTCAGATCAGTATCATTCCCCCATTTACCCAAACCTGCATGATGGGCCCGGTATAGATCATTTACCATCTGTACCACCTTACCATCCCGCCCCACAACATAATGTGAACTTACCCCTGCTTTCGCAGAGTGAAAGGTACGGATTGTCTGTCCTAACGAATCCTGAGCTGTATGATGAATGACGACAAAATTAGGTTTTCGGATACCAAAATTGATGGAGGCGATCCATTGCTGATCTTTGACATTTACTTTCTCCAACTGCCCAGATACAGGAGACTGGCGATACAAATTAGAAAACTCTTTTGCTTGGTTTTTATATACCTTTTCGGTCTTAGCATATTTATTGCCAGCACAAGATGTGATCAATGCTGCAATAATAAAAAGATTGAATCGTGATGTTACCCTCATATCGAAATGTTTCAACACAAATATACTTCCAAAATAGGATATCGGTGTGATTGTACCCTAAAATGATACAATAATCTTCCTTTTCAGAGGCGCCTCCAATGAAATGGCCAGTTGTTCTTGAGCGATTTACCGCACACGAGAGCTGATCATCAAAAAAGTCCAGACGGAATAGCTGGACTTTTTGAGATCGATGTAACGTATCGATATTTTATTTTAAAGCGCTTACATTCAATTTACCCATGAATGCTTTCAGCTCATCTAAACTATACCCATTGCCTCTTAGTGTGATCAAATAACGATCTTTTTCAAGGTAACTGATTTCGGAACTCTTTGGTGTCGAACCTTCTACACCTTTATTATCCATTGTCTTTGCACGCTTTCCTTCAAAATCACCCGTTTTCTCTACTTCCGTATCAGTAATATTTTCTGAATCGACCATAAAACCCATTTGAGCAAGACTAACGATAGCCGAAGCGGTCTCACCGGCACCATCAATAATGCTTATTTTAATATCCTTTTGATCATCAACAGTATAGGTTGCGTCGCCAGAAACGACACTGACGCCATACATCGAGCCGGCAGAATAAGATGTTCTTTTCAAACCGTCTAAACTTTCTGGGAGAAATGCTTTTAATTCGTCCGAACTCAATGGTTTTTCAGATTTTAGTTTGGCCTGAAGTTCTTCCATTTTTTTTGCACCATCAGTCAGGTTATCTAGATTAGATACCCCCTTAACCACATCCGAGATTCCCGCACTTGTTTCATTATCATCTCCTGCACCATCCTTGGATTCGTTGCGATTACCGCAACTTGTGATCAAAATAGCTGCGCCTAATAATAGGGACATTATGCTCAATTGTCTTTTCATGATTATCGGTTTTTTAGATAAAACGTTAGAAAGATAAAAAAATGATTTAATTGGCGCAACTATTTAAAATATAGCCGTAAAATAGTCCTATTCGTTTTTCCTGAACTTATCTAAGAATGTTTGGGGATCATCATACTTATATACTCTTTGGTATCTATCCTATTGGTTTATAAAGGCTTCATTTAAACCCCTTAAATATTGCCCAGACTCCTGCAAATAATCTCGTCTGGATTAAACCTTTTACAGTATAATGCTTTATTTGCCTAGCCCCAATTCGTCTCACGCTAAAAGTCAATATATTTTGTATAACAAAAATATAATGACCGTTTCTAAATTCTCCGTAAAAATTAAAGCCCCTCCGATGTGGAGAGGCTTTAAGCATATTATTTTTAAGACTATTACGCCTCGGCATATTCTTCGATAGAAGGACATGAGCAGATCAATGTACGGTCTCCCTGAGAGTCGTTTACACGACCTACAGAAGGCCAAAACTTACGCTCTCTTACGTACTCCAACGGATAAGCCGCAGTTTGACGACTGTAAGGTCTATCCCACTCATCTGCAGTAACGACTGCTGCTGTATGTGGAGCATGCTTCAACACGTTATTTGCTTGTTCTACTTCACCGGATTCAACCGCAGCAATCTCCTGACGAATGGCAACTAATGCATCACAAAAACGATCCAATTCAGCTTTAGATTCAGACTCTGTTGGTTCAACCATCAGGGTTCCCGCAACAGGGAAAGAAACTGTTGGTGCATGGAAACCGTAGTCCATCAAACGTTTTGCGATATCAGCAACTTCGATACCTACATTTTTGAATCCACGGCAATCTAAGATCATCTCATGCGCACAACGACCATTGCTACCAGAATAAAGTACTGGGTAGGCATTCTCCAAACGCGCTTTAATATAGTTTGCATTCAATATTGCTGTACGTGTAGCATTAGTCAACCCTTCACCACCCATCATCGAAATATAAGCGTGGGAGATAATCAGGATTGATGCTGAGCCAAATGGTGCAGCCGAAACAGCAGTAATTCCTTCTTCTCCTGAAGTAGAAACAACTTGATGGTTTGGCAAGAAAGGTACCAAGTGTTTAGCAACACCGATCGGCCCCATACCTGGACCACCACCACCATGTGGAATACAGAACGTTTTATGCAAGTTTAAGTGGCAAACGTCAGCACCAATATGGCCCGGACTAGTCAAACCTACCTGTGCATTCATGTTTGCTCCATCCATATATACCTGACCACCATTGGCGTGAATGATTTCACAAACTTCAATGATAGATTCCTCAAATACACCATGTGTAGATGGGTAAGTTACCATTAAAGAGTTCAGGTGAGCAGCATGCTCTTCAGCTTTTGCTCTTAAATCTGGGATATCAATATTTCCAAGTTCATCACATTTCACTACCACCACTTTCAGACCAGCCATTGAAGCTGATGCAGGGTTTGTACCGTGTGCAGAAGCTGGAATCAAACAGATGTTACGGCCATGATCGCCGCGGCTCTCATGATAAGCACGGATAACCATTAGACCTGCATATTCACCTTGCGCTCCTGAATTTGGCTGGAAGCTCATTTTAGCAAAACCTGTGATCTCTGATAACCAATCGTTCAATTCACCGATCATCTGCATGTAACCCGAAGTTTGATCTGTTGGTGCAAATGGATGTAATCCACCAAATCTCGCCCAGGTAACTGGAGTCATTTCAGCTGTCGCATTCAGCTTCATTGTACATGAACCCAATGGGATCATAGAATGACACAACGATAAATCTTTCGCCTCCAACGATTTAATATAGCGTAACATTTCATGTTCAGAATGGTAGCTATTAAAGTTTGGATGAGTTAAGTAAGCTGAGGTACGAACCAATTCCGCAGGAATCGAAGAGCTTAAGTTTTCTTCTAGCGTATCGAAATCTACATCGTTCAATGTTTTGCCTTGAATTTTTGCAAACACTTTTACGATCGTTTTGATATCCTCATATGTTGTTGTTTCATCGATAGCGATAGAAACTTGTGAACCGTTGTAGTAGAAGTTCAATTCATTGTTCAACGCTTCAGATTTCAAAGCGCCAGCATGTCCACCTAAATCTACACGTAATGTATCAAAGTAAGCGTTATTCAATTGAGTATAACCCAAAGACTGTAAAGCTTGATCCAATAAATTTGCTAAAGCATTGATACGGGATGCAATATTTTTGATTCCTTCTGGACCATGGTAAACAGCGTAGAAAGAGGCCATAATAGCCAATAAAGCTTGCGCAGTACAGATATTCGAAGATGCTTTATCACGACGGATATGTTGCTCACGAGTTTGTAAAGCCATACGTAAAGCGTACTTTCCATTTGAATCAGAAGTTACACCAATGATACGTCCGGGAATATTACGTTTGAAGCTATCACGTGTAGCGAAGAATGCTGCATGAGGACCACCGAATCCCATTGGTACACCAAAACGTTGTGAGTTACCAACAACAACATCTGCCCCCCATTCTCCCGGAGGAGTCAACAAGGCTAAACTCATTAGATCCGCAGCCGCACATACTGTAATATTTTTACCGTGTGCAGCGTCAGCAAATGATTTGTAATCAATGATTGATCCGTCCGCTGCTGGGTATTGTACAAATGCAGCAAAAACATCATCTGTCAATTCTGATTCTTGAATAGCTGTAATTTTCAGCTCGATACCGAAAGAAAGCGCACGCGTCTTTAATACGTCGATCGTCTGTGGATAAGCATTTTCAGAAACCAAGAATACATTTGCATCTTTGTTTTTACGTGCTGAGTAAAGCATAAACATGGCTTCAGCAGCAGCTGTAGCTTCATCCAACAATGAAGCGTTTGCAATTTCCAATCCAGTAAAATCAGAAATAACGGTCTGGAAGTTTAACAGTGCCTGTAAACGACCTTGTGCAATTTCTGCTTGGTAAGGCGTATATTGTGTATACCATCCTGGGTTTTCAAACACATTACGTTGAATTACACCTGGAAGGATCACGTCATAGTAACCTTGACCAATAAAAGATTTAAAAACTTTATTTTTCTCTGCGATTTCCGCTATCCGCTTTAAATAAGCAACCTCAGACAATGCTTTTGGAAGATTTAAAGGTTTTGGAGCGCGGATTTGAGAAGGGACCGTTTGGTCAATTAGCTGGTCAATTGACGATACGCCCAATTTGGCCAACATTTCATTCGCTTCAACTGGACTTGGGCCATTGTGGCGACTTTCGAATTTTTCTTGGAAGTGTATATTGCTCATGTGTGCAAAAAGTTAACGCTTATAGACAGTTAGCGACATAATAATTAGGTAATTAACTCTCTTATAAACAGTCGTTTTTTGGATGAGCAAAGATAGTAAAATAAATGACTGAAAACGAAGCAAAAAAGTGTATAAAAAGTCAGTTTTAAGTACAAGCGAATGTGCAATCGATTGTCCTCACTACATTAAAATTAAAATAAAAACAACCAATAACTATCAGATTTAAAAATGTACTAATCAATCCTGAAATAAATTGACACAATGACAAAAAACAAAAGATTATACTACTATTTTTCAACCACCATTTTTTCTTTTTAAAGATATTCTTTTTGCAATGGCGCTGATTTTTCAATACATTAGTATAAGTACCAATTGTAAAGTGATTGCTGACACAAAGACTATTATTCAAAACGAATGTCAGGCATATTCTGGGATACGCTGATTCGCTCAAAAATATCGAAACCAAACACTGTCTCTTTCATACAATAGGCTCATTTAAGTAAGAATATCATTTCTTTTTTAACAAATATAAACCAGCGAAGTAACGATTATAAATCATGAGAAAACAGGTAACAGACAGCGTACTTCTAGTAAGACCCTCTGTCTTCCGCAAAAATGAACAGACCGCAGTCAATAATTTTTTCCAAAAGGATATTGAAAATCTAAGCGGCGAAGACGTAAATAGAGAAGCACAAGGTGAATTTGATGCCCTTGTCAACGAATTGAAATCACATGGTATTTTAGTGACCGTCATTCAAGACGATGAAAAATCCGAAAGCCCAGACAGTATATTTCCGAACAATATTGTCTCTTTCCATCAGGATGGTAAAATTATCTTTTATCCGATGTTTGCCCCCAACCGTCGAAAAGAACATTTATTAGACTTTGAGGGGCCATTGAAGCAAAATGGTTATTATGTAAAGTTGATTAAAGACCTAAGCGAGTCCGAAAATAATCGACAATATTTAGAAGGAACAGGTGCTCTTGTACTAGATCGTACACATCGTATTGCTTATTGTGCCCTGTCTGAACGAGCAGATCGAGCCATGTTGGACGAGTACTGTAAAACGGAAAATTACACCCCTGTTGTCTTTCATGCATTTCAGACAGTCCATGGCGAACGTAGACCTATCTACCATACCAACGTGGTATTGGCTGTGGGAGAAGATTTTGCAATTTTATGCCCCACTGCGATTGATAATGCATCTGAGCGTGATGCACTACTAAAGAAATTAAAAGAAACAGGTAAGGAAATCATCGAGATCAACGAAAATCAACTGGAAAATTTTGCGGCAAATTGCCTTCAGGTGAGAAATAAATATGGAAATCGCTTTATTGTCCTAAGTGATAAAGCTTTGTCCTCATTGACACTGTACCAAACGGCACAATTGGAAAAACATGGCAAAATCATTCATCAAGATTTACATGTCATTGAAACCTGTGGTGGAGGCAGTGTCCGTCATATGATGGCTGAGGTATTCCTGCCAAAAGAAAAAGTGATGAATGCTTAGGCATTCATCACTTTTATAGATAATCAAATGGGAAAGGACCAAATTCTTACTGAATTTTGGTCCTTTCCCATTTGATTTAATGAATTTTTAAAATTTTATTTTGAGCCATTTATCAAAATCGACTTTTGTGACAGCTCCTTATCCTTTTTCTAAAACATATTAAAAAGAATAACGTAATCCCAGCTGGAATTGGTATGGGTTACCAGATGGAGTAACGATACCTGAATTGTTTACATTGTAATTAAACTGTTGCTTTGCAACATCAAAGGGGATCAACTTTTCCCCAGCAGCATCTTTCCCACCTAAAGCATACAGATTTTGATTGCCTAGAGACTCATTTACACCCCAAGTTTTCTTAAACAAGTTGGCAACGTTGAAAAGATCCCCTGATATTTCCAGAGCATGGTTTTTATATAAATTGAATTTTTTAGCAATCCGAAGGTCAATCAAACCATAAAAACCATTCACTCCACCATTACGGTCTGCTATTTTACCCTGATATTTCTTAATATAATCTTTAAGGCTCTGACTCGCTTCTGGGTTATTCAACAGATTATTCAGCCCGGTAACCAGCTGTTTTGAAGTATTGGAATTATTCGGGTCAAAAATATAGGCCAGATCATTGTCTCCGGCAACAAAGTCTCCATTGATATTTCCGCCGGCGAGCAAACTATACCGTGTACCTCCGATACCTGAGTAGCGAACGCCGACACTGACACCATAAAACGTTGGCAAAGTTCCGTAAATAACAATCTTATTACGGAATTGATTGTTCGAATAGCTCATCTTGCTTAAATCACGAGGATCATCTTTCACAGCTAAGGATAAAGTCGCCGTATTGGCTACATTTCCGTTGAAGGAGGTATTGTCTTTTGCATCATTCCACGTATAGCTAACCGATATCGTTCCATCCTTGTAATACTGATAACTTGCGTCAAATACGACAGCAAATTGGTTGACTTTCCCCTCAGAATTCAATTCTAAAACTCGACCAAACTTATCGGAAATCCTTCCTTTTTTCCAATCCGGAGCTCCATCGACGATGGATGCGGCAGGAACGAATACGCCTCTATTATCTTCATTTGCAAGTCTAAAGAAAGGATCTTTCACCATATTACGGTCGACATACATATAATTATTGCGTCCCAAATTCATATATCCGGAAAGACTTGCCTTCAGCTTTTCTGTGAAAAAGTGTGTATAAGATACATTAGCCTTATACACGACCGGAATTTTGGCATCGGGACCATAAGTATTGATGGTCGGGACCTGAAACTGGGCTAAAGTAGGTGTGGATGACGGATCCTTTCTGTAGTCGACAAAATTTGGTGTAGGTACATCCGCACCGCGAACATCAACAGTAGCAAAATGCTTTCCATCAAAAGTAAGGTTATTGATCGTCATATAATTATTGATATCCGATGCAAATATACCTGCGCCCACTCGAAAGAAATCTTTTCTTTCTTCGTTCACATCCCAGGTCATTTGGAAACGCGGCTGCACCACAAAAGACTTGAGTTTATGATCTGTACGGACACCAACTTCTTTTAACAATTCTTCATTCAGAGGAGAAGTAGGATAATGTCCGTAATCCAATCGCAAACCGGCAACCAAGTCTAATCCCTGCGCTAACTTGGTTTGCAATTGTCCATACACACCGGCATTGAATATTTTACCGACCACAGCCGGATCACTCATCAAAGGAACTTCACGATAGTAAGCATATGGTTTCATGTCGTCAAAGTTCTGCATAGCCGTCTTTCCATCACTTGGTCTAAAGTGGAAGCGACCATTAACCTCACTTCCGTAAATGGAATTTGCATGGGTATACATCAGGTCCACACCAAAAGTGTAATTGATATTATCCGTACTGTAATAGATATTATCAACAAGCTGAAATACATTATTTTTAAAAGATTCCTGCGCAAAACGATGCCCTCCCAATTGCAATGTGGTCTTTTTATCTTCCCCTGCAACTTTGGATACCGCATCTTCCACAATTGCACGAGGAATATTCTGACCAGGTAAAAGGTCTCCGGGACTACTTTTCTGATAGGTATAGAGATGTTGTACTTTTAACTCATTGGTTACCTTAGGGGAAATGGTGGTACGCAAAGTAGCCAATAGGCTATTATCAATATTCTTATCGTTCCCGTAAGATTCATATAAAGTAATTGGCTTGTTGTCTTGCAGCCCCAGCTTATTGTTATCACTTGTAAAGTTATTACGGATTGTCAATAAGTTTTTATCATTGATCTGCCAGTCAATACGTCCAAAAATCGCGTCAGAACCTCTTTTTTTATCGAAAGCACCATATTGGCGTTCGTTCCCCAATCCGTACTTTTTCCGCCCGATATTGACAAATTCATCTAATGTTGCGTTTGTAACATTAAATCGTTTTTCATCGGCTTCAGAGTTAATATCAGCAATAATCAGAGGACGGGAGTCCTGCTGATGATCCCAGGCAACAAAATAATGAAGTTTGTCTTTTATAATGGGACCCCCCAAAGTAAAGCCATATTGATAAGTGGAAAAATCGTTGCTCCGTTTGTTTCCCCGAATATCATATGGGCTGGACAACCAGTCTGCTCGAGAATATAACCAGGCACTACCCTGCGTTTTATTTGTTCCCTGTTTGGTCACAGCACTGACCGTTCCGCCACCTGCTCTTCCATAGGTTACATCATACTGGTTTGTCACCACTTTAAATTCACGAACGGCTTCGATAGAGATGGAATAGGGAGCACCACTCCGACTTGTTGTCGAACCCGCAGAGGTTGGGTTTTTCGCGTTCATACCATCTATCGTAAAATTGGTAGAAGACCCTAACTGACCACCAATATTATCGCCTTTGCTTAACGGAGACAGATCCATTAAAGACGTAAAGTTACGACCATTGACAGGTAGTTTTGCGATATCCCGAGCTGTCACCGCAGTTGCAGCACCAAGGTTCTCAATTTTATTTTTCAATGTACTTACTCCTGTGAGCTCAACCGTTTCCAATACGTTAGATGCATTTTGAATCGGAATATTCAAGCGAATCATATCGCCCTGGTTTAGTGTAAAGCCCGAACGAATCTGTTCGCCATAACCAATAAAGGTAACTTTGATAATGTATGGTCCTCCGAGTGGAAGTTCCTTAAAATTGAAATCGCCATTGGCGTTGGTCGATGTTTTGGTGGTAAAACCTGTAGACTCGTTACGAACCTCTACTGAAGCCCCTTGAACCCCTTTGTTATTCTCGTCCGTAATCTTTCCGGAAAATCCTGCTTGGGTTGTTTGCGCATACAAACCTGTTCCTATCGCAATGGCACAAGTCGTAAGTAATATTTCTTTCATTTAGTTGTTGGTTGTAATACGGCAACAAAACTACTTCGATCGTATTAACAGAAGCTAAACGAAATATTATGAAATTATAAACAAAGCATCATAAAACATTATATAAAAAAAATAACGAAGCAAAAATCAAAGTTTCTTCCTCCTGCTTGGTCCGATATTCATAAAAAAAGTCAGTAAAATACTGACTTTTAATATAAGATTGTGAATTTGAAATCTAAGGGATTAAAGTATTTATAGAGATCTCTAAAAAGGTTATCACCATATTTTACATACAACAAGGCAAAATTTTCAGATCGCTCTTGTAATCCTCCTCCGGGAAAGAGCTTCTCCTTTACGTTATCAATATCTGCCAATGCATGCTGATGGTTTCGTTTTTCGGCTTTCATCAACTTTTTCTCTAGATTGTTCATCGCCTTTTTCAAACGAGCTTTTATCGCCTCGGTGCTAGGTCCTAGACTAGGATCAATTTTGTGTGTACGTAACCTTATCTTTCCAAAGATCGCATTCAGTTCCATCCATTCATCATTCAGATTCAATCTTTCCTTCGTATGACGACGCACATACTCTTTCTTCAAAACCTCCGCAGGGCGAAAAATGCTTTTGAAGGTTAGATCGACACGAAAAAGCTTGGCGGCCACGTTATCTTCGGTAATCATGGCTGAATTTCGCGGAATTAAGATCGGAAAATCTATTTGGTACTGATCAAAATTAGATTTTAATTGCATCCAATAGACCATCTCAGCACCACCACCAATATAGGCCAAATTAGGAAGGATAATTTCCTGATACATTGGGCGCATCACCACATTTGGACTAAAACGTTCAGGATGGGCATTTATTTCTCTTTCCAGCTCTTCCTTGGTAAAATATATATTTTGATGCAAAACCTCATATCGGCCGTCTGCGGCCAGAACCAAACGTTCTCTAAATTCATCGGTCAGATAGAAGAAATTGATCTCCCGGGCATGTACCTGTGTAGAAAACCCTTTCGCTTCCAGTTCTTTCGATCTGTCTGTAATGGCCTTAAAACTATTTTCGGATAAAATATCCGTTTTGATAATCGGCTTAAATAACTCCTTCAGTTCTTTATCATCTGCATCAATAATCAAAAGACCATAGGATTTAAAAAGTTCGTTCACCATATAACGCGTCGCATCTGCCAACCTTTTGTGTTTCAGATAAGCTTGCTCTACAATACGTGTAAGCTTAGCAGAATTGTCTGAAAGCCCAAGAATATTGGTGTATTGCTTTACTACATCGACAATGGAGGTGGTATCCATACGTCCTGTAGCGGATACCGCAGGTGTCTCCCATGCGATTTTCTTTCCGTAGACCTTGGTATGATTAATTTCTTCAAAATCATGATCTTCAGTCGCCATCCAATATACCGGGATAAAGTTTTTGTCCGGATGTTTGACCCGCAGATCCTCTGACAGACGTATCGCTGTCATAATCTTAAATATAAAGTATAATGGCCCTGTAAAGATATTCAGTTGATGGCCTGTGGTAATCGTATAGGTATTCTCCTGCAACAACAAATCTATATTTGCAGCTACTGTGGGAGAATCCTGCAACAATGTCGCATATTGAGCTTTTACGCGTTCCACAAGAATGCTGCGGTGGCCAAAATGCCTTTTTTTGTGCAATTGCTTCTCAAAACCGTCAAATGTAGGCCAGTGTCCAACAAACGGTTTCAGCGCCTCGTCATGAGCCAGGTAGGCTAGCAATGTTTTGGAGAAACTGTTTGTCTCACTATATTCGATATAAGTTGCTTTCATATATGCTTATTGTACGATATACAAATGTATTTAGTTTGAGCAGACAAAATACTGATTTTTAATAAAAAGCTCATTCCACTTTTAAATTATATCATTCTATTGACAAATGTCCAACTGAAACCGCTATCATTTCACAAACACCAACAACTATGAAAATCGACGAAAGATTCTTTCTAACCAATAAACTGGGCATAGCGAGCTCTTTAATACCTCAATGAAAAAATACAAATCAAATAAAAAAGCAATTTCAAAAAAAGAGCCTCCCTATATCTAGGAGGCTCTTCTGTATACTATCTTCATGAGCACCGCGGGTCAATCAAGTATTATTTTCTAACAATCTCGCCGTAGAGATCGAAATCCTCCGCGCGATCTATTTTTACCTGAACAAAATCTCCGATCCGTGCATAGGAATCAGCTGCCGAAATCAGCACCTCATTATCCACTTCTGGGGAATCATATTCTGTTCGTCCGATAAAATAATCTCCGTCCACACGATCCACAAGCACTTTATAGGTATTACCTACTTTAGATTGATTAATCTCATAAGAAATGCCTTGTTGAACCTCCATAATCGCTTCAACACGTTCTTCTTTTACTTCTTGTGGCACATTGTCCGCCAAGGTGTGTGCGTGCGTCTTCTCCTCATGTGAATAAGTAAAACAGCCCAAACGGTCAAAACGGGTTTCCTCTACCCATTCCAACATCTCCTGAAAATCTTGTTCGGTCTCGTCTGGATATCCACAGATTAGTGTTGTTCGCAATGCGATATTCGGTACTTTGTCGCGAATGGCATTGACAAGATCAATCTGCTTTTGTTTCGTCGTCCCTCTACGCATAGACTTCAACATCGGGTCAGAGATATGCTGCAATGGCATATCCAGATAATTACAAATATTTGAACGCTCATTCATTGCATCCAAAATATCCATAGGAAAACCAGAAGGATAAGCATACTGCAAACGGATCCATTCGATACCATCCACATCTGATAAATGGCGCATCAAATCAGAAAGATTACGTTTACCGTAGATATCCAGTCCATAATAGGTTAAATCCTGAGCAATTAAAATCAACTCCTTGGTGCCATTTGACGCCAAAAATTTAGCTTCTTTAACCAAATCATCAATTGATTTGGAAACATGCTTACCACGCATTAAAGGTATTGCACAGAATGAACATGGGCGGTTACAACCTTCGGCGATCTTAAAATAAGAAAAGTGGGAAGGAGTGGTCAATAAGCGTTCACCCAGTAATTCATGGCGATAGTCTGCTCCGATAGAAGAAAGCAAATCAGGCAGATCATTTGTCCCAAAATAGGCATCCACACTCGGAATTTCAGCCTGCAATTCGGGTTTATAACGTTCCGAAAGACATCCAGTAACAATCACCTTATTGATCTTACCTTGATCCTTTAATTCCGAATATTGCAAAATCGCATCAATAGATTCCTGTTTGGCGTTGTCAATAAATCCGCAGGTATTAATGACAACAATATCATTCTCCTGTATATTTGAGGCTTCATGGACCACCTCCATCTGATTACCTTTCAACTGGCCCATCAGCACTTCACTATCGTGAATATTTTTCGAACAGCCCAAAGTAACCACGTTCACACGGGGTTTATTGATCAAAGGGACAGATTTCGTATATTTTGTCTTCATATGATTAGAAGGGTTTGTCGAGAAACAAAAGGAACACTTGACTAAGGAAACCAGGTATTAATATGTTCACCTATGTTCTTAATCTATTCATTAATCATTCCCGGTAAAGAATGAAAGCCTTATTTCTGACAATTGTTTTAGTATTCTATTTGAAAAGGGAGTCTACAAACTCCTTTTTGTTAAATAATTGGAGATCGCCTATTTTCTCACCCACACCGATGTATTTCACGGGGATTTTGAACTGATCGGATATCCCGATAACAACACCGCCTTTGGCTGTTCCATCCAATTTTGTCAGTGCCAAAGCGTTTACATCTGTCGCTTGTGTGAATTGCGTACATTGTTCTATCGCATTCTGACCTGTCGAAGCATCTAAGACCAGTAAAATTTCATGCGGAGCGCCGGGAACAACTTTTTGCATGACATTTTTAATTTTGGTCAATTCATTCATTAAACCAACCTTATTATGTAGGCGACCGGCAGTATCAATAATACAGACATCTTCACCATTCGCTACAGCAGATTTAATGGTATCATAGGCTACCGAAGCGGGATCTGAACCCATTGCCTGTGCCACAACGCGCACATCAACACGTTCACCCCAGAGTTTAAGCTGATCTACAGCCGCCGCACGAAACGTATCCGCCGCCCCCAAAACCACTTTACTTCCACCCTGTTTAAGTTGATGGGCAAGTTTACCGATTGTGGTGGTCTTGCCAACACCGTTCACCCCAACAACCATAATTACATAAGGTTTATGATCCCCGTAATTAAAGTTTTCAAAATCTGAGCTATTATTCTCTGCCAGTAATGTCTGAATCTCTTCTTTCAGTAAATTGTTCAGCTCCGATGTGGACACATATTTATCTCTGGCAACACGCGCCTGTATACGGTCGATGATTTTTAAAGTCGTTGTAACCCCGACATCAGAAGTAACCAAAACCTCTTCCAGATTATCAAGCACATCGTCATCCACAGTCGATTTACCGACTACAGCTTTCGTTATCTTGGAAAGAAATCCTTCTTTTGTTTTTTCCAAACCTTTATCTAAGGCTTGTTCTTCTTCTTGTGTTTGTGGTTTTTTCTTAAAAAAATCAAATAATCCCATGGAGTGTTTAGTGAAAATTGATGTCCAAATATAAACAAATGTCCTCAACAAAAAAAGCCCTTTCGGTAGGATACCAAAACGGCTATTTTTATCGAATTCTTTTTAAAGAAAAACTTTAAAAAAGGAAAATGCTACTAGTTATTTTTTTGAGCTTCTGCAACTACGTCTTTCACTTTATCGTTGTGAATCATACCTTCTTTGAAAGTATACGCGCCAGTTTTCGCAGATTTAGTAGTAACAATAACCTTTGTAAATTCTTTACCGCCACCTTTTTGTAACGATGCAACTGCTTTCTTTGCCATGGTATTTTAAATATTTTTACTCAGCCCTCTATTGCAAGTGCTAAGATGGGTGAATTACTTAATTTCTTTATGAACAGTAACTTTTCTCAATACTGGGTTGAATTTTTTCAACTCTAAACGCTCAGTTGTGTTCTTTTTGTTTTTAGTAGTGATGTAACGAGACATTCCCGGAAGACCACTTTCTTTGTGTTCAGTACATTCTAAGATAACTTGTACTCTATTTCCTTTTTTAGCCATTGTTTTACTTTATTTTGATCCTAATATAGGATTGAAATTCATGAATAATCTTAATGTAACAGGCGATAAATCAATATTAAATTGATCCTTTAACGATAAATTTATTGATCGCAGCTGTGATACCGTTCTTGTTGATAGTCTTGATAGCAGAAGTAGATACTTTCAACGTAATCCAACGATCTTCTTCTGGAATGTAAAAACGTTTAGTTTGTAAATTTGGATAGAATTTACGTTTAGTTTTAACGTTTGAGTGAGAAACGTTATTTCCTGTTAACGCTGCTTTGCCTGTTAAATCACAAATTCTTGACATGATATTATCTTTTTTGTTGTCTTTATTACAATATGTTAATCCTTTGCACTCTCTGCAAAGAGTTTGCAAATATCTATATTTTTTTTTAGATAAGCAACAACATTATGGGAATTATTTTTAAAAATAGTTCTACACAGGAATGGTATGGGCAAAAATAAAGCATTTTATTGTATTATATTTGCTCTGTAAAGAAAAATAGTTTTCAACAATTCACATTTATGAACAAATATCTTCGCAAGGGTCTAAGAGAAATAATCATTGGTGTATTATTGGTTATCCTCGGTTATTACCTCATGGAACAACGATCCAACTGGTATAAGCTAGCAATGCTCGTTGGAGTGATTACCTTCAGCATTGGTTTCCTTACATTAATTTATAGAATGATTCGAAAAGTGGACCGTAATGCGATTATCGAGATGCGTGGAGAGGCTCATAAAGAGGATATTCATAAAAAAGATAAGGAAGAAGATGCTGAACAAAACTAGGGGTATCGTCTTAAAAACAACAAATTATTCGGAAAGCAGTCTCGTTGCGCAAATATATACCGAATCCTTTGGCATGCAATCTTATCTCATTACTGGCGCACGTAAACCAAAGGCAAAAATCAAAGCCAATATCTTACAACCTTTACATCTGTTGGAAATTATAGCAACACACAAGGATAATGGTTCACTACAGCGCATCTCGGAAGCTCGCCAAACTCCGGTATTGCAAGAAATACCTTACGATATTATAAAAAGCTCACTGGCGCTCTTCTTAAATGAAATCTTGTATAAAGTATTGAAAGAACAGGAGAGTGACCCTTATTTATTTGAATTCATCCATCAGTCTATCCGGTGGTTAGATGAAACCCATTTAAATCTGGCCAATTTTCATCTGGTATTTCTAATCAAACTGACACGCTTTCTTGGCTTTTATCCGGCCGCATCCAAACAGGCTCTGCCCTATTTTAACCTACACGAGGCGACATTTTCAAACAGTCTCCCCGAACACCCCCTTGTGCTCCAGGAACCACATACTTCAATTTTCCGGGATTTAATAACAGCAGAATACTCAAATTGTGATCATATCAAAATGTCCAGTACAGACCGACAATTTTTATTGGAAAAGCTACTGGATTTCTACCGTCTCCACCGCACAAATTTCAAGGAGATAAAATCGCTTTATATACTTGAAGAGATCTTTCGGTAGTGCTTAGTGCTGTGACCCAATCCCAAATTACAGCAAGCAAAACCTCCATGTACTGCCGTCACTGGCTAATAGGATGCACGAACTATATGCTATAAATGAAAAGGTCTTTTCATCCCCCTATTTATTCAACAATGAAATTGAACAACGATACATTCCATAATAATTGTTTTATCAGATAAATTATTGGTACATTTATTGTAACAGAATTGTAATAACATTGATTTACTAACACATATTTTTCACCTAAAAATCTTAAAATTATATGGAAATTAAAGATTGGTTTTTGAAAGTCGTAAGGGATAATTATGCAAATTTCAACGGCCGCGCCCGTCGCAAAGAGTACTGGATGTTCTTTTTGGCAAACGTTATCATTGGGGTTGTATTCGGAATACTCGGACAAATCGCAAGTTTATTTTCTTACATCTCCTATCTTGTAAGCTTAGCTTTACTGATTCCAGGTATCGCTGTTGGAGTACGGAGGCTACATGATACAAATAAATCGGGTTGGTTTTTATTATTGGGCCTTATCCCATTAGTCAATTTATACTTGATTTATCTGATGGTTATTGAGGGTGACAAGGGACCCAATCAATACGGTCCCGATCCAAAAGCGGAGGAAAATGGAGCAAGTCATCCATTCAATCAAGCCCAAGATCCATTTGGCTCTTCGCAACCAAAGGATCCATTTGGAAGTTCACAAGCACCTACTTCATCTTCAACTCCTCCTCCGGATAATGATCCATTCGCATAGATTATTCTGAATAAGAAAAAAGAGCTTTCATTTAATAAATGAAAGCTCTTTTTTCTTATTCACTTTTTGTTGATTGCGGAATTTTCTGCAAAAGCGAAAAATCCCTGAGATCAATGTTTATGTTTCTTTTTCTTTTGTTGTCCAGGAGCAAAATCTTTTGCTGATTGTTCTCCATAATATTTTTTTGCCTGACCAGGGGGCATTCCCTTCGATCCACCTTTGTGCCTATGCCCATGCCCATGATGCGTGGAATAACATGCAGACATCGAAATTGCCACCACAACAGAAAGGATCAATACTAAAGTACGTTTCATGTTAAACTATATATTTGATACATGTCAATACAATTATCAGTCCAAAACATTTGCTCAATAAAAAAGCCTATGCTGATGGCATAGGCTTTTTCACAATAAATATATCTTGAATCTAATTAGATAACTCTTACATTTACCGCATTAAGACCTTTACGGCCTTGTTCAACTTCGTAAGATACATTGTCATTCTCACGAACTTTGTCAACTAATCCAGAAACGTGAACAAAAATTTCGCTCTCGCCTGAATTAGGGATGATGAAACCGAAACCTTTGGTCTCATTAAAGAATTTTACTTTACCTTCTTGCATGGCACTATTTTATTAATTTCCCTAAAGGTATAGAAATAAAATTAAAAATCTTAACGTTTTTATTTTTTTTATGCGTTAAACTTTTTTGTCTACTTTGGCTCCAATCTTGTAGCAATGCGACAATAGCAATCGTATTATTATAAAACTTTAAGATAGTAAAACATGAAAAAAATATTATTAGGACTGGCTTTTTTAGGTTTGATGACAAAACTAAACGCTCAACAAATGGTAAATAAAGAATTTGTATCCACAGTGGGTCGCGCAGAAGAAGAAGTGACTCCAGACATCATCTATATAGATGTTACACTAAAAGAGTTTTATGACAATGGAAACACCAAGAAAAAGGTTGCTATCGACAAATTAGAAAAAGACTTATTTGACTCGGCAACAAAAGCTGGTATTAAAAAAGAAGATTTTACGATCCAGAATATCTGGAGTTACAATACACCAGAAAAAAAGAAAAAGGATACGGATATCTTACTTTCTAGACAATACCGCATTAAAGTAACGAACTTAAACAACTTAGATCAATTGTTGGATGGGGTTGATAAAGCAGGTATTCAAAGCACTTACATCAGTGAATATGATTATTCGAAGAAAAAAGAGCTAGAAAAGACCTTAAAAACGAAGGCTGTATTGGATGCGAAAGCGAATGCGCAAATTCTTGCCGAAGCAGCAGGACAAAAAATTGGTAAAGCGATCGTGCTTTCTGAGACACCGCAACAAATTATCTTTGGTGTTCAACCAATGATGCGTAATGCAATGTTTAAAGGCGCCATGGCTGAAGCAGCAGACGATGCTGGTGGAAATGGCCTTGATTTAAATATCAGACCAATGAAAGTGACCAGCGAAATCAGCGCTTCTTTCGAACTATTATAATCATGCATAGAGAATTATCTCCAGAAGATAAGAAGAAACAAATAGACCAAGATTTCGGTTGGATCAACCGAATATCTTGGTTAATGGATAATCAATTCAAGATTGGCAATTTCCGGTTCGGATTGGATCCAATCTTGAATCTGATTCCTTTGGGCGGTGCTATCGCCGGCTTTGGCACATCGCTGGTTCTGGTCATCGCTATGTGGCGAAATGGAGCTAGCCCCAAGTTAGTCATCCGTATGCTACTCAATATCACCCTTGATGCGATCTTAGGAAGCATCCCCTTTCTAGGTAACATCTTCGATTTCTATAGCAAAGCCAATGAAAAGAATATCAAACTTTTACGCGAGCACTATTATGAGGGTCGACACAAAGGCTCGGGCATCGGTATTGTCCTAACGGTCATATTGATACTATTTATCTTAATAGGAGGCACTTGTTACCTGATCTGGATTTTCTTTTCCTGGGCATTTTCCTTGCTAAATGGGATTTCTTTTTAAGATCCAGCCTTTTTTACTCCTCTCGCCGTCCACAACAAATCCCCTCATGCAAAAACAATTGTGCATATCTAATATCTATTTAATAATTTTGATAGCGATATATGCTGTTTTGACCTGATCTATCAACACTAATTTTAGCATTAAAAATGAGTAAAAAAAGAATATTTGCCCTACTTCTAGTTGTCATCATGCTGGCGGCCATCCTGACAAACCCAAGCAAAGAGGAACATGAGAAAATTGTACGTGCAAAAGCCGAACAATTATTGAAAAGCCAGCTTCATGCAAAAGACCAAGCCTTTTTTGGATTGGGCATGCAACTGTTTGGAAACAAATTAGTCGATGATTTTGTCCAAAATTCTGTTGTTGTGGACAATTACTACCTCTTTTCCCTCACCAAGATCAAATGGCAAGGTAAAGAACAGATCATAGGTGGTGGTGCATTTAAACAGATTTGGTTGAGTCCCAAGATTGATGAAAAAGCAGATGAAATCATTGCTGCATTGAAAAAGATCTAATATGTCCTTAGAAATTCTTTACGAAGACGAATCCATTGTAGCGATTAATAAGCCACATGGTCTATTAGTGCATCGCTCATCCATTGCGCGTGATACATCCGAATTCGCCCTTCAACTCTTACGTGATCAATTAGGGAAAACGGTATATCCGGCACATCGCTTAGATCGTAAAACTGGAGGTGTCCTTCTGTTTTCATTAAATAAAGAAACGGATCAATACTTACAAAAAAGCTTTCAGGAACATCAAATAGACAAAAAGTACCTCGCCATACTGAGAGGCTTCGCCCCTGAAGAAGGGTTGATTGATTATCCATTGAAAAAAGAAAATGGCACCATACAGGAGGCCCAGACATCGTTCAGGTTGCTAGCTAAAAGTGAACTGGATATTCCTTTCGGAAAATTCCCGACCTCGCGTTACAGTCTTGTTGAAGCCAATCCACTTACTGGCCGCATGCATCAATTGCGACGTCACTTTGCGCATATCTTTTATCCCATTATCGGTGACCGTCCACATGGCTGTAATAAGCAAAATAAATTCTGGAAAGAGAACTACCAGATGGATACCATGCTACTGCATGCCTCTGAATTAACCTTCAAACATCCCCTTTCGGGTGAAACTGTTCATGTAAAAGCAGCAATCCAGTCCGATTTCCAGAAAGTCCTTGGAATCTTAAACATACACGAATTATGTTAAAATTAATTCTCGAAGCATTTATCAGCATATCGGGCATCGCGGCAGCATCTGGGATTGTCTACAACAATGATGAGCTTCATATAGTCTCGGACAATAGCAATTACCTGTATAGCTATAACCTCGCTCAGCAACACTTATCCAAAACAATCTTATTGGAAGCTGAGCCCATGGAAAATATAAGCAAAGCGAATAAAATGGACCTTGAATCTATTACATTCGATGGCAATCGTTATTATCTCTATGGCTCAGGGTCAACTGAAAAAAGAAACAATCGCTTTATCTGGGACGGAAAAAAGGTCATACAGGAAGACTATAGCAAGATCTATACGCATTTTATGCAGAAATTTGGGATAAGCAAGGAGGACTTTAACATAGAAGGTGTAGTACATATTGATGACCGGATATTGTTTTTCAATAGAGGGAATGGCCCCAAAGGCATCAATGCTGTTTTAGAATATAACAGTAAGGCTGAAGATAAATATCGGTATACTCCTATTGAATTACCCAAGTTAAATGGGATCAGTACTGGTTTTTCCGATGCGACAGTTGTTGGTGATGACATTTATTTTATCGCAACTGCAGAAGATGCAAAATCGACCTATCTCGATGGGGAAATCGCAGGATCTTTACTTGGCAAAATATCTGCAGATCTGTCTTCCAAACCGGAAGTATTTCAAATACCCGAAAATCACAAGTTTGAGGGAATCACCCTTAAGGAGAAAACCGACAACGGCTTAATTTTCTTACTCTGCGAAGATGCTGATACAGAAGATGCTGAACTAACTGTGTATTCGTTGAAAGTAACGAATTAAATCGTTTGTTCTAAAATAGAATCAAAGCTAGGAATCACGTATATTTTATTAAATTTGCAACTGATTAAAACTTAATTTTTATGTTAAAAAATACTGCCCTTTCGGAGACACACATTGCTTTAGGAGCAAAGATGGTTCCCTTCGCAGGCTTCAACATGCCAGTGCAATATACTGGTATCAATGATGAGCACGAAACAGTTCGTACAGGTGTAGGAGTTTTTGATGTAAGCCACATGGGCGAATTCATCCTTAAAGGTGAAAAAGCCTTGGACCTTCTTCAAAAAATCTCTTCCAACGATGTATCGAAATTATATGACGGCAAAGTTCAATATGCTTATATTCCGAATGAAACGGGCGGTGTTGTAGACGATTTTCTAACATACCGTATAGACGATAACACCTATTTTTTGGTTGTCAATGCGTCCAATATTGAGAAAGACTGGAACTGGATTTCCAAATACAATACTGATGGTGTAGAAATGAAAAATATTTCTGACCAGACTTCTTTATTTGCCGTTCAGGGACCTAAAGCAGCCGATGCTTTACAATCGTTGACAGATATCGAGCTTGCACCAATGGAATATTACACCTTTGCTAAAGGTACTTTTGCGGGAGTAGATAACGTATTGGTATCGGCAACCGGATATACTGGTGCAGGTGGTTTCGAAATTTATGTTGCCAATGAAGATGCGCAGAAAGTTTGGGATGCTATTTTTGAAGCCGGAAAAGCTTACGGAATTAAACCTATCGGATTGGGTGCTCGTGATACATTACGTCTAGAAATGGGTTTCTGCCTTTATGGAAATGATATCGACGACAATACATCTCCTTTAGAGGCTGGCTTAGGTTGGGTAACGAAGTTTACAAAAGACTTTGTAAACTCCGCAGCGCTTAAAGCTGAAAAAGAAGCTGGGCTTAAAAAGAAACTAGTTGGTTTTGAAATGATCGACAGAGGTATTCCGCGTCATGATTATGAAATCGTAGATGCTGATGGCAATGTAATCGGTCGGGTTACTTCGGGAACACAATCTCCGACATTGAAAAAATCGGTAGGTTTGGGTTACGTAGATACTGCATTCGCAAAAGACGGTACAGATATCTTTATCCATATCCGTAATCAAAAAGTTAAAGCTAAGGTAACGAAACCTCCATTTGTCAAATAAGAATAGGTGTAGGCGATATAAAAAAGAGCAGAAGACTATCGTTTTCTGCTCTTTTTGTATATGATAAGTAAGAAACTCCGCTCTTATTTACTTTTTCCTTTCGCTTGCTTAGCAGCATATTCCTGTTTTTTTTCACGATCCTTTTCTTGGATAACAACTTTTATCCGCTTGCTTAAAACGACCTTAAGGTAAATCAGGACGACCAAAAATGCGATAGACAATCCTGTCACCAACATATTTCCGGCTTTATACCCTTCAAATCCACAATACGCCAAAAATACAATGGCCAAGTTCAATACAATATTCAGTATAAAATATTTTGTCATATTACTTTTTTGTTAATCCCAATACACGCGGTCGCCACACAAAGAAATAGAAAATTCCGCCGATAATATTAAGCAGTACAATAGCCAGTGCCATCAACATCCGCTCACCATTGGAAATAGTCCTGGAAAGCATAATTTCCCGCAAGGCCAATATCACCCATAAGAGGGACAATAAAATAGAGAGACTACCTAATACAGGGAAGACCCCTAAGTTTAAGAGCCGAGTTAATAGGGCTACGATATAAAAAGCAAGACTAAACAAGAAAGCTTGTTTAGTCTGATGCTCCAAGTTTTTCATATTAATAAACGTCTAACTCTGGATCGATTTCCTCTTTCCAGGCCAAGATACCGCCTTTTAAATTTGCTAGATTATCAAATCCTTGTTGCTCCAACAACATAATTGCCTGTGCTGAACGTTTTCCAGAACGACATTGAACGATAACTGGTTTATCCTTCGCAATCTTATCGGACTCGATCAAAATTCCCGAAAGTGGAATATTTAAACCTTCCAAATTTGAAACTTCATATTCAAATGACTCACGCACATCAATCAATTGAAAATCTTCGTTATTATCGATCTTGCTCTTTAATTCTTGTACAGATACTTCTTTCATTGTCAAATAATTTATACCCAAACTTAGATAAATTAGTTTTGATATCCAATTTAATTGTGTCGCATATAAAAACGAATTTATCGATCTCTCCTCTACCCTTGAGAATCTTTAATATAGAGGAAATATACTACATTTTTTTCTGAATTGTCTTTCTTCAAAGGCCATCAAGAACTTTCATGCCTGTTGCCAATTCAATGGCAGCCACGAAAGTTTTATTGAAAGCATATTTTCCCGGACTCATTAACATCTCCATTTCAACTGTCATGACCTTTAGCATAAAGATGATATGGGTTTATGCTAAGGCACTACAAATTTCCGCTAAAATTACGGGCGAAATCATTATCTTCATCCGAACATTACTAACTTTATGAAATCAGCACCTAAAATATTTTTAGCCTTATCGTTAATTGCGCTATCTTCCATGACATTTGGACAGCAAGTAATTTCCGACCAGCAACGTGAGGACGTGAGCCGTATCTTAAATACCTTGGCTTCGGATGATATGCGTGGACGATCGGCTTTGACAAAAGACATCGAGCATGCAGCAGATTTTATCGCCGGAGAAATGAAAAAAATAGGCCTCAAACCTTATGCGGAAGAATCTTTCCGACAGTCATTCCAACTGGACAAACTCTCGCCAAAAAGCAATTCTGCAGCTATAAATAAAAAGACAATTCCTGCCGAACATATCATATCGCTTGGAAACCATGTGGATCTCAAATGGGATGATAAGAGTCCCATTAAAATCGTTAATATTACATCGGATGCGGATTTCGCCCAAGCCTTTCGGGAACAGTCCTTATCCAAGGAAAATACGCTTGTATTGGTAGATCCATCCTTTGAAGCCTCTTTTGTTCGTTTTGGCCAAATGCTCAGCAATCCCAAGTTTATTGAAGATTCGAGTATACAAAAACCCTCAATAGTTTATCTGCTGACAAAAGAAAAACCAAAAACATTCCACATTCATATTGAACGAAATCTTCAAAACTTTCCGCTTTTTAATGTTGCGGGAGTTATCCCCGGAAAAAGTAAACCAAATGAATATGTAATTTTCTCCGGCCATTATGACCATATTGGCATATTACCTGCTGTCGGACAGGACTCGATTGCCAATGGAGCAGATGACGATGCTTCGGGAGTAACAGCGATGTTGACGCTTGCAGACTACTATAAAAAGAAAAACAATAATGAAAGGACGCTTATTTTTGTGGCATTTACAGCAGAAGAGCTCGGCATGTATGGTTCAAAATATTTTTCTAATCACATCAATGCAGACCAGGTTGTAGCAATGATCAACATGGAAATGATCGGAAAAGATTCAAAATTTGGTCCCAATACGGTCTATATAACAGGATATGATCAATCCGATTTAGGCAAATTAATGCAAGAAAACCTAAAGAACACAACGTTCAAATTTTATTCAGACCCTTATATAAAGCAAAATTTATTCTATCGAAGTGATAATGCTGTGTTAGCCGCAAAAGGTGTTCCTGCACATTCATTCTCAACTTCCCAAATGGATAAAGATGAATATTACCACACGGTAAAGGATGAAGTAGCTACATTAAACGTCCAAAATATTATCTCCAGTATCGAAGCGATTGCGATTGGAGCTTCAGGTATTGTAGAAGGCAAGCAAACTCCCTCGCGTGTGGAAAAATTAAAGGACTAGGAAGACGCTGTACGATCTATTGCCAGCTGCATGACATAGTCATTGAGCACATAGTTATAATAGGGAATATCAACAATTTCAATAACCTGAAAACCCTGCTTTAAATAGAAATGGTAAGCAGGGTTATTTCTATTTACATTGAGTTCCAAAATATCCTTGCCTTTGACTTTCGCTTTTTCGATAGCGAAGTCAATCAATGCTTTCCCAAAACCTTTTCCCTGTACATTGGGCATCAAATAGAGCTTTTCAATACGAAGTTTATCTGCAAGAGTTTTCAATGCAACAAAACCTTGGCCAATACCGTCTTCCTTCAGAATATAAAAGAACTGTCCACCGACCATTCCTTCCGCTAAACCCTCAATGGTATAGCTTTTCTCCAGCATGAAATCAATCTGGTCTTTTGAAAGTATTTCTCCATACGCGTCAGGCCATATAATATGCGCCATATTAGAAATGCTGCGGATATCTGTCTGTTCGGCTAATTCTATTGTTATCATGAGATTGTCTCTCCTATTAAAATATATTTTGATTTCGAAAATCTGAGGGTAAATAAGCCATCCGCTACTGTTTCATAAAGATCATCACCAATTTTTCGAAGCCCTTCTGTCGTGATTTCTTCACTTTGGGAATCTATTTTTAGCTGTTCACCCTCTGTTTTCCATTTTGTAAAACCTGTAGTGACAAAATAGTAGCGTACCCCCTTAGCTAACAAGACTACATTGATCAGATCCAAATAGTGTTGATAGTGTGCAAGACTTATTTGATCCGTAATAATATTGACCGCCTTATACTGATGTTTAATGAGATAGCCAATGGCTGATTGCAAAAAATTATCGATATATGGAATTACTTTTAAATTCTCCTGTGCTTGATTCGCTTGGGTCTGCGCAAAAACAATATCAAACTTGTATCCTCTAGCGTCCAATGGATCAACCATATTGTTTTCGATAACAATTGTTGGACTCCATTCAAGCAATTGCCCCAAATCTTCTTCGTCTATGAGAAAAAGGTCTTCAATCAGCAGAGCAGGTTCCTGGTTCTCACGAACAATATGATGCGATGACATACTAAAGATCTAATAGCCTAATCTGCGCAACGTGATATACGCCATTAGCCCTGTGCTGATCTCCAACGAGGACTCGTCAACATCGAAGGTTGGTGTATGAACTGCAGAAGTTATTCCTTTCGCTTTATTCCCTGTGCCCAGTCGGTAGAAACAAGCATTGATTTCTTGTGAGTAGTAGGAAAAATCTTCGGCAGCAGGCCAAAGATCTAAATCCACGACGTTCTCTTTTCCAAGATATTCCTCCGCAAAAGTACGCGCACTCTTCGTCAGTTCTGGCTCATTGATCAAAAATGGATAGCCTTTGCGAACCTCAAAATCACAGGTAGCATCCATACTTTCAGCGATTCCGACAGCCATTTTTACCATCTTCTCATGTGCTTCAGCACGCCATTGCTCATCGAATGTGCGGAATGTACCTTCGAGATAAACTTGGTCAGGAATAATATTTGTTGCACCGTTAGCGATGATTTTGCCAAAAGACAAAACCGTCGGTGTACGCGGATCTGCAAAGCGGCTTGCGATCTGCTGTAAAGCCGTAATAATATGTGCTGTGATCACAATCGGATCAATATTCTGATGTGGATGTGCACCGTGCCCTCCTCTTCCTTTAACCGTCATAAATAACTCGTCACAGGAAGCCATATATTTACCTTCACGAAATCCGACTTTGCCGACTTCAATAAACGGCATTACATGTTGACCTATTATTGCAGAAGGTGCCGGATTTTGTAGTGCCCCCTCTTTGATCATAATGGATGCTCCGCCGGGCAAACGTTCTTCGCCTGGTTGGAAGATTAATTTCACTGTACCACCAAATTCGGCTTTCAAGCTATGTAATATCTTCGCGGTTCCTAAAAGCGAGGAGGTATGTACATCATGGCCACAAGCGTGCATGACGCCTGGGTTATTGGATCCATAAGGTCGTCCTTCGACTTCCTGAATAGGTAATGCATCCATATCCCCTCGCAATGCGATTACTTCATCTGAAGGAAGTTCACCTTTAATTAGAGCTACAATACCTGTATCTGCTTTTACTTCGTAAGGGATGCCTAATTGATCCAGCTGCGCCTTTACAAATGCCGAAGTATTATACTCTTCAAAGGAAAGTTCAGGGTTTTGATGAAGATGTCTACGGTTAGCGACTGTATCTTCAAAATATTGATGGGCTAAGGCCAGGACTTTTTCTTTCGTACTTGCCATGAGGTTGTTTGATTTATTGATAGACAAAAACGCTTTCTGAAAATACGAAAACGTTACTAAAATATTGACGCAGCTCACGCATAAACGCATTCGCCTCAGAGCGACTTCTAAAGTCGCCCACCTTCACCCGATAATTGGGTTCATCATAGGTGATATAGGTATCAACATCTTTATACATTCCCCGAAAACGAGTTTGCTCCGAAAAAGCTTGATTTCGGCTAGATCCAGCAAAGATCTGTACACGAAAGCCTCTCACCTTGACTCTTGTTGCAGCAGAACGTACAACGGGTTTAGAAGGAACTGTTGTGATTTTGCTTTCGACAGGATTGATTCCCATGGCAGCCCTAAAATTTTGAAGCTGTGTAATCAAAGAATCTTTGGTTACAATAACTCCACCCTTTTCTTGCGCCTTTACATTAACAATCGTAAATAGCACAAGTGCATGTATGAAAATCAATCCTCTCTTCAGCATAGTTTAACTTTTCTTATCGATTAGTTATTTGCGCCGTGGCAATTTTTATATTTTTTTCCTGAACCACAAGGACATTCGTCATTGCGTCCTACTGTATTCTCATTACGAACAGGTTCTTTCGGTCCATCATTCACATCTTCTTCACTGACTCCTGTTGGTGAAACCAATTCTGCTTTTGTTTCAATCGTCTTTACAGGAGCTTGATTTACTTGTCTAGCCTGTAATGAAGTTGTTTCCTGTCCAGGGATCTCACCTTTGAAAATAAAGCTCACGACATCCTTGTTCATAGAAGCCAACATAGATTTGAACAAGTTAAAGGCCTCCATTTTATAGATAATAATTGGATCCTTTTGTTCATAAACAGCATTTTGAACAGATTGTTTTAGATCATCCATTTCACGTAAATGCTCTTTCCATGCCTCGTCGATCAATGCCAAGACAATTCCTTTTTCAAACGATTTGAAAACCTCTTTACCATTGGTCTCAATTGCTTTTTTCAGATTCGCTGAAACTTGGATACCGCGGATACCGTCTGTAAATGGAATAACGACATTTTCAACAATCTGACCACGTTCTGCATACACATTATTCAATACTGGAACAGTCAATGCACCAATAGCGTCAATTTTATGATGGTAAGCGTTAATTGCCTGTTCGAAAAGACGATCTGTCAATCCTTCAATCTTACCTTGTGCAAACTCTTCTGCAGTAATTTCTGGAGTAATCGCAAAAATACGGATTACTTCGATTTGGAAGTCTTCAAAATTACCTTGCTCTTTGGCTTCAGCAACAATCTCTTCAGCAACGTCAAAGATCATATTATTCAAATCCACGTCTAAACGCTCGCCAAACAAAGCGTTTTTACGTTTTGCATAGATTACTGTACGTTGGGAGTTCATGACGTCATCGTATTCCAATAGACGTTTACGAATACCAAAGTTATTCTCCTCAACCTTACGTTGTGCGCGCTCGATAGATTTGGTCAACATGCTATGTTGCATCACCTCGCCCTCTTCAACACCCATTTTTACCATGATATTGGAGATTCTTTCAGAAGCAAATAGACGCATTAGGTTATCTTCCAGGGATACAAAGAATTGTGATGATCCCGGATCCCCTTGACGACCTGCACGACCACGTAACTGACGGTCAACACGGCGCGACTCATGACGCTCAGTACCAATAATCGCAAGACCCCCAGCGTTTTTAACGATCTCGGTCAATTTAATATCGGTACCACGACCAGCCATATTCGTAGCAATGGTTACTTGGCCGGGTTGACCAGCCTCTGCAACGATATCGGCCTCTTTCTGGTGCAACTTCGCATTCAAGACGTTGTGTTTGATCTTCCGCAATTGAAGCATACGACTCAATAATTCGGAAATTTCTACCGATGTTGTACCAACCAATACAGGACGACCTTGCTCTGTCAAACGTTGGATTTCTTCCGCCACCGCATTGTATTTTTCACGTGCAGTACGATAAATAAAATCCTGTTGGTCATGACGTTGGATACCACGATTCGTAGGGATTTCAACAACATCCAATTTGTAGATTTCCCAAAGCTCTCCCGCTTCTGTCGAAGCTGTACCAGTCATCCCCGAAAGTTTGTGGTACATACGGAAGTAGTTTTGCAATGTAATCGTCGCATAAGTCTGTGTCGCATCTTCGACTTTTACATTTTCTTTCGCTTCGATCGCTTGGTGTAAACCGTCTGAGTAACGACGACCATCCATAATACGGCCTGTTTGCTCATCGACAATTTTCACTTTACCCTCATCAACGATATATTCTACATCATTCTCGAATAAGGTATATGCTTTCAATAATTGATTGATCGAGTGGATACGATCAGCCTTAATAGAGTAATCGCGTAACATGTCTTCTTTCTGAGCGGCTTTTTCTTCCAAAGTCAATGAAGACTTTTCAATTTCCGCGATCTCAGTACCTACATCAGGTAAAATAAAGAATGAAGGATCCTCTCCTGTAGCTGTGATCAATTCAATACCTTTTTCAGTCAGTTCAACCTGATTGTTCTTCTCATCGATGACAAAATAAAGCTCCGCATCAACTTTAGGCATATTTTTATTTTGCTCTTGCATATAGTAGTTTTCTACTTTTTGCAAGATAGAACGATTAGCTCCTTCACTCAAGAATTTGATTAAGGCTTTATTTTTAGGTAGACCTCTGTAAGCTCTTAATAAAGCTAGGCCACCACCTTCTACATCAGAATCACCTGCAGCCAACGCTTTTTTAGCATCATTTAATACAGTATTGATATAAGCTTTTTGGACATGTACCAAACGCTCAATACGTGGTTTCAATTGATAGAACTCGTGTTGATCACCACGAGGGATCGGGCCTGAGATAATCAACGGTGTACGGGCATCGTCAATTAAAACTGAGTCAACCTCATCGACCATGGCAAAATGTAATTTACCTTGCACCAATGCATCAGGTGTCTGAACCATGTTATCACGTAAATAGTCGAAACCAAATTCGTTGTTCGTACCATATACGATATCCGATTGGTAAGCTTTACGGCGTTGTGGTGAGTTTGGTTGATGTTTATCAATACAATCTACGGATAAACCGTGGAATTCAAATAATGGAGCGTTCCACTCAGAGTCACGACGAGCAAGATAATCATTCACGGTCACGATATGCACCCCTTGTCCAGAAAGCGCGTTCAGATAGGTTGGCAAAGTTCCGACCAATGTCTTACCTTCACCTGTAGCCATCTCAGCAATCTTACCGCTATGTAATACAATACCACCGATCAACTGCACATCATAATGTACCATGTTCCAGGTTACCTCTGTACCTGCAGCCATCCATTTGTTTTTCCAAATGGCTTTATCACCATTGATAATAACGTTTGGCTTGTAGACAGCCAATTCTCTGTCAAAATCGTTGGCAGTAACTTCCAGTTCTTCGTTTTCTGTCAAACGTCTTGAAGTTTCCTTCACCACAGCAAATGCTTCTGGTAAAATATCCTTCAATACCTCTTCCAACTTCTTATCACGATCTTTCGACAATTTGTCTACTTGTTCGTAAATAGAAGTCTTTTTAGCCATATCGTCCTCATCTTGATCCGCCTCTTTTTTAAGCGTATCTATTTCTTGGTCAATATCTGCAAGGTAATTTTTAATTCTTTCTTTGAAGTCAGCGGTCTTGGCACGTAACTCGTCATTGGTTAGATTTGAAAGTTTATCATATTCAGCTTTGATTTGCTCTACAACTGGCTGAATCCCCTTGATATCTCTTTCGGATTTACTTCCAAATAATTTACTTAAAAACTTTAACATAATTTTTTTTCTATCTCAACTAAAGATTTTGTACAATAATGACTCCAAAGTAAAATTGCAGACAATTTGACACTAATCGGGCAAATTTAGTTATTAGATATGATATCTAACAGCTTACCACTATTTTTTTTGCGTTATTTTTTTCTATCGGATTAGCTTCTTATTCTGCACGGTTCAATTTATCCTATTATCGGGTATCTCATATGCCCGGTATCCGAGTTATTTGCTCTCTAAACCCAAAATAGCCGCATTTGAAACCAAACTGGTAGACTCCGTTCCTGCACAAGCGGCCTACTCATACGGCTACTAAATATCAGTGATGATGTTATGAAAGAAAGAGTTTTTTATCCGAATGTGGGATAAAACCCATTTCCTGAGCCTTTTCAAACATTTTGGTAATTGCATTACGTCCTTCGACACCCAATTCAACGGAATATTTATTGACATACAGTTCAATATGCTTATACATCACCTCCTCACTCATCTCCTGCGCATGACTACGGATAAACTCCAATCCGGACTTTGGATTTGCAAAAGCAAATTCAACACTTTCTTTTAAAATTGCATTAAGCGTGTCTTTCACGTCTTTCGGCAACGAACGTTTTACCACAATACCACCAAGCGGAATCGGAAATTTTGTCGTACTTTCCCAATATTCCCCCAAATCGACTACTTTATACAGTCCTTTTTCTGCATAAGTAAACCGATTTTCATGAATAATAAGCCCCAAATCAATAGAACCATCCAATAACGCTCCTTCAATATCAGAAAAAACCAGTTCTATTTTATTGGTTAATTCCGGAAATGCCAGCCCCAACAGGAAATTTGCTGTCGTAAACTTCCCCGGATATCCCACCTTTAACTTATCGAATTCACCCAAACCGTCACCACTTTTTAACTTCGCTTGGAGCATTTCGGCCAAAGTCGCATCTTTTGTGATCAGCATAGGCCCTACACCAAAGCCCAAGGCGCTACCTGCATCCAATAATTCATAGTCTTCAACGGCATAAGCAAAAGCATGATAACTCAGTTTGGTGATGTCCAGATCTCCTTGAAATGCCTTCAAATTTAATGTCTCAACGTCCTGATATTCCACATCAAAATCCAGCCCTTTTGTATCAATTTTATGGTGAATCAAAGCATCAAAAATAAATGTATCGTTTGGACAAGGAGAAAACCCCAATGTTAATTTCATCTTATTCCTCTTAAAAAAATAAACAATAAAAAACTCGTAAATAACCTTCGCTGTATAGCTCGGATATCTTTACATTTTGTTTTATACCGTCACTTTATGTGTAATTAAATATAATATCATGGCCAAAAATGTCATGATGATAATTCCTTTCCCTACCTGATCATTACCTGAACGGTATGCAAACCTTAAGAAAATCAAATTGATCAATACGGCAATGGCATACGTTGCCATTGGCTTCTCGGGCAGAAAATGAAGTTCGATATCGGTAAAACGCACCAACAAAAATGCCAGTAACGGGAAAGCAATTCCTATGCCCGAGCCTACCCAAAGATTATTTCTCACCTTTGCTGTGTTTCGTCGTACCTTCCAAATGATCAAAACTCCATGAATTCAGTTCTGGGATAGCATGATGTGCAGTCATGTCGAATTGTGTAGGAACAACTGAAACATAGCCATTTGCTAACGCAAAACTATCCGTATCTTCTCCACGGTCTTGTAAGACAAACTTTCCTGTCGTCCAATAATAATCACGGTTATGTGGATCGATACGTTCATCAAATTCTTCTACCCAATGTCCTCCAGCCTGTCTGCAGATTTTAATCCCTTTAAATCCTTGTGTTTGTGGAAAGTTGACATTTAGCAGTGTATTTTTGGGTAAGCCATTGGCCAAAACTTGTTCCGTTATGGAAATCACATAAGGCCTACAGTAGCTAAAGTCTGCATCATGGGAAAAATTATCCAACGAAAAGCCAACAGAAGGTATTCCCTCGATAGCTCCTTCAACCGCAGCAGACATTGTCCCAGAGTATAACACGTTAATTGAATTGTTGAGCCCATGGTTAATACCGGACACACAGATATCCGGCTTCTGTCCCTTGAAGACTTTATTAACAGCAAGCTTGACACAGTCAACCGGTGTTCCAGAACATTGGTACATCTCAACTCCCTCATAGAGATTGATCTTATCCAATCGTAGTGGTCTACCAAGCGTAATCGCATGCCCCATACCTGATTGTGCCGAATCTGGTGCCACAACAACCACATTGCCAATTTTTTGCATTTCTTCTAACAACACCTTAATTCCCGGTGCTGTGATACCATCGTCATTAACAACTAAAATATTCGGTTTCTTCTTTACCATATACGAAGTTAGGAAATCTGAAAAATAAAAACCGCAAGAAAATTTGTCTTAATAGATCCTTTACATAAGTACGACATCGATTGCGTAAGATTGTATCGTTTTTGAGAAATATTAGCCCTAAATTTAGCTTTCAAATAAAGAAAAATCATTCCGTTATGAGCATTAATTTTGAATCCCGCTATGCAATCGGGCCGAAAGAATACAAAACATTAGATACACAAGGATTAAGAGATAATTTTCTCATTGAAAAAGTTTTTGAAACTGATAAAGTTAATTTTGTCTACACCCACTATGACCGTTACATGGCTGGTGGTGCAATGCCCGTAAATTCTAAAATTAAATTAGAAACAATCCCTGAATTATTAAAAGAACCTTACTTTCTCTCTAGAAGAGAATTGGGTATTATCAATGTCGGTGGCAACGGGCAGGTAGAAGTAGATGGAACATTCTATGAACTTAAAACCAAAGAAGCGCTCTATATCGGACAAGGCGCAAAAGATATCTATTTTTCAAGCCAAGACAGTGCGAATCCGGCAAAGTTTTATTTAAACTCAACACCAGCGCACCAGAGTTATCCTACCAAAAAGGTCACTAAGGAAGATGCTAATAAAATAGAATTAGGATCTCTGGAAACAGCCAACCGCCGTACCATCAATCAGATGCTGCTGAATAAAGTTGTACAGACCTGTCAGCTACAAATGGGAATGACAGAGCTAAAGCCAGGATCCGTGTGGAATACGATGCCATCGCATACGCATGACCGTCGTATGGAGGTTTATTTTTACTTTGAGCTACCAGAAGGTCAGGCTGTATCTCATTTCATGGGACCGATAGACGAAACACGTCATATCTGGATGCATAATGATCAGGCTGTCATTTCTCCACCTTGGTCAATTCACTCAGGAGCTGGAACATCCAACTATACATTTATCTGGGGTATGGCGGGCGAAAATCTCGACTACGATGATATGGATAAGTGCGCTATCACTGAGCTTAAGTAGTATTCAGATATCTTTTTTCTTTAATCCATTATCAAATGAAAAGAACATTCATATTAAGTTTAACGCTGGGGCTTTCAAGCATCGCCTTTGCCCAAAACAATAAGACGATTACGGTTAAAAATCCTTCAGCTGTATCTAGAACAGAGCTGATCAGTATTCCCTATGCAACGTTCGAAAAACATTTCGAATTGAAGAAAAATGTCTTTACGATTGTTGATAGCAAGGATAAAGCGGAACTGGCTTACCAATTGGAAAAGCTAGGACAGCCAACCCCTCAAAATGTACTGATACAAGTATCTATTGCGCCTAAAAGTGCTTTGACTTTTGGTGTAACTGGAAATAATCCAAAAACCGTTGCTACCAAAACATTTGCGCGTTATGTTCCCGAACGTAAAGATGACTTTGCCTGGGAAAATGACATTGCTGCATTCAGAGCCTATGGAAAAGCATTGGAAGGGAGCTCTGAAGATGCACAGGGATTTGATTTTTGGTCTAAGAGAACGAATGACCTTATTATTGACGAATGGTATAAAACAGGGGATTATCATGCCGATCATGGTAAAGGTTTAGATTACTATTCTGTGGGTCAAACGCTAGGAGTAGGCGACGCAACTCCATTTATTGATCAGCAGGTCGTCTATCACAAACATTATCGTCAATACGAAGTCTTAGATAATGGTCCTTTACGCACTACGTTTAAGCTTATCTATGAGCCAGAAAATGTAAAGGGTCAAAATATACAAGTTGAAAAAACAGTCTCTCTGGACGCTGGAAGCCAACTGAACAAAATACGTTATGCAATCAAAAATACGACTTCAAGCAGCACCCCTGTAGTCGTTGGTGTTGCCAAACGAAAAGAGGATAAACCTCAACTCTTAAACGATACCAAAAAGGGTATTTTGGCTTATTGGGAGCCCGCTGAGGGGGATAAAATCACTGGGACTGCCGTGATCTTACCTAATAAAGTAAAATATGTATTTAAGGATAGTCCAAAACAGTTTTTATTGGCAACTACCGTCAAAAACAACAGTCCTTTGACCTATTTTGCTGGAGCTGCATTCAATAAAGCAGGAAAAATAACCAGTTTTGATCAATGGCAATCCTATGTCAAAGAATTTAGAAATAACTTAAATCAACCATTAACGATAAAATACTCAAAATAATGTCCATACTGCAATCTTTTGATTTGACCGGGAAGGTCGCTTTGGTAACTGGCTGTAAAAGAGGGATAGGTAAAGCTATAGCCGAAGCATTAGCGGAAGCTGGGGCAGATATCATTGGTGTTTCGGCATCGCTGGAGACAACAGGGTCGGCAGTAGAAAAATCCATCCAAGCATTAGGAAGGAATTTTTATGCTTACCAATGTGATTTTTCAAAAAGAACCGAACTCTATCAGTTTATTGAAAAAGTAAAATCGGAGCATCCAACCATAGACATCCTTTTCAACAATGCCGGAAATATTCTGCGTAAACCAGCAGCTGAACATCCCGATGAGTACTGGGATGAAATTATCGAAATCAATCAAAATGCGCAGTTCATCCTGACAAGGGAAATTGGAAAAGATATGATTTCACGTGGAACTGGAAAAATTGTATTCACGGCATCGTTATTGACTTTTCAAGGTGGTATCAACGTTCCTGGATATGCTGCCTCCAAAGGCGCAATAGGGTCATTGGTAAAAGCTTTTGCAAATGAATGGGCCTCCAAGGGAGTGAATGTAAATGGTTTTGCTCCAGGTTATATTGCAACGGACAATACGGAAGCATTGAGAGACGATCCTGAACGTTCTAAATCTATCCTGGACCGTATACCTGCCGGACGCTGGGGTACGCCGGAAGACTTTAAAGGACCAGCGGTATTCCTTGCTTCAAAAGCAGCAGATTACGTACATGGCACCATCCTTACTGTCGATGGTGGCTGGATGGGAAGATAAAAAATCAACCTTTTAAGATTTTTTGTTTTAAAAGCCTTTATCCTTCGGGGTAAAGGCTTTTTTTACGATCCTAAATCCAAGATTACTGAATGAGGCATTCGGGCTAACAGAACCAATATAGACTGTATTGAATGCCGAACAGCTATTTCTACTGCACCACCATGACCCTCCTCTTGCATGAGCCACATAACGCTCCCCATCTCTATTTAGCTTGCCCGAACAAAATTCAAATACATTACCAAATACATCATAAAGTCCCCATGGATTCGGTTTGAATGCCCCTACAGGGGAAGTATACATATAACCATCCGAATAGTCTGCTTTAAGGTGATCCCTGCTATGCCATATATTAGCATATTGACCTATATTTTCTTTATTCATCCCCTCAAAATAACGTCCATCACTACCGGCCCGCGCAGCTACTTCCCACTCCTCAAAACTGGGTAACCTGCAATCAGCCCAAGCGCAATAAGCCAATACGTCTTTAAAAGATATACAAGTGACAGGATGATCCATTTTGTCTACTATACCACCACGGCTTACCCCATTAGGGAAACGCCAATAAGCAGTGCTGTCTTGTAGCCACCTGAATTCTGCAAGCCCTGGCTCAAATACCATCGCATTATGATATCGTTCTGCCAAAGTATGATAGCCCGTCGCCTGTACAAATTTTTCAAATTCGGCATTGGTCAGTTCGTATTGAGCAATCCAAAAAGGATCTATATGTACTGTTCTTTTCGGATTATCCAGACTCATTGTATCCCCCAGTTGGTAATCTCCTCCGGGAATCAAAACATACCCCTTCTCCTGCCCTATTAATGATATATAGCTCAAGAGAAACAAAATCAATATGGGTAGTGCTTGTCTCACTTATTTTGACGTTTTTTATATAATGCTTGAGCTGATTCAACAATATACTCTTCGTTGGCACTTGAAAAATTCACCCAACTATCCGAATGCGTATTTTCTCCGTATAACTTGTTGTATATTTTAGACTGTTCAAATGTTCCAAAATTTGACGTTTTCAATAGCTGAAGCAAAGTAGTCAATATATCTTTATCGTTTGGATTCTTTTGATAGAAACTGAGCAAAAAGGGAATACTTTCCCAAGCGTCAATTTCTATTAATGCAGTTTTAAAATTCAATCCGAGTGCATTGTTTCGGTTCGCTTGATCTATGATCAGATCTATTACTCTTTTTTTATTTTTCTTCATAAAATGAAGCTGTCGTTCACTCCAAAAGACACCATTATAAACAAAAAGCAATTGCGCAAATATTTTACTTTGGGGGTTAAATACAAACATTCGCTCCGCACAAGCCTGACTATAAATTTCGGGATAGATCATTGTATAAGTAAACTTCTCTTCAAAGCTCAGCTTATCAAAGTCAGCTCTCGAAATTCCTGCGTTATAGTCTACCAATGCTCCGTCCGGAAGCTTTTTTGATTGTTGCTCCACTAAGCCTTGAACCTTTTTGAGACCAAAAGGGGGTATACTCGCTTTTTCCCGCATCGCATAATAAGCTGAATCTTTTGACCGAGGTTCATTCCAGGCAACATCTTTATATTCCTGATATTCTTGGCCAAAACTCGGAGTACTGATAAAGCCTAGCAAGATCAGGCAGCAAGCCCATATTTTATTTACCTTTTTTTTCATTGTAATACCCCATTGCTCTACGATATATTAGTGCTTCATTCTCCTTATTATAGTCCAAATAGGCATAATAATTACTTGTCTCGCCATATAACTTTTTGAAGGATGTAGACTTCATAAATTCGCTATACTCGCCACGTTTCATCAGTAACAACAGCAAAGTTAATGCATCCTTATCTTTAGGGGTTTTCTTTGCATATTCAATAATAAATGGAATCATTTGCCAGCCATTGATCTGTTCAATCGTCTCCTTATAATTCACCCCCATTCGTTTGCTTCTCAAGACAGACTCTTGAATCAGTTTCATAACCGAATCCCTGTTTTCCTGCAAAAAATCGGTCTGTCTTTCCGACCACCAAGCTTCATTAAAACCACCAAGCAACTTACCAAATATTTTCTTGTCAATAGCTTTCTGATTTTCTGGTATATCGCAATTCTGGGCATATACCTCCGCATGAATCATGGTATACGTAAATTTTTCGCGTAAACTTAAATTCTTAAAATCCGTTGCAGAAAGAGCAAGCACACTAGTTTCTCCCCCATCTTTATCCCCTACAGGAGATAATTTAGCAATCAAAGCTTTCACCTTTGCCAAACCATAAGGTGGTATTGTCATCTTTGTCCTGAATTCAATAGCCGCGGGATCCATGATATAATTACTTCCCTCCTCGTTTTCTGTCTGTGCAAAAGCCCAAGTCCAACTACCGAGGCAAATAAATAATAAAATTAAACTTCTCATAAAGTATACATAATGCTATTTAAAAGTAAAGAAATTATTCCTACCAAAAACAATTCCATTTGTTAAACCTAATACCATAAATTTCATTTACTTCTGATCTATAAAGGTATCACTTTCGATAGACCTACATTTTCCAAAGCTATGCGCTGCACAATTAGCTTTCTAACGACATAGAAAACAAAAATCCCCAGACTTCCTAAGAGATCCAGGGATTCACATTGTATATTTTGCAGTCCTTATGAATAAAGGCCCTTTTTATCTATAAAATCAATAACTTTTTGCGGCGTAAAAAACTGAATATTCTTATTCTCTTTGATCGCTTTTCGCAGAAAAGTAGAAGAGAGTTCCATTAATGGTGTATCTGTCATGGTTATGGAAGGATGATCCTTTAGTTTTCCCCCATCATAACCCGGACGAGGGTATACATAAATATGATAATCGCGTAAAATAATCTCTGCATTCTTCCATTTTTCCAATGACTCTAAGATATCCTCCCCCATCAGAAGCACAAATTCTCTATTTGGATATTTTTCTTTTAGATATGTTAAGGTATCTATTGTATAAGACGGTACTGGTAAATGAAATTCAATATCACTCACACGCAAATGTTCACAATCTTCCACTGCCAGATTTAACATCTCTAAACGATCGTAGGGGTCCGCTAAGGTAGATTTTTTCTTAAATGGATTCTGTGGAGATACCACAAACCAAACTTCATCCAGTCCAGTAAAATTGGCCATGTAATTTGCTATAATCAAATGCCCAACATGCACCGGATTAAAGGAACCAAAAAACAAACCAATTTTTTTCATTTCGCCCTTTATTTATTGATGAAGCCCATTACAATTTCCTCAGCATCAGCGCAAGCTGTGGCTAAATCAAAATTTTTCAGGATTACATCAAACTTATTCGCGTAGGTTAGTTCCAATTCCGCTTTGGCAAATCTTTCCTGTAGTTTTTCCTCCGAATCTGTCCCACGTCCAGTCAGACGTTCTTTAAGTACTTCTAATGATGGTGGTTGCACAAATATAGAGATTGCCTGCTCTGGAAATTTAGATTTCAGACGTAATCCTCCGACGACATCAATATCGAAAATAACATTTTTACCCTCTTTCCAGATGCGTTCGATTTCGGAACGCAAAGTACCATAAAATGTACCTGAATAGACCTCTTCAAATTCGATAAACTCTTGTTTGGCCACTTTATGCAAAAATTCTTCTTTGGACATAAAGTAGTAGTCTTTCCCATCGACTTCCTGTCCCCTTGGATCACGGGTACTCGCAGAAATAGAAAATTCTATTTTATCACCATGTTTACTTAAAAGATCTCTTACTATAGTTGTTTTTCCTGCGCCCGAAGGTGCTGAGAAAATAATTAATTTACCGCTCATCCTTATAATACGTTGAGCAACTGCTCTTTTATTTTTTCTAATTCTTCTTTCATTCTAACCACAATCTGCTGTATACCGGCGTGATTAGCTTTAGATCCCAAGGTATTGATTTCGCGGCCCATTTCTTGAGAGATAAAGCCTAGTTTCTTACCATTTGAATCGGCAGAATCAAAGGCTTTTAGAAAGTAGTTACAGTGGGAACGCAACCTAACTTTCTCTTCAGTGACATCTAATTTATCGATATAGTAAACAAGCTCCTGTTCAAAACGATTCTGATCCACATTCTCTTTACCCACGCTATCATTGAGAAATTGCTCTATACGTTGTCTGATCAAAGGGATACGTTCAACTTCAAGTGCTTCCACTTCGCCCAAATAGGTCAAAATCATTTCAGCTCTCTTTTTTAGATCTTGAGCCAATACATTTCCTTCATCTTCACGGAATGTATTGAAATGTCTTACCGCATCATAAAAAGCATCCATCAATACTCCTGATTCTTCATCATCAACGGTATCGTCATTGTTAGTGACAACTTCAGGCATATTTAACGCCAATTCGAATAGATTGACATTCGTATCATTTAGCTCATTTGCGATCTGCTGCAATTGACCATAATATTTTTTTAGCAAATCAGCATTGATAGATGAAGCCTTGGCTGTTTGATCAGCATATTCTACAGTTACGTTCAGATTAACTTTTCCGCGTTCAATAAGCTTACTGCATTCAGTACGCAAGGTCAATTCTTTGTCCGAAACTACTTTGGGCAGACGAAGATTTAATTCAAGGAATTTTGAATTTAAGGACTTTATTTCGACACTATATTTGACTTTACCGTTCTCTTTGGAAGCCGTGCCATATCCTGTCATGGATTTTATCATATGCAAAGGTATGACTTTTCGAATAAAAGTTGAAGACGCAACATAGATTAATTGCTGATACTCCTCAAATTACCTCCAAATAGGATAGTTTATTTACCAATCATGCTTTGCAATAATAACAACGAGATAGCTTTCATAAGGACTGGCTCCCTTACACTTCACATAACCAATCCCAATATCATATAGTGATCCGTTCCATTGATCCATACCCAATAAATGCGTACGATGATGATAACCTGGCGCTTCTCTTCCGATAATCAATGCTTTAATAGCATCGGTTGCACTAGCACGATTAGCAGCAATGGATTCAAAATTATTAGCGCTCCTTTTTTTTAGCCAAGACTGATTTAACTCGTATCCAGCTTCTTCGATAAAATAATTGGGTCCATAGCCTTCAGGAGAGACATGATCAAAATAAGACCGTTTGGCCATATCTTTAGCCCGATACTCTGCAACTTCGGCAAGCTGCTTGTTCCAATTAAGCTTTGTTCGGGTAATCTTTTGTAGATTGAAAAGTTTTAATTCCCTTTTATATTTTTCAGGATTTGTTCGAATTTTATTTAACAGATCGTAAGCCTCTTTTGCTTGACGCCGATCGACAGAGACACGTTGCCCTGAAGCAAGCTGTGTGACAAATAAGGTAAATGCTAAAATGAAGTATTTCATATCAATCCTTTAACCTTAAAAGACTGACTTTAGTATTTAACGTTTAATCTTTTTTTGACCTTTTAACCGCTAAAAACTGTATCAACATGGGTATTAGGCTAATAAATATGATAGCTAATACAACTAGGGAAAAATTCTGCTTGAAAAAAGGAATCTGCCCAAAAAAGTAACCCGCTAGAATAAATAACGATACCCATAATATACCACCTACTATATTGTATTTGCCAAAAATGCGGTATGGCATCTTGCCAATACCCGCTACAAAAGGGGCAAAGGTTCGGACAATAGGTACAAAACGAGCATAAACAATGGTTTTAGTACCATATTTTGCATAGAAATCTTGTGTTTTTTGAAGATAGGATGGTTTAAAAATTTTTGAGTCTGGTTTAAAAACTCGAATTCCAAAATATTTACCTATCTCATAATTCACAAAATCGCCAGAAATAGCCGCACATATTAGAATAAATAGGAAAAGTGACAGTGAAAGATTGCTTTCTTGTCGGGCAATAATGGCTCCCAATGCAAATAATACTGAATCCCCCGGAAGGAATGGTGTAACCACAAATCCTGTTTCAGCAAAGATAATCAAGAATAGAATGAAATAAGTCCATCCAGCATAGGTATTGACAATCTGCAACAGGTGTTGATCAATATGTAGGATAAAATCGACCAGCTGAGAAAGAATCTCCATATTTGATAAATAAAAAAGGGAGTCCTATTGAACTCCCTTTTTAGTTTTTATTTTTTCTTTTACCAACTCAAATATAATAGGCAGTACTGAAATAAAAATGATCAGTAGTACCACTTTCGAAAAGTTATCTCGAATAATTGGAATATTACCCAAAAAATAGCCGGCTAATGTAATGCCGCCCACCCACAACACAGCTCCTACTATATTGTAAGTAATGAAAGTACCATAATTCATCTTGCCAATACCACCAACAAATGGTGCTAAAGTACGTACAATAGGTACGAAACGAGCTATGACAATCGTTTTGCTTCCATACTTTTCATAGAAAGCGTGTGTTTTTGCAATCTGTTCATCCTTGACAACCTGTTTTCCAAAAAGTTTGAATTTTGTCAATCGCATCCCAAAATGCTTTCCGATGGAATAGTTAAGAGAGTCGCCTGATATTGCAGCAATCAGCAGAATCAATATCATCAACCAAACATTCAGTTCATTCGGCTGTGCAGCAAGCATTCCGCCAGCAAACAACAACGAATCTCCCGGTAAAAAAGGCATTACGACCACACCCGTTTCCACAAAAATGATAAGAAACAAAATAAGGTATGTCCATAATTGATAATCATTGACAATTTCAACCAAATGTTTATCAATATGGAGAATAAAGTCAATAAGATGTGTAATTATTTCCAAAACCGATAAGAAGATTAAGCGTTATTTAACATCACTGGCATAACCAACATCAAAATATCCTCATGATCTTCAGACGTCGCAGGAATCAATAAACCGGCACGGTTTGGTGTACTCATTTCGATAACAACCTCTTCGCTTTCAAGGTTATTTAACATTTCAACCAAAAATTTAGCGTTAAATCCGATCTCCATATCGTCTCCCTCAAATTGACAAGACAAACGCTCGTGCGCTTCGTTGGAGAAATCCAAATCTTCAGCAGAGATATTCAATTCGCTGCCTGATATCTTTAAACGTACTTGATGTGTTGTCTTATTTGCGAAAATAACAACTCTTCTCAAAGTGTTTAAGAAAAGTAATCTATCAACCGTAAGCTTATTTGGATTGACCTGAGGAATTACCGCAGCATAGTCAGGATAACGCTCATCGATCAAACGACAGATCAGATTGATATTACCAAAACTAAAGAAAGCATTAGTCTGATTATATTCGATAGATACTTTTGTATCATCCGAAGGTAATGACGATTTTAATAAAGAAAGTGCCTTCTTAGGTAGAATAAGTGAAGCAGGTTTTTCAGCACTGATATCTGATCTTGTGTAACGTACCAATTTATGTGCATCTGTAGAAACAAAAGTCACATTTTTCTCAGCCAATTGCACTAAAACCCCAGACATCGCTGGTCTCAATTCATCGTTACTTACCGCAAAGATAGTCTTACTGATTGCCTCCGAAAGAACCGGAGCCGGCATTTCAATAATAGATCCGTTATCAATAGAAGGAATTTTAGGAAAATCATCTGCATTTTCTCCGCTCAATTTATATTTACCATCACCTGCACTGATTTCAATAGCCAATGTATTCATGTCTACTGAAAAAGCAACGGGCTGATCTGGGAGAGTTTTTAGTGTTTCTATCAAAATCTTAGAAGGCATAGCTACTCTTCCTTCTTCTTTTGCTTCAATCTGCAAAGAAGTAACCATACTCGTCTGCAAATCCGTAGCAGAAATAGTCAAGTTATTGTCTTTTATTTCAAAAAGAAAGTTTTCCAATATTGGTAAAACAGTACTTGTACTAGATGCTCCATTGATAGCTTGTAACTGCTTTAATAAAATTGATGTTGATACAATGAATCTCATTTCCTAATTACTAATTATTATGTGCAATAATACACAAATTAATCAATATTTTTGAGATTTGTAAATGCCTTTCTTTCCACATACGAAGATTTATTGCACTTAAATAAGCGATTGTATTTCAATTAATAAGCACGCTTTCAAAAGTATAGAAAGCAAATTCCCCCTGATAAATCACAATATTTATTACATTTGTATAATAGCAATAGTGTATGCAGTTTAAAGATATCATTGGGCATAAAGACATCAAAGAACATCTTGTTCGTACGGTTCATGAAAACCGTGTGAGCCATGCGCAATTATTTCTAGGCCCTGAGGGCTCCGGAAGCCTTGCTCTAGCCTATGCTTATGCTCAGTTTTTAAACTGTGAAAACAAACAAGCTACGGATAGTTGTGGCGAATGTGCCTCTTGCCGAAAATATGGCAAGCTGATTCATCCAGATTTGCACATGTCTTATCCTTTTATTGCCAAACACAAAGAAGATACGGCCACAGACTATGCTGAAAACTGGCGAAAGTCCTTTTTAACCAATCCCTATATGGGTTTGGAATACTGGCGAAATCAGTTGGATGCAGATAATAAACAGGTCAATATTAATATTGCTGAAGCACATAGTATCATCAAGAAATTGAGTCTTAAAGCTTTTGAGGCTGAATATAAAGTGTTGATCATGTGGTTGCCCGAATACTTGGATACCCAAGGCAACGCATTATTAAAATTGATTGAAGAACCGCCCGAAAAAACGTTATTTATTTTGGTTGCAGAGAATCAAGATAAAATTTTAAATACCATTATTTCTCGGACACAGCTGGTCAAAATTAAGAAACTAGACCATACCGAAGTCGCACAGTATTTGAAGACTGCGCAACATCTTTCTGATCAGGAAGCATCTGAAATAGCTTTTATAGCTGATGGGAACTTACAGGAAGCGCTTAATCAACTCAATACACAGACCAATAATCATTTTGGCATTTTGGTAAACTGGCTACGATTTATCGTATCGGACGCAGGAACAAACATGATTTCTTTAGTTGAAGAGGATTTGTCCAAAATGGGTCGCGAAAATCAAAAGAGCTTTCTTTTTTACGCGATCAACATGATGCGGCAGATTATTTTGATTAAGGAAGGTCTCTCCAGTCTCGTATTTTTACCTGCCAAAGAATTGGATTTTGTCCAAAAATTTGCAGTACATTATAGCATAGAACAAATTGAAGAAACAATAAATCTATTTGAGGAAACGCATTATTTTGTAGAAAGAAATGCAAACCCTAAAATATTATTTTTAGATTTATCTTTGCAATTAACATTAATATACAAATACAAAACGTTTCCGAAAGGAACTCAATATATATAAATAGAAAACTATGGGATGTGGCAGTTGCTCATCCGGCGGAGGTTGCGGTACTACCACAGCAAGTGGTACACCGGCAGGATGTCAAAATAACGGCTCTTGCATGACTAGCGGATGTAATAAATTAGATGTATATGACTGGCTTTCCGATATGGATATGCCATCAAACTATAAACCATTCAATATCGTAGAAGTACGATTCAAAGGATCTCGAAAAGATTTCTTTATTAATGTAGACAACCTTTACCTTGAAATGGGGGAAATGGTCGTTGTAGAGCCCTCAACAGGGGGATATGACGTTGGCCACGTTTCCCTGACAGGTGAGTTAGTTCGATTACAATTAAAAAAGAACAATGTTACCCCTGAATTGGTAACAAAAAAGATCTATCGGAAGCCAAATGAAGTGGATGTAGAAAAGTATAATGCAGCGAAAGATCTTGAATGGGAAACCATGCATAAAGCACGTAAACTTGCTTTGGATCTAGGCTTATTAATGAAAATTTCGGATGTAGACTATCAGGGAGATAAAACGAAAGCAACGTTTTATTATACGGCAGAGGGCCGTGTGGATTTTCGTGAATTGATCAAGAAAATGGCTGAAGCATTCCGTATACGGATTGAAATGCGCCAGATCGGTATGCGTCAGGAAGCGAGCCGTCTTGGCGGTATTGGATCATGTGGACGCGAACTATGTTGTTCTACTTGGTTAACGGATTTTAAAACCGTATCCACCTCTGCTGCCCGCTATCAAAATTTATCATTGAATACCTTAAAACTAGCTGGACAATGTGGTAAGTTAAAATGCTGTCTCAATTATGAATTGGATAGTTATATGGACGCATTGAAAGACATTCCTAACAATATTGACCGTATTGAAACACTAAAAGGTGTGGCTTATCTCCAAAAAACCGATATCTTCAAAAAAATGATGTGGTTTTCTTTCCCAGGAGCAGAAAACTGGATTGCTATGCCAGTTCAACAAGTCAAAGAACTTGTCGAAATGAATAAGCAGGGTATTAAACCAGAAGCCATATCAAGTGCAATAGAAACAGAAGATATCCGAGAGGAAAAAATTATTAACTACGATTACGAAAATGTAGTCGGTCAAGATAGTTTAACACGTTTGGATGACCGCAACAAAAGAAAGAAAAAACGGAAAACCAAAAGCAATAATGCTAAACCGGAAAACAAAAGCGGTCAGAAAAGTGATAAGGCTGAACAAAATCCACCAAAACAAGTAGTGGCCAAACAGCAAAACAATCCGGATAATACAAATCCTGCAACGACGAACAAAGAAAATAAAGAGGGTCAAAATAATAAACCTAAAAAACGCTTTAATCGTCATAGAAATAAAAACAAAGGCAACAATAACAATCCTGCCTCAAAAACAGAATAAAACGAATATGCCTAATTTAAAATGTTAGGCATATTCTATTTATATAGATTTAAAATGAAACTAAAGGCTTTTCTTTTTGGAATTTTATGTATTGGTTTATGGACATCTTGTGACCAAACTGCTATTATCAATGAAAATAAACCTATCGAAAATAAGACGTGGCTATATACCTCACATCCTAGTTTTCAATTCCACATTAGCGACAAGACAAAAAAATACGATGTACTTATAGATGTACGCCATACACCTGAATATGCTTTTTCTAATCTCTTTGTTTTGATTTACCAGCAGGGCCCAGATAAAAAAACAAATACCTTCCGTAAGGAAATTAAATTGGCAAAATCAGATGGAAAGTGGATTGGAAAATCATCAGGCAGTCTTTACAATCAGCAATCTATCATTCATCAAGATTACGTATTTCCAGACACCGGATTATATACGATATCCATTGAACAGAATATGCGAGATAATCCTTTGCAGGAAATTACAGATATTGGATTGACAGTAATACCAAAATAATGTGGACTTTCCTACGATATCTCCTTCTTCCCTTTTCCATTATTTTTGGATTAATCGTATGGTTAAGGAATCGCCTATATGATTCCCATGTGCTACCAGCTCGATCTTTCCAGATTCCGACCATCGTAATTGGTAATTTAGCAGTTGGTGGTACCGGTAAGAGTCCCATGACCGAATTTGTTGTCTCTTATCTTAGTAGTAACTACAAGGTTGCTATCCTCAGCAGAGGTTATGGTCGAAAAACAAAAGGATTCCGGACTGTGCAAACAGATTCTCCAGCGATAGATGTAGGCGATGAGCCATTGCAATTCAAAAACAAGCTTCCAAATATCACAGTAGCGGTATGTGAAGATCGTTGTACTGGAATAGAAAAACTTCAGGGGGATCATCAGCTTATTATCCTAGATGATGCCTATCAACATCGAAAATTATCTCCTTTATTTAATATTCTTTTATTTGATTTCAGATCCTTTTCGCAACCTATGTTTGTATTTCCTGCTGGAAATTTCAGAGACCTACTCACTGAATCTAAACGAGCGCAAATCATAGTCATTACAAAATGTCCGCCTAATATTTCCAGTGAGGAAAAGATACGTATAGAAGAAAAGCTCCGTCGTTATAACAGCGAGGCCTTGATCGCATTTAGCCATATAGACTATTTTGAACCTGTTAATAGCGATGGGAGATCGATTGATATCGAAGATAAGGATATCATATTAGTGACTGGTATAGCCAGACCACAGCCATTACTGGATCATGTCAAGAAAAAAGCAAACGCAGTCAATCATATCTCTTTTGGAGATCACCATACATTTAACGACTCCGATATTGACCAAATCATAAAAGCTTTCCAATCTCTAAATAGCAGCAATAAAATAGTATTGACCACTGAAAAGGATTATCAGCGGCTAAAACCATATAAAGATCGTTTCGATACGATAGAACTCGTCTATTTACCGATAGGACTTAAATTTAATGATCCAGTACAAAGAGATCACTTTTGTAATATTATAAGTGATACAATAGCATTAAGTGTTAATCAACCTTAAATTTTGTTAAGGGCTAATATTTTAGTAAACTTTTTCGTCAAATTTATATTCAAAAGGAAAGTAAACTTAAAATATAAAGCGATGAAAAAGAAAACTTTAATGGTAATAAGCGGCCTACTTTTGGCAACAACAGTAGCTTTTGCCCAGCAACGTCAACAACGGAGTCCCGAAGATCAAGCGAAGATGCGTGTGGAACATCTAGACAAACTACTTACACTTAATCAAGTGCAAAAAGATTCCATTTATAATCTTACATTAAGCCAGGCCCAACAGCGAGCGGAAATAAAAAGTGATGGCGGAGACCGCAAAGCCAATATGGAAAAGTTTAAGCAGCTCCAAGAAGCTCAGGCAACTAAAATAAAATCATGGCTCAATCCGGATCAAGTAAAACTATTCGATGAACAGCAAGAAAAAATGAAGGATAGAATGAAAAAACGTTCTGAAAACTAATTTTAATGGAAAAGGTCGATAAATAATCGACCTTTTTTATGAATTATTCTATGGTTGGCCAAAATAGTAGAGCGTGTACCTTTCTATAGCATATTAGACCTATAAAGCCGTATAATACCATTATTAGGTCTTTTAAGGCAATTTATTCTCCCAAGCAAGCATATCTTTCCTCAATACCAAAAGCGATTCTCCGCGCTTTATTTAAAACAAAACAATCATTATCTATTATATCTTGCTCCTAAAATACATATACAACTGAAAATAAATAAGATACATAAATATGCAGCGTTAAAACTTTGTTAAAGTAACATACTTGATACAATATAAATCAGCTTTATTAGTTTTTATATCAAGACATCATAGTTGTAACTTTTTAAATACAATAGATATGAAAAAGCTAATTTTAACAGGTATAGGATTGTGTTTGGCACTTAGCCTAACATTCGCTCAACAGGCTACACCTGAGGAAACCGCTGCAAAAGCTACTACCGAACTGGTACAAAAGCTGAATCTGAATGATGAACAGAAAACTGCTGTATCCTCCATTCTATTGGATCAGGCGAAGGCAGAAGAAACGATTTTAAAAGACAGCTCTTCCACTGCTGCTGCGAAAGGCGAAACCCTCAATAAACTTCAAACAGAAGTAGACGGCAAGGTGAGTCAATTACTGACAGAAGATCAAAAAACTATTTATCAGAAGGTAATTGCTGAACGGCCAGCAAAAGCTGTCCCTACGCCTACTGAACCTTCTAAAACAGAATCCAGTGCTAATTAACAGTTTATTGTAATAATTAAAAACAGACATTAATAAATTCATTGAATAATTTCATTTAAAATTAAACATCATGAAAAAGTTATTTTTAACCAGTATAGGTTTTTTCCTAGCGATGACCTTATTGTTTGCACAGCAAACCACCCCAGAAGAAAATGCAACTAAAGTTGTGACTGAGTTGGTAACAAAGCTTACACTGAATGATGAACAAAAAACTGCTGTATCACCAATTGTATTGGATCAAGAAAAAGCGATAGCAGCTGTTATCCAAGATACCACAACAACAGCTGATGTAAAAAAAGAGAGCATTACGAAGCTTCAAGGTGAATCAGATAGCAAGATCGCTCTACTATTGACCGATGAGCAGAAAGTGGCCTTTAAAAAATACATTGAGGAGCGACCTGCAGTAAGTATTCCTGCCACTCCGGCGCCAACAGAACAAAAAGAAAATAACAACGAAAACAGCAATCAACAACAATAATCATTCTATTCAAATTAAGAGGAATGTATTAAACCTCTGGATATGCTTAGGCATATTCAGAGGTTTTTTATTCAATCATCATATATGAGTACAAAAAAAGGCTGTCTATCGAGACAGCCTTTTTTACTTTAACTTGATATCAAGCTACATTAAGATTTCAATTTCTTCATAATGTCGCTGACATAAGTTTTAAATTTCTTGTCAGTTTCAATTAAATCCTCAACGGTTTGACATGCATAGATGACAGTTGAATGATCTCTTCCTCCGAAGAATGCGCCAATCGATTTGAGCGAAGATTTTGTGTGGCTTTTTGCTAAATACATCGAAATTTGCCTGGCCTGCACGATTTCACGTTTTCTGACCTTTGACTTTACCATATCCACAGGAACCTCAAAGTATTCGCAAACTAATTTTTGAATAAAATCCATTGAAATTTCCTTATGTGTATTCTTCACAAAATTCTTCAACATCGATTTAGCCAACCCCAAATCAATTTCCTTTTTGTTCAATGTAGATTGAGCCAATAGCGAAACCATTGCTCCCTCCAATTCACGAACACTGTTATCGATTTGCGTTGCTACATATTCCACGACATTTTCAGGTAATTCAATGCCGTCAGAATACATCTTCTTCTTCAAAATCGCCATTCTTGTTTCAAGATCCGGAATTTGAATATCTGCAGATAATCCCCACTTGAAACGACTAAGCAAACGTTCTTCTAAACCAGCTAGATCTTTAGGTGCTTTGTCAGAAGTCAGAATGATTTGTTTTCCAGATTGATGCAAATGATTGAATATATGGAAGAAAATATCCTGTGTTTTCTCTTTACCAGCAAAATTGTGCACATCATCCATGATGATCACGTCCATTGCCTGATAGAAATTAACGAAGTCATTGATTGTGTTATTTTTCAATGAATCCACAAACTGCTGACAGAATTTTTCACAGGACACATAAATGACCAACTTATCGGGAAGATTTCTTTTGATTTCATTACCGATAGCTTGGGCAAGGTGTGTCTTTCCCAAACCTACATCACCATAGATCATTAAAGGGTTGAATGAAGTACCTCCCGGTTTGTTTGCTACAGCGTAGCCTGCAGAACGAGCAAGACGGTTACATTCACCTTCAATAAAATTCTCAAATGTGTAGTTTTGATTCAATTGCGGGTCAACCTGCAATTTCTTTAATCCAGGAATAACAAATGGATTTTTGATATCTCTATTCAAAGATACCGGCACAGGAATAGATTGTCTCTTACCCTCTGCCCCATTGCCATTCGATGGAAGATTAGTCGTATAGGGATGAGAAGCCGATGACTTCTCAACTACAATATTGTATTCCAATCTACCTTGTTCTCCTAGAAACTTCTTTACGGTCTTGCGAAGAATACCTACATAGTGTTCTTCCAACCACTCGTAAAAAAATAAGCTAGGTACTTGAATAGTCAAAACGTCACCCTCCAAACGGACTGCTTTCACAGGTTCAAACCAGGTCTTGAAACTTTGTGCTGGGATATTATCTTTGATAATCGAAAGACAATTATTCCAGACACTTGAATACGTTTTTTCCATTCTAAAATTGTTAATAAGTTGATTTACAATACGCGACAAAAAATATGTTGATAACTTTCTCTGAGAACGAAGATGACAAAAAAAAATCAGCTAAAAAACTAAAATATAAAATAATTAATAAAACCTTATATATCAGCAAATTACCTTGTAAAATTGTGGAAAACTCGCGCTAAAATTGATCTCTAAAAATAATTATTAACATTCCAAATTTATTTCAAAAAAAAGAACAAAAAAAGTAGCAAACATACTACAGCTCAGTCTTAAAGGTATAGAACTAAATTAACCAAAATAAAAGCGAAATACAACCTTTAGTTCATATATTTTTAATATTAAATTTATAAGAATTTAAACTCTACTTAACAACATTACTCAACATCTTTCTACTCTATTCTGAAGACCTTGTGAAATAAGAAAGTATAATAATGACGGGTCATTGAACAATCGTTTTTGTAACATAGTCGATGAGAAAGTAAACCGATTTCAATCCATAAAAAAAGGAAATCCCTGTAGAGGATTTCCTTTTTGGTAAATTATAAGTGACTGGATCTATCCAACCATTGTATGGGTGAATTTTCCGTCACACATCTTTTTTCCCTCTTCGACAATTGCAGCAGCATCGTAATGAGAACTTCGCCATTGTGCATTCTGTTCCGCGTGTTCTACAATTCGGTCAGGAATACCTAATCGTACAATCTGACTATTGTAACCATGGTCTGCCATAAATTCTAATACAGCAGAACCTATGCCCCCCTGCAGACAGCCATCTTCAACGGTGATTATCTTCTTGAATTTTTTAAAGACTTGATGCAATAGGGCTTCATCCAAAGGCTTAGCAAATCGCAGATCATAATGCGCAGGATGTATTCCCAATTCATTCAATTGCTGTACGGCTTTGACGGCTTCATTTCCAATAGCACCGAAGCTTAAGATAGCGAGTTCCTCCCCTTCAGTAATCACTCGTCCTTTTCCTATTTCTATTTCCGTAAATGGACGGCGCCAATCTGGCATCACCCCATTTCCTCTCGGATAGCGAATGACAAAAGGTCCCTTATTAGGTAACTGTGCAGTATACATCAAGTTTCTAAGCTCCTCTTCATTCATCGGAGCAGAAACAGTCATATTCGGAACACAACGCATAAAAGCGATATCATAAGCTCCATGATGTGTTGCACCATCAGCTCCCACTACGCCAGCACGATCTAAGCAAAACACAACATTCAAATTTTGCAGGGCGACGTCATGGATAACCTGATCATAGGCACGTTGCATAAACGATGAATAAATATTGCAAAAGGGTAATAAGCCCTGCGTCGCTAAGCCCGCACTAAATGTGACGGCATGTTGTTCAGCAATACCAACATCAAATGCTCTGTCAGGCATTGCTTTCATCATGATATTCATCGAGGAGCCAGAAGGCATTGCTGGCGTGATACCAACAATTTTTTCATTTGCTTCAGCAAGTTCCACCATAGTATGTCCAAAAACATCCTGGTATTTTGGTGCTACAGGTTTTTCACTTGAAGATTTCTTTATCTCCCCAGTAATTTTATCAAATAAGCCTGGCGCATGCCACTTCGTCTGATCCTTTTCAGCAAGCGCAAATCCCTTTCCTTTCATTGTTACAACATGTAGCAATTTAGGACCAGGTATATGTTTAAGATCTTCAAGCGTCTTAGCTAACTTCTTTACATCATGTCCATCAACTGGACCAAAATATCTAAAGTTCAATGACTCAAAAAGATTAGCATTCTTCAATAGGGTACCTTTGATGCTTTTCTCTAGTTTTTTAACAATACCAAGCGCATTTGGCCCCACTTCAGAAATTTTAGTCAACACAGCAGCTATATCATCCCGAAATCTATTATATCGTTTTGATGTAGTAATACTTGTTAAATACTCTTTCAGCGCGCCAACATTGGGATCTATGGACATACAATTGTCATTCAAAATCACCAATAAGTTAGATTTAGAAATACCGGCATGGTTCAAAGCTTCAAATGACATACCGCCAGTTAAAGCTCCGTCTCCAATAACCGCAATATGCTGACGATCTTTTTCTCCTTTTATTTGGGAAGCTACAGCCATACCTAAAGCTGCTGAAATTGACGTAGAAGAATGCCCTACCCCAAAAGCGTCGTATTCGGACTCAAAACGGTTGGGAAAACCCGAAATTCCGTTTTCTATGCGATTCGTATGAAATATCTCACGACGTCCAGTCAAAATTTTATGACCATAAGCCTGATGACCTACATCCCAGATCAATTGATCATAAGGTGTATTCATTACATAGTGTAATGCCACGGTTAATTCAACGACTCCCAAACTTGCTGCAAAGTGACCACCATTCACCGAAACTTGATCAATAATAAATTGACGTAATTCCTGGCTTAGTTGTTCTAATTGGTCTTCCTTTAGCTTTTTAAGATCAGAGGGATCGTTTATTTTACTTAATAGTTCTCCAGCCTCAAATTGCATAGTACTGCTATTTTACATTAAATGTTTACACAAAGTAACGACAATTTTATTTAATCTTTAAAATAAATCGCATTTCCATATTGAGCTACAACAAATAAAAGCACCAATAGTTTCTATATGAACAATTCCAAAAGATTTTATTATGTAAATTTGTATTAGATATGCAAGTAGAAGAAGGTTACGAAATCAAGCTTCCTCAATTTGAGGGACCTTTTGATTTATTACTATTTTTTATCGAGCGGGATGAATTGAACATTCATGATATCCCTATTTCGAAAATTACCGATGATTTTTTGTCTTACGTAAGTCAAATGCAGGCACTCAATATGGAGATGGCCAGCGAATTTATTTTTGTAGCCTCTACATTGATGCGTATTAAGGCGAAGATGCTACTGCCTAGACCAGATCTTGATGAAAACGAAAACGAAATAGATCTGAGAGAAGACCTCGTTCAGAAACTTATCCTCTATAAACAATTTAAAGAGGTATGTGAAGGCTTAAAGGTAATGGAAGAAAATCGTCTCCAGTTATTTAGTAGAGGCAACATCCAATATGATATACGACAACGACTACAATTGGATGCAACAGGTGAAAACCTAGACAGCTTTGATCTCTATGGACTAATGATGATCTATGAGCAAATGATGTATCAATTTCGCAATAGACCAGCAGAAGTAACACATACTGTTGTAAAGTATCCCTATACTATCGAACAACAGAAAAAGGCGATAGCTGAGCTTATTGAAATCAATAAGAAATTGGATTTTCAGGAGATATTGAAAAACTCAGAAAACAAGATTCAGTTTGTATATAATTTTCTGGCCATACTAGAGATGCTCCAACAGCGTTTACTGCAGATAGAAGTAGGTCTTGGATACAATAATTTCAATGTTGGTGAGCGAGATCCACAACAAGAAGATTTGGTGCTTGAAGAAGAATTAGAGCAATAAAAAAAGGCTGCCAAATTAGTTTGGCAGCCTTTTTTTATCTTGCTTTAACGAAACATTCCACATCGAACTTTTTCAATATTTATTCGTGGAAAATTCGTTTCTTGTTTTTTAGATATCTTCTTTTTAATCCTTTTTCTTGAAAGCATTCCAGCCTTGGGCTGTAATCGGATATAGATTTCCAGATTTCGAAATCATTTCACAACCCTCTGAAGCCGCTGTCATATAGCCTATGATACTGATATCGGGCAAATTCTTAATCTTATCGTGATCTGACTGTGCTATTGTAAACAGCAGTTCATAGTCCTCTCCACCATTAAGAGCTGCAACGGTTGGGTCGATACCAAATTCACGTCCAGTATCATAAGTCATCTGATCCAATGGAATTTTTTCCTCATACAGTCTACAACCTTTATCAGATTGGCGACAAATATGAAGTACTTCGGAAGCCAAACCATCTGAAATATCCATCATTGACGTAGGTATAATGCCCAATTTTGCAAATAATTCAACAATATCTTTTCGTGCCTCTGGTTTTAACTGACGTTCCACGATATAGTCTTTACCTTCCAGATCAGGCTGCACATTAGGATTTTCTAAATAAATATCTTTTTCTCTCTCCAGTAGCTGTAATCCCATGTATGCTGCTCCTAAATCTCCGGATACACACAATAGGTCACCTTCTTTTGCTCCGTTACGATAAACGATCTTTTCAGCATCGGCATAGCCTATACTTGTTATTGATATAACGAGCCCTTGGGCTGAAGCCGAGGTATCCCCACCCACGAGATCAACATTATACTTTTTACAGGCAATCAAAGCGCCCTGATAGATCTCTTCCACCGCCTCCAATGGAAATTTGGAAGATAAACCAATAGAAAATGTAATCTGAGAAGCAATTCCATTCATGGCATAGATATCACTCAAATTTACCTGTACAGCTTTATAGCCCAAGTGTTTTAATGGAACATATCGCAGATCAAAATGAATTCCCTCGAGGAGCAAATCAGTAGAAATTAAAGTCTTCTTTCCTTCAAAATCCAATACTGCTGCATCATCACCAATTCCTTTAATGGTCGATTTCTCGGTCAGCTCTACTGCTTTACTTATATAGTCAATTAAACCAAACTCCCCCATTTCTTCCAAATTGGTACGTTCAGTATTATCAAAATCAAACATGTTAAAAAATTTAAAATTTCAAAATATCATGTAATGCTTTATCAGGATATTCCCTCGATCCTCATCAAGATAACGTGATGAATAGCATTATAAAATAATAATCGATATGAAAACCAATTTGTTATCATATCGATTATTATCAAAAATTATGCAAATTACTACAGTCCCAAACTTGCCGATATCTCTAACATCCGTTCAATAGGCCGTTGTGCGCGAAGTATGACATCTTCAGGAAGTAAAATTTCAGGCGATTCATATTTCAAACAATTATAAAGCTTCTCAAGCGTATTAAGCTTCATGTGAGGGCAATCATTACATGCACAGGCATTGTTCGGGGGAGCAGGAATAAAAGTCTTCTCAGGGCTTGCTTTCTGCATCTGATAAAGAATTCCAGATTCCGTGGCAACAATATAAGACTGGGCACTATCTGTCTGTGTAAACTTAAGCATTCCGGCTGTGGAACCAACATAATCTGCTTTAGCTAAAATATGGTCTTCACATTCTGGATGTGCAATAAATTTAGCCTCAGGGTATTCGCTTTTCAAACGATCTATTTTGTCCTGAGAAAAAATTTCATGCACCATACACGCTCCATTCCACAACACTAGATCACGTCCAGTTTTTTTCTTTACATACGCCCCAAGGTTACGATCTGGCCCAAATATGATTTTTTGGTCTATCGGAAGACTCTCGACGATTTGTACAGCATTGCTTGAGGTACATACGATATCCGAAAGCGCTTTCAATTCAGCGGTACAATTTACGTAAGTAATCACCAAATGATCTGGGTATTGCTCTTTAAACTTAGCAAACAAATGTGGTGGACATGAATCCGATAATGAACAACCAGCTTTAGCGTCTGGCAAAATAACTTTTTTTGTTGGTGAAAGTATCTTGGCTGTCTCGGCCATAAAATGTACTCCAGCAAACACTATCAAGTCTGCATCCGTTTTCGCCGCTTCTTGCGACAAGCCCAAACTATCTCCAATATAATCTGCTATATCTTGAATTTCAGACTCTTGATAATAGTGTGCTAAAATTACAGCATTCTTTTCTTTCTTTAATCGTTGGATCTCAGCTACTAAATCCAATGAGGGGTCAATCGGAGCATCATTATATCCTTTTGCCTGAAGCTCATAATTTACAATTTCCATGCGGGTACTTTCAACAGTTTATGAGCAACAAAAATAAGCATTGTTACATATATAAAAGTCAGCAAAAAGCAAATTAATCAAATATGTTGATAGCGTAATTTAAAAATAATACAAAAACTAAAGTTAAATTATTATCGTAAAACAAAATAACTTCAGAAATATTCAATTTTAAACCCTCTTAGAGTCGTATATCCTATAAATAACCAAGCTATATATCCTATATCAAAATCTCAGCGGGTTTGTTTCAGAATCTTTCTAACACAGAAAACGATTTTCTATAAATTTATAGCCTTATGAACGTTCTTAGGCATGATACAAAACAAGGAAAAATATAGCATAAACGGAAGCTTTATTTATTAACATTTTCTATCCGATCGAAATTTGTAGCCGTTAGAATCCACTATTCAAAAACGAATTTATGCAGGAAAAAAATATTGATGTCTAGGGAAATTTAGGAAGAAACTTCAAGAACCATCCAGCCTTCTAATAACTAACATATCGAGCCGCTATAGAGGATAAAAATATGTCGACTTCAAAGAGAATAGCATCCTCGGCTATAAAGTCGTTTAGAATTGAATATTCATATACTGGAAGTCAGCCGCAAGTTTTAAGAAAATCTGAAAGACTTATTTTTAAATCGACCCGTTTTTGAAAAAATAAAAATCTAAAAAAATTGATAAAGGATTGTCTATACAGAATCCACCCTCAAATAAGGCCGCTGAGATTTGAATATTCGCGTACTAACAGTAAACGCTGAAGTTTTACGAAAACCTGAAAGACTTTATTCTAAATAAACCAATTCTTGAAAAAATAAAAATCTAAAAAATAGGGAAAAGGATTATCTATACACAATTCATTCTCAAATAAAGCCGCTGAGATTTGAATATTTACATATTGGTAGCTAGTGATGAATTTTTAATAAAACCTGAAAGACTTTATTTTTTTAATAGAGCCATTTTTTTAATGTGCGAATCGAAAAGAGTAAAACAAGCGTAAACTAAACGCTATCCATTATCAAATAAAGTCGCTGAGAATTGAATATCTGTCTCCATTGTCAACATAATGTGCTGCAGCAAAATCTCGAAGACTTTAAATTCTCAAGTAAAGTGTTTTATGCCTCATAATTTCGAAAATAAAAATTTGTATTATGAATAGGTTTAGACAGTCAGAAGTAGTTGATTAAATAATCCAGATCGATTTTGAAAATAAATCGATTCCGAAAGACAAATATTGGTTATTCGGAATAAAAAGTCTTTTAGAATCCAATTTTTTAATAAAATAAGAAAGTAAAAAGTTATATAGAAAGCTAGGAGGCTTTGGTCTTGTTATAAGGTCAAAATTCAGCTAAATAAAGGCTGTAGGAATAGGATATCCTTATGAAAAATCTGTAAATCGGAATTTATTCAAGTCTAGCAGGCTTTACTATTTTACAAGACCCTTATGGATAAACTATTCAATTTAATAAATAGAAAATAGGCTTATATCGGAATCTAGAACGCCCAATAAAAACTATTAGTCGAATAGAATTGAATTAAGTGTTTATAAATAATGTATTTCTACAAAAAGCGTCTACTAATACGTTCAAAATAACTCAGAAATATATAGAAAAGATAGCCATTTCTATGCTTTCTATCGGCGTAAAGGAATATTATTTAAAAAATTTCTATATAATTAAATATAAAACTATATTACAACAACATTATTAATATAATTTAAAAACTATAAAATTTTATTATAATTAACTATTGTAGTTTGTAAAGTCTCTTATAGGCTCTAAGAATTCAATAATCTATAAACATAAATCCAATAATTCGAATAAGCCAATCTTAAAGCCTTTAGAATCCGCTGCCAGCACAAATAAACTCCTTTAGAATCGACCAAAATTTATATGTTACAAAGTATATAATTCTATTGCATTCATAGAGACCTTATTTTGAAAATAAACTCCTTGACATTGTCATAAAAAATATACAATATCCAATAATACCATTTATCAAAAGCTAAAGCACTTAAATTTTAAATTTCCAAAGTGCCCAGTCGATACTGGGTCGCAAATATAGTAAGAATGTTCATTTCTCAATAAACTTTTTTCAAATAACACAATCATATTCGATTTCAGTGTATCTGCTGTGAAATTATACTAAGCTCATCAAATGCGCGGTTCATGCGATTCGATTAGTATATTTCAAAATGTCATTTAGAATCAAATAACAATTTTTAAGAAAAATTCAATGGTAAATATTCAATTCTAATCGCGTCTATATTACAAAAATTTATAATAAAGCCGCTGAGAATAGCATAAATACCAATAAATGCTTCAAAAATTTTAATATCTCAAAGAAATCGATAATAAATCACCACTAAATTGCATTTTTCAAAATTTTCACTCGTATAAAATTATCTTTTTTTAATTATTCGATCTCAAAATAAATTTTTCTTGTTTTAAACCCAGTAAGAATCCGATATAACGTCGAAAGTATACTAACGAATCGTTTATCTGATTCTGAAAGGGTCAAAAATTTCAAATTTCAAAATATAGAAATCACCAAAAATTACTTTCGAAATTCAATAAAAAATGCTCGTTTAAACTATTTTAAACCTAGTAAATCAAGAAAATTCTTAAAAAAAAGTAAATATTAAAACCAAAACGGCCTAAATAAACAGATTTTTTCATTTAAAATGATTTTAAACCCATTAAGATTCAGATAAAATCCGAATAAAGTTATCAGAAGTGAAATAAACAAATCTAATAGCCTCAAAAACGAAATTCCATAATAAAAAGCATAAAAATGCCAATACAAACTCTTTTATAATCTCATAAAATTTTGTTTTTTAAATTTTTAAAAAAATATTCAATTCTAAAGAGCTCAAAAATCCCTCAAGAATTTGATTTCCGAAAATAAACCCGTTTAGATTTCGATATTTCAATAGGGGAGTTAATCACTTCCAAATATCGTAACCTAAAAAGGTTTGATTCGATGTTGACAAAACTAAACAAAGATTTTCGAACGTATTCCACAATCTTTTTTTTTAATAAATACTAATATTTTAAATTAAAGAATCTCTTATTGTTTATTAGGGTGTGGAAAAGTGGTATAAATTGATTTGAATCGATTTTGATTTTAGGTTTTTATAGAGTTTTCAACAATTTTTCAACAGAAATTTGGTATTAAATAGCTGATTTTTAAAATTCTAATTTTTCCTGTTTTTTATTTTCCATATTTTTTTGTTGAATAGTTAATGTTTGTAAAATGTGGAAATCTGCCAATTTTTGTGCGGAAAAATAATTGGAATTCGTAGTGAAAGTAGGGGATTTGTGGAATGTTAAATACTTTTCATTTTTATTTAACCTTTTATTTACACGTTTTCCACATTTTTCGTTAATTTGAACCATCACTTTTGGGGATAGTTTGTGAATTTTAAAATATATGGCAGATAGAAAAGTAGATTTTTTGGTCATTGGATCAGGTATTGCCGGATTGAGCTTTGCATTGAAAGCTTCTAAATTTGGTAAAGTGTTGATAGTCACTAAGTCCAATGAGGATGAGTCTAACACGAAATACGCACAGGGGGGAGTAGCTGCCGTTGTGGATAAGTCAGATAGCTTCGAAAAGCATATCATTGATACTCAGATAGCTGGAGATGGATTATGTGATGTGGAAATTGTGGAAAACGTGGTCCGGGAGGCTCCGGATCGGATTGCCGAACTTATTTCTTATGGAACCTCATTTGACAAGGAGGAATCTGGAGTTTATGATCTAGCTAAAGAAGGGGGGCACTCGGCTCATCGTATTCTACATTATAAAGATATAACGGGGTATGAAATCGAACGAGCGTTGTTGGTGCAAGCACACAACGATCCTAATATCGAAATGGTTACTCATTATTTTGCTATCGATCTGATCACCCAGCATCATATGGGGGAGTATGTTGATAAGAATAGGGAAGATATTACCTGTTATGGTATCTATGCATTTGATACCTCATCGCATCTCGTAGACAAGATTTTGAGCAAGGTGACTGTCATGGCATCCGGTGGTGCGGGACATGTGTACTCGAGTACAACTAATCCGACTATTGCTACTGGTGATGGTATAGCGATGGTTTACCGGGCGAAAGGCAAGGTGCGTAATATGGAATTTATGCAATTTCACCCGACCTCATTATATAATCCGAAGGATTCACCCGCTTTTTTGGTTTCGGAGGCCGTTCGTGGTTTCGGAGGGATTCTTAGAAGGATAAATGGTGAGCCTTTTATGGAGGAATATGACGAAAGAGCCTCTTTGGCTCCAAGAGATATTGTTGCGCGCGCTATAGATGCCGAAATGAAGAGGTCTGGTATAGATTATGTGTATCTGGATATTACCCATAGGGATAAGAAGGATATTATTAAGCACTTTCCAAATATTTATGAAAAATGTCTTTCTATAGGATTGGACATGGCTACAGACTTTATACCGGTCACTCCGGCTGCCCATTATTTATGCGGTGGAATTTATGTAGATGATTTTGGACGAAGCAGCATACGTAATCTATATGCCTGTGGAGAGTGTTCATCGACTGGATTGCATGGAGCAAATCGATTGGCTTCTAATTCCTTACTTGAGGCTCTTGTATATGCTCATCGGATCTTTTTGGATGCTACAAAATCCGTTGGAGCTATAAACCATGTTTCCGATGTTCCCGAATGGGATGACTCGAAGACCTCCCTTTCCAATGAGGATATTCTAGTCAGTCATAATCTACGTGAGTGTCAGAAGATCATGAGTGATTATGTTGGTATTGTTCGATCAGATTTTAGACTAGAAAGGGCCCTTAAACGCCTACATTTACTATATGAGGAAACAGAGGAATTCTATCGCAACACCCGGCTTTCTGTGAAGCTTTGTGAACTGCGGAATGTGATCCAGGTTGCTTATATTGTAACCAAGTCGGCTATGCTTAGAAAAGAAAGCAGGGGCTTGCATTATACAACAGATTATCCCCAGCATTCGGATATATTACAAGACACGATATTTTAGTAGATATGGCACTTATTTTACCTGTTTTAGATAAGTCTCCAATGATAGCTGAGGAATGCTTTTTGGCCCCCAATTCGACTATTGTTGGCGATGTAGAGATTGGACACCATTGTTCGGTTTGGTTCAATGCGGTAATTCGCGGGGATGTTAATTATATTCGTATAGGTCATTATACCAATATACAAGATGGTGCTGTTATCCATTGTACCTATAAAAAATGCGGAACTACCATTGGTAATTACGTTAATATTGGCCATCAGGCTATGGTACACGGATGTGTCGTGGAAGATCATGTTCTGATCGGGATGGGCGCTATAGTAATGGATAATGCAGTGGTGGAATCCAATGTAATTATTGCTGCTGGTGCTGTTGTTTTGGAAAATACCCGTTGTGAATCAGGATATCTATATGCTGGAGTTCCTGCAAAAAAAATAAAAGCGCTGACTGATGAACAGAAAGCGCTTTTACAGCAGCTGCCACATAACTATGTATTATATAGCTCTTGGTTTTAGCTTAAACGTATTAGCAATATTTTTTTTCTTGTTTTTTTACAATTAGTCTCAATTTTATTCCTTTTTGAGTCCACTTAATGAAAAGCTATCTTTTTGTTCCCAGTTTGCACGTATCGTAAAAACCTTATTTAGGTAGACAACAGGCTCTGGGAAAGTCTTCTTCTCAACATCTCCGGTATCCCATATTCCATTATTATTGTCATCGCGGATGACACGTATGGTATATCTTCCTCCTGGAAACTGTTTGTAAACTACTGATGGATTAACACTATTGATCTTATCCATTCTATATATCCTATCTTTTTTCTCATTGATCAATTCGACCAAGTAGGTAGTATTGCTGTCCAGATCCGTAAAGTCAAATGTTAGATCCCCATAGTTTTCACTATCATCGTAAGTCAGATCGAATTTCTTCTCTTTATTTTGTTCCCCAAAATATCCTGTTATGGCACCTTCTGTAAATTCTATCTGATATTTTTTATCTTTTCTCCAATTATAACGGATATGGTAAATATTGGAGTCATTTGTATCCACTGCCAATTGATAGTTCGTTCTTATAAGAGAATCTTCTTTGAACTTTAACTTCGCTTTATCTATATTTTTTATCGGAGTAAAAGCTGATACCTGAAGATGATTGATCCTATCTACTTTACCATTATTTGGTGTAAATTGTGGGTCTATAACCTGCTCTATTTTCACATTTCCTCTTCTGACAAGAATAGTGTCCAAAGGTTTCTCACCTTCTGTTAGAACGAGTTTGAGTGAGTCTATTTTTAGGTTGGGAAGAAACAACGTTGCAGAATCGGAACTCTTCGAGAATCGTACTATTTTATCCTTATTATTGACTTCATCGTTTAGAATATTAAGCTTTGGTTTATCCACTCTTCTATTGAAAATGAGGAGCACACTTCCATTTTTCTCAAATTTCTTTTCTTGCGTGCGGAATTTTTTTGGAACAGCTTTGAATACTTCTAAATTGATATTGGTAAGGTCCCGTTCTAATACGATGGAATCTTTTAGAAAGCCTATTTCTTCATCGGGTGCATTATAGATCCGATCGTTGTTCTTTTCCTGAAGAGCATATATACGATACGTTCCCTCACGGAGGTTATTTAGTTTGTAGTTTCCAGCAGTATCTGTTATGGTGAAAATATTGGCTTTCTTTTTTCCAAAAATAGAATCTTGGCTTGTGGGTATTAGAAGAACTTTAACCTCTTTTAATACTTCTTTTGTCATCGCACTTTTTACATTGCCCGATATACTGAGTGAGTCAATTTTGTCACCTGTTGCAAATACATAAGCGTAATTTACCAATGCATTCCCTGCATTATAATCTACTAGGCCCTTGCCGAAATAGATGCTATAAGTCGTATTTTTTTCCAATGAATCTGGTAATGTGATTTCCAGATTTTTTTTCTTGACTTTGAATTGGGGATTACTTCCCATATCCGGTGTGATGCTAAACTCTTTTTGCTGATTGGCCAGCTTGACATACTCATCAAAAGTTATGACGATTTTTTTTTCGGTAAAATTCTTCGAAAAGTTCGTAGGGCTTTCCTGCAGAATTTTTGGAGGAATAGAGTCTTTAGGTCCTCCTGTTGGCTGTTGTATACTCGCACATTGTATAGACAAGCCAATGAGCATTATAAACATGCTTAAAATAAGTAATCTCGTTTTTAAGCTACTTTTTAGCCTTTCTGAACTACTTTTATTACTTTTTAAAGAAGTTGTCATAAAAAATAGAATATTGTCTTAAATCGCTTATTTTAAGCTTGTTTATTTTTATTTATAATTATCTGTAAATCAATTAATTAACTCATGTGTACCATTAAAACACTGATATCTGATGGTGATACACCCGAAATTCGGGAAGCTTGACCTAATGTTCTAGGTTTTACCTTCGCTAATTTTTGTCTTGCTTCAATTGACAGTGAAGTTAGTAAACCATAATCGAAATCAGGATTAATTTCTCTATCTTCCATCTTCTTCATGCGATTGACTATTTCTATTTCTTTTTCGAAATAGCTCTCGTATTTCATGTTAATTTCTGCCTGCTCTATTGTTTCATTATCAAATTGAGAAACATATTGAGCAAAGGCTTCATCGCCTTTGACGATATCTTGTATGCTGACCTGTGGTCGGGCTAGTACATTACTTAAACGTGTTTTTTGAGCAAGTGCACTGGATCCAACTTCTGCCAATACCGTATTCATCTTTTCAAGATTCGTTGAATTCTGTTTGAGGTATTCAATGATGTTATTGGAGTTATCTATTTTATCTTGCACTTTCTCTAGTCTCTCCTCTCCGACTAATCCTAGCTTGTAGGCTAATGGTGTAAGACGGATATCGGCGTTATCCTGACGCAGCAGTAAGCGGTGCTCTGCTCTAGAGGTAAACATGCGGTACGGTTCCTCTGTTCCTTTTGTGACAAGGTCATCTACTAATACACCAATATATGATTCGGATCTTTTTAGAATAAGTTCTTTGTCATCATTGATACGTTGATGAGCGTTTATACCAGCAAGGAATCCTTGTGCCGCAGCTTCTTCATACCCCGTAGTACCATTGATCTGCCCCGCAAAAAATAAATGTTTTACCAATTGGGTTTCCAATGTTAGATCGAGCTGCATTGGTGGAAAATAGTCATACTCTATTGCATATCCCGGACGGTACATCTTTGCATTTTCAAATCCGGGTATAAATTGTAGCGCTTTTAATTGTACATCTTCTGGAAGTGATGTGGAGAATCCGTTTACATAAATTTCCACTGTTTTGAATCCCTCCGGTTCCACAAAAATCTGGTGTCGCTCACGCTCCGCAAAGCGATTGATCTTGTCCTCTATCGAGGGACAATAACGAGGACCTAATCCCTTAATTCGTCCAGTAAACATAGGTGATTTTTCGAACCCTGTACGAAGCATTTCATGTACCTTATCATTGGTATATGTAATCCAGCAACAGCGTTGTTCTGTCGGCATCTCTACATCTGTATAAGAGAATCGTCCTTTCTTTTCATCACCCCATTGTTCTTCCATGAGACCATAGTTAAGACTACGGCCATCAATTCTTGGTGGCGTACCAGTTTTCATTCTACCTGATTCGAAGCCCAGTGAAACGAGCTGCTCCGTCAGTCCTGTAGCAGCCTTCTCTCCTGTTCTACCACCTCCAAATTTTTTATCACCGATATGGATTACGCCATTTAAGAATGTCCCGTTTGTTAGGACAACAGCATCCGATTCAATTTCTATTCCCATAGAAGTGATGACTCCGCATGCCTTTCCGTTTTTAACGATTACCTCCTTGACGGTATCTTGCCACATATCTAGATTTGGCAGAGATTCTAATTGTAATCTCCACTCCTCTGCAAATCGCATCCGATCATTTTGTGTACGTGGACTCCACATCGCAGGACCTTTTGAAAGATTAAGCATGCGGAATTGAATCGTTGATTTATCTGCAATGATACCTGTGTATCCTCCCATCGCATCTATTTCTCTTACGATTTGTCCTTTGGCTACACCACCTATAGCAGGGTTGCAACTCATTTGAGCTATCACACCCATATTCATTGTAATAAGCAAAGTGGAAGAACCCAGATTAGCTGCTGCTGCTGCTGCTTCACATCCGGCATGTCCTGCACCTACTACAATTACATTGTATTTTTTAAACATCTCTATATCCTTGTTCCACGTGAAACGTGGTTTTTTATTTATTTACAAATTTACTCTTTTATCTACGTTCCACGTGAAACCCGATTGAAAATTTTACATAAAATCTGCAAGATATAACCATCGTTCCGATTTTTGGTCTATCTGTTCTTGCATAGTTTTAATCTCCTCTGCTAATGTTGAAAGCTTGACGTGATCTGTTAATTGATTTAATTCTTCAGTCTTTGCCTTTACCTGTAGTTCGAGATTTTCTATTTCTGTTTCCAGTTTATTGTATTCAAGTTGATCCTTGTAAGAGAGCTTTTTCTTTTCCTCTTTTACCTCGGGTTTAGCTTTGTCTTGGCTATTTTTCTTTTGTTTTTCCTTTTCTAATTTTTGGATTTCATCTTGTTCTGATTTAAAGTCGGCATAGTTTCCATTATAGATACGGATCTTACCTGTTCCCTCAAATATGAAAAGTTGATCTGTCAACTTATCCAATAGATATCTATCATGGGATACCAATATAAGTACGCCCCTATAATTATCAAGGAAATCTTCTAATACATTTAATGTGTCAATGTCCAGGTCATTGGATGGCTCATCTAGTATAAGGAAATTAGGATTCTTCATTAATACCCGCATCAATTGAAGACGCTTTCTTTCCCCACCACTAAGTTTGTTGACAAAACCAAATTGCTTCTCTGGAGGAAACAAAAAGTGTGTGAGTAATTGAGATGCTGTAATCATTTCTCCATTTGCCATCTCAATATAATCAGCAACATTTTTTACAACATCAAGTACACGATCATTTTCATTTACTTCAAGTCCCCCTTGCTTATAGTATCCATATACAGTGGTCTCTCCTACTGCTATTGTTCCAGCATCTGGAGTTTCTTCTTTTGTGATAAGATTTAAAAAGGTTGATTTACCAGTTCCGTTTTTTCCAGCTAGACCTATACGGTCTCCTTTTTTGAATGTGTAGGAAAAATCTGTTATGATTTCTTTCGCTCCATAATGCTTGGATACATGTTCCAGTTCGAGAATTTTAGAACCCTGTCTACTTACTTTTACACTAAGCTGAACAGAGTCATTTCCTTTTATTGATTTGGATTTTTCTTCTAGATCGTAGAAAGCTTCGATGCGGGATTTGGATTTGGTACCTCTTGCCTGAGGTTGACGCCGCATCCATTCCAATTCCTTGCGAAGTAGATTTCTGCTCTTCTCGACCATGACTGCATCGATCGTTTCTCGATCCGACTTCTTCTCCAAAAAATAGGAATAGTTACCTTTATAAATGTAAAGATTCCCCCTATCAAGTTCTCTGATTTCTGTACATATATTATCGAGGAAGTAGCGGTCGTGTGTAACTAAAAGCACCGTCTTGCTGCCAGTGGTCAGTAACTTTTCTAACCATTCAATGGTTTCTATATCCAAGTGGTTGGTTGGCTCATCCAGGATATATACATCCGGCTCGTCTATCAAAAGTTTGGCCAGTGCGAGTCTTTTACGTTGTCCCCCGGAGAGACTTTTTATATCCTGCTGAAAGTCCATAATATTTAAACGATTTAAAATCGTCTTTATATTATGCTCATATTCCCAAGCATTCAATGAACTTATTTTTTCGGTAAGATCTTCTAATTTTTTTTGATCAATATCAGTACTTTCCAGAAGTTCTTCATATTCCCTGATTAGACGTTGCTGATCGTTGTCTGCACTATATATAAAATCATTGATTGATTTTAATCCTGTGAAATCAGGATCTTGTTCGAGAAATCCTATTTTTATACCCTTTTCTTTGACAACTTTTCCTGATGTTGGCAAGGTACGATCTGCTAAAATAGAAAGCAATGTTGATTTGCCTGTACCATTTATTCCGACCAAAGCCACCCGCTCTCCTTTTTGGAGTCCGAAGTGTAAATCTCTAAAAAGCCACCTATCATGGAAGGAATGGCTTACTTGTTCTGTAGCTAAAATACTCACGTTATATCACCCAAAAATTAATTTTAGTCATTTTAATACAATAAAATTCCATTCAAGAATTTATTACCCCTGACGGTTTTTTAATGTATTGAAAATCAAGTAATTATATTATTATTTTTGATTTTCAATTATTTATATATTGAATCAATAATCTTTTTTGATTGCTGACTAATTAAATCTAATGGATGGCTTTCTATGCTATGTTTAACTATGGGCTGAGGAACAAAATTATCCTGTTCAGCATAATCTCAGTAACAAGTTGATTTAGAATGCACGCAAAAATAAAGAAATAGTTTCTTATTCGATGCGAAAAAAGCTTCGTTGTGTGATAAATCGGCAATAATGATATTACCTTGATAAATTTAATTCAATGCATAATCCGCAATCAGATTGAAACGAGGTATTTCAACCTGGAAACTGCTATTATCCAAAGAACGGATCATATTGTAATGACCTTCCATGAAACCAAATTCACTGTTGAGATTACATCCCGAAGTATATTGATGTACCTGGCCCGGTTCGATAACAGGCTGCTCACCTACAACACCTTCTCCCGACACTTCCCGATAGTCGCCTTTTGCATCAAATATTTTCCAGTAACGACTGATCAATTGTACCGTGTAATCGCTCAAATTTTCTATGCTAATGTGATAAGCAAACATAAAATGTTCACGGTCGGGATTAGAATACTCCGATTGATAGATGGTTTCAACCGAGATTTTTACGCCTTCTGTAATTTGTGTGATCATTTGGATGATGTTTATTGTTGCAACAAATACTTATGCTAAAATACTAATAATGAGTTTAAAATTTGCAAACTTAATCATTTTTAAAGGTTAAATTATGCTAAGTTTAAAATTACTATAGCCAAATGGTCGTTAATTAGTAGGTTTGTATATGGCAAAAGGTATATTATATTTAATTCCCGTTCCTTTGAGCGATGATGCTGCATTCCAATCTTTTACTCCTTATTTGGTTGAGACAATCAATGCATTGGACGAATATATCGTGGAAAATGAAAAGACGGCGAGAAAGTTTCTCAAACTGGCTGGATTAAAAATTCCTCAAAGTGAATTGACGATACATGATTATGGTAAACATGCGCGGGACAAGGGAAATATCAATGATTTTTTTGAAGGCTTGAAGCAAGGAAAAAATGTAGGATTGATGTCGGAGGCCGGCTGTCCGGGAGTAGCCGATCCCGGTGCTTCTGTGGTTGCTCGTGCTCATCAGCTTGGGATAAAAGTGGTACCGTTGGTTGGTCCCAGTTCCATCCTATTAGCACTTATGGCTTCAGGATTTAGTGGACAGAAGTTTGCTTTCCATGGTTATTTGCCTATTGATAAAAATGAGCGTGCAAAGAAAATTAAAGATCTAGAGCTACAATCTATGCGTGAGAAGCAAACTCAGATATTTATTGAAACACCATTTCGAAACAATCATCTTCTCGAAGATATTCTAAAAAACTGTAAATCCAATACCCAGCTTTGCGTAGCCTGTAATGTCACTTCCGCTGACGAGTCTATAAAGAGTTTAACCATTGCTGAATGGAAAAAACAGAAAGAGGATTACCATAAAAAACCAACAATATTTTTGCTGTATGTCTAACAAGTTGTGTCGAGTTCTCCCCTACCCTGCTTTATCTGTTAGGGCAGTTTTAATATGAAATCTATCCTTAAACAAGGATAAAGCTAGGTGCAGTTTTATGAGTGATTACTCACATATATCGTTTTCGACTGCAAAATGAAAAATGCTTATTGGAACATAGCAAATTGTTGAGTAGATTTAGGAGGAGTGACGTGTTAATTTGAATAAACATAATGTAATGAAATTTAATAAATTAGGTTGTTTTATATTGTTTTTTTCATTAGTTGTAGGCTTAAAATCTGCTTATGCACAGCAAACTACTTATGTTGTTGTACATGGTGCCTGGGGTGGCGCCTGGCAATTTAAAAAGACAGCAAATGAATTAGAGAAAGAAGGACATAAAGTATATCGTCCTGCACTAACCGGTTTGGGAGAACGTTATCATTTAGCGGATACTTCTATTCGTTTACAGACCCACATCAACGACGTTGTCAATACCATATTATTTGAAGATCTTCGAGATATTGTATTGGTTGGACACAGCTATGGGGGAATGATAATAACGGGTGTAGCAGATAGTCTTCCGGATAGAATAAAAAAATTGGTATATTTAGACGCCATCCTTCCCGATAATCAGGAATCGGTCTTGAGTTTGATGGTAAAGCCTGGGGACAATGGTCTTTTGAAATTTGAGAAGGAAGGTTTTATTATTCCATTTTGGGTAAAAGACGAAAGTAAGTTTCCGCGGGACGTCCCCCACCCTTTGAAAACGATGACTGATAAAATCAGTTTAAGAAACCCAGAAAGGGAGAGAATTCCCGCTACTTATATCTTGACCTACGAAGAAGGTAAGGCAATGGAAAAAGATGACTTTTATCCATTTTACGCGAAAGCTAAACAACGTCATTTTAAAACCGTTGAATTGATCGGAGATCATAATCCGCAAATAAAAAAGCTGAAAGAATTAGTAGATTTGTTATTACAGGAAAAATAAATAAGAGCAAGATATTTCAATGACGCAAGAAGAATTATTAAATGAATTAAGTAAACCCGAAATACTCTATCCGGCTTTAGGTCTAATCGTTATACGCACCATTATTTGGTTATTATTTGCGAATACGATTCGAAAAACTTTAAACTTGGTCGCGGTGGAAAATAGATTGATGACACCTAATCAATCTTGGTTGGTGGCGATTCCATTAGTCAATATTTATTGGAATTTTCAGGTCGCTTCCCGCCTAAGAGATTCCCTCATCAATGAGTTCTATGATCGTAAGATAGCTGTAGAGGAAAACCCAACTTATCGGAAAGGATCATTGTATGCATGGATTTATTTGGCTGCAAATATCCCCTTGCCGATTTCTATTCTAGGTGTTTTGGGTATTATGCACTTTGTCACATTGGCCAACTATTGGTTCAATATCAGTGCAAACCGTAGAATTTTAGAAGAACACGATAAATTTAGAGAAAAGGAGGTGATTATAAACGATGAAAATTAAAGCAGTTATTCAATATCTGGAGCAGCTGGCTCCCTTGGATTTGCAGGAATCTTATGATAATGCCGGACTTATCGTAGGCAATGCAAATCAGGAGATTACCAAAATATTAATTTCGTTGGATTGTACAGAGGAAGTTGTACAGGAGGCGATCGAAAAAGGATGCAATTTAATTATTTCACATCATCCCATTGTTTTCAAAGGCTTAAAAAAGTTCAATGGAAAGAATTATGTGGAACGCACTGTCATAAAAGCTATTGAGAATAAAATTGCGCTATACGCGATACATACCAATTTGGATAATGTCACTGGCGGGGTCAATTCAAAGATAGCAGATAAACTTGGATTGGTTAATCAGGCGATATTGGAATCGAAACCCAATGTATTGCGCAAGATGGTTGTGTTTGTGCCAAGGAGTCATGTAGAAGAAGTCAGGACAGCATTATTTGATGCTGGAGCGGGCCAAATTGGGAAACATTATGATCAATGTAGTTTTAATACTGCAGGTTATGGAAGTTTCAGACCTTTGGCGGGATCCGAACCTACTATCGGCGAAATAGGAACACAGGAGCGTGTCGAAGAAACGCGGATAGAGGTGATCTATACACGTTCAATAGAAAGAAAGCTGCTTTTGGCACTTTATGAAGCGCATCCTTACGAAGAGGTGGCTTATGATCTTTTCGATTTGCAGAATACAACAGTGGAAATTGGAGCTGGGATGATCGGGAATTTACCCGAGCCTATGGACGAACGGGATTTTTTAGCTTATTTGAAGGAAAACCTTAAACTAAACGTTATTCGGCATACAGCACTTCTTGGCAGAAAAGTCAGTAGAGTTGCCGTCTGTGGTGGCGCAGGAGGTTTTTTGTTAGGTGCAGCAAAGCGATCTGGCGCTGATTTTTTTGTGACAGCTGATTATAAATACCATGAATTTTTTGATGCCGAGGGTGAAATTGTCATCGCGGATACGGGACATTTTGAGAGCGAACAATTTACGCAAGAATTATTGTACGACATTATTACGAAAAAATTTCCTAACTTTGCAACCTTAACAACAGAAATAGATACAAATCCTATAAAATACTACAGTTGATGGAACAAACCGTAGAACAAAAATTGAAAGCACTATGGCTTTTGCAAGCCATACATACTAAAATAGACAAAATTCGCCAGGTTCGTGGTGAATTGCCTATGGAGGTTGCAGATCTTGAAGATGAGATTGCGGGTTTAGAAACTCGTATTGAGAAGATCAGAACAGACTTAGACGATTTAGAAGATTCGATCGTTAAGCGTAAAAACATGATTAAGGATGCCCAAGCTGCTATCAAAAAATACGAGTCGCAGTTAAATGAGGTAAAGAACAATCGTGAGTACGACGCTATTTCGAAAGAAATTGAAATTCAAGGTCTTGAGATTCAGGTTTGTGAAAAAAGAATCAAAGAAGCAGAGTTCGAGATTCGTAACAAAACAGAAAACTACGATACTACTGTAGGTAACCTGGAATATAGCAAAGGCGAACTTGAGGGTAAAAAGAAAGAATTGGAAACAATTACTTCCGAAACTCAAAAGGAAGAAGATGCTTTATTAGCAAAAGCTGCTGAAGCGGAAGCTAATATTGAAGAGCGTTTGGTAAAAGTTTACTACCGCTTACGTAATTCTTTCAAAAATGGTTTAGCGGTCGTTTCTATCGATCGTGATAGCTGCTCAGGATGTCACAATAAAATCCCTGCTCAGATGCAATCTGAGATTCGTCAACGTAAAAAAATCATTATCTGCGAACATTGCGGTCGTGTTTTGGTTGACGAAGGTATTGTATTGGAAATCGAACAAGAATACGGTTTCTAATCTTTGATAACAGTATATAAGCCCTGCTCAACAGCAGGGCTTTTTTTTTATGATATTTTTTATGCAACTTTGTTGATATACGAAGCAATGTACTAGACAAAATAGTAGCTTTGCATAATAAATTTTAACCACTAAACATTTATGAATAAAACTCATTTTAAGTTTATTGCTGCGTTTTTAGTAGGAACATCATTTCTACAGGCCAAAGCGCAGGAAACTTTATTGCTCCGAAATCCAAGTATCAGCGCCAATAATATTGCTTTCGTGTACGGCGGCGATATTTGGATCGCAGACAAAAACGGTGCAAATCCAAAACGTCTAACAACAAACCCTGGCGTAGAACAAAACCCAATGTTCTCTCCTGATGGAAAAAAAGTAGCATTTACAGGCAATTATGATGGTAATACAGATGTATATGTACTTCCTATTGAAGGAGGTGAGCCCAAGCGTATTACGTATCACCCATCTTCGGATGTATTGCGTGGCTGGTTGAATAATGACGAGGTATTTTATACAACATCGCGTGATTTTACCTATGCGCTGAGCCCGCGATTATATAGTTCTAATATCCAAGGATTGGGTATGGACAAAGCTTTATTGATGCCTGAGGCTAACCAAGGAAGCCCTTCTGCGGATGGGCGTTATTGGGCTTATATCAAAAATACTGATCCTACGGAGCGCGATCGTGTCGCTTTCAAGCGTTATCGAGGTGGTGGTACACCTACTATTTGGATTTTTGATACAAAAACCAAGGAAATTGAAGCAATTCCACAGGTGAAAAGCAACGATGTTAAACCCCTTTGGTTAGGCAGTAAGGTCTATTTTCTATCGGATCGTGATAAAATAGTAAACATCTTCAGTTACGATACCAAATCAAAGAAAGTTGAAAAACTAACTGATTTCAAAGACTACGATGTACGCTCGCTCAATGGAAATGGCAATGAGCTGATTTTTGAATATGCTGGCGTATTGAATACATTAAGCTTAAACAATAACAATAAGGTAACCGCCCTACATATTAGCGTAAATACGGATGCTATGTTTAAGCGTCCGTATTACAAAAATATCAAAGAGGACATTCGCTACGCGGCCCTCTCTCCTACAGGCCAACGGGCGCTATTTGAGTCACGGGGTGAGATCTTTACCGTGCCTAAAGAGAAAGGTGAGGCACGTAATTTATCGAATTCACCAGGTTCTCATGAACGTTTTCCAGATTGGTCTCCCAATGGAAAATGGGTTTCTTACATCTCAGATAAAAAAGGTTCCTATCAGTTGGTTTTAGTAGATCAATTTGGAAAGGATCAGCCTTTATATTTCAATCTGGGCGAAACCAATTTTTATTTTGAGCCTACCTGGTCTCCAGATTCGAAGAAATTATTCTATAATGACGCTCACCTCAATCTGTACTATATTGATATCGCATCTAAGGCTATTGTAAAGGTCGCAGACGATAAGCTGAGTGGACAAACCGGTAGAGTATCCAATCATTTTCAACCGAGCTGGTCTCCAGATTCAAAATGGATTTCGTTTACACGTACTTTGGAAAACGGCGTACCGGCTGTATTTATGTACAATCTGGATACAAAGAAAACGCAGCAAATTACAGATGGTATGAGTTCTGTTCGCAGTACTGCCTTTTCACAGGATGGCAAATATCTTTTCTTCACGGCGAGTACCAATACAGGATTGACCAATTCCGGTCTACATATGTCCGCTACGCAACGTAATGTTGATTATGCTGTATATGCCTTTATTTTGTCAAGTAAAACCCCTTCGTTCTTTAAGAATGAAAGTGATGAAGAGCAGATTCGTGAAGATAAAGCGGACAAACCAGCTGAAAAAGAAGACAACAAAACAGCTCGCGTAAAAGAAAACGATAAAAAAGCACCGAAAAAAGATAAAAAGGAAGAAGCTCCGGCTAATAAGCCTCAAGACAAATCCATTCAGGTAGATTTTGACCGTATCGAGAACCGTATTGTCGCTTTACCTTTGCCGGTAGGTACCTATTGGAATCTGAATGGCTTGGTTCCAAACCAGTTGACCTATCAGCGCGGAGGTACCATTGGGGCCTACGATTTTAAAGATCTGGAAAATAAGACATTGGTCGAGAATGCCCGCAGTTTTGTGATCAGTGCCGATGGCAAGAAAATGTTATATCAGACAGCGAATGGTTATAATATCGTAAATGCCGGACAGAAAGTTGCATCTCCAACTGCAGGTGCAATAAAATTGGATGGTATCCAACAATTGGTAGATCCTGTTGCCGAATGGAAACAAGTCTTCAATGAAGTTTGGGCAATGCAGAAAGATTATTTCTATGTAGAGAATATGCATGGTGCTGATTGGAAAGCCATGAAAACCAAATATGAGAAGTTTCTTCCATTTGTTAACCATCGTTCTGATTTAGGCTATTTATTGAACGAAATGATGGGCGAAATGGTTGTTGGACACAATTATATCTATCCGGGTGATCAACCTTCTACCCCATCTGTGTCAGTAGGTGTATTAGGGGCTGACTATACGATCAAAAATGGATATTACCAGATAGCGAAGTTATTTACACGTTTGGAGTGGAATCCTTCTTTTAAGGCACCATTGGCAGAACCGGGATTGAATATCAAAGAAGGTGATTATATTGTCGCTGTAAACGGTATTGAATTAACGGAAGATAAGGATATCTATAGTCTATTTGATAATACCGTAGGCAAGCAGGTAGCCTTAAAAATTAATTCCAAGCCGTCTCTGGTTGGTGCTCGCGAAGTCATTGTAAAACCGATTTCTTTTACAGACGAAATGAGCTTGCGTAGCATGGAGTGGGTGGAGCGCAACCGTAAAAAAGTAGATCAGCTAAGCAATGGACAAATCGCTTACGTATACATGCCAAATACAGGACCTGAGGGGTATACCTACTTTAACCGTTATTATTTCTCCCAGATGGATAAAAAGGCCCTTCTGATGGATGAAAGAAACAATGGTGGAGGCTGGGTAGCCGATTATGTCATTGACCTACTATCCCGTGAATTAATATCTGGCTGGGGTATTCGCGATGGCAAGGGATTTACGACTCCAGGTAATGGTATTTACGGACCAAAGGCGATGATCATAAATGAAAATGCCGGTTCTGGAGGTGATATGATGCCGTACATGTTCCGTTTCAAAGGCCTCGGTAAATTGGTTGGCCGTACAACAATGGGAATCTTGGTCGGTATCAGTGGGTACCCGCCGTTATTGGATGGTGGACGTATTACTTCACCAAACTTTGGTGTATATGACCTGAAAGGCAACTGGATTATAGAAAATGAGGGTGTTGCTCCGGATATCTTTGTTGAGCAATTACCAAAAGATTTGCTAGAAGGACGTGATCCACAATTGGAAAGAACGGTGAAGATTTTATTGGAAGAAATGAAAACCTATCCTTACAAAAATCTACAGAAACCTGCAGATCCAATACGGGTGAACTAATAAAGGAATAGCGATAAAAAGGGCTTTGGAAACTATTTCCAAAGCCTTTTTGCATGTTTTTGGAGCAGATTATCTTGCTTTGATAATTATTTTAAGGTATCTGGGGTCAGGCTTTTAGTAAATGGTCTTTTTCCACTACTTTAATGAAGTAATGGCTATTGAAATGCAGTGATTTTATAAAGTAACATGCTTTTATTGTTATCTTTAAAGCATATTTTAGATTTATGTACCCCGAGCAAACTACTTCCCCTTTTCAATCGTTATTGCGTTTGGTCCTGTTGGTCATCGGATTTACCTTTCTCTCACAGGTCATCGGTATCCTTATCATCTTTTTCTACTACAAGTTTACAGGACAGGCATTTTCAATGGCTACCCTAATGCAAGGATCAGCGAATGAAATGCGTTTTCTATTGCTGTTGAGTAGCTTGGGATCCTTTGTTGTGCCCGCCTACCTGATGAATACCCGAGAGGGGTATGGGATCTCTTATTTTAAACAGGAATATACGCCACAGGCAAAGCAGTTTGCGTATATTTTTTTCGCAATGCTCGCTTTTATGCCATTGATGAGCTTAATAGGGCATTGGAACGAGTCATTACAGTTGCCTGATAATATGAGATCTGTGCAGGTATGGATGGAACGTAGTGAGCGAGAATCAGGAGATCTGATCAAGGGGATTATCGTGGAAACAAGTTTTATCGGATTTCTATTTAATCTGGTGGTTCTGGCATTGATACCTGCAGTAGGCGAAGAACTATTATTTCGAGGTGTTCTTCAAAATATTGTCGGAAGATGGATTTCCAACCCCCACGTTGTTATCTGGATTGTGGCTATTGTTTTTAGCGCCATACATCTGCAGTTTTTTGGATTTATACCACGGATGTTGTTGGGTGCATTTTTTGGTTATCTCTATTTATGGAGCAGAAATATTTGGTTGCCTATTTTTGGTCATTTCGTCAACAATGCAGGCGCTACGATCATGGCCTTTTATTATACAAAAAATGGTAAAAGTTACGCTGAAATCAATGCATTTGAAGTGCAATCTTGGTGGATATATGTTGTAGGCTTCATTTTTACTGCTATTTTTGTATTCTTATTTTATCTGTCAACACAAAAAGGAAACCATGGAGAACGATTGGAAGAAAATTAAAATATATACAAATGCTATTCAGGCTGAAATAGTAAAACAAATGCTGGAAGAGAATGGTATTCCCGCGGTTATATTAAATAAGCAAGATTCTTCTTATCTGTTTGGAAAAATAGAACTATATGTTAGTGAAAACTCGGTTGAGACTGCCGAAAGATTGATTGAAGAAGTAGGGGGAGAGAACTAAAATGAAGACAAGAGCGATAACCGGTGCTATTTTTGTAGCTGTCATGGTGGCATCCACCTTATTTGGACCATACCTATACAGCATCTTTTTTACACTCTTGAGTGCATGGTGTCTGTATGAGTTTTACGGTATTGTGTCATCCGAAGAACGTGCGCCTAATAAGGTCTTAGGGATCATTTTAGCGTTGACGGGATTTGCTGTAGGGTCTATGGTAGCTATGAACCTTTTGGAACCTAAATTTCTATGGCTCGTTACACCACTGGTCGGTTTGACCTATATTATTTCACTTTTTCAAAAACGAAGTTTTCCCTTTAATGATATAGCCTATACTTTTTTGGGGATCTGTTATGTCACATTTCCATTCTTTCTTTTTGCGAAACTAGGATTTATCAATGGTGTATATAATCATTATATTCCCCTCGGTTTTTTAATATTGCTCTGGACCAACGATACCGGAGCATATCTTGCAGGTCGGAGTTTTGGTAAACATAAATTGTTTGAGCGGATCTCTCCGAAAAAGACTTGGGAGGGATTTTTCGGTGGTTTCATTTTAGCTATTGTGGTAGCTGTAAATCTTGAAAAATATTTTGGAAGTTTGCCATTGTGGCAATGGATTATCGTTGCTATGATCATCAGTATTGTTGGAACATTGGGCGATCTGGTCGAATCGATGTTAAAGCGGAGCTTGCACGTTAAGGATTCAGGCAGTATCTTACCGGGACATGGAGGTTTCTTGGACCGTTTTGATGGCTTATTATTGGCAGCACCGATAGTTTATATTTTCTTAATTTTAATCAGTTAAAAGAATTATGAGTCACATTCAGAAATCTACCTTTGATTTTTTGACCGAATTAAAGGAAAATAATACAAGAGAATGGTTTGCAGATAACCGGGAGAAATATGAGTCCGCATTGGCTGATGTACGGAGTTTTCTAACGGATTTAATAGCTGCCCTGAGTGAATTTGATCCTAAAATAAATACCTCCATACAAGCCAATAAATGTCTGTTCCGTATCTATAGAGATACCCGTTTTTCAAATGACAAGACGCCCTATAAGACCTGGTTTGGAGCCGGAATATCTGTTGATGGAAGAAAATTGCGTGGCCCTGAATATTATATTCATATCGGTGCTGAAAATTCATTTATTGCCTGTGGCTACTGGAGGCCGGAGAAGCCGCATCTGGAGGCTATAAGACAGGAGATAGACTACAGTGGCGAACAATTGGCTAAGACGCTGAATGGATTGTTGGATGAGGGGAAAATAAATCTTTTCAAAGAGGATCTGTTAAAACGTGCTCCTGCCGGTTATGGCGAAGATAATCCCTACATTGATTTTATCAAGTTAAAAAGCTTTGTTCTGGATCAACCTTTGACGATCAAAGACCTGTCAAACAAAAACGCATTGGATAATATTATCGCCTCTTATAAAAAAATGTTACCCTTCAAAGAGTTTTTACAAGAGGCGATCGACAGCGAATAGTCTACTCTGGTAGACTAATTTTGCCCATACAGACCGCAGGAGAATCTTTTATATGCTCGACATTGGATTTGTTTCCAGTGAGGGTCTCATTGGCTAGCAAGGCGAATAATACCGCTTCCTTCGCATCGGGATCAACCCCTAATGTGGCGAAGCTCTCTACTTTGATGTCCGGCAGATTTGCTTTGATGTACTCAAAAAGTAGCGGATTATGCAGTCCCCCGCCACTGATATATACCGAGAAATTCGCTAACCCAAGGGCTTGCCGACGTATGCCGTTGATCATCGCTTGGGCCGAAAAGCGATTGAGTGTTGCCATGACATCTTCTGCTGAGAGATCTAATGTCTCAGAACGTTTTTGAGCCTCTTTCAGGTAATCAAGATTGAATAATTCCGGACCCGTTGTTTTCGGAAACTCCAAAGTTAGGAATTCTTCCGCCAGGAGCTGCTCTAATAATGGCCCATTAACCGTCCCCTTTTTTGCAATCATGGCATCTCTGTCCATCTCTTGGTCAAAATGAGCTTTCATATACTGGTTCATCATTGTATTTCCCGGCCCTAGATCTGTTGCATAGGCTTCCAGATTGCTTTGATGGCTAGGGATAAAGGTGAAATTCGAAATACCTCCTATATTCAGTAAAAATCGGTTTTCGGTGGGATGGGAAAAAAGAAGATAGTCTCCATAGGCTGCTAACGGTGCCCCCTCTCCTCCTGCGGCAATGTGTTTTTGTCTAAAATCTGACAGTGTAATTATACCGGTATGTATGGCAATATGATCCCCATCACCGATTTGTAGTGTGCTATTGGGCCAACCGAGGTCCTTCGTCAACGATTGCGGAGCATGATATACCGTCTGTCCATGACTAGCGATGCAGTCTATCTCTGTAGATGAAATATTCCAGCTTTCAAGGGCTTGGTTGATCAGGTTCGCATGGGTGATCCCTACATATGCGTTGAGGCCCGAAAGTAACTGTTGGTCGATGGTTCTTTTTGCAAATATTTCACGGACTTTGGTTCTGAATATATCCTCATAATCCATTGTGATAAACTTTTCTAAGCTTATTTTTGTGGTCTTTCCGGCATTTTCGATACGGCATAATGCGATATCAAGACCGTCCAATGAAGTTCCGGACATTAAACCAATAATAAAACGCTCTTTTTTTAGGGCTATCTGATAAAGTTTTTCGATTTGAGGATTCATAATCTAAAAATAAACACAAAAATCTTATAATGAATATCATTTTTGACAATTGAAGATATTTTGTAACTTCACGGCATTAAAAATCAAAAAATTAGATACAATGAATTTTCCAGCAGAATTGAAATACACCAAAGATCACGAATGGATTCGTGTTGAAGGTGATGAAGCAGTTGTAGGGATTACCGATTTCGCTCAACGTGAATTGGGTGACATCGTTTTTGTTGACATTAACACTGTAGGTGAAGAAGTTGCCGCAAATGAAGTTTTCGGTACAATCGAAGCTGTAAAAACAGTTTCTGATTTGTTTTTGCCTGTAGCAGCGACAATTTTATCAGTTAATGATGCAATTGATGCTTCTCCTGAATTGGTGAATTCTGATCCATATGGTGAGGGCTGGATTGTTCGTATTAAATTGAATAATGTAGCAGACGTAGATGCATTATTATCTGCAGATCAATACAAAGAAGAAATCAACGCTTAATACCGTTGTGATAACAAAAAAGGGCTTAATTTTAAAATTAAGCCCTTTTTTGTTGCTATCTATTGGCATTTTATAACTGTTTTGATCTTTGCTTCAGGCATATCGACATCACTTGTCATCTCCGTTATTTTAGTCAGACAAGTCTTTTTATCCAATACATAGAACCCTTGGATACTACCGACCTGGTTTGCGTCCGATCCAAACATTTTTCCTTCCACATTTACCTTATAACCCTGTTCATTTACTTCGGCGAGAGTCATTTTGTTTTCGACCAGTAGACCCGATTCTTCCGATTCTGATTTTGAACTCCATGATTCTCCAATACCAATGGCATGTTCAGGCAATACGGTGCTAATATTTTCAAACATACTGCGATCAAAAGGAAGGTTGACGCCTTCCGGCAATTTTATATCCGAAGATTTTCCCAATTGATCTATTGAAAAGCTAATCTTACTATCTACTAGCTTGCCTACTGTAGCATGCATCTGTTTTGAAAATTCATTTGCTTCCGGATTTTTGGAGTCATAGGTCATTTCCATGGCTTCTCCGCTCATTTTCATATTGATACCAGTGTATTTAAGCTCAAATAGAAAGGAATTGTCTTTCTTGGCTGTATTTGTAATATCAAAGCCCATTGTTAAGTCTGTCACAATCTTCTGTTCGCCAGTTTCGATATCCATTGCCATAATCACATTTTGCGCTATTGTCTTCCCCTCTTCAGGGTTCACCCGCAGGGTATATTTCTTTTGGGCTGATACAGATAGGACTACAAATGCGAATACAGCCGTCAAAGCTATTGTTTTTAGTGTTTTCATCTATTGGAATTTTTGTTAATAATAACAGGACAGATAAATATATAAAAAAATCCCTTTTACAATCAGTAAAAGGGATTTTTATTTGATTCAAAAAAGAATCCAATTATTTTTTGATATAAGATACTTCTTTTACAGCTTTAACTACTTTTTCTACATTAGGTAAAGCAGCTTCAATCAATGTTGGCGCATAAGGAAGAGGTACGTCAGCACAATTCACACGAATTACAGGAGCGTCCAAATAGTCAAATGCATTGCGTTGTACATTAAATGCTAAATCTGTAGAAATTGATGCCAAAGGCCATGCTTCTTCTACGATAACCAGACGGTTTGTTTTCTTTACAGATTCAATAAGTGTTGGGTAGTCAATAGGACGTACAGAACGCAAATCGATCAATTCTACACTGATACCTTCTTTTTTCAATTCTTCAACTGCTGGAATTACAACACGAGGAAGCATTTTACCGAAAGAAACAACAGTAACATCGGTACCTTCTTGGATGATATTTGCTTTTCCGATTTCCAAGTAGTACTCTTCTTCAGGGACTTCGCCTTTATCACCGTACATGACCTCAGATTCCATGAAAATAACAGGATCTGGATCAATAATAGCAGATTTCAATAAACCTTTAGCTTCGTAAGGGTTTGAAGGAACAACCACTTTTAAACCTGGTGTATTTGCAAACCAGTTTTCAAAGTTTTGAGAGTGTTGTGCTGCTAGCTGACCTGCATTTCCTGTCGGGCCACGGAAGACCATTGGGATAGAAAATTGTCCACCACTCATGGAGTGGATTTTTGCAGCAGCATTGATAACTTGGTCAATCGCAACAAGTGAAAAGTTGAACGTCATGAATTCAACGATTGGTTTTAGACCATTCATTGCTGCACCAACAGCGATACCAGCAAAACCAAGTTCAGCAATAGGTGTATCAATGATACGTTTTGCACCGAATTCATCAAGCATACCTTGGCTTACTTTATAAGCACCGTTATACTCTGCAACTTCTTCACCTAATAAAAATATTTTGTCGTCTTTACGCATTTCTTCGTTCATTGCTTCACGAAGTGCTTCTCTGAATTGTATTTCTCTCATCAGTTGTAAAATAGTGTCAATTTTTAGATTACAAATCTACTATTTAAAATTGATATTTTGAAGATTTGACTAGCCTAATTGTATAGTTTTATGTCATTTTTTAATAAGTAGATGACTTTTGTATTAAATTTTGGAAAATAAGTCCGGCAAGAAATCCAATGTTTGTATAAGTGCCTTATTACTATTCATTATTGCCAGAGGAATGTTCCACGTGGCACGGTTTCTTTTTTCTACGTAATTGGAGATCCCACGGAGCTCAATCACCGGAAGATCCATCTTATCCGCGGCAAAGAAAACAGCGGCACCTTCCATGCTCTCGATACAACTGTTGGGGTTGAGCTGTTGCACTTTTGCGATACTATCGGTATTCCCATGAACCTTATTTACAGTAATGCCATGTCTTTGGGCTAAAAAGGGGAGCACTACATTTTCACCATAAAGCAAAGAAGACTCGAATTTGGATCTTCCGAAACCCAACTGTTCAATCGGAATAAATTGCTGATCATCTTCTGCACCCAATTCTACAAACGATTCTGAGGTGACCTGCACCACCTCTCCTATTTTCAGGTTGCGGTCAAAGCATCCTGCTATACCTATATTTATAAGGAGATCGTATTTGTTTTCATGTAATATCCTCCCCAATTCAAATGCTGTTGCCACCATCCCTACACCTGTGATCACTGTGTCACAATTGGGGTAGTTGGCGGCAACCTCCAAAAAAGGTTGAATTTCGAATTGCGTAGCGGCTACGATTAATATCTTCATGATAGACTTCTTTTATAGTATGCGAAAATTACGAATTATCGCGGAGGTCTTTAGCACATTAAAATAAAAATTGGCAGGTGATCTTTACTTGTTAATTATATTACCATATTCTGACGGCATTCCTAAAATAGAAATGTTAAAATTGGGCCTAAAGCCGTATCTTTGTATTATTATGATATTTATAACTCGTCGTGAACGTTTTTGTGCAGCACATAAGCTGTATCGTGAAGATTGGAGCAATGAACAAAACGAACAAGTGTTTGGACTTTGTTCTAATCCAAATTGGCATGGGCACAATTATGACCTTTTTGTCACAGTCAAGGGGGAAGTAAATCCCGAAACTGGTTTTTTGATCGATTTGAAGATCATGAAAGAAATTATCAATCGCAGCATCATTGATAAAGTGGATCATCGTAATTTCAACTTGGATGTTGATTTTATGAAGGGTGTCATGGCCTCTACAGAAAATATCGCTATTGAGATATTCAAGATCCTGAAACCACTTTTTGAAGAACAAGGAGTGGCATTGCATAGTGTTCGTTTGCACGAAACCGAAAATAACTACGTCGAATATTTTGGCGATTAATCTTTAATACATTTAAATAGTAGAAACTATGAGTCAACACTCATTTGACAACGAAGAGTTGGATGGATATATTAAGATCGACAAATACAATACTGAAAAAGTAGATCGCATCGCTTCTCATTATACAGATATATTGGAATGCCTGGGAGAGGATCCTAAGCGTGAAGGTCTGGTAAAGACTCCTGAGCGTGTCGCTAAAGCCCTGCAGTTTTTGACACATGGATATGATATCGATGCCGCTGAAGTACTGAGAGGAGCCATGTTTGAAGAAGATTATAGCCAGATGGTGGTTGTAAAGGATATTGAAGTGTACTCGCTATGTGAGCATCACATGTTACCTTTCTTTGGAAAGGCACATATCGCTTATATTCCAAATGGACATATTGTAGGTTTGAGTAAAATTCCGCGTGTCGTGGATATCTTTGCTCGCCGTCTGCAGGTACAAGAGCGTTTGACCAACGAAATCAGAGACTGTATCCAGGAAACGTTAGGCGCTCGTGGCGTTGCGGTCGTGATGGAGTGTAAACACATGTGTATGGCCATGCGTGGTGTGCAAAAACAGAATTCCGTTACAACAACCTCGGCATTTACAGGTGCATTTCAAAATGACGTGACCCGATCTGAATTTTTACGTTTGATCACAGCAGATCTTGCTTAATGTTTTTATCGATAAATAATAAAAACAGTCCCTCGAAAAGCACGTCTTCTCGAGGGCTTATTTTTTGATGAAATTTGGAAATAAATACAAAAATCAAAAAAAGTAGATATTGCGTTTTTGAGCTTTTAAGGCAAATCACTAAAAAATTCCTTTACAAACCGATAATTATATTAAACTGTTTTTCAGTTGTTTATAAAAAAATATTTTTATCATAAAAATGTTTTTTGGTACCTTTGTGGTTATGGAAATTGTTGCCAACGATTTGGAGTCCTATTTGGAACATACTACAGACGATGAAAATTCGTTGCTGAAAAGGGTAAATCGGGAGACATATTTGAAGGAAACAATGCCCCATATGTTATCTGGTCATTACCAGGGAAGAGTTCTTTCTTTATTGAGTAAATTGGTTGCTCCAAAACGTATTTTGGAGATCGGAACTTTTACGGGATATGCAACATTATGTCTCGCAGAGGGTCTTCAGCAAGATGGCATTTTACATACCATTGATATCAATGAAGAGCAACAGGAAAGAGTCCAAAGTTATTTTGATGCGTCTGAATTCGCAGATAAAATCAGATATCATATTGGCGATGCAGCGGAGATTATACCCACATTGAATGAAACATTTGATCTGGTGTTTATTGATGCTGATAAAAAGAGAAATTTATATTATTTCGAAACGATAATAAATCAAGTTCCGTCTGGGGGACTTATTTTGATTGACAACGTCTTATGGAAAGGTAAGGTGTTAGATTCAAAACCAGACAACCAAACAAAGCAGATCATTGATTTGAATGCACGTTTAGCTCAGGACAAGCGCGTAGAAAAGGTAATATTACCGATTCGAGACGGACTTTTTGCATTGCGCAAGAAGTAATTTGAGAACTAAAACATTCTTCATGAATTTAAAACAATTAAAAAGCTTTGTACTGGTACTGGCTTTGGCAACTTTTGGAATTTCAAAAGTTTCAGCTCAAAGTGCGGCATATGTCGATAAGTACAGTCCAATAGCAAAAGAAATGATGGAGGAACACGGAGTTCCAGCATCGGTTATCTTAGCCATCGCCATGCATGAAAGCGGAAATGGTGGTAGCAGGATAGCAAAGAATTTGAATAACCACTTTGGTGTCAAAGGAAAGAACAGAAGTACCGTTATTCGGTCAGCTTACAAAGGTTATAGGTCTGTATTAGACTCATATGATGACTTTGTAGGAATAGTAAAAAGAAAGAAGACTACTCAAAGCCTTTTTGAAAAACATCCAGGAGAAAAATATGAAGCTTGGGTCAAGGCAATAGCTCGTTCGGGATACTCTACGAGTAGAGACTGGACAGCGAAAGTACTTAAAACGATCAAACTATATCATCTTGATATGTTTGATAACGATTCCAAGCAAAATAAATTCTCGTCAACAAAAAAATAAGCACGACATTATTGCATGAAGAAGTTTTTTTATGGCATGATTGTATTCATGATGTTGATTACATCATGTTCAAGCCGGAGAGGCACCTTATCGTCTTCTAAATCCGGATCCAATTCAAAAACTTCTTCATCTTCTTCCGTAGGCCGACCCACCATGGCTGGAAATGACTACATTGCTCAATATAAAGATATAGCAATTGCAGAAATGAACAAATATGGTATTCCGGCCAGCATTAAGCTCGCTCAGGCTCTGTTGGAGTCTGGCAACGGCAATAGCTACCTGGCACGTGAAGCAAATAATCATTTTGGTATTAAGTGCGGCGGCGTATGGAAAGGTAAATCCGTGACCCGTCCCGACGACAATATTAATGATTGTTTTCGTGTATATGACAATCCTCAACAATCGTTTAGGGATCACTCCGAGTTTCTGCTACGCCCCCGTTATTCAGCTTTGTTTAAGTTGGATAAGGATGATTACAAGGGCTGGGCTAAGGGACTGAAGGCTGCAGGATATGCAACCAACCCCCGCTATCCGGATCTATTGATTGAAATGATAGAACGATATCATCTTGATCAATATGACCGAAGAGAGACTCCTAAGGAGAAAGTCGTGCGTGAAGAGGTTGTAAAAGAAGAAATTGTCCAGAATGTTCAGGAGACCCCTCCTGCTACTGTGAAGACTGAGGAGATCAAAAGCCCTTTAGCGATGCGTATTCATGAGGTGAAAGCGCAGGAAACGCTTTATTCGCTTAGCAAGCTCTATAATGTCTCTGTCGAACAGATCAAATCATTAAATGGCCTTACAGATGAAGCATTGTCCCTAGGACAGCTATTGGTTATATCTAAATAGTTACGCTTTAAAAGATGTTAAATATTTCAGTTTTGTATGGCGATATAGTAGTTTTACGAAAGTGAAACTAATACGCTATATTTTTCTGTTTGTAGCCATACTAGGCATTACCCCCCTACTTTTTTGCCAAGAAAAGAAAGTTGAAGGGATCGTATTTGACAAAAAAACCAAGCAACGTATCGGAAATGTGAAACTTGCCAATCTAAGGACGGGAGAGGTGTTCTATAATAATATAAAAGGTGAATTTGACTTTTCTGCCCGGATAGGTGATCAGATTGTTGCAATGAGCAAAGAATATTTTTCAGATACCCTTGCTGTTGACAATAAGGGATTATTGTTGTTTCATTTAATCCGGGAGTCGATCTATATTGATGAGGTGCAGGTATCAGCACGAAAGAATCCTGAGGAAATTCTGAAAAAAGCCAAAGAAGATTATGAGAAGGCCTACCGGTTGGCAGGATATGGTGATGTATTTTCGGTGGGACCTACTGGGGCGGGACTGAGCATCAACTCTATTTATAGCCTGTTTAGTAAGGAGGCTAAAAGAGCGCGTAGACTGACTAAAACCATAGAAAACGATTATAAGGAAAATGTAATTGATTATAAATTTACGAAGGAACTTATTAGTAAGGTCACGGGGCTCAATTTTGAAGAGGCCGAGCGATTTAGGAGAATATTTAGGCCCTCCTATTTTTTCATTCTGGCAGCAAGCGATTACGAAGTAACAAATTACATCAAAGATTGCTATTCCCGTTATCGAATAAACCCTTCTCAATATTTTATTGATCCTTTTCCAACAATTAATTATAAATTAGTACCGTAAATAAAAAATAGACGTTTTCAGAATGAAGTTATTCAATTTTGTCGGCATGGCCTTGCTTTGCCTTTCTTTTACAAGCATAAAGGCACAGGATCTGAAAGATCTTAGAGCAAAACCAGATACCGTAATTTCTGTCCAAAAAGAGCAACCTTTAAATATCAAAACTATTCGTCCGGTGGTACCCAAGCTCAATCTTGAGGTCGATTACTGGAAGCATTGGACCAAATTTGGGATCAATTTAAACCAAGCATCCTTTAACGATAATTGGAAAGGAGGTGGTGTCGGTTCTACTGCTATTGGTCTCAATGCCAATCACAAATCAGACTATACCCGGGACAACTTTAATTTCGTGACTGAAGTTGACCTCCGTTATGGAAAGATCAGGAATAAGGGTAATATCGCGAAGAAAAATAATGACCGTATATTTTGGGATAACAAGTTATCCTATAAACTATCCGCTAATTGGGCCTTGTTTACATCGGTTACTTTTGAGTCACAATTTGATGCTGGGTATAAGTATAAAACTGTGAATGGCAAGGACACGATCGATTATATTGAAAATGCATTTATGGCGCCAGCTTATTTGACCGAGTCTTTCGGTCTTGAGTATAAGCCGAGCAATGAGTTTTCGTTGCGTTTTGGTACGGGTACCGCACGGCAGACCTTTATTTTGGATGAGCGTGTAAAACCTCGTTCGGTAGATGGCTTTTATGATAAATATGGTTATTATCTGTTGCCGGACATGAATAAACCAGAGGGAGAGGGAAATCTTCGAAAAGGTACAGGAGAGCGGTTTGGTGTCAAGGAAGACCGTTCTTTTGCCAATGCATTGGCATTCCAGATCACAGGTAACTTGGATAAGAATTTTACGGATAAACTAAATGTGAAAGCACGTTATAATCTGTTTGCTGATTACGAAAAAATTTCAGATCCAACCCATCGTCTTGATGTCACAATAACAGCGAAAGTAACTCGGGTAATCAACGTCAATCTAAACGGGATTATGATCTATGATCCGGATGTTATTTCAAGAGTTCAATTGAGCCAGTCATTGGCTATGGGAATAGTTTATAGTTTACCAAAATAATGTTTAGACCAGTGTCAATTGGGATCATACTTGCTGTTTTTATGTCTTTGGCGGGCTGTAAGTCCAAGGGACAAGCTGCTGTGGCCAAGCCATTGGTGGCGTCTTTTGCCCCTGCGGTTGTACTGGAGGAAAAAGTTGTCGCCAAACCCGACACCAATCTATTGACACCCCAGGAGAGAAAGGTCATCTTCTTACAAAAGACAGGGACTCACCCCTACTGGCACCAAGCAGAAGCCATTCACTATGATGTGCGTAAGCCAAATTTTGTGATTATCCACCATACGGCACAAGATAGTGTTGGTCAGACGATAAAAACGTTTCAGATTCCACGCACCAAGGTCAGTTCACATTATGTGATTGGTCGAAATGGTGAAATTATTCAGATGTTGAATGATTATGTACGATCGTGGCATGCCGGTGTGGCTAAGTGGGGATCGATTGTGGACATGAACTCTTGTTCTATTGGGATTGAATTGGACAATAATGGTAGAGAACCCTTCCCAGATGCTCAGATCAATTCGTTGATGACCGTTTTAGATACATTAAAATCACGATACCTGATACCTGACAATAATTTTATTGGTCATGCAGACATCGCTCCGGCACGAAAGAATGATCCTAGCGTTTTCTTCCCCTGGAAGAAGCTTGCGAGCAGAGGATTTGGTATCTGGTATGATGAGGGCCAACTGGTTGCTCCTCCTGACAGTTTTAATGCCATTGACGCGCTTAAAATCATCGGGTATGATACATCCAACCTAAAGGCAGCCATCGTTGCATTTAAGCGTAAATTTATTGTACGGGATACAACACCCGAGCTGACCATATATGATAAGAGCGTACTTTACAATATTTACAAGAAATACTAATAAGCTGTCAAAATGCGAATTTTGATAGATGATGCTAGATAAGATATTGGCATCTCAGTCTATAAAAATAAAAAGTCCGGGTTCGCTATGAATCCGGACTTTTTTAATATTGGCGGGGATTAAGAAGACCTCTGCTAATTAAATACAACCTCGTAATCAGGTATCTTATTTGCGAGTAAGTCACTTTATTTTTCCAAGTTGTTCTGTTGCGTATTGCTTGTATTTGGTACAGCCGAATTATTTCTGAGCGAAAGCTGTATAAAATATGCAATTATCATGACGGCCAGACAGCCAATGAGATTCAGCCAGAGAAAAGGAATTTTGTCTAGGTACCAGATGCCAACGACAAAGATTTCAGAGAGGATCGCGGCGATGAAAACAGCCTTTCCCTGAATTTTTTTCATATAGAAAGCAACGATAAATATGCCTAGGATTGTGCCATAGAATAAGGACCCCAAGATATTCACTGCCTCTAAAAGATTGCCCAGCTTGTTAGCATATAGTGCAATGACCACGGTAAAGATGCCCCAAATTAAGGTAAATATACGAGACCAGAGGAGATCCTGCTTTTCGGTTGCGTTGCGGTTTATAAAACGTTTGTAGATATCTATGGTTGTCGTTGAAGCCAGTGAGTTTATGGCACTAGCGGTGGAGCCCATAGATGCCAGAAAAATAACAGCGATCAGCAAACCGATTAGACCTTTCGGAAAAGCTTTAGTTACAAACGAAAGGAAAACATAGTTATTGTCGTTTGTCTCAGCTGCAGGATTGTTTTTCTTGATAAGTGTCAGTGTGCTGTCTTTTACTTGTTGCATTTGGGCATTCAGTTGATGCAATGCTGTTCGGGAGAACTCGATGTTCTCCTGATCATCCTGATCCAGTGCTGTACCGAGACCATTGACGAGAGATTCACGTTGTTGGAATAGCTGAGTATGTTTTTGTTCAAGCTCTTGGTAGGAAGCCGCATATGGACTTTCTTTCAACTTCTGGACTTCGACCTGGTTAAAGAAGATCGGCGGCTGGTGGTATTGATAATAGGTAAATACCAGGATACCGATCAGCAGGATGGCAAATTGCATCGGGATCTTTAGAAGTCCGTTCATAATTAGCCCCATTCTGCTTTCCTTTATGGAAGATCCGGTGAGATAACGGCCTACCTGGCTCTGGTCTGTACCAAAATAAGAAAGCTGGAGGAAAAATCCTCCGATCAGCCCAGTCCACAACGTATAATTGTTATTCAGGTCAAATGTGAAGTCCAGGGCATTGGTTTTGCCCGATTTGCCGGCGATATGCAGTGCTTTCGAAAGACCGATGTCCGCCGGAAGAAGATGGATAACAAGCATGCCCGCAATAAGCAGAGAGCCGAATATTATGCTCATCTGGAGCAATTGTGTATGTGATACCGCTTTTGTACCACCATAGGTGGTGTAGATAACCACAAAACTCCCAATGACCAGAGTTGTTAAAGTCAGATCAATATGGAGAATCGTTGAGATGATGAGCGCTGGTGCAAAAATGGTAATACCAGTGGAAATACCCCGTTGGATTAAAAAAAGTAGTGCTGTAAGCCCGCGGGTCTTAACATCGAAACGTTTCTCAAGAAATTCGTAGGCAGTGAAAACTTTAAGTCTGTGAAATATTGGGATAAAGGTAATACAGAGTACAATCATGGCCAATGGGAGACCGAAATAAAACTGTACAAAACTCATTCCTGAGGAGTATGCTAATCCGGGAGCAGACAAAAAAGTAATGGCACTCGCCTGAGTGGCCATTACCGAAAGCCCGACATGGTACCAAGGCAAAGAACGATTGCCCAAAAGATAACCATCAATATTTTTGATCCCTCGACTTTTGTAGATGCCGTAGGCGACAATCGACAAAAGTGTTAGTAATAGAACGGCCCAATCTGCTGTACTCATGAATAATGTTTCGTAAAAAAGTACAGAAAAAGGATAAATATAAATAGCCAGATAACGACCATCCAATAGTAGCGTTTCCAGCTATTCATCCTGTATTTTATCTGTCTGAAGGCTTTTGAGGATAGATAACACTGTTAAAAAACGCAGCGATAATCAATCCAATAACTGCACCGCCAATGATGCTTAAAAATGTCTCATTTGCAGTGAAGCCAATTAATGCACCAAAAACTACAGCGACCAAAAGGATGATCCCTTTTGCTTTGCCAGCATCTATCGTTGTGCAGTTGTTGTCAATCTGATTTTCCATTGTGATATTTTATTTTGATTTTGATAACAAATTTACAAATAATCTGTAAGCTCCAGGAATTCCAGCAGGTAATTGTCTAAAAAAAGATAGCGATGTATAGACAAATTTTCCTTTCCCGTAGTCCGTAATCAATAATGATCCCTTATGCAAAGGCTCACCAGGGTCCTGTATGGCGATTGGTGTACGGTATCTCTTGTCGATATTTTCAGCGAAATACAATCCCCTCTCCTGTACCCAATTGTCAAAGTCTGCTTTTGTAATTTTATTGGGATAATTGAAAACCGGATCTTTTTCATCAAAATGAACATCGGCAAGTTCATCGGTAACCCGACTCCTTCCAAGACTAAAAGCATAGGGGCCAAAAGTTTTCGAAACTAAGCCATTGCTTACGTTGTATTGCTCGAGCACGGTTCCGCCGTTATTCACATAATCCAATAGTCTATTTTGAATCTGTGCGATATCTTTATTGACATTAAAGATCCTTACGCCCAAGATGACCGCATCATAGCCTGAGAGATCACTTTTTAATAGCTGTTCGCCTGTTAACACATCCACTTTGATGCCAATTGCACTGAGCGATTCCGGAATGAGATCTCCTGCGCCATGGATATAGGCTACTTTTTTAACTTCATTGTTTAGATTGATATTGCTCATTTTTATAGCAACATCAGGGAAATATACAATCTCCGGGATATGGTTATAAGCTATTGTTTTTATCTCTTTTAGTCTATCCTTTTGATTGACTTGAAAAAGCAGTGTATCAATGGACGAAACAGTGGCATCTAAGGGGCTTATAGTGATCTCTTTGGAGAGAGTACTGACATCAGAGGCAAACTGGAGGTCAAATGAAGCGGGAGATATTTCCCAGCCTTTTGCTCCAATAGTCTTTACATTAAATGATTGTGCCGGATCCTGTCCATTTTTTTGGAACAACAGGTTTACTTTGACAGATTGGGCATTTTGAGTCAAAGCCAATGGGCTTGAACTCCTTGCTGTAAGCTGTGGAAGGACAACTATTGGATTATAGATTTCGCCACGAACGGGGTCGGTATATTTATATTGTATATTTTGGTCAAATGCGATTGCAGTACCATTGATCAATAATTCAAAGCGTACTTTTGGATTGTTGGGGTTTTCGGGATAACCAGTGAGATTGAAATCACTGACATTAAATTTTCCTTTGGCGTGAGGTTCATTTAGCCAATAAGGCTGTGTTGAATTTGTAGCACTAATGGTGGTAGCATCTTTTAAAAGAAGGTTGTTGACAAGGGTTTTATGGATTTCTTTGCCATTTAGCTTTGCCAATTGTACGGTAACATCCGGACGTCTTGCAATAATGGCGTTGTCGACATTGATCTGATCACCTACCGCATAATCTGGATTTTTTGCGATACTTTCAAACCAAATTCCAGCACAGGCTAAGATTAATTTTTCTACCTCCTTTTTCTTCTCATTTTTCCAGTACGTATCATTGATTTGATCCAGGGCTTTATAGAGCTGAATCAGATCGGGCAAAGCCGATTCAGGCTTGTCCATTTGATAGGTCTGATTGACTTTAGCGATCAGTGACTGTACTGTTCCGCTATTTGGGACCCTTTTCCAGGAAGTATCTATTCCTTCCAGTGGAGAAGCTTTTGCGGGAGTACCGTCGACATATTCAAAATACTCGATGGATGAACCACGTTGAGCGGCAGATCCGAAGCCTTGGCTTTTGTGGGAGGAACGGCTATGCGCAGCAATTTCACCATAGGAAGCCCCTATCAGTGCATTATAGTTTCCGATATCCACTTTTAGCTGATCTTCGCTTGTGTTGTCCTGTCCCCCGAAATTAAATGTATTCCAAAGGAGACGTTTCGCCTGCCAGGGTTTCACGTATTGCAGCTGCTCTGAAAACTGTTTGGGGTCTGCGGCAGCCTTAAAAGCTTCGTGTGCTAACATCGCTGAGGCTTGATGGTGGCCATGTCCGCCCCTAGCATCAGGAGGAAACCTTGTTATGATCACATCAGGTCTGAATTTGCGGATCAACCATACTGCTTCTGCGAGCACCCGTTGTTTGTCCCAGAAGGCAAACGTTTCTTCGGGCGTTTTGGAAAACCCAAAATCATAGGCTGAGGAGAAAAATTGTTCCCCTTTGTCGATCTTTCGCGCAGCAAGAAGTTCCTGTGTACGGATCAGTCCCAGTTCAATGCCCTGTTCAGTACCGATAAGATTTTGTCCCCCGTCACCACGGGTCAGGGATAAGTAACCCGTTCTATATTTTTTCTCTTGGGCCAGCCAAGCGATCAGACGGGTGTTTTCGTCGTCCGGATGTGCTGCAAAGTACAGGACAGAGCCTAAAACATTCAGTTTTTCTAGGTTAAGCTTAATCTCGGCGGCATTCCACTGCGGGTTTTGCGCTTGTACAGTCGATTTTGACAGCATACTAGCCAATAGAATAATGACGGAAAGAAAGGGTTTTCGCATGCTTAAAGATAAAGATTTCATCCAAAACCGCATCGTTGTACATTGTAATTTTAATGTATATTATTCGCCATAAAGTGGATGAAACCCCACGAAAATAAAGGAGTTAGCTTAAAATCCAGCTGAAAACAAAAAACGGAAATTCCAACCAAGTTGAAATTTCCGTTTAACAATTAAAATATTTTTTCCTGAAACGAATTTTTAGAGAATAGTTATTTTGTCGCTTCGCTCCAAGTGGCAACCTTTAACATAGTAAATATATGTAGAAAATATTTAGTTCTGTCAGATTCCTTCAATTAGTTTTCCACATTGCTAAATTTTGTCAACAATTTAGCTTTTGGGCAACTAAAAATATGAAAAGAAAGTTTCACTTCAGTGTGTTTAATCAAGCAAAATTATTTGTCAATTGCTCCTAAAACACGTTTCATGAACATATTTAAGGCATCTTTTTTCGGATTGCCTTCTTTTATCAATTTATCAACCTCTACTGCTCCGTATAGGTTAGAAATTAATTCACCGATCACGTCGAGTTCCTCATCTTTCAATGGAGCTTCAGTAAGCGCTTCCAATGTCTCGATGGTCTCCAATACATAGTCGACATCATTCTGTTCGATGAATTCTGTAAGATGTTTAATTACCGGCAGCTTCATTGAATAATTCTACTAATGCGTCCAACTTATTTGTTTGTACTTGATTCACCAATTTACCATTTTTAAATGCAGCAAATGTAGGCAGGTTATTGACGTTCGCCAATTTGCGTGATTCAGGAAATTTTTCTGCATCAGCGATGATAAAAGGAACATTCTCATTTTCGCCAGACAATTTCTTGAATTTTGGTTTCATGATTTTGCAATTACCACACCAGGTAGCAGCATACTGAACCATCACAATATCGTTATTGTTTACAATTTCTTGTAAATTATCGTTTTCTAATTCTTGTAACATGATTTTATTATTAAGGTGATTGATGGAGAAATCAACAGGAGCCGGGATAAAGGCCCCTGTTGATAAGACCTAGGGTCTTTTATTGTTAGTGTTTAGCTAAATAGTCAGCTACACCTTTTCTGTCTGCATTCATTGCATCTTTACCTTCTTCCCAGTTTGCAGGACATACTTCGCCAAATTTTTGTACGTGCGCGTAAGCGTCGATCAAACGTAAATATTCTTTTACGTTACGGCCCAAAGGCATATCGTTTACAGACTCGTGGAATACACGGCCAGTTTCGTCGATCAAATAAGTAGCTCTGTAAGTAACAGCAGATCCTTGTGCTAATGTACCGTACTCAGGATGCTCAACCTCTTGAACGTCTAAGATACCCAATACACTAGATAAGTTGCGGTTAGTATCAGCTAAAATAGGATATTCAACACCTTCGATACCGCCATTATCTTTTGCAGTGTTTAACCAAGCAAAGTGAACTTCGTTTGTGTCGCAAGAAGCACCGATTAAGATTGTGTTGCGTTTTTCAAATTCAGCAGCAGCCTCTTGGAAAGCATGTAATTCTGTAGGACATACAAAAGTGAAATCTTTTGGATACCAGAATAAAATTACTTTTTTACCTTCTTTAACTGCTTTTTCGAAAATGTTGATCTGCAAATTGTCGCCTAAATAATCGATTGCATCTACCGTAATGCTTGGAAAACTTTTACCTGTGAAACTCATAATATATCTTTCTTTTTTTGTTGCCACAAAGATAAGGCAACTGCGATCAAAAAGCGAATTGATTTTACCAATACACTATCATCAAAATCTATTATGACTAGAATATAACAATAAGTTTTTATTATAATAATATGTGGTTGATAATGTGTTTATACGGAATCTGGGATGTTTCGAAAAAATAAAGCAATTCATACTGGGGTAGTTACAGATTAATGCATCAAAATAGTTGCACAAGTGCTATGCAAAACCTACTTTTGCGACGTTCTATTTCAAAATAGCGCAATGCTGGAGGGGTTCCAGAGCGGTCAAATGGGACGGACTGTAAATCCGTTGCTTCGGCTTCGAAGGTTCGAATCCTTCTCCCTCCACATTTTTTTCTTTATAAAATTCACTTTAAATTTTCCTGTTAAATAGATGAGCACATTGCACCGACTGCAATTTGTTTAAGATAGCTGCTTTGGACTGTTGTGTCTATATCTATGAGTGAACTGTCTCAGGGTATCTAGGGCTATTCCAAATTAACCATTTGGATGTATATGGCCATGCAATGATCGTTGAGGCATTGTCGAACATCATCATCGAGCTATTTTTTTCTTAATGATGGAGGGCTGCAAAAAATATAGTGCGGATTTTCATGTAGCTATTGACTTATTTATAAAATAAACCTAAGTTTGGCTTTTGAAAGGGCCCCGTAGTTCAACGGATAGAATAGATGTTTCCTAAACATTTGATAGCAGTTCGATTCTGCTCGGGGCTACATAGAGATACGTGATAGCAATAGTGTCGCTTTTCAAATGCAGGAGAAATACGATAAAAGGTATTTCTCCTGTTTTATTTTAAGACATAATCATCTTTGCTATTCTGTAGTGCTATTCCTCTAATTTGATAATGAGCAGCTTGTCCATGGTCATGACAGAGACCCGCTTTTCGGGGGTAAAGCCTAATTTTTCTAGCCAGAGACCGCTTAACCTGATAACAGGTACTCTACTCTGGCTCCAGCGGTTAAACTTGATTGTTGGTTGGATTTTTAAGCTCTTGACCTCAGGTCGTGTGCTTATTTGCTTCTTGAGTGTTCGCATAACTTTTTGAAGATTTTAAATAAGTAGCCCAACGGTGCTGCGTACACTCAAAAAGAATTGATATGTGCAGGACTTGCACCTGCTCTCCGCCGGGCATATTGTTAAACATTAAAGTTGTCATTTTGATTTTCTTTTCGATTTTAAATTTGTTCGCATAACAGATTTAATAAAAACCGATGTTATTATAAAGTATTGCATGGATATTATTCTTACCGGAATACTTTTTGGAAACGCCCATCAATATGAAATAACATTTTTTGGCTTTTGAATAATTGGCTCTTGAATAAAAAACATACTGTGTTCCTGAAATATGATCAGCTGTTAGTTCAAAATAAAAAGATTGCGGATAGCCCCATTATAGAACGTCGAACTCCGAGAACAAGAGATATATCAAGTGGTATTGATCATCAATCAACTCATTATGTCATTAATTCTGTAACATTTCCGGACTTTTGTCATAATATTTTCAGTATTGGTAAAAATTGTCTTAATTTAAATTTTATTACAAATTAATGACTTACTAATATTCGGCAGCTAAATTTGTCCGATAAAGCCTGTGAAATGATAAAAGTGATTCAGAATCAATTTAAAAGGATATATAATACCAATCGTGCCTTTTTCATAACCTTCGGTATATGGTTTATACTGATTGCCTCTATCCTACTTTTTGTTACAAAGAGCGAATCATTTCAGTTTATTAATAGTCATCATGCTCTGTGGGCAGATATTCTCATGACATTGAACACATATGTTGGGGATGGGATCTGTATTATAGCCCTAGCTCTTGTGTTTTGCTTTCTGAAAAAATGGAATTTCGCCAAGGGAATTTTTGGAACTTATGTTTTTTCGGGCTTGGTATGCTGTGTTTTGAAAAGTATATTTCATGCAGAGCGTCCGGCAGCGATGTTTAAAGGGGACCCGACATTCCATGTTGTCTCTTGGTTACCTGTGGCCTACGCCAATTCCTTTCCTTCTGGGCATACGACTTCTGCATTTGCTATGGCAGCTACTGTTGCTATTATTTCCAAGGACAAAAGAATAGGTCTGTTTTGTTTTATTCTAGCCGCGTTAACAGGCTATTCCAGAATTTATTTGGGGCAGCATTTCCTTGAAGATGTCGCGTTTGGATCACTATTGGGTGTGGGGGCTACCTGTATTTATTTTATTCTTATGCCGATGATTTCATTCAATAAACGTCCGGTATCCAACTTTAAATTCCCTCAAATCAAATTGATGGGAGCAGTCCTTCCGGTCATGATAAACAGAAATAGGTCAAAGCAAGAACGAAGGCCATAGCGAACATGGTTAAGCACGAATTTGGCTGCCTTTCCTTAAATAACGATAATCTTTCGACCATGGCAGACATGGTTAAGCTGGACGAAAACACCACAGGGAATGGTGGTAAAACACCAATGAAATAGCGGAGGTTGAAGACAGAGATACATACTAAAAATAGCCGATCTAAAGTCTATAAAGTTACTAATTAGATTGTGTTTCCTTAAATAGCGATAGTCTTCCGACCATGCCAAACATAAGTAATCCGAAGCAGGCGAAAACGCCGTAAGAATAACGGAGACTAAAGACCTCTGCGATATAACCGATCAGCGGCGGTCCCATTAAAAAACCAAGATAGCTAATGCTGGAAACCATGGCCAATGCCACGCCCGATGGTACATTTTTGTTTTGGCCAGCGATACTATAGATAGACGGTACATTACAGGCAACACCGATTCCCACAAGCATAAAAGCAAGGGTACATACAATAAATTGAGGAAAAACAACCGAGGTCATCATGCCCACAAACATCAGGATTCCACTATATTGTAAGGTTCTTTTGCGTCCCAGTTTGCGAATTACACCATCACCTACAAAACGGCCTATAGCCATCATGATCATAAAAGAGGCATAGCCCACGACAACGAATTTTTCGGGAGCGTGTACAATTTCCTTAAAGTATACCCCGCTCCAGTCAAACATGGCTCCTTCGGTTGCCATACTGAAAAATCCAATGATGCCCAGTTGCAAAAGGCTTCCCTCCGGTTTGGAAAAAAAACTCCGCTTTTCTTTCTGCGGCGATTTTCCCGGAACGAGATACCGCTGATTAATCAATGTATTGGCCGTGACGAAAGCCAATATAATCAAGAAATGGGGTAGCGTATCCAGACCAAGATTCATGGTCAGCAGTCCAACGAGCGCTCCTGTAAAACCAGCAATACTCCAGGCGCCATGGAAAGACGTCATAATAGACTTTTTATAGATCTGCTCCGTAGCTACTCCTTGTGTATTGACCGAAATATTGCACATATTACCTGTAACACCAAAAAGAAATAGAATAACCCCCAGTTGCCAAGCATTTTGGGCAAAAGCGATGGAGCACAGGACCAATGCATAAGCAATCGGCACGATACTTAGGACTTTGGCGCTACCATATTTGGTAACCAACTTCCCGGAAAGAGCCATTGTCGCCAGTTGTCCCACAGGAAGCATCAAAAGGATTGTTCCTAGTTGTCCTTCGCTCAAATGGAGGCGCTCCTTGATGACAGGGATGCGACTAGCCCAGGACGCGAAAGCAATACCCTGACAAAAAAAGAAAAGTGATACTGCAATCCGTATGCGATTGCGCTTATTGTAAAGATCTTCTTCTGAGAGAGTTAACGTTGCGTTCATAGTATTTGATTTGAGCGTGCGAAGTTACGGATAAGTATTCCATTTTACGACAGGATCGATAAAGAAATTCGACGGCCCGGCCTTAACCGAAAAAAGCTCGTTAAGCTGAGCGAGCGTGTCATCGGCAATTAAAGTCAGGTGATAATCGTCTTCATGAATGACGCTAATTATCTTCCTTCGTTTTGCTTTCGGTGCAGATATGTCGCGATAATTATCTTCGTCCATTTGTCGAGATAAATAAGTTTGCTTTAAATTGTTTATTATCAGCGTTCTATGTGTTGTCTGTACCTGATTCAAACCTTGCTTATCTCGACTATGATCAGGTGCCATATGTTGAACACATCTCCCCTACTTTACATTAAATATACGAAGATGTTCAAACAGGACCGATTAACATGGTGCTAAATTCAATAAAATTGTAAAATTCGCAATACTTCAATAGTTTTTCAATAAGCTATTCTATTTTTGTTAAAGGCAAACAATTATTAGCCTCCTAGATATAATGATAAAAAAACTGCTTTTGAGTGCAGTTCTGGCCTATGGCGGAACTGCTTATGTTGTTGCGCAGCAACCGACATTCTTGTCTCATCCCGCATTAACGCCCGATGGGAAAGAGATGGTATTCAGTTATGAAGGTGATCTTTGGAAAGTAGCAAGCCAAGGTGGGGTTGCTGTCCGGCTTACTGGTATGGAAGGTAATGAGATCAATCCCCGAATCTCTCCAGATGGCAAATGGTTAGCATTCTCGGCCAATCAAAACGGGAATATGGACGTCTATGTCATGCCCTTAGCGGGAGGAGACATCCGTCAATTGACCGCGCATGATGCTTCGGATGAAGTGGATAGCTGGAGCTGGGACAGTAAAACACTCTATTTTACTTCGACACGTTATAATCGTATGGGAGGTTACCAGGTCTCAGTAGATGGCGGAACGGCAACAAGGCTATTTCCACATTTTTTTAATTACATCAGCGGGATCGTTCCTACACCATCAGGAGAGCTTCTGTTCAACGATAGCTGGGAAGGATATAGTTCGGCAAACCGCAAGCGCTATAAAGGAGCGTTCAACCCAGATATCCGCTCCTATAATCCCAAAACAAAAGTCTTTCAACAATATACAGACTACGTCGGAAAAGACCTATGGCCAACGATAGACCAAAAAGGAACGATATATTACGTTTCGGATGAAAACAACGGGGAATACAACCTGTATCAGCTCAACGGTAAGACCAAGACTGCGCTGACAAATTTTCCTGAATCCATTAAACGACCCTTTGTGTCAGCAAACGGCGAAAAGATCGTATTTGAAAAGGGTTATCAGCTCTATATTTACGATGTCAACGGAAAGAAAACGACACAACCCAATATTGCTTTAAACCGCAATCAGGTCCTCGGCAAGCTAAAGGAATTCAATATTTCGGGTAATATCAGTAATTTCGATGTCTCGCCTGATGGCAAAAAAATAGCTTTTGTATCCCGAGGAGAGCTTTTTGTTTCCGATAGCGAGGGCAAGTTTGTCCGTCAGATGTCCGGGCAGGGAGAGCGCGTCATGGAGGTCAAATGGCTTAAGGATAGCAAAACCTTACTCTATAGCCAAACATTCCAAGGCTATCAAAATTGGTTTTCCCGCACTGCGGATGGAAAAGGTGAAGTGAAACAGCTGACCCAAGATCTTCGCAACAACCGTGATATTACCTTTAATGCCGACCGGACAAAAGCGGTGTACCTAAGCGGCCGTGATGAGGTACGTACCTTGGATCTAGGTAGTCTCAAGAGCCAGACCGTAGTCAAAGACGAAATCTGGGGATTCCAAAATTCTTCACCCTCATTTTCGCCAGACGGCAATTATTTGTTATTTACCGCAATGCGTAATTTTGAGCAGGACATCTTTGTCCATAACCTCAAGAGTGGACAAACGACCAACCTGACCAATACCGGTGTCTCCGAGACCAGCCCTTATTGGTCGCCAGATGGCAAGTATATTTATTTTGCAAGTAATAGAACAAAGCCCTCATACCCTACCGGAATGCAAAATTCGAGCATCTTCCGTATGGCGCTGACTAATTTTGACCAACCTTATCGCAGTACAAAGTTTGATGAATTATTTGCTCAACCGGCAGTAAAAAAAGATTCGGTCGCAAATAAGCCGACAGCGCCTAAAAAAGAAAACGATGCCAAGGATAAGAGCAAGGCCAATACAGATAAGAATAAGCCGACAGCTCCTAGTGCAGAACCAAAGAAAACCGTCTTGGTACAGCTTGATCTTGAGGGTTTGCGGGATCGTATTGAGCAAGTCAGCCCTGCATTTGGGACACAATATAACCCTTTGGTGATCCAAAAGGCAGACAAGACCTATGTCTTCTATGGGTCTGACCATGAGGGCAAGTTCAGTGCTTATCGTACAGTATATGAACCGTTCACTGCTCCAAAAACAGAAAAAGTAATTGAAGGCGGCATGGGACAGGTACAGGAATCGGCGGGCAAGTATTTTGTGCTTAACCGTGGTATCATACAGAAATACAGCCTGGAGGGAAACAAACTCGATGCAATTACCATGAGCTATAAATTTAATAGAGATCTGGAGAAAGAGTTTAACCAGATGTTTTATGAGACTTGGGCCAATCTGGAAGAGAATTTTTATGACAGCAATTTCCACGGGGTAGACTGGACGGCAACCAAAAAGAAATACGAAAAATATCTGCCCGGCATCAACGATCGGAATGACCTGCGTATTCTCCTGAATGATATGTTGGGTGAGCTAAACTCATCACACCTGGGCTTCAGTTCAATGGGAGCTGAAGAGCGTAAACCATTTGGTTTTGTGACCAACGAAATCGGCGTGGAATATGATAGCCAGAATCCTTATAAAATCATTCGCATTGTGACCAATGGACCAGCGGCTAAGAAAGAGGTGGATATCAAAGAAGGAGATGTGCTGGTTGCGGTCAATGGTGTTAAATTGAATACTGCAGCAGATCGGGACAGCTATTTTACCTGGCCATCATTGGAAGAGGAAATTCAGCTGACTTTGAGCCGTAATGGAAAAGAGGTTCAAACGAATGTACGACCTGCTTCCAGTACGGCTTTTAGGGAACTGATTTATGATGAATGGATCAGGGATAATCGCAGTCGTGTGGATAAACTGAGTGATAATAAGATCGCCTATTCGCACATGAAGAATATGTCGGGGGGCGAATTGCAACGTTTTCTCATCGATATGGCCGAGCAGGAAAATAACAAGCAAGGTATCATCTTAGACTTACGTTATAATACCGGTGGAAATGTGCATGATGAGGTATTGCGCTTTTTGTCGCAGCGCCCTTACCTACAATGGCAATATCGTGGAGGAAAGCGTGCACCGCAAAGTAATTTTGCGCCTGCATCCAAGCCGATCGTGCTGTTGATCAATGAGCAATCGCTGAGTGATGCGGAGATGACCGCAGCGGGGTTCAAAGCATTGAAACTGGGTAAAATTATCGGTAACGAAACCTACCGCTGGATTATTTTTACCTCCGGTAAAGGATTGGTCGATGGCTCTTTTTACCGTTTACCTTCCTGGGGATGTTATACCCTAGATGGTCAAGATCTGGAGCAGACGGGCGTTGCACCGGATATTTTTGTGAAAAATACAGTGCAGGACCGTATGGAAAATAAAGATCCGCAGCTAGAGCGTGCAATAAAGGAAATCCTAGCTGATCTTAAATAATGCGGTAGCATGAATAAATGGCTACATGCTGGGGGGCTCCAGCTTGTAGCAAGACTATATCGAAAGGCGATTTCGAAAAACAGCTTCCAAAGTTGATTTGAAAGCGATAATATATATTGTGAACAGGCTGTGTCCGACCTTTTTCCGGATGCAGCCTGTTTTTTTTACTTGTTTTCCCTTATTCCCTCTTTACAGCTATTTAAAATTATTTTATTCTGCCCTTGTGGAATCTTGAATTTTTGTGCATCCCTTACCAAACATAAAGACATAGACATGGAAAAGATCATATTACAAGTAAAAGAATCCTGCACAGCAGATTGGGGTAAAATGACAGCACAGGAACAGGGACGCTTTTGTGGCAAGTGTGAAAAGGTAGTCGTTGATTTCTCGGAGATGAGCGATCAGGAAATTGTAGATCAGATCAAAAAATCCAGTAAAGGGCTTTGTGGCCGATTTTATGAAGATCAGCTGTTACGTGAACTGGATGCCAGTGTTTCCTTTGCAAAAAATCCGCTATGGCGTAATCGATGGAGTGGTATTGCTGCAGGACTGATGTTGATCGGTTCATTGAGTTTTCATACTGCACAGGCGCAGAAGACCTTCACAACGGGAGAAGTCGCTGTGGTACAATCAAAAGGGGCAAGTAAAACTGTCGGAAAGCAACCAAATCCAGAGCCTCGTATTAATAATAAGACGACTGGAGAAGTGATTGTGGTCCAATTGAAGGGAGATGGAACAAGTAAATCTGCCGGGGGAAAAATAAATTCAAACCTTCGAGGTAACAACAGGCAGGTATCATCAAATCAGGATAGCAGTAAAGTAAAGATTGCAGGAAAAATTGTATGTGCTGCTGGCGGGGAAAGTATGAAGGGTACCAATGTGACCATAGGAAACTACCATACACAGGCTGATGAAAAAGGTAATTTTCAACTCTGGGTACCTCAATCGCTCTTGAACAAGAATCAGGAACTTCGGGCAGAAATGATCGGCTATCGAACTGTTGTCATCCCTTTAAAAAAGGGCGCTAAAACAGCGATAAAAAAACCGATAGAGATGGAGGTCAGGCCGATGATCATGGGGAAGATAGCTGCTCCTATGGAGTAAGAGGACATTCCTAAGATGAATAAATATTAGTGTATGCCGATTTTACCTCCATTTGTTTACGAAAATTTTGAACCCGCCAATATTGTTTCTGTCGATGATGATCAGCAGGCTTTTTTGGAAGCTTATCAGGAAATATCTGGTCCGTATATGTCGAATCTAGACTTTGCAGAGGAGGTTTTTGACAGTTATAAGATGTTATATGAATTTGTAGAGCCAATGTACGAACGCACATCCAAAGCGATCGAAGCAATGGCGCAAAAAATGAAAGGCAAAGAATAAAAAATCTACTTTTATACTTGACTTTCTCTTTGGTGAATCTTACATTTGATTTATCGAATGACTTCGTAGCTCAGTTGGTAGAGCAACAGACTCTTAATCTGTGGGTCCTGAGTTCGAGCCTCAGCGGGGTCACTGTCAAAAAAAGCCGTTTTACAAATGTAGGATGGCTTTTTTTGTTTATTGGAAAATTATCGCCTTCCTTTCCTGTAGTGCAAAAAATAATAGGCTAATAGCGCGCTGGACAGCATCAGCAATGCCCCCAAATAAAAGGGGTGCCGAGAAAATGTATTGGCGCGTCGCCCTGGCTGAAATAATAAAAAGTCTGCGTCATCATCAGGGGGCCAAAGATTGCCGCAAGGCTCATAATACTATTCAGTCCACGTTGTAGCGCACCCTGTTCGTTGGGTGGTACCTGTCCGATATTAGTGACTGTAAAGTGGGATAAGCAATGTTCCCTAGTACATAAGGGATCAAAAAAGCATAAAGCATCCAACTTTGGGTAGCAATGGCTAACAATATCATACCTAGTGCATACAAAAGTAAACCTAAGTACACGTTTTTTTCATTTCCCAATCGTGGGAACATATAATCGGCAAAAAAGCCGAGTAGTGCAATAAGTATTATCGGTCGCATACCGTACTTGTCGCTCAGGTTTCGTATAAGAAGTGAAAAAGCAATTTGCATAATGGCATATACTGTAAGTAAATAACCGCCCCAAAGACTGGCTTGCCTAATGGAAATATTTTTAAGCGTTGCAATCAACTTGGGCATTACCGGTATGATAAGGCCAAAACCAATGACATCAATTGTGAGGGTGATAAAAATAAATACTATCGCAGTGCTGTGTATCTTCTTTTCTGGTTTTGTCGCTGTTAGACCCGGCTTAAAATTGAATAAATTGGCCATTTTTTTCTATTGGAGGTTATGTTGTTCAATTTATATGTAGTAAAGGTCAGTATACTAGAGGTTTGTGCTATTACATAATTATGGAAAAGAGTTGTAAAATTTTTAGTGCTTTTCGGTGTTGATTGGAATTATGGCGATAAAGAATAATAATGTGCTTTCAATAGAATCTATCAATAAACTGACCTCAAGGTATCTAAAACTTAGTTAGAGTTACAATTTTGGAAAATCTTTCTCAGCAAAACAAACCAAAGAACTGGAAAAAGATTCGAGAATTGAATAGAAACCCGTTACTTTCTACGTAAGTAAGCCTCGATCGATAATAAATAAACCCATAATTAATGTAAATTAGAATATTGCAATTTCTCCTTAAAAAAGGAGTACTGACCATGATATTGTAAACTGGATGTATCCATATTAAATATGACATGAAGATTTTTAAACGATTTCTATTTACGGCATTGATCAACCTTGGAATATCAATGCAAATCATTGCTCAGGTAACAGCGCTTCAGGTAGACTCGCTTATGAAGTCCGCATTGGCCAAGTTAGAGGTAACGGGTGCAGCCATCGCAATTGTCAAAGATGGAAAAGTAGTCATTCAAAAAGGATATGGAACCCGCGATATAGATGCACCATTCCTTGTTAATGAGTATACTAACTTTCAGATAGCTAGCACGTCCAAAGCTTTTACCGTGGTCGCATTGGCAATTTTGGTTGAAGAGGGAAAGATTACCTTGGAGGATAAAGTAAAGGATCACATTCCGGAGTTTAAGATGTATAACGATTATGTCACCGAAAACATGAATATTGCTGATCTGTTGACTCATCGCAGTGGACTTGGACTTGGTGTTGGCGATCTCATGTTCTTTCCGGATGGGGGAGATTTTGATGCAAAGGATGTCGTAAAAGTTTTTCAATATTTTAAACCCGTTTCCGCATTTCGGACTCAATTTGACTACGATAATTTACTTTATATTGTCGCTGGAGAGGTAATCCATCGTGTGAGCGGACAACCTTTTGGAACGTTTGTCGAAAACCGTATTTTGATGCCTTTGGGAATGAATCGCTCAAAAGTGGATAAAAAGTCCATGCTGAAAGATGAGAATACTGCTAGCCCGCATAGTTTGATAGCCAATAAAGTGAAAAGGATAAATTTTTTCGAAAACAGTGAATCCGCAGCAGCAGGGGGAATCTACTCAAATGTTGCTGACATGACCAAGTGGATGTCTGTTCAATTGAATCGAGGAAAATACGGACATAATTTAGATTCAACCTTATTCTCTGCAGCCAATAGCAAACGGATGTGGACAATTCATACACCATTGGGGGCAGAGGAATCAAAACGCTATAAATCACATTTCTTAGGTTATGGGCTCGGTTGGTTTCTTACAGATAAAAATGGTTGTATGGTTGTTTCACATTCTGGATATGTACCAGGAATGCATTCTGAGGTGATATTGGTGCCAGATCTGAACTTGGGTATTACTATACTAAATAATTCAGATCACTCCGGAGGGGCACTTAATCATGCTGTAATAAACGCTATTTTGGATAAGTATTTAGGCTTAAGTGAACTGAAATGGGTCGACATGGGTGTCAATTTCCTTGCGCAAAACAAAGGTAAGGATGATGAGGCAACAACAAAAGTATGGGCGAAGGTAGATTCGCTAAAAAAACAGAAGGTTGATATTCAGAAATATATTGGTTCCTATTCTGATCGCTGGTTTGGTGAAGTACAAGTCTATCTAAAAGATAAGGAACTTCGGATCCGCAGTGTTCGATCTCCCAAATTAAATGGTGTAATGCATATGTATGAGAAAGATATTTTCGCTATCCGATGGGATTATCAGGACATGAACTGTGATGTACTTGCAACCTTCACCTTAAATAAAGAAGGAAAGGCCGAAAGCATCAAAATGAAAGGGATTTCTCCAAATATTGATTTTAGCTTTGATTTTCAAGATCTGGACCTTCGTCGTAAACCCTAAATAACTGAATAGGAAAATTTGTTTGCTTAAGAAATAGAACTAAAGCTGTCCAAATTTTACATTTAGATGCAACGAAGAGGGATGTTAAGTATAATTACTATTCAGTGTTTGGTTAAGTTCTAATGGGGTAATACAGCTGTATCACGGATATCAAATGATTTGATAAGTCCAGACCCCTGAAAGAAAACTCGGACACCAACAATCTTCCCGATTCCGGTAGGAAACAATCCCTGATAGGCGAGTTTGTCATTCAGTTCTATCTTAATATTCCCCAGTTTAGATACACATTTGACTGATACAGGTGAAGAGAAGTCAACTCCAAAAGCAGATAGATTGTTGGAGGTCCCATCCAATAATTGTTCTCCAATCCACAATTGGAGTTCGCCGACACAGCCTGGTTTGGAGAGTGGAATCATAATTATCCCATCCGTTCCCAAGAGTGTTATTCCACTTTGTTGGCATGGAGCATTAAGTTGCTGATATGTATTCTGAATGGCTAGGGATAGAGTGAAATTTTTACTGTCGATATTCCATCCCCTGGAAACCTGTGTTAATACAAATTCCGGTATTTCAGAATTGTAGTTATTGGTACTTTGTGGTATATCCTGTTGTTTCAGCCCCTGCCACTCCCCATGATCAATCATTTCCTTGGGCAAATACATTGGAATAGGTTCCTTCGTTACGAAGCCCATCCAATCTTCGGATTCTATAAAAATATCATGCTCTTTGACAATAGAGTCATTGAGGACCAATTTTGCCCGGTAATATCCTGGACGGTAATAGGTACTGGCGTGTTGATGACGGTTTTTATCGACTTTTATCCTTCTTTTTGAATCCCAGTTTTGTTGAATAAAGACACTGTCTGCATTGGAATGACTTGCATCGTACTCGAATATGACAGTATTGGGTACCCCTGTCGTCACAGGTTTACTACTAAAGCTGATTTTATGATAGGATAATTCATTCGTTGATTTTCCTTGAAATCTATTGATCCCTATCAGAAATCCTGTTAATATTAACAGGATAAGGCAGCCATATACTATTTTAGCATGAGGTCTTCTCTTGAGCTCCTCTTTATTGTTTTGATCAGCGAAGGGGATGGAAGATGTTAGTGTGCGCCAATTGGAGAATCCCGAAAATTTGGCTAAAGCATCTAGTGTGCTTAAATTGGGATTGCTATTGTATTGTACCTTTCCCCAGATTCTTTTGAGGGTGCTTGTGCTGAGGACAACATTGGTTTCCTTATAAATCAATTCACTTAGGTTATCAAAATCCTGCGATTGCCAACCTGCGCTACTTCCCCACCCGACTTTTTCTTCGATGAGCTTTTTGCATTTGTTGATATGGTGTTGATTTTCAGTCATATTTAATCGCGATTAAACTTGCACAAATTTGAACAAGCTATGAATTCAGGATATATCCATTGTGAACTATCTTTATCAAAGTATATTTTGCAATACCTAATATAAACATCAAATCTTTTAACAATATGATTAAATTTAAAATTACATGCTGCTTGGGTTTACTCTTTTCTTTGCTGTCTCTAGCATCAGGACAGGAGCCCGTCAAAACAAATTTATCTTTGGATAATTTATATCCGGTCAACAGGACAGTGACCGTAGAAAAGGACAGTACAGGAGCACCTGTCGTCCATATGAATGGTCGGCCCAATGCTGGTATCGCATGGATAAAAGATAGTTCTTTTAAAAATGGTTATATCGAATTCGATGTCAGAGGAAAAGACCTGTTGCAACAGAGCTTTGTGGGAATAGCATTTCACGGGGTTAATGATACAACTTACGAAGCCGTATATTTCCGCCCATTTAATTTTTATGCAAAGGATCAGATAAGAAAGAAACATGCGGTGCAGTATATTGCGCTACCAACAAATGACTGGCCCTATCTGAGAAAGCAGTTTCCCGATAAATACGAAGCACCCATAACATCTGTGGTGGACCCTAACAATTGGTTTCATGTAAAGCTCGTTGTAATCGGACAAACGATCAAAATTTATTTTAATTCGGATACTACCCCAGCACTTCAGGTTCAATCATTACATGGAAAAACCGATGGAAAAGTGGGATTTTGGACAGGGCATACATCGGACGGGGACTTTAAAAATCTAACGATTACTGCTAAAAATTAAATGTATGAGGCTATCGACAGAAGTGCTAATCGCATAAAACTACTTTCTTGTTACTTAATCCGGAAGATTTATTCCGTAAATTTGTACCGGAGGTAACGAGTTTATGAAAAATAAGAAGATTTCGATATTGTATGTTGACGATGAGGAGAATAACCTGTTTTCCTTTAAAGCAACATTTCGATTAAAATATAAGGTGTTTACGGCCATCAGTGGTGCCGAGGCGATAGAACTTGTCAAAAATAACCCCATTGATATCATTATCACTGATCAGCGGATGCCTGAAATGACAGGTGTAGAATTTTTGGAAGAAGTCATAAAAATTGATGCGGCTCCAATGCGCATCCTTTTAACGGGGTATGCCGATATGGCTGCAGTGGTCGATGCCGTTAATAAGGGAAAGATATTTCATTACCTAAATAAGCCTTGGAGTGAGAAGGAGCTCGATGAAACAATTCAACGTGCTTATGAAGTGTATACTGAACGGCAAAAAATAATTGAAACGAATGCCCAGCTCGAAACGTCCAATGATCAATTGGAGTTTATGCTACGGCAAAAGCTGCTATCCTAAAAATGCTGTTTTTTTAGGATAGCAAACCTTATTTGCTCGGTATCCTAACTGTAAATGTTGTTCCTGTATTTGGTGCCGATTGCACATCGATTGAACCCTGTAGCTTAAGCAGAGCGTTCTGTACATTGTATAAGCCAAATCCCATTCCTTTGGCCTGGTCACTGCCTCTAAAAAATAACTTGAAAATATCGCTAATATGTTCGGGCGAAATTCCAATACCATTATCCCTCACAACAATGATCGCTTGTTGATCAGATACATCAACCGATAATTTGACAAATGGATTTGCCTGCTCTTTTTGCTGATATTTGAAAGCATTAGACAGCAGATTGTGCAAGATTAATTCCAGGATGGCTTTATCGCAATGAAATGGTTCTTTCTGCTCTACGCAGATATCAAATGTTACATCCTTATTTTGTGTGTACATTTTATAGAACTGTCTAACATTGTCAAAAAGCTCATCGAAATTAATTTCAGATAACATAAGTTCGCCTCTTCGCAAGAGGTAATAATCCCGTAAGCTATCGATGTAGGCGTCCAGACTGACCAATGAACTATCCATCAAGGTAAGCAACTCGTGAATGCGGTCTATACTGTTAAATTCTAGTCCTAGTTTTACCGCAGAGAGTACACCTGTCAACGGGTCACGTAAATCATGACTCACACTATAGGCAAATTTATCGAGCTCATCGTATGCCTTCTGCAATTCTTGGTTCTTTGTCTCCAATAGTGAATTTGCAACATAAAATTTATTCGCCTCTTCGATCGCAGAGATAATTTCTTCACCCATCCAGGGTTTGCGAACGAACCGAAATATATGGCCCTTATTGATCGCATCTATAACCGTATCCATGTCAGCATAAGCGGTCAATAGAATACGGATTGGCTTCGGATAATCTTTTTTGATGCGGTGGAGAAAATCTATTCCCAATTCCCCAGGCATACGCTGATCACAAAAGATCACACGGATATCTGGATTGGAAAGAAGTATTTTTTCGGCTTCGGCTGTATTTGATGCGGTATGAATAACATAGTCGTATCTAAAATTTGCTTTAAAACCAACCAAGTTATTTGCTTCATCATCAATATATAATATTTCAATCTCCGTCTGCATAATTTTTATAATCTGGTTTATCTTCCCAAAATGAACGAAATTAATGATAATTTATCGAACTATTCGGGTTTACTTTGGCATCAATTTGTTTGTTGTATGGGAATGTGTAATGTAAAAGCTGTTCCCTCCCCTACTTCTGATTCTACAATAATCTTACCATGATGTTTTGCAATGGTATTATAGGCAATAGACATACCTAATCCTGTTCCTTCACCTACATCTTTTGTCGTGAAAAAGGGCTCAAAAATTCGGTCTCTAATGCTTTCTGGGATACCAATACCATTGTCTGCTATTTTAACATAAATAGCGGATTGATCAGCTGTAAGCCCCGTTTCAATATGTAGTTTCCCTCCACTGTTGCCGCCGAATTTTTTGTCTATGGCATACACCGCGTTCGTGATAATATTCAGAAATACCTGATTCAGTTTTCCGGCATGACATTCTATTCTTGGTAGATTTCCAAGATTTTTTTCTACTTCGATCGAATTGTTTATCAAACTGTTAAGTATGATCATGGTGGACGTTAGACCTTCATTGATATCCGCAAATTTTAAGGTGTCTTCGTCGATACGAGAAAAGATACGTAAACTTTTTACAATTTCAGCTGTTCGATGAGCTCCTTCGTCCATTCCTTTCAATAGATAATCGACTTCGGTCTTTAGATATCCGATATCCAAATCATCTTTAAATTTTTTGATCTGTAACTGTTTTTCGCTATCGGAAAGGTCTGTATTAAATGCAACACGTTCGACTTCGTCCAATGTTTCCCAGATCATCTTGATATCGCGCTTCAGTGGAGCGACATTGGAGGTGACAAAGTTTATCGGATTGTTAATCTCGTGGGCTACTCCTGCAGTCAACTGTCCTAAAGAAGCCATTTTTTCAGCTTCAACAAGCTGTGACTGGGCTTCTTTCAGATGTGCCAGCGTGGTCTGCAGCGATGCATTGGATTCTTTCAGTTCATGTGTTCGCTCATCTACCTTTTGTTCTAAAACCGTATTCTGCTCACGGATAAGTTGTTGATTTTCCAAAGAAATAGCCAATTCTCGTTTTTGGGACTCATCTTTTTCCTGTTTAAGTATATTGATACTGTATGCCAGACCGAATGAAAGTAAAGCCATTTCGATAACTGAAGCGATCTGTACCGAATTGCTGGTAAAATTGTTGTAGTCTAATATTCCATAGTCCTTTAACAAAAACACTACGGATCCCAATAATAGGACTGTCCAGCCATAGACAAAGTATTTCGCTGGGCTATAGCCGCTGATCATGATGCGGTAGGATAGATAGAGGACAAACAAAGAGCCTATACCGGTGGTCACTTGCATCACAAAAAATGCTAACTGCGTCAGATTGATCAATGCGAGGATGGTACCAACGGCAAATAATACGATAAAGATCGTGATTATACGTTTTGATCGAGGAGCATTCTTCTCTAATTGGAGAAATGAACCCGCGAAGAGCAAGGCGCTAAGTCCAGACAAACAGCCGAAAATAATCGGACCTTTGGTCGCAAAATAGGGCCAGTTCGGCCATAAATATTGAAAACTATAGCCTTTGATACCCATTTGGGTGATCCCTGCACAAACAACATATAGGACATAATAGAGGTAGCCCTTGTCCCGGACAGAAAAAAACAGAAAAAGGTTATATATCGCCATAATAAACACGATACCAATATAAATACCACTAAGGAGGCTATCGTTATTCATCTGCGCCATAAATTTGCGTTCGCTACTGAGGTAGATCGGCAATATGATTTGCTCAACACTTTTAATACGGAGAAAAAAGACTTTTTCTGACTGACAGTGCAGATGAATATCAAATAAGTAATTGGGGACTTTGTATTTTCTTAGTGAGAAATTTTGGTGTTCTCCCAGTCTAATGGATTGATATGTACCATTCTCATTAGGACTATACAATTCAATCTCATCCAATAATGGATAGGCAATCTCTAAAAGAAGATCTAAATCTTGTTTGGTATTATTTTTAACAGGTAGGCGTAACCAGATGGCATCGGGGGATGTCCCTAGGTTAGGCACCTCACTGTTTAGCGGTTGAAAGGCCGATGATGATGAAACTGTTGAAAAATCTGAGGTTTCGGGGCCTGTATAGCGCTCGAGCATATGGCCAATCAGCAACCGTTGCCCAGATTGATCAATAGTGAGCTGCGCACGTGATGGCAGGCATGCGAAAATAAAAAGGCAGATCAGGAAAAACCAGCGCTTCATCTTTAGGATACTATTTTTTAGCTTGAGCAATTACTAAATTCATGGAGACTAAAAAACAGCCAGATTCATCCAATTGGTTCAGTGTTAGCTGGAAATCGTCGTATTCTGCTTGACTTAATTTACCCTTTTCAAACATCTCCAATAGTATTTTATCCAAAAATAAATAACGGCTAGCTTCTTCCCTAGAACGTGTTACCATATTGAATGTTTGCAGTTGAACCTGTTGAAATCCATTTGCAAGGAGATCCGTTGTCAGTTTGTTGCCTGCCCAACCGTTATTGACTTTATCTTCTGTCAAGTAATGACATATTTTAGCCTCTATATCCACATGTTGTGTATAAAAAGTCAGGCTATTCCATATTGTTTCTACAATAACCAAGGGTTGCCCTTTGCGTAATATGCGATAGACCTCCTGAAACATGTTTTGCGGAGCAGTCAGATGCTGAACAAGTCGCTCCATCCGTACGCCCGAAACGCTCTCATTCTCAAAACCAAGCTGATATACTTCGCCCTGTACGAAATTGACGTTGCTGACGCCTTTGCTCCCCGACTTGGCATGATCGATCAATACAGCGTCATGGTCAACGCCAACGACCTGTACATTGTTTCCTAACATATTTGCAAGGTTAACAGCGTCCATTCCGGTACCGCAGCCCAGATCGGCAACAACCCCTTCTTTGATTATGTTGAAAGGGCTATAGGAATGTATTTTTAGTTGCTTGAGAAAGTCTCCGGTGTCCTGTAAATAATTAGCACCATAGTGTTTAGTATCCATTACAAAATATTTAGATTACGATGATCTGCTTTGAGATCTGCCGATGTGTGTTGCAAATTTTTTATGACTTCGTCAAGATCCCAACGATCTAAATTGGGAATGTCTATTTGATAGTGAATTTCAATCTCTTTATTTCGCAAGGTTTCTATCCGGACAATATTGGAATTGTTTCGAAGCGAAAATATCGCTTCCTTGTTTTCTTGATCGGCTTCGGTTAACGTATCCAGATTTCTCATGATCATAACTGTTGCCAATAAATCCAATTTGGGATAGTAAAAAGTTCCATTGTTACCAACGCTGGTATCTATCCGATAACCGACACTCTCAGCCAGTTTTACTGTGTATGGAGCACATAGTGCAAACAGGGATTTGATCCCAATCTGTGTACTGATTGCTGCTCCCGCCCTTGTGAGGAAGATACTACCGATGCCATAGCCTGCGATCTCACGAGAGTTCCATAGACCACAGCCTTCTCCGGTACCGTGAAGTGCGTAGTCGTATACCAAATCGTAGATACGTGCGTCCATAGCGCCTGTAGCCTGTTCTATCGGTAGTGGCTCACTCCCTCCAGCAGCATGTATCCGAACTCCTCCATATACCTTCTCACCATCAAGTGACTCTACAATAAGGACGAATGATGCCGGATTATACATCCAGTCATTTTTGGATGAAGTAACTTTCTTGACACCTATTGCTGTCAAGACATGGGCATGCCCTTCTATAAAACGTTCACAGGTTTTGGGATCGTCGATAGCACGAAATGCTCTTAGTCTAACTACCGGACGTCCCTCGTTGAATAATAATGCCACCGAAATGCTCTAATTTATCGTTGAAACACAAAACTAATCAATAAAAAGCAAAGCTGTTTATAGGTTTATCAAATAAACAGCTTTATGATCTGCCTTTTACAAAAAGAGTATCTTTCAGAGAAGGGCTATGTAAAAAGAGGTTTAAACAGCGCTATAATTGCTATATCAACGTTTTATAAACTATTGTTATGGGTAGGTTATGTCTGCCATGGCAGATCTTCGATGGAATTGGGTTTTTCGGGATATGGGCTTCGTAAAACAGGGTGCTGTAATTGTTATAATTAGCTTGAAAGTCTCTGCGCGAATGAAAAATACAATATGAAATGATGAAATTTTAGTAAATTGTCGCTGATTATGATCAATTTAACGTTATGGTTAAGGCAGGGGCAACAGGTCATTCCGGGGATATCTTCACTCCAGCGGTCGCTAAGTTATGCTTTTTTGCTGGGAGTATCCTGTTACCTTTTTTTAATTATTTTTCAGCCTTTTGGCACTTACAATTTCGAAGATACGAGCAAGTACCTACTATTGGCCGGTTATGGGGTTATTTTCGCTTTTTCTTACCTATTGGCTTCTTTTGTATTACCTGACAGGAAGGAATGGACTATGCGAAAGGAGTTAGTACGTATGCTATTGGTATATCTATCAGCTTCAATATTGAATTTTCTGTACAATAGTTTGGTTGTTAGTCAAGTGCCCATGCAATGGATTAACTTGCTATATATGGGGCTTTATACCCTATCACTCTATGTGCCCATTGGACTGATCTATTTTTTAGCAATTATACATACAAATCGGACGAAACCCACCGTGCCAGTCTCGAACGCTGCGCCTCAGAGACTCGCCACTCTGGTGCCGACGGGTTTATCTGAACCGCTTATACCGAACTCCGTCTCTCACCCCTCTGTTTTTCCAGATCCTGTTTCTCTAGACGCTGTTTTGCCGATACAAGCGAACTTACTTGAACAGCGTATCTCCAATCCCACGTCTCAGAATTCAGCTTCTCCGATTCGGGTGGGTTTAACAGAGCAGCATGTTGTTGCTTCTGATGACAACGCTATTGTTTGTGTTGCCAATGGAAGCCAGTTTTTATATTTTGGTCGACAGGATTTTATATTTGCCAAATCCATGGATAATTATTGCATAGTCTATTTCTACGAAGGTAATAGGGTAAAAAAGGAGATCGTGCGTATTACGCTGGGGAAGCTAGCCGAGCTGCTGACAGGTGCAAATATCCACCGTTGTCACAGATCATATCTAGTTAACTTCGATAGAATACTGAGCAAAGAGGGCAATGCGCAAGGGTTTCTATTGCGTTTTGAAAATATGGAGGAGTATGCCTTCGTGTCCCGTTCGATGCTTCATTCGGTAAAACCCTACTTAGTGAATTAACCGGCTTAATAAACTCTAAGGTGCTGTTTGCCATTCGTCCCTAATCTTTGCTATCCACCACTTATTTTTTTCAGTCCTGAGATTGTCCTATAGTTTTGTCCCAAAAAGTTATGAATCGCACAAATTTGAATTTATTTGTTTTGTTTTTGTTTTTCGGGGTTTACTTTGGTTTGGATCAATTATTATTTGCTTCTGTCCATTCCAAAATGACCAGTCTCCTTCACAACAGAACCTTGGGTCATATGTCAACCTATGGACTTAGCTTACTCCCCCTGTTCATAGGAGCGCTTTTACTTCACCCAAAAGATCAGGACTCCCTGATTTCTAAATCTGGTTTGAATGGATCATTTATTTCGGGGCTAGCTATCGGTGCGCTGGCAACACTCCCGATGTTTATCGGGTATGCATTTAAGTTTTCCTTGATCAAAGAACCTGATTTCAATTCTTTGATGATTAATACTGTATCTGCTGGATTTTTTGAAGAGCTTATCTTTAGGGCTTATTTTTTTGGTCTTGTTTACCGCTATACGCGCTTGGGTTTTATACCCGCTATCCTGGCGACGTCTTTCGTATTTGCCTTACTGCATTTATATCAAAGTCAGGATCCGGTGGAATTGGCGCTCATTTTCACAACAACATTTTTAGGATCGGTATTGTTTGGCTGGTTGTATACGGAATGGAGGTTTAATCTCTGGGTTCCCATTGCTTTACATATCCTGATGAATCTGGCTTGGATGCTCTTTAATGTCGATGATACTGCAGCAGGAAACTGGTACGCAAATATTTTCCGCTTTTTGACGATCGCGATCGTTATCACATTGACAGTAATTAAAGCAAAAAGAATGCATGGTGGTCTTCAGGTGAATCGTAAGACGCTTTGGCGAAAAAGCTAAAATTATTTTGGATGAAAAAGACAATAATTGCCATGGTCGCTACTCAAATAACGATGAACCAAAGCTGCTGGCTTTTTGATATTTATACGGGGAGGTAAGAACCCCTGAATACCAGTATTTTTTTTCGGCACAGGAATCGCTATCTTCACCTTTATGAAAAGACTGCTATTTTTACCTCTGTGTATACTGGTCGGTGGGACTATTTCCATAGGAATGTCAGGCTGCGGTGACGGTTCGAAGAAGACGGATACCCAAAAGGGTGATTCTACTCAAATGGATTCGGTCGCAGTCAGGAATACTGCTGTAGCGGAGAAATTTCCTCCATTGCCGATCAACTATGATCAGACAAAGGTCTTGAAAAACCTCTATGTGATCGACCGTGCTGGTGTGGTGTTACGTCAGGGCGCGGATGAAAGTGCTCCGACACTTGGAAAGTATCCTTATGGTACAAAACTGGATGTAATCGCTGAAGAAGGTGAGTGGATTGCTGTGATGGATCGTGTTCAACGGGATTATAAAGGGGCTAACGGCGAAGCCAATGATGTAACACGATGGGAAAAGGTATATGTGGCAAAATCTAAATTGGGCAAACAGGATAAAATTACAATATCACCTAAGGATTTAAATATCATTGTCTCACAGACGGTGAACGGAAAAGAAAGCTATTACGAAAAAGGGCATCCTTTGGATAAATATCTTCTTGTGGAGTTGATCGATGAACAAACGTTTTTAGCGGCCCGAAATACGGCCAAAAATTATATGATCAAGGATACGCTGTCCTATACTAAAAATGGAAAGATTCTGGAATTACCGCTAGAAAATGGGAAAAAGCTGACTTTTACAGATAAAGATATTGACAATGAGCTGGAGTCTCGCTATTCGTACATGGGTCATTACGATTTTCTGAATGCCTTTGCCGTTGCGGGAAACTATTGGGAAAGTGCTGATGTACGCCTTTTTGACCGAAAGGATGGGCATCTTATCGTGGAGTGTGGTGATTATCCCTTCTTTTCTGCTGACAAAAAATATTTGATGACTTTGCACGCTGATCCCTATGAATCGACAGGTGATCTGCAACTCTTCCACGTGAAACAAGGGAAAGTAATCCCGATGATTTCGGTAAGTTTTAAAGAATGGATGCCGACCTGGAAAGAGGAACTGCTATTTTGGGGTAAAGATGGACATATATATGCCGCGGCAAACCATATAAATGGGTATTGGGGAGAAGAAGGATCCTTGAGTGAAAGGTCTCAATTTATTAGAATCAAACTGCTTGAGGATTAAAATTGTCCTAAGCGAGAGTTTTGTTAATTTAATTTGCGGATACCGAGCCGTATAGGTACTATTTTCTGTTTTAAGTAAAACTATTCTGGAGTGCGCCTGTTGTATTCCATAAAATAGATTATAGTTTGTAATTTAGCTGGATGAAACTAAAAGCACTGTCATTAATTGCCGGACTATGTTGTTCATTTTCGCTTGTAAAGGCTCAGAGGAAACCTTTACAGGAACATAATAGATGGATCTGGGGACCTTCTGTGGGGTACCAATATCAGAGCGGAAATTTCCTGAAAGTTTCAGGTTGGGGCTTATTTGCACCAAACGACTTTCAGTATATGAAAATAGATGCTGGTGCCAATTTTAGCTGGATGGAAAACAAAACGACGGTAATTCCGGAAGTAGGGTTTACATATTACCTGAATGACTTTGTCCTGTTCCCATTTGTCAAAGCTGAATTGACACCCTATACCATTACTCCTAAAGTTGGAGCGAGTTTGTTTTCAATTGTCGACTTGGGTATAGGCTATGGATTCGATTATAATACAAAGAAAAATTTCAAGCCAATAGATGGTTTTACCGTATCCATAGGAGTGAATATACCATTGAATTTTCATATCTATTAAATGGCGAGTCATGCAAAATAGAAATATACTTTGGTTAGGTTGTATGGTTATTTTGCTCGCTTTTGGAAAAAAGGCAGCAGCACAAGACCATTTGATTGGCCCGACATTGAGTTACCAGTTCCAAAAAGGGAGTATCATCAAAACTGGAGCTTATTTTGCATTTCCATTTATTGGTGATAACATCTTGCGGGCAGATGCCACTGCTAACTTCACCTGGACGCAAAAGAAATTTGCGGTTATTCCAGAAGCGGCGCTAACATATTATCCGCAAAGCTATGTACTGACCCCATTTTTGCGCGCAGAAGTGACGCCTTATACGTTCACCCCTAAAGTCGGAGCTAGTCTGGCGACACTTTTGGATATTGATTTTGGATATGGTTTTTCCATCAAAGACAAAAAAGATTATCGGCCAATGAAGGGGTTTGCCGTGTCTCTGAGATTCAGTATTCCATTGAATTATAGGCTCAATATGTAACCTCTTCCACTATCTTCTTCTTTTCCTTGCTGCTAAGTGCTCGTTCGATGAATTGAGCTGGATCCTTGTATGTGATTTAAAAGCTTCCAGATAGTAAAGTGTGTTTAATCCGAGCTTATTTATCGAGCCAATTTTTGAAAGCAACAACTTTCTCCCTCGAAACGATCAGCTCGTCAGATTCATAATGCTTGAGATATATTTTTAATCTCGCATTGGAGTGTACAGCAATGTTTTTGATGGCATCAAATTGCACGATAGCACTTCGGTTGATCCGAAAGAAATCTTTGGGCGATAATTGTGGGGTTAAGGCATCCAGTGTTTGGTCGAACAGATAATTCCCATTTTCATTGGTATATAAATAGGTGCCTTTGTTTTCGCTGTAAATGCACTCGATCTGTTGGGTGGTCACAACCTTGAGGCTCTGGCCGATCCTGATGGTAAAACGTTCCTTAAATGTTTGGGTGGTATTTTTAAATAATGCCTCAAAAGTTGCTAGATCAAATGGAGAGACTGGGCGCCTAAACTGCAGAAACTTTTCAATCGCGTTTTCCAGTTCTTCATCTTCAATTGGCTTTAACAGGTAGTCGATGCTGTTTTGTTTAAATGCCCGTAACATATATTCATCATACGCTGTCGTGAAAATAATGGCCGAACTAGGTTTTATCTGCTCGAGGATCTCAAATGATATGCCATCAGCAAGTTGGATGTCCATAAAAAGTAGATCAGGTTCGTCATTTGACCTAAACCATTCAATCGATTCTTCTACGGTCTGTAGTGTGGCTGACACCGTGTAACCGAGCCCTTCCAATTTTCTTCGGAGCAGTCTCGCAGAAGGAAGTTCGTCTTCTATAATTAATATTTTCATTGCGTATTTTCGTTCTCATTGATCGTCTGATCCCTGAGTGATTTATTTATTTCGCCTTCAGGTCATCCCTGCCTGCTTACGACATTTAATTGCTACTGGTATTTCCTTTGTTTTAATTAATGGTCTCTTGGACCGGATTGATCCTTGTCATCAAATACTACTGGCATTGACTTGTTTTTGAATTAGCTGGCTTTCATGCTACTGTTTCGGCAATAATCGGCAGCCCCACAGCGAATAAATCAGCGCTTTCCTGAATGTAAACAGGTTGATCGGACAATAATGCATAACGCTCCTGGATATTTTTTAAACCGATGCCAGAGTTGCTATTGAGCACTTTCTTTTTTTGTAGATTGTTCTCAACATACAAATAATCGTTTTTACGATAAATCTTTAACATCAGTGGGCTCTTTAACGAAATAACATTGTGCTTCACTACATTTTCGATGAGCAATTGAAGAGAAAGCGGTAAAATAAAACCATGGATCTCGTCTTCAGAAATATGTAGATCAATCTGAATACCTGCTTCAAACCGTAGGCCCAGAAGATTCAAATAGGCTTTTGAAAACCTGAGTTCTTCCTGTAAACTAACAAGACTCTTGTCCTTGTGTTCCAGTACATAGCGGTATATCCTTGACAGGTCTGTTGTAAACAGGCTAGCCTTTTTGGGATCCTCTTCAATCAGCCCATTCAGCACATTTAAGCTGTTGAATAGAAAGTGCGGATCCAATTGGTTTTTTAAAGATTCGAATTGGGCTGTTATCTGTTGTTTTTCCTGCTCCGATTCTTTAATCTGATAGTCTTTGAACCTCTTATAGAAATAGAAGCCAAAAAATAGCATTGAAATAAACCAGGAGATAATCGCAAGTTGAAAGTAGTAAGCAACACGCTGCTGATTAATAAAATGATTGAAGCGCTGGAGAAAGTCTTTGGAACCAGTAGGGATAAACAGACCCGAAAGAAAAGCATTCACTAAAAAAACGACAAGTATGGTCAAGATAAAGCTGATACCATAAAAAACAACCATTTTTTTCCCAAAGTCTTTACTGTTTGGGTACTTATCCGCCACCCATTTTGATAGATAGCCATGACTCAGAAAGAGAAAAAACCCATACAATAAACCTCTGACCATATTAGGGTGTAAGATGATCGATAACAAAGGGATGTCTTTATGATCGAGTTTGGCTACAACTACAAAATAGATGGAGACAACCACACTTGCTAATATGGCCTGAATAATGGCTTTAAATGGAAATCTCTTCACAGCAATATTATTTGCACTCTTTCAGTATTTGTTCTGCCCGTTCTTTACCCCAAGAAGGAGAAAAGGGAACAGTCACTTTTTCTTCATTGAATAAAGATAGTGCTTTCTTGACATCCTCACATTCTTTACTGCTGTCCTGATTGAAATATTTTTTTGCGTTCATCTGGAATTCAGCAAGCCCCAACATCGCGCGTGGATTACTAGGTTTGATTGCCAATGCTTTTTTATACAAACCAATGATGATTGGTGATAGCTCCTTGGCTTTTGTCATGGGATCGGTTACCATTAATGCGGTTTTATTCATTGCTCGCAACACAAGCCATTCCGAGTTATTGTCCTGCGTGCTGTTATTCAGGATGTCTTCGGCAGATTCTATGTATTTTGCTTGTGTTTCTTTGTTCTTTTCCCTGAAGGCGGCTGTCGTCAGGATCATTGCCTGATAATAGGTCGGAATCCAATTGTCCTTTTCGGCTTGGGCAATTCGTTCCAATACTGCAGATGCTTTCTGTATCTCTCCGGACTGCCATAAGCTCATAGCTTGCCCCATACTTTTTTCGTAGTTACTTTGTGCAAATGTGCTGCTGCTTATGAAGCAGATAATGGCGATAATAAATGATTTCATGATTTTTCGTTTAGTGGTTAACATTTTTGATTCTTCTATAGCTGGTTCATATTTGTTGAACTCCAGTGAAATTGCGGATAGTTGCTTGCAATTGGGAATAATTTTGGATGAACCGGCATATTTTGATGATGAGTTGTTGATTGTTATAGATTATCCAGTTGATTGTCTTTTTCATTTTTACTTATTGTCCAGAAATAGCCCAAAAAGACAAAGCGTTTAGCTGTAGGCACAATAGCTCTACGATCATAAATACCCTGTGTATTTGGTCGGTCTGCATATTGATATCCATAGATCGGTGAAACTCCGAGGACATTGCTGACAGAGAAATGGATAATTTTTTGTTGACTGTAGAGGAATGACCAACTCATAGATAGATTATTATATCCTTTGGTGTGACCATTCATAAAAGCGGTTTGGTTCGGGTCATTGTAATTTCTTCCTGAAACAAACGAATTTGTCAAACTGAGCTGTGATCTGAGGTCTGCAAACCAGTATTTTCCAACAATAAAAAGGCTATGCTTATAAACATAAGAGGGAGTAACTGTATGGGGATAGTTCGCTTCATTTCTTTTGCTGTCTGTGTAGGAGTATGAAATCCAGTATTGAAGATTCTTTACGCTACTGGTGTTTTTGTAAAATACATCAAAGCCTTTGACCTTGCCGTTGCCATTGTTGTCATATTGACTGTCGTACCTCGCTGTTTGGCTGTTATATTTTATCAGGTTGTCGTATGTCTTATGGTAGGCTTCCAGACGCAACAGGTGTCCACCTTTCTCGTAAAAGTAATTTGCGATATAATGTCTGGCGGCTAGCCAATCCAGCTGAGGATCATATTTTAAAAATGGGCTTGGAGCTTGTTGATGAAACGTTCCATAAGCCAGCGAGAGCTGGGTATACTTGTTCAAAGCGTAGCCCAAGGACGCCCTTGGCTCGATCGTGTTCTTGTTTTGTAAATTGGAGGTAGTCCCCCGCAGTCCGATCTTCCCAATAAGGTTAGGTAATAGGCCAAAAGTGGTTTCGGTAAACAGCGAAGTCATTTTGCTATGGTATCCATAGCTGTAGGCGAGTTCTTGACGATGGTATTCTTCCTTGTAATTGTTGTCAAAATATTCTATTCCCCAAATGCTTTTTATACTGTTTTTCCAGGTTTTCCTTAAGGTTCCTTTTACATGGAGGCTCTTTTCGTCGTTGGGCAGGTAAATGTCGCTGTAATGGAGCTTGTCTGTCAGATTGCCTATTCCAACGCCTGAATTGAATGCCCAGCGATTTCCTAAGTCTTGACTATAGGTGATGTTGGCGTAGCTATTGTTGGACTTCTTTTTCAATGGGATAGGCTCCTCGTAATTGATGTCGGATTGGTAAAGCCCCATATTTTCAAAATTGTACGCCCCATAAATATTTAGAAAGCCTTTTCTAAACTGATGGCGATAGATCAGTTCTCCGGAAGCGTTTTCATAGGGTTTGGTCCATTTGATGTCGGGAGTTATGATTTTTGAATAGGGCTTTAAGTTTGTATAGCTGCTGTTGAAGGTCAGTGAGTTCTTACCCCATTGTAATGTATGCCCTAGACCAAGGCCCACAGATGATAAGGAAACTTCTGTTTTGGGCTGTTCAATGGTGTTTTCTGTACTAAGGGCCAAAATGCTGGATAAGGCATTACCAAATTCAGCAGAATAACCTCCGGTAGAAAAATTGACGCCTTTAAAGAGCATTGGCGAGAACCGACCCCTGACAGGAACTTCATTTGGGGTTGCGGTATAGGGCTGTGCTACCCGTATTCCATTAATGTAAGTCTGTGTCTCGGAGGCATCTCCGCCGTGAACCATGAGACGTCCGTTTTCTCCCGCAACTTGTGCCCCCGGTAATGTTGCCAAAGCACTAATGATGTTGCCCATGCTTCCTGCCGTCGTGACGATGTCCAAGGGGCTCATCACCGTGTTTTTGCCTGAGCTGTTGGCTTGAAGGACCCCTGCCTGAATACTGACCTCTTGCAATCGATTCTCACTACCCTGCAATTGAATGATCAAAAGTTCCTTATATGGTAATTCAATGAATTTGCTATACAGTGGGCGACCTACAACGGACGCTTTAATTGTCTTGGCACCCCGCTCATTGGTTTCAAAAGTAAAATTTCCGAGCGAGTCTGTTGTACTCCCATCGTAGGTACCTTCTATATAAACATTGGCTAAATAGATAGGTTTACCATTTTTCTCTACTACCCTGCCTTTGAGAATAGATTGTGCGAAAACGGTGGTGGTACTTAAAAATAGTAAGGTTAATAGCAGCTTCATTTTATTGACTTTTATCCAAAAATGGAAGAGAGCAATTGCTTCCACGAAAAAGAGTGGATGAAATGTCAAAATATGATGATGAAATGTCGTATTCCGATTTTATGCTGTAAATTAATGCTTGAAATGAGAACCGATCGTGTTAAAGAGCGGTGTAAATTAAGTCACAGAAAGATGCAAATTACCATTTTAGATGACTATCAAGATGCTGTCCGACAGCTGGATTGTTTCAAAATACTTGATGGTCACGATGTTCAGATATTGAAACAATCCTATGCAGATCCGGCTCTACTAGCCGAAAAGCTTAAAAATACAGAAGCGTTGGTGCTGATTAGAGAGCGAACGAAAATCTCTGCTGATCTGCTCAGCAGACTTCCAAATCTCCAGCTCATCAGCCAAACGGGTAAGATTTCCAACCACCTTGATCTGGCGACTTGCAGTGCTTATAAAGTTGCTGTTGCAGAAAGTATGGGATCCCCGGTCGCACCTGCCGAACTGACCTGGCTATTAATTATGAATGGTTTGAGGAAGCTGCCACAAGCAATTGCAGCGATGAAAGCGGGGCAATGGCAGTCGAATATTGGTCAGTCTGTGGCAGGGAAAACCATAGGGATATGGAGCTACGGAAAGATTGGGTGCCGGGTTGCCCAGTATGCAAAGGCCTTTGGCGCGCAGGTGATTGTATGGGGTAGCGAAAATTCTCGGGAAGAGGCAGTAAAAGACGGGTTCTTAGCAGCATCAAGTAAGTCGGATTTCTTTCATTTTGCGGATGTGGTAACACTGCACCTGAGGTTGGTGCCAGAAACCAGAGCTATCGTAAAGTTGGAAGATCTGCGTTCCATGAAATCATCAGCACTATTCGTAAATACTTCGCGTGCGGAATTGGTTGAACAAGGCGCACTTTTGGATGCTTTGACCAGTGGGACACCAGGCGCAGCTGCGGTTGACGTTTACGAGTCAGAACCTATTACAGACGCCAATTATCCATTGTTGCAGCTGCCGAATGTGATTTGTACACCCCATTTGGGCTACGTTGAAGAAAATGGCTACGAACAGTTGTTTAAGTTAGCTTTTGAAAATATTGTTGCTTTTGCGCAAGGAACACCACAACATATCGCCAACCCAGAGGTTTTGAAGGACTGATGGGAATGTCTATTGACAGATGGTTCGTAAGCTAGGAAATTGCCACTTGAAATGCTACCCTTTGTTTATGAGTAGATCAAAAGATTAGGAAATAAATGTTCCCGCCGCAATGGATAGATGTCAAACCAAATGTGTATTATTGATTGAAATCAAACTGTCCAAAAGGAAAAGCGCTCCCCTCGGTAATTGAAAATTTAAAGAAGCGTGTTTGGGGTTAAGAGCAGTATTAATGAAAAATGGACTGTCCTTCCTTTGTGAGGACACCCCCTAAGTGTTTAAATGAAAAATTTTACGAAACTTGATCAACCGACTGGACGATCCATCTACTTGGATGGAAAGGAATCCCTTTTTTTTGGAGGAACCTCCTACTTGGGCCTGGCGACGGATAATGAATATACCGAACTCTTCATCGAAGGGGTAAGACGTTATGGCGTTAATAACGGTACTTCTCGCAATAACAATGTACAGCAAGCTATATTTGACAAAGCCGAGGAATATGCGGCGCAGCGATTTGGATTTGAGTATGGATTATTGCTGTCAAGCGGTTACTTGGCGACTCAATTTGTTGTCAAAACGTTGTCGCAAGAGGGGAAATTGCTCTATGCACCAGCTAGCCATCCTTCCTTGTGGCTTGACGCAAACCCAGGTGTAGTTGGCGATTTTAGGGATTGGAGCTTCCATACTGTCGATTATATTAATAAATCCAAAGAAACATCTTTTGTTATTGTTAGCAATAGCCTGGATAACATGAAGCCTGAAAGATATGATTTTTCGGTTTTTGATGAAATTTCGGATGCTAAAAGGGTTACCCTATTGCTGGATGATTCTCACGGAATCGGTGTGCTGCATGAAAATGGCATTTCACTGTTGGAGCGTGGTTTTTTGAGAGAAAATATGGAGCTGATTGTCGTGGCCTCCCTGGCAAAGGGCTTAGCGACAGACGCCGGCCTGATTTTGGCCAGCCAGAAACGGATAGAACAGCTTAAAAAATCAAATTTTTATACTGGAGCCTCCCCGAGTTCCCCAGCGAGCCTTTATGCTTTTGTAAATGGAGAGCAGATCTATCGTAAGCAATTTGAGAAATTGCAGGCAAATATTCTTTATTTCGCATCGCTTTCAAAAGGATATTTAAATACCATCGCTAATTTTCCGGTCTTCTCTTCCAGTGATATTAGTCTCTATGCAAGGCTGATGGAAGCAAGTATATTGGTCTCTAGTTTCCCTTATCCCCTTCCTACGGATCCATTATTGAATAGAATTGTTGTCAATGCACACCATACTCGGGAAGATTTGGAACGTATTAGTCATGCAATTGGCATATCTTGATTTTTTTATGACATCCATTGAATCAACTTGTTGTAAATTAGGAAATTGTTGTTAATTTTGAAACTTATTTAGCGGTTTGATCGATGTGAAATCTCGTTAATTGATTGTAAATGTTTGGCTTTTGGAAGCTTATTTATCAAAAAAGTGTTTAAATAATTTCCATTCCTCATTTTAAAACAATACTTTTGCATCCCCAAACATTAGTTGGCTTAAGGGTTGAAAAATAAATAATTACAGTAAAATAGATATGACTAAAGCAGAAATTATTGCAGAAATCTCTAACAAAACTGGCTTAGAGAAGGTAGATGTTCAAGAGACCGTAGAGGCGTTCTTCAAAGTTGTCAAAAACGCAATGATCGGAGGAGAAAATGTATATGTAAGAGGTTTTGGTAGCTTCGTAGTCAAAAAAAGAGCTGAGAAGACTGCAAGAAACATTTCAAAAAATACAGCAATCATTATTCCAGAGCACTTTGTTCCTAGCTTCAAGCCAGCTAAAATTTTCGTTGAGAAAGTAAAAAACGGCAATAAATAATCTTAAAATAGATTAAAATGGCAAAAACCAAACAAATAATAGTCATAGGAGCAGTAGTAGCCTTGGTTGCTGTGCTATTTGCACAGCCTATTAAAGGTTTGGTGGACAAAGAAAAACAAACTGCTGCAGCATCTGAATCGAAACCTTCCAATGAAGTAAACTTGGAAAATATCTCTTCGATGACAAAACAAGGTTTAGATGCTAGTTTAGTCAAAGAAATTTCCGATATTGAGGCCCAAGTTGCAAAAGCTTCTGGTGAAGATAAGATAAAGCTGTTGCAACAGTTGGCAAATAAGTGGGACGATGTCGCAAAACCAGCCCCTCAGGCATTTGTGTATGAGGAAATGGCAAAGGTTTCTCCTCAATTTGAATATTGGTTGAAAGCGGGTAATGCTTATCGTGCTGCTTATACTAATTTGCAAGATTCTACTTTAGCTCAAGCTCTTAATCAGAATGCGATTCATGCGTATGAGGCGGCGTTAAAAGCTAATTCAAGTAGTCTTGATGCAAAAACAGGATTAGGTGCCGCAATGGTATCAGGAACAAACAATCCAATGGCAGGTATTGCGCTATTGCGTGAAGTTGTTGCTGCTGATCCGAAAAACTTAGAAGCGAATAAAACTTTGGGATTGTTTTCATTACAGTCCCGTCAGTTTGACAAAGCCATCGAGCGTTTTAAGACCGTTATCGATCAAAAACCCGATGCAGAGTCATACTTTTACTTAGCCACAGGCTATGAAAATATTGGGATGAAAAAGGAGGCCGTGACTGCTTTTCAAAAAAGTAAAGAGCTGGCAGCTGATCCGTCCCTATCACAATTCATCGACCGCAAGATCGGGGAATTGAGCAAGTAATTAATTTATTATTTTATAATCATTAAAAAATTTAGCTATGCCAAGCGGAAAAAAAAGAAAAAGACACAAGATGGCTACTCACAAACGTAAAAAACGTTTAAGAAAAAATAGACACAAGAAAAAATAGTCTTGTGTTAAGCTTTTAAACATCTTGGCCCATTTTGCTGAGATAGCTTTACGAAACGATCTACATGTCTTTATGGGTGTGTAGATTGTTTTTTTCGTAACAACGTTCTTTAAATGTTTAATCGGATACCAAAAATTGCGATAGGATATTGCATAGGTATCAAAAATGAGTAGCTTTTGGTAAAGGAATTAATTATCGATTCAACTCCTGATAAAGGGGTAACTATTGCTTTACTACAAGACAAGCAGCTTGTTGAACTTAACCGCGAGCCCGCAAATAACAATTTCGCTGTCGGAGATATTTATCTTGGACGAATCAAGCGGATTATGCCGGGGCTGAATGCGGCTTTCGTAGATGTAGGCTACGAAAAGGATGCTTTTCTACATTATCTAGATTTGGGTCCACAAGTTCAATCTTTGCTAAAGCTTACGCGTATAGTAAAGAATGGCAGTTATCAAGAGAAACTGCTCAATAGTTTAAAACTTGAAAAGGATATCGATAAAGCTGGTAAGATCTCTGATGTCTTGAGCAAAAATATGCTCGTGCCAGTACAAATCGCCAAAGAACCCATCTCAACAAAGGGACCTCGTCTGAGCTCAGACCTTTCAATTGCAGGTCGTTTTGTCGTTTTGGTACCTTTCTCAAGTACTGTTTCCATTTCCAAGCGTATCAAAGGTAGTAACGAGCGCAACCGCCTCAAAAAGATTGTCGAAGGGATTAAGCCAGCTAATTTTGGGGTAATCATCCGTACAGTCTCTGAAGGAAAGGGTGTCGAAGAACTACAGCGAGACTTATTGGACCTGATCTCAAAATGGGAGCTATTTACCAAACGTCTTCGTAATGCTGAACCACCGCAAAAGGTTCTCGGCGAAATGGATCGTGCATCCACTATTCTACGGGATATCCTAACGGATGAGTTTTCGCATATTTATGTTAATGATCCTTCGATCTTCGAAGAAACAAAATCATATATACACGATATATCTCCAGATCTGGAGAAAATTGTAAAACTTTACAAACATAAAGAACCAATTTTCGACCATTTCGGAGTTGAAAAGCAAATCAAGGCAGCTTTTGGCAAGACCGTTACATTGCCGGGTGGTGCGTATCTCGTTATCGAGCATACCGAAGCTCTACATGTAATTGATGTCAATAGCGGTAACCGTTCTGCCAATAAGGAGAATCAGGAAGATAATGCATTGCTGGTCAATATGGAAGCAGCAAAAGAAATCGCGCGGCAACTGCGTTTGCGTGATATGGGGGGAATTGTAGTCATCGATTTTATCGATATGCACAAACCCAATCATCGAAAAGAGTTGTATACGTTCTTAAAAGAATGTATGGTGTCGGACAGAGCGAGACATACGATTTTGCCACCAAGTAAATTTGGTTTAGTGCAGATCACCCGTCAACGTGTAAGACCTGAAATGAATATTGTCACAAACGAGAAATGTCCTGCTTGTGATGGTACAGGTGAAATCCGATCAAGTATTGTCCTGATGGATGATATTGAGAATAATTTGAGTTTTATTCTTCAAGAACAGAATGAGAAAAAGGTGACCTTATGTGTTCACCCATACATAGACGCTTACATTAAGTCTGGTTTGATTTCTAAAAGAATGAAATGGTTTATGAAGTACGGTAAATGGATTAAAGTAAATCCAATGACGTCATATTACCTAACTGAATTCCACTTCTTCAATGCGAAAGATGAGGAAATCAAGTTATAATAGAAAGAGATTAACGAAAAGGGTTAGTAGCAATACTAGCCCTTTTTTGTTTATATCCAATGGATCTTGATCCCATCTTTTTCCATTTTCCGGAAGTAAGTCATTTGACGTTTAGCATATCGATGTATTTCTGTTTCTAACTTTGTGAAGAAGGTTGAGTAATCCAGCTGTCCAAGTAGATAAAAAGACGCATATTTATACTCTAACCCATAATATTGTAGTTGGTCATGGGAAATTCCGTCGGCTAATAGTTGTTCGACTTCTTGTAGAAAACCGTTTTCTATTCGCTCATTCAGTCTCTTACTGATGCTTGATCTTCTTTTTTCAAGAGCTGGATTTAGTCCAATGACAAGAGCGTCAGGCGCTTGCTGTTCGGGTTTGAAATCTGGATTTTGTCTGAGAAACTCCAGTATTTCGATGGCGCGGATGATACGTTTATTGGTAGAATGATCAATTTGAAAGTCTTGGGGACATGTATAAGAGCTTATCCGTTCCATTAATGCTGATTCAGTCTGTTCCGAAAGCGCTTCTTTGAATCCTTCGATGCTCGGAATCAATGCATAGGGCGCCCGTTGGATAACGCTTTGCAAGTATAAACCCGTCCCACCGCATAAGATTGTATGTTTACCTTTGTTTAAAATGGATCGATAGGCCTGATTGAAATCAGTGATAAAATTTCCAAGATTGTATTTCGCGCCCGGTTCTTGTATATCGATAAGATGATAGGGAATGTCCTGATATTCAGTGAGGTCTTTTCCTGTGCCGATATCCATGCGTCTGTAAATTTGACGGGAATCCGCACTGATAATTTCGGCATCAATTTGTTGGGCAAGCTGTACTGCCACTTTGGTTTTTCCAGAGGCTGTTGGGCCTAGAATAACGATTACTTTCTCTTTTGGAACAGGTGTCCGCTCCAAAAGAGAAAGTATATGTTCTAATCTGTCTATCACACGACAAATTTAGTCCATTTTTCTGTTCCTTCGTTATTTTTTACAACAGTATCAATAAAAGTCATACCTCTTACACCATCGTAAACAGTTGGAAAATCTTGTTGTTCAGCCGTTGGGGTTCTGCCTTCTCTTTTTGCAGTGACAGTCAAGGTAAAGTTGCGGTAAATGTTCGCAAACGACTCCAATAAGCCTTCTGGATGACCTGCAGGAATACGCGTATTATGTGTAGCAAAAGAACTCAAAGTATATGGAGCTGCATAAGCATTTCCTGTACGGTATAATTGACGAGGTTGATCGAGCATTTTGATGATCAGGTTGTTCGGATCTTCATTGGCCCACTCTAACCCTCCTTTTTCACCATAAATACGGATACGGACTGCATTCTCCTCTCCTGCTGAGATCTGTGATGCCATCAATACTCCTTTTGCACCATTTTCGAAACGTAACAATACCGATCCATCATCATCCAATAGACGGCCTTCAACAAATGTTGTCAAATCAGCACATAATTCTTCGATTTTTAATCCTGAAACATATTCTGCAAGATGAGCCGCATGGGTACCGATATCTCCCATTACCAAAGATTTGCCTGAGCGTTTTGGGTCCGCACGCCAAGCAGCACCTGCATTGCCCTCACGTTCGGTTAAACGGCTTAACCATCCTTGTGGATATTCAACAATAATTTTTCTTATTTTACCAAAGTGGCCTTCTTTTACCATCGCTTTGGCTTGTTTTACCATCGGGTAACCCGAATAGGTATGTGTCAAACATAGTGTACGGCCTGTGCGCTCTACAGTCTCCTGCAATTCTTTTGCCTCTTCAACAGATACTGTCATAGGTTTTTCAACGACAACATCGAAACCATTTTCCAAGGCTAATTTAGCTGGAGCAAAGTGTAGAAAATTGGGAGTAACAATCGTTACAAAATCCATGCGTTCGCCATCAGGAAGCAAAGATTCTTTCTCGATCATCTCTTCGTAGTTTAGATAGACGCGCTCTGGGGCTACAAATAAGTCTTCTCCAGATTGTTTTGAAATCTGTGGATCGATGCTAAATGCACCACAAACCAACTCAATCTTGCCATCCATAAAAGCAGCGATGCGGTGTACGGCTCCAATAAAGGCATCATTTCCGCCTCCGACCATACCCATGCGAAGTTTTCTCTTCATAACGTTATTATTTTTGATTATTTATTTTTTTTCAAACTAATACAGTGTACAATATACACAATTTAGCTTATTTTATATATAAAATCATCTTGATGCTGCCCATGTTTTCCTTTGGGAAGCCAGTTGGTGCTCGCTCCATTAATGCTTGTAGCTCTTCTTCGCTGCGATAGGTATATCGATGTCGTCCCGCTACCCAGAAGTTAATAGGAGACGTAATTTCTTTTGTTGTAAAACCTATTTTTTCCAATGAGGAATGCTGACTCCAATCTCGGTCGGTATATGTCATGATATCTCCCGGGTGGAAATCTTTAGCGAATGCGGTGATTAATTTACTTAGCCCACCGATCACATTATAACCCGATTTATTGCAAAAACGCAATAACTCAAAGGAGCGGTATTCTTCATTTTTATCATTCATGCGGCGTCCGCCAGAAAATACAGCAATAGAAACGAGTTCACCTTGTTCATATAGTCCATACCGATATTTTCCGGGGAGAGCTGTCTGTAGATGATGTTCCACGAGGAACCGTTGACTCACTTTTTTATCAATGCGGGCAACGACAGTTTTCCGGGCATAGATGCGTCTATTATTCTTTGATTTGGCAACGATGCGCTGTACGATGAGATCGAATTTTTGCGTTAATTGATCTTCATCTATATGAATGCCAGATTCAGAGATCTGATAGCGAAAAAATCGCTCATTAGGGTAAATAAAAATATTTTTTGTTATTTCAGTAGTGGTGATTTGTATAAATCCATCAAGTTCGATCAGGGTTAGTTGTACTTCGAGCTGTCGTTCGAGGCCAATTTTTAACCGAATAGCCAAGTCTTTAAAGGATGGAGTCATAAGACAAATGTAACTTTTATGGAAGTTTTGACGAAATATTCGCTTTTAATAATTATCCGTACCTTTGTGCAAAATATAATAGTACTATGAAACTTCCGATAGTGGCGTATGGCGACCCTGTATTGAGAAAGGTCGCTGAAGAAATAGATGAAGACTATCCCGATTTAAAAAAATTGATTGATGATATGTATGATACCATGTATGCCGCACATGGTGTTGGGATTGCTGCACCACAGATAGGTCTGCCAATACGTATGTTTGTTATTGATGCGACACCATTTGCAGAGGATGACGAAGAGAATAAAGAAATGCTTAAGTCTTTCAAAAGAGTTTTCATCAACCCGATTATGGTCGAAGAATCCGGTGAAAAATGGGCTTTTGGTGAAGGTTGCCTAAGTATTCCCGATATTAATGAAGATGTGCTTCGTCACAAAAATATTCGCATCAATTATTTGGATGAGAACTTTGAAGAACATGAGGTGGATCTAACTGGATTGGCAGCACGTGTCGTTCAACATGAGTATGATCATCTTGAAGGGAAATTGTTTACAGACAAACTAAGTACGCTGAAGAAAACAATGTTGAAAAGCAGATTGGATGCAATTGCCAAAGGTAATATCCGAGTGAGCTATAAAATGAAATTTCCACAACAAAAGAAAAAGCGTTAGTCCATACTAGCGCTTTTTCTTTTGCTGTTAACAGCAATAATTTCCAAATCTCACCCCTCAATCCAATCGGGGAAGATATAATCTGTATTTGACCGCAGTCATCCGAACGAGGAAGACAACACCTGCAGCAATGAAAGCTGCCCAAGACAAGTCAAGATCAAGATGAACGAGCAAGATATAGATTAATCCACCTGCCAAGCAGGCTGTTGCATAGACTTCCTTTTTAAAGATCAATGGTGTCTCATTGAGCAAAATATCTCGTGTCATGCCTCCACAAACAGCAGTAAACATACCGAAAATGATGGCTGCATAGACGTTACTTTCGTAGTTCAATGATTTTTGTACACCTAAGATAGTAAAGAAGCTGATTCCTATGGCATCAAAAAGTGTTAGGGTGCGATAGTAACCATAGAGCTGCCGATTGAATACGATAGCGATCAAGATGCCCAGGAATATGGCTATAAGGTAATTGCTGTCGTTGACCCAAACGGGACGCAGGTTTAAAAATACATCACGCATGGAGCCTCCGCCAATCGCCGTCACAAAGCCCAAAAAAGCTGCTCCAAAGATGTCGATATCCTTACGTTTTGCGGATAAAGTCCCCGATATTGCAAAAAATAAGGTGCCAAGCAAATCGCTTAAATAAAAATAGTTGGCATCAGTTATCATCGTAATCCTGTTTTTAAAATATTTTTCCTATTTATTTACTCTACTGCAAAGAGAGATTTCGACAAATTTAGGAGAAATCTCTGTAGTTTAGGTTTACTGTAAGACGAATAGCTTTCAAACCTACAATTCCCTGCACATCTTCCAGTTTGAGATGTTCTACAGTGCTTTCAATTATTCCCATATCATAAATGGCTTGTATACTTAGATTTAGGTCTTCTAAAATCTCATCCGATAAATAGACAATTGCTATTTTGTTGGTCTGAGTAAGCCTCTCCTTTGTACGTTTTATCCGGATCTTATCTATTCTTTTTTTGATGATTTCGTAACGGATATTTAATGATCCCTCTACGTCAAATCGACGTTCATCTTCCCGAAAACTGATGTCAATACTGTGCGGATTGATGAAGATGAGTTGTGTCGTCTCTAGCGCCAGTGGCAGATCGCGCTTTGCATGATATGCTTTTAATGCAATTCTGGCCATGGATATAATTTGTTGCCGCCTAAAGATATTGATAAACTCGGAGCTAAAAGTTTGCTGTGGCGTAATAGATTCCCCAACATAAATATCATACTCAATACCATCCGTTCTGAATTTTTGGAAGTAAGATGGGTAATTGCCCTGAATGAAGCTGTTGAAATGATTGAGTTCTTTACTGATAATATGGTTTACTTGACGCAAAGAGGTTTCAAATTCATTCCTATAAAACTCACCTGTATCACGATTGGTAAAAAAGTGACGGGCATAATGCTCAATAATAGCATGCTTTGTTGTGAATTGTCTTCTCGCCGCATCGAGAAATGGTTGCACATCCTTTCGGAAGAATTCTATGATCTTGACCATAGACTCATCAAACGAGATCTGGTCAAGCGACCTGGTAATCTGATCTACACGTTTTGAAAAATCAACAATGAGCTGATGTCTGCCATCCAAAGACAATTCGTCAATAAGGAGAGCCAGTTGTTTTACTTTGAAACTAAAATCCTTTAAAATAGACGCATTACGGATGACCGTGGAATCTTTGACATCAATAGCGCCATAGAGTGGATATACCTCTTCAAAAATAACAGGTTTGATATGCGCATTTTGTTCATCATTTTCGAATTCCTGAATATATTGCGCTGCAATATGGTTAAACTTCCACTGTACGGCTGGCTGTATTGTTGTAAACCGGTTAATAATAATCTCGTCAATACGTTTTTTGAATTCTGTCGTGATATCATGTGATAATTGGGATAGTAGCGGCACAAGCTCACGAAGTGAGTGTATCGTCTCATTATCCAATTGATCCAGTTGATGACTGTAAATCTCTAGAATGCCAGACAAAGAATGATTATGTATCAACGGAATGCATAGATAGGTCTTGACTCCGGATGTCTTGATGCGTTCATCAAAAATGGATGTGGTATTTTTAATAGTATCCATTGTATTGTAGAAGATCAGATGCGGATGTTTTAGATAATTGGCGACTTCTGGATTGATCTTGGTATAGCTGTTCTTTGCGTAAGCTTCCGAAATTAAAATACTTTTATTGGTAATGGAATAATCAAAAAATGGTAGTCCATTGAGCTGAAACAATGGAAACAGGCTGAAAACTGTATCTGATCCCTTCAAGATCGGAGCAATAATTTTTTCGAGATCAGATAAGAAGAGGTGATAATTGTATGTTGCGAGATCCAATAAAATAGATTGTATCCGCTTAAGAGTATGCTCTAAACTGCTTTTCTTGACAGTGAGGATGGTAAATCCAGATAGCTCAAAATCTTCGATCTTAATTGTATTGACAACAATATTCCAATCGAATAAAGAGGTATCATTGGCATTGTTGGTCAGATGCCCTACGTCAAATTGTGGAAGTTCCTTTTTTGGTTTAATATCAACAAATTTGAAATCTATATTTAAATCATAATAATCAATGATTTCACCCTGCTCATTTAAGTGATAGTAAACGATCGTATTATTTTCTTTGGCAGGAAGTCCATATAACCGTTCAAAAATAAGGGCATACATCAGTTTTTCCTGATTGTTCAGGATGCCCCCATCTTGCATCTGATCCTGAAGATCTTGTTCCTCCAGCTTATTTTTCCAGAGTTCGAAAAAGGCTTCTGTGCCATAAAATGTTTCTTCGGCGAGTGGTGTTGCAAGTGCCCAGTATTTTTTTGGGGCGGTGTCAATTAGCGATACCGAAAGGCTGTAAATGAGCTGTAAAATATCTTTATATGCACTTAAGTTTTGCTTACACAGCCTGCCACTAACCTGCTCAATCTCCCGGATGCGTTCCAGAGCAAATAATGGAATCATACCATCTGGAGATACATCGCCTTCGGTAAATGACTCTAGATAACGAAAAAAAGGTTCGAAATGGAGCTTCTTCTCGATATTATATAGCCTGCTTTCACTTTTGGCTAGTCGTATATTCTTTATTTCCATTTATTGAACACTTTTAGAAACGGAAGCCGGTACTAAAATAGGGATACCAACCTTCATTAGATTTGGCCATCACAAAGTGAAGGGGCAATGCATTGGCGACGATATAATAAAGTCCGCCACCGAGTCCTTGATGGACTGTCTTGCTGTTATGTTCTTTTGCCCACACTTTCCCGATATCATACACCCCCATGATCCCTAGTTCTCCCGGGAGAACGTAGCTTTTTACCTCATGAATCTTGACGCGGGCTTCTAGGTTGTTGTATACCATTTGCTCGCCAGCAAATCTATATTGGCGAAAACCACGAAGATTCTCATGACCTCCTAGAAATAGATATTGATAGAATGTTGGATTGCCCACGACGGTTCCTCCGCCTACTCTATTTGCGAATACGATACCTTCATTCAGTGCACTAAAATAGCCTGTCATTTCTGCGCTTAGTTGGCCTGAATTTCTGGAATATTTATTTAAGCCCAAAAAAGAATGTAGCGCTGCCTTGATAAATAATCCTTTACTTGGATTGATCTTGCGGTTACGTGTATCTTGCGTCAGAAAAGCATTTAGTCCAACGAAAGCTTTATCATTGGTAATAGAAACACTATCGTAAGAATGGAGCGCTTGCGGATTTAAAATGAAACGGTCCTGATTTTCAATTGGATCCAGGTGATAGAACTGGATATGGGGACCAATAGCATAATTCAGCGTAGACGAAGGGTGCCACCGCAGTAATGGGTTGACATTGAAAATATTGAATCTGCTACGGTAGTATTTCGCGCCATACTGATCTTTTAGAAATAGGGAATTGTTGCCAACGCCAAAAAAGTTCTGCGTGTTGTCGGGGGCTTTTGCTAATGCATCGAGGACAAAGTCGGCATTGCCTATTACATCTTCCCATTCGCCACGATAATGAATTTTATAGGCCCCTGTTCGGAATGCCGCTGCCACAGTAATCTGTTGTTTATAGGTAAAAGGCGTTTTTCTAAAACCCCGTTGATGTGTATATGCAGCACCAAGTCCGAGAGAAAAGCCATCATCAGCGTTATAACCCGCTGTTAACAAAGGGAGCCAAGAATTGTATAGATTGACGGGAACGAACTGTGTATTCAAGCTGTCCTTACCTTGATGTAGCCTGATTCGACCTTTTTCTCCTAAAAAAGTGGAGCCGGCCGTATTTTCGTAGAGCTTTATCTTTGATTTACTATTGTTAACTATATAGGTCTTTGGCAGACTATCGCCAATAATCCGCAGTTTTATCGGCGAATTTACGTTATTTATGGACACTGAGTCCTGACCTTCAGAAAGGTATAGTCGGATTTCTTTTGTTAAGTTCTTTTCATAAGTCTTGTCCATGAGGGTTTTAGTCACCTTTCCATCTTTGTTGATTTTGGACACCATGATTTTTAATCCCTCATCTTTGGTGTTGACAATCTCCACCTTTTCGTTCTTATTACTGAAATGGATGTCGACAATATTATTGATAAAACGATAATATTCTTCCATTGCCGCCGGCAAAGCATCGCGTCTGCTTTGAAGGGTACGGAAAATCTGTTCCCCGCGAATAGCGATGGATGATTGGGGTAAGCTTTTGACAGATTGCCAGAGTACCGAATCTGTCAGACTGGAAACAAACTGATTTACTTCTTTTGTCCATTCCTTGTGGGAGAGCTGATTGCTTGGATGTGCATTTAAAAATCTGGATTTGAAAAGGGAGTATCGGATATTTGGAATGCCTTTTGTAAAACCCTGCATAACGGGGTTGACAAACTGTTGGTAAATATCTTTCATCAAGAAACCCTGTGTCACACGTAAGGCCTGATCTCGATCCCGCGGAATCGGAACATAATCCTTGTCTTTATCATCAGTATCCTGATTTTCATTATACCAACGCCATTGATCTTCATGACGATCCCAGTCACTGACGATTACATCCAGCATACGTGCCCTTAGGTATGCCTTGGGTTTGAAATCATCATCGTTGTCTTCCTGAAGCTTGCGCACGGCTTTTGGACTATTGTCGGAGTCGCCCATAGGCTCTCGTTCTTCTAATAGGGCGATAGTGTTTTCGAATAAAGGAGCGTACTCGCCGAGGATTGTATCCGGCGCAACGACTCCTATAATGGGGTGTGCATGTGGAACCTTCACTGCATTAGCTAACGCTGGAATCATCAATGCGGAATAAGGATGTTGTGCGCTTGTCGCATCGTCCAACACATCCTGTACAAAGGTGCCGTGCAATTCCTCTGGAATCAAAGACTCTGTCCGTTTATTTACTGATCGCAGCGCCCATTCTCTACCTGTTGGGTCTGTCAACCTGAGCGAAATGGATTGCATCCCTCCGCCCTGTTTAATAGGGGTCAGACCGCCATATAATCTAGAGAGCTGTAACAGGGGTAAGGTGGTCTCTGCAGCCCATTCTCTACGATAATTTTCTCCAAGAAATGACTTCTTAAATCCACTCGCCTTCCCATACTTTGCATTTGCTACAACAATAGTACTGTCTTTAATCACTGCTTGTATCAGCGATTTCTCTTTGTGCGTGTCAATTGTCGAATTCGACTTATTCTTCTGCTGAGAATAAGCTTGTGTAGCGAGAAAAAGTAAAAAGAATGGTAAGACCCGTTGCATGCTTATTATTTTTCAAATTTATAAATGATTCCTTTGTCTTGATCGCCAGCTTCGCTAATGATGTAAAGATTGAATTTTGAATCAAAGTTGATGCCTTCTGGTTGTGGAAATAGCTTTGGATCCAGCGCTGTTATAGATTTGACATGGAAATTTTCATCCGTTACAACAAGTGCCTTGTCAATGGAGGATAAAATGTACCATTCATTGCTGTCGGTTTTCTTTGCAAGGGCTGAAGGTTTGAATGTTTTTTTGATTTTCGGATCAAATCTTTTCAGTTCATCAATCTGAATTGCAAATTCACCTTGTGGATTGAACTTGCCATCGGCTCCAATGGAGAAAATATATCCTGTAGTTTGTGACTGTTTTTTGTCCGTACGACATTCTTTACAGAGTATATAGGCAAGGTTACTTGTTTTGTCTACAAAAAGCCCCTCATATTCACCTTTGGGTAAAATATCTTTTTGTTCGGTGACCGTCTGTATGTTATCTTTCTCCGTGATGGGAAAGGAATAGACAGCCCCATTGCTCTTTAAAATAAAGAAATGTGTTTTACTAATGCCAATGTCTTCGTAATCACCATCCTTTCCAAATGGATTGAATGTGAGCTTTTGAGTCGACAAATTGTATCTGAAAAGTAGCCCCTGTTCATCCTGAATGGCATAGATATCTTGGTCTTGTCCTTCAAGAAATGCAATACCTGATATTTCGAGCAGTTCATCGGGCAAATTTATCTTTTCGCCAGATGATAATCTATACGGAATTGTCTGTTGTTGTTTATCTGTTGTAACGTCGGTCACACTAGTCGTACGTTCTTTATTCGCATTACTGGGGTTACAAGCTAGCAATACCGAGGAAATCATTCCTAGAGCAAGAGCTGTTAATTGTGTAGCGTCTTTCATGAATTCAGTTGTTTAAGTAGTCAACAATTTGCTGTTGTGATTTATTGCCAGTCGGATGTTCTATAGGTATGTTTTGCCCCATCTCATCAAGGAAAGTTGCTTCAACGTCGTCAGCGAATTGAATTTCAAATAGCTGCTGAATCTTGTTGGACAATACTGGCTCCGTAATGGGGAAACAGGTCTCTATCCGATGGTAGATATTACGATTCATCCAGTCTGAGGAACCTAAATACACCTTTGTATGTTCTCCATATTGGAATATAAAGATTCTTCCGTGCTCTAAATATCGCCCTACGATCCGTTTTACTTCAATGTTTTCACTTAGTCCTTTTACCTGGGGTTTAAGCCTGCAGATTCCTCTGACCAATAATTTCACTTTCACGCCAGCCTGACCGGCTTCGTATAATTTATTGATTAACGATTCTTCTTCTAAATTGTTTAACTTAATTTTTATTGAGGCGGCGATGCCCATCTTTACCTGAGTAATGGTTTCATCAATCAAATTGTCAAAAGTCTGCTTTAGATTGAATTGAGCTATCAAAAGCTCTTGAAATGGAATATCTGTTGGCTTATCCGGTTTCTGTCTGTTGGGTAAAAATTCAAATAGTAGGCTTAGTTCTTCTGTCAGCAGGCGATCGGATGTCATTAAGAAATAATCGGTATATACCTTGGCAGTTTTCTCATTTAAGTTGCCTGTCCCGAACAATGCGCTCTCTTTTCCATCTTTTCGTTTGACAAGGGCAATTTTAGCATGTACTTTAAGGTTGGGGATACTATAACTGATCTTTACCCCCTGTTCTTTCATAATTCTTGACCAATGAATATTATTGGCTTCATCAAAACGTGCTTTTAACTCAACAAATACATTCACCTTTTTGCCATTCTTAGCTGCGGTAGCTAGGGCTTGGGCAATATGCGAATCGCTGGCAATTCGATAGAGCGTGGTATGGATCTCTGCTACGTCAGGGTTTATTGCTGCTTCATTAAAAAAACGAAGAATAGGATCAAAAGATTCATAAGGAGTACATATTAGCATATCATGCTGATCAAGCTGGTCAAAAATGGAATGCTCAAAGTCCTGATGTGCTTCTAGTTGTTGCTGTGGTGGAAAAGACAATTCTCCCTTTTTTATTGGGAAAGAGAAGAAATCCTTCAAATTATGATAATATCCACCAGTGACAATGCTACTTTTTCTTAAGTCAAAAAGAATAGCGAGTCTTTCGATAAGCTGGTCTGGAAAACCTGGTTGATGTAAGAATCGAGTTGCATAACCAAGATCTCTCTTTTTGACCTCTGCCTCTATTTTCTGCGCTATATCACCATCAAATTCATCTTGTAAATTGAGTTCAGCATCACGAGTGATTTTGAAAGAATAAAAATTTAAACTTTTACTTTGTAGTGGACCCGGTAAAAATAGCTTAATGATATCATCGATGAAGACAACGTAAGTCTTGGAATTGACCTGACAAGTGAAAAATCTATTGATGCGATCGGCAGGTATGTTGACAATGAACAAGTCTGTTGTATTATTGCCTGTCATTGCAAAGTATAGATGGTTGTTGATCGGAAAAAAGGAAAATTCTTCGTCAACGGGGATTATTTGCAGGTAAGAGGCTATCGTATTAAAAAAATAGTTGGCTACAAGAGGTTTTATCGTTACTGGAATCTCCTGGTTATAGATCAGAATAATATTTTCCTCAGTTAACTGATGGATAATATCGGTTAAAAGGAATCCAAATTTTTCCTGCTGTTTATCGATAATTTTAGAGGCCTTTTTATACGTTCCAATGTCAAGATTCGGGACAACTTGATCAGTTGCCTTCTTTTTAATTTTTTTCCATGCCATTAATACAGGCATCCGTACGCGGTAGAACTCATCGAGGTTAGATGAGAAAATAGCAAGAAATTGTAATTTTTCCAATAGCGGGACCTCCTTACGTCCAGCCTCGGTAAGTACTCTGTCATTAAAGGAAAGCCAACTGATATCTCTATTGATGTACAGGTCTTCTTTTTTCATCCGAAACATAATTAAAAAATGATGAATTTATGCTGAGTATCTGTTTTACAATAGTGTTGCAATAACAAAGGAAATAACAGAGATAACCAGACCAAACATAAAGATGCCATAAGCATAACGCAATAATTTGTATTTCCTGCCTAATACAACTCCTTGGGAATAAACATCTTTTGTAAGCATGCCGTATAAAAATTCGGAATCAATCATTACTTTTTGCATTCCTTCATTATAGTCATCTAGGTTCATTTTATAGAAATTTCCGAAAAATAATAGATTGACAGATTTATTATCAATCTCCTGTTTTGAAAATTTTCCGGAGGGTATTTTGGGTATAGTTGAAAGTATAGCCATGACCATGGTGGCCACAACAATTACAGTGAGAATAATTGTTGGAAATATAAGATGTTCGTTGCTATCTAATTTTCTGAATAATACGGCAATAACGACAGATAGAATGATAGAGTTAACGGTCAATAAAATATTAGCTTTATTATCAGCCATATCACTCAAACGTTGGTTGTTGGACGATGTTATCCGGAACATTGTTTCTATACCACGTTCAGGTTTGACACTTTTATCTTTCTCTTTCTTTGTTTCTTTTTTGTCTTCTTTTTTCTTGTCCTTGGACTTTTCCTGCTTACGTTCAAGTTCTTTTAAGTTTTCCTCTTTCTTTGTGTTGAGCTTTTGTTGGGCATAATCTGTATGATAATGATGGCTTGCTAAGAGCTTTATAGTGCCGGCACGCCAAACATCCTTATCAATTTCTTTACCTAGTACAGCCTCTGCTTCGGTCTTCATCAGTTTATTCCTGTTTTCAAAGTCCTCTCCTCCAAAATGGAACAAGTCGGCGTCGCAAAGGATCTGTTCCAATAGATTGTTGGGGTCTTGGGGCATTCTGGTGGCGAGGATACAACCTTTGATTTTTTCTTTTACCTCCTCGGTTACGCCTTTATCCTTTAAGAAGTCTAAAGCGATTTCTACGCTTCTTTTTTCATGGCCAATCGCATTGTCAGATTTTACATAACCTAAATCGTGAAAATAGGCTGCACTGATCACTATAAAATGATCTTCGTCATTTAACTTATAAAACGAGGAAATCTCCTCTGCAGCTTGTACTACTGAATGTGTATGTATACTGTTGTGAAAACAATGACACGAGGAGATATTCTGTATAATATAAGCGTTCGAAAATTCTTCTACCTGTTTTAAAAGTGCGTTATAATCTATCATGACTAATATGATGTTTATTTAGAATAAAAGTATTCAATATCTTTAACATCTTATATACAAGTAATCCCTTTTCGTAATTTTTTAATCTAGATCAAACTTTATAGTCCCGATAGAAAGTAAAAGACCTTGTTTTTTACCCTTCCGATTCCCATGTCCGGAATTTCCCTAAACAAAAGATAGGAAAAGGACGGTAAACGTTTGAGAAAAGCCGAAGGAGATAGCAGGGAGGGGTGAATACGATCCCGAAACAGAATGCTTTTGCCTTCAGGGATATCACTTCCGGTATTTTTTAGGGATAGTTCCAATATTAACGTAGTAGTAGTCTACGATTAGGCTAGCATTTAGTTAGGTTTAGTTTAGCTAAAATCTAAACAAAACCTAAGTAATACCTAAACTAAACCTAAACAAACCCTAACTAAACTCTGGATTTGTCCTTACCCTGAGACCCCCTGTTTTCGGGCTGTTTTTCTATGGTGGTGGGTTTTTTTTGCTGCGGTTTTTAGGCCTGTCTATCCGCCGCCTGTCCGTCATCCCGACTTGGAGACCGTCCCATCGGGTTTTTTTCTGTTCCGGGCAACTGTTTTTCAGGGGTTCGCTGAGATGTCCATTCTCCGGTTCTGATTCCCGCTGCCCATGCACTTTTCTCCCTTCACTGTTTTTTTGCGTATAGCTGGCCTTGCGGCGACTTTTTCGCCGCATTCCCCGGTTCTGCGCTGCTGTGGCGTAAGTCTAGCCCATAGGCAATCCTGCCTTTCCACTGCGTATCCGCTGCGGTTCCACCATCCCCTTGCTCCGCCTTTCCACGGCTTATCCACTGCAGATCCAGTGCATATTCTGATATAACCCGCCTTTTTTGTCCCCCGGAGCCCGCGGGACCCCCACCGGAACCCGTCCGGAGAAAAACAATCGACCAAGTTCACAGCGAGTTAGCGGCAAAATGAAATAAATAAGAACAAAAGGCTTGGAAGTTTGTTAGTAAACTCCCTATCTTTGCACCACTCCGCAAGGGAGGGACGGTTACTTCGAAAGAAGAGACCATGAAAAAAAGAAG
>NZ_BAAAZK010000007.1:0-570298 GCF_039536865.1 Sphingobacterium ginsenosidimutans
ACCAGTTCCACCACCTAGGCAGGTGAGCGAAAAACGAGATTCGAACTCGCGACCCCAACCTTGGCAAGGTTGTGCTCTACCAGCTGAGCTATTTTCGCATTGGAATTATTTTTCAAAGTATCACAGAACATCGCGTTCCGCTTCTTTCGGTGGTGCCAGCTGGATTCGAACCAGCGACACAAGGATTTTCAGTCCTTTGCTCTACCAACTGAGCTATGGCACCTTTTCAATGTTAGCTGTTTGCCTTATTGATGCTGCAAATATAGAGGGATTATTTGAAATTCAAAAGGCAAAAGTGGTTTTTTTTGCGTTTAAACGCCAACCCGCTGATTCCTAAGCGGAAAAAATAAGGGCTATTCGATCTGAATAGCCCTTTGATATTGTCGAGGTGGATCTTATTAAGATAATTTACCAACTTCTAATACTAAATCAACGATTTTGTTTGAATAACCCCACTCGTTGTCATACCAAGATACAACTTTAACAAAGTTATCATTCAAAGAAATTCCAGCTTTAGCATCAAAGATTGATGTACGTGCATCACCCAAGAAGTCTGAAGAAACAACCTCATCCTCTGTGTAACCCAAGATACCTTTTAATTCGCCTTCAGAAGCTTCTTTCATAGCAGTTTTGATATCTTCGTAAGAAGCACCTTTATTTAAACGTACTGTTAAGTCAACAACTGAAACGTCAGCAGTAGGAACACGTAAAGACATACCTGTCAATTTACCTTTCAATTCAGGAAGAACCAAACCTACAGCTTTAGCAGCACCTGTAGATGAAGGGATGATGTTTTGGTAAGCACCACGGCCACCTCTCCAGTCTTTCACTGAAGGACCATCCACAGTTTTTTGAGTAGCTGTTACAGCGTGTACAGTAGTCATCAAACCTTCAACGATACCGAATTTATCATTCAATACTTTAGCGATAGGAGCTAAACAGTTTGTTGTACAAGATGCATTTGAAACGATATGTTGATCTGCTTTTAATTCTTTGTGGTTTACACCCATTACGAATGTAGGTGTGTCATCTTTTGCTGGCGCTGACATAACAACTTTTTTCGCACCTGCATCAATGTGTTTTTGAGCCAACTCTTGAGTCAAAAAGAAACCTGTAGATTCGATGATTACTTCAGCACCTACTTCATTCCATTTCAAGTTTGCTGGATCTTTTTCAGCAGTTACACGGATTGTTTTGCCATTCACGATCAAGTTGCCGTCTTTAACTTCAACAGTACCGTCAAATTTACCATGTGTCGAATCGTATTTCAACATATAAGCCATATAATCCGGCTCAACTAAGTCATTGATACCAACAATTTCAATTTCTGGACGATTGATAGCAGCTCTGAATGCTAAACGACCAATACGGCCAAATCCGTTAATTCCAATTTTCATATTCTTAATTTTTATTGATATAATATTTAATTAAATTATGTATCGGCTCCTTGACCACAGTGCCAATACTGATATTAAATTCTTCTGTTGCCACCTCTCGCAGGATGTTTTCATAATTGAAAGCTACCGAACCTGTAAAATTCACATCGCTATCCGGATACTCTTTCATTAATGGTTTAATGTATGTTTTAATGAAAATGCGCAGTCCGTTTTTGATCAGCTGGTTGATAAATAGGTGATCTTTATTTTCAAGTACAAAATCGGTAAATGAATTTAAAAAGTTGGTTGGTTGTGGTGCAATATAGACCTTCTCCAAAATACTTTTCTTGTCCAACGTAAATTCTTTTTCCAATTTATCCTTCAGATCGACCGGAAGCGTGTCTGTCATATAATGCTTCAGCAATTGCTGACTGTTCCAATTTGTGGCCCCTTCGTCTGCGAGAATGTAACCCAAGCCATAGTTGTTTTCAATGATTTTCTTTCCGGTGTAGTATGCGGCATTCGATCCACTTCCGATAATACCTACAATCCCTTTTTCATCTCCAAAGGTTGAAATGGCCGAAGCAATGACATCATGGTCTACTTTGACACGGGCATTGACGAAAAAACGCTCGAAAACATTTTTGATCTTATCTTTACGTTCTTTTGATGATGAACCGGCACCAAAAAAATAAATACGTTTAATTTTTTCGGCATTATTGATCAAATTGGTATTTCTATTTAAATGCTGTAGTATGGACCGCTCATCCTGGAGATAGGGGTTGATGCCAGTCATGCGAAATCCAGTGGTTATCCGGCCTTTATCGGCCAACCGCCAGTCTGAGAATCGAGATCCACTGTATACTACTGCTATCATAGTCTGCTTTATTTTATATTATAAAATCTCAGCCATTTCCAATAGATCAGGGCTAAGTTTAATTTCCTTATTGCTGATTGCTTCTTCGATCGGAGTAGTTTTGATTTCATTGCCACGGAGACCAACAGTGATCCGCGTGTTTCCTGCCAAAATTTCATTAACGGCAGCAAAACCCAATCGACTAGCCAACACGCGGTCAAAACTCGTTGGAGATCCACCACGTTGTAAATGCCCTAATATACTAACTTTCGTGTCGTAATGATCAAATTTTTCCTTTACTTTTTTTGCGACATAATAAGCACCTCCGTTTTGATCACCTTCTGCGACAATAACAATGGACGAAGATTTCTTTTTGATGGCTCCATCTTCCAAATGGCTGATTAAATCATCTATAGCCGTCTCTTTTTCTGGAAGCAAGATCGCTTCTGCACCACCGGCAATTCCAGCGTTTAATGCAATACATCCTGAATCTCTACCCATGACTTCAACAAAGAAAAGGCGCTCATGTGATGCTGCCGTATCCCTGATTTTGTCAATGGCCTCAATAACAGTATTGTTGGCTGTATCATAACCAATGGTATAGTCAGATCCGTAAAGGTCGTTGTCAATCGTTCCGGGGATTCCTACAATAGGAATCTCAAATTCTTTGGAGAAAAAATTTGCACCAGTAAAAGTCCCGTCACCACCAATAACCACCAACGCATCTATTTCTGCTGCTTTTAAATTGTCGTATGCGATTTTTCGTCCTTCAGTTGTTTTAAACTCAAGACAACGAGCTGTTTTTAGTATTGTACCACCACGCTGTATGATGTTGCTCACAGAGCGGGTATCCATTTCTTTGAAATTTGCGTCAATCAAACCCTGATAGCCCTGGTAAATTCCAGTGACCTGAAGGCCTTTGTGAAGCGCTGTACGGACAACTGCACGAATGCAAGCATTCATGCCGGGGGCGTCACCGCCAGATGTTAATACGCCTATTTTTTTTATTTCTTTTATCACACTCTATATTTTAGGTTCTACGAATATAAGATTTTTATAGTGTATATTCTACACTTTGAATAAATTTTTCATTATTTTTTTGCGCATCACGTTTAGGAAGCGTATAATTGTTACAGGTAACCCGATGATTAGTAGCCAATAAATTTAGCTCAGTATATTGCACATAAATAAATTTAGAAGTTTTGTATAGTAATTTTACCGTAGACTGCGTCATATTAGGCTTTCATGAAGGAGAATTAAAGGTTCTTTTGGCTGAAAGAAATGAATATCCTTTTAAGGATTGGTGGGCATTGCCAGGCTTCTTCGTGGATAATGACGAAGAGATGGAAGATGCCGTAAAGAGAATTTTGTATGAAAATACAGGTTTGAAGGATGTATTTATGGATCAATTGCATTCTTTTGCGGGCTTGAAACGGCACCCAAAAGGACGTATTCTGACAGTGGCTTACTATGCCTTGGTCCAGCTTGATAGTACAAAACTTAAAACAAAGCCTGTTACAAACTACATGAAGCAGGCGAAATGGTTTCCTGTTAGAAATGTTCCTGAATTGGCATTTGACCATAAGCAGATTTTGGATTTATGTTTGGAAAGATTGCAGCGTCGTTTGGCCTACAAACCGATCGCTTTTGAATTGCTACCTGAAAAATTTACCCTGACCCAATTGCAATTGGTGTATGAAGGTATCTTGAATAAAACATTGGATAAACGTAATTTTCGAAAGAAAATGCAGAATTATGGCTTTCTAAAGGAGTTGGATGAGGTCCAAACGGGTGTCGCTTATCGGGCGGCAAGGTTGTATAAACTGGACAAAAGAAAATTCCTCAAACATTTCCAGAATACTGTAGCGTTTTAATAAAATCTGAGTTATTAAGAAAAGGCAAACTTCTAAAGTTTGCCTTTTTTTGTTGTCAACTAAATATCAAATTAACAGCGATTTCAAAATATATTTTGTACGAGAAGTTACTTTTTATATTTTTGAACAATTTCTGATAAAAGTCAGAAAGTAGAAAGGAGTTTTTTGAAGAATGGAAGATAGAAAAGACCAGATCATTGATGCAGCTATAAGACGCTTTATGCATTATGGTTTTAGTAAGACAACAATGAATGAGATTGCGGAGGATATAAAAATCACCAAAGCGAATTTATATTATTATTACTCGGAGAAGAATGCGCTTATACGGGATGTTATTATACGCTTGACGGATGAGTACAGGGAAGAGGAAGAGAAGTTGGTCGCCGTGCATAAAGGTACAACCTACGATCTGATCATGAAGATTTTGGAATTACGCGATGCTTTTGTACGCAAGTATTATATGTTGCATATGAACGAAAACCTGGAATGGATTAAAGGGCTTTCGATGCAGGAGTTTTTTCAGTGTCTCCACAATCGTGACGTACAGGCACTTTATGAGATACTTAAGGGAGGCGCAGAGAAGGGGGAGCTCAATGAAGAGCATCTCTATGAAACAGCGGAAATCTATGTGGAACTGATGAAGAGCTTATCCTTGATGTGCAATATTTCCGATATCATTTCTGGAATACCAAATCAGGATCGTTTTGATGAAGTTTTACAGAAACAAAAACTGGCTACTAAGCTGTTTTTTAATGGTATAAATAAAAAGTAGATATAAAATTAGGACAAATAAATTAGGAATGAAAACAATCAGAATACTAGCCAGCCTTTTATTAGGTACGATGGTTTTCCAAAGTCATGCACAGCAGCAATTAAGCCTAAGTGATGCGATCAAATTTGCTTTGCAGAATAAAAAGGAAGCTAAAAAAGCTAAATTGGATCTCGAAAACTCACAATACCAGATTGATGAGGTGAGAGGTAGTGCATTGCCTCAGATTACCGCAAATGGTTCCCTGAAACACAATGTGTTAATTCCAGAAATGGCAATAGAATTTGGAGATCAGATTATTACTGCTAAAATGGGCCAAGCCTGGAATTCGGCAGCAATGGTTTCGCTCAATCAGCAGTTATTTAATCAGTCGATTTTTACAGGGTTAAGAGCAGCCAAAACAACAAAAGAATTTTATCAGATAAATGCACAGTTAACAGATGAGCAACTTATTGAAAAAGTAGCTAATGCCTACTACGATATCTACCAGGAACATCTTAAACTGCAAACAATAGAAAATAACCTACAAAGTACCACTAAAACCAAAGATGTAACAGAGGGACTTGTCAAAGCTGGATTAGCTAAAAAAATCGATCTTGATCGTCTTGTGGTCAACGTAAACAATCTGGAGGCACAGAGACAGCAGACGAGCAGCGCTGTGCAGATCAAGGAAAATGCACTGAAATTTGCGATTGGTAAATCAATAGAAGAGGATATTGAATTGTCAAACGAGACTTTTGAGATCAATCCGGTATTGGCAATGGAATCGGACAATATTGAGAATCGGACCGAGGTACAACTGATGAAGAAGCAGATTGAACTATATGACTTGAACAAGAAATCCAAAGTGGCAGATCTTTATCCAAAATTATCCTTGGGTGCTGACTTTGGTTTCAATGGTTTTGGTAAAGGATTTCCGATCGGTGGTAATTTTAACTGGCCAAAAACCTCGAGTATCGGCCTTAATCTTTCGGTGCCAATATTTACAGGTGGGACTACCAAAGCGAGAATCAATCAGGCTGATATCCAGATCAGACAGGCTCAGGTCGATTTAGAAGATACAAAGCTTGGTCTTAGTTTGGCAAAAGAAAATGCTAAATCTCAGATTAAGATCAGTTTGCTAACCATCGACAACAATCGTCGGAATGTTAAATTGGCCAAAGGTGTCCTAGATGATACAAAAAACAATTTCAACAACGGTTTGGCAACTTTAACGGAGTTGCTGGATGCGGAAAGAGCATTGGCTGATGCAGAAAATAACTTGAATACAAGCTTATTGAACTATAAGGTAGCCGAAGTACAGATTATTAAATCGAATGGCGAGTTAAAATCACTAATTAAAGAATAATTGACTAATACAATATGAAACGCGGAATTATTACCCTACTTATTATTGCTGCTGGTCTTGCAGGAATATTTTTTGTGTTAAATAAAAATAAAAAGAAAAACGAAGCGGAAACGGCTGAGGTTGCGAAAACAAATGCGGCAATTGCGGTCCGTATTGATACGGCAAAAGTAAGCTCAATGGACCTACGTTACACCGCTAATGGAACTTTTGCGCCAAAGCAAGAGGTCACTGTATCTGCAGAGACTGCGGGTAGAGTTGTGAAAGTATTGGTCGACGAAGGTTCCCATGTAAGTGCTGGACAAACCCTGGCAATTATTGAAGGTGACAAGCTGAATGTAAATGTAGCTAATGCGCAAGCCGCATTTACGAATGCACAGGCCGACTTACATCGCTTTGAAAGTGCTTTTTCTACTGGTGGTGTTACCAAACAACAGCTGGATCAGGTGAAATTGCAATTTGAAAATGCTAAGAATAATTTAAGAGCATCAAAATTGAATGCTGGTGATGTAACCATCAAGACATCTGTTTCGGGTGTGGTCAATGCACGTAAAATTGAACCTGGAACTTATTTAAATATTGGCGCTGCGGCTTTTGATATCGTTAATGTTGGTACCTTAAAATTACGCGTCAATGTTGATGAGAAAAATGTGGCTACGTTACGAGTAGGCCAGTCTGTTGATGTATCAGCAAGTGTATATGCAGACCAAAGATTCACAGGTAAGGTGACGTTTATTGCTCCTAAATCTGACGGAAGCTTGAATTTTCCGGTAGAAATTGAAGTCAATAACTCATCGAACCAATTGCGTGCCGGTATGTATGGCACAGCAATGTTTGGAGAAGGGGCCGCCAGTAATACATTGATCGTACCTCGCAATGCATTTGTCGGTAGTGTGAGTGATAATAAAATATTCGTTCTTAAAAATGGTAAAGCAATCGAAACCAATGTGAAATCCGGAAGAAATTTTGGCGATTACATTGAAATCTTGGGGGGGCTGCAAAATGGCGATCAAGTGATTGTTTCAGGTCAAATCAACTTGTTTGATCAGAGCCCTGTTGAAATTATTAAATAATGTATACTGAAAAACAGTAGCAAATGAAGTCGTGGTTTCATTACCATTAAAAACAAATAATTCTAATGAAAATTACCGAAATATCGATAAAACGTCCCAGTATAATTATCGTATTATTTATAATACTGACATTAGGTGGGTTGTTTTCCTATACTCAATTGGGGTACGAGTTAGTCCCTAAATTTGAGATCAACGTAATCACGGTGCAGACGGTCTACCCAGGGGCATCACCCTCCGAAGTAGAAAGCTCGGTGACTAAAAAAATTGAGGATGCAATTTCCTCGCTGGAGAGTATTAAGAAAGTAGAGTCGACTTCGCTGGAAGGTGTATCCATTGTGATGATTACCTTAAATAACGGGGCTGATGTCAACTTTCTGCTTACGGATGCGCAACGGAAGATCAATGCGGTTGTCAACGATCTACCCGATGATGTGAAAACACCATCATTGTCCAAATTCTCTTTGGATGATGTTGCGATTATGAGTCTAGCAGTAACATCTAATTTATCTGAGAAAGAATTGTATGACTTGTTGGACAACAAGATCCAGCCAGTTTTTGCGCGGATCAATGGGGTAGCCAAAGTGGATATGATTGGGGGCGAGGAACGTGAAATTCAGATTTCTGTGGATCCTAAGAAAATTGAAGGTTATGGCTTAACAATCGCTCAGGTACAACAGACTGTTGCCTCTTCAAATCTTGATTTTCCTACTGGTAACGTAAGCACACGCGACAACAGAACAACAATCCGTTTGGCGGGTAAAGTAACATCAATTGAAGAATTGCGTAATCTACCGATTACGACACCAGCAGGTGTACAGATATATTTACGCGATATCGCTGATGTGCAGGACGGAATCAAGGAAATCGAGAAAGTGGCCCGTTTGGATCGTCAGAACACCATCTTGTTACAGGTCTTTAAGCAATCGGATGCCAATGCAGTAGCCGTATCTGAAGGTGTTAAAAAGACAATTGGACAGGTGGAAAAAGATTATGCAAGCAACAAGATCAAGATTCTTGTCGCAAATGACTCTTCTGATTTTACATTGAATGCTGCCAATAACGTAATCCATGACTTGATGATTGCGATTGCCTTGGTAGGTTTTATCATGTTGTTCTTCTTGCAAAGTTTGCGTAATGCTGCGATTACCATGGTTGCTATTCCATTATCATTGATTGCGACATTTATTGGATTGCTGCTGATGGGCTATACCCTAAATCTGATGTCTTTATTGGGATTATCACTGGTTGTCGGTATTCTGGTGGATGATGCGATCGTTGTTATCGAAAATATCCACCGTCACATGGAGATGGGGAAAAATAAAGTGCGTGCAGCATTTGATGGGGCTTCGGAAATCGGTTTTACCGTAACGGCGATTACCTTAGTTATCGTGGTGGTGTTCTTGCCGATTGCGATGTCTACCGGTTTGGTGGCAAACATCCTCGCTCAGTTTTGTGTGACCGTAATTATTTCTACTTTGCTGTCCTTGCTGGTTTCATTTACAGTTGTTCCTTGGTTATATTCCCGTTTCGGAAAACTGGAGCATTTAAGCAAAACTTCTTTCTTCGGACGTATAATCCATGGATTTGAAAGTGGTTTGACAGCTTTTACACATTGGGTATCTGGATTGTTGGTTTGGGCATTAAAAAGCCGGATGAATAAATTGGCAACACTGGGACTAGCAGTAGGCTTATTGGTTGCTTCTTTTATGCTTGTGGTCAAAGGTTACATCGGTTCGGACTTCTTCCCTGGAATAGACCGTAAGGAATTTTTCATCCAATTGGAATTGGACAAAGATGCTTCTTTGGAGAAGACCAACTTATTGACGCAAAAGGCTGAAGCTTATATCAAATCTAAGCCGGATGTCAAAGAGATCATCACCACTGTAGGACAGTCTTCGGATGGTATGGCTTCGACAACAGGCTCACGTTATAAATCCGAAATCCACGTTATCATGGATAAGGAAAATTTTGAAGGTAATTCTCAGGTGTATTCTGCGACTTTAAAGCGTGAGCTGGAAAACAAGCTGATCGGTGCGAAGATTAAAACCGTGAATGTCGGTATCATGGGGGCTGAGCAGGCGCCGTTGAAATTAACCATCATCGGTTCTTCGGTAGAAGATGCACAGGAATTTGCGGAGAAAGCGGCAGATCAATTGCGTAAGATCCCAGGAGCAGCAGGAGTGAAGTTAACTTCTGAAGCTGGTAACCCTGAGATTAATGTGAAAATTGACCGTGATAAGATGACGTCTTTGGGATTGAACGTATCGACAGTCGGTATGACGATGCAGACTGCCTTTTCTGGAAATACAGACAATAAATATAGAGCGGGTGATAATGAGTATGATATCAATATCCGTTATACAGAAAGTGGTCGTGCGAGCATCGACAATGTTCGCGATTTGAAATTTATCAATAACAAAGGTGCTTCAATTTCATTGGAACAATTTGCAACAGTTTCTTATGGTTCAGGACCTACCTTATTGGAGCGTCGCGATAAATCTCCAGCGGTATCTATTCAGGGGCAGGCAATCGGTAGACCAATGGGTACCGTGGCACAGGAATGGCAGGCTCAATTTGAGAAACTGCCACGCAAACCCGGAATTGTCTTCATTTGGGGTGGTAACATGGAAAATCAGTCGGAAGGTTTCGGAACATTGGGAATTGCATTATTGGCCTCAATTATCTTGGTATACCTTGTGATGGTGGCGCTATATGATAGCTTTATCACACCTTTTGTGGTATTGTTCTCCATTCCATTGTCGTTTATCGGTGCTTTGTTGTTCCTCGCATTGGGTAATCAGACGTTGAATATCTTTACCATTTTGGGTATTATCATGCTGATTGGTTTGGTGGCCAAGAATGCGATCATGCTAGTCGATTTTGCAAACCACCGGAAAGAAGCTGGTGATAGCACTCACGACGCACTGGTCGCTGCTAACCATGCCCGTCTTCGTCCGATCTTGATGACGACAATTGCCATGGTATTCGGTATGATTCCGATTGCCATTGCTACAGGCGATGGTGCGGATATGAACAGAGGTCTGGCAATCGTTATCATCGGTGGTCTATTGTCGTCGCTATTCTTGACGCTCGTTGTCGTGCCGGTGGTATATTCGATCTTTGACCGCTTTGGCAACAAGAAGAAGAAGGACTATGATGCATTGATTGTAGAGGAGTATGATCATGTTGATGTAGCAGAACATTAAACATAAATCAATTTTACAAAAGAAAGGAGGCTAAGTCATTGGTCTCCTTTCTTTTTGTGTTAATTTTAGGTTAATCAATCGATTGCGTAAATATTTTTTATTACATTGCGGCGCATTAACAAAATATATATACTTAAAATTGAGACAAGCATGTGTGGAATTGTAGGATACACAGGTTACCGTCAGGCGTATAGTATCGTCATTGATGGATTGAAAAAATTAGAATACCGTGGCTATGACAGTGCTGGAGTGGCGCTGCACAAAGGTGAACAGGTTGATGTTTACAAAAAGACCGGAAAAGTAGTGAATCTAGAAGAATTCGTTTACGGTCAAGATCTCCAGTCAACAACAGGAATAGGGCATACACGTTGGGCCACCCATGGTGAACCTTCTGACCGCAATGCCCATCCACATTATTCAAACAGTGGACGTATCGCGATGATCCATAATGGTATCATTGAAAACTATGCTTCCCTAAAATCAGAATTAATTAATAAAGGTTACCAATTCAAAAGTGATACGGATACTGAAGTACTTGTTAACTTTATCGAAGAGATCCAATCACAAAATGAATGCTCCCTAGAAGAAGCAATCCGTATTGCTTTAAAAAGGGTGGTGGGTGCCTATGTGATCCTTGTATTGGAAGCTGGTCATCCAGATCGGATTATTGCCGCTAGAAAGGGAAGTCCCTTGGTTATTGGAATAGGTAAAAATGAGCATTTCTTGGGTTCAGATGCTTCACCGATGTTAGCTTATACCAAAGAAGTTGTTTACATCAATGACTATGAACTCGCGATTATCACACCCGATGAACTAATCCTCAAGAATTTGGGAAATGAGCGGATTACACCGTACATCCAAAAATTGGATCTGGAGTTATCCGCTATTGAAAAAGGTGGTTACGATCACTTTATGCTAAAGGAGATCTTCGAACAGCCACATACGATCTACGATTCAATGCGCGGTCGTCTGGATCTGCAGGCGAAGCAAATTATTCTGAGCGGAATTGAGAAGTACGCGAATGAAATCAGCGGCACCAATCGGATTGTCATTGTTGCCTGTGGTACGAGTTGGCATGCTGGCTTGATTGCCGAATATGTCATCGAAGAACTATGCCGCATCAATGTTGAGGTGGAGTATGCTTCGGAGTTCCGCTACCGCAATCCTGTGATCCATCCTGGAGATGTAATTTTAGCCATCTCACAAAGTGGTGAGACTGCCGATACATTGGTGGCGCTGGAAAATGCGAAAAAACAAGGTGCAATCATTCTAGGCGTGGTTAATGTTGTGGGATCTTCCATCGCACGTCTTTCTGATGCAGGTGCTTATACGCATGCCGGACCTGAAATCGGGGTGGCAAGTACCAAAGCTTTTACCGCACAGCTAACGGTTCTAAACCTGATCGCATTAAAAATTGCAGCCCTAAAAGGATCAATTTCTGAAGAACGTTTTCTGGAACTATCAGAGGAATTGCACGAAGTTCCTGAGAAAGTACAGTGGATCTTGGATACACAGATCGAAAAAATCCAACAAATTGCAAAAAAATATAAAGACGCAAGGGATTTCTTATTTCTTGGTAGAGGGTATAACTTCCCTGTTGCACTGGAAGGTGCACTAAAGCTAAAAGAGATCTCTTATATTCATGCCGAAGGTTATCCTGCAGCGGAAATGAAACATGGCCCTATTGCTTTGGTCGATGAGAACTTGCCTGTTGTTTTCGTGGCAACCAAGGATGCCTATCATGAAAAGATTGTTTCCAATATCCAGGAGATAAAAGCAAGGAAGGGCAAGATTATTTCTGTAGTTACCAGAGGTGACGCCGTTTCCGAAGGGCTGTCGGATGACTTTATGGAAATTCCGGAGGCAGATGAGATTATTGCGCCTTTAATCTCTGTTGTTCCTTTGCAGTTATTGTCTTATTATATTGGTGTGGAGTTAGGCTTAGATGTTGACAAACCTCGTAATCTCGCCAAATCTGTCACAGTAGAATAAGGAGGCGCATGAGTGTATTAAAGAAAAGACCTTTGGAGCATTTGGGATATGATTTTATCCCAAGTGAATTTCTTCAGGAAGGGCAGGATGAGTATACCCTGCGTTTTCAGCAGAATCCACGCAATGATTACCGTGACCTTACAGTAAATGAGGTTCAGGAGCTGATCGCCAATGGCAATTGGTCCAGTGACTGGTCTAAAGTCAAGGTATCCGCAATTTTTGATCCCAAGCAAATCCAAGGATGTAAATTCTATGGTTTGGTGCGTATTGGAAATCTCAGCCCGAGCTATTTGGAATACCGCAATCTACAACTTCCCATCGGCTTATATCATTCGACTATTATCAGTTCGGATTTTGGCGATGATGTGGCTGTACATCATGTGGGCTATTTATCCTATTTTATTGTGGGTAATGAAGTGCTGTTGAGTCAAATCAAAGAGATGGAGACGGGCAGCACCGCTAAATTTGGGAACGGAATTCTGCGGGACGGTGAAGAATCGGGCAAACGTATTCAATTGGAGCTCTGCAATGAAAATGGTGCCCGCTCGGTGTATCCTTTTGATGGAATGCAGGCGGCAGATGTCTATCTGTGGACACGAAATCGTCATGATCGGGCGTTACAACATCGTTTTGAAGAACTGACCGACCAAAAATTTGGCACACAACGTGGATATTATAGCCAGATCGGTGATCGCTGCGTTATCAAAAATACGTTCACGATCAAGAATGTTAAGATCGGTACCGATGCCTACATCAAAGGGGTGAATAAGCTTAAGAACGTAACGGTTAACTCTTCACAGGAATCCTATACGCAAATTGGTGAGGGCTGTGAGCTGGTCAATGGGATCATTGGCTACGGTTGCCGTATATTCTATGGAGTCAAAGCGGTACGTTTTATTTTGGCCTCTTATTCGCAGCTGAAATATGGTGCAAGGTTGATCAATTCTTATCTGGGTGATAATTCGACGATATCCTGCTGTGAAGTGCTCAATTCCCTCATTTTTCCAGCGCATGAACAACACCATAATAATTCTTTCCTATGTGCTGCATTGGTGATGGGACAAAGTAATATGGCTGCTGGGGCTACCGTTGGGTCAAACCATAATTCCAGGGCAGCTGATGGTGAGATTATTGCAGGGCGTGGTTTTTGGCCGGGCTTATGCGTGAGCCTCAAACACAACTCGAGATTTGCCTCTTACTGTTTAATTGTCAAGGGCGATTTTTTACATGAGTTGGATATCCAATTGCCTTTTACGCTGGTAAGTAACGATGTACAGCATGATAGGCTTGTACTTATTCCAGGGTATTGGTTTATGTATAATATGTACGCCTTGGTACGTAATGCCAATAAGTACGAAGCACGAGACAATAGGCATTTTAAAAATCAATATTTTGAGTACGATATGTTGGCTCCTGATACGGTCAATGAGATGTTTTCTGGAATGGAAACACTTGCTTTTGCGGTATCGGAAAGCCTTCAACAGGAAGAGGATAAGACACGGGAGGAGCGTATTGTGGCTGGGCGTGCCTTACTTGCCAATAATATTGATCTAAAAGATAAGACCATTGTTTTATCCGGAGCAGAGAATTCGCGCCGACCTACAGTGATTCAAAAAGTTGGCGAGGCCTATCATCTTTATCGCTCATTCATCAAGTATTATGGTGTTTTGCACCTGATGGATGCATTGGAGGAAGGTCGATCACTCGATGATATCATCGAGAGCCTTGCTGGCGAACAACGGACAAACTGGGAAAATATCGGTGGACAGCTTATAGAAAGTACTGCATTGCAGGTTTTTCTGGATGATATCAAGTCCAAAAAAATAGACTCCTGGGATGATATTCATGAGTTTTATCATGAGCGTAGCAAGGATTATCCATTAGATAAACGAAAGCATGCCTTATTGTCACTGATTGAAATTTTGACTTTGGAAGGTATGGAAATATCCAGAGATAAAATTGTATCTTTGTTGGATCAGGCTTTGGGACACCGAATCTGGATAGGCGAGCAGATCTATAAATCCCGCGCTAAAGATTACAAAAATCCGTTCAAGAATATGGTGTATGCCAATGATGAGGAACGCGATATAGTCGTCGGGAAGTTGACAGAAAACTCCTTTATCAATCAACAACAGGAAGAATTAGAGATATTTAAAATAAGGGTTGCTAATTTGAAAGGGCAATTTTAAAAGAAAGGCTTCCGCTCGGAAGCCTTTTCTTTTTTATCTTTAGGTACCAGATAGCGATCTGATCGGTTCTACGCATATATGCAGGAAAGTTTATCCAGCATCTTGAATCTTATCCAAGGGTTTCCGTTTATTTTCTTTGATATGCTTAAAATGACTTGGTGTCAGCCCAGTTACTTTTTTGAACTGATTGCTTAAATAAGCAACACTGGAGTAATTCAGTTGATAGGCGATCTCGCTTAGAGTCAGTTCATCATAGACCAGTAACTCCTTGACATATTCGATTTTCTGGCTGATGAAATATTTCTCAATCGTCATGCCTTCGACATCCGAAAATAGATTCGAAATATAGTTGTAATCGTGATAAATCTGATTACTTATTATTTCCGATAAATTGAGATTGGTGTTGTTGTTTTGGTTGCGGATTAGATCCAGCACCAAATGTTTGACCTGTTCAATAAGTACTGTCCGCTTGTCGTCGATCAATTCAAAGCCAAGGGCGGAAAAGCTCTCGGCCAATTGAGCAGACTGTTCTCTGTTTAACGTTTCTTCAATTTCGACCTGTCCTAAAGAAATATGTTTAATGTGAAGATTAAGCTTGGCCAATTCATTTTCGACAACCATGATGCATCTATTGCATACCATATTCTTTATTGCGAGCTTCATTCGATTTTTTTTAATACAAGTTACAAATCTAAACCCAAAAATCGCAAATTAATCGGACATTCTGTTGTAAGATTTGGGGCATATGTTGTAGAGTTTTGGTGCAGTAAAATCGCATGATCGAGATGCAGTAGTTTTAGATGGCTAAAATGTGCGGCGTTGACACTATGGATTAATCTCAATAGGGGTGCCTATAGGAACAGCGCGGTAGAGCTCATCAATTTCTGTGTTGGTCAATGCCATACAGCCTAAGGTCCAGTCTACACAACGTTGTAGTTTACCAATAAAGCCCATTCCGTTTCGCAGCCCATGAATTTTGATGTCACCACCGGCAGTTTTCCCTAGAGTTTTGGCATGGGCAACATCCTTTTCATTGGGATAGGAGACCCCTAAGTTTTTATGGTAGTCACTGTATTGATTCTTATCGTTGATATAATATAATCCTTCGGGAGTTTTTAGGTCACCCTCAATCTCTTTTGCGCCTACGGGCTGTCCACCGAGTGAGACCTGGTAGGATTTGAGTAATTTCCCCCGCGCATAAGCCAATAAGGTCCGTTTGGACTTATACACCACAAGCCTGTCGATTACAGCATTTTTTGATAAACGGGATTCCGGATAGAGGTTGTAGACTGTCAGCGCCAAAATGGATAGGAGCAATACGACAATACCTACTTTTAGCCAGTTGCCTGGACTCTTGCTTCGCTTCATAGGATCTATGTTATTTATATATCGTTTTGTGTATTTGACAGCTGTCTGATCCGCGTCAATGTAAGATACAAAGTCCCTGCAAAAGGGACTTTGTATTGTTATTTGAAATGGTCAGTTGTTAAAATTCACGATCCACATCCTTGTCGCCACGTCCGGATAGATTGACGATAGCAAGCTTATTTTTGTCTTTTAGCAGCTTAATGGCCAATGCAACAGCATGTGACGATTCGATTGCCGGAATAATTCCCTCTAATTTTGAAAGCAGTTTATACGCTGCGATGGCTTCATCATCTGTTACTGGGTAATAGTTTGCTCTATTGCTGTCCTTTAAATCTGCATGTTGGGGTGATATACCCGGATAGTCCAGTCCTGCAGATACCGAAGTAGAAGGAATTGGGTTGCCCGCATCGTCAACCAGGCAATAGGAATATGTGCCCTGGAATACAGTGGGGTTACCAAAAGATAGGGTAGCGGCTGTTTTAGGGTAGGTTCCCGAACCACCACCTTCGCCACCATTGATTTCAACTTCCTGATCTTCTAGGAAACCTGAAAATAATCCAATGGCATTTGATCCACCGCCTACACAGGCAAAGATACTATCTGGAAGACGTCCTTCTTGTTCAAGAATCTGTTGTCTGGCTTCTTTCCCGATAACGCTCTGAAAATATCCAACCATTTTTGGGTAGGGATGTGGTCCGACATGTGAACCCAAAAGGTAATAGGAAGAAGGGTTTTCGACATAGTACATCAATGCTGCGTCAACGGCGTCTTTAAGTGTACGGCTTCCGAGGTTTGTTGTGACAACCTGAGCGCCCAATAGTTCCATCCGTTTTACGTTCAATGCCTGACGGGCAGCATCAATCTCTCCCATAAATACCTTACAGGGGATATTTAACAATGCCGCCGCTGTGGCTGTTGCAACACCATGTTGCCCTGCACCGGTTTCAGCTATGATCTCGGTAGCACCCATTTGTTTGGCCAATAAAATCTGACCAATGCAATTGTTTATTTTGTGTGAACCCGTATGGTTTAGATCCTCCCGCTTTAGATAGATTCTGGAACCAACATATTCACTTAGGTTCTTTGCAAAATACAAAGGTGATGGACGTCCTACATAGTGTTTAAGGATGGAAATAAATTCTTTTTGGAATTCTTCTTTCTGTACATGGCTATCGAAAAATTCAGCTAACTTGTTTAACTGACTTTCCAGAACAGGTGGGATAAAAGATCCGCCATACTCACCATATTTACCATTGTATTGAAGCATGTTTTCGTTCGCTTCGACAGATGCACACTTTTCTAGACTCATTTTAGGCTTAAGTTTTCTTGTTGTAAAAATGTTTGATAATAAAAGAAGCCTAAATATAGTAATCTTTGTAGGTTTTGGATAAAAAACAACAAAATATGTTTATGAGTTGGATGTAGATAGTTGAATCAGGTTCATTCCCTTCACAACGATTTTAGGAATTTCAATATAATTAGCAAGACTTATATACTATCTATTTGTATAGAAAAAGCTAAATAATACGTGTTTTGTGTATTTTATTTCTATTCAAAAGAATTGTATTGTTATATAAATGTATGCTTATTATTTTTAATTATATATAATTAGTTTATAGAGTCCGTGTTCCAAGCGTTATTTGACAATTGTTTGTACCTTATCTGAGACTGATTCGGCCCTGATTCGCCCCTAGAAGCAGGTTTGAGCATGGTGCAAACAATATCAGTCTACACTTAATCCGTGTCTAACACGGACTCAACACGGATTCATGGTGGACTCAGTACGGTTTCATGGCGACCAAGATGTGACGCTGTGCAGGAGCAGGTTGCTACTGTGGTCAAGCAGAAACCGAAGCATTGACGAAGCAAATTTAGCTTTCGAATAGGACTATAAAAAAAGGCACCTTTCTCATAAAAGGTGCCTTGTGAAAGAGGTGTTTTGCGAACAATAGTCGATTATAGCCTGTTTTACGCTTTTGGTTTGCGGAAAATAAAATAGATCCCCACCAAAATAAAAGGTATACTCAGCAATTGCCCCATATTGAGTAGCATGCTTTGTTCAAAATCTTCCTGATCAATTTTAAAATGTTCCAATACCATCCGTGCACCAAATAACAAGACCATAAAAATGCCGAATAATTTTCCTTTTTGACGATTCGGGTTTGACTTGAATAGGGAGCCGATAATAATAAAGATGATAATATAAGCGATGGCTTCATAGAGCTGACCTGGATGGCGAGGGATGTTGTCATGACGGTCAAAAATGATTGCCCAAGGTAAATCTGTAGGGGTACCGACCATCTCAGAATTGAAAAAATTTCCGATACGGATCAGTGCACCAGCAATAGGAACGACCACAACCAATCGGTCTGCCAACCATAAAAAGTCTGTTTTTGTTTTGCGGCAGAAGAGGTAAAGTGCCGTGAGGATACCGATAGCCCCACCATGAGAAGCTAATCCGGCGAAACCTGTGACCTGAAATCCGTTTTTATCCCATTTGAAAGGAAGGAAAATTTCTAGAATATGGTCTTTATAATAGTCAAAATCGTAGAACAGACAATGACCAAGTCGTGCGCCAATCAACGTGCCGAGGAAGATATAGATGGAAAGTTGATCCAGTTGTTCTTGTGTGCGGCCTTCTTTTTTGAAAATACGCAACATAATGACATAGGAAACAAAAAAAGCGAGGAGCCAACATAAGGCGTAGTAACGGAGGGCAAACGCGCCAAGGTTGAACATCTCGGGATCAATATTCCAATGTATAGCACTTAGTATTGAATTCATATATTTTATGTCTGTTTAAATTACCATGGTAAAGATAAGGTTTAATCTTATTTTTCAATAAAATCAAAGTTAAATGTAAAAGGAATATTCCAAAAAACATTTTTACTTTTGCATTTCATTGAAATTTTCATATTTTGACGAAAGTAAATAGAAAAGGAAAAGATGGCTGAAAAGAATAAGAAAAAAGAACAGAAAACGACTGCGGTCGTAACAAAAGAGTCGCTTTCATTTTTTGAAAAATATATAAACAACGCTTCTCCCACAGGTTTTGAATGGGAAGGTCAACGTTTATGGCTGGATTATCTGAAACCTTATGTGGACGAAACATTCGTGGATAATTATGGTACCGCAGTTGGTGTTATCAACCCCAAAGCAAGTTATAAAGTAGTGATCGAAGCACACGCCGATGAAATCTCCTGGTTTGTTAATTACATTACAAAGGATGGATTGATCTACGTGGTGCGTAATGGTGGTTCTGATCATCAGATTGCACCTTCCAAACGCGTGAACATTCATACAGAAAAAGGAATCGTGAAAGCAGTATTTGGCTGGCCCGCCATTCATACACGTTCGGGGGAGAAAGAAGAGAATCCTTCGTTGAAAAATATCTTTTTGGATTGTGGATGCAGCAGCAAAGAAGAGGTAGAAGCCTTGGGTGTACATGTGGGTTGTGTGATTACCTATGAAGACACTTTCTCAATCTTAAATGACCGTTACTATATCGGACGGGCCCTGGATAATCGTGCAGGAGGCTTTATGATTGCTGAGGTTGCACGCCTGTTAAAAGAGAATAAAAAGAAATTGCCATTTGGATTATATATCGTAAATTCGGTGCAGGAAGAGATTGGTTTGCGTGGTGCTGAAATGATTGCAGACCGTATAAAACCGAATGTTGCCATTGTGACAGATGTGACACACGATACCCAGACGCCGATGATCAACAAGATCACACAAGGAGATTTATTCTCCGGAAAAGGTCCGGTATTGTCTTATGCGCCAGCAGTTCAGGTCAATTTGAATAAACTGTTGGTTAAAGTTGCTGAGGAGAACAATATCCCATTCCAACGTCAGGCATGTTCACGTTACACGGGGACAGATACAGATGCTTTTGCATACAGCAATGGTGGTGTGCCTTCAGCGTTGATTTCTTTGCCGTTGCGTTATATGCATACAACGGTTGAGATGGTGCATAAAGAAGATGTTGACAATGTGATCCGTTTGATCTATCAAACATTGTTGAATATCGAGGATGGACAGGACTTTAGAACATTTACAAAATAAAATTTAGGATTATATTAACTTACATTTAGAATTATTATGGAAAATAACCAAAATCAAAACGAATTGAGCATCGAGTTGACAGAAGAAGTAGCAGAAGGAATCTACTCAAATCTTGCGATTATCACTCACTCTAATACAGAATTTGTGGTTGACTTTATCCGTGTGATGCCAGGAGTGCCAAAAGCAAAAGTGAAATCAAGAATCGTTTTGACTCCAGAGCACGCAAAACGCTTGTTAGGTGCATTGGTTGATAACGTGAATCGTTTCGAAGCATTGAACGGTCCGATTAAAATGGATATGGGTGTTGCTGAACAACCACAACAAGGTGGTGATCCAACAGTAGCATTTCCTTTCGGAACTCCTCAAGGTCAAGCATAGTCAATAGCATAATCTATCGATAATTAAGGCGCCAATAAAACAATTGGCGCCTTTTTTTGTCTCCATTTGTGGGTATTATACTACCCTGATGTTTGGGCTTGGGCCCGACTTTTGCTATTTTTAGGAAAACTTATTTCAAAAGGAGATTTATATGGATATTCAAGTGCGCAACTTGACAAAGAAAGATTATGTTGGTTTGAAGAAATCAATGGAGCAAGCTTATGATGGCGTGGGGGAGACCTGGTCAAGGGAAAATATTCAGGATTTGATTGAAATATTTCCTGAAGGACAATTGTGTGTGGAGATAGATGGCCAAGTCGTTGCCTGTGCCTTATCTATTATCCTCAATTCTAAAAAGAATAATATCTATGACAGTTATTATGATATTATTGATGATGGTAAATTTACCAAACATAGTGATGACGGTGATACTTTGTATGGTATTGAAGTATTTGTACATCCAGAACATCGTGCATTGCGCTTAGGACGTCGTCTATATGATGCGCGGAAAGAACTGTGTGAACAGATGAACTTAAAATGTATTGTCGCTGGTGGCCGGATTCCCAACTACCATAATTACGCGGACAAAATGAGTCCAAGGGTTTATATTGAGAAGGTAAAACGCAAGGAGATCTATGATCCGACACTGACATTTCAACTTTCCAATGATTTTCATGTCAAAAAGATCCTGAAACATTATTTGCCGGAGGATGCTGAGTCGATGGAATTTGCGACCTTACTGGAATGGAATAATATTTATTATGAATCGGAGACCCGTTCGATTTCGACAACAAAACAAACCATTCGTCTAGGACTGGTGCAGTGGCAGATGCGCTTATTTGATAATATTGAAGCTTTCTATGACCAGATCGAATTCTTTGTGGATACCGTTAGTGATTATGGAACAGATTTCATCATGTTTCCGGAGTTTTTTAACACACCGCTAATGAGCCCCTATAATGACCTTCCCGAACGATTGGCGATGGAAAGATTGGCACAGCATACTTCCGATATTATTGATCGTATCCAGCAGTTTGCAGTTTCCTATAATGTGAATATTATTGCCGGATCTATGCCACTGATGGAAAATAAGAAGCTTTATAATGTTTCTTACCTCTGTCATCGAAATGGTAAGCTGGATGAATTTAAGAAAATTCATATTACACCAAATGAATTTAAATATTATGGCATGGTGGGCGGAAGTGAGGTAAAGGTATTTGATACAGACTGTGGTAAAGTTGGCCTGTTGATCTGCTATGACGTAGAGTTTCCGGAGCTGAGCCGCATTCTGGCCGATCAGGGAATGCAGATCCTATTTGTACCTTTTATGACCGATACACAGAATGGCTATATTCGGGTCAGAACCTGTGCACAAGCTCGTGCCATTGAAAACGAATGTTATGTGGCCATTGCGGGGTCTGTGGGTAACCTGCCACGCGTCAATAATATGGATATTCAATATTCGCAATCCGCGGTCTTTACGCCATCAGATTTTGCATTTCCAAATAATGCAATCAAAGCCGAAGCAACCCCCAATGCAGAAATGGTGCTGATCGCGGATGTGGATCTTTATGCATTACGTGATCTACATGAATATGGTACTGTAAAAGTCAAAAAAGATCGACGCAAAGACCTATATGAAGTAAAACTTTTGAAATAATTACGCTGTATTTTTGATGCGCTTCAAAATATGCTTAGCTTTAATTATATTCTTTAATCTAATAAAGTATGATACAAAAAGTCAAATGGGGGACGCTCTCAATCGTCTTAATGATGCTGTCATGTCAGTCCAATAAGAGCAAGGAGGGTGCACAAGAAGTCAGAACCAATTTTTTTGATGTTTCTGGCATGGACACAACAGTCAATCCTGGTGACAACTTCTTCCAATATGCGAATGGTGCATGGATGAAAAATACCCAGATACCGGCTTCCGAAACGGGCTGGGGCTCATTTTATATTCTAGCAGATGAAAATTTGCAGAAATTAAAAACAGTATTGGAAAATGCCGCTCAGTCGAACAGTGCGAAAGGGTCAGATCAGCAGAAAGCCGGTGATTTCTACGCGAGCGGTATGGATACCGTCACCATTGATAAACTTGGCGCCAAGCCGATAGAAGGAACGATTCAGAAAATCAATGCATTGAAAACTGTCGATGAACTGATCGCCTATGCGGCTGATGGATTTAAAGATGGCGATGGTGACCTTTTTAGCTTTTATGTGGCGGCCGATGATCGGATCAGCAATAAAAATGCACTTCAGTTTTTTCAAGGTGGTTTGAATCTGCCAGAGGCCAGCTACTATTTGGATCAGGATGATAAAGCCAAAAAGATCAGGGAAGCTTATGTGGCTTATTTAGTTAAATTGTTTGGATTAATCGGTGAGGGGGCCAATGCGCAGAAATCTGCTGAAGAGGTACTAAAACTGGAAACGCAAATCGCGAAATCACATTTAACGCCTGTTGAATTGCGGGATCCGATCAAAAACTACAATAAATTTGCCGTTCAGGATTTCCAGAAGCAAACCCCAAATTTGAACTGGAAAGATATTCTTGGGCGATTGGAGGTGAAGACTGATACGATTTTGGTACAGCAACCTAAGTTCTACCTCGCCTTAAACAATTTATTAAAATCACAGCCTGTAGATGTTTGGAAAACAAAACTAAAAGCTGATTTGGCAAACGCTTCTGCAACTGCGCTGAGTAAGGAGTTTCGCGATGCAAAATTTGAACTATTCGGCAAGACGCTCAATGGACAAAAGCAACAAAAAGAACGCTGGAAGTTGATGGTAAGCTCAGCGGATGAAAACCTGGGTGAGATTGTCGGTAAACTTTATGTCGATGACTATTTCAAGCCTGAAGCAAAACAGCGCATGATGGAATTGGTCGATAATTTGCAAAAAGTCTACAAGACCAGAATTGAGAAATTAGACTGGATGACACCGGAAACCAAGAAAAAGGCAATCGAGAAATTGGAAGCTTTTGTCAAGAAAATCGGTTATCCGGAAAAATGGAAAGATTATAGCGATGTAGAAGTTGCAAAAGATACATATTATGCGAATCTGCAGTCTTCGGCTAAGCATGCTTATAAGGAGATGGTCGGCAAGATAAGTAAGCCTGTCGATAAGAAGGAGTGGCTCATGACAACACCGACCGTAAACGCTTATTATAATCCACCGTATAATGAGATCGTATTCCCTGCGGGAATCCTACAATTCCCTTTCTTTGATGCCAATGCGGATGATGCGATCAACTATGGTGCTATTGGAGCTGTGATCGGTCATGAGATGACACATGGTTTTGATGACCAAGGTAGGCAGTATGATAAAGCGGGCAACTTAAATGATTGGTGGACAGCCGTAGATGCCAAACAGTTTACCGAGCGTGCAAATCAGGTAACGAAATTGTATGGAAGCTTCACCTTATTGGATAATCAACATGTCAATGGAGAATTAACGCTTGGTGAGAATCTGGCTGATATCGGTGGATTGAACATTGCTTATGATGCATTTAAACTGACCAAACAAGGGCAGGGGAATGAGAAGATTGACGGTTTCACAGGTGATCAGCGATTCTTTTTAAGTTTTGCACAGGTATGGCGGGTGAAAAGCAGCGATGAGCGCATGCGTTTACGTTTGAAAGTTGATCCACATAGCCCGGAGCAGTTCCGTGTAAATGGCCCTGTCTATAACATGGAAGCATTTTATAAGGCATTTAATGTGCAACCTACGGCTAAAATGTATGTTGCGCCGGAAAAAAGAATTTTAGTCTGGTAGGAGGTTAATGCTTGCTAGTCTGTTATTTCCGATGGAGATACATACGGATTGACGAAAAATGAAGGGAAAAAGATAGATTTATCTTTGAATTGTGATAAAAACTAATTACTTTTGCCCTTCATTTAATAACACATTTAATTAATTAACAATGTACGCAATAGTAAATATAGCAGGACAGCAATTTAAGGTTGCAAAAGACCAGTTCCTTTTTGTACACCGTTTACAAGGAGATGAAGGCGCTAGTATTGAATTTGACAATGTATTGTTAGCAGAAGACGGTGGTAAATTTACCATTGGTACACCTAGCGTTGCTGGTGCAAAAGTTTCGGCTAAAATTTTGTCTCATTTAAAAGGCGATAAAGTTATCGTTTTCAAGAAAAAACGTCGTAAAGGCTACAAAAAGAAAAACGGTCACCGTCAACAATTTTCTAAAATCCAGATTACTGGTATTACGTTATAATTGAATTTTTAATCAGACATTAGTCTTAAATTAAGATAAAGAAATGGCACACAAAAAAGGTGCGGGTAGTTCTAAGAACGGCCGTGAGTCACATAGCAAGCGTTTAGGTATCAAAATCTTCGGTGGTCAACAAGCAATCGCTGGTAACATCATCGTACGCCAACGCGGTACACAACACAATCCTGACACAAATGTTGGTATTGGTAAAGACCACACATTGTTCGCTCTAGTAGACGGTAAAGTAGTTTTCCGTAAAAAAGCTAACAATAAATCTTATGTATCTGTAGTTCCTACAGAACAAGCATAAGGTTTGCAACAATATTTGAAGAAGGCATCAAGCAATTGATGCCTTTTTTTGTGTGTATTACTTTTTGTTGTCAAATTTTATTTTTAACAGATTCAATGTCCGACTGAAATCAGGGAATGTTCCATCTGATTGGATCAGAGTTGTTTGCTGGTTCGAAAGCTCGTAGATGCTCTCATAAGAGAAAAAAACCGGACCTTTATTTATGAAGTAATCTGTTATTTTCTGTTAAATGTAACTGGTTTGGTACAATTTTTATAAGGGATATGTGTTTTTAAGATAAATACCGATTTATGAAATACAACAAGTTTGGATATGGTTTGTGTGCTGGGTTGTTTGCCTGTTCATTATATTCCTGTAGTTCGATCTATATGCCCAATGTGCCTTCGGCACCTATGTTTACAGAAGCTGGTGAGGTTTATGTTTCCGGAAATATCAATACAAAGGCAAATGTATCTGCAAATTTAGGGGTTGCAGTAACAGATCACGTTGCTGTGATTGCTAATGGATCCTATGTGGACAATAGATCCAATACTAAGGACTACGCACAGAAAATGGGGGAAGCGGGGATAGGTTACTATACACGGTTTGGTAAAAAAAATAATCGGGTATTTGAAGTATATGGTGGGTATGGACTAGGGACCACAAGTGTAATTGATAAAAGGTCGTCAACAATGGGGCAGGCAATTGTGGAAACGCAAGACATGGACTTTGACAAAGTTTTCGTGCAGGTGAACTTTTCATCGGAAAAAAAAGATGCCCTGAAATTGTTTGGTAATAGACATGATATCGACTACGGTACGATCATTAGGCTGAGCAATATGCGTATGAAGAATTTTGCGATTGATGGTCTTCCTGTCGAGAAAGAAGATAATATGCTTATTGAGCCTGTGTTTTATACCAGAATGGGGCTTGGAAAAGGGTGGAAGTTGCAATACACAAATGGCATGGTTTTCGGTTTTAAAAGCAATACGTATTTAAAAGCTGGTTACCCATTGTTTACACTGGGAGTTTTGTATAAATTTGGAGGAAAATAGCAGCTATGAGCAAGAAAATTTTATTTGGATGTTTGGTGTTTTTGGGTTTATTCATTTCCGGATGCGGAGTAAATAGACAAAAAGCACAGATCGAGAACTTGGCGAAATGTAAGTTTGACGTGGAATCAGTAGACAGTATTCGATTGGCGGGAACATCGCTGCAGCGTTTGATCAAAAATAATCAGATCGACCTCGGAGCGGCACCGAGTCTGGCTTTGGCCTACTTACGAAAGGATATTCCTTTGGATGCCGTAATTCGTCTTAAAATAGATAATCCAACACTAAAGAAAGCATCAATCAATAAGTTTCAATATATCATTCTATATGGTGGTCAGCAGCTTGTCGAAGGAATTGTCAATCAATCCTTGCAAATTGAACCCGGCGAGTCTACCGTAGCTAATGTACGTATTGCAACCAATATTTATGACCTTTTGGTGAATTCGGACCTACAAAATTTTTTAATGTCCAGCGATGAGAATAAAAAGGGAATATTTACGTTAAAAATTAAACCTTCGATCAATATTGCTGGCCAATCGGTATTCTACCCTGGATATATTACCATAGACAAGACGGTGAGCCGAAAAATCCTGCTATAAAGGATACGGATCAGTAAAGAGATAAAAGGTTTTCCATTCGTATGGAAAACCTTTTTTTTCTGAATTGTCTGTTTTCTATTGGTCAGAAAGAACCTTCAGTTGACTTTCATGGCTGTTGGTGCTTATAGGAGCATGAAAGTTTTAGTGAAGGGACTATTTTTAACAAACCTAAGCCTCCCTGTGGAGTGGCCAAGTCTGCTTGCTAAACCGTTATTACGAATGGTTACTTTTGTTAAGAATTAAACTGTAATAAAAAAGTTATAATGTCAAAGTGTAAACTATACACCTTATTTTATATTTTAGTCTTTAAATAGAAACCTAAATATGTTAAAAAGATTCTTAATTCCTGTTTTGCTGTTTGCTGGGGTACATGCTATCGCTCAAAAGAAGTTCGATCCTTATGAGCAAACCATTGAAGGGACCAATCTTTCGTTTAAAATGGTGGCAATTCCGGGCGGAAGCTTCAAAATGGGGTCTGTTACTGGAGGGAAGGATGATGAAAAGCCAGTACATGAGGTTAAACTCGATCCGTTCTGGATGGGGCAGTATGAAGTGACCTGGGACTTGTTTGAGCCCTTTCTGTACAAAGATTATGAAATCGCAAAAAGCAAGGACGGGAAGGTTGCGCCGGAAATAGACGCTGTAACCAGACCTACGAAGCCCTACCTTGATATGACCTTTGGTTTTGGTAAAGAAGGGCATCCAGCACTTGCCATGACGCACTATAATGCGATCCAATTTTGTAAATGGTTATATGTACGTACAGGTGTGTTCTATCGTCTGCCAACTGAGGCGGAATGGGAGTATGCTGCACGCGCCGGTGCTAAGACTGCTTACTTTTTTGGCGATAAAGAAGCTCAACTGGGTGAGTATGCCTGGTATAAAGATAATTCGGAGCAAAAAACACATGCTGTAGGAGAGAAGAAACCTAATCCATGGGGCCTTTATGATATTTATGGTAATGTGGGTGAATGGACCTATGATCAATACAAAGCCGATAGCTATAATGAAGGTAAGGATAAGGTGTTAACGAATCCTGTTGTCGTTCCAACAACCTTATATCCGCATGTTGTCCGTGGGGGAGCTTTCGATAACGTTGCAGCTGATCTCCGTTCAGCTGCCCGGAACGCCTCAGACCCGGTTTGGAAACAATTGGACCCTCAGGTTCCAAAAAGTAATTGGTGGTTTCCGGAGGCACCATTTGTCGGTATGCGTTTAGTACGACCATTGAATCCACCTAGCCATGAGGAAATAATGGCTTATTATGATAAAAAACCAATTAAAGATTTTTAAAAAATAAAATAATCAATATAAAACTGTTATGGAAAATCTAGAAAGAAGAGATTTTATTAAAACTTCTGCCGTGGTTGCTGGCGGTGCCATGTTAAGCTCGCTGCCTTTATCCGGAGCCTATGCTGCTGGTTCTGATGTTATCAAAGTCGCTTTAGTAGGCTGTGGGGGTAGAGGTACCGGTGCTACATTTGACGCCTTAAGCTCAGGAGCAAATATTAAAGTTGTTGCATTGGCTGATGCATTTAAAGATAATTTAGATAGTACATATAATACGCTTAAAGAGAAATGGCAAGATAAAATCGATGTCAGCGATAATCATAAATTTGTAGGGTTTGACGCTTATAAAGAGGCGATCAAATTAGCAGATGTTGTTATTTTAGCAACGCCTCCAGGGTTTAGACCAACACATTTTGAAGAGGCAATTCGTCAGGGAAAACATGTTTTTATGGAGAAACCTGTCGCTGTTGATATTCCAGGTGTACAACAAGTTATACGTGCCGCTGCTGAAGCTAAGCGCAAAAAATTAAATGTTGTCGTCGGTTTGCAACGTCGTTATCAGACCAACTATCGTGAAGCGATCAAGCGTATTCACGATGGTGCAATCGGTGATATTACTTCTGGACAGGTGTATTGGAATTCAGGTGGTGTATGGGTACGTCCACGTAAACCGGAGCAAACAGAAATGGAATATCAGATGCGCAACTGGTATTATTTCAACTGGCTGTGTGGTGACCATATCGTAGAACAGCACGTACACAATATCGATATTGCTAACTGGGTGAAAGGTTCTTATCCGGTATCCATCCAGGGGACAGGAAGTAGAGCACACCGTACTGGTAAAGAATACGGCGAAATCTATGATAATTTTGCACTTGAACTGACTTATGCGGACAACAGTGTGGTGTATAGCCAATGTCGACATTTTGAAGGGATACAAAACCGTGTTGATGAGCAGTTTCAGGCAACAAAAGGCCGCGTATATCTTTCGGCTGGTGGACAGGCTGTATTGTATGATTGGAAAGGTAAAGAGATCTATCGCCATGACGCGAAAGGTAATCCAAATCCATATCAACAAGAGCACAAGGAACTTTTTGAAGCGATCACGAAAGGCGAGTACAAGTTTGACAACGCAGAGTATGGCGCTTATAGTACTTTAACGGGGATCATTGGGCGTATTGCTTGTTATACAGGCAAGGTTATCAAATGGGATGAGGCATTGAAATCAACAATCAAATTGGGACCAGATGTACTGGCTTGGGATGCTAAACCAAAGTTGCTTCCTGATACAGAGGGTTTTTATGCCGTGGCAAACCCTGGTCAAAATACAAGCCTTTATATTTAATAGCAGTGCAGTGATGGGGCTAAATAGGGAAATCTGCTGTATATTCTTTTTTATTATTGGAGCGCTTGGTTTACAGGCACAGACTGGTTCAAAAGAGTTAAGCAAGATTCGCCTGGAAGGCCCTGCACAAGGCACGCAATTTCACGTTACTTATTTCGCCTCGGATAGTCTTGTTAGGCGCTCGGAGATTGATAGCATCTTAAAAGTTATCGATCTATCCATGTCGATCTATCGCAAGGATTCAAAAATATCCTTGTTTAATCAAGACAGCGTTATGCAGATTGAAATGGATAAGCATATGGCTCATGTCATTGCGGCTTCATTCCGATACAACAAACTATCTAAAGGCCAATTCGATATTACTATTGCCCCATTGGTCAACCTTTGGGGCTTTGGTATTAAAAAAAGCGCGGTTGCTCCGGATTCGGCAACAGTTTATGCCGCCAAGCAATTTGTAGGTATGCATTATCTTAAAGTCAAGCGCAAGCAGCTAATCAAAAAAAAGCAGGGGGTTAAGATTGATGTCAATGGTATCGCACAAGGGTATACTGTCGATGTACTGGCTGATTATCTCGGACATAAAGGAATTTCCAATTATATGGTGGAAGTAGGTGGTGAAATTAGAACTTCTGGAACTCCGCCGGGACAAAAGGGCTTTTCCATCGGGATTGTCCAACCCGACGAAAGTAAGCAGGAGGATATCATGACAGCGGTTGTCCAACTCAAAACCGGTGCACTAACCACAGCAGGTAGTTTTGAGAAATTTATTAAATATAAGGATAAAAAAATGGGGCATCATATCAATCCGGTGACAGGTTTTCCTTATACAACTAGTGTATTAAGTGTTACAGTATATACCAGAACCGCCATGGATGCTGATGCTTTGGACAACTACTTTATGGGAATGGAACCGACAGAGATTATCGCGAAGGCCAAAAAAATGAAAGACGTGGAAGTTTTTGTCATTTATAAAAATAAAAACCAAGCCATTCAGACGATTTATTCAGAAGGATTTGGTAAATTATTTAAAAATTAATCAACTATAAACAAAATGAAAAGATCTGATTTTATCAAAGGTGGCCTTTTGGCCGCTGGAGCCGGATTATCTGGGCATACATTTGCCTCAACAAACCAAAATGCAACCAATATGATGGATAAAGGAAAGACATTCAATCTAAATTATGCACCACATCAGGGGATGTTCAAGAATCATGCAGGGGACAACTTCCTGGACGAAATCCGTTATATGCATGATTTGGGTTTCCGGGGAATTGAAGATAACGGTTACCTCGGCCGCACATTGGATGAGCAAAAGAAAGTAGGGGACCTACTGGCCAAGTTGGGAATGACGATGGGCGTATTTGTCGTTGATGGTGGTCAAAACTGGATGCCTTCCTTAGCAACAGGCAAAAAGGAGTTCTTAGATAAATTTGTCGAAACCTGTCATAAGTCGGTGGAAGCGGCCAAACGCTGTAACGCAAAATGGCTTACGGTGGTTCCCGGATTCTATGAGCGGAGATTACCTTGGGGAAATCAATTCAGCAATATCCTTGAGGCGATGCGTAGAGGAGCAGAGATCTTCGAACCACATGGTCTGGTGATGGTACTGGAGACTTTAAGTGATACACCGGAATTATTTTTACAGCAAACGCATGAAACCTATGCCATGTGTAAGGCTGTCAACAGTCCTTCGTGTAAGATATTGTACGATATCTACCATATGCAACGTACAGAAGGAGATTTGATTGCTAACATGAACCGTTGTTGGGATGAAATTGCGTATATTCAAATTGGTGATAATCCGGGCCGTAAAGAACCAACTACAGGAGAGATCAATTATAAAAACGTATTCAAACATATTCATAGTAAAGGATATAAGGGTATAATGGGTATGGAGCATGGTAATTCTAAGCCTGGTAAAGAGGGTGAAGATAGATTGGTAACAGCCTACCGTGAGGTCGATAGCTTTTTGTAATATTTTAATAGTGTACTATTGACAATTAGATTTAATTTCTTAAATTGAGCAGGTAAAACCAATTAGTAGTATTGTAAAACACCATTTATTTATGATTTCATCAACAATAAAATTTAAACTATCCTTCATGATGTTCCTTGAATTTTTTATTTGGGGGGGATGGTTTGTCACATTAGGCACTTTTTTGAGCAAAAATCTGCACGCAACGGATTTCGAAATGGCTAATGTATTTTCGACGCAGTCATTGGGTGCGATCATCGCTCCCTTTATCGTAGGAATGATTGCCGATCGTTATTTTAATGCCGAGCGTATTTTGGGTGTTTTGCACTTGGTCGGTGCCGTATTAATGTATCAGATGTACGGTGCGGCCGATATGTCTACTTTTTATCCCTATGTATTGGCCTATATGGTTTTATATATGCCTACATTAGCTTTAGCAAGCTCGGTTTCATTTCGCCAATTAACAAATCCAGAAAAGCAGTTTTCGGCTATACGTATCTGGGGAACAATTGGTTGGATTGTGGCAGGTCTAGCAATTAGCTATATCTTCAAATGGGATGCGGCAGCTTCTGATGGCGCGCTGAAGAATACATTCTTGATGTCGGGTGTAGCTTCTTTGGTATTAGGGGTATTTTCCTTTGCTTTACCAAAAACACCTCCAGTTAAACTGGATGAAGGTGAGAAACCATCATTTGCATCAATCATTGGCTTAGATGCCATCAAATTGTTGAAAGACAAAAACTTTTTGATCTTTTTTGTATCCTCCGTTCTAATCTGTATTCCTTTAGCATTCTATTATTCAAACGCGAATCTATTCCTTACAGAAATTGGTTTGGAAAACCCAACTGGTAAGATGACGATCGGTCAGGCTTCAGAGGTCTTGTTCTTATTGGCTCTTCCGGTTTTCTTTACAAAATTCGGATTCAAGAAAACGATCCTAGTAGGAATGTTGGCATGGGTGATCCGTTATCTATTGTTTGCTTATGGCAATGCCGGTGAACTTTCGTTCATGTTGCTTATCGGTATCGCATTACACGGAATCTGTTATGACTTTTTCTTTGTTTCAGGACAGATTTATACAGATAGCAAAGCTGGTATTAAATACAAATCTGCAGCACAAGGATTGATTACACTGGCAACATACGGTGTTGGTCAGTTGATCGGCTTCTGGGTAGCAAGTTATGTAGGTGATAAATACAAAGATTTGAAAGCAACAGATTTAGCTGCATTTTGGAATCATACTTGGGTCGTTCCCGCAATTATTGCCGCAGTGGTGTTTTTTATCTTTTTAGCGCTCTTTAAAGATGAGAAGGTAGATAATGCCAACGCTGCACACTAAACAGAAAAAATAACTATTTAAAAACAAATAATTAGAAGAGAGATGGCAACAAATACTTATGACGCGATTGTAATCGGTTCTGGGATAAGTGGTGGATGGGCTGCGAAAGAATTGACAGAAAAAGGACTGAAAACAATTATGCTAGAGCGTGGTCGTAACATCGAACACATTAAGGATTATACTGCGCCAAACAAAATGCCATGGGAATGGCCTCATGCTGGTGGTCGTACCCAGCAGATGATTGAGGATTATCCAGTATTGCGCAGAGATTATCCATTGAACGAAAAGAACCTTGACTTTTGGGTGAATGAGAAGGACAGTCCTTATACAGAAGTGAAGCGTTTTGATTGGTACCGTGGGTATCATGTAGGTGGTAGATCATTAATGTGGGGTAGACAATCTTATCGCCTTGGTGACCTTGATTTCGAAGCTAACTTGAAAGATGGGCATGGGGTAGATTGGCCAATCCGTTATAAAGATATTGCACCTTGGTATAGCTACGCGGAAAAATTTGCTGGTATCTCTGGAAATAGAGACGGGGTTGCTTCGCTTCCTGACGGGGATTATATGCCACCGATGCCAATGAATATTGTCGAGAAGGATTTGGCTGAACGATTGAAAAAACAATATGGTGGCAAGCGTCATTTCATTATGGGACGGACTGCGAATATCACCGTGCCACATGAGGGCCGTGTCAACTGTCAATACCAAAATCAATGTTGGTTGGGTTGTAACTTTGGTGCTTATTTCAGTACGCAATCAGCAACTTTACCAGCAGCAAAGAAAACGAACAACCTAACACTACGTCCGTTTTCTATTGTTACAAAGATTATCTACGATAAAAATACGAAAAAGGCGAAGGGTGTTGAAATTGTTGATGCTGAAACAAACAAAACCTATGAGTTCTTTGCGAAGGTCATTTTTGTGTGCGCATCAGCACTAAATTCGACTTGGGTATTGATGAACTCTGCTACCGACGTATGGGAGGGTGGTCTTGGAAGCAGCAGCGGTGAGCTTGGTCACAACCTAATGGATCACCACTTCCGTTGTGGTGCCGGTGGTAAGGTCGAGGGCTACCTGGACAGTTATGTATTTGGTCGTCGTCCAACAGGTTTATATGTGCCACGTTTTGTAAACGTTGATGGCGATACAAAGAAACGTGATTATGTCCGTGGATTTGGCTATCAAGGTGCTGCAGGCAGAGGCCGTTGGTCTGGTGCTGTCGCAGAGATGGAAGTTGGTGGCGCATGGAAAGATGCGATCTGTGAACCAGGTGACTGGAACGTGGGCTTCACGGCTTTCGGAGAAACCTTACCGTACCATGAAAATAAAATTACGCTTGATAAAAGCAAAAAGGATAAATGGGGCTTACCTGTATTATCATTTGATGCCGAAATCAAAGATAATGAATTGAAGATGCGTGCTGACATGCAAAATGAAATGAAGGAAATGCTGGAAAGTATTGGCGTAAAAGATACCTATACATATGACAATGTATATGGACTTGGCCAAGGTATCCACGAGATGGGAACAGCGCGTATGGGTCTCGATCCTAAAACATCGGTATTGAACGGTAATAACCAGGTTTGGGATGCATTGAATGTATTTGTTACAGACGGTGCATGTATGACTTCTGCTGGTTGTGTCAACCCTTCACTTACTTATATGGCACTTACTGCACGTGCGGTCGATTATGCGGTTAGTGAATTGAAAAAAGGTAATATCTAATAGCTAAAGATTGATAACAATGGAAAATAACTCAAATAAGTCGAGCAGAAGAGATTTCTTAAAGACTGCGGCAACCGCTGCGGCAGCTTTTATGATCGTTCCTCGTCATGTATTAGGAGGAAATGGTTTCATCGCTCCTAGTGATAAGTTACAAATAGCTGGTATTGGTGTAGGGGGTAAAGGGTTCAGCGACATTAACTCGTTTCATGATTCAGGTAAAGCGGATCTTGCTTTCCTATGTGACGTGGATGATCGTCGTGCTGCAGGTGCGTTGAAACGTTACCCAAAAGCAAAATATTATAAAGATTATCGTGAGATGTTGGACAAAGAGCATAAACGCATAGAAGCTGTTTCTGTTTCTACTCCAGATCATCAACATGCAATTCAAGCGTTGGCTGCCATGCAACTTGGCAAGCACGTCTATGTTCAGAAACCATTGACTCATGATGTTTGGGAAGCAAGAGCACTGACACATGCAGCGAAGAAATATAAAGTTGTCACCCAGATGGGAAACCAAGGGGCTTCCAATGATGGACCACGTTTTGTTCGTGAATGGTATGAAGCTGGTTTAATCGGTGATGTACATACGGTATATTGTTGGACTGACCGTCCGGTATGGCCTTCTGGTATTGCATGGCCTACAGGTAAAGCTGAAATTCCGAAAGAATTGGATTGGGATCTTTGGTTGGGAACTGCTCCTCACAAGGAGTATGTAGATAAATTGGTGCCGTTCAACTGGCGTGGCTGGTGGGATTATGGTACTGGTGCATTGGGTGACATGGGTTGTCACTTGCTGGAAGTTCCTTTTAGTACTTTAGGTCTGACTTACGTACAAGATGTACAGGCAACTGTAGGTTCTGTTTATGTGGATGAGTTCAAACGTGGTTATTTCCCTGAGAGCTGCCCTCCATCGAGTCACGCGACATTGACATTCCCTAAAACACCACGTACAAATGGTCCTGTAACGTTACATTGGATGGATGGTGGTATTCAACCTGCACGTCCGGATGAATTGGGTCCAAATGAAATCTTCGGTGATGGTGGTAATGGTATTTTGCTAGTCGGTACCAAAGGTAAGATCCTTGCGGATACCTACGGTCAAAATGCACGTTTGTTACCAACATCAAGAAAAGATCAAGTGGCGCAGAAATATGCACGTGTACCGGGACAAGAATCTGGTCACTATGCACAATGGGTGGAAGCTTGTCAAGCTGGTTATGGTAAAAAAGAAGTGAGTTCACCATTTGAAATTGCTGGTCCATTGACTGAAGCTTTGTTGATGGCGAACCTTGCGATCAGAGGTGCTGATTTACGTTTAGATGGAAAATATCCAGGACGTAATCTAAAATTGTTATGGGATAATGACAATATGCGTGTGACAAACTTTGATCATGTGAATCAATATGTCAAACGTAATTACAGACAAGGTTGGGAAATGAAATATAATTTCTAAAATTAAGATATTTAGTAGTATGAATAGAAGAGAAGCATTACAACGAGTTGCCTTGATTTTAGGAGGTACCGTTATCGGCGCCAATTTATTTTTGGAAGGCTGTACGCGTTCGGCTACAAAGGATGTGGAAGGCTTATTTGAAGCAAAAACGACAGATTTGTTGGGCGATTTAGCTGAGGCTATTTTACCTGCAACCGCTACTCCTGGAGCTAAAGAAGCTGGTGTAGGAAGCTTTATTCCTGTGATGGTCCGTGACTGTTACACTGAAAAACAACAGAAAGCATTTGTAACTGGTCTTGCAAGCTTGGATAGTAAAGCAAAAGAAGTCAAAGGAAAACCTTTCCTTGAGCTTTCGGCTGCAGATCGTACAGCGGTAGCAGCAGCTTTGGATAAAGAAGCAAATGAGTTCAATAAGAAACAAGCTGAAGATCAAAAGGACATCCTGGAGAAAAACAAAGAAAAACAAAATCAATTGTATAATTATGTAGAAAATGATCCACCACACTGGTTCACGATGTTTAAGCAATTGACATTGACAGGTTTCTTTAACTCCGAATTGGGTTGTACAAAAGCACTACGTTTTGTCAAAATTCCTGGAAAATATGACGGGAACTTTCCTTATAAAAAAGGAGACAAAGCATTTGCATAGTAACTATGCGCTGCGGAAAATAACAAAGGAGGCTCAAGCCTCCTTTGTTATTTTATCGTTATTTAGTTTCTACTTCGAGGGCAAAATGAATACGTTGTTGTTTCGTCACAGTCATAAAATAGCCTTTATCCGTCGAATCACCGTTAATGTCCACAGTGTCATTGTAACGCAGTTCTCTGAGGTAGTTCATCTCCAACGACTTGATCTGATTGGTCAGAACGAGTTCGATCGGGAGTCTATCCATACACCAGTCCAGGTATTTGACATTATTGGCATGATTAACAATATCAAGATCAGATAACTTGACGATATATTGATCTATATTTTTGACAAGCTGAGAAATATCCAGTTTTGAGAATGGTCGTTGTGTCGCAGGGCGATCGGGGTAAGTTGTAAAACCTGCTGCTGAAATGGCCAGATCTTCGGAACTTCTTTTTACGGTATTGATTACCGCCCAATAGCTTGTGGCCGTAACATACACCTGTCCATTCACCAAAATTTCAAAATTACGTGTAGAGCGCGCACCTTCCAGTTCCTGTATCCATGTTCTTACCTGAACAATGTCCATCCATTTGGGCAGTCTGTTGATTTCAATACGCATTCGGCTGAGCACCCAAGTTTGGTTGTGTTTGGCCATTTCTTTAAAACCGAAACCAACATTGGTTGCATGTTCACCCGCAGTAAGTTGAAGAATATTTGACAAGTCGGAGAAACGGATACGACCATTGGAGTAACATTGTGTGAAATAAATTTCCCAGTTTTTCTCAAAGACTGATTTTTCCATCTGTTGTTTAGTTTTTTGCAAAATTAGGCAATATGACTGATTTGTGCCTTAAATTCAAAATGAAATGACATAATTTTAAGATATTCAGATAATATGAACTGTTGGGCTGTTTTTGGGCATAAATAGACAAAAAAAACGGAAAGCTGCCAATCGTTTTTTTATTGTAAAATAAATGATAGTTTTCAATTATTTAATTGATTATTATCATCAGATTAGGTAGATTTAAATAAGCCAATGGCATAAAATAATAAAATAAGATTGGTTTTATCACGTTATATCTAGTATAGCGCGAAATATTAAATTTACACATTAAATGCTAATATTATGGTTGGAGAACTAATAGCTAAAGAGGAAATTCCTCAATTTAAATTTATCCCTGCGAGTGAAGATAAGTCAGCGAGTTTTATGGATAAATTGAAAGGGGCCCTTCGGTTGGGAAATGAATTTAAATCCAAAACTGAAATAGCCTTTCAAACAGATTCTGGACCAAAGCGTATCGAAACCACCGTGTGGTCATTAACCGATAGATATATTCAGATCAAAAGTGGCGTATTGATCCCACTTCGGTCTATTATTGCAATTGACTATTAATTAATAAGAACGACTTCCGATAAAAAAAGCTCCTGAAATTCTCAGGAGCTTTTTTCTTGCCTAATTTCCAATGCGAACGGATTGGTTTTGCAGGCCGGTGGCGGCCTAATAATTCAGGCGAATTAATAGGTTTCGCCTGTTAATTCTTTCAAACGTATTTCCGAAACCTTTGCATCGTATTGCGCGGTATAGCTCCGCGTCATGGCATTGATGTAATTTAATTGCGCTGTTCTAACCTCGAGTGTCGTGATTGTTCCGATGCGAAATTTATCCATGGTGATATTTAGATTTTCTTTGGCGAGCTCCTCATTCTTTTTTTCTACATCCGCTAATTCGATGTTGGTGATATAGGTTTGAAATAGGGTCCTAACTTGTGCCTGTATACTTTGTTTTTGTTGTTGAATCTGTATTTCGGTGCTTTGTACCTGAAATTTGGCAATCCGTTCATTCCTGTTTTGAATAAATCCATTAAAGATATTCAGGGAAGCGGTGACGCCATAGTTGAGACCTTTATTTTTATTTTCGGTGGAGAAACCCAGTGAGGAGTGGGATTCATTCCAATTATAGCCTGTAGTCAGGCCTATTTTGGGATAACGTTCCGCCTTTACAGATTTTAGGTTCAGTTCGGCAACCCGTCTATTGATAAGAGCGAGCTGTACCTGCGGATTTTGTTGGTCAGCAATCTGGATCAGATCGCCCAGCTTAAGGTCGGTATCCAGTTTCATTTCGTCTTCAACCTGAAAATCTATGCCCAGATCACGGGTCATGAGCTGGTTTAGGTAGGTCTTCGTATTTTGAAAACTTTCCCGTTGACGCAATAAATTCGTCTGATCGGTATTTAGATCTACTTTTGCATTCAGTAAATCTAATTTAGATCCTTTTCCGATCTCCAAACGGTTCTCGGCTAGGGTAACGCGATATTGAGACAGGGTAATGGTCGTGTCTAAAGCATTCAATAAACGTTTTTGTTGCACTAGACTGTAATAGGTAGCGATAACTTCACTCAATTGGCTGATTACCTCAAATTTGATTTCGGCTTCACCCTGGCGCTGTATTTCTTTGAATCTATCCCGACGGGCAAACATACCGAACCCGTCGAAGACAGTCCAGTTGAGATTTACACCATAGGACATATTGTCGTTTTTCGCATTGGAAATCTGTTGTACCTGACCATCAGCCCGTACCTGTCGGGAGTTTTGAATCGAGTTGCTCCGACTGAAATTACCCGTAACCGCTGGAAGCATGCCGGCACTACCGAGGCTTGTGTTTTCAATGTCTATTTTGTTGTCATTTTTCGCCAAAAGGATATTAAAGTTGTTGCTCAAAGTTGTTGTTAATGCTTCTTCTAGCGTCAACATTTGTTGTGCACGAGCTTGAATTAGGATGAAACTAAGCAGCAGTGTTATGATTACATTTCTCTTCATGTCTGATCTATTCGTAGCTTTTAATGTTATCAAATTCAGGTCTGTGTTTCTTTGGTCTTGACCACATGTAATAAATTGCCGGGATAATAAACAAGGTCAATATCAGTGAGAATATGGTGCCACCGACGATGACAACCCCCATGCCGATACGGCTCGTAGAAGCTGCACCCAGGGACATCGCAATGGGTAATGCACCCAGCGCAATGGCTAGACTGGTCATTAAGATCGGCCGCAGGCGTGATTCGGCCGAATGCATGATTGCTTCAAATTTTTCCATTCCTTCTTCACGCATCTGGTTGGCAAATTCAACAATCAAAATCCCGTTTTTCGTCACCAGACCTATCAGCATGATGGTTCCGATCTGGCTGAATATATTCCAGGTCTGATCAAATAACCATAGACTGATCAGTGCACCAGCTACGGCCATTGGAACGGTAAGGATGATGATAAAAGGATCCAGGAAGCTTTCAAACTGAGCGGCTAATATCAAATAGATCAACAGTAGGGCCAATCCAAAAGCAAATAGGGTATTGGAACTACTTTCGACAAAATCGCGGGATTCGCCACTGAGGTCAGTGGTAAAACTTTGATCCAATACTTTCTCCTTGATACGGTCCATCGCCGCAATACCGTCACTCATACTCATGCCCGGAGCCAGACCTGCAGAAACTGTCGCTGACATATACCGATTATTGTGGTATAGTTGGGGTGGACTACTTTCCTCTTTGACATTGACAACGTTATCGAGTTGTATGAGCTGTCCGATATTATTGCGTACATAAATTGAGGTCAGATCTGTTGGCGTTGCCCGTCTATTGTTATCAACCTGTCCAATCACCTGATATTGCTTGCCATCGCGCATAAAATAAGCAAAACGCTGACCACTTAACAACAATTGAAGGGATTGCGATACATCGAGTACAGATACACCCATACTCAAGGCTTTTAAGCGATCGATCTCGACATGAAGTTCGGGTTTGTTAAACTTCAGGTTGATATCCGTTGTTGAGAATGTTGGATCATTATTCACCTCATTCATAAATTCCGGTATTTTTTCCTGAAGCTTTTCAAAATTTTGTGCCTGAATAATATATTGCACAGGTAAGCCGCCTCGACGGTTCATCGAAATGGTTGGTGTTTGCGATACATTGACACGAACACCATCGTATTTTTTTGTCCATTTGGTCAGCTCTTTCGCCACATCATCTTGTGACCTTGTACGTTCTTCAGGATCGACCAGGGTCATCCGAATACGTCCAGAGTTGACCGAACTGGCTCCAAAACCTGGAGAGGTGATATTCAAACTGATCTTATTTTCGGGAATCGAATCGTAAACCAGTTTATCTAATTCCTGCATATAGCGATCCATGTATTCATAGGTTGCGCCCTCGGGGCCAGTAACATTGACCATGATGGCACTCCGGTCGTCATAAGGAGCTGTTTCTTTTTTGATCGAGGAGAAAATCACCGCAATGATGACAAAACAGATCAATAAGATCGGAAAGCTTATCCATTTGAATCTCATGAATTTATCCAGGGAATTGGCGTAACCTTTGTTCATTTTTACAAACATCGGCTCAGTCCATTCATAAAAGCGGGTCTTTTTGTGGCCGCCGCCCTTAATCAGATAAGCATTTAGCATAGGAGTTAACGTCAGTGAAACAAAGGCTGATACCAGTACGGCCGACGCGATGACCACACCGAATTCCCGAAACAGTCGCCCGACGAATCCCTCCAGAAATATGACAGGTAAGAAAACAGAAGCTAGTGTGATGGAAATGGAAATAACAGCAAAGAAAATCTCCTTTGAACCCTTTAACGCAGCTTCGATAGGGGACATGCCTTCCTCAACTTTCTTAAAAATGTTTTCGGTAACGACAATCCCATCATCGACTACGAGTCCAGTTGCCAATACAATCGCAAGCAGGGTAAGTACATTGATTGAAAACCCAAAAATGTACATGATAAAAAAAGTTGCGATCAATGAAACCGGGATATCCAATAGCGGTCGCAAGGCTATTCCCCAATCGCGAAAGAAGAAATAGATGATCAGCGTAACCAGGATGATGGAAATCAGTAAGGTCTCAGCAACCTCTACAACGGATTTTTTGATGAATTTGGTGTTATCAGATGCGATATTGATACTGATATCTTGTGGAATATCTTCTTTCATCTGATCGAGCATCTTGTAAAAATTGTCGGCGATATCAAGGTAATTTGTACCGGGCTGTGGAATAATGGCAACGCCGACCAGTTGTTTGCCATTACTGACCATTTTGGTCTCCAAGTTTTCGGCGTCAATTTCTGCACGGCCAATGTCTATAAACTTAACCAAGCGCGTGCTATCTGCTTTTAGGACAATATTGTTAAACTGCTCGGGTGTGGAAAGGTTACCTACGGTTTTTACGGTTAATTCAGTGGTATTACCAACAATTTTACCGGAAGGTAATTCGACATTTTGGTTATTCAATGCGGTACGGATATCCGAGGCGGTAATACCATAGGCCGCCATCCGGTCAGGATTGAGCCAGAGCCGCATGGCATATCGTTTTTGGCCATAGATTTGCGTGCTACTGACGCCAGGGATGGTCTGTAATCTTTCGGAGATAACATTTTCGGCATAGTCACTCAAGGAAAGTTTATCTCTCGTTTCGCTTTGCAGGGTGAGCGTAATGATGGGGTCGGAATCTGCATCTGCTTTTGAGACTACGGGCGGAGCATCGATATCCTGCGGCAAACTTCTCACTGCCTGGGATACCTTATCGCGGACGTCATTGGCAGCCTCTTCCAGATTTTTCTTTAAATCAAATTCGATGGTGATATTGCTGGATCCCTGATTGCTGGAGGATGATATGTTGCGGATTCCATCGATGGAGTTGATTGCTTTCTCTAAAGGTTCGGTGATCTGGGATTCGATAATATCGGGATTGGCGCCAGCATAATTGGTGCGCACCGATACGATCGCCGGATCAATAGAAGGGTATTCACGTACACCCAAAAAGCTAAAGCCAATGTAGCCAAATAGAATAATCGTAATATTGACGACAATGGTTAGCACAGGGCGCTTAATAAAAACGGCAGATAAATTCATGTACAGTTAGTTAGCTAATGATACTTTAACTTTCACTCCATCTTTTAATGCGAGAACACCTGTTGTCAATACAGTATCTCCAGCACTTATACCCGATAGGATAACAATCTCCTTATCGGTACGGGCACCAGTTTCAACTTTGGTTTCTTTAGCCAGCCCATTCTGTAATATAAAGACTTTTTTGCCATCTTGAACTGGAACTATCGCTTCTGTTGGGATAGCAATGGCGTCATTTTCTACTTCTATCGGAAGGATGACATTGACAAAAGAGCCTACCCGAAGTCGACCTTGTTCGTTTGCTGCCCGTGCACGGACAGTCAGGGTACGCGTATTCAGGGATACCTCGGGTTCTATGGCATAGATATTCGCTTTGATGACTGTAGGGTCATTGGCAACACTAAATTCGATGGGGGTGTTTAGTTTGATTACGTTGCTGTATTTCTCTGGAATAGCGAAGGTAATCTTAACTGAATTGTCCTTGACTAAATTTGCAATCAGTGTATTGGATGAGACGATAGCACCAACAGAAATATTCCTTAAGCCGATCATTCCACTAAATGGTGCACGTACGGTTGTTTTGGAAATCTGCGCCTGAATCAGCTGGATCTGCGCCTGTGAAGTTTTAAGTGCAGCACTGGCGATATCAAATTCTTCCTGGCTGATCGCGCCTTTTTGAAGCAACAGTTTTGCGCGCCGCTCATTCTCAGCATTTAGCTGATTTGTTGTTTGCGCCTGTTTAAGCTGTGCCTGTAACTCGATATCATCAATCTTGATCAAGGGCTGTCCCTGTTGGATCCGCTGCCCCTCAGAAAAGTAGATTTTTGTAATTCGACCACTAACTTCGCTTCTGATCTCCACCTTTTCTTCGGCATCAATACTTCCAGATAAATTGATGGAACGATCCGCTACAGATGACTTTGCAATAATCGCCTGTGCAGGGATAGGAGCATCCTTTTTGACAGCAGATTTATCGCTTTCTTTCTTATCTTTTTTTGGATTTAAGAGGAAATATCCCCCTCCAATGACAGCACAGGCTAAAATGATGTAGAGGGTCGTTTTTTTATTCATGCGGTATAGTCCTTATGTGGTTTTTTGATTTGACGGATAAAGATAGGTTTATTCTAATGATGATACCGGTTGTCAAAAGGATTTTACAATACAGACTGCAAGATAACAATGAATTTGCCCGCATATCCGTTAACGGGACTACATAGAACAAAAAAAGCTAGAAACATGTTCTAGCTTTATGCTTACTATTTTTTCGCTTTAGTTGCTTTCTTTTCAACTTCTTTTGGCGCGGCATCACCTACTTTTGGCTTGATGGAAGCTTTCGATAAATGTGGTCTTCTTTTTCCAAAAGAACCATTTGATATTTTTCCTCTTCTGGTTTTGATATCACCTTTTCCCATAGTATAAAATATTTTGGTTTTAACAATGTACTTTTGATTAACCTAAATATACCATTTTTCTTTTGTATCTGCAATCAGCTAACTGTTAAATGATTGGGAAAATTCTTTTCTGTGTTTCAATTTTAAAGTTTTGGGAGAGGGTATCAAAAAACAGCTTGTTGGCCGGTTTGTTTTCAGCCAGCAAATAGGGGATTTCCAAAAGCTGATCTTTTAGTTTTATCCGATAATAGCCATAGAGCAAGCCTCTTGTTGTTTGAACAGATTCGATTTTTTGCACTGCCTGTACATCCTGGAAAATGTTAAAAGCATAGTTTTCCGCTTTAAGCTGTTCAACAAAAACTTCATTTGTTTTGGCGTTAAACCAAATTTGTTGGCTTTTGATCTTGCTGAAGTGATTGTTGAAAAGAAAAAGGTACCCAATTAAAAAGAAGGCAATTGGGAGGAGAAGCAACACGATTTTAATTTTGACAAAGAGTAATACCGTGATGAGAATCAGCACCAGGCCCATAATGACATTGGAGATTGTTTTCTTTAAGGTGGATTGAATAAGCGCAGCTGGTGCTTCTATCAATTGAAAACCCGATTTTAAGTTTTTGGAATTCGTATCTGATGCTTCGAAAAAATTAAACTTTTTTCGAAGCATCAGGTAGGCGACAAGGAGAATTAGTCCTATGATCAACAATCTCATGGCGCTTTACTTAGTATTGTTCTTCAGAGTTAGGATATTGCACTGCCTTGACTTCAGCAACATAATTGCTTACTGCCGTAGTGATCTGCTCATGTAGATTGGCGAAATGCCGCATAAACTTAGGTTTAAAGTCAGCATTCATGCCCAGCATGTCATTGATCACAAGCACTTGTCCATCACAATCGGCGCCAGCACCGATTCCAATGGTTGGAATGGCCAATTTTTCGGTTACTGTCTTTGCCAGAGCAGCTGGGATTTTCTCCAATACGATGGCAAAACAACCTGCTTCTTGCAAAGCTAGGGCATCTTCAATAAGTTTAGCGGCTTCTTGTTCCTCTTTGGCACGTACACCAAAATTTCCAAACTTATTAATGGATTGTGGCGTTAGGCCCAGATGTCCACAAACAGGGATTCCACCAGAAATAATTTTTCTGATATTTTCGATGATCTCCAGGCCACCTTCTAATTTCAATGCATGGGCACCGGATTCTTTCATCATGCGAACAGCAGCATTATAAGCCTCGTTGGCTGATCCTTGATAGCTACCAAAAGGTAAGTCTGCTAAGACCATGGCGCGTTCGGTACCCCGGGTCACTGCTGCTGCGTGATAGATCATATTGTCGAGGGTAATCGGCAGGGTAGTTTCATAACCAGCGAATACATTGGCTGCAGAATCTCCGATCAGAATGACATCCACGCCAGCGCTATCCACCATTTTGGCCATGGAGTAATCATAGCTCGTCAGCATAGAAATCTTCTCTTTACGATCTTTCATTGCTTGTAGCATCGCTGTGCTTACTCGTTTTATTTCTTTGTTTACAGACATCTTAACTTATATTATATGCCCAAAAGTAAGGTTTTTATCATACATTGGCCAATATTCTGCCTTGTGTTTTGTATTTTTGTAAAATGATACAGAATGAAACCCGTCTATTTAAATTTCCTAAATTTTCAGAATTAATAATCCATGAGGATGAAAATTTGATTGTTATAAATAAACCACCTTTTGTTGCTTCTTTGGACGAGAGGGAAGGCGGAGAGATTAACATTCTCCGTTTGGCAAAGAAATATCATGCTGATGCTCAAGTCTGCCATCGTTTGGATAAGGAGACTTCAGGTATTTTGTTGATTGCGAAAAATCCGGAAACTTACCGCTCGATTTCCATCGCATTCGAAAAGAGGAGAGTCAACAAAATCTACCATGCAATCATTGGTGGTACACACACCTTTCAGGATCTCGTGGTTGATTTGCCTATTTTGAATCAGGGTAACAAAAGTGTTTCTATTGACCGTGCCAATGGTAAACCTGCTGAAACTATCTTTAATTCGCTTAAATATTATAAGAATTACACCTTAGTCGAGTGTAAACCGATCACTGGACGTATGCACCAGATCCGTATCCACTTGGCAACGCAGCACGCTGCCATTGTAGGAGATAGTATGTACCGTGGTAAACCTGTTTATTTGTCGCAAATAAAGAAAAGAGGCTATACCTTATCCAAAGATGAAGAGGAGCAACCGATCATGAAACGTTTTGCCCTACATGCCAAACATGTGGAGTTTGAATTGAACGGTGAGAAGATGGTGTTCGAGGCACCTTATCCAAAAGACTTCGCGACTTTGCTCAAGTTGTTGGATAAATTTGACGCTTAACCTGCCGTAATTATTCTTTATGAATCCAAAAACAAAAAAGATAATCGGGAATGTTGTATTTGTGATACTTATTGGTTTATTAATATGGCCAACGAGTAGGAGCTATTTTCAACAGATGCTGATGAAAATTGGTTTATTTAAACCGACATTGGAAGTGCCAAAAAAGGCTGCTGAGCCGATTGATGCTGGAGGGAAATCTGCCAGCAATACCGTTTCTTTTGTTAACCATCTGGGCGAAACCGTTCAGGTAGCAGACTTAAAGGGCAAGGTCGTTTTTATCAATTTTTGGGCAACCTGGTGTGGGCCATGCCGAGCTGAGATGCCTTCTATTAATGTGCTTTACGATAAATTTAAGGACAATCCGAATATTGTATTTCTGATTGTGGAGATAGAGGGTGACAAGGAAAAAGCTGCTGCTTTTGTCAAGAATGAGAAGTTAACCTTGCCGATCAGTTATCCAAACAGCGATATTCCCAAAGAATGGCTTTCAGAGTCTATTCCAAGTACCGTGATTTTGGACAAGGGAGGTAACCTTGCTACACGGCACGAGGGTATGGCCGATTATTCTACACCCGATGTGGCAACCTTTATTCAAGATTTAATCAATAAATAATTACGATCTATACATTAGCATGACCAGAGCAGAACTTATTCATCAAATTAAAGAGAAACGTTCGTTTTTATGTGTCGGACTGGACACAGACCTTACTAAGATTCCTGAGCATCTTTTGGATGATGAGGATCCGATCTATAGTTTCAATAAAGCTATTATTGATGCTACAGCTGATTTATGTGTCGCTTATAAGCCTAATATTGCCTTTTATGAATGTTACGGATTAAAGGGATGGCAGTCGCTTCAAAAAACTTGGGCAGCATTACCTAAAGATTGTTTTAGTATTGCTGACGCCAAACGTGGTGATATCGGAAATACCTCAGGTCGTTATGCCATGGCTTTTTTTGATGAGTCAAACTCCGGTCTAGGATTCGATAGTATAACCATTGCTCCTTACATGGGAAAAGATTCCGTTACACCTTTTTTGGAGTTCAAAGATAAATGGGCCATTGTATTAGCATTGACCTCTAATGAGGGAAGTTTAGATTTTCAGAATTTTGAAAATAAGAAAGGTCTTCAGTTATTTGAACAAGTCATTGATAAAGTAAATACCTGGGGCAATATCGACAATTTAATGTATGTGGTTGGTGCAACCAGAGGCGAGGGCTTTATTAAAATTCGTGAGCATGCTCCAGAACATTTCCTATTGGTGCCGGGCGTCGGTGCACAGGGTGGTTCATTAGAAGATGTTTGCAAATATGGGATGAATAAAGACTGTGGACTCTTGGTCAATAGCACTAGAGGAATTATATATGCTTCAAAAGGACGTGATTTTGCGGAACGCGCACGTGAAGAGGCCCTAAAACTACAAAAAGAAATGGAAATTGAACTGTTAAAAGCCGGTATTATTTCCTGATTTGACATTTAATAATTCATTCGTAATACTTACCTTTGCAGCATGCCAGAAAAAATTATCATTCTAGACTTCGGGTCTCAGTACACGCAATTAATTGCAAGACGTGTCAGAGAACTAAATGTGTATTGTGAGATACACCCGTTTAATAAATTGCCAGATTTTGACGAATCTGTGAAAGGTGTTATATTCTCAGGAAGTCCCTTTTCCGTTCGACAAGAGGATGCACCTCAAATTGATTTTGTCGCTATTCAGAAGCGTTTTCCACTTTTAGGAGTTTGTTATGGAGCACAATACATCGCTCAACAATCGGGCGGAGATGTATTACCATCTGAAATCCGTGAGTATGGTCGTGCAAATCTGCAATTTGTCAATAGTGAAAATGAATTATTGGCAGGTGTACCTGTGCAGTCTCAGGTATGGATGTCGCATGGTGATACGATCAAAGAGGTGCCGGCAAATTTTGATATCATTGCTAGCACAGACAAAGTGCGTGTTGCAGCATATCAGGTTAAAGGAACACGTACTTTTGGTATACAGTTTCACCCAGAGGTAACACATAGTACAGATGGTGCTATCTTGTTAAAAAACTTTGTTGTTGGTATCTGTGGTTGTGTGCAAGACTGGACTCCAGATGCATTTGTGGAGACTACTGTAGCATCACTGAAAGAGCAGTTGGGTAATGACCATGTGATCATGGCTTTATCTGGAGGTGTGGATTCTACTGTTGCCGCAGTATTGTTACACCATGCAATTGGACAAAAATTACATTGTATTTTTGTGGATCATGGTTTGCTTCGTAAAGATGAATATGAGCAAGTATTGGATTCTTACAAAAATATGGGTTTAAATATTAAGGGAATTAACGCAAAAGACCTATTCTATGGTCGCTTGGCAGGGGTTTCTGAACCTGAGGAAAAACGTAAGATCATTGGTAATTCCTTTATTGATGTGTTTGACGAAGCTGCGAAGGAAATTCAAAAAGAATTGCCAGAGGGCATCGAAGCGAAATGGTTGGGACAAGGTACAATCTATCCCGATATCATAGAATCAGTTTCGGTTAAAGGACCTTCCGCAACAATAAAATCACATCATAATGTCGGCGGTTTGCCTGATTTTATGAAACTGAAAGTTGTTGAACCATTAAAGACTTTATTTAAAGACGAAGTCAGAAGAGTTGGGAAGGCATTAGAGGTAGATCAGGCGATTTTAGGTAGACATCCATTTCCAGGTCCTGGTTTGGCCATTCGTATTTTAGGTGATATTACAGCCGAAAGAGTAAGAATTGTTCAGGAAGCAGATGCAATCTTTATCAGTAACTTGAAGGAATCAGGATGGTATGATAAAGTATGGCAAGCTGGTACAATCTTTTTACCTGTGCGTTCGGTAGGGGTAATGGGTGACGAACGTACTTACGAGCATGTTGTGAGCTTAAGAGCTGTAGGATCTCTTGATGGAATGACTGCAGATTGGATACATCTACCATATGACCTGTTGGCAAAAATTTCAAATGAAATTATCAACCATGTGAAAGGAATAAACAGAGTTGTATATGATATCAGTTCAAAACCACCCGCTACGATTGAGTGGGAATAAAATATGGGTTGCAGCAGTCGTGGCATTATGCCTTGCCAGCTGTACAACCAAAAGGAGCACGGTATTGCGTTCGCCCTCTTCTAGTCGGGGCGAACAGCAAACTGCTGTCACCAAACCAAACAGTGAGAAAGATAAGCCTGCTGTCAAAGTAGGCGATGTGCAAAATGTAAACGGCCATTCGGTTAAAAACAATAAAATTGCACTTCTTTTACCGTTTGAACTAAATAGCATTGCTAAAACGGTGACTACTGAAGATGTCGAGCGATCTGCTTTGGCATTGGACTTTTACCAAGGTTTTCAAGCAGGTCTAGACAAGATTGCTAAAGATGGAATGCTGTTTGATCTGCAGGTCATCGACTCGCGCGATAATGTAGCTTATAACGCGTCTTTGGGGACAGCAGCAACGGTAAAAGATGCTGTACTTGTTGTTGGTCCCGTTTACCCACGGGAAATCAGAAGTTTTGCACAGACCTTTGCGAATAAAAATGTTCTCCAGGTGTCTCCATTAGCAGCTACCATGGCTTCGGAATTTAGTGTTCCTAACTTGGTGTCCATGACACCATCGATACGGACGCATTCCGAAACAATGGCGAAATATGTCGCTGATCAGTATTATAATGGAGATCAGATCTTGATCTATGATGCCGGAGATGATGAAAGCAAACAATTCCTGGTCAATTTTGCCAGCGAGGTCACAAAAGCGAATACACAAGCAAAAGTAAAAACGGTTATGAGCGTTAATGAGCTCAATAATAGTCTCGTGCAGACTGGAACAAATCATGTTGTATCCGGAACCGCTAATAAGAACTTGGTAAAAGGATTGTTGGATGCTATGGATGAGCGTTTTTTGAGTTCTGGCAACCAATTTAAGTTGTATGGTCATCCAAATCTTTCAAAACTTTCTTTTGAAAATTTTGAAAACATGGATTTTTATAGTTTGACGGTTACTTCTTCGAGCTTAGCTAGTGATTCCGATGGTGATACGAAAAAGTTCATATCAAATTACAAATCACTGTATAAAGTAGATCCTTCTGAGTTTTCTTATAAGGGTTATGATGCAGCAGTTTATTTTGGCCGTCTACTTCATAAATACGGTGTTGATTATGTAAGCCATATGACTCAGGAGAAATTCTCTGGACTCAATAGCGATTATAGGTTTGAGTTCTATCCGAAGTGGGGGTATGCCAATAGAGCTTTGGGGATCATGGTTTATCACAACAAGAAATTTGAAAGAAAATAATCTTTGAATGGCTGAATTCAGTGAGAAACGTGTTTACCAACAAATACGTAATTTTGAGCGGGCGATGGATGGTTTCGAAGGAGATCAACCGTTTTCGCGGTATTTAACAACTTTTTTTAAGGAGAATAAACAGATGGGGTCTTCGGATCGTCGGTCCACTTCCCGTCTGTGTTATAACTATTTCCGCTTGGGGCTAGCAGCTTCACAGTTGTCACAGCAACGACGATTGATGCTTGCGGAGTTTTTATGTGAAAACGAGAGCCCTTTGGTCAATCTACTTGAACCTGCTTATAGTGATAAGCTGGGCCTATCTTTAGATAAGAAGATTGCTTTTCTTGAATCTGAAGGACTGCTAAAACGTGAGGACCTATTTCCTTTCACAGCCTATTTCTCGCCTCAGATTGATACCAAACTATTTTTGAAGAGCCAACTGGTTCAGCCTCATCTGTATATTCGGGTAAAACGAGGTAAGACTAAGATCGTTCGCGCAATTTTGGACGAAAATCAGATTCCTTATAGTGAATTGAGTGATCAGACCATCTCTTTGGCCAATGGTACCTCTTTACAGCGCTTTTCAACATTGGAAGGACTGATTGAAGTACAAGATTTATCCTCACAGCGTACGCTTGAATTTATGAAACCCGAGGATAGAGAATCCTGGTGGGATGCTTGTGCTGCATCGGGAGGTAAATCTCTTTTATTAATGGATGTATGCCCTTCTGTTAATTTATTGGTATCTGATCTTCGCATGAGTATCCTTCGTAACCTGGATGAGCGATTTGATCATGCTGGTATTAAACATTACCGTAAGAAAATATTGGATCTGACAAAAGACCCTTATCCAATATTGGGGAACGAGAAATTTGATGGGGTACTATTGGATGCACCTTGTACAGGCTCGGGTACCTGGGGACGTACACCAGAGATGATCCGGGAATTTAAAACGGCTAAGATTGAAGAATTTAGTGCATTGCAGAAAACTATCGCTAGCCATGTTGCGGGATATGTGAAAGTAGGTAAGCCGCTGGTTTATATTACATGCTCTGTATTTAAAGCGGAGAACGAGGATGTTGTGGACTATATCTTAAACAATTTGGGATTTGAACTGGAAAGTATGCGTTGTCTGGATGGTTATACAGAAAGAGCAGATAGCATGTTTGTTGCTCGGTTGATCAAAAAATAGCCAGATTGGCCTAAAAATATAGAAGCGCCTATTCTTAGAAAAAGAATAGGCGCTTTATTTTAGTGCCAGCTATTTCATCATCGCATATCCATTAATCACATTTGCTTGGTATGACCAATACTGGACAGGTTGCTTTGCGAATCACAGATTCAGATACGGAACCCGAAATGAAATGATCAAATCCGGTTCTCCCATTTGATCCCATAATGATCAGGTCTGCCGACCATTCATGGGAGGCTGCAAGAATTTCTTCTTTGATGGACCCAATTCGGTTGAAAAGATATACTTCACCGTAATCGGTAAATTCCCGACTTAATTTTTCAAGATATTTTTGCGCATTTTCCTGCTCCATTTCGGATACTTCCGGCACAATAATAGGCTGCTGACCCAATAGTGGATCTGCTCCGAAATTTGTTGGGGAGGTCGGGGGAATAACAGTGACAAGGGCAACAGAGGCACCAAATACCTGAGCCATTTCTCTAGCATATAGAATGGCTTTCTCAGAACATGGAGCATCATCGACTGCAACGAGTATTCTTTTGAATTTTAAATTTGTATTCTCCATATCTACTATAATTAATTTATCTTCGTTTTATAATATATAATCATAGATTTGACAATTTTGTTTTTATTTGGCCTATGAAATATGGCATTTGTACACTTGCTTTGGTTCCTTTGCGTTCGGAGCAGGCACATCGGAGCGAGATGGTTTCTCAGGTGTTATTTGGTGAATTATTTGAAATTATGGAAGTTGAGACTGACTGGACAGCGATAAGGATGTTGGAAACAAACTATGAGGGCTGGATCCAGAATGGTCAGTTTATAGTCGTTGATCCAGAAGAAATTGAGCACTATTTTGCAGGAACGCCAAGTTTGGTCGGAAGGGAAGGCGGATTGCTTTTTAATGATGAGAATCAACTTCATCTATGCCACGGCACAAAACTTTATATGGATAAGGCTAATAGGTTTACTTTAGGTGAGCTGGATCTAGCTTACCAAGGCCATGTCAATCCCTTTTCCAGATCTGATTTTGAGACTGAGGTTGCTGAACTCGCCATGAGTTATAAGAATACACCCTACTTGTGGGGTGGACGCTCGCAATGGGGAATAGACTGCTCAGGTTTTTCTCAACTGATTTATAGTTGCTTTGGGATCAACCTGCCAAGAGATGCATATCAGCAGGCGGAAATCGGGGAGACTGTTGATTTTATTTCGGAAATTAAGACGGGAGATTTAGCTTATTTTGACAACGCGGATGGACGCATTACACATGTGGGTATCATGTTGGATAGGGATACCATTATTCATGCTTCAGCTAAAGTGCGTATTGATCGAATGGATAATGAAGGGATCTTTAATCGGGAATTGAATAAATATTCGCATAAACTACGTATTGTGAAGCGTTATCGCTAGCCATAAAAAAGGCTATAAGTATTCATACTTATAGCCTTTTTTGTTATTAACTACTGACTAGAAGTGGAATTGCACGCCTAAAGTCGGCGCTAAAGAGTTTACGTTCAAACCGAATGTGTTTGTTGTAATATCGTTAGTTTTGTCTTTGTTGTAGTTGTAGTATAAACCTCTAACTTTTAGTTCGATACCGATTTTGCTCGTAGGAAAGTACGCCAAACCTGGAGCCAATTCAACACCGTATCTTTCAAATTTGTTTTTTGTCTCAACGTTATTTGATTCCACGGTTGTTTTTCCCCATGCCATTGGAACTGACAATTGAGCGAAAAATCTCACTGGTCCTTCAGCGGTATATTTTCTAACGAATGGAGATACTTGGAAAGCATCTGTTTTTGTGCTGTTGTCTTTGTTCGTTTCATTTTTACTCCAATCGTAACCAACACCAGTACCTACTGCCCAGTTGTCGCTAACGAAGTAACCAACAGTGGGGTTGATGGAGAATGAATTATTTTTGAAGTCAGTATCTTTAACTTTAGAAGTTTGGAAGCCAACTTGACCACCAACCATGATTTTACCTTTTTCAGTTTGTGCGTTTGCTGCGATTGTTAAACCTGCAATGGCAGCTAATGTAAGTAAAACTTTTTTCATGTGTTTTTATTTTAATAGTTTGTTCTAATAAGCCAGCAATTACTTCCTGACTTTTTTAATTTGTTAGTCAAATGTCGGAAAGTTATTTTATTTTATTGTCACTGGATTGTCTAGATATTTTGTCAAACTCGTAATTGATAGTGGTTCAATTGTTTAAATTTTGCTATTTTTTGACCGATAGGCCTTTCATTTTTTAAATGCCTATATTGTATTGACTTTTTGTTATTATTTGTCAGTTTGATGTAAGAAAGCAAAAAAAGAGCCATTGATCAATTGGATCAATGGCTCTTTTTGACATCGGGTTAATCCGAATTTATTCGAAATATTCTTTTATACGTTCAAAGAATGATTTTTCACTTTTACCAGGTTGTGGTTTAAAGTTTGGTGATTCTTTGAGTTTATTCAATAGTTCTTTTTCTTCGTTGGATACCGCTTTTGGAGTCCAGATATTCACGTAGACAAGCTGATCACCTTTATGGTAAGAATTGACTTCAGGAATACCTTTTCCTTTCAGACGTAATATTTTACCACCTTGTGTTCCAGGTTCGATTTTTATTTTAGCTTTTCCATCAATTGTCGGAACTTCTACGCTTGTACCTAATGTGGCATCGACAAAATTAATGTACAGATCATAGATCACATTAAGGCCGTCACGTTTTAAGCTTTCGTGTGGAACTTCTTCGATTAATATAATCAGATCCCCTGGTATACCGCCACGTGGAGCTGCATTTCCTTTGCCGCTCATAGAGAGTTGCATTCCTTCGCTTACGCCGGCGGGGATATTGATTGCGATTGTTTCTTCACCACGCTCTAATCCTTCACCTCTACAGGTTGTACATTTTGCGGTAATTTCAACACCTTCACCATTACAGGTAGGGCAGGTGCTGGTGGTTTGCATTTGGCCCAGGATGGTATTTGTTACTCTGCGTACTGATCCTGATCCACCACAGGTTTTACAGGTATGGAAAGAAGATTTGTCTTTCGCTCCTGAGCCATCACAGCTATGACAGGAAACTTGTTTGTTGACCTTGACTTTTTTCTCAACACCTTTAGCGATTTCTTCAAGAGTTAATTTAACTTTAATACGCAAGTTGCTTCCACGTGCTACGCGACGGCCACCACGTTGACCTCCGCCACCACCACCGAAGAAACTTTCGAAGGGGTGTCCGCCACCAAAGATATCACCAAACTGGCTAAATATGTCATCCATATTCATGCCACCACCACCGCCGTAGCCACCACTAGCTGAATTACCAGCATGGCCAAATTGGTCATAGCGTTGACGTTTTTGTGGATTGCTCAAGATATCGTATGCCTCAGCAGCCTCCTTAAATTTTTCCTCCGCTTCATGATCACCGGGGTTTTTGTCCGGGTGATATTTAATCGCTAATTTGCGATAGGATGATTTAATCTCCTTCTCGTCCGCTGAACGCGCGACACCAAGTATATCGTAATAATCTCTTTTTGACATCGTCTTAATATTATTGACCTATAACTACTTTAGCGTGACGAATCACTTTGTCACCCAAATAGTATCCCTTTTCGATTACGTCCACTACTTTGTTTTTTAAATCTGCTGTAGGTGCCGGAATAGATGTAATAGCTTCCTGTAATTCAGGGTCAAATGCCTGGCCGGCAGTTTCCATTTCTTTTAATCCCAATTGAGACAGGGTTTGTCTTAATTTGTTGTTGACAATATCCATCCCTGTTTTAACGGATTCTACGTCTGTAGCTGTTTCCATCGCATTTAATGCACGGTCAAAATCATCTAACGTAGGTAATAATTTACTGATCACATCTTTTCCTGCGGATTGAATCAATTCAACACGTTCTTTGCTTGTACGTTTTCTATAATTGTCAAATTCAGCAGAAAGACGAATGTATTTATCCTTCGCCTCTGCCAATTCAGCTGCCAACTTCTCTTCAGTAGACAATTCTACCTGATTATCCGAAGGCTGCTCTTGTTGATCAGAAGAATTAGTTTCTACTTGATCTTGACTCTCATCATAATAATTATCTTGCTCATTCATATCTTCAATGCTAAAATAGATTCAAAAATTTTCTATATCTTCTTTTCTCAAAGTTTTTGCCAAACAATAAAATTCCGACAGCTTGTCAGATTTTAATAAAAAAGCCTAACAATTTGTCGGAATTTGCAAAAATGTCTTTTTACTTGTCAGTTTTTCGTTTAGATGCTGACATTATCCTGCAGAATGCCGTCGCCAGTTTTGATAATCCGGGAAGGCATATTGCGAATAATTGTATAATCGTGAGTAGCCATTAAAATTGCTGTTCCAGAATTGGCGATATCGCGCAACAATAGGACAATTTCCTCGGAGGTGGCAGGATCCAAGTTTCCGGTAGGCTCATCCGCAAGAATAATCTCTGGGTTATTCAGTAGGGCACGGGCAATAACAATCCGCTGTTGCTCACCACCGGAAAGCTCATGGGGCATTTTCTTTAATTTAGAACGAAGTCCAACTTTTTCCAACACGTCCAGAATACGTCCATCAATCATTTTTTTATCTTTCCAGCCCGTCGCCTTTAACGCAAACTCGAGGTTCTTCTCGATCGTTCTGTCGGATAGCAAATGAAAATCCTGAAAAACAATTCCCAATTTCCGGCGTAAATAAGGAACATCATTTTCGTGAAGTTTCTTGAGGTCAAATCCAGCGATCATTCCCTCACCATTACCGATATATAAATCGCCATAGATGATTTTTAATAAACTACTTTTTCCGCTGCCAGACTGTCCGATAAGATAGAGAAATTCTCCCTTCCCGATGTTTAAATTGACATTGGATAATACTAAATGTTTCTGTTGGAAGATATCAACGTTCTTTAATGTAATTACTTTATTTTCAATCATGGGCGTTAAAACTCTAATTTTTTAATTTGACCAAAAGGCATTTCTCTTACCAATTGCATGATATATTCCGTCTTTTCTCCCAATCCGATTTTGTCAAGGGATTTGTCAGGTCGATCCACTCTAAAATATGCCAACAAGGTGAAGGCATCATCTCGCAGCTGAACATAGTCGGGAATTTTGGCGACACCTTTTACTTTAATGATATACATGATTTCAAAGTTAGTATTTTTAATGCAATTTCTTTACTATGAATTTAACGGAAGCTTACTGGTTTGCAAATAAAAAGTCCAGCGTATTTATGCCATCTGCATAATCATCCAGGGCCGGACATTGACTTTCACCAAAATGAAAGACTGGCGACTGTATGTTCAACTGGACTTCGGAGACAACACACTGAATATTTTCAGCTTGCTGATTCAGCTCGTTTTCGACATCTTTAAGACGGTTGTACTCCTCGTAATAAACCACGGATAGTGGAGAGGCTGCACGTTGGTCCTGTTTGAGCAAAAGAAATCCATTATCAAAATGCTTGTCTCCGTTGATCAGATAGATCGATTTATTATAGTCGTAATTATTATTGTATTTATAGTGTTCGGATACATCTTTAAAACCTGCTATTCCTTCGAAAAAATGTGCTACGGCATAATCTTTTGGAATGAAAAGTTTGGAAACCGAGCGACAGCCGAGACCGAAGTAATCAAAGATATCGTGACCTAAGGCCTCCAGTTGTGCTGGAGATTCCTGTCCTGTAATGACAGCAACACTATTTCTATTCCTCCGGATAATGTGGGGTTTAGAACCAAAATAATAGTCAAAATAACGGGCTGTATTGTTTGAGCCAGTGGCAATGACCAAGTCGAAGTCTTTGAGTTTATCAACAATTTCAAAAGCTGCTTCAAAAGCGGGTTCGATTTGTTTTAAGCTATTGAGTACACAAGTCGTTAAACCGGCATCATCTGAGGATACTTTAATTTTCGCTTTAAATCCACTGATTAGGACACAAAGGATATCATGAAAACCAACAAGTGGAATATTTCCAGCGAGAATTAAACCTACGGTTTTAGCTGACTCGCTATCTGGATAGGCTTGCAGCCAATGATTAAGCCGCTCTTGTGTTAAGTTCGATGAGATTGCAAGAAGGGCACTTTCAACATTTTTTACGGTATACCAAGGGTTTTTATGTTGCGCCAGTTGAATGATCTGAGTAAGATCTTCAGGCTGCTTTTTCAACAGTTCACCCAGTTTTACAAACGCATTTATTCGTTGTTGCTTTGTCAAAATATTAAATTTTTAAAAGATGAATACACAAATTTGTGTTATATTTGTGCTGTTAACATTAATCAACGTGAATCAACTAGCCTTATTGTACAATCAGACTTTGTTTTCATATTGATAATGCAAAAATAGTTTATTTATCATAATTGTGAGGTTATAAATGGCGATTAAAATTACAGACGAATGCATTAACTGTGGTGCTTGCGAACCGGAATGCCCAAATAATGCAATATACGATGCTGGTGTAACTTGGAAATTCTCAGATGGGACGGCTTTGGACGGTGTTATTGATTTTGGCGATGGCGTTACGCTTGACGCGAATGAATCACAGGAAGCGATCTCAAATGAAGTTTATTATATTGTTTCGGATAAATGTACAGAATGTGTAGGTTTTCATGATGAACCACAATGTGCTGCCGTTTGTCCGGTAGATTGTTGTGTGGATGACGAAGATGTACGTGAATCCAACGATGAACTACTAGCGAAAAAAGCTTGGTTACACGCGGAATAATTTTTTTATTCCGTTAAAATATAGAGCAGGGTAAGAAATTATCCTGCTTTTTTTTGTACGATAGCTTTTGTTAAAATCGGTATTTTGTTGCGAAAGTTGGGCTATTTAAATAATAATATTTGCAAAAGCATAGTATTTTTTTATTTTTGTTCTTTTGACCATTAAAATCTTTTAAATGTTAAAAACCAAAATAGGGTTAATCACCCTCATCACAGTTACATTAGCTTGTATCATTGCAGTATTGTACGAATTTAAAGTTGTGGGCTTTTCGCATGAATTTCTAATGGCTGTCCGTTGGATAGTTGCCACCGTTTTGGTTGTAAATGCGCTTTATAAGAAAAATTTGACCACATGGATTTTAACCTGTATGATCCTGGGCATTTTTGTTGGACTGGATTTTCCCAATCTGGCAATTTCCCTGCAACCACTGAGTAAAGGTTTCATCAAATTGGTAAAGACCATTGTTGGGCCTATTCTTTTTGCAACGCTTGTCTATGGTATCGCAGGCCACTCTGACTTGAAACAAGTAGGACGTATGGCCTGGAAGTCCATGCTGTATTTCTTTTGTGCCACTACCTGTGCTATTTTTATTGGTTTAGGTGCAATCAATCTGACTAAGGCAGGGGTAGGTGTAGACGTTGCCCATATGCCACATGAAGAGCTGCCAGTGCCTAAAGAAAGTTTGGACGAGCATGTATTGAAATCCCTTCCGGATAATGTACATCCAGTTTATAAATTCACTGCATTCGTCCGTGATCTTTTTCCTGAGAATATTGTAAAGTCAGTTGCTGACAATCAGGTATTACAAATTGTTGTATTTTCGGTGTTATTCGGAATTGGCCTAGCGATGGTCGATGAGAAGAAGCGGAAGCCACTGGTAGATTTTACCGAGAGTATGTCTGAGACGATGTTTAAGTTTACGAACATTATCATGTATTTTGCTCCGGTTGGGGTAGGAGCAGCAATGGCATACACCGTGGGGCATCTCGGTGTTGATATTTTGAAAAACTTATTTATGCTGTTGGCAACGTTGTATTTTGCCTTGTTTTGCTTTTTGACGTTGGTGTTGCTTCCTGTTGCACTTTATTTAAAGATTCCTGTCAAACGTTTTATCAACGCTATCAAAGAGCCGGTTTCTATTGCTTTTGCAACGACAAGTTCGGATGCTGCTTTACCTAAAGCCATGAGCGCAATGGAGAAATTTGGCGTGCCGCGTAAGATCGTTTCATTTGTTATCCCCACTGGTTATAGCTTCAATCTAGACGGAACATCCCTTTATTTATCATTAGCTGCAATTTTTGTTGCGCAGGCAGCTGGTATTCACTTGACGTTTGGACAGCAGCTCATGATTGCTTTCACATTAATGATTACCTCTAAGGGGGTGGCAGCAGTGCCACGTGCTTCATTAATTATCCTAATAGCAACAGCTGATCAGTTCGGTCTGCCAACCTTCGTTATCGCTGCTATTTTGGGTATTGACGAATTGATGGACATGGCGCGCACCTCTGTCAACGTTGTTGGTAACTGTCTTGCAACAGTTGTTGTCGCCAAATGGGAGGGTGAGTTTGATGAAGAAGCACCTTACCGAGAAGATACAGAAGAATTGGTTTAATACAGCCAATCACCTTATAAAAAAGCTGCTCCAATACGTAATGTATTGGAGCAGCTTTTTTTGGAGACTGAAGCCAGAAATTTATCGGCCATCTACATAGTACCAAAGGTTACCTTGCTGTTTAAATGTCGATTTTTCGTAATGGATCTGTACCTCCATTGTTGCATCCAGATAATGGGCTTCAAATTCCACGGTTGAAAAGGTAGCTTTCAGGATACTTAACTGCATCCATTTATTTTCTTTAGCCCATTGCTCAATAGCATTCTTATTTTGGAATCTTCTTGTTGTAGGGTGGAATGTGTTGTACAAAAAGTCAATGTTTCCCACAACAAAAGCACTGTAACGAGCTCGCATAAGCGCTTCGGCTGTAGTTGCCTTGGCATGGGTATGGTGAATTTGTAGGCAGCATTCGCCAAAAGTTGCACCCGAGCCACATGGGCATGAATGAGTCGCTGCTATCATGCTTTTTTGGGTTACCAGCCTTTTATGGCACCATTTTTAAATACTTTCTTTGCTGTTGCTTCTACCTCAGGTGACTGATAGGATTGTATAAACTGCTGTACTTTTTCATCATTTTTATTATCTGCCCGAGCAACAATTAAATTGACATAAGGAGATTCTTTATCCTCTGTAAATAAACCTTGTTTTTCGGGGTCTAATCCGGCCTGTGAGGCAAAGCTGTTATTAATGATCGCAACAACAACCTGAGGGTCGTCAAGTACACGAGGTAGCTGAGGGGCTTCCATTTCAATGATTTTAACCTGTTTTGGGTTGCTTACAATGTCTGTTACTTTTGGTTGTATGCCAACATTTTCCTTTAAACCAATGATTCCCTCACGCTGAAGAAGTAATAACGAACGCCCGCCGTTTGTTGGGTCATTTGGGATAGCGATAGTCGCACCGGGCTGAAGTTCGGTGATGGTTTTGATCTTTTTGGAATAGGCAACAATCGGGAATACAAATGTATTTCCCACAATGGTCAGTTTGGTGAAACCGCGTTGTTTGGATTGTTCCTGAAGATAGGGTTGATGCTGGAATACATTGACATCGATATCACCTTGATTCAGGGCTTCATTGGGGACGACGTAATCATTGAAGGCAACCAGTTCCACATCTAGATTGAACTTTTCTTTTGCAACTTTCTTAGCCGTCTCCGCAAGTTCCTTTTCAGGACCTGTCACCACACCAACTTTAAGGGTGTTTTCTTTCTTTTCCCTGTTGTTACAAGCTACAATAGTCGTCAGACTAAAGGCTAGAATTGCAAATGCATAGTTCAATTTTTTCATCTGTTTAATTTGTTTATTCATTAATCAATTTTCCCTTTAAGGCATTCATGCTGCCTTCGGCGGTTTCAGTTGTGATGAAGCTATCAGATTTAATCATCGAGTGTATGTTTTAAGCGGGATTCATGAGTTCGCTTTGTTCGGTTATTCACTCTACAGTATGATCGAATAAATCAAGATGGTTTCATATGATACAATTAATGTTAACGATGGTTTACTTTTTTAGCTATGTAATCGCCTGTATATTGCAACAGGAATACAATTAAAATTAATAAAATAAGGACAGCATTCATGATGAAGGTATCATAACCAACATAGCCGTATTGGTAGCCAATCTGTCCCAGTCCGCCGGCCCCAACAGCGCCACCCATAGCCGAATAACCTACAAGTGTAATTAACGTTATTGTCACATTGTTTACCAGTGAGGGTAATGCCTCCGGAAGCAACACTTTAAAGACCACCTGCTGTGTACTTGCGCCCATGGCTCTGGCAGCTTCAATTAATCCATGGGGGATTTCCAATAAGCTGTTCTCTACCAATCGTGCAATAAAAGGAGCTGCGCCAATGCTTAAAGGGACCAATGCTGCTGACATACCAATGGATGTTCCTACGAGCTGACGTGTAAATGGAATCATCCATACAATGAGAATAATGAATGGAATAGATCTGAACACGTTCACTAGCAAGGAAACAATCTGGTGCATGGTTTTGTTTTCCAACAACTGATGTTTTCTGGTCAAGAATAGGTAGATTCCAAGCGGAAGTCCGAGCACAAAACCAAAGAAACCTGACAGGAAAGTCATCATTAATGTTTCGAGTGTTCCTGATAATAGTAAATCTAGTACTTGATCAGACATAACCTAATATTTTAGTTTGCGGATGCTGTTCTTTTAAATAGGAGAGACTCGCCGTTATGTTGTCGGTATCACCTGACAATTCGGCTAATATAACGCCAAACTTCATTTCGCCAATGTAATCGATCTGTGCGGTAATAATATTTGTTTTAACCTGATATTGGCGTTCCAAATGTTGTATAAACGGAATAGAATCTTCACTGGAGGTCATGTAAATCTCGACAAGTGGATTGCCCCTGTCTTTTAACCGCTCCTGAAAACCTAAGGGAATATCGACCTGCAAAGAAGATTGGATAAAGTTTTTGGTAGTTTCCTGCTGCGGATTTGCGAAAATGGTTTCAACAGAACCGCTCTCAATTAAAATTCCCTGATCCAGTACTGCGACTTGATCACATATTCTTTTGATCACATCCATTTCATGGGTAATCAATAAGATGGTCAGTCCAAGTTGCTTATTGATTTTTTTTAATAAGGTGAGGATGGATTTTGTTGTTGCAGGATCCAGGGCGCTGGTAGCCTCGTCACAGAGTAGAATATGGGGGGCATTTGCCAGTGCACGAGCTATAGCGACCCGTTGTTTCTGTCCTCCGGATAGATTTGCCGGATAACTCTCCGCTTTATCTTCCAGTCCAACCAGGCTTAGCAGCTCTGAAACTTTTTGACGGATAAATGCCTTTGATTTACGTTCCAGTTGTAATGGAAAAGATATGTTCTCAGAGACTGTTAGTGATGACAAGAGATTGAAATGTTGGAAGATCATTCCGATATTTCTTCGTTTCATCATTAAATCTTTGGAAGACATCGACATCAGATCCTCATTCTCAATAATGACTTGACCTGTGTCCGGTCTTTCCAAGAGATTGACACAACGAATCAATGTGCTTTTGCCGGCACCTGAAGCCCCTATGACGCCAAATATTTCTCCCTTGGCAATGGATAGGGAGAGACTCTTCAATGCATCTATTCGTTTGGATTTAACCTCGAATGATTTAGATATGTTGTTTAGTTGAATCATTGACCCTATAGGGATTTATGCATTTATGTTAACAAAGTGGATGCCGATATAAATGTACACAAATGCGGTTGATAAATTACAATGAAATGACGAAAAAAATAGCCGTAAACCGATCTTTCCGGACAAAAAATAAAAACAGGAAAGATCGGTCTATAGCAGCAGGATGTTAGGATAGGGAGTGAGCAGATATCACTTGTTTCCCAGATCCAAGTCCTTCGATACCATATTCAATAATATCGCCATCGCGAAGGAAGCGTTGTGGGGATTTTCCCATACCCGAACCGGCTGGTGAGCCTGTTGAGATGATGTCACCCGGAAGTAGGGACATGAACTGACTTAAATACGATATAAGCTTTGGAACACGATAAATAAAATCGCTTGTGTTGCCATCTTGCATCAAGTCGCCATTTAATTTAAGCCAAATTCTCATATTATCGACATCTTGAATTTCATCTTTTGTGGCGATAAAAGGACCAATAGGAGCGAATGTATCACAACCTTTACCTTTGTCCCAGGTGCCGCCTCTTTCGATCTGAAACTCCCGTTCAGTAACATCGTTATGCAGCACATAGCCAAAAACATAATCCAAGGCTTCTTCTTCACTAACATAGGAAGCTTTCTTACCTATAACGATAGCAAGTTCTGTTTCCCAATCGGATTTCACGGAGTTTTTAGGTAGTGTAATACCATCGAAAGGACCGTTAAATGCCGAAACAGATTTCATGAAAACAATAGGTTCTGCTGCTTGCTGCAATTTGGTTTCCTTAACGTGATCGTCGAAGTTGAGTCCAACACAGAGAATTTTGGAAGGAGCCTCCAAAGGAGTGCCGATACGTTCATCTGCAGCGATCTCTTTTAGACTTTCACGATTCTGTTCTACATATACTTGAAGTTTCTCCAAATTTGCCGTATTTGCAAAGAAATCACGGTTATATTGAAAATTTCCTTCTGAAACATCATATTTCTTTTCATTTAAAATGACTCCCGCCTTTTCGGAGCCCTTTGCGCCATATCTAAAAATCTTCATAAGCCGCAAATATACGGATTTTGTCCCAAAAAGGGTCGAAATTAAGGCGAATTAACAGTTAACCGATGTGTAAATTATCTATACAATTATTGTCCAAAGTCGGGTATTTAAAGGGGAATTTTTCCTGAAGTATCTTTTTATTACTCACCCATGTGCCATTGAGTATCATTTCCTGACCTTTTTTTCCAAGAAACAGCTTAATCAAGAATGCAGGAGCAGGAAAAGGTATGTAGCATATTCCGTACCGCCGCCTTGCAATGCGTCTGGTGAATTGACCAAGCGGCATCGGATCAGAGGAACAGGCATTGTATACACCAACAAGGGCATTGTTTTGTATAGCAAATAGCAGCATTCGGGTGAGGTCTTCCATGTGGATCCAACTTAACATCTGTTTACCTGAGCCCAGGATAGGGTTGACCCGAAAACGTAACAGTTGGTTGACTTCTTTCAATAATCCCTGGTCTTTACTGATCACTACACCAAATCGGAAGACAACGAGTCTTTTCCCTAAGGTTTCAATAGGCTTTACGCTGTCTTCCCAAAGCTTACAGACCCAGGATAAAAAATCACCACCTTGGGGATCTCCCTCTTCAAAGGGTTTTTTATGATAACTGTCATCGGCGCCATACCAGCCGGTTGCTGATGCTGATATAACGGCTTTTACTTGGTTTGGGACCTGTTTTAATGTCTGATAAAGCAGTTGTCCACTTTCCACTCTGCTCGATATAATTTCTTGTTGATAAGCCTTGGTCCAACGTGATCCATTGAGATGGGCGCCTGCTAGATTGATGATATAATCCGCTTCCTGTATCGACTTTATATCAATAACTTGTTTTCTGGGGTTCCAATGAACATATCGAACGTTAGCTTGTGGAGGATAGGCCTTCGGATCCCGTGTGAAGATGATTACTTCATAGAAGTTGGCGACCAGTAATTTGGTCAAATGAAGGCCAATGGCACCTGTTCCTCCTGTAATGATTACTTTTTCCATGGGTTAAATCTCAACTTATTTGATCTCGATATCTTTATTATTCTCCCTAATTATCTTTTGTATGGTTAGCCTGATGCTCCTCCTAATATACTATTTTGAATCAATAAATGAAGGGATAATTTAAGGTTTATCTTTCAAAAAAAAACAGTTTTGAAGGATTTCGTTGGTAATTGATATTTCCCTGTCAAGATAGAGTGGCCAAATGGGAGAGGTCATAAAAAAGGTCCGTCTGCGTTGCGGACGAACCTTTTGGTATGGAAACCGATCTCTTCGAGATATTGGTCTCTTTTATTGTATCGTTTGGATTGTACTTCCACATGTTAGCATCTGGGCGCCATAGTATGGATTTTTGACGTCCTTATTGAGGCTCAACCAAGTTGCTCCTTTGCCACCGTTAAACATGGGGCATTTTTGTTGATAAACTGGCAGTGCAGGTTTGGAGTTTTTTGCCAGCTTATAGACCTCTTCGGAGAGCGATACAAATGCCACGCGTTGTTTTGCAAGATCATTCGCCTCCTGGAGCGCCTTGCTGTGCTGTGTTATGCTGTTTGCCTGTGCTTTCCATGCTTGTTGCTCGGCAGGAGTTAAGTCAGACGATTTTAACGTCGTCAGGAGGCCTGCAAGTTTTGCAGCACCTGTCGCTACTGTCTTATGATCTGAGGCAACCAGTGCATCTTTTAATTGGAAATACTGGTCATAAATCGGCTGGAAGTTGCCTGACTTAGCGACAGATGAGGATCCTATGTTTTCTTCTTTGCTTTCAGGAGTATTTTCAGGGTTGGCGGGAGGAGCACTTAAGGTTCTGTCATATTGACAACAGCCATGCAGGTCGGCATAAGTCGTTGCCGGAGCCAGGTATTTTTCATTGTCATAACCCGCCAATGCAACCTTTTTCAAAATGGCATCCAGCGAGGTTTTTTCGGCATTAAAGGAGACATTTGCTGTCTGGTTATCCTCGTTCCAAACTACTTTGGAGTCCGCGGAGTTTCCAGCTTTTTCTATTGTTTTTTTACACATCCCACAATTGCCGCTTATTTTGACGGTTTGGGTTGTCATCGTATTATCCTGTGCATAGCTGTATATGCTGGTAGCTAAAAGGCAGGCTGTTATGATATTATTGAGAAGTCTCATGTGTTCTGAATGTTGTAATACGTGTATGGATCCCTGCGGAATGCGATCTGTTTTCGTTGATCGGGATAGGGCAGGTTCTTTAAATTAATAAGGAGATTTACTTTTCCAAAAAAGCATTCTCTGTGTTATCTAGGCTATTTTAGGGGGAACCCAAGGGTAAAAATAACCATCTGAAAGATAGACGGACAATAGACTGCTATATAATCTTTTAAAGATTGAAAAGGAAATTTTTGGCAGCTGAACGGGAGGAGTAGAGATCGCTAATATACTTGTCGCTGAGGCGCAATGACAACTACAATCCCGGCATTGTTTGTGGTGCTGACATAACTGCTTTTTCTTCGCTTTTTGGCAGCAATCAAGTTTTTTGCTTGCATGATCCCGACTGTCTATAGGACAGGTTTCTGCCTTGCTTTGATGGCAGGAAAATACCGCAGTCGGCTTGGCCCATAAGCCAAGAAAAAGAATTAGTCCGATGAGATATTTTAGTACCACCACAGTTCAAATATAGCTTTTTTTGAATAAGTATTAAATCCGCCATCGAGATGGCTGTTTCTTATTCCAGGTGCGGACTTTGCAGTGCTCGTGGCTGCAGTATGGAAAACGCATGTTATGGGCGGAGAATCTGGGTAGGAATGAGAGGGGTATATTACATAGAAGCGTAGTAAACAGATCAAATGGTTTACTACGCTTCTTTTATTATTTAAGTTGGGCGAGGAATTCGTTAGAACTTAAAGTTTGATAAGAAACCCGGTTTCTTCCAGGTCTTTTTATATTCGTCTGCCAGTGCACTATGGTCTGAATAAGCCAGTACTTCATTGAGTAAACTGTGTGCTTTTTTTAGGTTCCCCGTTTTGTAATTAACAAGTGCTTCAGCCAACTTTATGGATTCACAGTCGTCATCATAGCCCCATTCATTTTGTGCATAGATGCCGTTAAAGACCATTACATTGCGATTGATTTCGGCCAGGTTTTCCTGTTCAGCAAGCAACATGATTCCGAATTTTAACCAAAGTACATAATCTTCGGGATCCATGACGGTGGCAACCCAAGCATCATGACGTTGAAATACTTCTGCACCCGATCTAAATTCGGAGAGAAAATAGTGCCCTTTGATAATCAGATATAAAGTCTTTGCTTTGTCAAAGTCATCGATGATAAATTCCTTTTTATTTTTGAGGTAAGTTTGTGCTGCAGCAACGATAGCGCTATAGTCGGATATCTCATTGTAAAGCTGCATGAGGATATACTGCGGTTGTGCTTCATGCGGATATTGCTGTGCCATATCTGAATAATACTGGATACGGTAATCACGATCGTTAGGCTCAAGGATATCATAAATAATACCCTCCACTCCATTTTTAGCGGCCTCAAAATCCCTATAATGATAGTCGTTTAGCGTAGGGTGATTGATGTAGAACTGATAGATGTGCTCCAGAAGATATTGTGCTTCTCCCTGTATATCAGAAGAAAGTCCCAGATGATAATTTACTTCAAGCTGATACACAAACATTTGATAGCAACTTGGGAATACCAGATCTGATTCATCCTCAGTAGATTGATCTTCCATTAGCTCATTACGCATTTCATCAAGGTCGCTCAAAGTGACTTGGTAAGTGTCGAAATATAGTACGAGGGCGTCTTTTAAACGGTCATAATCCTCCAATTTCGACAATGCGTCTGTTCGTGTCTGATGTAGTTCTTCAAAGTCTGAGTAGTTTAGCCCTTCAGTTGCGACTTGATAACTCTCTTCGAGGAGATCCACATTCTTTAATGCAATTGCCAGGTTATTGCAATTCATTGCACGATTGTGGTTTCCACCGAAATAATCACTTTCATATTTTCCCTGTTCGAAATAAGCTGCAAAGGCATCATAGGCTTGGCGGTAAACAGCAAGGTAAAGCTGTCTCAGCGCCAGTGTATCTTCAGCTGACAGGGTATCTAATTCATCGACAAAGTCAGACAAGTGAATCGCTTCATTATAGAGATCACGTGGTAAGTCATCGAACGTTGGAACCTGTGTATATACTTCGCCTTTTACTAAGTACGTACATTCGACAAGACGGCGCCAAGATGTTGCATTCCAATGTCTTTCGCCCAACTGATAGAGGTAAGGTAAGGCTGCTTGATGTTGTCCATCGTCATAAAGGTATGCGGCAGCAAAATGATAGCCGACGTATAAGTCGGGATATTCGTCAATCAGTTTTAGTGCGTGTAGATAATAATAGTCTAGCGGTATCCCAATATCTTCTGAATAATTGCGTTCAATGATAAGCTGGTAATAGAACACCTCAGGATTTTCATAACCGTCGGCAATAAGCTCTTCAAAGCGACCATGCCATTTGACCAGTTCCTTATGGATATGGGCCGCTGAATTATCGCCCTTAATAAGTTTTAATAATGCTTTTAAGGCCAGATCTATATCTTTGTTTTCATAAGCGATCTCTGCAAGGTCCACATATTGCATTTCACTACCAGTGACAAAACGATCAAATTGCTCTCCTATTAAAGCCGTTAGCGCTGCACCTGAAATCTGTTTGCTGCGGTCTAGAAGGTATATTTTTTTTATCCAGAATATGGAGAAATTTTGATCGGCAGCTTCGCGATCGTCCTTAAAAGTTTCATTGAAATAACCGATCCCCTCATCCAATAAAGCTAATAGGGCGGTATCATCCTGAAGGCTCTCATAAATATCTGCAAGGAAGCCGTAGCCATAGGGAGCCATTTTAGGTATTTCGATCAACTTTTTTGCGTAACCGATAAATTGGTCTTTGTTGTTCTCGTCGATGTGTTTTCTTGGACGATTGATCTGCGCTAAGCTAGCTTGGTTGCCTAAGACGTAATTGAGCATGTGATAGAGCGTTGTTTCATTTTCTGGCTCTACCTGGAGTGCTTTTTGGAGGTAGGGGATCATCTTCTCCTGTATGATATCAAAAATAGCTTCGTGTCCATCGTAAAATACTTGGTCATGATAGGCAACCGCGAGATGTGTCCAGAGTGGGACATCCTGGTCGTTTTGCTTTAATTGATTTTCACCTTCTATAATAAACAGATCAAGGTCACCACTGTAGAACAAATCGTAAATATTTTTCTCTTCCATTATTTGCTTATTTCTTTTGTTGTTTTTACTAATATGTTAAATTTTATTGAAAAGTTATTTCGATAGGGTAAGTTTTACGAACTTATCACCATCCCATTGAAAATATTCTTCTCTTTTCAAAATGCGATAGTCGGGGTCAAGGGTGCTATCATCTTTCGCTTCACCTTCTTCGATGTATTTATAGATCAATTGGTTATTTCTTTTGTGTTCTGAGGGAAATAGGATTTTTTCATCGTAATAAAAGACGCCAGCATCACTAACGGAGTACCTATTGGGGAGGTTGATCAATTTCTGACCAGTCCAGGCCATGTAATTATACTCGGTGGGAACTCCGCAGGCACCGGATAAAAATTCCATGCGTAAGATTTGCTTTACGTTATTTAGTCCCATAGCTGGTAGCAACTTACTTTGTGAGCTTAGCTGACCAGAGAATACAAATGGGTAAGATTGACTGGTGATTAATGAATCATGTGCATCCAATAATTTAACTGTGGTTAAATAGTGGTCCTGTTGTCCCTCATTTTGTTGTTTGATGAAACGTTCAAAGCCGAATAAATACTGGAGGCCGTCATTGTTGGTCTGCTTACCGAGCGCCAATAACCCGAGCCAGATGAAACCCTGTTTAAGCTGACCATCGCTATGATAGCTGATCTGATACCATGGAGCATAAAAATTTTTGATGGTATTACCTTTAAAAGGGGCACTGGCAATGGTGATATTTTTGCCAAGTGTCAGTGAGTCTACCACTTTCGTGTTGAGTCCCGGCCCAGAGCGTATGTAGGCCTTTTCAACAAAAATGGAAGCTGTTTGTCCTTTTTCGATATTCCATAAGTTAAAATCATCTTCAAATGTGATGCCGTCCTGTGCTTTTAATAGCATGGGAAATAGACCTAAACATAGTATCGCAAAACTTGCCGTTTTCATTTTTATTCTGTTCACTATTGCAAAAATAGTAGAATTTAGGGGCATGCTTATCACTGGTTTCAGGTATTTTCTTGCCAGTGATATAACGCATCGCAAGCCTTGTAAGATAACAGGTCAGCGGAAATAGATTTTATGATTTTCAAAACAATTTTGTCTTAAATGTGGTATCTTAAGACGTGAAAGTTTATACAGCTAATAAATGCTATTTTAGACGAATAATAGGAATTTATGAAAGAAAAAAAAGGTCAAAAACAGCAAGTAAGTGCGCTATTTGATCGTTATAGGAATCAATTAGATAATCCCGAATATGTAGAAATTGAACTTTTGGTTTTAATTGTCGCGATAATTCGACCAAAAAAAGTTCAGTTATTCTATCAGGTTGATATCCAGTTTTTTCTTGATTTTCTACAGGAGTCAGCGGATTGCAGGAATCAATTTATTTACTACCTTAAACGGGTTCTCAGGCAAAGAGATCTTGATCAACTGGTGTCTGATACGGGCATTATCAGTTATGCAGATTTTATCTATGAGCTCAGGAAGCGGATAACAGAACGTTATTTACCCTATCAACCAGCAAAATCAACCTTACAATATTTGCTGAATCAGGTATTTTACTCCCCCAAAGATGCGGATTGGATATCCACTATTTCAGCCGAGCAATTGTATGAACTATTTCGGCTATGTGAGTTTAATTCCATTTATGATGATCAAACGGGTTTTGAAATGATTGAGATCTTGTATGGGATCGAGCTGTTGGTACAACGTATTACTGGCCGGGCAATGGAAACTGACGTCAATAAAATGGTGCCCGAGTTTCAGAATTTCGATAGCCCCTTTATCGCAATTATGCGAGAGTTTACGGAGTTAAATGACCGTATTTTGCAATCGGAGAGGAAATACATCAGCTCAGAAGATCTTTCGTATAAACAGTTACTCGTGCTTCATCGACAATGTGAGGCCTATATAGAAACCGCATTTGGTAATTCGCACCGTTTTGGTATTTCTATTAAGGTGAATCAGTCCTTATTGCGGATCCGTCAGCAACTTGAGCGTATCAAAGAGATGATCTCTTTTTTGGTGATTGATATGGAATCCCAAAAAGTAGAGAAGACGATTCATCTGGCGAAAACGGTTATTGGTTATAATTCGAGAAAAAGCAATATACGTAAATTAATAGGGCAGAGTACTCAATTGTTGGCTTACGAAATTACGCATCATACCGCACAGACAGGTGAACATTATATTACCTCAACCAACCAGGAATATTGGAAGATGTTTCGCTCTGCCTGTGGAGGGGGCGTAATTGTTGGTGGGATGTGTATTGTGAAATTACTGTTGGGAAAAGTCGGTACGAGTGAATTCGGACATGCATTTTTGTATAGCCTGAATTATGCGATTGGCTTCACGGTTATTTATCTTTTTGGCGCTACCTTAGCGACCAAGCAACCGGCGATGACGGCCTCATCGCTGGTGAGCGCTATCGAACAGGGGGCGGCAGATCAAGGTGTCGACAGGCACCGGTATTGGATATTTGCGCAATATTTCGCGCGTTTATTTCGCTCGCAGTTTATCGCTTTTGTAGGGAACGTGATTATGGCATTTCCCGTCAGCCTGCTGTTCGTATGGGGGATACAGCAACTCACAGGTGTGAATATTGCAAGTGCCAAATGGTTGCATTTGGTCGATGATTTAAATCCCGCCAAAACACCTGTCATCTTGCATGCTTCCATTGCCGGCGTATTTCTATTTCTGTCGGGGATTATCGCCGGCAGTATTTCAAATCGCGATAAACATAATTCGGTTTACTATAGGATTCAGGAGCATCCCTGGTTGAAGAAGTTGTTCGGAAAAACAAAGACCGATAAGATCGCCGCCTTTTATGAAAAGAAATGGGCCGGAATTGTATCAAATCTTTGGTTTGGTGTTTTTATGGGGTCAACAGCTTCCATAGGCATGTTTCTCGGTTTAAATTTGGATATTCGGCATATCACTTTTGCAAGCGGTAATTTGGCGCTTGGTCTTTTTGGGCATCAGATGGAATTATCCACAGATATCTGGATATGGGGAATTCTGGGTATAGGAATTATCGGACTTTTTAATTTTTTGGTGAGCTTTGGACTGTCGTTGGTACTCGCATTCCGTTCGAGAAACCTGTCTTCTAAAGAGCTGACGAAAATGGCGAAAGCGGTATGGATTTATTTTAAGATGAATCCCAAGTCGTTCTTTTTTCCACCTAAATCTAAAGAATAAAGTTGTTAAGTCTTTGGGTACTCCCACTGCACAGGCGATGTCAGATTTGGTAAGGCATTGCAAAAATTTAGTAATTTCTGTAGATTACTGGTATGAATAATATAATTATAGTGCTTGGTGCTCCAAATGATGCTAGGGGCAATCTATCTCAGATCGCTCAGGACAGGCTGAATTGTGCCTACAATTTATATCAGGCAAATGGTAGTTTTCGGATTGTATGCACCGGAGGTTTTGGAGCGCATTTTAATCCCACGGAAAAACCACATTATTTTTATGCACAAAAATTCCTTATCGAAAAAGGGATTCCGGATCATGCTATCGCCACAGGTGTCCCCTCGACCAATACCATAACGGATTTTCAATTATCGAAGAAATTGATTGTAGAGGAAAACCCGGACATCTTAATTATAATAACGTCTGACTTTCATATTGAAAGGGCTCAAATTCTTTACAAACGATATATCGCTTATCCTAAAGTTGTATTTATCCCTGCCATCTCATCCTTATCGAAAGCTGAACTAGTACCGCTGATTGAACATGAATCATGTGCTGTAAAAAGGTTAAAGGAAGAGGAGGTTTAGCAGATCATTTGCTTCTTACAGCAGAAACAAAAAAAGCTCAACATTAGTTGAGCTTTTTGTAGTCTTGGCGGAAGAGGCGGGATTCGAACCCGCGGTACCGTTTCCAGTACGACAGTTTAGCAAACTGTTCCTTTCGGCCACTCAGGCACCCTTCCGTGTTTTGACATTGCAAACATAAGGCAATTATTTGAATCTGCAAAGCCTAAATATCAAAAAAAATGCAAAAAAAACGTAACGTTACAATAAGCATTTGAATTTCAATTTGTTGTTTAGCAATTAAAATTACATTGTTTTTTTACTCAAATCATAATCCACCCGAACATGGTAGATACTTTTGAGCATAGCCTTGAAAATAACGGCCGATTCGGTGATATCTTTCAATGTGATATTACTATTGTTGAACTGTCCGCGCATCAATTTGTGTTCAATTATTTTATCAACCAGATTATTGATAGACTCCTCCGAGGGTTCTTTTAAAGCTCTGGATGCTGCTTCAACTGAGTCGGCCATCATCAGTACTGCCGTTTCTTTAGAGAAAGGGATGGGGCCGGGGTAGGTAAATAAAGATTCGTCCACGAGTTTGTCTGGATTATTTTTAACAAATAAATTGTAAAAATAGTCTACACGTGTGGTACCGTGGTGTGTTCGGATAAAGTCAAGGATAACCTCGGGAAGCTGATGTTTCTTGGCGACATCAACACCTTTGATGACATGGGAGATGATGATCTGTGCACTTTGCTCGGGAGAGAGTTCATCATGCGGATTTTTCTCTGTTTTTTGATTCTCAATGAAAAATTGCGGATTGGTCAATTTACCGATGTCATGGTACAAGGCACCAGCACGGACCAATAAGGGATTACCCCCGATTTTATAAATTGCGGCTTCCGCCAGGTTGGCTACCTGTAGGGAGTGCTGAAAAGTGCCTGGAGCTTTAAAAGAAAGTTCCCGCAATAATTTGGAGTTACTATTGGTAAGTTCCATCAAAGTTAAATCGGAAACAATGCCAAAGAGTTTCTCGAAGGCATAGATCATTGGATAGGCGAGCAGCGTGATCATAACACTTACCAGGAAAGGAAGGAGGTCTGTCCAGTAAATGGTATCAATAGAGCCATTTCTTGTGACCACTAATCCAATGTAAGCGATCCAGTATGTCCCCAGGATGATCGCTGATGAAACGAACAACTGTTCCCGTTTGACCAATGTCTTGATGCTGTATATCGCGACGATGCCCGCCATAAATTGTAAAAAGACAAACTCAAAACTGTTTGGTACAAATAGCCCCGCCAATAGGACCATCAATAGATGGATGTTCAATGCGACTCTGGTGTCGAATAGGATACGAATGATAATGGGGACCGCACAAAATGGAATATAGTATAGGTTTGGTATTTTGATCTTGATAGCCCAGGAAAGCACAGCAAGCATACCGATGATGACGATCATAATAATCATCAATAACCTGTTGTTGAAATAGATGTCTTTACGGAAAAGAAACAGAAATACCATGAGTATGGAAAGAGCAAGGGATATAATGAGAAATTGCCCTAGGGTTACATAGTTTTGATTTCCACTTATTTTCCCTTCGTCTTCATATACCTTGCGTAGCGATTCTAGCTTTTGGTAAGTCTCATTGGATATAATCTTTTCTTTTTCAGCGATCAGTTCACCTTTTTGGACAACCCCCCGGGTAGCGGATATATTGGCGATGGCATTTTGTTCCAAGGCTTCGGTCTGCTGGTCGTTATAAATATAATTAATCGTGATATAGTTTTTTAATGTTTCCTCTAACCAGCCTTTTTGTTTTATTTTGGTCAGCTTAGGCATTAATTCGTCCATATAGCCATAGGAGCTTTCGATCGTATAGCAATCCGCTGTGTTTTTTTGCGAGGCAACTTTATCTTGTATTAAGGTAAAATTGTAATGTTTTGAAGCCGGAGATTTTTCGTTGTTGCGGTTTTGAAACCGATTATTCAACGAGAGTATCCCTTTTCCATAGAGATGGTTTAATATCGCATTTCCGGCACTGCGGTAATCGTTTATATTTTCATGTGTCGTGTCGAGTTTGCTACTTTGCCATTTTTCGGACAGATCCGTATTGAACTGATCAATCTGTTCTTTGCTTGTTGTTGTATTGGCGTTATAAATTGGCTGGATCGTATTCAATATGCCTTTTTTGTCCGCATTGAGCTCCTCCTGCGTCTTCAGGATCGCAAAATTGTAAGGGGATATTAAATTTTCATGGTTCCATACTTTCCCTTTCTGGAATTCATAACGGAATCGCGGTTGTTTGGGAAGAAAAATACAGATCAGAACGATGGTGATCAATATTAGTCCAATTTTTCGGATGAGATTTTCGGTCGTGTTTAATTCTCTTTTATATTTTATTTTTAATCTTCCCACAGTGAACGATGTTTTTATATAAAGTTAATATACAAATGTAGTTATAATTTATTTTTTTGTGGATTCTGCCGAATGCGATTTGAATCATGTTAAATGTAGTGAATGCTGTGTTGAACGGAAAATACTTGTTATCTTTGCAAAAAAAACACAACATGTCAACAAAATCACATCTAATTGCACCATCCGTTCTTGCTGCAGACTTCGCAAAACTATACGATGATATCATCATGGTAAACAATAGTGAGGCTGATTGGTTTCATATCGATATTATGGACGGCGTTTTTGTGCCGAATATCTCGTTTGGATTTCCGGTTATGCAAGCTATTGCGAAACATGCCACCAAACCATTGGATGTACATTTGATGATTGTTGATCCTGATCGTTATTTACAGGTATGTAAGGATTCAGGAGCAGAAATAATTACCGTACATTATGAGGCTTGTACGCATCTGCACCGTACATTGGCGGCAATCAAAGAGTTAGGCTGTAAAGCTGGTGTTGCATTGAACCCACATACACCTGTAGCACTTTTGAAAGATGTTTTGGCCGATCTAGATCTTGTGTGCCTGATGTCTGTCAATCCTGGGTTCGGTGGACAGAAGTTTATTACAAATACGTATGCCAAAGTACAGGAACTCCGTGGAATGGCTAAAGGTGTCAACGATGGTTTGCTGATTGAAATTGATGGAGGAGTTACCACTGCTAACGCCGCTCAACTATTAAAAGCTGGTGCAGATGTATTGGTTGCAGGTTCTTTTGTATTCAATGCTGCGGCGCCTTTGGATACCATTAAATCGCTGAAAGATATCGATATAAATATAGAAAATATATAAAGATAAGAAGAGGTGATTTAGTAAAATAAATCGCCTCTTTTTTTTAGATGGATAACACGAAAAAAATAGTTTCAAAAAAAATGGCTGGATTGCATAAGTTCTGTTTAGAACAATTCCAAATTGATTTAAATAAATGGAATGCATGCGTTTAAAGTTGGATTTTCACTATTTTTGTATTTAGTCAATATAGTTGATTTACGGTAAATGAGTCAACTTAAAAATGCGAACTGAACGGGCAATTTATAATTTAAATGTAGGAAGGCTACACAGGTTATATATTCGCTTAATTATATTACAGACACGGTAGTGTAGGAAGATAGGAGTATATCTGCTAAACTACCCTTAAAATAGAAAGATTGATATCTATGAGTATTTACAACGATTACGTACAAGAGGTTGTAGAACGAGAAGGCCAAGGATTACATCCTAAGCCTATTGACGGAGCAGAATTACTAAGTGAAGTAATTGCTCAGATTAAAGATTTAAATAATGAAAATAGAGCAGAATCTTTAAGATTGTTTATCTATAATACCTTGCCGGGCACAACCCCTGCAGCCGGTGTTAAAGCGCAGTTCTTAAAAGAAATTATTCTGGGTGAATCAGTTGTTGCTGAGATCACACCTGATTTTGCTTTTGAGCTATTGTCTCATATGAAGGGAGGCCCTTCTATCAACGTATTATTGGATCTTGCTTTAGGTGCTGATGCTGCGATCGCAAGTCAAGCTGCGGAAGTACTTAAAACACAGGTTTTCTTATATGATGCAGATACTGCTCGCTTGAAGGACGCTTTTGAACAAGGCAATGCTATCGCAAAAGATATCTTGGAAAGCTACGCGAAAGCTGAATTTTTCACGAAACTTCCTGAAGTAACGGAAGAAATTCAGGTGGTTACTTTTATCGCAGGTGAAGGTGATATCTCTACAGATTTACTATCTCCGGGTAACCAGGCACACTCGCGTTCTGATCGTGAATTGCACGGTAAATGTATGATTACGCCGGAAGCACAACAACAAATCCAGGATCTACAGGCGCAGCATCCAGGTAAAAGTGTGATGTTGATCGCCGAAAGAGGAACAATGGGTGTGGGATCCTCACGGATGTCCGGTGTGAATAATGTGGCTCTATGGACTGGTAAACAAGCTAGCCCTTATGTTCCTTTTGTAAACATCGCCCCAATTGTAGGTGGTACGAATGGCATTTCGCCAATTTTCTTGACAACAGTGGATGTGACAGGTGGTATTGGTATCGATCTTAAAAACTGGGTGAAGAAAGTTGATGAAAACGGAAATGTAGTTCGCAATGACAAAAATGAGCCTGTTTTAGAGGAGGTTTATTCTGTTGCTACAGGTACTGTTTTAACGATCAATACAAAAACAAAAAAATTATATAATGGTGAGCAGGAGCTAATTGATATTTCAAAGGCATTGACACCACAAAAAATGGAATTTATCAAAGCGGGTGGTTCTTATGCTATCGTATTTGGTAAAAAAATCCAAACTTTCGCAGCGCAAACGCTAGGTATACAAGCAGCTACAGTATTTGCTCCTTCGAAAGAAATCACCATTGAAGGTCAAGGTTTAACTGCTGTAGAAAAAATCTTCAACAAAAACGCAGTAGGTGTAACACCAGGTAAAGTATTGCATGCTGGTTCTGATGTTCGCGTGAAAGTGAATATTGTCGGTTCTCAAGATACGACAGGTTTAATGACTGCACAGGAGTTGGAAGCAATGGCTGCTACAGTAATTGCTCCTACGGTTGACGGTGCTTATCAATCAGGTTGTCATACGGCATCTGTTTGGGATAAGAAAGCGCAAGCGAACATTCCAAAATTGATGAAATTTATGAACGATTTTGGTTTGATTACAGCACGCGATCCAAAAGGAGTTTATCACTCCATGACAGATGTGATCCACAAAGTATTAAATGATATTACGATTGATGAATGGGCAATCATCATTGGAGGTGACTCCCATACACGTATGTCTAAAGGTGTTGCTTTTGGAGCTGACTCGGGTACTGTTGCATTGGCATTGGCTACAGGTGAGGCTTCGATGCCGATTCCTGAATCTGTAAAAGTTACGTTCAAAGGTAGCATGAAGGAACACATGGATTTCCGTGATGTTGTACATGCTACACAAGCACAGATGTTGCAACAATTCGCTGGAGAAAACGTTTTCCAAGGTAGAATCATTGAGGTTCATATCGGTACATTACTTGCCGATCAGGCCTTTACTTTTACGGACTGGACAGCGGAGATGAAAGCAAAAGCATCCATCTGTATTTCACAGGATGATACATTAATTGAATCGTTAGAAATTGCTAAAAACCGTATCCAAATCATGATTGATAAGGGTATGGAAAATAAAAACAACGTTTTGCAAGGTTTGATCGATAAAGCGAACAAGCGTATCGAAGAAATCAGATCTGGCGCTAAACCAGCGTTGACACCAGATAACAATGCGAAATACTATGCTGAGGTTGTCGTTGACTTGGATCTTATCGAAGAACCCATGATTGCGGATCCAGATGTAAATAACGCAGACGTTTCTAAGCGTTATACACACGACACCATTCGTGATCTTTCTTACTATGGTGGAAACAAAAAAGTAGATCTAGGTTTCGTAGGTTCATGTATGGTGCATAAGGACGATTTGAAAATCGTTTCGAAAATGTTGCGGAATATCGAACAGCAAAAAGGTGTTGTTACTTTTGAGGCACCATTGGTTGTTGCGGCTCCGACTTATAATATCATTGATGAGTTGAAGGCTGAAGGCGATTGGGAATTCTTGCAAAAATACTCTGGATTTGAGTTCAGTGATGCATTGCCAAAAAGCACGGCCCGTACGGAATACGAAAATATTATGTACCTAGAGCGTCCTGGTTGTAACTTGTGTATGGGTAACCAAGAGAAAGCTGCTAAAGGTGATACGGTGATGGCTACTTCAACACGTTTGTTTCAAGGCCGTGTCGTTGAGGATAGAGATGGTAAAAAAGGAGAATCCCTATTAGCATCTACACCTGTTGTTGTACTTTCAGCTATTTTAGGACGTATTCCTAATATTGAAGAATACAAAGCTGCTGTCGAGGGTATTAACTTAACTAAATTTGCACCCATTCCGACAAAGTAAAAAGCTATCAGGATTTCAGTAACTTAATTAAATAACATAAATAAGAGAGATATGGCTTTTGATGTAGATATGATTAAAAAGGTGTACAGCCGTTATGATGAGCGCATTGCTGCGGCTCGTCAGGTGGTGAACAAACCTTTGACTTTATCTGAGAAAATTTTATATGCCCACCTTTGGGATGGTACTGCGACAGAAGATTACAAACGTGGCGTTTCATACGTTGATTTTGCCCCTGATCGTGTCGCGATGCAAGACGCAACTGCACAAATGGCTTTATTGCAATTTATGCAGGCTGGACGTCCAAAGGTAGCAGTTCCTTCTACCGTTCACTGTGATCACTTGATCCAGGCGAAAGAAGGTGCAGATAAAGATTTAGCTCGTGCTAAAAACGAAAGTTCGGAAGTATTTAACTTCTTGAGCTCTGTTTCAAATAAATATGGTATAGGTTTCTGGAAACCAGGTGCAGGTATTATCCACCAAGTTGTATTGGAAAACTATGCTTTCCCGGGTGGTATGATGATCGGTACGGATTCACATACTGTAAATGCTGGCGGTCTAGGTATGGTTGCCATCGGTGTGGGTGGAGCTGATGCCTGTGATGTGATGGCAGGTTTACCTTGGGAGCTAAAATTTCCAAAATTGATCGGTGTTAAATTAACCGGTAAATTGAGTGGTTGGGCTGCTGCAAAAGACGTGATCCTAAAAGTTGCTGGTATTTTAACTGTAAAAGGGGGAACTGGCGCTATCGTTGAATATTTTGGCGATGGTGCAGAGTCTTTATCTTGTACAGGTAAAGGGACAATCTGTAATATGGGCGCCGAAATTGGTGCCACGACTTCAACATTTGGTTACGATGACTCCATGGAGCGTTACCTTCGTGCGACAGGTCGTGCTGAAGTTGCGGATGCTGCCAATGCCATCAAACAACACTTGACCGCCGATGCTGAAGTTTATGCTAATCCGGAGCAATATTTTGATCAATTGATTGAAATCAATCTTTCGGAACTAGAACCTTCGTTAAATGGCCCATTCACGCCAGATTTATATACGCCAGTGTCACGCATGCGCGAAGAGGCTGATAAAAATGGCTGGCCATTGAAAGTGGAGTGGGGATTGATCGGATCCTGTACAAACTCTTCGTATGAGGATTTGTCGCGCGCCGCTTCTATTGCCAAACAAGCTGTTGACAAAGGATTGATCACCAAAGCTGAATTTGGTATCAACCCAGGCTCTGAGCAGGTTCGTTTTACTGCAGATCGCGATGGTTTATTAAAAACATTCGAAGATCTTAATGCAACGATATTCACAAACGCTTGTGGTCCATGTATCGGTATGTGGGATCGTGTGGGTGCGGACAAGCAAGAGAAAAACACTATTGTTCACTCGTTCAACCGTAACTTTGCAAAACGCGCAGATGGGAATCCAAATACTTACGCATTTGTTGCTTCTCCAGAATTGGTTGCTGCAATTGCAATTTCCGGTGATTTGGGCTTTAATCCTGTTACGGATACATTAACGAACAATAAAGGTGAGCAGGTGAAGTTGGATCCTCCTGTGGGAGATGAATTACCAACAAAAGGATTTGCTGTTGATGATCCGGGATATCAAGCCCCTGCAGCGGATGGAAGTGCTGTTGTTGTTGACGTAGCGCCGACATCAGACCGTCTCCAATTGTTGGAACCTTTTGCAGCTTGGGAAGGTACAGACTTAAAAGGTTTGAAATTATTGATCAAAGCAAAAGGTAAATGTACGACGGATCATATTTCTATGGCTGGTCCTTGGTTGAAATACCGTGGTCACTTAGATAATATTTCCAATAATATGCTGATCGGTGCGGTTAATTTCTTCAACGAGAAAACCGATAATGTGAAGAATCAATTGACAGGTGAATATGGTCCTGTTCCGGCAACGCAACGTGACTATAAAGCACATAACATCGGATCAATTGTGGTAGGGGATGAGAACTATGGTGAAGGGTCTTCGCGTGAGCATGCTGCGATGGAACCTCGTCATTTGGGTGTCCGCGCAGTATTGGTTAAATCTTTTGCCCGTATCCACGAGACAAACCTGAAAAAACAAGGTATGTTGGGCTTAACTTTTGCGAACAAGGATGACTATAACAAAATTCAAGAAAATGATACAATTGATATCCTTGGCTTGACGGAGTTTGCTCCTGGCAAACCATTGACTCTTGTCTTGCACCATGCAGATGGAACGCAAGAGGAAATCTTGGCAAACCACACCTACAATGCACAACAGATCGAATGGTTTAAAGCCGGTGGTGCTTTGAATATCATCCGTAAGAATCAAGCGAAATAAATTGATTCCATAAAAATTTAGTTAAAAAGCTGCTTTCATCCGAAAGCAGCTTTTTTTATGCAAGTTCAAGCGATGAAACATTTCTGTGATCTTCGTCATATTTTCCTAATTTCCATATAATTTATTTGGTTATAAAATAGAATGAGGGTACTTTTGCCCAACGTTTTTAGCGCCGATATGAGAAAAATATTTTTGACGATTGGAGCACTTGCATTAAGTGTTTCGAGTTTATTTGCACAGGAAAATCCAGAAATAGGAAAAAGCATTTTTAAACCAAGGAATTTAAGGACAGAAAGTAATAAAGGGAAGTTTTTCTTTTTTTGGGGGTATAACTTTTCTTCTTACGCAAAATCTGATATACATTTTACAGGTCCAAATTATGATTTCATCCTCCATGATGTAAAAGCGGGTGATCGCCCGACGAAATTTGGATCGACCTATTTTGATCCAGGGCGTTTGACTATTCCACAATTTAATCTGCATTTCGGTTACTATATCAAGGACAATTACTCTATTTCCTTAGGCTGGGATCATATGAAATATGTTGTGGATATTCCACAACAGGTTAAGATTACAGGTTATATTGGTGACGAAATCTCAAAACCTGGCATACCGACCGGAAATCGTGCGGGACAATATAATGGCGAAAAGATCACGGTGGATTCTGCAATGTTGACTTTTGAACATACGGATGGCTACAACTTTGCCTCAGTAGGGTTGGAGCGATACGATGATATTATCAACAACCGTAAAGGTCAACAGGTACTCACCATGGAGTCTGGCGTAGACGTAGGACTTTTGATTCCGCGTTCGGATGTACATCTTTTTGGTGAAGGCGGTAACCACTTCTGGAATATCGCCGGATATGGTGCTTCGGCAAAAGTTGGTTTACACTACCGTTTTTATAAAGGACTTTATTTACAAGGAAACTTTAAAACAGGTTGGACAGATTTGTACAATATTCGCACAACCGGTAGAAGAGGTGTTGACAAAGCAACACAGCAAATCTGGTTTTTTGAAAACTATTGGGCCTTGGGCTTTAGATTCTAACGATTTCAATTTATACTATCATAGGAAAGGGGCTGTCCAAAAAACAGCCCCTTTCTTATGATATTTCCATCGGGAAACAAGATCATTTCATAAGCGAATCGAGGTTTTCCTAAATATCACTTAATTTAAAGATATCCTTTACCCGGATTCCTTTCTCCGTATGTTGCAAGGTACAGCATTCATTAATCGGATCATGCTCAAAGAAGAGAATATATTCATTTTCGACGATTTCATTCCAATAGCTATTACGTTCTTCCATCGTGACTAGTGGCCTCACATCATAGCCCATGACATAGGGGATGGGGATATGACCAACAGAAGGCAAGAGATCTGCCATATAAAGCACCGTCTTTCCCTTATATTGAATCTGTGGTAACATCATCGCTTCGGTATGGCCGTTGGCATAGCGGATGCTGATCTCCTTACCAAAGGGATCTTCACTATCTTCAACGAATTTCAATCGGCCGCTTTCTTGAATAGGAAGGATATTCTCTTTTAGAAATGATGCTTTCTCTCTCGGATTGGGGGCTGTAGCCCAGGCCCAATGGTCACTATTGCTCCAAAAATCTGCATTTTTAAAAGCAGGAGATAATTTTTCCCCTTCGCGGATAATCGCACCACCACAATGGTCAAAATGCAAATGTGTCAGGATAACATCCGTAATGTCGTTTCTGTCAAAACCAATATTTTTAAGAGATTTGTCTAAGGTAGCATCACCGTGTAAATAGTAATAACTGAAGAATTTTTCGTTTTGTTTATCGCCAAGCCCTGTGTCCACCAGCAGTAATCTGTTGCCTTCCTCAATGAGGAGTAAACGATTGCCCCATGTGCACATATTGTTGGAATCAGCCGGATTTGTTTTATTCCAGATACTTTTGGGAACCACTCCAAACATGGCACCGCCATCCAATTTAAAGAAGCCTGTTTCTATCGCATGTAATTTCATCTTATTAATATTTGTAAAGCTTGGAACAATTTACGAAAAATATAAATTATATGGACGGTACACGAACGGATTGTGCTAAAAAAATATGCTAAAAAGTTTAATTTATTTTACCTTTATAAGTAACTGATAGTTAGCTTGTTGGTTTTGTGTTTTTTATACAATAAGCCTGATTTTTAGATAATTAAGTTTTGTTTTTAGCGAAATTTGCCTTTAACTTTGGGCACATTTTAAAACAAACAAAAAATATGAAAAAGGGTAACATTGGAAACGCGCCTGATTTGAAATATTTGAAAATTGATTATACAGGAAATGTATTTTATCAATTACCTGTTTCAGAGTTGGTCGAACATGCTTTAGCGAATCAAGAGGGAAGACTGTCTGACACTGGAGCATTAGCCGCTGATACAGGGAAATTTACTGGAAGATCCCCCAAAGACCGGTTTTTGGTTGAGGATTCCTTAACTAAGGATGCTGTATGGTGGGGTGAAATCAATCAGCCGATGACCTCGGCCAATTTTGATGCATTATTTTCAAAGGTTGCTGCACATTTGAGTAACAGAACAATTTATGTTCGGGATTGTGCAGCAGGGGCTGACCCAGCATATCAATTATCCATTCGTGTTATCACAGAGACAGCTTATCAGAGTATTTTTGCCAACAATCTGTTTTTGAGATCTGTGGGTGATATCGATAGTCAACCGCAATGGTCAATACTCGCTGCGCCGACATTACTTATCGAGGATCCGCAACACTACGGTATTCGCAACGAAAATTTTGTAGCCATTGATTTTACAAAAAAGATGGTGTTAATTGCGGGAACGGGTTATACAGGTGAAATCAAGAAAAGTATCTTTTCCATTTTGAATTTTATTCTACCGCATGAACATAATGTATTATCCATGCACTGCTCGGCGAATACGTCCAAAGATGGTAAAACAGCCTTATTCTTCGGGCTTTCCGGAACGGGTAAGACCACATTATCTGCGGATAAAAACAGGAAATTGATCGGTGATGACGAGCATGGTTGGAGCGAGAAGGGGATTTTCAACTTTGAAGGTGGTTGTTATGCAAAATGCGTAGGACTTACAGAAGAAAAGGAACCTGAGATTTACCATGCTATCCGTTTTGGTTCCTTGCTTGAGAATGTTGTTCTGGATGAGTTTGATCGACCAGACTATGACGATATCAGTAAAACCGAAAATACGCGGGTTTCCTATCCGATCGATTTCATGGAAAACGCTGAGATGACGGGAATAGGTCATGCACCTGAAAATATTTTCTTTCTGACTGCAGATGCTTTTGGTGTATTGCCACCGATTTCATTGTTAACAGTAGATCAGGCAGTCTATCATTTTGTGAGTGGTTATACGGCAAAAGTAGCTGGTACCGAGGTAGGGGTGAAGGAACCTACTGCAGCCTTCTCAACATGTTTCGGTCAAGCATTCTTACCTCTACACCCAGCGAAGTATGCTGCGTTACTGCGGGCTAAACTGGAGCAAAATCCCAAGATCAAAGTATGGTTGGTTAATACAGGTTGGATTGCCGGTCCTTATGGTATCGGACGTCGTATTAAACTGAACTATACACGGGCTCTAATTCGTGCTGCAATGGATGGCTCACTATTGGAGGCTCAATTTAATAAGCATGAGATTTTTGGATTGGATTATCCGACCAGCTGTGGCGAATTTGTTCCTGAACAGATTCTAGACGCTAGAGGATTATGGAACAATAACGAAGCCTATGACATGCAAGCTAAACGATTAGCAAAATTGTTTATCGAAAATTTTGAAAAATTTGATCATTCAATGCCAGCTTCGGTACAGATGGCTGGTCCTCGGATCGCAACGACAATACTTGTTTAAAAGTATAGCATTAATTAGCGTGCAAAGCCTTCAAAAAGACATTGTCTTTTTGAAGGCTTTTTTATAGACGCATTTTAATTGTGTTTGTTCACAAAAGAATCCAATTTCTCCTGTTCATTTCCGGCAATTGCATTGATAATTATCCGAAAAGCTGCTAAGCGAGCTTTCTTTTTATTGTCTTTGTCGATTTCAAACCAAGGCGACTTTTTGGTGGCGGTCGTTTTAAAGAGTTTTTCAATATAACCCGTATAAACATCCCATTTTTCCTGTGCCTGTTGATCCAAAACCCCAACCTTCCAGTGCTTTAGGATATCTTCTTGTCGCTCCTTTAAGCGTTCCGCCTGCTCTTCTTTACTGATGCTCAGAAACAGCTTGATTAGGATAATACCATCATCAATCAATTGCTTTTCAAATTCCGGTACCTGTTGCATAAATAATTCATGCTGCTCCTTTGTACAAAAATCAAATACAGGCTCTACCACCGCACGGTTATAATAACTACGGTCGAAAATGACCATTTCACCGGCATTGGGTAGATGCTTGATATAGCGTTGAAAGTACCACTGACCATTCTCCTCAACAGTTGGCTTAGGTAATGCCACAACACGTACCTTTTTGGGATTTAAATGCTCGGTCACCCGACCAATTGTACCTCCCTTTCCAGCAGCATCTCTTCCTTCAAATATAATGACAACACGTTTCCCTTTTTCAATGATATCATATTGTAATTTGAGCAAGGTTACCTGTAGATCATAGAGCTCTTTTTCATAGTCATAGACATCGTTAAATTTTTTGATTTCCAAAATCCCATGTTGCTCTAAATAGTCAAGAACATCTTTGTTTTGACGGATTTTTTCAAGCTCTTTTAAATCGTATTCTGCCATATTAATTGGTTTTTTCAAGTTCGTTCACCTAAAGTTACTTATTGAATTGTTAAAAAATGTCAAAATTGAAATAAATCAGACCAACACATGTAATATTGATCCAAAAGCCAACGTTATAAGGAAAAGCAATGCAAAAGGATGCTTTGATTAAGAATTGGACTTTTCATAAATTTAGGTTAATAATTGGTTAGGTTAGCCCGGAGTTCTCAACTTCGGGCTTTTTTGTTTTTATGCAGTAAAGTTTTTCGGGTATCCAATTAGCTCTCCGGTGAAAGACTTGAACTTAAATCTGGTACGAATATACCATAGGTTAGGATCGTGTATTGTTGAATCGTTTTCAGGTATTCAATTTGCTTTCCAGCAAACGTCTTCGACTCGCAGGTCCCCATAATTATCCAAGGCTGAGGGGCATATATTGTTTTCGAATATCCCGCCTGAGCCTCCGACGAACGACTTTGGTTTGTATGCTCTCCTAAAAATAGGAAGGATAGGAGAGTTATTATTTAAATGTTAAAAAATGTTAAAGAAATGGTAATCATATAATTAATTGAGATATGCTTCGTTTTAATTTCAAATACTTTTCATAAAATAGGTTAATATATGGCTAACGAAAGCTCAGGGTTCCCCACTCTGAGCTTTTTATTTTTTGATTAATCAGAATGGTCTTTTAGTGAAGAATAAATGGCCTCTAATAAAAATAGGAAGTCGTGCCTATTATAGATTATCCGTTTATAGGTTATCCGTATGCTGGATAATTTTCGAAGAGTGATTGTAGACTTTCAGCTTTATGCCAACTTCCTGCCCGGAGGGGTTTTTGATGGACACACTTCCTTTATGCCCGATGTTCAGGGAATATTCTATGTCTTTTTTCATGATGATTTCACTGGTGTCAGTCGCTAACGCTATGGTATTGCTCGATTTATTGACGGCCTCGATAGAAAATGTGCTCGCGTTCTCTGTCGAAATCTTTAAGAATTTATGTGCTGGGACCACTGTATTGATATACAATGTGTATTTATCTTTTTTGCCTAGCTTGTTTATTTGGCAAGACTGTAAGATTGCGCAGGTCAATAGCGCAGCTAATAATTTCATAATTTAACCGTTGATAATTAGAAATTAAAAAATAAAGTTCATTTATCCTAATATTTACTTATTCAGGTTGCTCAAAAAGCCTAACTTAAAGAGGGGAATATGATGTGGCGTAAAAAAGCCCTACAATTTGCTTGTAGGGCTTTACTATTCTTTTAAATAAAATAACGTTAAGCTACTTCTCTTAAATCTACTGCAACTACACGCGATACACCTTGTTCAACCATGGTCACGCCATAGATAATATCTGTACTTGCGATTGTTTTCTTATTATGGGATACAACAATAAACTGTGAGTTTTTGGAAAAATCACGAATGATATTGTTGAATTTATCAATATTGGTATCATCCAGCGGAGCATCCACCTCATCAAAAATACAGAAAGGTGCCGGCTTTGACAGATACAAGGAAAATAACAATGCCGTAGAGGTCAAGGTTTTCTCACCACCCGATAGCTGGTTGATGGATAATGGGCGTTTTCCTTTTGGCTGAGCTATGATATCAATATCCGAATCCAATGGATTGCTTGGATCAGTCAAAACGAGATCACAGCTGTCTTCTTCATTGAATAATGAACGGAATACTTTAACAAAATTGTCCCGTACAGCATTGAAGGTAAACATAAACTGCACCTTTGCGGTATCATCTATTTCTTTGATTGTTGCCATTAATGAACCTTTTGCTTCGATCAGATCTGCTTTTTCCTTATTGATAAAGTCATAACGCTCATTCATCTCATCAAAGGCCTCTTTGGCCATTAAATTGATCGTTCCAAACTCATCGAGCTGCTTTTTGAGTTTGCTGCATTTTGTCACTAAACTGGATTGATCTTCGGCTATTTCAGGTACATCCTCACGTTCGATCAGATCTTTCAATTCGATATTAAATTCGACCGATAGACGTTCTTTTAGTGCATTGAGATCAATTTGTAAGGCTGTTTTCTTATCCTTAATCTCACCGATAAGAAAGTCACTCTGTTCTTTTGAGCGGCGTTGCTGCGTCAATGAATCTTCCAGATTATTGATCTGTTGCTTGTCCGCATAATACGTTTCCTCTAGCTCTTTTAGGCCGTCTTCCAATGAAATCTTCTGCTCATACATAGCAATAAGATCTGCATCTTCTTCGTCCTCAAATGGAATCGTAGTTCGCAATGCTTCCTGTACTTCAACGAGTTCAATACTATTTCGCTCGATACGGATTTCATGATCATCTTTTTGGGTCTCTCTGAATTCGAGATCCTTGCTAATATTAGCGACTTTATTCAGTTGTTGATGATAACTGATATTTTCCTGATTATAGGCAATGGATTTTTCGTTTAATATTTCTGAAATTTCATGGAATTGATCCTGTAATTCGGAAAGTTCAGTTACACTTTGATCTTTTTCTATACGTAATTCCTGAAGCTGAGGTTCGGCAACCGTAAGATCCGACTCGATAGTTGCAATTTTTTCCTGGATATCTTTTTTCCGTATTTGCGAATTGTTGATGAAAGCTTGATATTGCTCCTGTTTGGTTTTTACCGTAATCAACTCATTGTTGAGTCTGTTCAGTTGAAAACGTAGTTCATCAATAAGTTCTTTTTGGGAGTTGCCACGCAAAGTCTCCACACGTGCTGTTTCAGCCGTTATTTTGTCTTCAAGTTTTGCAATCTCCAGATTAAGCGCTTTAATTTCCTGTGAGAGAACCTCCAGGTTTTTCGCTCTGCCGATACGTTTTCCTTCGAATAATCCGACCGATCCGCCCGAAAGGCCTAAATGATGCTTGGCGTAACGGCCATTCTTCTGTAGGATGACCTGTCCAGCTTCAGGAAGTTTCTGCTCCATTTCCTTTTCGCCTTCCTGCTTTAAAATAAAGACATGCTGAAGGAGTAGGGTACAAAGCGCTTTATATTTTTCATCCACAGTGATCACATCCAGAGCGGACATGAGATTGTCATGTGAAGGAAGGGGCTGTTTAACGGTTGTATCTATGGCATCCAGAACAAAGAAATTGGCACGGCCTTTTGCGGCGTCGCTCAATAACTGGATGGCCTGTACGGCATCCTGTTGGGTCTCGACAACATAATGGTTCATGATCGGTTCCAGGTAATTTTCAATTGCAACACGATAGTCTTCCTGGCAAAATAGCACATCGGAGAAGAGCGGTGGCTGCTTTTTCCAACCCGCATTTTTCTTCAAGAATCGAATAGAATCTGGGAAACCCTCTAAATTGTCAATAAGGGATTTTGTCAGATTATATTCATTCTGTTTGGCATCAACCAATCTAAGGTCTTTCGCAAGTTGTGCTTTAAACTCCTCCAAATTTGTCTGACATTGAAGGATCTGCATTTGCAGTTCTTCCTCCAGTTGATTGGACGAATCATACTGCAACTGCTGCGCTTCAACACGACCTTCCAATTCCGCTACAGCACTGTTAAATTGCTGTAATTCTGCTTCCTTCGATTCGGTATCCACATTGTTGCGGACAGCTTCCTGAAGAAGGGCTTCTTTTTGGATATTAAAAACAGCGAGATCCTTCTCGAGTTTATAAATCTTAGCCTGAAGTTCCGCATTGCTTTTGTTGAAGATATCCAATTTCCCCTTGGCAGATTGTTGTTGACCCCTCAGGGCATCTACCTCAGATTTATTGGATTCCAGATTGTCTTTGAGTGAATCAAGTTTATTCTGTTCATCAAATAGCTCCTCATTCAGTCTTTTAATGGTATAAAGGACGTGATTCAGTTGTTGCTTGTCGCTATTGACATCAAGATTTAATCGATTTTCTTTATCCTGAAGATTTTTGACTTTCTCATTTTTGATCTTCTTTTCCGATTCATAGCCACGGATTTTGTTAACAAATTCTTGTGTAGCCTTTTGTTGTACAGAAAGGTTCTTCTCCTGCTCCAAATTTACCTGACGCAGTGATTGAAGTTCAGTTTCCGCATGGAGAATTAATTGCTGGGAATTTGCGGAATCCTTTTGGACTTTAGATTCCTGCGTTTGAAGTCGATCAAGTTCAGTCGAGAAATCAGCAATTCTATAATAAGCAAGATCAATGCTACTTTGGCGATATTCCTGCTTGAGTAGGGTATATTTCTCCGCCTTTTTAGCTTGATTTTCTAACGATTTAAGATTTTTCGTGATCTCATAGAGCAAATCGTCTACCCGGCTGAGGTCAGCTTCCGTATCTTTTAATTTTGTTAGTGTCTGTTTTTTGCGCACCTTGTATTTTGAAATACCGGATGCTTCCTCAAAAAGATTTCTACGTGAATTGTCTTTGTTATTGATGATCTCATCGATCATTTTCAACTCGATGATGGAATAACTATCTGCACCGACCCCTGTATCCAAAAATAAATCCGTGATATCTTTTAAACGACATTTTACATCATTCAAACGATACTCACTATCCCCATTTCGGAATAGTTTACGTGTTACCGTAACAGTAGAGAATTCTGTTGGGAGGATATTATTGTTATTATTGAAGGTCAAGGAAACTTCCGCAAGATTAGCTGGTTTTCTGTTCTTTGTTCCGTTAAAAATAATGTTTTCCATTTTATCCGAACGCAGCATCTTTGTACTTTGTTCACCAAGTACCCAGCGTATTGCATCCACCACATTGGATTTCCCACATCCATTTGGTCCGACAATCGCGGTAACACCGTCATTGAAGTTGATCGTGATCTTGTCTCCGAAACTCTTAAATCCCTTTATTTCTAGTTTGGTTAACTGCATTTATACCAAATTTGTTTGTCGTTATAAGCTTGCGAAAATAGTAAATTAAAATAAAACTTTTTTCTTTCTTTACTCACATTTTCCTGTTTCAGGATCGCAAGAAGGCCCTTCTTCACCTCTTTGTTGTAATGGGACGGATTGGCTTGCCAAACACTCTTTGATCGTATTGTGAAAAACTTCCATAGGTTGTGCACCGGGAATTGCATACTTCCGGTCAAAGACAAAGAATGGTACACCACGAAGACCGAGGTTGACACCTTCCTGAATGTCCTGACTGACATCGTAAGCATAGTTGTCAGACGCTAAAAGCTCCTGAACCGCTTCAACAGGGAGACCTACTTGTTTCGCCAGTTCAACAAGGGTTGCATTATCGTTGACATCTAAACCGTCGGTAAAATGGGCTTTGAATAATGATTTTTTCAAAGCAGTTCCTTTTTGATGGGTCTGCGCAAAATGAAGAAGACGATGTGCTTTTTTGGTATTGACGACAATTGCTTTATCAAAGTTTAATGCGATACCAAGTTCTTTACCTTGCGCACTGAGTTGTGCCGTCATTGCCACGACATCATCCATACTCATCCCTTTTGTACGGACAAGGTAATCGTAGGTTGGCATTCCCGGAGCGTCTTCGGGAAATTCTGGATTGAGCTGATAGGATTTCCAGGTAATCTCTGCTTGTACATCTTGCTCAACTTCCTGTAGGGCCGACTCAAGCTTTGTCAAGCCAATATAACAAAACGGACAAATGATGTCCGACCAAATTTCTATTTTCATATTTCTTATTTTACTCCGTATATTGTAATCAAAAATACATATAATAACGGTGATTATCGGATTACATTGTTGGGTCAATGTCAACATCATTATATTGCAGGTCTAAGTATATGTCAGAGAAAGATTTTTTAAATCGTAAAGTAACACTCGTCCTCGGGGGCGGGGGAGCGAGAGGATTGGTACATATCGGTATTATCCGCAAACTAGAGGAAATGGGCTTTGAGATCGATGAAATTGTGGGTTGTTCCATTGGCGCATTGGTCGGCGGAATTTATGCCCAGGGAAAGATGGATGTGCTGGAAGACTGGATGCATAATCTAACAAAGAAATCGGTTTTCAATATGATGGATTTCAGCTGGAAGGGTCTGGGAATGATGAAAGGGATTAAGGTTTTTAATGCCTTGAAATCGGTTATTCCCGATGCGAATATAGAAACGTTTCCTATTTTATTCAAGGCTGTTGCTACTGATCTGAATTATGAAAAAGAAGTCGTACTCGATTTTGGAAGTATGTATGACGCAATACGGGCTTCTATTGCAATACCGGCTGTTTTTACAGCAGTAGAGGAAGACACGCATGTCTATGTGGATGGCGGAGTTCTCAATCCATTACCCATCAACCACGTCACACGAAAAGAAAATTTAATTATAGCGGTCAATCTGGAATCAAAACCGGATAAACAGTATTCTGTTATCAAAAAATTGGATACAAAAACCTCAAATTCGCTGGATATTCTACAAGCTTCCTATTATGTGATGCGCAGAAAAATGAGCCGTATGATTATTGATCTCTATCGTCCGGATGTTGTTGTCAACATCCCTTATAACATCTGTAATTTGTGGGACTACCACCGTGCAGAGTTTTTAGTTCAAAAAGGCAGGGAATACATTGATAAAGCCCTTAAAAGTAAGACCAAAATAGAGTAGTGCACTGTGCACTACTCTATTTTGGTCTTTCATATTTAGATCATCAAGAATTGAACAGGGAGCTCTTTGATCGTTGTCAAGAAATCAAGGATTAAAACAGATTGGGATAGTCACTGATAATTCCATCTACTTTCAGTACCTTCAATTGCTCAATCTCTGTTTTATTATTTACTGTCCACGGAATTACCTTGACATTTGCTTTATGGTATTGTTTGACAAATTCGCTGGTCACCAGCTTATAGTGTGGGCTAATGATGAAAGGAGTAAAACCTAATGCTGCGATTGTCTCCTGTGCATTTTTTGTATAGTTGCCATCGATAAGATAAGAAACTTTTAATTGTGGGTAGGCTTTGTTTAGATACTTGACTGCCCGAATATCAAAGGATTGAATGATGGTACGAGCTGCAATTTTTTTCTCTGTGATCACCTGTACCATTAAATCAACGAATTCTTCTACTCTGGGATGATAGATGCCGTCTTTATCCTCTTTACTTTTCACCTCAATATTATAAAACATAGGCGCTGTTCTCTTTTGGAGGGCATAGGCTTCTGTACTATCGATGAGGTCGGCGAGTTTTGCAATACGCGTAACTTGTTTTTTCTGTTCTGGAAACTCCTTATAAAATTTGGAACCAATATCGTACTTGATCAGGTCTTTATAGTTCATTGCATATATTTTCAATGATTTATCTTTTTCGGAAATCTCAGTGCCATCTGGTTTTAATACAAATTTGGGATTGAGATAATCGTCGTGAAAAACAACGACTTTCCGATCTTTTGTAATGTGACAATCCATTTCCAGTGTTGTTACCCGGGGCAGATCAATTGCATTTTTCATGGCAGCAATAGATTCTTCGGGGTAGAGGCCACGTCCGCCACGATGTGCTTCCAAACTGAGTTTAGGGAAGCTGTTGGTTGTTTTTTGGGAATCTTTCATAACTGAACAAGACACAGATGATAATAGCAGACCAAAAAAGGCTATTCTAAGAAGACTTCTTTTCATTATTATTATATTTAAACAAAATAAGGGTGAATTACCCCGTTTTGAATAGGCGAATATACATAACCTATTTTACTTTGAAGGTTTCGCATGCTTGATTTTATCTTTTTTCGAATGTGTTTTCGAAACAGAACAAACTAAAATGAATCGTTGAAATTATTGAAGTGAAGAAAAACGAAGTTTTAAAGGTCTGTTAAATATCATTCTTTACAAGAAGAAAGCCTTTTCGGAACGATTACAGCGGAATCGAAAATCGGATAGTACACTTATATGTTAAGGCGAAATCTATTTTTTTTGTCTTTTTTGCAAGAAATTATTGTCATTCCTTTTAGAATTCCCTTTATTTGCACAAATCTCAAATTAGATGGCGAAAAATTTATTGATAGTTGAGTCTCCAGCGAAAGCAAAAACGATAGAAGGATATTTAGGTAGTGATTTTTTGGTAAAGTCAAGTTATGGACATATCCGTGACCTGGTGAAAACCGATGATGCAATTAATACAGAGAATAATTTCGAACAGAAGTACGAAGTTCCCTCTGATAAAAAGGCTGTCGTAAGCGAGCTGAAAAAATTAGCTAAGGCAGCAGAAACTGTATGGCTCGCATCCGATGAGGACCGGGAGGGGGAAGCTATCTCTTGGCATTTATTTGAGACATTGGGACTGAAAGATGAAAGTACTAAACGTATTGTGTTTCATGAGATCACGAAACCAGCCATACTAAAAGCCATCGACAATCCCCGTAAAATAGATTATAATCTCGTTAACGCACAACAGGCGAGACGCGTATTAGATCGATTGGTGGGCTTTGAGTTGTCACCCGTTTTATGGAAAAAGGTGAAACCATCTTTATCTGCGGGCCGTGTGCAATCTGTTGCCGTGAGGTTGATCGTCGACAGGGAACGTGAGATTAACAAATTTGAACCTGAGGCTGCGTTTAAGATCGTTGCTTTCTTTCATACAGGTAAGGTTAAAGATAGTTTTAAAGCTGAACTTCCACAACGATTTGCGACAGAAGCGGAGGCTACACAATTTTTGGAAGACTGTAAGGCGGCTTTGTTCTCCGTTAAAAATCTGGAGACAAAACCATCGAAACGTTCGCCAGCAGCTCCATTTACTACTTCTACCTTACAACAGGAAGCGAGTAGAAAACTTGGATTCTCTGTGGCACGTACCATGCAAGTTGCCCAGCGTCTGTATGAGTCCGGACGTATCACCTATATGCGTACCGACTCAGTCAATTTGAGTGATACTGCAATAGACGCAGCTGAAAAAGAAATTAAATCGGCATATGGTAACCAATACCATAAAGTAAGAAGATATAAAACAAAAACTTCGGGCGCACAGGAAGCGCACGAGGCTATACGTCCTACTTATTTTTCTGAACATACCATTGAAGGCGATTCTGCTGAAAAGCGATTGTACGAACTGATTTGGAAGCGGGCAATTGCTTCCCAAATGAGTGAAGCTGAATTTGAGCGGACACTAGCGAAAATTTCGATTTCTACACGTTCAGAAGATTTAAACGCTTCGGGTGAGGTGATGAAATTTGATGGTTTTCTGAAAGTCTATATGGAATCTGTAGATGATGATCAGGAGACAACCCTTGATGAGGACAGTGATAATGCAATCCTTCCACCATTGACAGTTGGTTTACAACTGACCTTAAAAAGTATGTCTGCGACGGAACGTTTTACAAGACCTCCGGCACGTTATACTGAGGCTGCATTGGTGAAGAAATTAGAGGAACTGGGTATCGGAAGACCTTCGACCTATGCACCAACAATTTCTACGATCCAAAATCGTGGCTATGTTGTGAAAGAAGAAAGAGAGGGGCGATCACGTGATTATCGTGTGTTGACACTAGAGAACACGGAATTAAAAGCTGTCACTAAGACGGAAATAACAGGAGCAGAAAAAGGGAAAATGTTCCCAACGGATATCGGTATTGTTGTGAATGATTTTCTTGTAGAGCATTTCAATGGTATTGTAGACTTTCACTTTACTGCGAATGTGGAGAAAGAGTTTGACGATATTGCACATGGATTGACCGAATGGACAAAAATGTTGCACGATTTCTATGGGCCGTTTCACTCTGAAGTTGAAGATACATTGGAGAATGCTGATCGGGCCAACAATGAGCGTGAGCTAGGTGTAGATCCGGTTTCAGGTAAACCAGTCTCTGTACGTATTGGGAAATTTGGGCCTTTGGTTCAGATCGGTTCTCCTGATGACGAAGAAAAACCTCGATTTGCATCCCTACGTAAAGGACAGATGATTGAAACAATCACCTTTGAGGATGCGATGGAGTTATTCAAATTGCCCAAAAAAGTTGGGGTATTTGAAGAAAAGGAAATGACCGTTGCTATTGGTCGATTTGGGCCTTATATCCGTCATAACTCGGCTTTCTATTCCTTGCCAAAAGGAGTAGATCCTTTGGATGTAACCGAAGAGGAATGCATTCAGATCATTCAAGAAAAACGTCAGAAAGATATTGAAAAAGTGATCCGCGTTTTCGATGAAAATCCGGATGCGCAGATTGAACAAGGCCGTTGGGGACCGTTTATTCGTTTTGGTAAGCAGAATTTGAAAATTCCGAAAGGAACGGAAATCGAAAAGATCAGCTACGAAGATGTGTTGAAGTGGGCCGAAGCGGATGCTCCGAAGGGGAAAGCCGTGAAAGCAAAAACTGCCGAAAAGAAAACAGTTGCTAAAAAAGCAACAGCAAAGAAGGCTCCAGCTAAGAAAACGACAAAGTCTAAATAAGGATGAAAGCAGATTTGCCAGAAAATATAGTAAAAGATATCATGATAGCCGTGGTTTTGGAGGGCGAGACCGTGGAGACGAAAAACTGGACAGTGTATGTTATCAACGATAAGAATATCGCAATACAGAATGTGCTGATCAGTTCAAAAGGGTATGGTGAAAAGGATGGGAGACAGGTCACCACAACAACATTACGGCATTTCATCGGAAATATAGAGCCTAAATCCTTTGATCGGGTTGAAGCGATCGATGAGCAGGTATTTGGGCTAACCAACGAATATTGGTTGAGCTTTTATATTGACAATATTATTTACGATAAAAAATATATCTTTTTACCAGAAAGCATCGTGGATGGTAATTTAACTAAAGTACCTTTAGTGAATAAGCCCGGTGTCATCATAGGAGGAAATGAATAATGAGTGGAAGACACAATTTTATTATCGCCATAGATGGCTTTTCCTCTTGTGGAAAAAGTACGCTTGCCAAAGCTTTAGCTAAAAAGCTGAAATTTGCCTTTATTGACAGCGGCGCGATGTACAGAGCGGTAACGCTTTATTTTATTCGTCATACTATTGCACTGGATGATCAGGAAGCAATTGATCAGGCATTAAATGAGATCCATATTGACTTTATTCCAAATGCTGTCAAAACGGAGATTCACCTCAATGATGAAGATATTTCGGAAGAAATCCGTCAAATGTACATTTCTGATAAAGTCAGTGATGTAAGTGCAATTAAAGCAGTACGAACCGCAATGGTGGCGCAACAACAAAAATTGGGTAGCCGGAGAAATATTATTATGGATGGCCGGGATATTGGTACTACCGTTTTCCCTGATGCCGATCTGAAGATCTTTATGACTGCAGATCCGAAAGTTAGGGCAGCTAGAAGATACCTGGAATTGACCGAGAAAGGGGAGGATGTCACACTCGAAGAGGTTGTTGAAAATCTTGCCAATCGGGATCGTATTGATAGTACACGCGCTGAGAGCCCACTGCGACAAGCCGAAGATGCTATCGTATTGGATAACTCAAATTTGACTCCAGAACAACAACTACATTTTGTTGAAGAGGAGTATCTGAAAGTCAAAGCAGCAAGAATACAAGCTTAAACGCGATATAACAAAAAATGCCGATTGAAAAATCGGCATTTTTTGTATTTTGAAGACAACTATTTTATACTATTGATTTGTTGTTGCTCCAATAACTTTTCTACATTGTTTTTCTCACCAAACTCTGCTGTCTGTTCTTGAAAAGATTCCAGAAGCGCTTTGATAGCGTCTGAATTATCTGCTGTACGTTGATAGATTTCGGGAATTGTCTGTTCAATCTTCTTATCACCGAGTTCGATGTTATCAACTTCGATTTTGCCTATCTTTTCTAAAACAGCTTGTTGGCTATTTCTGACATCTTCTAATTCTCTCGCTATTTTTTCCATCAATTGGAATTTCTTCAATTTATCCATATGCAATATCTTTAGTTATACTGTAATAAGAACAATGTCGCTAGAAAGTTTGTTTTGTTTTTTTTAAAATTGATAAGAAAACTGCCCTTATGATAGCGCTGAGGCATAAAAAAGCCAGTCCAAAAAAGGGACTGGCTCTAACAACATATAATTGTTGTTTTTTTAAATCGTTCTTCCTGGATATACTTCTAGTGCTTTCTCCAAACAGATCAATGCGTTTTTAAGATCATTTTGATTCAGGACGTAAGCTAGGCGAACCTCATTGGTTCCGGCACCTTCTGTGCTATAGAATCCTGTTGCCGGAGCCATCATGACCGTTTCGTTATTGTAGGAAAACTCCTCCAATATCCATTGGCAGAATCTATCCGCGTTGTCGATCGGCAACTTAGCAACCACATAAAATGCACCTCCCGGATTAGGAGAGTATACACCATCAATTGCATTTAATCCACTGACCAATGCATCTCTTCTGGCCGTATATTCTTTAGATACTGCCTCAAAGTAGCTGTCTGGAGTATCCACAGCAGCTTCGCCGGCAATTTGTCCCTCCAAAGATGGACTTAGGCGTGCCTGAGCAAACTTCAATGCCGTCTGATATAATTCTTTATTTTTGGTGATAATACAGCCTATACGGGCACCACATGCTGAATAACGTTTTGAAACCGTATCAAAGATAACAACATTATTCTCGAGGCCTTCCAAGTGCATCGGAGATATAAACTCTCTGCCATCGTAACAAAATTCGCGATAAGCCTCATCGGAGAAAAGATAGAGATCATATTTCAGACAAAGCTCTCTTAATGCTTCCAGCTCTTCTCTCGAATAAAGATAACCTGTCGGATTGTTGGGATTACAGATGCAGATTGCTTTGGTTTTCTCGGTAATTACTTTCTCAAATTCAGCAATGGAAGGTAGTGCAAATCCACTTTCAATATAAGACATGATCGGTTTGATCACAATGTCCGAAGAACAGGCAAAACCATTGTAGTTTGCATAAAACGGTTCTGGGATAATCACTTCCTCACCTTCATTTAAGCAGGCTTGCATGGTGATTGTGATCGCTTCTGAGCCACCATTGGTTACCAGGATGTCAGTAGGTTCAATATTGTAATTTAGCTTGTTATAATACTCGGCTAATTTTTTTCGGTAGGTGGCGGTACCTTCAGAAGGTGTATAAGCCCATACTTTGAAATCAATATTTTTCAAAGCATTAAGCATAATTTCAGGTGTTTGGATATCTGGTTGCCCGATATTTAAGTGGTATATTTTTTTACCTTCTTTTTTTGCTTGATCAGCATAAGGCGTCAGTTTTCTGATGGGTGACGCAGGCATATTTAGCCCTTTTTCTGATATTACTGGCATTATAGTTTTTTTAAAATTAGTTGTGCAAAGCTAACCAAAATAAAACGAAAAAAGCCACATCTAGATGTGGCTTTTTTCGTTTTATCTGTTGGATTTTTATTCCACAATCCCTTTAATATAAAGCGTCTTTACAGGTGTTTTGGTATTCGATTGTACCGTAAAACTTTTGGTAAATGGCGCTTTGGCCGCGGCGTTATAAGTTACCTTGATTGTTCCTGTTTCTCCTGGTTTGATTGGAGTTTTAGTGAACTCGGCTACCGAACAACCACAAGTCGGGACTACATTCGAAATGATAATAGGCTCACTGCCTGTGTTTGAAAATTTAAAATTATATGATACAGGTGTTCCAGCCGGAATCTTGCCGAAATCATGTGTTTCTTTTTCAAATTTAAATTCCCCTTGTCCAGCTTGCATAGACGAAAAACCGATAAAGGAAATGATCACTGCTAAGATTGTTATATACTTTTTCATGCTTCTAAGATATTACTTTGTGATTAAACTAGTACAACTGATATGCCAAATGTAATATTTATTGTCAATTTATTACACATCTAACAACTTTATTACAGTTAGATTATCCCCTCTTTAAGCAGATCTTGGATATGGATCACCCCATCATAGTTTCCTTGATCTGATACCAATAATTGCGTGATGTTGTTTTCCCGCATGATATGAAGCGCATTGGCTGCAAGTTCATTTTTATCGATCACCTTTGGTGATTTGCCCATAATATCCGCTGCACTGACCGTTGCGAGGTCAGTATGTCTTTCGAGCATGCGACGGATATCCCCATCGGTAATAATACCCTGGATCTGCGCGCCGTCTAAGACAGCTACTGCGCCCAGTCTGAAATGGGTGATAGTGATGATAATATCTCTGACGTTAGCATCCAATTGTACGCTAGGTTTACCATTTTGATCAGATAAGTCCGCCACTTTTAAGTAAAGCTTTTTGCCCAGGGCACCACCAGGGTGGTACTTCGCAAAATCTTGGTCTGTAAAATCACGACATTCCTGTAGCGCAACAGCTAGAGCATCACCCATAGCTAATTGTGCCGTTGTGCTGGAGGTTGGTGCCAAATTATTTGGACAAGCTTCTTTCTCAACAGTGGTGTTTAGTATGTAATCTGCATTTTTCGCCAAGTAGGACTCCGTGTTACCAACCAAAGCCACCAACGTATTTTTCGTTTGTTTTAGAAATGGAACCAAGACCTTGATTTCAGGTGTATTACCGCTTTTGGATATGGCAATAATTAAATCATGCTGTTGGATAATACCCAGATCCCCATGGATGGCATCAGCTGCATGCATAAAGATAGAAGGCGTGCCTGTCGAATTTAATGTTGCAACAATCTTTTGTGCGATAATGGCACTTTTTCCTATACCTGTGACGATTACTCGCCCCTGAAGATGCAGGATTTTATTTATAACGGTAACAAAATCATCGTCAATATATTGAGCCAGAGCAGCTACTGCCTTGGCTTCTTCTTGAATAGCTTGAATAGCTATATTTTTTATTTCGTAGTTGTTTTTCACAAAAAATACTCTTACTTTTATGTATTAGAATAGATTGCAAAAATAGATTATTTTTCAGGATTATTTCTTCATTTATCTATCTTATTTTTGCCCAAGGCGCAATGGAAATAGAAAAATCACTTTTCGACAATTTACAGGATTTTTTTGGTTTTGATACTTTTAAAGGAGATCAAGAGGCTATTATAACCAGCATTCTTCAAAAGAAGGATACGTTTGTTATTATGCCAACCGGGGGAGGGAAATCAATTTGTTATCAACTGCCAGCACTCATGAGTGAGGGAACTGCAATTGTAATTTCCCCGTTGATTGCTTTAATGAAAAATCAAGTAGATCAACTTCGCGCGTTTGGCGGCGAAGACAGTATCGCTCATTTTTTAAACTCCTCACTGAACAAGAGTGAAATCACCCGTGTAAAGGAGGATGTGCTTGCAGGAAAGACCAAGTTACTCTATGTAGCTCCAGAATCACTTGCTAAGCAAGATAATGTAGAGTTCTTGCATCAGATTACCGTGTCTTTTGTTGCCGTAGATGAAGCACATTGTATTTCAGAATGGGGACATGATTTTAGACCGGAATACCGCAAAATACGTCAAGTTATTAATGAGATAGGCGCTAATATTCCAATTATTGCTTTGACAGCAACAGCGACTCCAAAAGTGCAATCCGATATCCGTAAAAACTTACAGATGAATGATGCTGTGCTATTTAAATCATCATTCAATCGGAGCAATTTATACTATGAGGTACGTCCCAAAAAAGACGTGGTCAAAGAAATTGTGCGCTTTATCAAGACAAAACCAGGCAAAACAGGTATTGTCTATTGCTTGAGCAGAAAGAAAGTTGAAGAAATAAGCGAGGTATTGAACCTAAACGGTATTAAAGCGCTACCATATCACGCAGGCCTTGATGCGAAAACAAGGGCTGATACGCAAGATAAATTCTTGATGGAGGATGTGGAAGTGATTGTCGCAACAATCGCCTTTGGTATGGGGATTGACAAACCGGATGTCCGTTATGTTATCCACCATGATATTCCAAAATCCATGGAAGGCTATTACCAGGAAACAGGGCGCGCTGGCCGTGATGGGGGCGATGGCTATTGTTTGGCTTTCTATTCGGAGAAAGATGTTGAAAAGCTGACAAAATTCATGAAAGATAAACCTGTGGCCGAACGTGAGATCGGTACACAGATCCTGAAAGAAGTCATCGATTATTCCGAATCTGCCGTCTGTCGTCGTAAACAGATTCTTCATTATTTTGGAGAAAACTTTGACGAAAAGGGCTGTAGTAACATGTGCGATAATTGCCGTTCGGAAAAAGAATATTTTGAAGCCGAAGAATCCCTAAAAGATGTATTGGGCTTTATTAAAGAACAGGGCGAAAAATTTGACGATCACCATGTCATTAACGTGATGATCGGGCAGAACAATCAACCTGTATCTTCCTACAAACATGACGAACACCGTCTATTTGGTTCAGGAAAAGAAAAAGGTACTATCTATTGGAAATCACTGTTACGACAAGCCGTATTGGACAACTTCGTTGAGAAAGATATTGATCACTATGGTTTGTTGAAATTAACGGATATCGGTCGGAATTATATAGAAAATCCTTACCAGTTAAAGTTTGTTTTAAACCGCCCTATTGAGAGCGCAGAAAGTACGGCTGGAGACGAGGCTGGTCATGGGACCGGAGCACTCGACACGACCTTACTGGGTATGCTCAAAGATCTGCGTAAAAAGATCGCTAAGAGTAAATCATTGCCACCATTTGTGATCTTCCAAGATCCTTCCTTAGAGGAAATGTGTACACATTATCCGGTCAATATCGATGAATTAAAACAGATTCAAGGGGTAGGGAATGGTAAGGCGATAAAATTTGGAGCTTCCTTTATTGCGCTGATCAAGGACTATGTGGAGGAAAATGAAATCGACCGACCTGTAGACCTAGTTATCAAAAGTACAGCAAATAAATCTGCGTTGAAAGTGGCGATCATCCAAAATATTGACCGCAAGCTTGCGCTGGATGATATTGCCGCTGCAAAGGGGATTACCTACGAGGAAATATTAAAGGAAATTGAAACGATCGTTAATGCCGGTACCAAGATAAATATCAATTATTTTATTGACGAAATTATTGATGAAGACCGTCAGGACGAAGTGTACGATTACTTTAAAACAGCTGAAACTGATTCGATCAATGATGCGCTTAAGGAATTAGGAGGAGACGATTATAGTTTTGAAGACCTTCAATTGATGCGTATCAAATTTTTATCGGAATTGGGTAATTAAAATTTTTATATAATTCATATGATTAACAAATACATTCCTGAAATAAAGAATGGAACTTCGCAGAATTTCTTTTTAATGGCAGGGCCATGTGCAATTGAAGGGGAAGAAATTGCTTTGCGGATTGCTGAAAAGATTGTTACTATTACAGATAAACTCAATATCCCTTATATTTTTAAAGGTTCATATCGTAAGGCCAACAGGTCTCGTTTGGATTCTTTTATGGGTATCGGAGATGAAAAAGCGCTGAAAATTTTGGAGAAAGTAGGGAAGACCTTCGGCGTTCCTACAGTAACGGATATCCATGAAAGTCATGAAGCGGAAATGGCAGCAGCCTATGTAGATGTTCTTCAAATTCCTGCATTTTTATGTAGACAAACGGATTTATTGGTCGCTGCAGCAAAAACCAATAAAGTCGTTAACGTAAAAAAAGGACAGTTTTTAAGTGCAGGATCCATGAAGTTTGCCGTAGACAAGATTGTAGAGTCTGGTAATGAAAAGGTATTTTTGACCGATCGTGGTAATACATTTGGCTATCAGGATCTGATCGTTGACTATAGGGGAATTCCTGAAATGCGTGCCTTTAATGTGCCGACTATAATGGACTGTACACATTCACTTCAGCAGCCAAATCAGACTTCAGGGGTAACAGGTGGAAAGCCTGCCTTGATCGAAACAATTGCCAAAGCGGCGATTGCTGTTGGGGCCGATGGCCTATTTATAGAAACCCATCCTGATCCTGCAAATGCAAAATCTGATGGAGCAAATATGTTGCACCTCGATCTACTTGAAGGATTGATGGAAAAACTAATACGTGTAAGACAAGCTATTTTATAGTATAATAAATAAATCGTAATAGAAAGGAGCCAATTAGGCTCCTTTTTTTAATCAATTCAAATTTAAACCTAAAGTATCGTATGTTTTCAAAAGTTTCTCTCATCGCTTTGATGCTGTTCTCGCTTTCGATTGTCAAAGGACAGCAAAATTATACCTGGTTTTCACCTCTTGATGATAAACATGTTGAAGGCCGACTTGACAATCAGAAGCTTACAGCTTTTGGTCGACTGCCGGATGAGCTGGAAAAGCAGGTACGCAAACCAGTCTGGGAACTGGGACAAAATTCTGCTGGACTCTATATTGATTTTCGGACATCAGCTTCGGAAATTACAGTGCAATATCAAGTTTCCGGCGGATTGAATATGCCCCATATGCCTACTACCGGTGTGAGTGGACTGGATCTTTATGCCTATGATACAACGAATAAAGTTTGGAAATGGGCTTACGGTAATTATGATTTTTCAGACACGATTTCTTATACTTGGAAGAATATAGGCAAGAATAGTAACTTTAACTATCGCTTGTATCTGCCTTTATATAATACGGTTAAATGGTTGAAAATAGGTGTTCCTAGTGATGCGAAGTTAACATATACACATACCGCTACCTCGAAACCTATCGTGGTCTATGGCACTTCTATAGGACAGGGGGCATGTACCAGCCGGCCGGGTCTTGCCTGGACAAGTCAGGTAGGTAGAGCTGTTAATAACGAGATGTTGAATTTATGTTTTTCGGGTAACGGTCGTCTTGAACAGCCTATCCTAAATGTAATGAATCAGGTGGACGCCGCATGTTATATTTTGGATTGTATTCCCAATCTCGCGATTACTAAATCACTCAGCGAAAAACAATTGGATTCGCTATTGGTCAATGCGGTTACCTTTTTAAGAAAGGAACATCCGACAACACCGATCGTATTGACACAGCATAGTTCTGGAAATATCAATACTGTATTTAACGAAGACAAAAATAAAGAATATCAGCAAAGCAGCCGGGTACTGAAAGCAACTTACGAGAAATTACAGTCACAGGGTGTTCGGCAGATTTTTATGCTATCGAGCGGGGAACTGGGGTTGGACCTAAACTCAACAGTAGATTATGCGCACCCCAACGATCAGGGGATGGAACATATCGCAAATGCCTATATTAAGTTGTTAAAAAAGGTGTTGAAATAAAGCTATTATATGTTTGCAGCCAGTCCTAACCTTGAAACTCGCCGGGGTTTTCTTTCTGATCAATAAACTCAGCGTAACGAGCTCATCGATGCCTCAAAGAATCAATAAAAAGCTGACATTTAAATAAAAAAGGGAAGTTAAACTTCCCTTTTTTATTTATTTCTTTTTCAATTTCATCGTCATTTTTGCTTTTTCACCACCTCCATAATTGAAAGTTTTGGCATTACTTTCCTTCTTTTGGTGAAAAGCTCCACCACGGGAACTATCTTCTTGTTCCTCCTTGGTTGATTTTTTCTTTTTATCACTTGTGGGATTGTAAATCTGCAGATCCTCAGGAAGATCCAGGACATCCATTCGTTTACCCACAGCCTGTTCTATTTTTCTGACCATCGGAAGTTCAAGGTCGGTCGTAAATGTCAATACCACGGAGTCCTCATTTTCGTCATTTTTGACTAAATGGTTTAAAAATTCCTCTTTTTCATTTGGCAATTCAAACTGAAAAATAAAAGGAATATTTGCGAGATCAACTGCATTGGTGTTTTCCCGGGCAATGATCAAAACACGAGTTTGCTCACTCTCTATAAAATCTGCTGTTGTTTCAAAACCAAAATCATCATAAAATAGCGGATTTAGAATAGCGATTTCCTCTTTCCCTTGTTGAAATAGGCTAGTAGCAAGCTTTTGTGCGGTAAGCTTTGAATTTACAAAAACAATCACTTTTTGAAAAACCTCTTTGTCTTGTAGAAGGTAATTCAGTAGATTGATTTTTGTGGTGAAATTGGGAAGATGGTACAATAAAAGATCTAAAGTGTCAATGGTTTCATTCTCCAATTCATCCACTTCAATCACAGCATAATCCTCATTTAGATGCTTATCAATCATGTCATACAGCTTCTGATGTTCAACAGTACTGAAGACCAGGTGCTGTACTTTACCACAACTTTCTGCTAGTTCTCTTACAGGATTTTGCATGCCCTGTTTGATGATTTCTTCTGCATCATCAATAATTAACGTTTGGATACGGTTTAGATTGAGGGCTAATTTCAGATAGATTGCCCTTGCACGGTTCGGTGTCGCGACTACAATGTCCTTTCCAGCAACTAGTTCTTCTATTTCTTCTTCCATACTTCCCCCTGCACGCAATCCAATAATACGAAGATCTCTATTTTTGCTTAGTTGGTAGAATTTTTCAACGATCTCGTCGATGCGTTCTTCATTGGGAGCCAAGATTAAAAACTTAGGCGCTTCATCATCCGTGAATTTTAATTTCATCAAGGTTGATAATACATAAGTTGTGGTCTTGCCCGCTCCTTCAGGAGCAATCGCAATAACATCCTGTCCGCCAAGAATTCTGGAAATGCATCTACTCTGAACTTCCTTTGGAGCCAAATAACCGAGCTCGGTCATCGTAGCAGTCAATCTTTTGCTTAGTTTTAGTTTCTCTAACGACACGTATCCTTTAGTTTATGTAAGTTGCAAAAATACACATTTAGTTTTTAGATCAGCTAATGTGCGCCCATTTTTGAAAAGACATTGATAATAATTACTCCAGCGACGATCAATATCATTCCGATTATTGCTGGTGTATCAGGAATCTGTTTAAACAAAATCATCCCTATCAATGTAATGGCAACGATACCAACCCCCGACCAAATAGCATAGGATATTCCGACAGGAAGGTATTTCAATGTGATGCTCAGGAAATAAAAAGCGATAATGTAACCAATGATACAGATAGCGGTAGGTTTCCATAAGGTAAATCCCTCAGATTTCTTTAGGAAAGTCGTAGCGAAAATTTCTGCCGCAATAGCAAGAAACAGGTATAAATATTTTATCATTACAGATTCTTTTCTGATCAAGTGAAGTACTATATGCAAAGCTACACTTTTTGCTATTCACTTCGCCTCAATGGTATTGTATTTAGGAAATTGCAGTTATTGAGTTGGTACAAATACAGTGCATTTACAGCGATCAGGGTAATTTTGACGGTAATTATAATTGTTTATAAGGGTAAATTTATCTAAGTTTGACCAATCCACTAATGGGAATTAATAGACTTTATGAGGTATATTCGTGTTTTTTTTAAAACCTTTATTATATGCTTAGTTTCTCTATTCTCTTGCTGTCAGCTGTATGCCCAAGAGCAGTTGCAGGAGCTACAGAAATCATACTACAATCTTCCGCTAGGGAGTAAGGAACGGTTTCTGTTGACCGGAAAATATGCGCAGGCCCTATATTTCGCCAATGAGAAAGCATTGGCAAGTCAGTTGCTCAATGATAATATTCAATTGGCCAAAAATTACCCCGACAAACAATACTACGCCTATTTGAATTGCATCGCAGCAATGAATAGTTATAACGATCGCCTCTTTGAGAAATCGCGGTTTTACCTTGAACATGCAAAATCTGTTCTTCCCATAATCAATGATAACGGTATCAAGGGATATATTCATTATTGTGATGGCTGGATTATGACAAGGCAGAACAAGGAGGATCAGGCTGTTTCGCAGTTTCATAAAGCAATTTCTTTTTTGGAAAAGGCCCCCCAGACTGATGCAAATATAGCCCGCAAATTGGCGATATATAAAGAATTGACGGCTATTTATGCCAATCAGCGGAATTACGAATTTCAGGAGAAGTATACGAACCTTCTATTGGAGACAGCAAAAGCAGGTCAGAATGCGAACAGTTTATTTGATGCCTATATGCAAGCTGGTTACCTATTTGAGGAGGAATATCGGTCAAACCGAGCAGATCAGCAACTTTTGAAGAAAGCCGAAGAACATTATCTGGAAGCTTACCGAATAGCAAAAACTAACCAGAAAAATCTTGTTAACCCGACAGATATGGCCTATGTCTCGGTGAATCTAGCCAATCTGTATCATGAATTTTATCCTGAAAATGGTGCTAAAAAAGCGATTTCATTTGCCCAGCAGGCCTTAGAAATTGCACAGGAAACGGGACAGTATGCCATTTCTATTCCTGCCTATGGTGTATTGGCTGACGAGGCATTTAAAAGCGGCCATCGGGAGCAGGGCAAAAAGTATCTGCAACAAGCGCTTTACCACTTGCAAAGAGAGCCACATTATGATTACCAAATGGGATTAAGTCTTTTTAGTAGACTGGCTGAAGTGAGTGTCGAAGAGGGAAAATATGAAGAGGCATTTCAATATCAAAAGAGTTATATCAATGTTTTCGAGGAGGCATTCAACTCGGATAAATTGGATAAAACCAAACAACTTGAAATAAAATATGAGCGGGAACTGCAAAATCAAAAATTAATGCGTCTTCGTTTAGAGGGGGAGAAAAAGGAACAGCAGATCAAATTGATGAAAGCGCTAAATGATCGACAGAATCAACTGGTTGAAAATTTAAAATTGAACGAACTAAACCGTACCCAACAGTTGAAAGTGCTTCAACTTGAGCGCGACAAAAAGGAACAGGACTTGCAATTAAGCCGCTTGGAGAATGAACAGCGATTGCAGGAACTTGATGTTTCTAAACAAGAGATTGCCTTTAAATCACGTATGAATTCGATTTATATCTGGTTATTTATTAGCTGTTTAATCGCTGTCATTTTATTGTTCTATGCTTATTGGCAACGCTCCAAAACATTAAAGCAAAAGGAACACTTGCATGGGCTTGAAATCGAAAAAAATAATCAACAGCATGCCATTAAAAATCTAACGGCGATGTTGGCAGGGGAAGAGAAGGAGCGGACACGTTTGGCTAGAGACCTGCACGATGGCTTAGGCGGATTGTTGTCAAGTACAAAATTGGGCTTATCCTCGATCAGCGATGGCGGGGCCGAACAGCCTTCGGTTAAGGATGGTATTGCGCGGAGTATCGAGCTGCTGGATGATGCTGTGGATGAATTGCGTCGACTTGCACATAACCTGATGCCGGATCTAATTGTCAAATATGGTCTAGAGGAAGCCTTAAAGGATTATGCCGTACGGATGAGTCAACCGAATTGTCAGGTAGAATGTGAATTCATCCAATTTGAATCAAAATTAAGTGTAGAACATCAGATTTCCTTATACAGAATAATCCAGGAACTGGTAAATAATGCATTGAAGCATGCTGCAGCAAGTAATATCTTTATACAACTTTCTGTATATAATGAGCGTTTACATATTACTATTGAAGATGATGGCAAGGGATTTGATACCGAAAAGATAGATTTACAACATTCAGCAGGCATGCACAATATACAGTCGAGACTTTCTTTTCTACATGGTGATATGAAGGTTATATCCGCCATCGGCGAGGGAACTACCATTGAAATTGAAATGCCTGTTGTTTAATTAATAATTTAAGATGATAAAAATAGCCATTACAGATGATCACCCGCTGTTGTTGGAGGGTTTAAAAAATATAATCAATTCCCACGAAGATTTTGAAGTTGTAGGGATGTATGCAAGTTCAGCAGAACTATTTAAAAACATTGTAACAGACGCACCGCTTGTATTGTTATTGGATATCAATCTTCCCGATGCAAATGGAATCGATCTGGTCAAGGGATTGAAAGAAGCACATAAAGAGCTGAAAATAGTAGCCTTTAGTGTACATAATGAGTTGGCGGTTATCAATAGTATTTTGAATGAGGGGGCAGATGCTTATCTTCAAAAAAATGCCACCGGTAATGAAATCATTACTGCTATATCCGATGTTTTGGTGGGCAAGCGGTATATCTGTGAGAAAACCCAGGCTATACTCAACAAGAAAACAGATTCCGGACTGAAACAAGTTCCTAAACTTACACGTCGTGAAAAGGAGATATTGACCTTTGTAGCCAAAGGAATGACAACCAATCAGATTGCCGAATCCCTGTTTATTAGTTCCCATACCGTGGAGAGTCATCGTAAAAACTTAATGGAAAAATTTCAGACGAAAAGTGTGACTGCCGCGGTCAAATCCGCTATAGAATATGGTTTGATACGCGAAGCTTAGTAGAAATTCCCGAATTACCTGAATTCAGGGATGAGAATAGCCTATTGCATTTGATACTTTTGATGGTATAGATAAATAAGAGAAAGTATCAAATGTATATGGTTATATCAGCTAGTTTATTAGGCCGTTCGGGGAAAAAAATACTTCCCTATTGTTTTGGGGTTATGTTGTCTTTGGGTTTTGGTTCGGTGCAAGCGCAGAGCTTTGACACTAAAATACCCGAAGGATCAAATACAGTAGTGGCTATTAATCTGGCTAAAGTCGTGGAATACGCAGAAGCTTCCACATTGAATAGGTTACTGGATCGGGTTGCTTTTTTCAAATATTTTGAAAAGAAAAGTATTAACCTGCAAAAGGATTTCCAGCAGACAGGAATTGATTCGAAGGGAATGGCTATATACTACAGAAATGATAGGGATAGTTTGTTATATGGAGAGATGATTATCCCGATCAATGCGGTCAGCCGTTTTGAAAAGTTGCTGCATATGCAGGGGACTTCGCTTCCGGCCTTGAACGGTTATAGCCGATTTAGAACCGCGGATGGTCAATTGCTCGCTTGGAATGCAAAGGAGTTTAGAATTTTAAAAGGTGAGGTTGGTACGACCTATTTTGCCAACGATTCCATTGCCGCATTATATGGTATCGAAAATATAGATTATGCCGCCGCTGCGGTATCTGCAGCCAGTGCGGCGGCAGATGAGGCCGAAGCCGCAGCTAACTGTGCGGATTCTGTACTAATGGATTCTACAACGATGGAGTGGGATGCATTTGATTTTGATACATTGCAAGCTGAGTTACAGCAAGAGGAGGGGGAACCTTTGGACGTTTATGCCAGTACAACCGATGCTGATACAAGTCTCTATGAAAATCATATCAACTACGATTCACTTGATACAGCTTTTGAGGAAGTGAACAGACGAAATGATTCTATCAAGAATATATTATTGGAAAAATGGTTACTGCTTGAGCAGGAGCAATTATTGAGCGGTAACTATCCAAATATACCTACACATGAGCAAGCGCGTTTTCTAAAGAATGTGGATATTGCACGTGTATGGCTGCCTAAAGTCGAAGGTCTCTATGACGGACTTCGTTCCGTGCGTTCTATGGTAGATGCGTATTATCATACAAGCAGTTTCTCTTTGGGAAATGACTATAAGGACATGTTCTTTGACCTGACACAAAGGGAAAATAAAATTACGCTAAAAGCAGGTGTAACCTTGGGCAAAGATTTAGTGAAACTGACTAAACAATTGTATGCAAGGAAGCCTAATTCGAAGTTCGCAAAGTATTTGACAGAGGAAACATTAGGATATTTTAATGTCAATGTGAATTCCGAAGCGTACCTAAAAGAAATACCGGCATTTTTTACAAAAAATATGAAAAAATATTTTGGAAAGGAGAATGAGGTACTTGAGTTGATGGCCCTTGGACTTGAAATTGCACTGGATGAAAAAGCCGTTGCCAAAATTATGCCCGGGGACAATTTGGTCGTTGTCAATGGAATCACTAATCTGAAGATCGACTACGTTGATTACGACTATGATGATAATTATGACGTAAAGGAAGTTAATAAGACAAAGGAAGAGAAAGTGGTGTCTTTTATCTGGATGTTTACATCCGAAGATCAAAGGATTATCAAAAAGGCATTGGATGTCGCGGTATCAAAGTCCGATGCAAGTTTTGCGGGTGGGATCTATAAAATCAAACAAGGTAATGGCAAAGATTTTCCTTTATACCTGATGTTCAATGAAGATCTAGTGATGATCAGCAACGATAGCCTGCAGTTAAATAAAATTTTGCACAAGGATAACTATCCGACCAAGCCCAATAAATCTTTTGCTAAGCTTATGAAAGGAAGTAAGTTTTCGGCAGCTTTCCAAACAAAGAAAATACCAGCACTGACAAAAGATCTGAATCTCGTGTTGGGCAATAGCTGGCGTTCTACATTAGCAGAATTGAATAATTATGGTAATTTTACTTTGAGTTCTAAAGGAATTGTGGGCGATAGACTGGAAACTGATTTGCAACTTGAACTGCCAACAAACGCAAACAATGGCTTACAGTTTATGATCAACCAACTGCTCGATGGCGTTGTGCCGAATGAACAACCTGAACTGGACAACCCAATTGATATAACTGACAATGATTAAAAAAGGAATAATTTGGACTTTAGGTATTATCATAGGATTAGTGATAATAGGCTGGGGAACTTATATCATGCGACAACAGCAGTCGTATAAGTCTGTCGTCCATAAAAAGAGTAAGGCTTTATTGACAATTTCTCTGGATGATATCCTTCTGAATCAATTCTTCGATAAATGGCAAACGGCACCGAAAGGAGGGCAGGACTTTGCTAAAAAATTGACTAAGCTAAAAGACAATGGAATAGATATCATGGCCAATGTATTCCTTTTTTCTCTGGAAGACACGACAAAGAACTTTTATGCTTTTTTTAATTTGAAAGATGAGAAGCAATTTCTGACATTCTTAAAAAAGGGGCTGGAAGTTGATTCCATTGAAAATAGTGTCGCTCCCGGAGTAAATTATGCTTATCAGGATACCAATAAAATTGCATTTGTTTGGAAGGGTAACACCCTGTTGGTGGGACTGGGTTTTAATCTCGATAAAAAGAAAGATGAAATGATCCGGTTGATCCAGTCGGATACAGAGCGGGTCTCTATTGAGAATTTCATCAATCACCCGAGCGAACTAACCCGTAAATCATTGCGTTATAACGATATTTCTTCCAAAAATTTTATTGAATTTGACCTGAAAGGTAGCCGTATTGAGATCGCAGGTGAACTCCAATCTGATACTTGGAATTTTCCACAGGAATATCTCATCCGGGAATTGGTAAACGAAAACTACATCAGCAAAGGCTGGATCAATTTTCCAAATGAACAGTTAAAGGCAGCCTTAAAAGACATGCTTGTTGATCTACCGGTTTCGGCAGATTCGATTATGGCCCATGCAAATGGGAATTATGTTGATATCGAAGTTTTAAAAAACCAGGTCGTACAGACAGATACCATTATTAATTATGCTGTGAATGACGATTTTGAAACAGTAGAAGAAAAAACTGCCTATGAAAGTAAAGTGCCAAATGTTAGGTTTGGAATTCGGGGAGATGAGAGCTTACCTAAGTTTCTTCCCAATAAGCTATTTTATCAATGGTTTCAGAAAAATGATGGTCAATTCAATATATTATCGACGGCCTCAACGATAGGCAAGATGCAGGCAAAATATATGAAAACCAATAGTCTTTCACATGTCGCAATTCATCTTGTGGATTGGCCGAATGCCTTAAAAGTCACTCCGATTTTAATGTTGAAGGCGATCGCTTCGGATATGGATTTCACCTTAAAAGTCGCGGGTACCAAACAACTTGTTTTCCAGGGGACTATTCGGGACTATTCGCATGAATAATGTGGTAGCACAGCACCAGGTTACCGCCGTTTCTTTGTAAATCCAAAAACATTCTTTACCAGAAATTGGTTTATTCTTATTGACAAAAATGATCAATATGGATATAAGAACTAAAAGTAAAAGTAAGATAAAGACCTACTGGCGAATTTTGAAAAGCTCAGTTGCTGGGTTTTTGAATGAAGATTCAATGAAATATAGTGCTTCTTTATCTTACTATACAGTTTTTTCGATTGGCCCAATACTGGTTTTAATAATTGCATTGGCAGGTATATTTTATGGCGAAGACGCCATCGAAGGGAAGGTTTTTATGGAACTGCGTGGCTTAGTGGGAAACAGTGCCGCCAAACAGATTCAGGAAGTTATTCAAAATCTTGAACTGTCGGGCAAATCCAATATGGCACTGCTAATTAGTAGTATAACCTTGATATTGGGAGCAACCAGTGTATTTGGAGATATCCAAAATTCAATCAATAAAATCTGGCATGTACGGGCCAAGCCCAAGAAAGGCTGGTTAAAACTGATTCAGGATCGCTTGTTGTCCTCTTCCTTAGTCATTGGTCTGGGATTTTTACTAGTTGTCACCTTGATTATCAACGGTGTCATCTTGGCCCTTACAGGACAGTTGCAGCGTTATTTTCCCGACATGACAGTTGTACTGCTTGACGGGATCAACTTTGCGCTATCATTTGGTATTATATTCTTACTCTTTAGTATTATTTTTAAAGTACTTCCCGACGTGAATATTCAGTGGCGGACAGTTCGAGCAGGAGCGCTATTTACAGCGGTTTTGTTTATCTTGGGTCGTTATCTGATCGGAATATATCTTGAACATTCAGCGACCCAGGACACCTATGGCGCTGCGGGTTCATTTGTCTTGATTCTGCTGTGGGTGTACTATACCGCTGCTATCTTATATTTTGGAGCGATTTACACAAGAGAATACGCAACGGTGATGGGGATTCCGATCGAACCAGCTCAATTTGCCGTACATGTGGAGACCCAGGAAATCGAACGTGCAGGAGGGGAGATTCCTCCAGCTCCGTTGACGCAGGAAGAGAAGCGGGTAGAGGCCGATCCGGTAGATGATCCCAAGACCTAGGATTCTTGTTATACATGCATCTGGGGTCAAATAGATTCCTGTCGCATGCTAAGCAATAGTTAGTGGTATTGGAATTTATACTATATTCGTATCGTGTAACTTATGGTTTGTAAAGCCCAGCTATTTGGCGTTGTATGTTTGACATTAATAGAAAAAATATGTGGCAATATTACCTAATGGTCGGCCTTGGATTGGTACTGCTTTTTTTCGCTTTTCTTACTTTTAGAAATGTCCTTTTATTTTTGAAAAAGGCGGAAAAAACGACAGCTACCGTTATTAGGCTCCGGATAATAGAATCCGATGGTGAGGTTTATTCTCCAATTTTCCGTTTCCGTACATGGGATGAAAATGAATATGAGTACGAACTAGCCGAGGCGAGTAACCCCGCAAGCTGGTCTGTTGGCGAAACAGAAACGATTATTTATGATCCGGCTGATCCCACTAAGGCACAACTATATACCTATTTTCGCGTTTTCGCCTGGCCACTTATCTTGTTATCTATCGCTTTACCTTTATTGGTTGTCGGCCTTGGATTTTTTATTGCCGAATTGTATTTGAAATAACAATTATTTTAAAATAAATAGACTGCTTCCTATCCAGCCCCTATATCTTCTGTTTCTGTGGTATTATGTTCACGGTATAATTTTTCGCCGATTACACCTTTATCACCCAAAGCTCGTCCCTTAATAAGCCATGAACTGCCAAATAAAAAAAGTGCAATGGCCTCAAAGACAAGTGTTGCATGTCCAAAGAGTTTAAAGGGAATCAAAGCGATACAAAGGATTATACCATAGCCACAAAAACGGTAGATATTATTTTCATTCATGATACTAACCGGAATCTCTTTGTTGGGTTCCTGACCAATAGTAAATACATTGATGGAAAGGAATGCAAACGTTAGAAAAAGTACGGCTGCAAAACCGTAATGCAGTTCCTTTAAACCAATTGCAACCAGCGTGCATTGCATGCAGCTGCTACCGATTGGATCGGTGGGTATAAATGCAACTCCAATCGCCATAAATCCGGCAAGATTTGTGAGGGCGTTATCATTTTTCCAAATGACTTTATTCCCATTGCCTTTATAGCAGATTAGAAATAATCCAACTGCACATAAAGTGCCCGTAAAAATTTCTCTCAGATTTGAAAAATAGTAATGACTGATGGATGGTTGAATGTTGGTGCCAAAAAACTTAAATAGGGACAGCAAAACCAAAACAATGGGTAGAAAGATGCCCAAATAACCGATCGCCCGCCGTAATCTCCTATAAGCAAAAAGATTGTGGTTCTGAATGTTTTTGATATGCATAATTACAATAAAGATTAGGTTAAAAAGTTTCGTATAGCGTGACTCTTCCCGAATTGCTGAAGACAGGCTTATTACAACTGAACAGGTATTCAAAAAATTAAATCGTGCCTATTTTATCTACGGGCTATAGCTTTCTGACTTCGTCATACAGTCTATCCACATCTTTCTTTTGAAAGAGGGCGGTTCCCTCGGCCATGGTGGTTGCCGATCCGCAAGCTATTCCCATGCGAAGTAGTTCTTCGACTGTACCCTCCCTGGCCAGAATCGATACCATGCCTGCAACCATACTGTCTCCAGCACCAACCGTACTACGTATTTTTACAAGTGGTGGAACCATCTGGATTTTTTCTGCTGCGGAATATAATACTGCTCCCTGAGCGCCCAGAGATACCACAACGAGGACAGCTTGGCCCTGCGCAATGATTTGCTGGGCAGCATGATCCAGATCTGTGCTTGCCAGTTCCTCTTTTCCGACAAGAGCAGCTAATTCACCCGCATTTGGTTTCAGCAAATATACCCCTTCTTCCAGTGCAACTTTAAGCGCATCTCCGGAAGTATCGACGATTACTTTGCTTCCTTTAGCTTTATATTTATTGACAAGTAATCCGATAAAGTCTGCGGGAACATCTTTTGGGAGACTGCCGCTGATGACAACAAAATCAGGGATTGGATTTAATTGGTCAACAGTCCCCAAAATGTTTTCCTTCTCTTCCGCTGTAAAGGCTTCTCCTGGAAATCCAAATCGGTATTGTTGATTGCTGGTCGTATCTACCACAATAAAGTTTTCCCTTGTTTCACTACTGATAGGGATTGCTGTAATATCGAGCTCTTCCTGTTTTAATAATACCTCCAACATATTGCCTGTTTTTCCTCCAGCAGTAAAAAGTGAGTTTGAAGATATACCAAGTCGTTTGAGTGCGCGGCTTACATTAATACCACCACCGCCGGCTTCATACTTTGGGGTATCACAGCGCAGCTTCTTTTCGGGAACAATGTTTTGAACACTTGTACTTTTGTCTACCGAAGGGTTTAATGTAATGGTTAATACAGATTTTTTCATCATATTGCTTTCATTAAACGTAGGATTTTCCCTATGCCGAATATATGTTAACATCTAAAAGATAGCTCCCAGTAATGTAGTGGAATGTCTTTCAAACAAATACAGTCCAATTCCTTTCGTTAATGCCATGACTTCCGAAATGGATTAAGGAAAGCAAGGTATGCACTATGAAGATAACCGTTATTTGTTAATTTACATTCAATTTTTTATAAAATTATTAGGTTGCTTGTAAGAAGTTTTTTGTTTACCTTTTGGTATTTTATGATTGATAGATTCAACTTCTATCAAGTGGACAATAGTTAGGCTGGATTGATTCCCCAATAAGCTTCGTCAATCTAGATTGAATTAAAAAGATGACTATAATTTTGGATTTAAATTATACAACAACGAATAGATAGGAAAGTATAGTAATAATAATGAGTAAGACTTTTTACAATATACTTTCTCTGGAAACGAGTGTTAACAACTCAGGCGTATTGCATACCTTAAATTTCTGTAGCAGGTACTTACAATAGGTATCTATCGTTGAGTTGCTTAAAAGCAAGATGTCAGCAATTTCTGCTATTGTTTTCCCTTGAACCAGGTAGCGCAATAGCTCTCGTTCGCGCCTAGTTAGTGTAGGCAGCGGACTTTGATTGTCTACAGATCTATTTAACAAGCTTTCTGCTTCAGGACTCAAGACAATCTCTCCGCGCAACACTTTTTCAATAGCTTCCAAGATCTCGGTAGCTTCGGTGTTTTTGAGAATAAAACCCGATCCTCCTTGTTGCAAAAGTTCAATGATCATACTTCGCTCAAGTGCGCTGCTCATGCCCAATACACGAACCGAAGGGAACTTTTCTTTAACCTCCTTACAGACATCAATTCCACGTCCATCACTGAGAAACATGTCCACCAAAAGCAGATCCACTGGCTTGAGCCTGATGAAGTCGTTAAATAGGATAATACTCTGAAAACCGATGACTGTTGCATTGGCGATATTCCTCCTGATAATTTCTTGAATGCCATCCAATACCATTGGATGATCATCTAGTATAACTATAACCAATTCTCTATCATACATAAATCTCGATATTTACGGAGGTGCCATTTCCTGGCTCACTACCAATTGACAATTTTCCTTTGAGAAAATCAACGCGATTCTGGATATTTTTAAGACCTATACCAGTTGCGTTTGACATTGTTGCTAGGTCAAATCCCTTACCATTGTCATCTACGGTGATCAAGATAGTATCTTGTTCATGGATAAGTTGTACCAGAATATTTTCTGCCTTACCGTGCTTGATGGCATTGGTCAATAATTCCTGTACAATACGGTAGATATGAACAGTGTTATTCATGGAAAGATCAGCTGGCAAACCACTGTATTGAAATTCAATCTGTACCTCGGAGCTTATCAGATCTGTACATAGGTCATGTAGTACTGTTTCTAGCCCATTTTTCAGTAAACTTTCGGGCATCATTCCCCGTGCGGTTCTTCTGAGCTCCCCAATGGCGGTGCTAAGTTGCTCATTTGCCCTTTGGACCATTAATTCTCTATCTGCAGTTGGATCTGAAAGTTTTAGTTTTATTCCACTCAATGTCCCACCGATACCATCGTGTAAATCACGCGCTATCCGCATACGTTCACGATCTTCGCCCTCCAGTAACGCCTGGGATATCTTAAGTTCTTGATCCCGATCAATTTCCTCCAAGCGTTTTTTATTATTCTTTTTATTTGTCCTCAATACATAGAAAAGAAACAACATGACCAATAGGAAAGTAAGGGCACCAATACCCAAAACCAAATTCAGTAAAACTTGATTTTTACTTTTTAATACCGCTTCCCGTTGCTCATTTTCCAATAGTGCAATACGTTTCTCTTTTTCGGCAGTTTGATAATTGATTTCCAGATCATGGATTTCAACCTCCATATTTTCAAATTTCGTGCTATCCGAAATAGCGGAGTATCGTTGCTGAAAGGCATAGGCCGTCTTATAATCACCGAGTTTGCTGGCCAGAAGGGCAATGTCCTTTGCGTGTCTTGCAGCAATCGAAGCTCGGTTATCTTCCTTTGCCATGTCAAATAATATATGCGAAGCTTTCAATGCCCCCTGATGGTCCCCGGCCAATTTGGCAACCTCATATTGTGAATTGTAAAAATCGTAATAATTGGTGCGGCTCTCCAGATGCTGGAGTGACTTTTCTGCTTGTGCGAGTGCTTCTCTTGATTTTTTTAAATCCTTTTTTTTGACGTAATACCAGGTCAAATAAGCATAATATCGACCTGAATATAATGAGGTAACGCCCAGCTCATCGAGGTAAGACTTTACTTGATCGAGGTAGGTTTTCATCCGCACAAGATCATTCTGTCCGTAGGTAATCAAAGCGCCTGTAAGGTAATTGCCAATTTTATGCTCGGCATCAAAATTATTTTTATTTAGAAACTCAATTCCTTTTTTAAGATAAAAGGTCGCTTTTTCAAAATCCTCCAATTCGTTAAATGTGACAGCGATATTTTCTAAAGTGACTTGGTAGAGTTTATTGTCTTTGATCTTTTCGAATCTTGGCAAATTTTCGATGAGAAGTTCGGCCGTCTTTTTGAGCTGTCCAGTGACTTGGTAGTTAGCAGCCAGGTTATTTTTGGCATAAGCAACAACCCGTATTTCTTCCGTTGATTTTGCATCTTTTAGGATTTGGATAACCTGATTATTGTAATATTTTGCGCTATCCATATGAATCAATATGGTATGCAGATAACCCATGATCTGGTTACCCTTTGCTTGATACAGTCGAACCTTAGTTTTTTGCGCAAGAGCGAGCGATGTGTATCCATATTTGAATGCTGTAATGCTGTCCCCCCGGATAAAATATTCCCGAGCAAGCTTATTGGAGAGCGATAGCTTGGCAGTATCTGATTTTGCTGCCGTAAATTCATTTCTTAAACTATCTATCGCATTGGTATCTTGGCCATATACCGGGGATAGCAGTAGTATTGTTAAGGTAAATTGGAAAAGCAGTTTCTTCATCTGAGGTATTTTAATTGTATGCTTTTCAATGATTTAAAAAGACTGATTTTAACACGTTAACAAACGTATTAAGTATTTTCAATTATTACAATACAGATAAATCGTGAAATTTATCCTCCTATTTATAGGAGGGTAAAGTAAACACAGCATAAAGGTATTGCCAGTTTTGATATTGTATTGTTTATAAAATTTAATATTAAAATTTCAACTAAAATCTTTCTAAAAAATATCTACCTTTTTATGCCAGAAGTTATGCTTGGAATCTTCATTACTGTGTCTTGGAAGATCTACGATTTTTTAACCATCTGCGAAGGGGTTCATCATACCATTTCAGACTTATATAGGCTAATAATATACTGACAATTAAGATGAGCAGCGCATAGGGCCAGGCCTGCGCGAGGGTCATCCCTTGATGATTACTGATCCAGGCGACGTAAAAATAAACAATTGGGTAGTGGACGAGATAGAGTGGATAGGAGATATCGCCAAGAAATTTGCAAATCCTGTACTCTCTTTGTGTCTGTGTTGTTCCGCTGGTTTCCAAGTAAACAATAAGGGGGAAAATAATGATTATACAGATTGATTCGTAGACTCCATTCATCCAAAGATTTTCTGCACCACCAATGCGAGGCATATACAATACAATAGCGAGCAAGAGGCTACAGTACAAAAAGGAATACTTTATTCGAGTGGCTTTGGTTACCCTTGAAAGTAATAAACCGGCAAAGAATGGATACATGGTCCGGGTAAAGCCGATGCGTAGTTGTTCCATATTGAGTGTCCAACCACCACTGACATCCCCATTGGGGCTTGTAATGGCAAGATGGGCGAGGGCGACGGCCGAGATCAGCACCAAAATAGCGAGGGCGGTTTTTGACAGCTTTCGAATGCCGATCGCATAGAGGATATTGGCAATATATTCAAAGAATAGCGACCAACCCACACTATTAAGAGGGTGCATTTCTTGCCAACCGCGAATATCCAAAGAGAGGGGGATGGGTAATATGGTATAACCAATAACCATCACCAGCAACATTTTCCAAAGAGGAACTGTATGAATAAGTGGCCAGATAGTTGAATCTGTAAAATAGAATCCAACAGCACCAAGGGTCATCCCTAATATAACCATGGGCTGAAGTCGCTCGATTCGGCGTTTTAAAAAGGTACCGACACTCATCTTCTGCCAACGGTCATCATAGGCATAGCCAATGACAAAACCTGACAAGAGAAAGAAAAAGTCAACAGCGAGATAACCATGGTTGACTAGGATATCCAGGTGTCCGGTGCCTAAAGGTTCAGTGAGGTGGAAAGTGACAACGATGATGGCCGCGACACCACGCAATCCATCCAGGATAGGGTAATGGGATTTTGTAGAAAGACTACTTTGGTTCATTGCTTGTTGGATATGGAATTTAAGTTCGATTATCGTTGATAATTTGCTATTTCATCAAGTTGATGAAATTAAAAAAATAACGTACCAGAACTCCTCCAAATCATATCAAATTCCCGCTGATTAGTCTCATTTTCTGGTTTGATCATGCCCCTTGTTTCATAAAGAGTTATTTTAAATCAGAAATGCCAAATAGATAATAACCTACTATTTATTTTTTCTGAGACTTTCAAACCGATCTTTAAAACGTTTCTCTATAATCACCGCATCTCTTTTATATTTTTCAAGATCCCATTCAATGTCGAATTCATTCAAGTATTCTTTTAACGATTCTAATCCCATTTCTTGTCTTAATTTATCGACCTGATCCGGATTTTCCAGAGGAACAACATAACCACCATACTCCTTATCAGAAATAATTGTTTGAGTTCCGTAACGCTGCTTTTTTCCCTGATTCATTAAAATTCTATCAGTTAAAAAAGCATATTGCCAAGGTTCTGCGGCTTTATTTTTTACAGCTTCAGACAGAATTGGTAGGTATTTCGTCTGAACAACAGAGTCATCAATATGCTGAATAGCTAAAAAGAGCGTTTCGTTAGCCTCTTTTCCAATTTGATGCTTACCTAACCAACCATGATCATCAATGATCTTTTTTACAGACTCGGCGCTTTCAAGGTCAATTTTTTTCATTTGTCTATTTAGCAAAACAGTCAAAGCAGTATCTTGAGGTTGATTTTTTTGATGATACAAAAGGATTAATCGGATACCCTGATCGCTGTACTGTATTTTTTTCAATAGCATACGGATTGTATTATCATATTGATTAAGCCTGTTTTCTAAACCTGTTTTGAAGGTCTTCCAGTCATTGCGGTTGTGCAATGTTTTAAAATTCTCATCGGTTAATATCTCCTCCAAAAAATAATCGTCATGCATCAGACTATCTAGGTTTTGATAAACTTCATTATATTTTTTTTCTCCCAATAGCTTAATGGAATTTTGATAGTTGGCTAAATTTTCCTTTAAGTAGGTTGGAAAAATGTTCATGAGAACATTCTCAAATTTGTCCCTCTCTTGTTGTTTCAAATGAGATAATGTTTCCGTAATAAGCTCATTACTATTTTGGGCACAAACAGTACCACAGCAGATAACGAGGAAAAAGTATGTAAAGACAGCACAAATAAGCTTAGTCATTAATTTTGGCTTTAAAATGTTTAATAAGTTTGGAATAATCTTTAATAATAGCCCAAAAATATCATAAATAACAGAATAAGTATTTAAATAGTGAGATAAAATATCAAAGTTTGATCTTATAATTTAGTTTGTATGGTTAATCAAATGGGAAAGAGCATAAGAAAGGCACGCCTTCTGCTGGTATGATTTATAGCAGGTTGGCATATTTTTTGGCTAAACTTAGTTGGAGTTATAAACTTGAAATAGATAGTAGCTGAGTATTGTTTATTTAGTAACAAAATTTAAAATAATCTGATTATGAAACCTGTCGTTTTTATCGTAATCATCATACAGCTCATTTTTATTGCGCGTAGCCTGGCGCAGACAAAAACATATAGGACATATTATGAACATGGAAACATTCAATCGATTACACATCAGGGCATATTTATGGGCTGTGGTGTTCCGGTTGGGACAGATAGTTTATTCAATAGGAAAGGCAAGCTCATCGAAACCTCAACATATGTCCATATCAAAGACGAAAAAGAGACAGGCTGTCATGCGATAACAAGTTATATCGAAAAGACCTTTTATAAGTCAGGAAATATTAAACCTGTGTCTCAATACTATAAAGTTGGCTATGAATCTGAACCTGTAATTTGCGATGCAAAAGCCTACCACGCTGTAAGAGAAAAAACAGCGCCTGATAACACCGAGTGACCTTAATGTACAGCTATAGAGAGTCTCCGGAGAAAGTTGGTTGGCGACTTGACAAATCTAATTATGTGCATGTACTGTAATAAAAGTTTAAATTTTGAAAAATGTATAAATTAGTTATTTTATCCTTGTTTTTGATCGGCTGTACCGAAACAAAGAACAAGACTACAAATTCGCCTGGAGTTATGAAAGATGTGGTAATAAAATCTATTGAAGTCATCAATACAGGGGGGCAACTGGGCTCTCACTCGCGTATGTTAATAGATAAGGACTCCACACATTATAGGCTAACTGTTGCGGCTAATCCAGCAGATAATTCAGAATATCATAAGAAAACAGTGCCCAAAGATTGGAAAGACCTGACAGCTCAAATCAATTTAGCAGAATTTCGGTCTTCAGAGGAAGGTAAAAGTGTTCAGCCCGTGGATGGCGTTGATACCCAGATTATTATTATAAGTGATGTCGATACCATCTCAAAAATGAATGCTTATAATAATAAGATATGGAAGAGCATTGTTGAACATGTATATGATGACCGGAAATAAGGTTAATGTACTAAAACAGTATTCGTATCTATTTTTAACCTGGATAGCGAGATTACGCTAACGATCAATCATTAAATAAACAATACGAGCACAATACTTACTATAACATAGGCGCAACAAATCAGGTATGGATAAGCCTTAATATAAAAGTCCTTTCTGTTCGGTTTTTTCGAGAACTTGGCAAAAAAATCTTCAATATCAGATTTTATGTTCATATCAGGAGACAAAAAATATTTTGTGCCAGCTTGTGTTGTAATTCTTAACATAAACGCTTTTCTCGAATTATAGTTGTAAATATTATAGGTTGTGCTATTAGGCAGGGGAACTTCATTTTCCTTTTCATCTTTCAAATAAAATTGATCTTCAGATTTTATGAATGAAATTTTTTGCATGGTACTTTTCATTACAACGATTAAAAAACCAAAAACTAAACTCAGGAATGCGATAATTAATTGGGTTTGATTTACTGTATATTTAACATCCATAGCTTTAATGAATACGATTGAAATCGGGAATAAAATGAACATGGTAATTAGCGATGCCCCAAAAGTATATTTACTATGGAAGGCAGATAAGGTTATTTCACTTTTCTTCATGTGCGAAATGGTTTAAGCCCCTAAATTATAGAAAAAATATATGCTTAGGTATAAAATAATCGGTTTTTATGACATCTACAATTATTGTGGTATTGCCCTGATAAAATTGCTGTAATGGAGGGAAGCAGTAAAAGCTGATCAAAAGATTAGCTTTTACTGTTTAGAATTTGAGTTATTTAAAAATTAGCAAGCCCATTTGCTCCCAATGCCATGTAAAGGTTGATCCTTTCAATGCGCTGTTGGAGGTGGAGATCGATAGTGTTCATTTCTCTTTTTACCAGGTCTCTTTGTTTTTGGAGTAGCGTGAAACTATTGCTGCTGCCGACATTGATCTGTTTTTTTGTTAAATCTATATTTTTCTCCAACGAAGAAATTGCCCGTTGCTGGAAAACCTCTTGCTTGTCGATTGAACCTAAATTTGCTAAGGCAGATTCCACCTCGTTTAAAGCTAATAGCACTGATTTTGCATACTGCTCAACAGCTTGTTTTTGTTGTGAGGTTTTTACTTCTACATTCTTTTTTAGTTTCCCACCGTTAAAAATAGGGGTTGTTAGACCACCACCAACTTTTATCAATGGATTGGAAAACAGATTGCTGATCCCTTCAACATTTGTTTCCGCAGCTCCAAAAGCAGCACTGATATTAATAGCAGGTAGTCGTGCGGCTTTTGCTTCCTGAATTTCATAGAAACTGGATTCTATTTGAAATTGTTGTGCCATAATATCGGCTCTCTTTTCCAAAACATTAAGCGGAAAATTTGTCGGGATATCCTGTTGTAAGGCCGAAAATTTCGCACTTACTTTTATCAAACCTTCCGGGTATTTTCCACAGAGCATTTCTAAACTTCTTCTTGATTGCGAATTCGCATTTTTGATTTTCTCAAGGTAAGAGCTCAGGAGAATAGACTCGCTCTCTATATTGGACAAATCGAGTGCGTTTGCCGTTCCAACTTTATTCTGAACAGTTAAAATCCTTTTTAAGTCTTCGGTTTTCCTAATATACTCGCTGATTTTTTGCTCTTGGTACTGGCCCGCAATATTCAGGTAATATGCCTTAGCAATCATCCCAGCAACGGACTGCTCCAGCATTTTTTGCTGGAACGTTGCCGAAAAGTATTGGCTAACACTCGCCATTTCCGCAGATTTATTTTTTCCCCAGAGATCAAGTTCCCAGTTGGCTTTTAATTGCAACTTTCCGATGTGGCTTCCACTGACAAGATTGTTCCCTGTATTTGCTAATGCATTAACACTTGGATAAAGGCTACTTCCGGCGATATCCATTGCTAATTCAACTTGATTCAGTTTTTCTTTGGAGATGATGATATCCGCATTGTGGGCAAGCCCTTCTTTGATTAATGCTTCCAGTTCCGGCGTGAGTAGCTCGTTCATCCAAGCATAGGAAAAAGCCGGTTGGTTCTGTCCTTGTTCCTGAATCCATTTATCAGATATTTCAACATTGGCCTTTATCGCGCTTGTGTTTTTTAATTCTTCAATCTTCTCAGGCGTTGCATTTTTGTAACCGATACAAGAAGTCAAGTTGAATAGGAGGAGAGCCCCCATACTTATTTTCTTTATCATGTTAATGCAGTTTTGGAATTAAGTAATTGATTTTGCTGCTCACACGCACCATTACTTTACGGATAAGATGCAATGGTTTGATATGGTCGGAATAAATGACAGCCGTTCCTCTAGCACCAACAGTTAGCGGTTGCTCGTTTTCATCCAATACAAATTTTGCGATGAGCTTTCCATCCGTTTCAGGCACTTGTCGCGCTGTTTCAGGAATTCCTGAAGTTGTGGCATTACCACCAAGCATCCCACCGGCATTGTTCATAATGCCCTGACTGGTTGCATCAACTACATATTCCAATTTGGCTTTGACCACTTTCCCTGGAGCTGTTTTTAAAGCAAGCTCTACTTCATTACCATTTTTTACCGTTTCCAACTCATTTTGGGAGAAGAAGGCGATAATAGATTGTTGTTTTTGAATCAGCACGAAAGCAGATTTAAAAGGTGCCATCATAGCCCCTTCATTCAGCTGTACATTCGGAATCAGACCATCGGTAGGTGCTAAAACTACTGTTTGGGAAAGATTCCATTTTGCCTGATCCAATTTAGCCCTTAGTTCTGCAATAGACGCATTTTCACCGTTATGAGTCGAATGATATTTGGCTTCCAACGACGCTTTTTGTGCCTGAGCAGCACTAATTCGCGATTGCAGATCCTGCGATGTTGCGATAGCTTGTTCCAGGTCAAATCTGTTGGCAGCACCAGCAGCTACAAGTTCCTGATATTGCTTTATTCTTTTATTGCTCAAATCAAGCTGAGATTGTAAACTCAGTATATTTTTGCGGGAAGCATCGATATCCGAAGTGTAGGAGGAAACGGTAGATTTCATATTGCTAAGCTGAGCCTCCAACGATTTTATCTCTTGTTCGTAGGGTACCGGATCTATCGTAAATAGTGTATCTCCTTTTTTTACCTCCTGATTTGTTTTTACATATACTTTTTTGACCTTCCCTAGGGTTTGAGTTGTAATATCCACACTGCGGTTACCCACTTTTACGTCCGATGTAATGGGGCAAAAATAGTTGAGACTCAATATCAGTGCAATAGACCCAAAAATAGGTAACGAGTATACAACAACTTGCGTATTGAAATTCCAAGGGATTAGTTTTAATTTTTTGATGAGAAGCCAGCAAATACCAGCATATATTCCTATTAGTAATTCTAACATAATTTTTTGTTCTAGATGATTCTGTATTTCTTATAGAATTTATTTCTTTTCTTCAAAAGGTAAGCTTTCTTCACCTGAAGAAGAGTCCGATTCGCCTAAATTTGGAGCAGGCACTTTATCTTGTTTGTAATCGTAATTTGCCCATATCAAAGCAACTGGCCAGAGAAGACCACCGAATATCAATGAAAGTAAACACATACTTTTTATGGCACTTAGCTGTGGATGATTTTTCTTCTCCGCTATTTTTTCAGGATAAATATGTACTTTCCAAAACAGAAAAATTCCGGCAATAGGTAAGATAAATATGATAAGCCATGATGCTACATCTGCGATCGTGTCTTCGGCACCGCTAGTAGCGGCATGCGAAACGCGGCACAACAGCAATAAGCAAATTGTTGCGAATAATTTTTGCATGATAAAATAAATTTGGTGATAAAAATCTCGGCAATATCAATTAAGATAAAGCCGAGCATCATGAAAACATGATTTAAAACGAGTCTTGAGTTCCATATTCTTCGCGAAGTACATTTCGCAAAAGATCAACATTTTCATGGTAAATCGTAGTTTGCTGCGGGCTTAAGACTTTGTCAAATGCTTTGTCCGTTTTCTTTAGTGCTTTATGCAGTCTACGTTGTGCATTTCTTTTACCCCGATTATTATCTGCAGAAAAGTATATGTCTAGGTCTTCTCTTACATTTTTTACGACTGTTTGATTGATCTCAAAAACTGGATCGAGCTGATCTTGGGTTAAATCCAACATTTTAGCCATGACAATAGTTCTAAAAGTAGCTGCTCTTATTATTTTGTTTTCCTTAAAGAGTTGAAATTGTACCGGTGATAGAATTTCCTGTACAGCTAGGTTTCTTTGTTTTAGGATATCTGTAAAACCTTCGATGTTCTCCGAAGTGCCTATTTGTTGAACATTGCTATTTTGGCGTAAGTTTTCTACAGCATTGGCTGCCTGAAGGTTTATTTGATAAACCTGTTCGGCTTGCGTTGTTGTCATATTTAAAAATGACATTTCTTGGGTGATGTACAGGCCAACCTTTTCTGCTTCCTGAGATTGGGCATGTACTGCATTCGTTTCTAAAAGTGCGAATAAGCTTAAGACACCTATTCTTACAATAAATTTGTTCATTTTGTTTTCGTTTTAAATCATACTATCTGTACAAATGGCTGTTTTACAGCTTTTTTGACGAAGCAAAATTAGAACGAATACAGGCTAAAAAAGTATTCTTAAGTTAGTTTTTTGGTGGCCGTTTTTTTTGTATACGGGCTGTTAATCTGGACAAAGAATTAGGTGTAATACCCAAGAAATTAGCGATATGCTTACGATTTGTGTTTCTGGTGATGTACGAACGGTTTTCTAGGAAAACCTCATAGCGGGCGCTTGGAGAATCGCTACACAGTTGCTCTGTACGGATACGTAAGGTATCAATAATAATTTTTAAGGATTTGACATAGAACTGGAAAATCCCTCTATGTCGAAAAGCCAAATCTTCAAATAACTCTTTCGGAAATAGCAGTAACTGTGTATCTACAACAGCTTCGATGGTGTATTTTGTTTCCCGTTGGTCAGCATAATACTCAGGGATACTGGCAATAAAGGCATGATCTGCTTCCGAGGAGAAGAAAACATTATTTTCGGTACCATCATCCGAATAGAAATACCAACGTAATAGACCCGCCGTGAGCACAAAGACGGAATCAAATCGGTCATCCGTTTCCACAAGTTTAGTCTTTTTGGCCAAAAATAGCGGTTTGCATATTTTGGACAATTCGAGGCGTTCTTCATCATTCAGCTGCTGAAGGGATTCCAAATGTTTTAATATTTCCGACTGGCTCAACATTATCTTAACGTATAAGTTCAAATTTAATAAAAATCACTTTTATTTTAGTGAAAAATGGCTTATGCACTGCAATTGTAACAGCTCTCTGTCTTATGTCCGATCTTTTTTACTTTTCTAGCCGATTTTTCTTCTTTATTTTAAATTTGCTCTTTAATAAAATGCCAGCAAACTCCAGCAATGTCAATAATATTGACCTCTATACCATATGGTTGGCAGCGCAAATAAATATTCCATTAATGCGAATTGTAAAATGGGACTTTCGAATATTAAATTTTAATTATCAGTAATAAGAAATAACATACATTTAAGCAGAATTTTATTGTTGCTAGACTGGGAGGGAAGTCCGGATGGATTTTTGGGTTTAGACACTCCGTTTAAAAAATAGTGAATATTCAAATAGAGACTACGCTTGCGGTATAATGAAAACGTTGAAATATAATCAAAAAGGCAATGAATAATTTTTTCATAAATGAGCTACAACGCCGTGGCCGGATAATTATCGGCATTATGTTGTCAATAATCATAATTCTTCCCATCATTTTTTTTATTGGTACTATGATGGAAACGGACTCTTATGGCAGGACACTTTTGGGTGAAGATCGTTATAATGCAAGGGTAAACGATAGTTATCTTTACACATTCGGACTTTTTGGCTGTTTGCTCTTATTGGTAATTCCAGCTATTCTTTTTATTAAAAAATATATTGATAATTATCGGCAGTTTATCATTACACTTTCTGAAAAAGATATGGAAAAGCTTGTGAAAAACAACGACAACGCTCCTTTTTATGAAAAATTCATGCCACCTTATATTGTAAAAGGAGATGCGGTTTGTTTTTTTACAAACCTGCAGCAAACGACCATTGCTTTTAAGAATATAACAAACATTCATGTCTCACAAACACATTACAGAGGGTACAGTGCTACCGTGAAAATTCAAACAGCACAAGAAACATACCGTTTTCGTTTGAGCGGAAATGTTCTTAAAGTACTAAATCTAGTAGACGAAGCCCTGCAAAGCAATCCTCAGATAACAGTAAATAAAAATTGGAATGTAGTTTAAAATAATCCTGTATATCGATCTGTTGCAGTATCACTTTCTTTACCCAGCGAATTGTCTATTGAGTAGATCGCGCAAAAGAAAGTGGGTGAACTACTCATTAAGAAAAGCTAACCTTATGATTAGCTTTTCTCATGTTGTGTCTATTGATACATCTCCTTCTTGCAACAGGAACTGCCTGCGTTTGATTTTCCTTTCCGTAACACGACTCATCAAAGCCTGTTTTTCCTCATCATTAAGGGGAAGATACTTTTCAAAATGGTTTATTATATTTTCCAAATGATGGTTGCTTTTTAAATTACTTCTAAATATACAAAAATGAAATAATTGGATCGAGTTCCGTCAAATCTTCTTTTGCGCCCTAATACCCAAATTGCTGACCATTCGTGTACATTGAGGCAGCAAGACTATCCTGAAAAGCGATTTGTGGAATCAACAATAAAATTCCCGTTCGATCAGAAATATGACCATTATCCTTGCTATAAGCTATACTCCATATCAAGGGCGTGGAAAATGCGAATGCCAAAAGCGATTTAATAAACTGTCCTCTTTTTATACTCCCTAAATTAGATGCATTTAGCCTCGTAAAATATCGTGGGTTATTAAATCTATTATTAAAATCATTAATAATTACTTTTTTACACTATCTCCAATTTTAGAATAGTTCACCGCTATTTATAGTTGTTGTCTATTTAAAACCTAAAGTAAATTGAAATTAATCGCAAGTGGATTGATTTTAATCTTTTATCGATCATTTTTTGGAGTAAATTGGAGTCCCATTTATACGATTAGGTTGAGTACCTAACTTTTCAGTTGCCAGCTGTGGTGAAACCGCGGGCTTTTTTATGTGACTTTACACTAATTCTGAGCATAAAAATTGATAAAATATAGGACGTTTTATTTATATTAACTATTATCTTTTTTACTAGGAGGGCGCATAACTGGTATAAGATGCAGGCAATAGTTTACAAATTTTAATAAATTCATAACACAAAAAATACTGATGGAAACATTCAATCGTAAAAATCACTGGGAAAATATTTATCAAACAAAGGCGTCAAACGAGACAAGTTGGTATCAGCAAACACCCCAAACATCCTTGGACTATTTAAGCGCATGTAATATACCTACCTCTGCGAAAATCATTGATATCGGTGGTGGCGACAGTTTGCTGGTAGATTATCTGTTAGATTTGGGATATAAAGATATTACAGTACTGGATATTTCCGCAAAGGCCATCGACAGGGCAAAACAACGGTTGGCCGATAGGGCTGATAAGGTAAAATGGATTGTGGCGGATATCGCTTATTTTATGCCTACTGAAAGCTATGATTTCTGGCATGACCGTGCCGCTTTTCATTTTTTGACAGATGAAGACGATATTACAAGTTATGTAGAAACCGTAAAAGAAAATATAAACCCAGATGGTATTTTGGTCATCGGTACATTTTCAGAACAAGGTCCCAAAAAATGCAGTGGTATTGAGATCAAACAGTATTCGGAAACAAGTTTGGTCAATCCGTTTAACGTTTATTTTGATAAGATCAATTGCCAGATTGTGGATCATCGGACACCATCGGACAGTATACAGAATTTTGTGTTTTGTAGCTTTCAGAAGAAAAAATCATAAAAATACTTCATGGGGCTAGTCCAATAGGAATCGAGGCCGCCTGTTATAAATGTTTAGTTGAAAACCAAACCAGCAGCCCTTATTACTATTTTGATTATGTCGGCGCAAAATATGGAAGCGTAAAAGAATGGCGGCATTATGCGCGATATCCAGATAATATCGAAGAAATAGGTCTGAATGAAACAAAACTCAGGGATGGATTGAATTACTATACAGAAACTGACAGTACAGACTATTGGTGGTTTGAACAACAACAAAATAAACCAAATTTTTACAAAGGTAAGATCAGTGTTTTGATAAATGGTGGATACTTTTCAACCACTGGACATCTATTAGCTTTGATGAGAGAATATAAGATCGGAAAATTCTATGGAGAATATACGCAGGGGAGTAACTATAGTAATGCTGGTGGACAAGCATTTGTTTTGCCCTATTCCAAATCATTGGTTTGGATGGCTACTTTTCAATACAAAATGAGAACAGTTCATTTTATCAATGATCCAAAAGGAATTAAGCCCGATGTTCGAATACAAGCACAACCCAATGACCTGCGAACGGGATTTGACAGACCAATGGATTTTGTCATTAAGCTGGTCGAATTGCAAAAATGAGCAAATTATCTTGCGAAGCTTTTTGCGCCTGTCACACAACATTGGTCTAATCCTACAATTGCAGCGCATGGTACTGCATCTTTTTTACGGAGATAGAAGATATTTTTTATGATTTGTCGGCATTCTTTTTGACATAGATCATCGTTATGAACCATCAAAAAAATAGAAATTTGGTTAGCTTTTCAATAATGGGAGGTCTACAAAACTAAATGAATAATCATGGAAATAGGAATAGATAGTTTTATTGCCACCGGTGCATATAATGACGGGTTGCGTCCTGAGGAAAATATGATGGCTATGGAAGCTTTGTTGTCAAAGATAGCGTTTGCGGATCAGGCGGGATTACATGTTTTTGGACTTGGAGAACATCATCGAAAGGAGTTTTTGGATGAGTCTCCGGCAGTAATATTGGCAGCAGCGGCAGCCAGAACTCAGCATATTCGTCTAACGAGTGCGGTTACCGTACTAAGTGCGGCAGATCCTGTTAGGGTATTTCAGGAATATGCAACATTGGATATTATTTCCAAAGGCCGGGCTGAGATTGTAGCCGGAAGAGGATCATTTATTGATTCATTTCCTTTATTTGGGTTCAATACCCAAGATTATGATGCACTTTTTGAAGAGAAGATTAAATTGCTTCTTGAAATCCGTGATAATGAAACCATAACCTGGAAGGGAAAATTCCGCCCAGAGCTGAAGCAACAAGCCATTTATCCAAGGCCAGTGCAGGAGCAGTTGCCTGTTTGGATAGGGGTAGGAGGAACTCCGCAATCTTTTATACGCGCCGGAGTATTGGGACTTCCATTGATGGTGGCCGTTATTGGAGGTGAAACCCACCGTTTTCGTCCGTTGATAGACTTATATTATGAGGCCGGAGAAAAAGCAGGACATGCGAGGGAGAAGCTTAAAGTAGGACTACATTCTTTGGGCTTTGTAGCGGATACAACAATGAAAGCGAAGAATATTTACTTTCCAGGATACCAGGAAATGATGGGGAAGATCGGCAAAGAGAGAGGATGGTCTACGCCTACACGAGAAATGTTTGAGGTCCAGGCCAACCCCACAGGTGCGTACGTTATTGGTAACCCTGAGGAAGTTGCCGAAAAGATTTTACGACATAGTGAGGCGTTGGGTGGTATATCAAGATTTACGTTTCAGATGGACAATCCAGGACTTAGCAAAGAAGATATATTCAAAGCCATAGAATTAATCGGGACAAAGGTAATTCCTATGGTAAATCAATCCTGATTATTTTTTGACTGCTCTAGAACGGATTCTGCTAATGGTTTCTTGCGTAATACCTAAATACGATGCAATCATGCGCTGTGGAAATCGCTGCACAAATTCAGGATAGTTATCAATAAGCATATTATAGCGTTCTTCAGCTGTCATACTTATGGCGGCATTGATTCTTTTTTGACTGGCAAAAGAATAATTTTCATCCAACTGGCGTATGAGTTCACTCATGATAGGAAGGGAGAATACTTCTTCTGCGGCTTTCTTGGTTAAGATTAGTAAATCAGTAGCTTCACAGGCCTCAATATTGAAGGAAGAAGGAGTGAGTTTTGCAAAACTCTCGCGATCGACGACCCACCAGCCTTCAATATAGAGGCTCATGATGTGTTCGGTACCCTTGGTATCTGTACTGTATTTTTTCATGGAGCCTTTGACTAGAAATCCAATATGGTTACTTACATCACCTTCCTGTAAAAAGATCTGTCGCTTTCTGAGTTTATGCGGTACAAAATTATTTTTGAGAATGTTAATTTCACTTGCTTCCAACGGCCTGGAGACCCGCGAATTGATATATTCGATTAAAGAGTTATACATGAGTTATTATTTTACCGAACCCAAAGGTAAATATACTGAAAATATGAATCCGTCATAAGATATCATCAAATGCGGAAGGATGCCGATAAAGCCTGATCGGAGAGGCGTAGGGTGATTGCTGCAATGGAAAGCTAAAATTGCCACGCAAAACTCTTTGGATAAAGAATTATAATACATTGAAATATAAATCAATATATGTACATTGTTTTATAATTTCATATTATGTCAGCAAAGATTATTTTTCACCATGGAGCGGAGTGCTCAAACAAAGTGCAAAGCGTCTTTAGAAATGTCCTCCTTTTGTTGTTTATGTTCTGCGCTAGTCAAATTAAAGCGCAAATCGCTGCAGAATCCCTGACAGCTGCACTCACTACAGCATATAAACAAAATGACTTTCCAGGCTTCAGTGTTGCCATTGTAAACAGCGATAGTATTTTATATGAAAATGCCTTTGGCTTCGCTGATCTGGAAAAGAAAACTCCTTATACAACCACCATCATACAGCCCATTGCATCATTAAGTAAGCTGTTTATTGGAATGTCAGTAATGAAAGCCATAGAACAGGGCCTGTTTACGCTTGATATGGAGATCAACAGTATATTACCTTTTAAATTACAACATCCTTACACTCCCGAAGTACCAATTACTTTGAGACATCTGGTTACACATACTTCTGGAATTACTGATCATGCTGATACGTACAAAAAGACATACCTGTATAATACACCGGTTAATGAGGATAATCCAATTTACAGGCTGCTCAAATCGAAGGGATATGGCGCCGAAGGGAAAGACACTACTTTGGCTGCTTTCTTACAGGATTATTTAAGCACTGATGGTTCTTACTATTCCAACAAAAACTTTAATAAACAGGCACCAGGTAAAAGGTACGAATATTCAAATATTGGATCGGATTTAGCTGCCTGGCTGATCGAGCTCAAATCGGGTATGTCCTTTGCGGAATACACGCAAAAGCATATTCTGCTTCCACTACAGATGACAGATGCCTCCTGGTCTACTACTAATGCAGACCAGGCTAAACTATCGACCTTATATAACGGCGACAAAAAAAGCTATCCCAAATATAGTTCCGTAACCTATCCCGATGGAGGACTTACAACTTCATGTCATGAGCTTAGTCTTTTTCTGAAAGAGGTAATTGCAGGGCAGCAGGGGAAAGGAAAAATCCTTAAACCCGAAAGTTATGCCAAGATGCTGCAGCCGGCTTTTTCAGATTCCTATAAGCCAGAAAATTTAAACCCTGCAGAGCCAAACATCGGCGTATTTTATGCCATAAAAAAAAGTGGCATCATTGGTCATAGCGGTAGTGATGGCGGTGTTACTGCGTTCTTGTTCTTTAATCCTGCCAAAGGTTATGGCATGCTGTTCATTGCCAATACGGAAATGGAAGGGCTCAATGGTGTTAATAAAAATATAATGACAGGGTTCGAAAAAATATGGAGCATTATGGGGCAGTATGCCAACAAATTGCAACCCGATAAATAAGCAAGTATTGGTAGATTAAGTACGCTTTTGTTTGATTCGCTGTGATCCCGCTAGAATTGGGTAAGTCCCACGGTTCCCGCAAGCCTTCCTGAGCCTCGAATGGATCGAACCCAGCTGACACTTCTTTCGAATCCTGATTTTGTTAAAAAACAAAAAAAGCTAATCTTGCGATTAGCTTTTTTCTTGTGATCCCGCTGGGATTCGAACCCAGGACCCATACATTAAAAGTGTATTGCTCTACCAGCTGAGCTACGGAATCGTACTTCTTTTTTGAACTACCGTTCCTTGTTTGAAGTGATGCAAAAGTAGGGCTTTAATCCTATTCCTGCAAATTTTTTTGGCTTAAAATCGTAGCTGTTTGTTTAAAAAGCTGATTTTAAGCCAAAAAAATTAATCATTTTCCAATTCCATAATTTCCTCGGCCAATTGCTCCCATTGCTCTTGATACTGGGTTAATTGGGCCTTAGCAGAATTGTATGCGCGCGTAGTTTCCTGTAACTTAGTCGCATCCGAATATACAGCTTCATCAGCCAGTTTCAATTCTAAATCTTTGACCAATATTTCCTGTTCTTCGACTTTTTTCTCCAATGCAGCAAGCTCTTTATTCTTTTTGCTTAGTAATCGTGTCCGGTCTTCAGATGGTGCTTGTTTCTCTTTTTTAACCTTTGGCTCTTCTTTGACTTTTTTCTCCGGTTTTGCCTCTGTTTTTACAACACGTTTAGCTGCCCATTCTTCATATTCCTGATAGGTACCCGGATATTCTTTGATCTCCTTGTCCTCGATATACCAAATTTTGTTGGCCACGTGATCCAAAAAATAACGGTCGTGGGATACAACAATACATGTTCCCTCGAACTGTTGTAGGGCCTGAATCAAAATATTAACCGATTGCATATCCAAGTGATTGGTAGGCTCATCGAGTGCCAAGAAATTGGCGTCTGCGGTCAAGGCCTTAGCAAGGGCTACACGGGATTTTTCACCTCCAGACAACACTTTAATTTTCTTGAATGCATCATCGCCCGTAAATAGGAAACAACCCAATATCGAACGTAATTCAGTCTCCGTATGTTTTGGCGCAAAGGCCTGTAGTTCGGCCAAGATCGAATTTTCAAGATGGAGCGCTTCCAGCTGATGCTGTGCAAAGAACGTTTGCGATACATTATGTCCATGTTCTGCTTTTCCCTCAAACTGAGTATCTGTGCCCGCCACAATACGTAGTAGGGTAGACTTACCTTTTCCGTTCGCACCGATCAAAGCAATCTTATCACCTTTTTCAATAATCGCAGAAGTGTTTTTTAATATCTCCAGGTTCGGATAGGATTTAGAAATATTGTCTAATGTCACCACATGACGGCCAGAAGGTTTTGAAAACTTAAAGCTAAAGTTGACCGTTGGATTATCGTCATCGACATCCTCAACTCTCTCCATTCGATCCAAAGCTTTAATCCGGGATTGTGCCATTTTAGCTTTGGATGCTTTGGCGCGGAAACGCTCGATAAGTCTTTCTTCCTGTTTGATCTTAGCCTGCTGATTTTTGAACTGGTTGGCCTGCAGCTCATTTCTCAACTCCTTTTCTTCCAGGTAAAAGCTATAGTTACCTGCATAAAGTGTTAATTTTCCTTTGCGCGACTCCACCGTCTTTTTAATGATGCGGTCCAGAAAGTACCTGTCATGCGATACAATGACGATTGCCCCATCAAACGCCTGTAGGTAGTTCTCAAGCCACTTGATGGAAGGTAAGTCCATGTGGTTGGTCGGCTCATCCAATAATAGGATATCCGGTGTCTGCAATAAAATTTTTGCAAGCATCACACGCATACGCCAGCCCCCGGAGAATGTTGCCAGTGGCCTTTTTTGTTCTTCTTCTGAAAAACCTAGACCGGCAAGGATCTCGTGTGCTTTGAATTCAAGATTATAGCCATCCAGCGCTTCAAATTCCAGTTGTCTATCACTTAATCTATTGAGAATATCGTCCGAATAATCTGTTTCTAATTTCGCAAGTAAGTCTTCGATTTCGGCATGTAGTTGATTTTGGCGTTCGAACGCTTCCATAGCGACGTATAGAATGCTCTTGTCCGAATGGTAAGATAATAAGTCCTGGTTAAGGTAACCGATCTTTAGATCTTTTGCCATGGAAATTGTTCCCGAAGTCGGCGCATATTGTCCAACGATCAAACGCAATAAGGTTGATTTTCCGGCTCCATTGGCACCAATTAAACCTACTTTATCACCTGGTTTGATGTGCCAGTTTGCCTCATCATACAACGCTCGGGATCCTATTTCAAATGTTAAATTATTTATTGATATCATTTCAAATGCAAAAGTACAAAAGTAATGAATATTTCTTCTTGTTTGACTAACTTTGCGATTATGTATAAATTAGTCAAACCTATATTCTTTACAATGAATCCGGAGATGGCTCACCATAAAGTGACCAGTGGATTGAATGTCTTCTCAAAAATTTGGGGTGCCAAGCAATTATTGAATGCTATTTTTACAGTAGAAGATCCTCGCTTGGAACGTGAGGTATTTGGACTGAAATTTAAAAATCCAGTAGGCCTGGCGGCAGGCTTCGATAAAAATGCCGAATATATCTCCGACATGACTAATTTAGGTTTTGGTTTTATTGAAATCGGAACCGTCACTCCAAAACCACAACCGGGGAATGATAAACCACGCATGTTTCGCCTTGTGCCGGATGAAGCGCTGATCAACCGCATGGGGTTCAATAATCAGGGGGCAGATGTCGCTGCAACCCGATTGAAGAACCTAAAAGATCGAAAAGGGCTTCTGATCGGTGGTAACATTGGAAAAAATAAAGTGACACCAAACGAAGAAGCAGTAAACGACTATATTTATTGCTTCAATGCACTTTTTGATTATGTAGATTACTTTGTTGTCAATGTCAGTTCGCCAAATACACCTGGCTTAAGGGATTTGCAGGAAAAGGAACCGTTAAAAAATATATTAAATACACTACAGGATCTGAATAAAGCAAAACCGGCTCCTAAGCCAATTCTGCTTAAGATCGCACCTGACCTAACAGATAGTCAACTGGATGATATCGTTGAGATCGTTATGGAAACACAGATAGCAGGAGTTATCGCAACCAATACCACAATCTCAAGAGAAGGTTTAAAGAGCCAGCCGGATTTGATACAAGAGGCCGGAGGGGTGAGTGGACGCCCGCTGACCAAGCGTTCAACTGAAGTGATCCGCTACCTCAGCGAAAAATCCAACAAAGCATTTCCGATCATTGGCGTAGGTGGTATTCACTCTGCCAAAGATGCTATTGAAAAACTTGATGCCGGTGCTAGTCTTATTCAGGTCTATACCGGATTTATTTATGAAGGACCGGGATTGATCGCAAATATCTGTAAAGGTATACTACAGACAGGACGATAATCAAAGACCATGGCAGTAGATTTTAATTTAAAAGATTTTTTGGACAAAAAGGTTGATGAATATAATCAACCTAATTTTATTCCCAATGATCCCATATCCATTCCACATCAATTTTCAAGCAAGAATGATATCGAGATTACCGGGTTCCTAGCGTCAATAATGGCTTGGGGACAACGTAAAACCATCATCAATAAATGTAATGAATTGATCGCAAGAATGGACGGCGCGCCATATGATTATATCATGAACCATAGCGATCAGGACCTCAAAAGCCTGCTTGGTTTTAAGCACCGAACATTCAATGATACGGATATTCTTTATTTCGTTGCTTTTTTTCGGCACCACTATAGCCACTTTGCGTCTTTAGAAGATGCTTTTTTGGTAGGGCAGGAGACCGTAAAAGAGGTGGATTTGGAGCAGGCGCTGAATACATTTAAAACCTATTTCTTTTCGCTTCCGGACTATCCGCACCGAACGCGTAAACATATCAGTAGCCCAGCCCAAAAATCTACTGTCAAGCGTATCAATATGTTTTTACGCTGGATGGTCCGAAAGGACAAGAAAGGGGTAGATTTTGGAATTTGGAACCGCTTATCACCAAAAGACCTGATCTGTCCTTGTGATGTACATGTCGAACGTGTAGCGCGAAAATTTGGACTGATTACCTTGGAAAAGGTCAACTGGAAGACCGCACAAGAGTTAACGGGCAATCTTCGTTTATTGGATCCCAACGATCCGGTAAAATATGATTTTGCGCTTTTCGGCTTGGGGGTAGAACGGGAACTGTAAAGTCGCCTCAAGTCCCTTCAAGTCCGCTCAAGTCCCCTCAACTGCCTTACTCCAGTACAGACGTTACACAGATGTAATACTAATATACCAGTATCACCCCAACAACAGGGCATGTAATCAGCGGATATGCTAGGTAACAGACGGTACACCTAGGGGTACTGATCACCCAAAATATCCATGCTTAGGGTAGCAGCTATTGACTGATATTAAACAAAACGAAAGGTGCTTTTCTCGTGCTTTACTTGCGCTTGGTCTAAAGTACTGATACCTCGCAAATAGGCGTGTAAAAGTTTGAAAGAAAAAGCCCGTATTTTTAGGATACGGGCTTTCTTTATTTTTAGCTACTTAGCTTAAACAAGTCGGTCAATCTTAATCAGAAGGTCCACCAAACGATTGGAATAACCAAATTCATTGTCATACCAACCCACAACTTTCACTAATCCACCCACTACTGAGGTCAATTGTGCATCGAAAACACAAGAATAGGGGTTGTTGATAATATCAACAGACACGATTGGGTCTTCTGTATAAAACAATACCTGCTTTAATTCGTTTTCCGCTGCAGCTTTAAAAGCTTTGTTGATTTCTTCAACCGTTGTTTCTTTTTCTAACGTACAGGTAAAATCTGTTAGCGAACCATTCAGTACAGGAACACGTATACCTGCTCCGCCCAACTTATTCTGTAGATGTGGAAAGACATTGGTAATTGCTTTGGCGGCACCTGTTGTTGTCGGTATGATAGCCGAAGAGGCGGCACGTGCCCGTCTCAGATCTTTATGTGGTGCATCATGCAGGTTTTGATCTCCCGTCATGGAGTGCACCGTAGTGATATATCCGTCTTTTATCCCCCAATTGTCATCTAATATTTTGACCAGTGGGGCGACGTTGTTGGTTGTGCAGGAAGCATTGGACAAGATCGAAGCCGAGAGATCGACAGCATTATCGTTGATACCCAATACGACTGTTGCAATATCCTTGTCAGTTGGCGGAGCTGAGATAATAACTTTTTTCGCACCTGCTGTTAGATGAAGCGTTGCTTTTTCACGGTTCGTAAAATGCCCCGTGGATTCAACAACAACATCAATATGCAAGGATTTCCAGGGTAGTAGGGCCGGATCTCTTTCATTGGTCACTAAAATAGAATGGCCATTCACGATAATATGATGTTCATCGTGTGTGACCGTACCAGCGAAGGGTCCATGCACCGAATCATACTTGAATAAATGGGCCAAAGTCTTGGTGTCAGCCAAATCATTGATGGCGACCACCTGCAATTGATCAAAAGCATCGCGAAGAAAAATATTACGTAATGTGTTTCTTCCGATGCGTCCAAATCCGTTTATCGCTATATTGAGCATTTCAGCTTATTTATGAAATTGGCTTATTGCCTCATTGATATTTTTCTCACCTTCCCAATGTGCTTTTAGTTTTCCATCAGCACCGTAGACATAATTTGCTGGGAACTGTGAAGGAACATGTATGTTTTGGATAAAGGTTTGATCTTTGTCAATCAGGACTTCCACATTGGAAGATTTGGATAGTTTTGGTGCGAAGCTATCGAAGAATCCTAATACCAATGCTGGATCATTCATGGAAATATAGAAAATATTGACATCTTTTATGCGGTCAATATTTTTTTCGAGTTCAGTTGCTTCATGCTGACAATGGCTACATCCCGGATCAAATAAGATGAAGACTGTATTCTTATCTTTAGCTAGATTCTCATTGCTGACACGTATGCCGGATCGAAGTTGGTAAAAAGTGAAATTAGGAAGAATTGCAGCTGGACCAGAAGACTGGGTAGGGGCAGCTTGCGCATGATCATGACCGGCGTGGTCGTGACCCGCATGGTCATGATTTTCGGCCGTATTTTCTGTGGTACTATTTTCCGTGCCGGCTGTCTTTTGATTGCCCTTGTTGTTACATGAATAAAGCATGCCCGCCGCGAGTAAAGCAGTTACTCCTAAGATTATTTTTTTGTTCATAGACTACCTTTGATTTTAAACCAGTTTTAGTGATTTGTTATTCTTTTTCAGGCGTGCTAGCAGAATATATTTATACCGTTCAGCTTGAACTGAGGATAGATCATTCCACAACGACGCCATTGAAGAACCAAAACTATAAAAAAAATGGGATTATGCAGCGTCCAAACTCAAGTTATGACAGTTTACTGGTTATCATCTTTGATGCTTCCCACTGTAATATGTCTCCAAATTTTAAGCTATTCCATTGTATCTGTGGTGTTGCTGGGACTATTGGGGTCTATCAACGTCGTAGATTGTATAATTTCTGGTGTACTTCGACCAAATTCATTGCTATATACTTTGAGTAAGACACCCACACAGGATAGGATAAGTGGACCAAATATCAATCCTAACATACCAAAGAGATTTAATCCCAATAACACCCCAAAAACGGTTATTAAAGGATGGACATCTCCAAGTTTTTTCAAAATTGTAAAGCGAAGAATATTATCAATACTTCCAATGATAATGATACCATAAAGTGCTAACCCTATCGCATTACCGGATTGTCCATTTGCTAAGAGAAATACCGCTGCTGGAAGATAAACAACCATCGTACCCAGAATTGGGATTATGGTGGAAACAGCGGTCAGAATACCTAAAAAAATGGGGTTTTCCAAGCCGAAAAACCAGTAGCCTAAACCCGCGACAATACCTTGGCACATCGCAAGGATCGGAATACCAATGGCATTTGATTTAACCATCATATCAAACTCTTGCCATAACTCTGTCTTACTTCCCGGAGAAAACGGAATGGCATTGTATATAGCCCGCTCCAATTGCTTGCTGCTGACCAACATAAAGTAAAGTACAAATAATGCGACTAAAACATTTACGCCTACCTCTGCAACGGAATTTAGGATGTTGGGGATAAACTTGGCCGCCCGTTGAAGTGCACCCATCAATGCTGTGTCCGATAGATCAATGTTGCTGAGATATGGGCTATCTTTGAAATAGGTTTTAATGGAATCAAATTTTTCCATAATCTCATTTTTATTGCTGATTGCATCAGTCACTTGCGGTACCATATAATTGATCAGGAGATACAATGGTCCGACTAGAAATATAATCGTAAGCAAGATTAACAATATACTCGCGACGGATTTGTTCCATTTTTTCTCTTCTGTTAATTTGAAATTGATTTTCCGGAAGAGGATATATAATGTTATTGCTCCCAAAAAGCCAGGAAGATAGTAGAATAGACTCGTAAATATCAAAATGCATATCAGCAAAATAATGATGATAAGCATAATCTGGTTAATGGAGTTGTTGTTTATCTGTTTGTATTTCATGTGTCTGGAATAAGTACCGCTTTAATTTCTATTTTACGTATGACAATATTTTTTTATAAATGTTTTATATCGTTAAATTAAACTTACTTTTTTAGAATTTCAATGATTTTTTTTATTTCTTTTTAAGGGCAGTAAAGCGAGAGAATAGGGCCTTGAAGATCACCCGAATGGATAGGGATGTTTATCTGGGAAATGGTCTCTTTTCCTCTTGAAGAATAGCGATAGATTAAGTATAACAGTACTGACCAGATACAGATCATGGCAGGGGGAGGGCGAGAAATTTCCTTGCCTCCTGAATCATATAAATTTTTCGCCAAAAACTAATTCTGGTTCTGCGGCATTAAAATATCCTTTAAGATACGCATGATATCATATTGCTTGACAAAAAGCATAGATGAGGTTGTCCTATGTTCAGTGGATTGATTGTTGTTTTCTGCTGCTAAATGAATTGTCGATTTAGCTGCTTTATGAAAAAAAGGATGAGACCCTTTTCCTTTTCGGTTATTTGAAAATAAGCCCATAATCTTTTGTTTTTTGGTTATAGCGACAGTTTTTGGCTTCTGTCACTATAACTAATCTACAAAATTACTTTGGGATTTACAATTAATTAATGAAAATTTGACTGCCATGCTCTTCATCTTTTTCGATGGAAAGTGATATTGGGATCCGTTCTTTCAATTCTTCAACATGCGAGATAATGCCGACTATTCGATTTTCTTTGTGCAGGTCAAGTAAGGTTTCGAAGACAATATTGACAGAAGCGATATCTTGGGTGCCAAAGCCTTCATCGATAAAAAAGAAGTTTTTAGCGGCTTTGGTATTGGACTGTACACTTTCAGCTAGGGCCAGCGCAAGACTCAGGGATACCTGGAAAGCTTGACCGCCGGAGAGTGTTTTTACGCTCCGGCTTTTGCCTTCATTCAAATAATCAATGATTTCAAATTCATTGTTTTCATTAATCTGTAAACTTAGCTGGTTGCGCGTCATTCGGTGAAAACGGATATTGGCATGGTCGCAAAGCTGGCGTAGATAGATTGAGGAAACATACTGCACAAATCCCGCTCCCTTAAATAGGTTAAATAGCTGTTTCAGATTATCATTACGAAGGTTTAATTGCATTTGTTGTTGCAGTAAAGTTTCCTTTTTTTCGTAGGCTGTCTCCAACTGATTCAACTCCTGTTCGCATTTAGCAACGTTCTCGGTCATGATTTTAAGGTGATGGGAGCTTTCTTCCAAAGCAGCTTCTTGCTGTATAAAGACTGCCTCATCGTAGACTTTATCGGCTAACTTTTTGTCTAATTGCATGATCTGGGCTTTCAGGGTTTCAAATTGGATTTGAAACTGTTCCAGTTCAGCACGGATTTTCTGTACAGGTAGATTCTCCGCTAATGTCTCTTTTACCTGATCTATCGCGTTGAATACAGAAGCCTGGAGGAGTTGTTCGATCGTCGTGTTAATATGTAGGATTTCAGACCTTATATTGATAATCCGTTCCTGAATGGATTGAACCAGGCTATTTTGTGCAGCAAATTGACTGTTTAGCTTGTTTAAGCGATCTGTCAAGGTATTATAGTCCTGTTCTATACGAAGATTTTCGGCTTTTAATGTATGATATTCGTTTTCGACCGTAGCTCTCTCCCCGGATTGATAATCTGCCCAGTTCAGGTGTTTTAGATGGCCTATATTTTGATTGATCTGTGTTTGCTTTTGCGCTTCTTCAATTTCAAGACCACTTAATTTTATATTCGCTCTTTCCAGCTTGCTCTCTATATCTGTCAAGGCGGTCTGATGGGTCGTAGCAATCTGTTCTGTAGCTACGATCTGCGCTTCGATGTTGGAAAGCTCCTGTTTTTTTTGTGTATAAATTGACTCATCCGTGCTGCTGTACGCTGGCCAGGTAAATTGAAGTAGATGAGCGGACTTCTGAGATTTGTTTGCCTGGATCTTGCTTGTGACATCATTTTGTTGTACTTGTAGGGATTGTAGGCGAAGTAGGAGCTTTTCAATCTCGAACTTTTGATCAACCTTGGATTTTATGCGCGCATTGATTTCTGCTGTCGCCCGTTGGTTTTCTGTCAGCTCTTGTGTGATATCCATTCCTTCCGCGATAGCGGGGTGTTCCAGGGCTCCACATAAGGGGCAGGGAGATCCCGCACTTAGGTTCTCCGCGAATTGCGTGAGCTTCTGTTGTAACAGAAGATGTGCTTTCTCGTCGTTTAGCGTGTTGAGCCGGGTTTCAAGTTCCTGTAATTCGGCTGCATACGCAGAATCAAACGCGGTAGCATCGAAGTTTTTGCTTTGCAAATCAACTTGAAGATCGATTATGGAAGCTTTGAGCTCCAGGAGTTGATGGTTGAGTTCGGTCTCCTGTTGCTGGATGGCCAGCTGTTTGGTGTACCATTGTCCCAGTTCCATCAGCTCATTTGCCGACGGTTTGGATTGTTTTAGCCGAAGGAGTAGGGTTTCGGTTTCCTGAATGTTGTTTTTACATTGCAGCTGTTGTTCCTTAGCCTTTTGGACAAAATCCCGTCCTTTCTGTGCACTTTCTTTTAAACCTTTTATCTCAGTTGAAAAATTGATCAGCTGTAGAATAAGTTCCAGATCCAATTCACTGATCCTTCGTTCAGGCAATCGCTCATATTGTGGTTTTACCTGTTGCAGTTGCTGCGATAGCTGTTGGATAGCTTGTTGAAGCTCTACAGATTTTGCTTCCTCTAACTGTAACTTGCTTTGTTCCTGCGCATCTTCCTGATTCAATTTCTCTTGTGTCTGGAGGATGTGAAAAAAGTTTGTATGCGCTTCTTCAAAGCGTATCATCCGTTGGCGCAAAGCTTCCTTTTCGGCTTGCTGATCGGTCAGCTGTTGAAATAGGGCCTTCATTTTGCTCAATTCCAGGAAATCTTCTTTCACACTTTTCAATGCCTGAAATTTCTCCTGAAGCAGCTTGTTTGTATGCTGCGCCTTGCTGAAAGATTCCCGCTCTTCATTCAGCTTGTCACGTGTCGCTATGATACGTTCAGTGTTGATCTCTTCGAAACCCATCAACTGGCCATTGAGCTGATCTAGTTCGGATTGATTTTTTTTATAAAGGGCTGCAACTTTGTCCTGCAAATCGAAACGATGGAGCTGAAAGATTTCTTTCATCATATCAGTTCGTTCCTTTGCACCCAGCTCAATGAACTCCTTAAATTGCCCCTGGGGAATGATGATTGTTCTTTTGAAATTCTCGTAACTTAATCCAATGATCGATTGCGTGTTACTGCTTTCCAATGGAACCCATTGTTCATTGATATTTTCATATAATACAACCGTAGGAGATTTGACATCTTCAAAATTTTTGGAATTGCGTTTAAATTCCCTTGTTACTTTGAATGTACGGTTTTCGAAGTTAATGAAATCCAATTCGATATAGGAACGGTTTGATTTCAGATTCATCATATTGTAAGCGCGTTTGTCCCGCGCATTTAACCGTTCGGTTTCACCATATAAGGCATAGGTGATCGCTTCCAGGATAGATGACTTACCAGATCCAACAGCACCAAATATCCCAAAAAGACCGGCATCTGTCAAGGCTGTGAAATCTATTGTCTGACGTTCTTGATAGGAATATATACCTTCTACAGTTAACTTTAAAGGGATCATGGGCTTAAGAATTTAGTATTTCGCGAAAAAGGTTGAGTATATCGTCATTGGGCGCCTGGTTGGCGTTTTTGGATTTGAAATAATCCTGAAAAAGTGCGGATATATCTTGGGTCAGATTAATTTCTTTTGCATCAAGTGGGTTTTGTTTGTCGTGCTGTACAACCGGAATTAAATAGACGATACCCGGATGTGTCTGATAAATCAGCTTACGGTCTTCGGCTTTGAGGAAGGTTTCGGATTTGAGTGTTAATTCCACTAATGTTTCTGGATGCTCGGAGAGCCAAGTGATACATTGGTCGATATCATCAAAGGATTTCCGGACTAAGGGTTTTCCCTGTAGGAGTGCAATTCGTTCAAATGTTACGTTTGCACCGGGTACAGCATTGACAATGCTTACATATTTGGTCTGGCCAGCTTCGGCGAAACTATAACAAAGGGGAGATGAGGCGTATACAACAGGTTTTTCCGGAGAACCGATATTTTTGAATCCATGAATATGGCCGAGTGCGGTGTATTGAATCTGAGCCGGGATGGATTCTGAATAGATCAGGTCAGCATTTCCAATTTTAATTGGCTTTTCCCCATCAGGTTCGTCGATTAATGGGGATCCGATTTTATTCATATAAAGGTGAGCCGTCAGTATATTGACGCCTTTTTCGTCACAATAGGTCTCAGCCAATTTTTGCCAATTGTCGGCCAAAGCTTTATTTAATTGAACTTCTTTGTCTTCACCAAGATATTGTTTCAGCCGGATTTCATTGGCATAAGCGGTATGGAGTATACGGATAGGATAGTTATAGCCTTCCAGGTTCAACTCGATAAAGCCATTGTCTGACTTTAGGACCGAAAAACCTTCGGCCGTAAATGGCGTTACAACTGCATTTGGGTGACCAATGAGAATAATGCCAGATGCCCGGGCTAAAGGATCTGGTGCATCAATCAAATTGGGTGAATCGTGGTTTCCGGCAATAGCGATAACAGGTCGGGTGCCATTTTTTGCCAATCGTTTGATCGTTTTGTAAAATAACTCGATAGCCTCTACACCGGGATTGAACGTATCAAAAAGATCTCCTGCGATAAGAACCAGGTCGACCTCTTGCTGGTCTGCTAGCTGAATAATCTCCTCCATGACCAAAAGCTGTTCGTCCATCCGAGAGAAGCTATCCAGTCGTTTCCCTAAATGCCAATCGGCAGTATGCAGTATTTTCATGATGAGCCCTTATTTTTTACGTAATAGTACAAACTAAGATAAATTTGGTCTGATATGCAATTATAATTGCATATCAGACCAAATTTGTAGGAACACAGGTTTGAAGCGCCTAGTTTGATGCATTGAAAATGTTAAAAGTTGTTAAATGCGGCAGGTAAAAAATAGTTTAATTGTATTTTTAGTCCTCCAGAATTAAGCTAAGTAATCGTAGATAAAATAAATTTATGCGTAAAATATACCTGTTTTTGTGTGTTTTCTTTCTGTTTTTGATGAAGATAAATGCGCAGGAAATAGAAGCGATCAAAGGGGAGACAGCTTATCCTTTTCTATTAAAAGAAGCTGATGCCGATGATGCAACCTCGGAAAAACAACCTGTCTTTGTGTTTTTGCATGGTAGAAGTCTGTCAGGTACGAATTTGGATCGGGTAAAACGTTACGGTTTACTGTATGCGATTAATAAAGGGCAGGAGGTGCCCGGAATTATTGTTGCTCCCCAATCCCGCGGTGGCTGGGATCCGGATAAAGTGATAGAGATCGTTGATTATGTTATCGCGCATTATAATGCTGATCCCGACCGCATTTACGTCTGTGGTATGAGTATGGGTGGTTATGGGACCATGGATGTTGCTGGAAAATATCCGGAGCGGATAGCTGCAGCCGTGGCGATTTGTGGTGGCGGATCGAGCCAATATGCTTCCAACCTGACGCAGGTTCCAATTTGGCTACATCATGGAACAGCTGATCGTGCCGTACCTATTTCAGAATCCAGAAAAATTATGAAAGCCATAAAAAAGGTGGACCCTGAAGCTGATGTGAGCTTAAATGTGATAAAAGGAGGGACACATGGTAGTGTGGAACGCTTATTCCACGATGATGCGATCTATGACTGGATGTTAAAATTTAAGAAAAAGCATAAATCCTAGGTTGGATGGCATAGCTATTTTATGTGTGGCCTATTGCTCCCTTAAAAATATAATGTTATAAAAAATGGGATGTTCAACAAGAATCTGGACATCCCATTTTTATGAATTTTGTTCCTAACCCTTTGAGATCTAGTTTTAAATAGCCAATTCTCGGGCTTCGTTTTTACATTTTAAATTTTCTTTATGTTAACCTTCATCTGCAATATCAAGTCGTTGTTTTCGATTGAATTGCGCCATCAATACATTTGGTTGATGGATCAGGTGCGTTTTGGCAAGGTAGTCCGGATTGTCCGCATAGATAAAGAGGAGTGTTCCATTCTTTATTGTGTTGATGATCGGTCCGGCATATTCCCGGGGAACCGCAGGACATCCGTAGCTTTTGCCTAACCTTCCCAAGCTTGAGATAGTGCCTGTGCTGCAGTAATCTGCGCCATGCATCACCACATATCGTGCTTTGGCATTGTCATTTATACCTTCTTCAAGGCCATCCAATACCAAGGAGTAGCCATTTTCACCATTATAGGTGTTTTCGGTAACAAAAAATCCCAATGAGCTTTTTAATGATTCCTGCTGATTCGAAAAATCTGTAGCATAATTTTCACCACTATTTTTTCCGTGTGATACCAAGGTGTTAAAAAGCACTTTTTTGTGTTCCAGATCAAGTACAACAAGTCTTTTTTCCGTGGATGCCATGGAAAAGTCGATGACTGTCATAATATCTTTGTTGTGGATGGAAAGCTCTTTTCTACCTTCCATTGCTTGTCGAAATGCCTCGTATTTTAATACTGGGCCTAGATTCATTTCATCATATAAAGAATCAACGGCTGTCCGTTGACGTTCTACATTTATATGATGGGTATTGGTTTGTTGGTCTGTTGTTTTTAATTCTTCTTTTGATGACAATGCTGTATTAAGTGCCATTAAAAGAAACATAATCGTATTTCCCATTCTCCTCCCTTTTCTGTGTAGATGTTTACAAAAATAATTATTAAAGTTAATACATATTTGATTTACAGAATGTTAAATATTGTTAATCAATAACAATGACCAAGGAGGAAAGGTCTTTTGACCGTTTATAGACAAATTGAGCGTGAGATGACGCATTTCTGACACACATATGTGACTTAGGTGTTGTGCCCAAACTTTCACTGTATTCGATGATGCTACCGTTCGGATTATTGACCGGTACACCATGAATATATGCTCCAGCGGTAAACCGGGTCGCATAGGGAGCAAATCCGCCATAGGTTCGCGTACCATCTTCAAAATAGAACATTTTTGATTTGTGTTCCTGGACCACAAAAAGTCCGGTGGGTGTTTCTTGGGCATGGGGCGGTTTGTGCCGGCCACTGGTAACCGGGGTCATACTGCGCACGAGCCACTCTTTACCCACTTTTTCCAATGTGCAGATGTTTTGGTTTTTGACATCAACAACATTAATAATATTAAATTGTACACTATCGCTTATGAGTCGCAGATAGCGCTTAGGGACGGTATATTCACCTTCAAATGATACTCCGGCAATAGGTACCCGCGCCAAAGTGTCTGAACCCTTTACACGGACCAGCCAGCCATCACGTCCATAACGTACCGGTTTGTCTGTTGTTGGGTCATACAATGGTGCTGCCTGATAACGCTCGACATTGAAACTGTCTGACACACGTTTGTAAGAATCCCTTTTGAAATCTTTGATCGTAGGAGCTTCACCTTTTTCATTTTGATAATTTTGAAGAACAGCATACAATGACGGTGTCTGCTGAAAATTTTCAACGTAAGCTAAACGTTCCTTTATTTTATCCCATTGAAAGCTACGCGTGGTATCCTTATAGGGATAGGTATCTTCAAGTGTGTATTTTTTGTAAAGCAGATCTTTTTTGATCATAATATCTGCTGCTGTCACTAGTTTAGGCTTTACGTCCTGTTTTTTGGCAGTGACGGTGTCTTGATGTCTAATTGGTTGCTCTTTTTCTGCTGTATTCTTCTTTTCCTGCTGGCAGCCCAACGATAGAAATAATAGGCTAAATACGAGACATGTTAATCCTTGATGCATATATGGATTATGTAAATTATTGTTTTATTCTTTAAATATAAGAATAAAACACATTTTTTAAATGATTGACAAAAAGTTAGTTTTGTAATTTCAAGTATAAAGTATGCATACGATTGTAATTTGTTCGGCTATGATGCTGAACCCTGAAGGGGAACTATTGATGGTTAGGAAAAAGGGCTCAAAATATTTTCAATTGCCCGGCGGTAAGATTGCTGCGGGAGAAAGCGATTCGGAAGCCTTGGTTCGGGAACTCCGGGAAGAGTTGCAGTTTGATACAGAGCCTGCGACATTGCAGTTTATTGGTCGGCATGTGACGCAGGCGGTGAATGAGCGTGATACGCTGGTAGAAGGATATATTTATTTGATCAAATTCGCTATGAAATTTGATTTTCAACCACAGGCCGAACTGGAAGAAGTGCAATGGATCAATAAGGCCAACTGGCAAGATTATCGGCTGGCACATCTAGCCGAAGAGTTCGTCATTCCAAAGTGGCTGTCAGGAGAGTTTTGATGTTGGATAGCATGATGTGAACAAATTAAGGCTTTGTTTGTTAATGCTTTATATATAAACAATTAATAAACAAAGGTTATGGAAAATCAGCTTTTAAAATCAGCGAAAGACTTTTTTGATGATGAGGTTCTTACTCGGATCGGACAAAGTCTAAACCAGGATAATGAACAGGTAAAACAGGGCTTAAATGTTGTTGTTCCCTCTTTGTTTTTGGGATTGAGTCAGCAGACGGAAGGCGGGGGTGGGATTTCTACAATTCTGGAGCAGGCGAAACAGCGTTTTTCGAATTTTGATCTGAATCAACTTCTGGGCGGACAGGAAGCTCGTGAAGATACTGAGGGGCAGTCGGGAGAATCCGGAGGTAGCAATATACTGACTTCAATATTTGGTGGTGGTCTAGAGACTGTATTGGGTACAGTGGCAGGTTATCTGGGATTCAGCGCTGAGTCGGTACAAAAATTGATGGGTTTGTCCCTGCCAGCTATATTTTCCACTTTGACCAATAAAGGTCAACAGTGGGATGCGAATACCATAAATCAAACTTTACAGGATAATAAAACAGCTTTTGCTGCCGCTATTCCGGCGGGGTTGGGTTTGGGCGCTTTTGGGAAATTATTTGATGGTGGCCATTTTTCTGCACCTGAGGAAGTAAAACCTGAGGAGATAGTGCCTGAAGAGGTCATACCGGATACTCCTGTAGAACATATTGAAAACCGTCCCGGAGCAACAGTCATTAATCCTGCTACTGAGTTGGAGGCACATAAGGAGCCGTTGGCATTGCCTAGAGCAGATGGAGCCAGAACGGCCGCCGCGTCAACGGGTTCCTCAGGCGGAGGCTGGTGGAAAATTTTGATTGCTTTGATCGTTATCGCATTGCTCTGGTTTTTGTTTGGAAAAGGCTGTAGTGGCAATAAAAATGGTGCTGTTACAGATACCAGTGTTAATCAGGGGCCGATGAACTCAGGGGATGCAATGGGAAATGGTACGGCTAGTCCGGTCGATCGTGAGCATTTGGATGTGATGTTGCCAAATGGCGGGAAGCTGGGGGCATTTAAAAGTGGTATAGAAGATCGGTTGGTACAATTTTTAAAATCCGACTATAAATCTTTGGGAGAGGATTCATTGAAAAATACGTGGTTTGATTTTGATAACCTGAATTTTGAAACGGGCACTGCGAAAGTATTACCTGAAAGTCAGGCTCAGCTCAGTAATCTGGCCGAGATTCTCAAAGCTTTCCCTGCTGCTAATGTGAAAATTGGTGGATATACAGATAAAACCGGAAATGAAGAGTATAATAAAAAATTATCGTTGGATCGGGCAAATGCGGTAAAGGACTACCTGGACAAGGCGGGGCTGTCTAAACAGGTGATCGGAGCGGAAGGCTATGGCTCGCAATTTGCAAAATACCCAGCAGATGCACCAGAGACGGACCGGATTTTAGACCGACATGTTGCGGTTAGCGTAAGGTAATAGGGGATTTGAGTTGTGATATGCTAGACTTGAGATACGAGATTCTAGATATGATAGGAGAGATAAAAAGCGGATCCAAAAGATCCGCTTTTTTTATTTGCAGAGATTGTATTTATGGATATCTAATTGATTTCGCGAGGATATGAAATCATTCTTGCAAGCATTTATAGGTAAAAAAGAGTTTGGATAATACTTCATTTAGAAGCTATATACACAGGCTAACAAAAATTGTCCGGCCGATTTTGTTGGGGATAGGTCATTCTTGATGAATTTTTCGGTATTGCTTTTGTCAAATCTAATTTCGGGAATGAATTTGAAGCCGTGGTAGTTGTATTCGGCTGTCAGGGTAGTTGCTAACATATTTGAACTTGGGATGCCATTGCTTTCCTCTTTGTGCGTTTGGAAGAATTCCTCACGTAATCCTATTCCAAAATGCTCGGAGAGATGAACCCTTGGATAGAGCGCTATCCCAGTGTAACCGCCTTCGGCTCTTCTCTTGTAATGTGTGGCATTTACGCCAAGAAAGAATTTGGGTGTGAAATCATAATTGCCCACAAAATCTACGAGTGTGCCTGAGCTGTAGTTTGATTTACCACCAACGGAGGAGCCTGTTAGGAAGTTTAGGTAGAAGCTGCCTTTATCGTTAGGTCTGTAAGTTAATTGCGAACCTACATGCGATACCCCATTTAGATCTTGGTATACATTCCAATCGTTAAATATACCGACCATTAGTGCAAACTTGTCGGAGAAACTATAGGTTGCTTTCAGTCCGGCATCTTGAAAAGGACCGGCGCCGAATAAATAAGAGGTGGAGTAATGAAAATTGTAGGTAGGTGAGATGACTTCAAATCCGACAAATGTTCCCATAAATCCGGCGGTCAGATTGAGCTTGTCCGTTAGATTATAACCTACATAGAGATTTTGAATGTGGAAGCTGTTTTTGTCGTCTCCGGGTTGGCCGTCTCCATTTACAATAGATCGATATTGTCCGCGGGGTCCAAAAGATAGTTCTCCTACAAAAGATGCTTTTTTGAAATTCTTCTTTAAGGCCAGATCAACCATACCAATGGAGACTGAATTATTGTCTTCAGTAAAGTAAGTATTGATATTTGGTTTGTTTTGAAAGTCATATTTCCAATAGGTGTCTACTGATCCTGATATTTCTACTGATTTTTCTTTGTTTTCTTCTTGTGATTTTGATGTTTTGATGAAAATTATTGAAAAAATAATGAATGTTAAGATTTTTTTCATGTTTAAGAGGTTTAAAGTTTGATTTGTTTTGGATTTTTGGTTGATTTTTAACTGATTTTTTATAGGTTTTTGTTGTTTTTTGTCTTTGTTGATGTGAAATTATGTAAAAAATATTACAAAAAATAATATTTGATAGTAATTTTTCAATAAAAACACTTTATATTTGTCAAAACAATAAGTAAAAATGGGTTTTTGTTTTGTTTTTGTATTTTAAATAACAATTTATTGATGTATTAATAAAGACTAATCAGTTTAAACAAATGAAAAAAATTATTCCACTTTTAGTTCTGGTACTTTTGGGCGTATTGGGACTTGTATTTCCATCTATAGATTTGTCTGCACTGGACAAAGCGGAGTTTGATACAGGTGATACGGCCTGGTTATTGACTTCCTCGGCGTTGGTGTTGATTATGACCCCAGGTCTGGCTTTTTTTTACGGCGGGATGGTCAGTAAAAAGAATGTGATCTCAACGATGATGCAGAGTTTTATCTGTATGTGTCTGATGACAATCCTTTGGGTCATTGTCGGATTTAGTTTGGCCTTTGGTGATGATATCGGTGGGATTATAGGTGATCCGCGCACATTCTTTATGATGAAGGGGACCTTAGGGAATATCGCCTGGGGAGCATTACCAACTATTCCATTGGTTTTATTCGCGATGTTCCAACTGAAATTTGCGATTATTACGCCAGCACTTATTACTGGGGCATTTGCTGAGCGTATCCGATTCAACTCTTATATGTTGTTTATTATCTTATTCGGTATCTTTATTTATATGCCCTTGGCGCATGCGACCTGGCATCCTGAGGGGATTTTGGCGAAACTTGGTGTTCTTGATTTTGCCGGCGGTACTGTCGTGCACATGTCAGCAGGTTGGGCAGCGTTGGCGGCAGCCATTTATTTAAAAGGCCGTAAATCACAGACGCATAATCCAGCCCGTATAAGCTATGTGATCCTTGGAACAGCCTTACTGTGGTTCGGCTGGTTTGGATTTAATGCCGGTTCGGCTGGTGGGGCCAATACAATTGCGGCCTATGCATTTGCAACAACAACAACGGCTTCGGCGATGGCAGCAATGGCATGGATATTTGTTGATATTATCCGAGGTAAAAAACCATCGGCGATGGGTGCATGTATTGGTGCTGTTGTGGGTTTGGTTGCAATTACACCAGCAGCAGGCTTTGTCAGTATTCCACACGCCATGGTCATTGGATTAGTCGCTGCATTGATCAGCAATCTGGTTGTCTATTTGAGAAGTAAAACAAGTATTGATGACACCTTGGATGTATTTCCTTGTCATGGTGTAGGTGGTATGGTAGGGATGGTGCTGACTGGGGTATTTGCCCACCATAATGTCAATCCTTTGGTCGTTGACAATGGCTTGTTCTTTGGTGAAACGAAGTTATTTTTCGTGCATACCATTGCCTTGTTCGCCGTATCTTTCTTTGCCTTTGTAGGCTCTTTGGTTCTATTAAAAGTAACGGATCTGATTTCTCCTTTACGTGTGGAAGAAACAGATGAAGAACTTGGTCTGGACGTTTCTCAGCACGCTGAGGCTCTTTAGGCCCTTTGACCGGAATAATAATCATCCCAAACAATGCTTTTCCTTACAGCATTGTTTGGGATTTTTTTTGCACCTTTGCCAAAGGTTGAATAGGCTGGAATATTTGAGTTTATGCTATGAAAGATACTACAAAAGATACTTTACGTTCGGATTTTGAGAAAATGATGCGCTATTCCTTACAGAAAAATGGCGATTTTGGTTTTAATATATTTGGCGATTATGCCACATCTGTTCTCAATTTCTATGTTGGAAGTTCTATTTTAGCGCTAGCTGAAAAGCGTGATGCCGCGCTATTTCTTGCGAATCTATACAATGCTGGAATCAAAAATGCCATCGACCAACAGGATCTTCAGGAGATTGCTGATGTTTTAGCACAGGATCCCACTCTCAATTATCAGGTACTGGCGCCGATTTTCGACTAATGTTTTGTCCAGACCAGATTGCCGGTTTCATATCCACATTGTAATGCATAGGTTAGAAACTCGTTTCGGATCTTTTCAGGAATCGCTGTATCTCTACCCAAAATCCACATATAATCGAGATTGTCTCCAAATATGAGTGCATATTTATAATCTGGGGTTATTTTTACAATATTATAGCCATTGTAAAAGGGACCGAAAAAAGAGACTTTCAATGCGCCTTCATGAGGACCATTAACAAATTTGGCTCTTCCGATGGATTGTTTCCATTGTTCTTTTTCCTCCGAATAGCCTTGGTTATTTACCCGGATCGTTCCATTTTTATTTTTGCTGTATTCTGCTGAAACCTGACTCAGTCCTCTTTCCCAACGGAAATCGAGTCGAGCGATTTCAAACCATTTTCCAAGGTATTTATCTAAGTCAAAAGGGTCCACTACATCGGGACGCGATATCACTGGCTTTAATGCATTATATGCAACAGTTCCCAAAGCCACAGCGGCCAGCAGTAAGAGCGATTTTTTCTTGTCTATATTCATCTTTTGAATTTGTTTGTTGATAAAACAACAATTTTAATACCAATAAGGTTTAGGCATACCGAGCTATTTTCTTAATTTTGTTGACTTAAAAATTGTATTTGTGTATTCTAGAGAAGAGGTAAAACAATTAAAACAGCTGTTCTGGACCAAGTTTGGGCAATTCATGTCCCTGCATGCATCCGCTGATGGTGAAAAAGTAAATTGGGTTAACTATAAAACAGGGATCAAACAGCTGTATTTTAAAATGGATGCCGACAAGAAAGCTGCGAAAATTGCGATAACCTGGTCACATACCGATGCTGGAATCCGTGCGTTGATGGCCGAGCAATTTCTGCAGTACAAAAATCTGCTTCATGATATTCTGGGAGAAGAATGGGAATGGGATATGGAAGGTTGTGACGAATATGGCAAGCCGATCTGTCAGATCTACAGCACACTGGAAGGCCATAGTATTTTTAAGGAAACGGAGTGGGGGGAGCTGATCACGTTCTTTAAACCACGGATAATCGCACTCGACGAGTTTTGGTCTTCGGCAAAATATGCGTTCGATATTTTTAAATAATTACAATTAAATAGATACAACAATGAAAAAAATGATTAAGGGTTTGCTGGCTGTGGCTTTTTGTTTTCAACTTTCATCGGTATTTGCCTGGGGAACCATTGGGCATCGTGTCGTCGCTGAGATCGCTGAGCGTCATTTGAACAAGAAAGCAAAAAAGAATATTGGAAAAATCATTGGACAGCAAAAGTTGGCATATTGGGCAAATTGGGGGGACTTTATCAAGTCGGATCCTAATCCAGAATTTAAGAAGTTAGGTAATTCTCATTTTATAAATTTAAATTCTAATTTACCTTGGGCCGAGTTTCAACTGGGACTTGAAAATTCGGCTGATGAAAATTTATACAAAACAGCAATCCGTATCGAGCAATCTTTTGCAGATAAAAATATTTCGTTGGATCAACAGCAACAGAATCTTTATTTCTTGATCCATATCTTGGGGGATGCGCATCAACCTATGCACGTCAGCCGAGCAGAAGATCAGGGTGGGAATAAGATCGAAGTGAGCTGGTTTGGAAAAAAATCGAACATTCACCGCGTTTGGGACAGCGATCTGGTGGATAATGAGAAATATAGTTATACGGAGTACGCAACAGTATTGGATATCAATGGCAAAAAGGAAAATGAACAATTGGCCGCTGGTGAATTGTCCAATTGGTTGTATGAGTCAAATCAGCTTGCAGAAAAGATTTATGCTGATGTAGCCAACAATGCTAACCTGTCTTATTCCTATGTTTATCAAAATAAAGATACCATGGAGCAATGTTTACTCAAAGGTGGTCTGCGTCTGGCTAAGGTGCTGAACCGGATTTTTGGATAAGCTCATTTAAAGCACAGTATATTGAAGTCGTATCATCGTTTATGGTACGACTTTTTTTTGCCCTGGTATTTCAGTTTTGCTGTATAGGATTTATATGATTTTCTATTTACTTTTAAACAAAGCGTAATGCTTACTTGTTCCATGCTTATCATAATCTTTCTCCATGACTATTCCACAGCTGTTTAAAAAAATTGTTCCCTTTGCCCGCCCTTATCGCAAGCTGATTGTTTATACTTTACTTTTGACTGTGGTAGGGTCATTTGCTGCTCAAATCAATGCATTTATTCTTCGATATACAGTGGATACCATCAATGCAATGATGGTGGCCAAGGAACCATTATCTAAGGGGCTGTATATCGTCGGGATCATTAGTGCAGTACTGTTGCTGAAGGAAATTGTCTATGCGCTGGTGCAGTTTGGTCAAAAATTCTATGGAGAAAAACTCCGGATTTATATTGCACGGGATTTTTCTCAGTCTATTGTCAGCCGCATTTTGACTTATAAACTTGCCTTTTATACTTCTGCAGATAATGAAAGTGGAAAGTTAGCCACACGTATCGATGCTGGAATCAGCTCACTTACTCGTTTGGTGCAAAACTTCTTTATTGATATTTTGCCCTTATTTGCCAATGCAATCATCGCATTGGCCTGTATGTTCTATGCTAATGTATACGTCGGCCTAGTGGGGGTTGCAGTGATTCCATTATACCTTTACATTAGTCAGACTCAAGCCTCAAAACTGACAGGATTCAGGCGACAAATGCGTAATTACCGTGAATCTAAAAATAATCGAATTATCAGTCTTATTGAATCAATACTCGTGATCAAATCTTTTGTACGGGAGCCCGAAGAAGCAAAACGACATGAGAAGATTCAATTTGAGATGACCGAAAATCAAATGGAAACGCGAAAGACGAGCTTCTTTTACGATAGCATAAAGAATTTTGTAGAGCAGATTGCGGTCGTTATCATTATTGTATTGACGGCCTATTTGGTGCTATCTGGACAAATTACAATTGGGGCCATTATGTTCCATATCATGCTGTTCAACAATGTCTCGGCACCGATTCGCCAATTGCACCGCATTTATGATGAGGTCAATGATGCCCTGATCTATTCGGAGTCTTTTTTTGAGATCCTGGAATCGGATGATCAGATTGAGTCAAAAGGAACGTATCGGCCGGAAAAAATTCACGGTCATTTGGAATTGCGTCAGGTTTTCTTTGAGTATCCCAATGGGACGCAAGCGCTAAAAGATGTTAGCTTTGCTATTAAACCCAATGAAATTACAGCTTTAGTCGGATTAAGTGGTGCGGGAAAAAGTACAATTATCAACTTGTTGGATAAATTCTACGAACCGACAGGTGGGCAGATCTTATTGGATGGTGTAGATTTGGCTAACTATGATACCGCATTCCTCCGACAGCATATTGGCATGGTGCTGCAGCGTAACCATATTTTTAAAGGGACAATATTTGAAAATATTGAATATGGCAAGATGGGGAGTTCGCGGGAAGAAATCGTGGAAGCAGCTAAAAAAGCCTATATCCATCAGCAGATTATGGAGTTGCCAAAAGGTTACGATTCTGATGCGCAATTGCTTTCCGGTGGACAGCAACAGCGTATTGCGATTGCACGTTTGTTTCTGAAAAATCCCCCTATTATTTTTCTGGATGAGCCCACAGCAAATCTGGATGCCATTGCTACGGAGCAGATTAAAAATAGCCTTGATGCGATCAAGAAAGATCGCACGGTAATTATTGTATCGCACAGTATCTCCCAGATTATTGATTCCAATGCAATTGTCGTGATGGAGAAAGGCCATGTTGTCGAGCAGGGGCAACATGAGGAACTTTATATGCAGAAAGGTACTTACTACGAAATTTTTTCTGCTATGGCCAATAGCTTGAATTTAAGCAAGATCAGCAAGACCCTACAGGCTGATGAAAATTGATCTCTTATGCTTCCGGACTTTAATTTGCACGACTATGGAGTATCATTCCAATGACCACGAGGGCAATTCCCATACAGGAGTAACTATTTGGAAAACCAGCCTGCAATAGTATTATTTCGCCCAATAGTGTAAAGATTACTTCCATGGCTTGTGTTGCTTCAATCGCCGCGAGGGCTTTGTGGTCGGTGCGGACCAGATCTGTTGCCGTAAAGAATAGGAGGGTGGCGATTACTCCTGAAAAAATGGCAACCATGAAGGTCTGGAACAACTGACTCTCAGTTGGGAGTCCACTGTCCATATAGCCAAAGATGCTGAGCAGAATCCAAAAAGGCATGCTGCATAACGTCATGCCCAGTGTTCGTTGGAAGGCATCCAATTTATTTCCCGCTATTTGCATCATCTTGCGATTTCCCAAAGGGTAGGCAATCGCCCCGATCAATACAGGGATGGTTCCCAATAACATGGATTTTATGGAGCTTGCACGTGCTTCTGAGATTTGCATCAGGACAATTCCCAAAAAAATAATGATCGAGAACAGGAGTGAAGCTTTGGAAATTCTGCTTCGATTCTCTTTCTTTTCCAGCAAGGGGCCGATAAACATACCTGCGATAATGGTGAATTCAAAGGTACTGGCGACCAACCATGAGGGGCCAAAACTAGCACCAAAGGTAAGGGTGGCATAAAATACACCAAAACCTATTGTACTCCATAGCAGCCACTGCGGCAGATTGGATTTGATGGCATCAAAGAGCGGAGCTAAATTGCCTCTAATGAATACGATAACAAACAAGATGGGAAGCATCCAGATGAAACGTAAGGATGCTGTCCACTGCCAGCTTCCTCCCGAAACAGCCATAACGCGGTTTAAAACAAAGGTGCTGGCGAAAAATAATGCGGCAACTATTCCTAAAAAAAGTGCCGTATTTTTATTGTTTTTTATTGTAAATTGGAATGGCATAAATAAAATGGATGTGCTGTCAATTTAATACAGTGAAAGTAAGCAAATGCCCGTTTAATCGGAAATGAAACAAAAAGTAATTGATTTTTATGGCGATTTTCTCATTTAAAATTCCTTATTTTGCCTAATCAATAAAACAAGTAGTAAGAAAATTCATCAAGATGATTATACAACCAAGAACTAGAGGTTTTATTTGTTTAACCTCGCATCCACAAGGGGCTGCGCAAAACATTAAAAATCAAATTGAATACGTGAAATCGAAGGGTGAGATCGCGAATGGTCCAAAGAAAGTATTGGTGATCGGTGCTTCAACAGGATTTGGTATTGCATCCCGGATTTCTGCAGCGTTTGGTTCTGGAGCTGCTACAATCGGTGTATTTTTTGAAAAACCTGCGGCAGAAGGTAAGCCAGGTACCGCTGGTTGGTACAATTCTGCAGCTTTTGAAAAAGAAGCCCACGAAGCTGGATTATATGCCAAAAGTATCAATGGTGATGCCTTTTCGGACGATATCAAAAAACAGACCATTGAATTAATCAAAAAGGATCTGGGTCAAGTAGATTTAGTGGTTTACAGTTTGGCATCTCCGCGTCGTACGCACCCGAAAACAGGTGTTGCACACGCTTCTGTTTTAAAACCTATACAGGAACCTTTTACCGATAAAACGGTCGACTTCCATACGGGCGTTGTTTCGGATATTACGATCCAACCCGTAGAAAATAGTGAAGATATTGCCAATACAGTTGCCGTAATGGGTGGGGAAGACTGGAAATTTTGGATCGAAGATCTTAAAGCTGCAGGCCTTTTAGCCGAAGGTGCAAAGACAGTTGCTTATTCGTATATCGGCCCTGAATTGACTTATCCGATCTACCGCAATGGAACGATTGGCCGTGCGAAAGATGATTTGGAAGGTACTGTACCTGCAATCAATGCGATCTTAAGTGATCTTCATGGGGTAGCTTATGTTTCTGTAAACAAAGCTTTAGTAACACAGTCTAGTTCAGCGATCCCAGTGGTACCTTTGTACATTTCCTTATTATACAAGGTGATGAAAGAAAAAGGAATCCACGAAGGTACAATTGAACAAATGCAACGTTTATTTGCAGAGCGTCTTTATACTGCTGATGGCAAAGTATTGCTTGACGATAAAGGCAGAATCCGTGTTGACGACCTTGAGATGCGTGCAGATGTTCAGGCTGAAGTAGCTGCACTATGGGAGAAAGCGAATACAGAAAATTTGACTGAGATCTCCGATATCGAAGGTTACCGCAATGAGTTTTTCAACTTATTTGGTTTTAACTTTGATGGTATAGATTACAATGCTGATACCAATGAGGTTGTAGCTGTACCGAGCATTGAAAACTAATATAAGCTAGCGATACGAGTAATATAAAAAAGGCTAACCCGATGGTTAGCCTTTTTTCGTTTCTTCTATTTGCATATCCCCTGTAGTTTATCTGTGGGACGTCAAGCAAGCTTCGGTCTCTGATTATATAATAAATTGCCCACGACTGCAAAACCAATAGACACTATTATGGCGCTGAAGGGGTAGATCCCAGTCATACCAACATTATTAGCAACAAAGCCGATCAATGGCCCTGTAATCCCTAGAGAAATATCAATAAATAAGCCATAGGCAGCCAGTGCCGAACCTTGTTGGCTTTGATCAACCTTTTTGATGGCCTCCACACCTAGGGCAGGAAAAACAAGTGAAAAGCCCAGGCCTGTCAATGCTGCGCCAATAAGTGTCCAAAGAGGATGGAGTGCGAGGGCAATCACCAATAAACCTAATGATTCTACAAAAAGACTGACCAAGGCGACTTTCAAACCGCCATATTGATCAATAACCTTATTGAACACAAGTCTTGTCAGGATAAAGAAAATACCAAAAACGGTCAAACAGGCGGCACCATTCTGCCAGTTAAAATGTTCATAATATAGTGTCATGAAGGTCGATATACTCCCAAAACCAAGGCCACCCAGCGCCAGACAGGTTCCAAATGGAGCGACAGTCAAAAGTACATGTTTGAAACTGACGGTACTTGTCTTCTTGGCAATCACCCGAAAGGGAGTTTTTGATTTGCTATAAAGATAGCCCAAGATACCAATGGCACAGGTGAGCAGTCCCAATGATTCATAACTGATATGGTCCACCATCAATACACCCAGTGGTGCTCCGAGGGCAAGTGCGCCATAACTCGCAATACCATTCAAGGAGATGGCTTTGGCCGCATGTTCATCGCCGAGTTCCAATAGCGCCCAATTGATCGGACTGGCGCCGACAAGCCCTTCACCAATACCTGTGAACAACCTCGTGATCAGCAATAAACCTAGACTGATGAAAGGTTGTGATTTGAATAAAAAGACGAATAGAAGTAAGATCCCCGAGAGTGCAAAAAAGAGCATACTGCGCAGGACGGATATCTTGGGGCCTTTGGTATCCACTATTTTTCCAGCATAACCCCGTAGTAAAAAGGTTGCAATATATTGGACACTGATGACCAATCCGGCGATAATTGTATTAAATCCTAAAATTTGATGAATAAAAATGGGTAAGGTCGCAAGTGATAAGCCTATCGTGAAATAACCGAGGAAAGTTAAAGAAACATAGCCTAAAATCTTTTTATTGACCTCCCGAAGAGAAACTGTCATTTTAAAAAATTTTAGGCAAAAATACGTGTTTAGGCTTGTTTTTAGAAATAAAATTAGTAGACGACTGTCTCCTTAATCTCACAATTTTTTTCAAGCCATTCCTGATCGAATTGTTTAGGTGATACTTTTTTGCCCTGATAGATATAGTAGATTTTCTCAGATTCTCCTTTTACTGGTGGTCCGGGGATCTTATTGACAATTTTTTCTTCGGGACAATCTTGAATTAGAGCCTGTTGCGTGTTCTGACGAGTTTTACAGGAAGTGAATGCTACTAAGACGAGGAGATACGCTAATTTATTCATGAGTTTAGTTTTATTGTATTAAATAACGAGACTTTCTTAGGAAGTGCGACATGATTTTATACAATTAAATACAACTTTTTATAGGCAGGTTTGTTGTATATATAGATCGTTCTTAAATGGATCTAGCGTATTATTTTTCAACAAAACTTTGAGAATAAAGCTGGTATCGAAGGATAATAAAATATAACAACAAAGAAATAATCATGAGAAGAAAAGCAACAGCCCAATGGAATGGGAGTTTAAAAGAAGGTAAGGGAAATCTGACCACAGATAGTACGGTATTGGATCAGGCACAATATTCGTTTTCAACACGGTTTGAGAATGGTATTGGTACCAACCCGGAAGAGCTATTGGCCGCAGCCCATGCCGGATGTTTTACGATGCAGCTGAGCGCGTTTTTAACCGAAGCTGGTTTTGTCCCCGATGAACTCAAAACGGTATCGACCATTGTATTTGAAAATGGTGCAATCGTACGTTCTGAGCTTGAATTGACTGCAAAAGTACCCTCCATTGACGACACCGAATTTCAAGCGCTTGCTCAGAAAGCAAAGGAGAATTGCCCGGTCAGCAAAGCATTTAGCTTTGAAAAAACATTGCATGCTGCCTTGGTATAGCGGTTTGGAATATAAAAATTGGTGTAGATCACTGTAGATCTACGCGATGAATGCAGTGACGTTTTAGGATTCCCTAAAAATCGCTGCATTTTTTCGTTAAAAAGATAAAAAGCCGTTACTTTGGACCTTGGTCAACACCTGGTATTCTGCAATAAAACCTATCGCGGATACTGCAGCTGTATACGCAGTGCTGATCATTACGTTAGCATTTAAACGATATTACTTTGGTACAGAAAAAGAAGAATAAGCTAAGCGCGACAGCGTTATTGGAAAAGAATAAGGAGGAAGGGATTGCATTTCTAAAAGAGAATGCTACGCAGGAAGATGTAACAGTCTGCCCATCGGGTTTACAATATAAAATATTGACGGAGGGGGCCGGTAAAATTCCGGTGAAAACCTCAAAAGTAATCTGTCATTATAAGGGTGAGCTATTGGACGGAACGGTATTTGATAGCTCCTATAGGCATAAACGACCAGAAACATTTTATATCAATGAACTTATCCGTGGTTGGCAGGAGGCTATGTGTATGATGCCTGTTGGATCAATCTGGCAAGTTTACCTTCCACCACACTTAGCTTATGGCAAGGAAGAATTAATGCCCCGAAAAGGAGGGGAGTGCACCTTGGTATTTCAGATTGAACTGATCGCAATTCTATAATAGCGGATTGGAAATACCAGTTTCCAACTGGTGGGCGGCTAATCCCTGGAGAAGACAATAATTACGGTTCAAGCATAAAAAAATCCCCAACAAACGCTGGGGATTTTCTATTTATTTTAGAAGAATTTATTAAAATTATTCTAATTCCTTGATTTTAGCAGTGACTTCAGTAGTTTTAGCTTCATCTTGCATAAAAACATAGTAGTTCTTTAGATTTGTTAAAGCATCTACATTCTTTGGTTGCAAAGAAACAGCTTTCTCTAAGTATGGTAATACAGGTTTCAATTCTGCTTTAATCTTGTCCACTTCTGTGTTGTATTGCGCTTGCGTCAATTTTCTGTTGTTGTTAACAACATTTAGTTTTTCACGAATTTTATTCATCAACGTGATCGCTAAATTTGTATTTGCTTCAAAGAAGTTAGGGTCGATTTCTAGTGCTTTTTTATATGCCGCAACTGCCGCCTCATCATTTTTTGCTGATGCCTGTGCGATACCTAAATAATAGTTTAAGCTTTTATTCGAAGGATCTTTAGCCAATTGTGTCGTGATGGCATCAATGGTCTCTTTCTCGTGCCCTGTGATCAAATTCAATTCGATATTTTGCGTCATCGCTGCATTGTCGTCCGGGTAGGCTTCAGCAGCTTTTTTCGCATATTCTAGAGCAGAAGTTGTGTCTTGCAATGATAAATACAATTTCGGTAAATCAACCATAATTGTTTTATGTGAAGAGAAGTCTTTTCTAGGGATCAATTCTTTGTAACGTTCGATCGCATTTTTATAATCCTTGTTGGACAATGCCGCTACACCACTGTAGTAAGTCACGAGTGTATCCCCGGGAAGGTACGTCAATGCTTTGGTGAACGAACTATAGGAATCGGCATATTTTTGTGCCTGGTATTCTTCTGCACCAATATTGAAGTTGTATTGGCCAAGGATTTGCTCAGCTACAGTGATGTTTGCTTTGTTTGCTCCATCTGTATCCAATTGTTTTGCTTTGGCAATACCATCTTCTGCTAATTTTGCCAATTCAGCGGATTTATCTATAGTTGATAAGTTTGCGTTAACTAAAGCATATACTGTCCAAGCTTCTGCATTATCTTTTGTCTTCTCGTTGATCACAGCAGCGTCAATAGCTTCTTTTGCTGATTTAAGATTTGGTAAGCCTAATTGTGCAGTACCAGCATCTTTTAATTCCTGAAATTTAGCGAGACCAGTTTTTGCCTTTTTTACGTTACCCGTTTGGGCAAAAGAAACTGATGTAGATACAGTACCTATTGCCGCTAATAATAATAGAGATTTTAAATTCATATCTATTTAACTGTTAATTGATTCAATAATAAATTCACCCTGTCTAATTGTAACGCATCATCGATAAGCGTATAATATTTTGCTAAGGCTTTTAAGGCATTAACATCGTAGGGTTTGATTTCGTTTGCTTTTAATAGATATTCGACCGTTAAATCCTGGATATCCTGGTTTGTCGGATCTTTTAATAGCGTTTCGAGATTAATTAAGCCCAATGCCAAATTAGATTCATAGTTATTTGGATCTAATCGTAATACATTATTATAATATTCTTTTGCTTTTTTTAGATCATTCGCATTTTCGTAAGAATAACCGGCAATGTAATTTAATTCTACATTTTCAGGTTCCAAACGAATTGCATCAGCAATAACGTTCAATATTGCATCATACGAATTATTGGCCGAATACACATCTATTAATCTAAAAAGGATTTGCTTATTCTCCGGGAATATAACATGTCCTTTCTCTAGAACGTTTAAGACATCCTGTTTAGTACCTCCTAAGCTATAAATTTGTGCCAATTCCAAAAAGTAGGTTGGTTTGGGATTTTCAGCTTTAATAAGCTCGTTATAGTAATTAATAGCATTCATATAATCTTTATTTTTTCCGGCAAGTACGGCAAGATTATATTTGAGGTCGGTATTTTTAAAACCAAGGGAGTCTATTCGAAGGTAAGCCTTATAAGCTTTATCAAATTTATTGTCTTTTAGTGCGATACCGCCCTGATAGGAGATTGCGCCAGCAAGATTTTGACGAACATAGTCCATCTCTGCAGGAAAATTCCGGCGCGCTTTTTTTGCATCCAACAATTTTAGCGATTTGATGGATATATCTATCGGGTCTATTTTATACTGCTGTTTTCTAGTTGAATCTGCAACTGCCAGTGAGCTATATACCAAAGCCCTTAAAAGGTTATTGTTGACAGCAGACGTATCTTTTTTTGTTAGAAATGCGGCGTCAGCAAATTTTCTGGCATTTTCAAGATGTTTGAAATCACCAGTTTTGGTATATAAAGCAAAACTGTTGCTACCCTCTTTCAAATTTGATTGGGCAGCAACAGTTAAACTACTTGCAGATATTAACAATGATATCAGTAAGTTTTTCATGCAGTTTATTCTTCGTTTGAATCTATATTTTCTTCGGAAGCTGATCCTTCGTTATCTCCTTCTGTTGGATTTTCGATATCTCCAGATTCCTCGTCAGATTCTTCTTCACGATCTACTTTCGTGATGGAAGCAATCTCATCGTTGTCTTTCAGATTAATGAGTCTCACACCCTGTGTTGCACGGCCCATTACGCGTAATCCTTCTACAGCAATCCGGATAACAATACCAGACTTATTGATGATCATAAGGTCCTCGGCATCTGTAACACCTTTTATCGCAACCAACTCACCCGTTTTATCGGTTACATTGATTGTTTTGACTCCCTTACCACCACGATTTGTGACACGGTAGTCTTCGATATCTGTACGTTTTCCATAGCCTTTCTCCGAAACCACCAATACCGTTGTTTCTGAATCATCGACACTAATCATGCCAATCACCTCATCACTTTCGGAAGACAAGGTAATACCGCGAACCCCTGTAGCTGTACGACCCATTGGACGAACGGTAGACTCATTAAAGCGGATTGCTCTTCCTGAGCGCAGTGCCATTACAATTTCGCTGCTTCCTGTAGTTAAACAAGCTTCGATTAATTGATCACCTTCGTTGATGTTGATCGCATTGATACCATTTGCTCTTGGACGGGAATAAGCTTCCAAAGACGTTTTCTTAATGGTACCTTTTTTAGTACACATGATAATGAAGTTGTTTTCCAGGTATTCTTGGTCTTTCAGGTTCTTCACTAAGATAAACGCCTTAATTTTCTCTTCCTTCGGTACATTGATAATGTTTTGAAGCGCACGGCCTCTGGATGTCCGGCTTCCTTCAGGGATCTCAAATGCACGTAACCAGAAACAGCGACCTGCTTCGGTAAATAGGAGCATATAGTTGTGCGCCGAAGCTGTAATGATATGCTCTGTGAAATCTTCTTCGCGTGTATTTGTTCCGATTGATCCACGGCCACCACGACCTTGGCGTTTATATTCTGATAATGGCGTACGTTTAACATAGCTGTTGTGGGAGATGGTGATCACGATTTCTTCGTCATCAATAAAGTCTTCCATACGCATATCTTCTGCAGAGTGTACAATCTGCGATCTACGTTCGTCACCATATTTTTCTTTGATCTCAATCAACTCATCTTTGATGATCTTCATTCGGAGATCTTCATCTGCCAATATAGATTTCAAATAGTCGATTGTTTTCATCAATTCAGCATATTCTTCTTTGATCTTATCACGTTCCAGTCCTGTCAGACGACGCAAGGTCATATCTAGAATCGCACGTGCCTGAAGATCGGATAAACCAAATTTCTCCATTAATCCAAGTCGCGCATCTTCAGGTGTATCGGAGTTACGGATTAATTTGATGACTTCATCTAAATGATCCAGTGCAATCAGGTATCCTTCTAAGATATGCGCACGTTTTTCGGCCTCCGCCAGTTCGTAACGTGTACGTCTGACGATGACATCATGTCTATGCTCAACAAACTCACGAATCATATCTTTTAGATTCATCAGTACAGGTCTTCCTTTAACTAAGGCAATGTTATTGACTGAAAAAGAGGTTTGTAGCGCCGTGTATTTAAATAGGTTGTTTAAGACAACATTCGCGTTAGCATCACGTTTAATATCATAAACGACACGCATACCTGTACGGTCAGACTCGTCACGGATTGCAGAAATACCTTCCAGTTTCTTTTCGTTAACCAAATCAGCAGTACGCTCGATCATATTGGCCTTATTCACCTGATAAGGGATTTCGGTTACAATAATCTGTTCTTTTCCAGATTTGGTTGTTTCAATTTCTGCTTTTGCACGCATAACGATGCGGCCGCGACCTGTATTACAAGCATCTTGAACACCAGCATAACCATAGATCAATGCCCCAGTTGGGAAATCAGGACCTTTAATATGCTGCATCAACTCAGGTACTTCAATATCGCGGTTATCGATGAAGGCAATGGTACCATCAATTACTTCAGATAGGTTATGTGGCGCCATATTCGTTGCCATACCTACAGCGATACCCGAAGCACCGTTAACCAAAAGGTTAGGGATACGGGTCGGTAATACAGTAGGTTCCTGTAAGGAGTCGTCAAAGTTATTTTGGAAATCAACAGTATCTTTGTTGATATCGGAAAGCATTTCTTCGGCAATCTTCTTTAATCTTGCTTCAGTATAACGCATTGCCGCAGGAGGGTCACCGTCAATGGAACCATAGTTACCTTGACCGTCTACCAACGGATAGCGTAAACTCCAATCTTGAGCCATACGAACCATGGTGTCGTAAACGGAAGAATCACCGTGTGGGTGATATTTACCTAATACGTCACCAACGATACGGGCAGACTTTTTATAAGGCTTGCCACTGGTAACCCCTAAGTCCAACATACCATAAAGTACACGTCTGTGTACAGGCTTCATGCCGTCACGTGCATCAGGAAGAGCCCGGGATACAATGACAGACATGGAGTAGTCAATGTAAGCAGACTTCATCTGATCCTCGATATTGATTGGGATAATCCGGTCGTTTGCCGGAACAAGATTGTTGTCGTTTTCTGTTTCTTCAGCCATATGAATTTGGTTTCAATAAAACTAGTAAGCAAGCCTTTTTAATTGGCTTGCTACGCATGCGAAGTTACAAAAATTTAACCTCAAAAGCGAATGAATTGAAGCCTAATATACATAAAAAAGACAATCTTTTATGGATTGTCTTGGTACTGATGCTGTATTGTTTTTATTTCAATTTTTTAAAGCGTAGGCGGATCGAGTTGCCAATTACAATAAGATCGGAGAAGGCCATACTTAACGCTGCTAGCATAGGGCCCAGAAACCCCGCAGCGGCTAATGGAATCGCAATGATGTTATATGCAAATGCCCAAAAAAGGTTCTGCTTGATCGTCAGGAGAGTGTGATGCCCAATCTGTAGCAGTTTCTCGATTGATTTCAGATCATTGTTCAATAGGATCACTTTCGCGGATTGAATGGCGACATGTGTTGCATCGCCAAGCGAAACACCGACATCAGCTGCCGTAAGGGCAGGAGCATCGTTGATGCCATCACCGACCATCGCTGTAGGGGCAGTCTTTTTTAGTTTGGACAGAATCGTCAGCTTTTCGCTGGGCGATTTTTCCCAATAGACATCAGCTATGCCAAGCTTTTGTGCAGCACGCTCACATTTACTCTGTCGGTCACCACTTAGGAGAATAGGTCTGATCCCTTTATCTTTTAAATATTGAATAAGTTCTTTTGCATAAGGCTTGATCTGATCTTCCAAAACGATGCCTGCAATGACCACTTCATTAATCGTCAGCGTCAGGTCGTATCGATTGGAATAATCCTTCTTACCGATTTTTGCATTACAGATTGAATAGCTGTTCCCATTGCTGTCTGTAGCAAATATTCCCTGTCCCTTAATTTCGTTGACTTCCTTGAAGATAATACGATAGGATCTTATTTCCTTGAGCTGCTTGCGGATGGATTGGGCAATTGGATGACTGGAGTAGCTTTCCAGTTGTGCAATAATGGATTCAACCTGGGATTGCTCGATGCCAAAGGTCTGAATGGCCTTGATGTTAAAATCGCCCGTTGTCAGTGTCCCTGTCTTATCAAAGACCATCTGTTTGAGTTCGGATAACTCTTCAATTGTGCTTCCACCCTTGATGAGGATACCTTGCTTGGCCGCCCGACCGAGACCTACCATCACTGCTGTTGGTGTAGCCAGGCCCATTGCACAAGGGCAAGACACAACAAGTGTCGCTATGGCATTCATCAAGGCTTGCGGCAGGGGCAACTGGGCAATAAAGTAAGCAATAAAAAAGGTGAAAAAGGCGATTGTGACTACAATAGGAACAAAATAGGCCGCTACTTTATCGCCAAATTTTTGGATAGGCGGTTTTTTGCTCTGTGCATCTTTGATCAATTGAATGATCTGATACAAAACGCTTTTTGAACCTACTTTCGTTGCCGTGATTCTGATATTGCCAGCAGTCAGCAGTGTTCCACCAATGACAGCCTCATATTTTGTTTTTTCGATAGGCATGCTCTCGCCCGTGATCATTGATTCGTCTATCCAGCCGTGTCCATCCAGGATGTCACCATCTGCTGGAATCAGACTTCCCGTATTTACTTTGAGGATATCTCCGGATTTAATCTCTCTAGCGGTAATTTCAATCTCCTGATTGTCGAGAATTTTAATCGCTTTAATGTCTTGATATTTAACCAGATCTTTGATGGCAGATGTGGTTTTGGTAACAGCACGTTTTTCAAGTACATTCCCCATAAAAACCAGGGTAATGATGGTTGCGCAGGTTTCGTAAAATTGGTAATCGTGCCCTAGTTTATAGTATGTGCCAATAGCGCTATAGACGAATGCTGCCGTAGAACCCACAAAGATAAGTACATCCATATTGGGCATTTTATTCCATAGTGAGCGTAGTGCACTATTGCCAAAGTAGATACAACCAACAAGATAGACAGGTGTACATAAGGCCAGTTGTACATAGGGGTCATGAAGTAAGGGGAGATCCACAAACATGTGACTCCAGAGTGGAATCGTAAAGAGCAGACAGATCAGAAATTTAAACTCAACTGATTTCCAGAAGCTTAGTCTGACATCTTTGTCCTTGATGACTTTGTATCCCAGAGACTCGATGCCTTTAACGAGCTTTGGAACCTGGTCCTGCGGAATATCGGAAAACTTTACTTCATCTGAAGCGAAATCAACGTAAATCTCCTTAGCACCATTGTCTTCTAGGTATTTATGGATTGAAATAGCACAATTTGTACAATGCATTCCGGTGACGTTGAGTTCAGTTTGCACGTTGGATTCCTTCATTTAATAGCATGTAATGTCTTTAGGCAAAGATAGGTATTTCCTGATAATGGTTTTTACGTAAAGTAAAATTGTTTAGCTATGCAACATTTTTAGTTCCCCCATGCCGCAAAAAAATCTTTGGTGACAGTGGAGAAAACGATAAATTTGTTTTTATTTGCAAATCATCAACGTTTAAAAATGACGAAATCTATTTCAATTTCTTTTATTGTACGGATCATACTACTTGTTGCACTGACGGCTTCATTTGTGCAATTTGAAGCTTTTTATAAGCAGAAAGATAGCATACTAAATATTGCATACGGACTGAATACCTTTCTGACAGCCAGCGTACTGATTTCGATCGGTCATTTTATTTTGGTTAAACTGTACAACAGTAGAAATGAACATCAGGTTGTGCGTGGCAACTTCGTGCTCGGCATCACACGTGTGGCGACCGTAGGAAATGTATTTTTCATTATTGTGAGTGTGATGATTGCTTTAGGTATCAATCCGAAGGACTTTATCACCAGTATGACAATCGTTGCCATGGCCATTGCTGTTATTTTTAGGGAATATATTACAAATATGATATCGGGTCTGATCATTATGTTTTCGGATCAGTTTTCTGTCGGTGACCGCATTAAAATCGGGGAGTATCAGGGCAAAATTGTTGATATCACCTTAGCCAATCTGGTTGTCCGGGACGAGGATGATGATGCTGTGATGATTCCGAATAACTTGGTGTTTACCGCGACTTTGGTCAACAAAACCTCACAGAAGTCCAATAAAATAGTCGTGAAATTCGAGCTGCCGGTTGACCATGCCGTCGCTGTGGAAGAACTGGAGCAGTATTTTAAACCTTTATTTCAGAATAATCCCAATTTGGACCATGGACAGGGCTTCTCGGTGAAAATAGCGGATCTGGCCAAAGACTTTGTGAAATACAAAGTTGAAGTCAGCACCATATCTTCAAGCAATCGGATTCACCAGCAGGTGCAGAGCAAGATCCTGAATGAAGTGCTTCAATTTAAGGGGCGGCTCAATTAGATCTTTCTGACTTTCACATTCTTGACAAAGTGGTGGCTGCCTTTCTCGAGGATAAGGTCGGCCCGATAGCGGGTCGGTAAGATATTTTTGATCAGGTTGGGTTTGTTGATTTCGTTCCAAATGTTCACGGCCATGGCATGACTTTCCTCGGCTGACATATTCGCATATTTATGGAAAAATGAAGCCGGATTCTGGAAGGCTGTAGCGCGCAAGGATTCAAACCTATTGGTATACCATTCGATGAGGTTTTTCTCACTGGCATGTACATAGATGGAATAATCGAAGAAATCGGAAACGAAAACACTATGTCCCTTGCGGGGGCGTTGTGAGTTAACCTGTAATACGTTAATACCTTCGACAATCAGGATATCCGGCTGTTCAATGATTTGCTGTTGGTCGTCTGGCAGGACATCGTAAACCAAGTGGCTATAAACTGGAACAGTAATCTTAGGGGCTCCAGACTTGACAGCAGAGAGGAAATGAATCAACCGTTTGGCGTCATAGCTTTCCGGGAATCCTTTGCGGTTGAGTATACCTTTTTCGATCAGCTGTTGATTGGGGTAGAGGAAGCCATCTGTTGTCACCAGATCTACTTTTGGTTTGGAAGGCAGCATACTCAGTACCCGTTGCAGTACTCTTGCTGTTGTACTTTTGCCGACGGCCACAGATCCGGCAATGCCGATAATATAGGGTAATTTGCTCTCTTCTTTCCCAAAGAAGCGATTTGTGCGTTGATGCAGGCTTTGGAAACGGTCAATGTGAATTTCTAGCAAATGGCTCAAAGGAACGTAAACTTCTTCGATCTCCTGATTTGTCAATGGCTCATTGAGCGCATGTAGATTTTCAAGATCTTCGGAACTGAAGTTGTGCAATATTTTTCCATTTAGATTTTTCCAGTCTTCCCGTTTAATTGATCTAAAAGGAGAGTCTATTGCTATTTGTGGATCCAATTGCATTGGTTTGCTATTTTTATTGAACGTGTATGTATTATTGATTCCTGCTTATTCTTTCAAAATTGAGTACTTTCAACTCAATTCAAAGGCCAAATAGAACCTTCTGTATCCATTTGCCTCAAAGGCATGGATTGTTATGGGAAGATTTTTTGTGCGGACAAATATAAATAGTGTTGTCCGTTATCCCAAGAAACAATTACAAATGATTTGAAGTTATTACAATAGGATTAGTTAAGATTTTATGTACAGGACATTTTTCAGCGATCTTAAATAACCTCTTTTTTTGTTCGTCGTCCAAATCCCCTTTGAAGCTAATGTGACATTGTATATAGGTCGTCTGTTGCTGTTCACTGGTCTTGATTTCGTGAGAAAGACGGATCATAACTTCTTCTAGGGGCCAGTTTTTTCGATCAGCATACATTTTTACTGTGACAGCTTTACATGTACCTAAAGAAGAAAGTAAAAGTGGTGTGGGGCTTATCCCTTGATCCTGACCACCTAAATCTTCCGGCTCGTCGACAATAATCTGGTGTTTGCCATATTGTACAGTCGTTGTATAAGGGGTTTCACCTATGGTGACAATAACTTCATTTTCCATCATTTTTAATAAAATAGCTTTTTGTTAGTCAACGAGATCTTCCAATAATCCTTCAATAATTAAGCTTCCAGTAGCCGGATTTGTTGCCAATGGAACATTATAGAGGTCACATACACGCATTAACATCTGAATGTCGGGTTCATGGGCATGTTTGCCAAGGGGATCACGGAAGAAGATAATACCATCCACTTTACCTTCAGCGGCCAATGCAGCGATCTGTGCATCACCGCCCATAGGACCACTTAATTTTAGCTCCACAGGTAATCCGGTTTGGCGCACATAGGAACCTGTTGTTCCCGTTGCGATGATATTAGCATGTTCCAACAAATCTTGGTGGTCTTTGACAAAGGCAACCATTTCTGGTTTCTTGCCATCATGGGCGATCAGTGCGATTGTTTTTTTCATTCGTCTCTAATTATTTATTCATTTGTCTATGCATTCAAACCCTTCGAAGCGATTCCTGACTGATTGAATACACATAGACCATTATCTGTCTATTATCGTTATTTGTCTACTATAGAGATCTCTTGGTTTAATTCATTAAGTGTTTATTTGCTATCGCTGTTTAATTATTGCCAACAATAAATACTATTTGAAAAAGATATAAGAGATAATAATTGCTGCTACCACACCGGCCAACTCAGCCAAAAGCGCACAAGGCAGGGCATGTCTTGTCCGTTTGATACCCACGGCACCAAAGTAGACTGCCAGTACATAAAATGTTGTCTCGGTAGAACCCTGGATCACGCAGGCAACGCGGGCAGCAAAGTCCATCGGGCCTTTGGCATTCATCAGGTCGACCATAAGTCCGCGTGCACCCGAACCGCTTAACGGTTTCATAAATGCAACAGGAAGAGCATCCACAAAAGACGTATCTAAACCACAGAGAGCAATACCTTTGGATATTCCCGCAACCATATAATCCATCGCTCCAGAAGCTCTAAAGACAGCTATACCGACCAACATCGCCACCAGATAGGGGATAATCTTGACAGAAACTTCAAAGCCCTCTTTGGCACCTTCGATAAAGGAATCGTAAACGTTGACTTTGCGGAACAAGGCCAATCCTATAAACGAAGTGAACAAGCTAAACAAGATCACATTGCCAAACACCTTGCTGAAGACTTCGATTTCAGCTTGTTGTAGTCCCGAAAAATAATACAGTAATCCGCCAATAAATAACCCCATCGCACCTAAATAGCCCAAAACCACACGGTTAAATAGGTTTATTTTCTGATAAAGGGCAACAAGGATCAAAGCGACCAAGGTGGAAAAGAAGGTTGCAATCAAAATCGGAAGAAATACATCGGAAGGATCTGGCGCACCGGCTTCTTTTCGATAAGCCATGATCGAAATCGGTAATAAGGTCAAACTGGAGGCATTGAGTACGATAAACATAATCTGTGCATTCGTTGCCGTTTCCTTATTGGGATTCAGTTCCTGAAGCTCTTTCATCGCTTTAAGCCCCAAAGGCGTTGCTGCATTATCCAAGCCAAGTGCATTGGCGGAGAAATTCATCAGGATAGATCCAAGAGCCGGGTGGTTTTTAGGGATTTCGGGAAATAATTTATGGAAAAAAGGCCCTACGATTTTTGCGAAGATATTGATCATGCCGCCTTTCTCACCAATTTTCATGATTCCCAAGGCAAAACTCATCATCCCAATCAGCCCTAAGGAGATTTCAGCTCCGTTTTTAGCGCTGTCAAAGATGGAGTTGACAATTTGTTGGAAAACTTCGGTATCTCCGAAGAAGATAAGTTTTACAAGGGCTACGGCAAATGTGATTAAGAAAAATGCAACCCAAACGTAGTTTAATGCCATAATAGATTTAAATATGCGTAAAAGTAACCTTTTAGAATTTATCCATCAACTGGCTCCATGGATTTTTCTTCTTATTCTGATTCTTTTCTTTAATGAGGTGTTCGATGATATAATCCAGCGTATCCTCATGCTCGCTGATCAGCTTATCGGATAAGGATATGAGTTTCTGAATATTATTTGGCGAGGCAGCATCTAGGGAAGCGTTGATACTGGACAGGTTTGCCGGCTCCAGGCGAACATAATTCTGCTGTTTGCCATTGTTCCTGAACAATTGTTGAATAAAAAATTCGGTACTTTCAGAAGAAGCACTTGTCATGATATCGACTAGGGCAGGGCCTATCTGGATCGCAAGCTTTTTCTTGAAGTGTTCGTAATTATATGCTGTCTTTGAAACGCCGGTACCCAAGGATACCATAAATACATCATTGATTTGCGTACTATTGAACGCTTTTAAAACTTCCAGCAAACCACAGATGGAGGGGTTTTGCGCGAATACGCCACCATCTATGAGCGGGTATCTGGTGTTTGATATCGAATATATTTCAGCAACGGGGAAAAAGGTTGGAGCCGCTGAGGTTGCCTTACAGACGTCCTTTAGATAAAAATCACGCGCTTCGCCATGTGTAATGGCTTTTTGCTGTCTGAAAAAATGATTTTTACGGAGCTCAATATTGTAGGCCGTGATAATACATGGCTTAATGAGATGGCTTAACCGTGCATTCTGAAAATATCTGTCCAGCACATTTGATAAGGCAACTGAGGAATACAATTCACTGACCAGACCAAATCCACCTAGAAAACGTCGCCATTTGGAGGTGTGAAAGATTTCTGTCCCGTGATTGACAAATAGGTTTAGGGCGTCACGTGCTGAAAACTTGGGGTGCGTGGGATTTCCCTCTTCTGGGAATAGTAGAATGCTTGTCAGAATCCCACCACTGCTTGTACCGGCAATAAAATCAAAATAGGAGGCGATGCGTGCATTGGGATCCATTGTTTTTTTTTGTAATTTCTCCTCCAAAGCCACAAGTATCATAGCCGGAATAATTCCCCGAATACCACCGCCATCAAGGGCAAGTATGCTCTTCATACGCTAAAGCAATTTTTATTTCAAGATACGTAAATATAGAAAATGTTTACAATTTAGCGTACCCTTTCTTGGGTAAGGTTTTTGTAATAAAAATATAGGCAATAGATTGGATTAAACTGCAATAGTGATACATTCCTAATTATACCAACAAAAAAGGCGCGTCCAATTTTTTTAGACACGCCTTTTATATGCTTGTAGTCGGTTAGTTAAACCAAGCAAGTACATCTTCTTTGCTCGGCATCGCAACCTCTAGTTTTAGCTTTTTACGCATACCACCCAGGTCATTGAAAACTTTATTCGGGTTGGCTTCTTTCAATGCTTCAATGGTTGTAAAACCCATTTTTTGTAGAGCTGGTACCCATTCCGCTGGGATGCCTTGCTCTTCATAGTCTTTCACATCAGCAACTTTTGCCACTTTCTCTGGACGCATTTGCGGGAAGAACAATACTTCTTGAATAGAAGCATTATTAGTCAGAAACATAATCAGGCGGTCCATACCTATTCCCAAACCAGAAGTAGGAGGCATACCATATTCCAAAGAACGCAAGAAATCCTGGTCAATAAACATCGCTTCATCGTCACCTTTCTCCGAAAGGCGTAATTGATCCTCGAAACGTTCGCGTTGATCAATAGGGTCATTCAATTCCGAGTAAGCATTGGCAATCTCTTTTCCACAGACCATTAACTCGAAACGTTCTGTTAAATCAGGATTGTCTCTATGTTTCTTTGTCAATGGTGACATTTCTTTTGGATAATCCGTGATGAAGGTTGGTTGGATATAGTTCCCCTCACATTTAGCACCGAAAATCTCGTCGATCAGCTTGCCTTTACCCATTGTCTCGTTGACGTCGATTCCCATGCCTTTTGCAGCAATACGAATTTCATCCTCGGTTTTTCCTGTGATGTCAAATCCAGTAAATTCTTTAATGGAATCGGTCATGGAAATACGCTTATATGGCGCTCTGAAATCAATTTTGTGCTCACCGAAAGTTGCTTCAGTGGTACCATTGACCGCTACAGCACAATATTCCAACAGGCGCTCTGTAAAATCCATCATCCAGTTGTAGTCTTTGTAGGCTACATAGATTTCCATTGCCGTAAATTCGGGATTATGGGTCCGGTCCATTCCTTCGTTACGGAAGTTTTTTGAAAACTCATACACACCGTCAAAACCACCCACGATCAATCTTTTTAGATAAAGCTCATTGGCGATACGAAGGTATAATGGGATATCCAGTGCATTATGGTGTGTGATAAATGGACGTGCCGTTGCACCACCAGGGATAGACTGCAAAACAGGTGTCTCCACTTCCATATAACCCGCATTATTAAAGAATTGACGCATGGCATTGAAAAGCTTGGTACGTTTTACAAATATATCTTTATTGGCAGGGTTCACGATCAAGTCCACATAACGCATTCTGTAACGTTGCTCCGGATCTGTAAAGGCATCGAAAGTTTTGCCTTCGGCAGATTTAACGATCGGAAGTGGGCGCAAAGATTTGGATAATACGGTAAGTTCCTCAACGTGTACTGCGATAGCTTCGGTCTGTGTTGTGAAAACATATCCTTTGACACCTACAATATCACCAATATCCAATAGCTTTTTGAAAACGACATTATAGAGATCTTTATTTTCATCAGGACATACGTCATCACGCTTGATATAGGCCTGGATACGTCCGGTAGAATCTTGAATTTCAAAAAATGAAGCACTTCCCATGACACGACGACTCATGATACGTCCGGCAATGGTAATGTTCTTATAATTCAATTTATCTCTATCGTAGTTTTCTAAAATATCGGCAGCGTGTGCGTTGACGACAAATTCATTTGCTGGAAAAGGCTCGATTCCCATATCCAACAACGATTGCATCGCCTGTCTTCTAAGTTGTTCCTGTTCGGATAATACAGTACTCATTCGGTCTGAATAATATTTAAAATGTGAAAATCATGCAAAAATAGCCATTTTTTTCAATTCTTTTTATTGATTTTTTTTGAAAGCAGTGTAGCGAAATATAAATAGGAACCGTTAGGAGAATAAAAATAGTTAAATAGTGATATTAAGCGGGGACATTCGACTATTTGATTTTAAGTTTTATAATTTTATTTTCGTTATTTGAAGCTTAATATTTAAATAGTTTAAGTGGGAATTATTCAGTCATATTTTTATAACAAGAAGCTATCATCTTTACATGATGCCCTGGAGCGTTGCTTGCGAAATCGTGAGGACGGAAAGGCTTTCGTCTATAAAAAATATTATGGCTACCTCATGGCAATCATTATCCGCTATGTCAAACAGGATGTGGATGCCGAGGAACTTGTGAATGAGAGCTTTGTGCGGATTTTTCGAAAATTGGAATCCTTTAATATGGATATCGATGCGGAGAACCTTGAAAAGTCATTTAGGGCCTGGATCGGTCGAATCGCTGCCAATATCTCTATTGATTTTTTGAGGGGTAAAAAACAAATGTATTCTGTTGAGGATATGGCTGAAGGGGATATGCATACGCCGTCGGTTCAATTGGAAAGCCGCTTAGAGGTGAATGAAATCCTGAGTCTGTTGGATCAGCTTCCCGAAATTCAAAAAACTATTTTTAATCTCTATGAAATAGAAGGGTATTCACATGATGAAATTGCCCAAATGCTAAATATACCCGATAGTACTTCGCGTACTTATCTGACAAGGGCAAAACAAAAACTGAGAAAATTATACTTGGACTATACCGGTGTAGTTCAAGAAATAAGATAAATATTGTTGTTACAATGGAAGGCAATAAGAAAAAAGAATTGATAGAAGAAATCATTGGGCAATTAAAAGACCATGAGCTACCGTATCGGGAAGGCTCCTGGGAAAAGTTTGCATCAAAGCATGGGGTAGCAGCACCGCCTTCTTCCGCTTGGAAATATTGGAGTGCGGCAGCCGCTGTAATTTTATGTTTTGGTGTGGGGTATTGGGGTTTAAAAAATAATTCTTCGGTAGCTCCGTCTTCTGCAGTTTTAACACAAAATGATAAAAATAGCGAGGTTCTCGCCGATAATAAAGATTTAAAAGAGTCTATTCAACGCTCATTGTCTGCTGTCACTGGAGAGCAGGGGCTAAGTACACAGGAGTTATTGCGGGATAGACCATTTACTTATTCGAAGGCGGAAAGTGAGCCTACGGATAATAGTCAGCAACAACAGTTTGTCCTATTTGGTGGAAAGACTGTGCGTGGAAATAATATCAATGTATCAAATAATTTCGCCGCTTTGGATGGGCAGACTATGCAATTGCGAAATAGTACATTATCCGCACAGATCAATTTGGATGATCCTACAGTCACTGCTTCGGCCGATATCACGACAAGGACTCAGGTTGCCACAACAACGCAATCAAATGTGACACCAACGAACTCAAATACTGTGGTTTCTTCCACACAGACCCAACGTGAAGCTGCACGCCTTGCTGCGCTATATGCTGGACAACAGGAAAACCGGAGGGGTAGTGTGATGTTGAAATCCAACAATGACCTCGATAGAAAGTGGGAAATGGGCGCATTTGTGTCTCCAGCCTCCACTTCTGAAAGCATCACGCTTGGCGGGGGAGTTGCCCTTGCCTATAATGTTTCAAGTAAGATCAGCATTCGTTCAGGTGCTTCGATCCAACACTATGGTGCTGTTTCGGGAAATACGCCCATCACACCGGCGATGGCTTCCAATTCTTTTGAAATGAACGCACCAAGTTATCTTTCACAACCCAATGGTTTGAGTAATGCTTTTGCAAAGGGTTTGGCCGATGCGAAAGATGCCAAAAGCAACGAACGTGTCTCTGGTAAAATTCTAACAGTGGATATTCCGGTTGATGTTCGTTATGCAATCACAAAGAATTTTTATACCTCTGTAGGGGTTTCCTATGTTGGTGTACTGGATCAGGAGCGCGCGACCATTTATGAAACCAATAATACGGAGTATAAGCAAAAGTCCACCGAAAAGAATGTGGATGATAAAGGTGTAAATGGTTTTGTTAATTTCTCGGTTGGAAGAAAACAGAAAGTAGGAAAACTTTCCATTTCTGTGGAACCCTATTATAAAATACCGGTCGGCGGCTTACGGTCATCTGACCTGAATTATAGTAATGGTGGTGTGAAAATTATCACCAGCTTCTAGTATAGAAAGAAGTCATGCGAAAGTAGAAGCGAATCGCTCCCAGAATTGAACAGTCTGAAAGGAGGGAACGTAGGAATAAAAGAAAAGCCCTCGAATAGAAAATTCGGGGGCTTTTTGTAGCGTTTTTATTAGATTAATTATAGCTCATCTACGCGGACCCAGCCCATTCCAGCGGCTTTTGCGCCTTCTACACCAGGGACACCATCTTCATAGACTAAACATTTCTCAGGAGCTATATTCAGCTGTGAAGCAGCAAGTAAGAACGGTTGGGGCGAGGGTTTGCCTTCTGCTGTATCACCCGCACAGACCAATGTTTCCAGGTCATCCCATACGCCTATGGTTGTCAGGGTCATCGACAAGGTTGTTCTAGTGCCACCCGAGACAGCTGCAATATGTTTTTTACCCTTTTGATATTTTAAATGTTCAACAACATAATCCACAGGCTTTGTTTTAAAGACATACTCATCCCGAAATATGGTGGACTTTAGCGTTGAAAATTCCTGATAATCGAAGTCTACGCCATAGCGTTTACTGATTTCCTCGGCAACGGCAACCGTAGGCCAGCCGGCTGTTTCGTCAATAAGATTGACATCCAAAATGACACCATATTGTTCGGCGGCAGCTTGATATGCTTGTTTGTGGGCATCCATGTTGTCGGCCAAAGTACCGTCGACGTCGAATAGTAGGGCGTCATAGGATTCGGCAAGAAGGTTGAGCTGTTCAAATTTACGTTGTGATTCAGGTGACATATGTATTTAATAGTGTGTGGTAAAATTAAAAATTATAATTGGAAGAGCAAAAAGCAAGACGCCTTTCCTTCGTCAGAAGGAAAGGCGTCTTAGCATTTACGGTATGGTCTTAGCACATACGGCAAATTTTATCTGCTTAGTGTGCACTTAAATTCTTCGCTTTTTCTTCATCAAAATTAGCTTCTAATTCAGCCAATTTTTTCTTACCGTAAGCCATTCGTGTGATCACAACGAATAGAACCGGTACGATAAAGATTGCCAAAAGTGTTGCCGCAGTCATACCACCGAATACCGTCCAGCCGATTGTTTGGCGGGATATGGCACCGGCACCATGTGACAACATCAATGGAATAATACCTAGGATGAAGGCAAAAGAGGTCATGATAATCGGGCGTAAACGCAATTTTACAGCGTCTAACGTTGCTTCATAGAGATTCATTCCGATATCAACCCGCTCTTTGGCGAATTCCACAATCAGGATCGCATTCTTGGCCGCAAGACCAATGATGGTCACCAAACCGATTTGTGCATAGATATTATTATCCAATGTTGGTATCAACGTCAGAGTCAAGATCGCTCCAAATACACCTAAAGGAACTGATAGGAGGATAGAGAATGGAACAGACCAGCTTTCGTACAATGCTGCCAACAGTAGGAATACAAATAAGATACATAGCGCAAAGATCTGAACGGTCTTTGATCCGGACTGCATCTCTTGTAGTGAAAGACCTGAGAACTGATAGTCAAATCCCTCAGGCAATGTTTGAGCAGCTACTTCTTGCAAGGCTTTCAACGCATCTCCAGAAGAATAGCCTGGGGCCGAACTACCATTGATCTCGATACTTCTAAAGATATTGTAGTGGTTGATGATCGACGGCATTGTAATCAGCTCATATTTCACCAATGTACCCATTGGCACTGGATTACCCATCGTATTGTTGACATACAGCTTATTGATGTCTTCAATGTTCATCCGGTAGGGGATATCGGCTTGTGTAACGACACGATAGCTACGGCCATATTTCGTAAAGTCATTGACATAGCTACTTCCTAAATAGGCCGATATTGTCGAATAGATACTTGAGATCGGTACGCCCATACGTTTTGCTTGTTCACGGTTGACTTCCAATTTGTAGTTTGGCGAATTGGTGTTAAACATGGTATAGGCCATTCCAATTTCAGGACGTTGGTTGGCCGCCATCAGGAATTTACCTACAGTGGCTTCAAAATCTTTGATATTTACTGTTTGTAAATCTTGAATTTGTAGGGAGAAACCGCCGGAAGTACCTAAACCCGGGATTGCCGGTGGCGTTACGGCCAATACCCTTGCTTTGGTATAGCCCATATATTTACCCATTATCATACCAGCGATATCGTTGGCGGTACGTGTACGTGTTTCCCAAGGTTTTAGGGAGACGAATAGCGTTGCACCATTTGATTTGAAGGCACGGTTCAAAATATTGATACCCGAGATGGCTGTTACGTATTTGATTTCAGGGAAGGTCTTGTGTAAATCGTCCTCGATCTCTTTTAATACTTCATTGGTACGGGCAGAGGATGAACCCTCAGGTAAAGTGACCCCAGCGAAGAATGCACCACCGTCTTCAGAAGGAATAAATCCTGTTGGCTTGGTGGTAAACATATAACCTGTACCGATAAAGATACATAAAAGGATAATCAACACAAGCGGCGCCTTTTTGATGGCTTGTTTTACACCGCGTGAGTACTTGATCGTCACTTTTTCAAACCAAACGTTGAATTTGTAGAAGAACTTGTTCAATCCTTTTGCACCTTCGTGTACAGCCGTTGGTTTCAATAAAATTGAACATAGCGCAGGTGTCAGGGAAAGGGCAATAAATGCGGATAACATAACTGATACAGCAATGGTAATCGCAAATTGTTGATACAGTTTACCCACCATCCCCGGAATAAATCCTACCGGAACGAATACCGCGGCCAAGATCAAGGCAATTGCGATAACCGGTGCAGTAATATCACCCATTGCACGACGTGTTGCTTCTTTAGCATCCAGTTTATAATGGTCAATATAGTGCTGAACCGCTTCCACCACAACGATGGCGTCATCCACTACGATACCGATGGCCAGTACAAAGGCAAGCATCGTCAAGTTGTTGACGGAGAAACCAAACATCAGGAAGAAGATGAAGGTACCAATAATCGACACTGGAATCGCTAGAACAGGGATTAATGTCGCTCTCCAGCTTTGTAGGAAGAAGAATACCACAAAGGTTACCAAAAGTAGCGCTTCCACCAAGGTATGGATTACCGAAGAAATGGATGCATTTACCACAGAAACGGTTTCGTAACTGATGGTGTAATCAACGTCAGTTGGAAAAGATTGCTTTAATTTTTCCAGGGCAGCAACAATACCTTCTGCGGATTCAACGGCGTTTCCACCCGGTGTCTGGTTGATCATCATCGCTGACGAGGTCATTCCATTTACTTTGGAAGAAGTTCCATAACTAAATTGTCCCAGTTCTACACGTGCGACATTCTTTAAGAGTACAATGGATCCATCTTTATTGGTTTTGACGACAATATTTTCAAAGTCCTCGGGATTGGAAAGGTCACTATCCGTAATAATAGGATATTCAAATACGGTCGAAGACTCTTGTGGACGTGCTCCGACACTCCCCCCTGGTATACGGGTGTTTTGTTCGGCAATAGCTGCGGAAACATCTGCAGGTGTCATGCTTAAATTAGCCAATTTGTTGGCATCTAACCACACACGCATGGAGAAAGGTTGACCGAAGGCCGTTACATCACCGACACCTTTGACACGCAATAACGCATCTTTGACGTACAAGTTGTTGTAATTGGCCAGAAAATTTTCATCTCTGGTTCCTTTGGGTGATGTTAAAGCCACCAACATCAAGATATCGTTATTGGCTTTACGGGTAGTGATCCCCAAACGTCTAACAGCTTCTGGAAGGGCAGGTTCTGCAATCCCGACACGGTTTTGTACGTCTAGGGTTGCGATATCGATGTCGGTACCTACTTCAAATGTGACAGTAATTGTTGCTTGACCATTTGAAGTACTATTTGACGACATATAAATCATGCCAGGTGTACCATTGATCTGACTCTCAATCAGCGTTGTCACGGTCTGCTCAACCGTCTGTGCATCTGCGCCTGTATAGTTTGCTGTAACTGTTACAGTTGGCGGTGCAATAGAAGGGTACTGGCTAATTGGCAACGTAGATACAGCAATAATTCCGATGATTGAAATCAATATCGAAATAACGATTGCGGTAACTGGCCTCTTAATAAATACTTCTGAAATCATTCTATATCTTTTAGATTCTCTTTAAAAATTAATGCTGTTATTTTCCTTTCGGAGCGCCTTTTGCAGCTTGTTGGGCAGCAGTGGCAGCATCGACAACTTTAACACCATTTTGGACATTCATAGCTCCATCAACAACGATTTTCTCACCGTCTTTGACACCCTCTTTGATGACGATTTTATCACCGGCTTTAATACCCAATTTTACCTGACGGATTTCAGCTTTGCTGCTATCGTTAACGGCATATAAATTGAACACACCCAATTGTTCGAAGACAGCTTTGTAAGGGACAACGATTTCTTCAGTTGCCGATGTGGTCGATACATTCATGGTGATATTCATGCCCGCTCTTAACGCATTGGCATTGTTGGGGAATGTAGCCCGTATTTTAATTGTTCCTGTCGCTGGGTCAACAGCACGGTCAATGGTCGTTATGCTTCCTTTACCTTCATAGGTACTTCCGTCCGGCAATAAAAGCGAAAGATCCGAAGAAGAATGGCTGCTTTGCATTTGAGCAAATTTGCTGATATCTTTTTCGTTGACCTGAAACTCAATGGCAATCGGGCTTGTTGAGGATAATGTATTCAATAGTGTAGTACCAGGATTGACCAAAGCACCTAAGCGTACTTGTGATATACCAATGGTTCCGGAGAATGGCGCACGAATCGTAGAACGGGACAGGTTGGTATTGGCTGTTACCAATGCCGCGCGCGCAGATTCTACCTGTGCTTGCGAAGCAGCAACATTTGATACGGCATTATCATAAACCTGTTTAGCGATCGCGTCTTTGTCAGCCAATACTTGATAACGGGCCAAATCTCTTTTTTGACGGTCGAGATCTGTTTGTGCGATTTGAAGGCTTGCTTTGGCCTGTTGTACCGCTGCATTATAACGTGTTCCGTCAATCTCATATAAGGCTTGACCTTTAGAGACCACAGCACCGTCTGAAACATATATTTTGGTAATATAACCGCTTACTTCTGCAAATAGGTCTGCTTCGTTCAACGGTTTGACTGTTGCTGGGTAACTTATGGTTCCCGTAACAGTCTCATGTGATGCTGCGCCAAAGGTAACAGGAACAACCTTCTCGGCCTGAGCCTGTGCTGCACCTTGCTTTTTTGCATCTTTATTTCCACAAGAGGTCCATACTAAAGCCGTCCCAAGGAAGAAAGCGAATAATAATTGTCTTTTATTCATGATTTGTATTAGTTTCCGTTTGAATTGATTAATTAGTTTGGATTGCCCCAACTGCTTTTTGAACATCCAATTTACTTGATAGCAATGCATAGAGCGCGCTCAGATAATTGAATTGCGTTATTTTGAGATCATTTTCAGCTGTCATTAAATCCAGGTATTTTGTGATTCCCTCATCGTATTGCAATTTGATTGTTTCATAAACCTCTTTGGACAATTCTACATTCTCTTTTGCCGTTTTCCAATCATTTAGATTGGCATTGTATGTGGCTTTTGATAAGGCATACTCCGTATTGATACTGTTTTCCAGATTCTTGATATCCCAGTCAATACGTTCCTCCTGCAACCTGGATTTATTGACTTGTTTTTTTCGTTTAAATCCGTCGAAAATAGAAAAAGAGAGATTCAAACCTGCGACAGAACCCGGAAAATTGTCGTTATAGAGTTTGCTAAATTTATCATTCCGATAATTGAATGCGTAGTTATAAAAGGCACTTACGCTAGGTAAATAGGTCCATTTAAAATATTGCGTATTCAATTGCTGAATTTTTTTCGATGTTTCCAATTGTTGGAATTCGATCCGATTGGAAACACTTACAGCAGCTGTGGTATCCAATAAAATTTCGGATTCCATGTTGCTATTACTGAATGATAAAGTAAGATTTTGGCCTTTATCCAATGCTAGCAGCTGTTTCAGATATTCATATTTATATTTTCGTAATTCGACGTTCCGTTTTTCGTCTGCGTTGGAATTGGCCAAAGCGATCTGTGCTCTTTTAAAATCCGTTTTGTCAACCACTCCGACATCATATTGCGATTTTGCGTCTTTCAGCTGCTTTTGGAGCCTAGCGATGTTTTCGCGGACAATTTTAATCATTTCCTCTGTGGTTAGGATGTCATAGTAAGCTTTGCTGACTTCCACAACCGCATTTATTTTTTTGCTTTCGGTGTTTTGTTTGTTGCTTAGGCGAACTAATGAGGCAGCCTTTTTTGCCTGTATCAATTCGGGATTCAACAATTGCTGATCGGCTTGTAGCGTCAATGCACTGGCATTATTCTGCCCCATTTTGATATTATTTCCACCGATATTGACCACGGGGACAATCACATTATAGTTATAGCTTCCTTTCAAACCTAATTGTGGGTACCAACCTGAAAGGGAGATATCGATATCCTTTTCACCGATGGCCTCATCCAATTGTGCCTGTTTTACAGAAATTTGATTGCGTAGTGCATAATCTATCAGCTGCTGAAGCGTCGCATTTGGCGGCAAGTTTTCAGATTGCTGTTGTGCAAATCCTGTATTACTCAACAGCGACAGTGTCGCTAAGGAGTAAACGATTTTATTAAACTTCATATATCTCATTAATTATTTTTATTTCTATTGACAGCACCATCCCAAATTATTTCCATTAACTCCTTCATATTCTGTTCGGAGAAGTGAAGATCTTTGAATTTGATGCTATGTACTGTGGACAAAGCCACACCGATATAACTTGCCACCAATAGGTGAACATTTACTTGTTTTAAAATTTTTTTGTCAATGCCTTCCTGCAAAAAGTCAAGTACCTTGTTTTGGCCACCGACAGGTTCCTGTATCTCAGCCTTATTCTTCTCGTAATAAGGTGAGGAAAAAAACTGTTCAAAAAAACTGAAGATTCGTCCGTTTTCTAAATAGAACTGAACAAAGTTGCGCCACACATGAAAAAAAGAAGCTTTATAATCAAAGTCTTCTTTTATCCCATCAAATATGTAATCGTTCAAGATTGACCGGCAATGTTTGAACAATGCAAAGATCAAATCATCTTTAGAGGGAAAATAGTGGTAGATAGTTCCTATCGCTACATCAGATTCCTGTGCGATCTTACTCATTGGTGTCCCATGGAAACCGTTTGTGTGTATCAGTTTAAGTGTGGCAGCAAAGACAGCTGCAATTTTTTCATTTGTCTGCATCAATCGAACGTTCATTCGGTTGCAAAATTAGTGATTAATTTGAATCCAAAATGTCAAATTATTGTTATAAATCAATAAATACAAAAACAAATTGGACCAATAATACAATAAGGAAAAAAGATTTAAATTGTTTTGGCTTTGGATGATTATTTTTTAGTCGGCAGGATTTAACGTGTCTCTCTGGCAGTAGGCCAAAAAAAAGAGGAACTTTTTACAAGTTCCTCTTTTTTTATTGACAATTTTTTAATTGTTTTTCCACTTCATTTAAGGGAAATATTTCCTTACCCTTATTGATCTTTGTATTGATATAGGTCAGTACATAAGCAATATCAACGGCGGAAAGATTTGAAGCTGGCATCGTGTTATTGAATTTTTTGCCTGCGATCTCGAGTTCCCCTGTTGCGCCATGTTTAACGATACAGGCAAGCTTTTGACGATTTGTTTCCAAAAATTTGGTATCTGTAAGCGGAGGGTAGAGGTTTCCCAATCCTTCTCCTTTTTCGCCATGGCAATTCTGACAATGTGCTATATACACTTTTTGACCATTTACGCTGTATTGTGCTGTCCGGATATCAATTTCGCTTTGACAGCCGATCACAGCCGATATTAGGCAACCGATAATAAAACAGGTCGTTAAGAGGGTACGCATATTAGTTTTTAGCTTCGTTCAATAGCTTTGGTAAGTCCTCCATTAGTTTTTTTACCTGCTCATCATTAGTACCATCATAAGCGCCACGGATGCGTTTATCCTTGTCAATCAAGACAAGGTAACCTTGGTGATCATAACCTCCGGGGGCATTCTTATCCTCAGCTGTATAAACCAGGTATTGGTTGGCTATACCATAAATATCTGCCTTTGTACCTGAAACAAATTGCCAATGGTCATTGCTTACGCCTAGTTTATTTGCGTAATCTTTCAACACGTAAGGCTGGTCATATTTAAAATCTATGCTATGGGACAAAAAGCGAATAGCATCATTGTCCTTATATTGTGTATAGATTTTGAGCAAATTACGGTTCATTGTTGGGCAGATGCTTGGACAATGTGTAAAAAAGAAGTTTGCGATATATACTTTTCCCTCGAAATCCTTCTCTGAGATCATCACACTATCCTGGTTCAAAAATTTAAATGCCGGTATGGTATGATAAACTGTATCTATCACTTGTTTTCCGTCAACTGTTTTTTCGACGGCTTCCCGTTCACCATAAATTGGTAAGTTGGACTGGCTCGTGTTTTTGCAAGAAAATAAACCAAGCAATAGGCCCGTAGCACAACAAAGTTTAAATATAGATTTCATCTGTTTTTATTCTTTCATTATTAATTTGCCCTACTGGGCTTTTCTATCCTGTTATAGGGTCGTATTGAGCAGGGCTGTTCACCTAGAAGTTCTTTAATTTCTCCTGGCTTTCCTTGGAGACAGCATCAAATATTTTCTTCATGTCGGATACTTTTTGCAATTCGACTTCAAAATATTTGATATCGGTACTGTCAGGCTTATATGCTTTCATCCAGTCCATCATATGGTCTGTTGCACTTTCCAGATTGGCTTTCAATATACCAAGGTCTTTTTTTGTTGCTGTGGTGTCTAAGTCCGCCTTAGCAGCTTTCAGTGTTTTTAGATTATTCAAGATAGAGTCTATTTTGACTGCATCGCGGTCAAAATGAGCGATCTGAGGCATGATTTCATCATGGATTTTGATTGTTGAATCTTGTAAAACCTTTACATTGTTTGTGCCAGTGGTTCCACATGCCGCTATTGCCAAGGATGCGATAGCCATGAAAGCGATTTTGTTCATGTTTCTATTTTTTTGGTAATTGGACAAAGATATCAATTTCTTATTGCTCGACCTTTCGATTTCTATCCGGGAATGTAAAATTCAAGTCACGAATGTAGGTTTCACAATGTACTACAGCACATAAGTCATCATTTTTATCCTTGATTTCCAGACTCAGGTTTTTGACAATTTTGCCTTTCGTGCGAATGGTTTGGCTACATTCGTCCAGTAGTTCATCCGAAAGTTGAACAGAATAGCCCACACTTGTTTTGCCGGGTTTTTTAAAATCAATCCGAGATGACTTGAGCCAGGCTACAGTCTTTCTAAACCCTGTTTTTTGAAGGTATTGATCGATTAGGATTGGAAATATAGGGTCTGCAGCAGCGAAAATTGTTCCACCAAACAAGGTTTTATTGGTGTTGATATTGAACGGAGTCTTGTAAATTTTCACTTCGGCTCCTTTAAAGCCAGGACTGATTTTTTTTACCCAGATTCCCTGAAATAAAAAAGGAGGGTAAAAACGCAATAGCCATGTTAATGCACGCGGACTGTATCTCATGATACAAAAATAGAACAATGTACCGGATTATTTTCCGAAATCTTGGTTTTCTTATTTCACTATGGTATTTTTACGGCATCAAAGAACCTAAAATGTCAACATTAAAAGATAAACAGACTGAAAGCAAGAAGGTATGGCTATTGGTAACGATCGCATCGTTGGGGTATTTTGTCGATATCTATGACCTCATTATTTTTTCTATTGTCCGCATTCAATCCTTTACGGATATCGGAGTACCGATAGAACAGATGCGGGTAAAAGGAGAGTTTGTCCTTAATATGCAGATGGGCGGCCTGTTGCTGGGTGGAATTATCTGGGGAATTATCGGTGATAAATACGGGCGTTTAAAAGTGTTGTTTGGTTCCATTCTACTATATTCCTTAGCGAATATTGCAAATGGTTTTGTAGGGGATGTGTGGCAGTATGGAATTATCCGCTTTATAGCCGGGATTGGATTGGCTGGGGAACTGGGAGCGGGGATCACCTTGGTTTCGGAAAGCATGCATAAGTCAAAGCGCGGTTATGGAACGATGCTGGTTGCCAGTGTCGGGGTGTTGGGCGCTATTTTAGCCTACTTTGTTTCGGAGGAATTTAATTGGCGTACCGCTTATTTTGTTGGTGGTGGAATGGGTTTATTGTTGTTGCTATTGCGTGTTGGTTCTTTTGAATCTGGTCTATTTAAGGAACAGGATAAAAAGGATGTTCCCAAAGGTGATTTTAGGATGCTCTTTACCGATAAAGGCCGATTGAAACGTTATATCAATTGTCTCTGTATAGGCTTGCCAATCTGGTTTGTGGTGGGGGTGCTGGTCACGCAGGCTCCAGAAATAGGAAAAGCACTTGGGGCATCCGAAACCCTGAGCGCGGGTAAAGGAGTGATGTTTGCTTATATCGGAATTTCCATTGGTGATGTGTTGGCAGGTGTGTTTGCACAGATTCTAAAATCCCGGAAAAAGGTGGTTTTTATCTGCCAGTTGATTATTATCGGTAGTTCGCTATGGTATCTTTTGAGTACTGGAATTACAGCCAATAAATTTCTGGTTTTGGCTTTTATCATGGGGTTAGGAGTAGGGTATTGGGCAACATTTGTGACTATTTCGGCAGAGCAATTCGGGACCAACCTGCGGGCTACTGTGGCTACCACAGCGCCTAATTTTGTCAGAGGTGCCTTGATACCGTCAACAATGATCTATGGACTTTTGGTGGATTCTTTTGGTATTGTCACCGCGGCAATTACGATGGTCTTGCTTCTTTCTGGTATTGCCATGTATTCACTGACACAGCTTGAAGAAAGCTTTGATAAGGACCTGAACTATCTAGAGGAGTAAACTCAGATATATCACAACAGACAGCCTATACTAGCAGCCTATTTTTTTCGGCCGGGGCACTTTTTGCAACGTTTTCCTTCTTTATATTTTTTACAGCATTTTTTGAAACAAACACAGGAAAAATCAGAAAAAGGATTCATTGCGGCACTTCTAAATTGAAATGGGCTTGCTTTGCCCTCGCCCTCACACTGTTCCACAAAGGATTCAATAACTTCGTTCATAAGGCAAAGTTACAATTTGTTTAAAATAATTCTAAATAAAAATGTTGTTTTTACATTTTTTTGATTAGGTTCTCAATTACTTTCGGGAAATGCTGGTGTTCCAATTGCTGTCCTTTGAACTTAATGATATCCAGGGTATCACCGGCGTCTACCTTAAATTTTGCTTGATAAATAATCTCGCCCTCATCAAAGTGCTCATTGGCAAAATGAATGGTAATGCCATGTTCTTCCTCTTTGTTGGCCAAAACAGCTTTATGTACATGGTCGCCATACATGCCCTTGCCGCCATATTTGGGGAGGAGAGCAGGGTGGATGTTGATGATCTGATTTGGATAGGCTTTTAAAAGATTGTTTGGAACAAGCCATAGGAAACCTGCCAGGACGATCAGATCGATATTTAAATTTTTAAGGATATTAACGACATTGTCCGTGTTGTAAAATTCATTGCGATCAAATATATGTGCTGGAATTTCAAAATTGTCAGCGCGCTGAATAACATAAGCATCAGGGTTGTTGGACAGGATCAGCGCAACCTCAACTTCATCTGAGTATTTGAAATGTTCCATTATTTTTTGAGCATTGGACCCTGAACCTGAAGCAAAAATGGCAATTCGTTTTTTCACGATTAATGAGTATTAATAGATTTGATCGATTTAAAAATTAGTCCAAACTTACGCATTTTTTGTAAAAAAACTAAAATATTGACGAATAGAACCGCATTTTTAGCTATTATTGATTAAAATTAATTGAATATTCATTGTCAGTTTAAAATTCTTTAACATGAAGTTACTCTGCTCCCTATTTTTTGCATGTGCATTTTTTCTTTTTCAACCCTTATTTGCGCAGGCTCCAAAAACAATTCCGGCATTTACGTTTGATGAGGTCTATCAGTCGGGCAAGTTCCATTCGGACAAATTGCCGAAGACAGGTTATATCGTTTTGGATTTCTATGATCCAGGTTGTGGTCATTGTCAGAAAATGGGAGCGGGCATCGCACAGAATTTGCAAAAGCTAAAAAACGTTAGTTTTTATTTTATCTCGATGAATGACAAACCTTACGTGGATGGGTTTATTAATATGCATGCCAAAGCGCTGAAAGGTGCTGCTAATGTAAAATTTTTGTTCGACTCCGGTACACAGTTTATTGAAAAATTTAGCCCCAGTAATTATCCTTCACTGTATGTTTATGATGCTAAGACGAAAGCCTTAGTGCAGCATCTTGATGGGGAGGACGATGTGAAGAAATTGCTGAAAGCAGTAGGGGTTTCGAATTAGAAGATAGTTTACCTGTAAAATACCTGTTTATAACATAAGAGCCCCGCTAATGGAGTGGGGCTCTTATGATTATTCATAAACTATCAATCTTCCTGTTTATTGATAAAGACGAATTTTCCATCAAACACATCCAGTCTGATAATCGAATCACGACTGACTTTGCCGGATAAGATTTCTTTCGACAACTCATTCAGAATACGTTTCTGAATGACACGTTTCAATGGTCTGGCGCCATAGATCGGATCGTATCCGAGTTGTGCCAACCAATCCATTGCTTCGTCTGAGGCTGTGATAAAGATGTTTTGTTCGGCCAGTTGTTTTTGGACATGTGTAAATTGAAGTCGCACAATATCACCGATCTCATCTCTACTCAATGGCGTAAACATAATTACTTCATCAATACGGTTCAGGAACTCTGGACGGATCGACTGTTTAAGCAGATCAAATACCTCCGTCCGCGTTTTTGCAATGATCTCCTCTTTGTTGTCATCATCCAAATGACTGAAATTCTCTTGGATGATATGCGATCCTGTATTAGAGGTCATGATAATGATCGTATTCTTAAAGTTGACCGTACGACCTTTGTTGTCCGTCAGGTGACCATCATCCAATACCTGCAACAAGATGTTAAATACATCCGGATGTGCTTTTTCGATTTCATCCAGTAATACGACCGAGTAAGGGTGTCTGCGTACGGCTTCTGTGAGCTGACCGCCTTCATCATAACCGACATATCCCGGAGGCGCACCGATCAAACGAGACACGGCATGTCTTTCCTGATATTCGGACATGTCGATACGGACCATAGACTGTTCATCATCGAATAGAAATTCAGCCAGGGCTTTTGCGAGTTCGGTTTTTCCGACCCCGGTTGTACCCAGGAAGATGAATGAACCTATCGGGCGTTTTGCATCATTCAGTCCTGCTCTGGAACGACGGATTGCATCAGAGATCGCTTCAATGGCTTCATCTTGACCTGCGACCCGTTTGTGAAGTTCCTCTTCCAGATTCAGCAGCTTTTCACGTTCAGACTGAATCATTTTGCTGACAGGTATTCCAGTCCATTTAGCAACGACATCAGCAATATCTTCAGAAGTTACCTCTTCCTTGAGCATGCGTTTGCTTTCCTGTTTTTCAGCCAGTTCAGCTTTCAGTTTCTCCACTTTTTCCTGTGCTTCTTTGATCCGTCCGTAACGTAATTCGGCCACTTTGCCATAATCACCTGAGCGTTCGGCCTGTTCGGCTTCAAGTTTATAGTTTTCAATGTTTTCAATTTCTTGATTTACATTGTCCACCAGGCTTTTTTCTTCTTGCCATGAAGCTCTTAGGGTATCGCGTTCAGCGGATAAGTTGGCAATGCTTTCAGAAAGTTCCTGCACCTTTTTATCGTCATTCTCACGTTTCAATGCTTCGCGTTCGATTTCCAATTGCATGATACGGCGCTCTAATTCGTCCACGGCTTCTGGTACAGAGTCCATTTCCAGGCGTAATTTGGAGGCAGCCTCGTCAATTAAGTCAATTGCTTTATCCGGTAGAAAACGGTCGGCGATATAACGTTGCGATAATTCTACCGCTGCGATGATAGACTCATCTAGGATACGTACTTTATGATGTGTTTCATAACGTTCTTTGAGTCCCCGCAGGATGGAAATGGCATCCTGTGTATCTGGTTCTTCGACCATTACCTTTTGAAATCTACGCTCTAGCGCCTTGTCTTTTTCAAAATACTTTTGGTATTCATTGAGTGTGGTCGCTCCAATGGCACGTAGTTCACCTCTGGCTAAGGCAGGTTTTAGGATATTTGCGGCATCCATAGCCCCTTCACCACCACCAGCACCAACCAAAGTATGGATCTCATCGATGAAGAGGATGATCTCACCATTGGAATCCGTTACTTCTTTGACAACGGCCTTTAAGCGTTCCTCAAATTCCCCCTTGTATTTAGCTCCCGCAACGAGGGCTCCCATATCCAATGAAAATACAATCTTGGACTTTAGGTTTTCCGGCGCATCACCTTTGATAATCCGATAGGCGATTCCCTCGGCAATAGCGGTCTTACCAACCCCCGGTTCACCAACGAGTATGGGGTTGTTTTTGGTGCGTCGTGAAAGAATCTGCATGACACGTCGGATCTCCTCGTCCCGACCGATGACCGGGTCTAGTTTGCCGGATTCGGCGTATTCATTTAAGTTACGGGCATATTTTCCAAGTGCGTTGTAAGTTGCCTCTGCATTTTGATCGGTCACGCGACTATTGCCCCGCAATTCTTTAATGGCAGTTTTGAGATCTTTTTCCGTTACCCCTTGTGATTTCAGTAGGGTTGAGGTTTTGTCTGAAGTGGCCAATATACCCAGTAGTACATGCTCGACCGAGACAAATTCATCGTTAAATTCTTTGAGATATCCTTGTGCTTTTTGTAAAGCATTGTTTGCATCACTGCTGAGATAGATGTTACTTCCGCTTACTTTGGGGAAGCTCTCGATTTGCTTATCAAGCTCAGCGCCAAGGTAAGGGATGTTGACGTTCAATTTCTTTAAGAGGTGACTGACAACATTTTCATCTACAGTAAGTAATGCTTTTAATATATGTGCTGTCTCGATGGCCTGTTGCTGATTTCCAGCGGCTATCTCCGACGCTTTTTGTATAGCCTCTTGGGCTTTGATTGTGTAATTGTTAAAGTTCATTCTGTATCGCTTAATTAAAATTTTGTTGATATGTAGGGGTATAACAATTGAAATGCCATTCGGGTTTTATGTGTTAATTCGGAAAAAATGACATTAATATTTATTGATTCATGACAAATTTTCAGTATTAAAAAATAATGCTGTTGATTTTTAAATATTTGGCATCAAAGCGGGTAAAAATTATAGCGGGGGACTTGCATTTTTGATTTAGGCTTTCGATATTTGCAGCATCTTAAAACGGAGGTCGTTTTAAGATTGAAAAGAAGTAAAAAGCCTCTTTAGCTCAGCTGGTAGAGCAACTGACTTGTAATCAGTAGGTCATTGGTTCGATTCCGATAAGAGGCTCTTCGAGTGTTACTCATCAAACTTCTTTAAAAAGCCTCTTTAGCTCAGCTGGTAGAGCAACTGACTTGTAATCAGTAGGTCATTGGTTCGATTCCGATAAGAGGCTCTTTGAGCGATACTCATTAAAATTCATTTAGAAGGCCTCTTTAGCTCAGCTGGTAGAGCAACTGACTTGTAATCAGTAGGTCATTGGTTCGATTCCGATAAGAGGCTCAAAAAAATCCCCAAGAATTTCTTGGGGATTTTTTTTGTTTTTAGTCTAAGCTGAGCTTGGCGGCTATCGCTATTTTCTTCGGTATATCGGTGTTGTCCATTTTTTGGTTGAACTGCTCTGCGCCTGCACCAATGGCATAAACGGGCGCGTAAGCTGCTGAATGGTTGTTGGAAGCCCAGGCAATTGAGCCCATACGGTTTAGTATGGCAATGCTTAAAGCCGCGATTTTGTCATCACTGGCGTACAAACTTTTTGCTGTTTCATTCTGGTGGTCAACGAAGCTACGTTGGTAAGCTCCCTGTAGTGATTTGTCGTCATCCGCATTGACTTTTACCTGGTTATACAGGCCTGTATGCGTGGAAAGCAGATTTTTTAGGTCATCCCAAGTTGCATTTGCTTTGTTTTTGCGCAGATTACCGATTTCATTTGAAAGCTCGGCATGCGATAATTTTTGATTAGCCAGTAATTTTGTCTTTAAAGTAGAGCTACCGTTGCCGATACCCAATCCACCGGTTTCATGGTCAGCAGTCACCACAATAAGTGTTTCTTTGGGGTGTTTCTTGTAGAATTCATACACAAGCTCTGCTGCCGAATTAAAGTCTAATACTTCCTGGATGGTGGTAGCAGCGTCGTTTGCATGGCAGGCCCAGTCTATTTTTCCACCTTCAACCATCAAAAAGAATCCATTTTTATTGTTTTGTTCCAACGATTGGATGGCAGCAGCGGTAATATCCGCTAGCTTGAGGTCAGATGGTTTTTGATCTATGGCGTATTTTAGCGCATCTGTTGCAGTTCCGTCTGTATTCATAAGGATAATTTTGTCAGACTTGCGGGGATGTTGCGTATAGGCCTCTTTTCCCTTTAAAACTTTGTATCCTGCTTTTTCAAACAAAGGGAAAAGGGAAGGAGCTGGCTGTTTATCAAAGGTTGTTTCGGGTTTTAGGAAATTGGATCCACCAAAGAAGTCAAAATTGGAGCTGATAATTTCTTTGCCAATTTCGTAATACATATCACGGTCAGGCTGATGGGCATAAAACGAAGCAGGTGTAGCATGGTCTATACTCACAGTGGTGATGATACCGACTTTCTTTCCTTTTTCCTTGGCTGCATAAGCGATACTTTTGTGTGGCACTGTTCCGGTACTGTCCATTCCGATAACACCGTTTTTCGTTTTTTTACCGACGGCAAGAGCTGTACCACCAGCGCCAGAATCGGTAACACCATTGGATTGGGAGTGCGTGGAAGCAAATCCAACATGGGGAAACTGGGTAAAGACCAAAGGTACTGTACTGTTTTTTTGCTGGAGTTCGGCACGGTGTATTTCGGTCAGATTGACTTGATTAAGTCCCATTCCGTCACCGATGAGGTAAAAGATATATTTTGCTTCTTGGCTAAAAGCCGGAAATACATAAATAAAAGCAAAGAGAAAAAGGAATAAAACGCGTTTTTTCATTAGTGTGATAGATAAAATAAATGACAGCAAATTAATAAGCCCGGATTAGCTTATTGTTAATTCATTGTTATGAATACTTTTTACATTACCCTTGGTTCACCTTGTCTGATAGCTGTTTGATATCTTCCACTGAGATGATATTGATGCGTTCTTTGCGGGCGTGAATGGACTTTATCATTGCTTGGGCAACCAGGGCAACAGGTAGCGCTTCATAGCTCTTAAAAAGGCCGATACGGTTAAAAGCGCGCAATGCGCTTATGCCGATTTTTTCACCTAAACGATCTGTATTGGGACGGATCAAGCCGCCGGGCTGTACAATAATAAGTTTACCAAAATCTAGTGCTTTCACATGTTGCTCCAGACTCCCTTTCATCCGATTGTAGAAAATCTTCGATTCAGCATCTGCGTTGACCGCCGAAAGTAATACAAAACAGGGGATTTCATTTTTCTTGGCCAGCGCTGCGAATTGCAGGTTGAGGTCATGATCTACCTTCCATTGCGCTTCTTTACTACCTGCATCTTTGACTGTGGTGCCCAGACAGGAAAAAGCAACATCGCCGTGAATTTCCTGTTCAAACTCTTGGAGTTTACTGAAGTCTACAACGATCTGCCGTAATTTGGGTTGCTCATCAAAGCTCTTGCGCCGTAAGAGGACGACGACTTCGGTAAAATCCGTAGATTTTAATAGTTCATGAACAAGTACTCTTCCAGTGGCACCGGAACCACCAATTAAAACTGCTCTCATGTTGTTGATTTTTTTGTTTTACATCAAATGAACGACAGGCTATCCCTGTCAATCGGGACAGCAATACTGCTGTTGATAAACAATAGTTTTACAGCAGAATCCCTAATCTTTGTAATTTGGTTTTCCGGGTGTAAAACGTACGATGGATTGATCCAGTCTCAGGGCGTCTGCTACAGTAATCAGATCTTCTTCCACAATAAAATTTTGATCGATAGAGGTTTTTATTGTCGTAAAATCTTCCTGATCGGCGTCCTGAAAATACAATAGCGATTGGATGGTTGATACTGCTACGAGTTCGAGTAGTTCGTCTTCACCTTCATAGCCAACATAGAAAAAATCTGCCATAATTATACAATTTGGTTTTATACGAATATACTTTATTTAATCCTAAAACTGCCTAATTCGAACTGAAAACTTGTCACCGATATGTTGTTTTTTAATAAAGTATCATATTTAAATTTTCTTGTATAGAGACTTATTTCCCTCACAAAAATGCCTTATATTTGAGGTAATCGTTTTAAATAAATATTAACAATAAGATCATATAAAGATGGATAAAGAGCAGATACAAAATTGGTTGGATAATGGGTATGATATACTGCACCATGGCAGGCCGGTTAAAGTTGAAGGCAATCTGTGGGATTATATTGATGGGTTGGGAAGCTATGAAAATGTGTTTGTATTACGGGAACTGATTTATTGGACAGAGGAGGAGCTGGCAAATATCGGGAAACAATAACAAGGTCTTGAATCCAAGATTGCTGTCTGAGATCCAAGACCAGTTGAGCTTGCTATTGTTGTTAAAGGATAATATTGCGTTTAAATGCACATCCTAATTCGATGAGAGAATCTGTCTTTGCGATGCCCGGAATGTTGTCAATTTTTTCATAAAGCAACTGACGCATATGTTCATGGTTTCTGGCGATAATCTTTACGTATAAAGTGTAGTTTCCAGTGATGTAATAACATTCCGTAACTTCAGGGATCTTTTTCAGCTCGGCAATGATACGACTTGAATCATGATCTTTTTCCAGACTGAGCCCCGTAAAAGCCCCCCAATCATAACCTAATCTTTTTTCATCTAATACGGGTTTTATACCTGTTAATATCCCTTGCTCCATGAGACGATTGATACGTTGATGGATCATGGTATTGGATACGCCTAATGCTGTTGCAATAGCGGAGTACGCCATTCGGCCATCCGCATCTAGGTATTTTAAAATTTGAAGGTCAAATTCATCTATTCCGTTCATTGTTATGTAGGTTTAAAAGTTAATTTTAATATTTTAACGCTAAAATAGCGTTAAATTCTATTATTTTATCTTAAAAATAGTAAAAATTGTATATTTGTTATTATTTGAAATAAAATCCAAATTATGAGTATTGTATCTAAACAAGGAAACGGCGCGGCATTTATTGCCAAGGAAGAAAAATATGGAGCACACAACTATCACCCTTTACCGGTTGTGTTGGAGCGGGCAGAAGGTGTCATGGTATGGGATGTTGATGGTAAGTCTTATTTTGATTTCCTGTCGGCATATTCAGCAGTCAATCAGGGGCATTGTCACCCGCGTATTATTGCTGCGTTGACAGATCAAGCTCAGAAGTTGACTTTGACTTCACGTGCTTTCTATAACAATAAGCTGGGAGATTTTGAGGAAATGATCTGTAAGCTGTTCGTATTTGATAAAGCTTTGGTTATGAACTCGGGTGTAGAGGCTGTTGAAACAGCGATGAAGCTCTGTCGTAAATGGGCATATCAAGTCAAAGGTATTGCTCAAAATCAAGCTAAAATAGTTTTTGCCAAAGATAATTTTCATGGACGTACCATTTCGGTGATATCTGCTTCAAACGATACGACTGCAACCAACGATTTCGGTCCTTTCGTGGAAGGAATAGCATTGGTGCCCTACAATGATATCGAGGCATTGGAAGCCTTGTTTAAACAGGATAAAAATATTGCCGGATTTATTGTTGAGCCAATTCAGGGTGAAGCGGGAATTGTGGTTCCGGATGCAGATTATTTGAAACGTGTACGCCAGTTGTGTACAACCTATAATGTACTCTTTATTGCGGATGAAATCCAGACAGGTATAGCAAGAACCGGAAGTATGTTGGCTTCCTATGCCATTGATGATGTGGATAGTGCGAGTAAACCGGATGTATTGATATTGGGTAAGGCCCTATCTGGAGGTGTATTGCCCGTCTCAGCGGTATTGGCAGATGATGCTATTATGTTGTGTATCAAACCGGGTGAGCATGGTTCTACCTACGGTGGTAATCCGCTGGCCTGTGCGGTAGCGATGGAAGCGCTTCAGGTTGTGCTGGATGAAGATCTGATCAACAATGCCCGTCAAATGGGGGATCGGTTTTTGGAGGGTTTACGAAAAATTGCGGCCAAATCGGATATGATTACCGAAGTCAGGGGCAAAGGACTATTGACAGCTATTGTGATCAATGCCAGCGAAGAGAGTGATCTAGCCTGGAATATTTGCCTAGAATTTAAGGAAAATGGTCTTTTGGCAAAACCTACTCATGGCAACAAGATCCGTTTGGCGCCACCATTGGTGATTACGGAAAGTCAAATCGACAGCTGCCTGGAGATAATCGAACGATCGTTGACTAATGCGACTGCACGATGAAGAAAATGATTGAATTGATCAAAAACAGATCTGATATTGGTGCGGGTACCCGAGGTTCTGACCTTGGTATAGATGCTATTGAGATTGCGGCGATCAACAAAGGAAGTCAGTATTTTATCAATTATCCCTTTGTGGATGTGCCTACACGAAATAGTTCCATTTACCAAAATGATAACCATCCTTTCGGTAAACATATCCAACAGATCTATGAGCAGTGTAAGCAGGTGGCCTCTACAGTGGAAGATAGTCTGTCGGCGGGTAATTTCCCTTTGGTATTTTCGGGTGACCATTCTTCGGCAATGGGGACAATAAGCGGTATCAAGTCGGCTTATCCTGATAAAAAATTGGGTGTGATTTGGGTTGACGCCCATGCGGATATTCATTCACCCTATACAACACCTTCTGGCAATATGCATGGCATGCCCTTGGCGGCCATGTTGAACGAAGATAACCTGTCCTGTAAAATTAATGAAATTGATCAATCAACGCAGGAATTCTGGAATAAGCTGAAGCGTATTGCTGGTCCGGCAGAAAAGATACAACCAGCGAGTTTAATCTATTTTGGAGTCAGAGATACCGAGGAACCTGAAGATCTATTGATTGCGCATTTGGGGATCAAAAATTACCGTGTCGAAGAAATTCGCCAACGTGGAATTGAAGACTGTGTGGCTGAAGCACTGCTCGGTTTGCAGGATTGCGATATGATTTATATCTCTTTTGACGTGGATAGCATGGATAGCGAATTGATTTCAGATGGTACCGGAACGCCTGTTCCCAAGGGCTTTATGCCAAAGGAAATCGTCCTGATATTGGAAGAAATTATACGATCTGAAAAGGTAAGCTGTCTGGAAATCGTTGAGGTAAACCCTTTGTTGGACAATAAAGGGAATAAGATGGCGGAAGTTGCTTTTGATATTTTAGAACGCATAACACCGCTGATCGAACTCAAATCTGGTGATTGATAGCTAATATGATTTCCTTTTATATTGCTTTTGGCTTAGATCGGCTTCTCTGTAAGGATTAGTGATATTTAACTAAGATTGAGCAAAAGGTCATGTAGTGCGCTTGTATTAATATTTAATAAATCAATAAATACGAAGGGGTATCTGACAGGAAGATCGGATACCCCTTATTTTTTACTGTTTCTGGATGTCGTCCCTTATAGGGTCTTTTTCAATAGTTCAGCCCTAAGTTATTTGCTTTTATCTTGTTAGGTCGTTTTTTCGTATATGATAGGAACTTTGGTGCAGGCAAGCTGCGTCCAACAAGGCCTGTTGGAGGTTAATTGTTTAGTGTTTTATTGCCGTTATACCAAAGAAACAGCAATAAAACACCAAAGAAACACCAAAGAAACACCAAAGAAACACCAAAGAAACACCAAAGAAATAGCAAAGAAATAGCAAAGCAGTCCCAAGCCAGGTCCCTAGAAGGTACGAAGAAGTCTCGAAGAACAGGCCTAGAAACGGTAAAGAACAACCCATAAATAACCAAAGAAACAGCAATGAAACACCAAAGAAATAGCAATAAGCAAGCAAAGAAAAGAAGCACTTTCGTATAAAATATCCTGCCAATAGGACAGCAGACATATATTAAGTTTAATCTGATTTAATATTCTCTTAACATGCTAACGCTTAAATTTACGCGGCGACTATTTACGGCAAAAATGAGAATTTCTTACAATATTATATTTTCGACCTTCTTTCTGGTACAGCTTTTTTTCTCACAGTTGACTACGGCACAAGCTGATTCATTTAAAGAGATTCGGGTATTAAGCCAAAATTATCCAGATTCGGCGATTACCTTAGTGAAAAAACGTTATGCGAAAGCCATAAACGACCGTGATCTACTGCTACAGGGAAATTGCCTGCAGACAATAGGTTGGTTATGCGTGAATCAAGGGCATTATGCCCAGGCGCAGGACTATTACTTCCAGGCAGATCGCATCTACACCCAGCTCAACGCGAAACAGGCACTGGGATCCAACTGGAGTGATATCGGTGAACTCAATATCTTCAACAAGCAACATCAGTTGGCCAAGGAATACTTTAACAAGGCGCTACACACATTCAAAAGCGAAAATGACCGAAATGGTGAGGCTTCTGTCCTGGGAAATATGGGGCATCTTTTTGAAAAGGAGGGACATTATGATTCGGCTTTTGTCTATCAAAAACAGGCCTTGGTGATCTACCGTGAGCAGACAAATCGTAATGGGGAAGCTAAGATTCATGAAAACTTGGGCAGTATCTATGAAGATCTTGGGAAATATGATAGTGCTTATTTGCATTTTGAAAAGGCGAGGAATTTATATCAGGAAACACAGGATAACTATGGAAGGATTGTGGTGATCAATAATATGGGTGATATCTTTCGAAAAACCAATAAATATCCCGAAAGTATTCAGCTGACCCAACTCGCTTTTCGCCTAGCGGAGAATCTTGGAGATGTCTATCAGATGGCATCAACGACAAAAGATCTCAGTAAGACATATGCTTTAAGCGGACAAATGGACAGTGCTTATTTCTATGCAGAACGGAGCCGAAAACTCGTGCTGGAGCTTTATAGTGTGGATGGGGCGCGGCACACAGCATTTTTCCAGGCACTGTATGATATGAATCAAAAGGCGGAGGAAATAGAAAAACTACAGACAAACAAACGGATCAATTCGATCTTGTTGCTCGGTACGATTGTGGTATTGATCTTATTGAGTGTATTATCCTATGTTCTTTATAGCCGGCAGAAAATAAGGATCAAAACTCAGATCGCTGAATCACGGAAACAGGAAGCGGAGCGTGAACTGGCGGAAATAGCACTCAAAAATCAGCTGTTGGAAGATAAGCAGCTCAAGCAGGAGCTAACGCTGAAGGAAAAGGAACTCACATCCCATACGCTCAACCTCATCCGCAGTAACCAATTTCTGGAAGAACTTCGCGACGAATTGAAAGCGCTAGTCAAAGACGATCGACGGGATCAAAAGAAACCTATGCAACGGTTGGTACAACAGATCAGTGAACATATTACGCAAGGCATCCATTGGAAAGAGTTTATGGGGACATTTGAACGCGTACATCATAGTTTTTTTGAAAAACTGATCAAGCTATTTCCTGATCTGACCGCAGCCGACATGCGCCTGATCGCATTGCTGAAAATCAATCTCAATAATACAGATATCGCGATCCTGTTGGGGATATCACAGGATAGTCTTCGTGTGGCCAGACATCGGTTAAGGAAAAAACTAAAACTGGAACAGGGTGAGGATCTCGCCGGGTATCTGCTTAGTATTTCATAATTTCTTAACATAAGGATAACTGAAGGTTAACGGCGCTTATTTTGCTTGTAATTGTCTTTATTTCAGTTGTTTATTTGTTGTTGATTCCCTCTGGTTGATCCCCTGTTTCAGCTTGTTTCTTTCTTGTAACGCCAAAGATTTTGTGAATCTGTTGCAGGCTATCATATTTGCAGCAACAATCAGAGATTCATAATAATCTATTAAAAATGAAAAACGTTTTAACGGTATTGCTTGCCTCCAGTATTTCGATCAGCGCCGCTTATGCAACCAAGATCAAGGGGAAAGTCCTGGATGGACAAACAGGGGAAGCCATAGTCGGTGCGACCGTGTTCCTTGAACAAAGGGGTTTGTCAACCAAGACACAATTGGATGGTTCATTTGAATTCAAAGGACTATCCGCAGGTACAGATAAAGTCCATATTCGGCATGTGGCCTATACTGAATTGATTAAAGAAATTGAGATTAAAAAAGAGAATACACCTCATTTTACTTTTCAGCTAGCCTCGAGTGAACAAACTTTAATGGAGGTAACTGTCAAAGGAAAGCGAAATGGCGGCGATGATGATCCAAGCGCCCGTCGACTAGAAAAGAATGCCTCACAGATCATGAACGTCGTATCAGCTCGGGCAATTGAGATCTCTCCAGATATTACAGTGGCAAATGTTGTGCAACGTGTTTCGGGTGTTTCCATCGAACGGAATTCGAATGGTGAAGGGCAGTATGCTATTTTAAGGGGCATGGACAAACGCTATAACACGACTTTGGTCAATGGCGTGAAAGTCCCCAGTCCTGACAACAAATATCGCTATGTGCCCCTGGATCTATTCCCATCGGATATGTTGGAGCGATTGGAAATCTACAAATCCCTGACGCCAAATATGGAGGCTGATGCCATTGGTGGTGTCGTGAATATGGTCATGAAATCTGCTCCAAGCAAATTATTGTTTCAGGCTAACCTGGCTACAGGATACAGCCAACGGTATTTTAATCGGGATTTTGGTAGTTTTTCCACCAGCGGGGTTTCGTCAAAATCTCCTTATGAACTTCATGGGAAAAATTATAATGCTACTTCTGCTGATTTTGATAAGGGAACGTTGGACTATACGTATAAAAAACCATCCCCAGATCTTATCGGTAACCTAACGATTGGCAATCGCTATTTAGATGATAAGTTGGGGGTCATACTAGGGGCAAGTTATCAAAACCTTCATCGCGGCAGTCGTTCTATTTTCTACAAATCGTCTGTCGTTGATATCAATCCCAATGCGGTCATTACCGAACAGAGTGACCGACAATATGATGAACAGCAACAACGCTTGGGACTGCATAACAAAATTGATTATCGAATCAACCCAAACCATCGACTGAGTTTTTACCAGATGTATGTGAACTTGAACAATCTCCAATTACGAGATGCGGTCAATACGATTTACAATGGACAGTACGATCCAAGTAACGGTAAGTCCGAGTTGACCTATGTGACCCGGAGCAGGAAGACACAACAACAGATCTACACTGGTAATCTCCAAGGCGACCATCATTTTTTGGATAATCGTTTGAATTTTCGCTGGTCGGGTGTCTTGTCTTCGGCGCGCAATGAGTTGCCGCAGAATACGACAATTAGCTTAGATGGAGTGGAGGAGAACTTTGAACGTAGACGGACTTCTCTCGTAAACAAGTCGCCAGTGACTTACCGTTGGGAACGTAATACCGATGAGGATCGAGCCGGCTATTGGGACCTCGCTTATAAAGTGCCGATGGCAGAAAACAAACTGGAGATTTCCACGGGTGGTTTATATCGTGACAAACAAAGGAGCAGTTTCTATAATAATTATAACCTTTCTCCAATCTCTGATGAGGCGAAGTATAAGTATGGGGTTGATTTTCAGAAGTACACGGATCTTCAATTGACAGTCAGTAATGCTACTGGTGCTGTGGCTAATGCATTGACCTACGATGCTGATGAAAAAACGACTGCGGTTTACGGGATGTTCAACTATGAGAATGACAAGCTGCAAATGATCGGAGGTATACGTATGGAGCATACGAACCAGGGGTATAAATTATTATTCCCTGCTGGAGAAAAGAGACCTGAGGGATCTCAGGTCTATACCGAATGGTTGCCGAGTTTAACGATTAAATATCATTTGGACAAAAAGCAACAACTTCATGCAGCTTACTATCGGGCATTAAACCGCCCTGGTTTTTACGAAATTGTTCCATCTAGTGTTGTCAATGAGGAATTTATGGAGCGAGGGAATCCAGATTTGAAACACGCGTTGGCCGATAATTTTGATTTACGTTACGAATTATTCCCAGAAGCGTCATCACAATTTCTTGTGGGTATGTTTTATAAAAAGATTAAAAACCCCATCGAGTACACTTTTCAGCCTGATGAGGTACGCAGGCAGGACGTATACTATACACCTGGAAATTTTGGAACTGCTAAAAACTTCGGCTTAGAGGTTGATTATATCAAGTATATCCAAAAATTTGGTGTTAAGGCGAATTATACATATACGCATTCGAGCATCACCACGACTAAAATGACCCGTAAGACGAACGAGGTTACGCAGGATCCCGATCCTATCTTTTTGGATCAAACTCGCCCTCTTTATGGGCAAGCAGCACATATAGCTAATTTATCCTTGTTATACAAAGATGCTAACAGAGGTTGGGAAGGACAATTGGCTGGATCTTATACCGGATCCCGGATCAATACCGTTTCCCAGTTTTTGAATAATGATTTATGGCAAAAGGGATTTATTCAACTTGATGCTTCTGTGGAAAAGAAATTCCGTGCAGGATGGGCAATTTTCGCCAAAGCCAATAATATCTTAAATACACCTATGGAACTATATGTGAAGGGGACAAATCCTGAGAATGATAAGATTATGGAAAAGCTCGTGCAGGGTGGTAATACGCTTATTCGAAAGGATTTATATGGCCAAAATTATATCCTAGGTCTACGCTATAATCTGAATAAATAGGTTTGTGAAGCATTTAGCATATTATAATTAAATAAATCGAGCACATGCTCATAATGAAATATACAGATGAAAAATAACATTATTTTATTGTTTACAGCTCTTTCAATCGCATTGTTAGCGGCCTGTGAAAAGGCAAATATTGACGTGGATACTTCTGATGCCAATGGTAGTGCTATTGGTGAAGTTTCCGGCGTTTGGAGTAAGGGGAGTATCCAGCATATTAAAGGTGATATTATTATTCCCGAAGGAAAAACATTGACCATTGAGGAGGGCGTGACGGTGTTAATGGACTCTGTTGGTAAAGCTGAAATCGTGGTGTTGGGAAATCTATATGCGCTAGGTACCGCTGAAAATCCGGTGAAATTTACTGTAGAAGATAAATACAAATCCAAAACCAATGAATTTGGAAAGCTTTGGGGTGGTATTTTAGCGGCACCTAGTTGTCAGGAGTTAGTTTTAGACCATACCATTATCGAATATGGGGGAGCAGTTACCTCCGATGCTTCAATGTCTGTCAAAATGGGATTATATAAAAAGACAGCTGGTGAAGCGCTACCCGCATTATGGTTTTCCAATATTGATGGGAAACTGATTGTTCAAAATAGCACAATCAGTCATTTTCATGAAGATTGCACCTATATTGAAGGTGGTAAAATTATCTTCGCTAACAATCGTTTCTTCTCGAATGGCGTCACTGGAGGTGAAGCTATGAACTTTAAATCTGGTTGTCTTGCTGATGTAGCCTACAATCTGGTCTACAGTGTCAACACCAATGCCTTAAAGCTTTCCAATTCAGGAGACAGAATACCACAGGCACATATCATCGTTTACAACAATACCATGCTGAATACGGGCTGGCGTCGGCCGACCGCAAAAGGTGGTTCGGTTTGGTTAGAGGCCTCTGTTAAAGCGGAAGTGTACAATAATCTGTTCGCCAATACCCGATTCGGGGTTAAACGCGACCCCAAGAAGCCCGAAGATAAGCGCTCGGTATCAAGCAACAATTGGTATTATGGTTATGATCAATTGACGGTGGACCAATTTCAGGTCGGAAAGAATGATATCGTTGAAGGGACCAATGATGTCAGGGGCAAATTGGCAGGGGAAAACAACCCTAAATTTGTGAACTATCCATTAGAAACTCCCGGTGATAATTATGTGTTTAATGCAGCCTGGGATTTCCATCTACAAGGAAATTCATCCGCTTTGAAAGCTGGTACGTTAGCATTCAAACCACATTTTATAGATGGATTGACACTATCAAATGGTTTATCCTATAGCTCTCCACAACCTGCAACTTATGTTGGTGCTTTTGGTGCCAAATTTTAATTAATTCAACATGAAAACAACGTTAAAAACAATACTATTTTTTGGCTTGACGGCATCGACATTACTGCAAGTCTCCTGTAATAACCCAAAAACGAATACATCCGCAACGGAATCTATTAAACCTGTTTTTGTTACTGATGCGGTACGTTACGATTCCGATGATCCTGCGATCTGGGTCAATAAAACCGATCCTAGCAAAAGTCTGGTCATCGCAACCGACAAAGATGCGGATGGTGCTTTATTTGTGTACGATTTACAAGGTAAAATTGTTAAAGATAAGGTAGCCTCAAATTTGAAACGCCCAAATAATGTGGATATCGCCTATGGTTTGATCATCGGAGGGAAACCCGTCGATATCGCTGTGACAACAGAACGTATGACACATAAACTACGCATATTCTCGTTGCCAGATATGAAACCAATCGATCAGGGGGGATTGGATATGTTTGTAGGGGAAACAGAACCTGATTTCAGGGATCTGATGGGAATAGCACTTTATACCTCACCGAAGGGGGAGATCTATGCCATTGTGGGAAGAAAAAATGGTCCCAAAGAGGGGTACTTGGGCCAATATCTCTTGACGGATAATGGTGCCGGTGCTGTGAAGGCCACCTTAGTCCGTAAGTTTGGTTCATTCAGTGGAAAGAAAGAAATTGAAGCCATCGCTGTAGACAATGAACTCGGCTATATCTACTATTCGGATGAACAAGTGGGGGTGAAACAGTATTATGCAGATCCTACAAAGGGCAATCAACAGTTGGCCTTGTTTGCGACCGAAGGTTTCACAGAAGACCATGAGGGTATTTCAATTTATAAATTGACGGATAGTACGGGCTATATTTTGGTTTCCGATCAGGGGGCTAACCGCTTTCAGATTTTTAGCCGTGAGGGTACAAAGTCAAACCCATTTGAACATACTCATTTAAAGACGGTGCCCGTTATGGCTACACAAAGTGATGGTTCGGACGTCGTGTCTATCCGTCTAAATGATACATTTCAGCATGGTTTATTTGTTGCCATGAGCGATGATAAGACTTTTCACTATTACCGTTGGGAAGATATCGCTGGGCAGGAGCTAAAAAAGAAATAGTCTTTCGAGAAGACTGATAAAGTATAAGGCAACAGTTGTATAATTGACGTACAGCTGTTGCTTTTTTAAGGAATAATGCCCTTACTGCTATTGTTTTTTAAGATCCTGGATGTCCGTGCAGTGATAACACAAGTGAAGTCTTCATCAATCCTGTTCGTACAATTTATACGCTACAGCTGATTCCTATTGGTGATAGCGAATCAAGCTCTCAGAAAGAAATATGGTCTTTCTCAGTGTAAGCAAAGCATTAATCAATCCTGTTTAGATGCATTATGCGTAGCAGTTACAGGTAATTCCCGACAATGGATAGGGACCTTAAACCAGAATGTCGAACCTTCACCGAGTGTGCTGTCCACACCAATTTCTCCCTGATGTTTTTGGATAATTTCTCGGCAGATAAACAATCCGATACCGAATCCAGAGGCGTAACTATCTGTTGAATCATTCACCCGATAGAATTTATTAAAAATCTGTTTTTGGTGCTTGTCACTGATGCCTCTTCCCTGATCGCTGACTTTTACATTAAAATAATGGTCATCCACCAGAACATCCATGATAATGTTCGAATTGGTGGGAGCGTATTTAATGGCGTTGTCGATGAAATTAATGATCACCTGTTCGATCTTATCACGGTCAGCGACTATTTCTTGTCTGGAATGGGTTGCTCCGGTGTAATGAATAAGATGCTTGATGGGTTTTAGTGAATAGATGTTACGGATGTAATCTATCAGTGTACAGATGCGAAATGTATTTTTGTGGAGCAATAATTTCCCCTCATTGAGCTGGGATACATTCAGGAAACCCTCGATCAGTCCACGCATGCGTGTAGCCTGCTCATTTGATTGATGGAGATATTGTAGTCTTTTTTCCGAACTGAGTGTCTGCTCCTTTGTAAGCAAGAGCTGTATGTAGGCAATCAGTGAGGTCAAAGGAGTCTTCAATTCATGGCTTGCGATACTGATAAAGTCCAGTTTTTTTCTTTCCTCCTCTTTGTCGTTGGTTGTATCGAATATTGCACCGTATATGATTTGTCGGTTTGAATCGGCCGATAATTGTCCACCACCAACAGATCGAAGCCATTTTATTTTGCCTGTTTTTTTATCTTCTATTTCACATTGACAGTCAAAGGGGGACTGTTTGGATACAACCTCCTGAAAGATATGACGTATCTTATCCCGGTATTGCGGTAGGATCTGGGTGAAAAAATCCACTTCCTGTATTTCTCGTTGGTGATCAAAGCCAAAAAGTTCGCGACATTGATCATTGAGTTCCATTTTCCTGGATTCTAGGTCAATGGAAAAGATGCCAATTCCTGCAGCCTCCACGATCATTCTAAACTCTTGGTCTTTCTTTGCGATCAAGGTATTAATGGCCTCCAGTTGTTCACGCTCTACATGCTGTTGTGTAATATCCAGCGTGGTGCCGGCAAACCATTCCGGCTGTTGGTCCTGATCAAAATACATTTTTCCCTTGCAATGGAGCCAGCGTAACTTTTGATCCTCGGCACCAATAGTACGAAACTGTACATCATAAACACCCTTATTTTGATAACTCAATGATTTTTTGACTTCCCGATCTATTCTGTTCCTATCTTCGGGGTGTATATAGCGTAAAACCTCGCTATAAGGAACAGCCTCACCCTTGGCAAAGCCAAAGAGCTCACGTGTACGTTCATCCCAGTGTACAATGTAGCTCTTACAGTTTAGATTCCAAGTCCCCATTTCGGCAGATTGTAGTGCGAAATGATAATGCTCTTCGCTTTCAATGATTTTCTTTAGTGCTGCTTTTAGTTTCTGGTTTAAATTTTTGGTTTCCCGGTCCGGTAATGGATATTTATTTAAACTGGTGACTGCATGAATGTTTCCTTCCAGACTGTATTTTGGAGTTAGTAGATCCTCAAGAAGTTTTTGCTCAATGTTATTCTTTTCATCCGACTGTTGGGCGATCGGCATATGATGGGGAATAATATTTATTTCTTGATATATACCATACATTTCTCCTGCTGCATTGATAAGGGGCTGGTATTTTATGCTGCAGTTATACCTATCGGATTGCCCTTCCAGACCAAGTCTGATTGATACATTTTCTTCTAGCAGGGTTTTCTGGCTAAACCACACCTGTTTTAATTTGGAGATACGAGCATGGAGATCCTCCTGTATAATACAATCTTCCAGCCGCTGACCAAGGGCAGTTTCATCACAATTCCACAACTGGAGCATTCTTGCACTGGCATAGGATATATAAAGCTCAGGACTATCATAAATCGCACAAGCCCCCGATGCGGTGCTGAGTATAGTTAAAATATCTTGGTCGGAACGGATCATAAAGTTTCAAAAAAATAAAATGCTATTTAGTTTAAAACAAATATTGTTCCCTTTCCAGATCCTTCCGAAACTTTCTTTAAAATTTAGTGTTTAATGGTTTTCTCTTTCTGAAATAAGTGCCAATGGAATGTCTTTATAAAGTCCTTTAAATGGATAGAATTTTGTACCTTTATTCAGGTTGTGCCAGTTTGGACAGTAGGCGGAGTAGGGCTGGAGGTACAAGAGGTTTCTGGGTCTTTCCAAGGTAAAAATGCAACTGAACTCCATAGTAGCATACTGTTTGGAGAAAGAAGAAAGATAAATTTTTATTAAATATTGCAAAAGATGGGTAAGGTGAAGATACTATTGGTTGAAGATCATATGGTCGTACGTAATGGTATTAAATTGTTATTGGAATCTCAAGAGGACTTTGTCGTCATCGGGGAGGCTTCGGATGGCAATGAGGCACTTCAACTCCTGTGCAACGAATTATTGCCTGAGATTATCTTAACGGATATCAGTATGGATCATATGGACGGCATGGAGTTGTTGCGTGTGATCAAAGCCAAGTATCCATCCATTAAGGTTGTCATCCTTTCGATGTTGAATCAGATCCATTATGTTATAGAAGGGTTTAAGCACGGCCTTTCGGGTTACCTTCTTAAAAACGTGGATTATAACGAGCTTCTTTTTGGACTAAACCATGTGGCTAATGGGGGTAAATACATGAGTGAAGAAATTAGTATGGCGCTGCTTGATCAGGTGGTCTCTGGTGAAAATTATACGGATTTACCAAACCGTTCGCTAACTGACTTTGATATCAGTGAACGCGAACTGGAAGTGCTGAAATTGATCGCTGATGGTTTTACGAATATGGAGATTGCCGACAAAATCTTTTTGAGCAAACGCACAATAGAGGGCCATCGACAAAGTTTGATCGAAAAAATGAATGTAAAAAATACGGCAGAACTTGTTAAGGTTGCCTTTCAATCCGGTATTCTCAAATAGTCCATTAAAATAATCCAATTGATTCCTGCTTGACTAACTTTTGGTTTGCAACTGCTGTTGTGTTTTTTTTCTACTGTTGATGATAAGTAAAACAGATCCGATAAGTATAAATGGAATACTCAGTAGCTGTCCCATATTAATGAACAATGAATTTTCAAAATCTTCCTGATTGAGTTTTAGAAACTCATCTAAAAATCGAAAGGAAAACAATAGGATTAACAATAAAGCGAAGCAATTGCCAATGTTGTTTTTTAGGATCGGTTTTGTCCAAAGATAACGTAGTAACAGGAATAGTATCATACAAAACAACGCTTCATATAATTGAGCCGGATGTCGTGGTATTTGATCAATAGAAGTAAAGATAAAAGCCCAGGGCATGTTTGTTGGCGTACCGATCATCTCCGAATTCATTAGATTACCCAGGCGGATACAGGCTCCAGCGATAGGGACCACCAATGCGATTCGATCTGCAACCCAAAGGAAGGGAAGCTTTTGCTTCTTCGCGAACAAGAAAATAGCGACCAAAATACCAATACCACCGCCATGACTAGCCAGACCACCTTCCCATATGGCGAAGATCTTTAGCGGATTACTGAAATAATACGAGGGATCATAAAATAAGACATGTCCCAAACGTGCGCCTATAATTGTGCCCAAGACAATATAGATACTAAGCTGATCCAAAAAATCAACCGCTCGGCCTTCCTTTTTAAACATTGTCCATAACAGTCTGTAGCATAGGATAATTCCAAGTAGCCAAAATATGCCGTACCAACGGATAGGGTGATTGATGATCGGTATGGTAAAGATGTCGCTATTGACATCCCAAGTGATGAAATTCAATATTAAGCTACTCGTCATTATGCCTTAAAATATTTAGTGTATGGTATTAGTATAAGGAGATGGTCTTTTGTTACATTAAATCATGAAAATAAGTTCAAAGCTGCGTTGTTGGTTCTAAAACTCGATCATTCAATACAAATATTGATGCTGCCCGTACGATTGTTAAAATGCCTGATTTATCTTTTTTCGATCCTGTATATTTGTTTGTTAGTAAGACCGCATGACGAAATTTTTTGTTATAAACAACTTGATTTAAAGATGGTGGACCTACCTGCTAAAGGATGAATCTTAGGTAGCATACTTCTGTGTATCTTTATCCATTATGAGTCTACTTAAATATCAGGAAAGTTAAATATTTTTGAACTCAGGTATATTGTTTTGTTGGGAATATTCCGATATTCGATTACTTATTGACGGAACTCTGATGAGCGTTATACCTTAACGTTTAAAATATCGTACTCATCATAGCGGCATTATTATTTTAAATTACAGAAAATTACAGAAGGACATACGTATACCTTTGGAGAAGAACAAAAGTGAATTAATAAATATTCTGATGAAATTATATAGAACTGGAGCGTTTTACTGTCTTATTGTGATTTTACTGCTGGTCCAGTTATTTTCTTGTCATCAGAATAAGCCCCAGGACGCACAGAAGGCTACGGTCGTAGCCAACGACTCTCTTGACCTGAGCTATGAGAATGTGATGCTGCGCTATCTTTCAACACAGGATTTCAAGAGTGCAGCCCTTGTAAACAAGAAAAGAAATGAACTGCTTAAAGATGGCTATTTTGAGCATTCTCCTTACAGTTCGATTCTGTTGGCCTACGAATATTTACTGGATGATAATATAGATTCCGTCGAAATTGCGCTAAAAAATCTGGAAGGGCAAAAATTATCTTCGGATTTGGCTGTTTTAAAGGATTATCTGGGGATTCGTGCCAATTTCAGTTTTCATGATGTAACCAGCGGAACGATGATGGAGCAGATTATTGATGCGAAAGAGTATGCTTTAGCACATGAAAGTGTGTTTACCTTTCTGTTTTATAATCTATTGGCCAATGCGGAATACCGGCAGGGAGAATATCGACAGGCGCTAAAGGATGTGGAGTCCTGGTATCATTATCATCCCAATAAATCGAATGCACATGTCTCTCAGGCCTACCAGGAGATGAAATTTATGCAATATATGGCTTTGCATGATTTTGAAAAACTAAAAGGTACCCTGGACAGTTGTAAACACTATGCAAATGCAACAAAAGATTCGGCCATTATCATGCGTATGTATGACTTACAGTCGCAGTATTATTTTAGTATCGAAAACAACTCAAAAGCGCTAGAGGCCTCCAAAAAGTACTTCAATTATTTACAGGCAACCAATACCTTGAATGCATATATTTTTGCAAATCTTGGTAAGAATTTCCTAAACAATAATCAGGTGGATTCGGCCATATTTTATTTTAATGCTGGTCTCCGATTTATTAAAAAGCATAAGATTAACCATAATAAAATGTTTTATTATAAGAATCTGCAAGTAGCTTATGCATTAAAAGGAGATTATGAACGGGCCTATTTTGCATTGGATTCAAGTTTTCAAGATTATAAACGGAGCACACAGCGGATCGAGGCCGAAAAAATCAACGATATCAATACAAAATACCAAACAGAGAAAAAGGATCAGGCGATTACGCTGTTGCGAACGACGAATGCATTCAACCATAAGATATTGGTCCAACAACGCTGGATATTTGTTATTCTATTGGCCCTGGTATTCAGTATTGCATTTTTTATCTATTTCAGAAACAAACAGAAATTGTTGCAGAATATCAATCAACGTATTCTCGCGGAGAATAGACAGCTTATTTTAGAACAAAAAACAAGGCAAAACCAACTAAATCCACATTTTATATACAATGCTATCGCCAACCTACAAGGATTGATCAGTAGTGAACAAAAGGCAAAGGCTAATCAATATCTGCTCTTATTATCACGTCAGATCCGTGATATTCTTGAATTGAATAGGGAAGAATATATTTCATTGGATCAGGAAATTAAATCATTAAATAATTATATACTTTTACAGCAGATGCGTTATCAAGATGTGTTTGGTTTTCAGATTGAGACCGACGATCTGGATCTGGATGATGTCATGATTCCACCGATGATTATACAGCCATTTGTGGAAAACGCCATTGAGCATGCATTTAAGAATTTACCTTATATGGGACAACTGGAGATTTCTTTCCGTACACATGAAAACCAACTGCATGTCAGCATCTGTGACAATGGCTGGGGGATGCAGGTGCATAAGGAACAGGTTTCTCACAAGACGTCCTTATCCCAGATTATTACAAAAGAACGTCTGGAGCTTTTGTTTGCGGATGCTGAACCAGAAGCACGGATTGAAATAACACCAAACTATAGCGATGATCAGCGTGGTTATAAAGTCGAAATTTATATTCCACTTGTTTTATATTTTAACTAAAAAATCAGTATTATGAAAGTTTATATTCTTGAAGATGAGTATAATATATACTTGTATATAAAGTCACTCCTGGATAGTATCCCTTATGTTCAAATCGTCGGTTACAGCCCTTCCATTGCACAGGCCGAGCGAGAACTACTGGCAACCAACCCCGATTTAATTCTCGCTGACATTCAGCTGAAAGATGGTTCAAGTTTATCCTTTCTCTCTGAACTTAAATTGGATATCAATACGATTTTTATTACAGCATTCAATCAATACGCCATTGAAGCTCTTAATATCGGTGCCATTGCTTATCTGTTGAAACCTTTGGTGCCCGATCAGTTTATCGAAGCGATCGAAAAATGTTATAAAAAGAATACTGAATATCGATTCAATAGCATGCAGTTAAATATGGCGGAGAGCTATCTAAAGGCGCCTAATAAACCTAAGAAAATAGCTTTGCGTACTTTTGAATATACACAGATTGTGAATATCGACGACGTGCTTTATTGCCATGGCGACAAGGGATATACCACATTTTATATCAAAGACAACAAGCCTATGATGGTTTCTAAAGTATTGAAACACTTCGAAACCATGTTGCCCGAAACAGAGTTTATCCGATGTCATCAATCTTATCTGATCAATGCAAACTATATTAAAAAATATTTTAAAGATGGTCAGTTGGAGATGGCAGATGGGAAAATGATTCCTGTAGCGACGAGAAAGAAGGATGTTATTCAGCAATTTCTGAATGATTTCTAATGGGAACGTAAGTTCTTTTGGAACCGAAAAGAAGGCTTACCCATATTTATAAATTCTGAAAAGCTAAAAAATATAGCAGCTTCGCTTTAATACTAAAATTATTAGTATTAAATTTGCTTAAACTTAAGACGGAGGTGGCTATGTTATTAACAGAAAAAAAAGCTTTAATCGGCCAATTGAAAAAGGACCTGTTGGTATGGCAGGGAGTACCACAAAAATCGGCTGATGTACTTCCGATAGGCCTTGGTCCATTGGAGGGGGCTTTCCCCAATGGAATTTTCCCTAGGGGAGTGATTCACGAATTTGTTAGTTTTGATCGGATAGGAGGAGCCGTTTCTTGTGGTTTTATCAGCGGTCTGTTGGGCAAGTTGATGCGTAATGGTGGGATCTGCATTTGGATAAGTTGCTTTCATACACTATTTCCTACTGCCCTGAAATCGTTTGGTGTTGTACCTGAAAATGTCATTTTCGTCCGTATGGAACGGGAAAAGGATGTTTTATGGGCGATGGAAGAGGCCCTAAAGTGTGAAGGCATAACGGCTGTACTGGCAGAGATACATCATTTGGACTTCGTACAGTCGCGGCGCTTGCAGCTGGCCGTGGAGAAAAGTGCAGTAACGGGATTTATCCTGCAGCACAACCCGAAGTTACTGGGAGCAACAGCCTGTGCTGCACGATGGAAAATTAGCTCGCTGCCAAGCCAATTGGAAGATGGACTGCCGGGAATTGGCTATCCAAGTTGGGATATAGCCTTGTTGAAAGTTCGGAACGGAAATCCGGGGCGATGGCAGATGACATGGAGTGCTGGCGGCTTTGAGCCTGTTGCTAAAACAAGGCAAGAGACTGAAGGCTGGGCACCATCTTATCATAATCGGGGATTGGCATGAAAAAGCGATTTGCATCCCTGTGGTTTCGCCATCTAAAAACAGACTGGATGGCGATTGGGCATCCCCAGCTCAGGGGAATACCTTTTGTATTGGCAATTTCCACCCATGGAAAGCTGATCGTCAATGCCAGTAATCATCTGGCTGAACAGGAAGGTATATATCCCGGTTTGGCCATTGCTGATGCAAAGGCATTTTTACCCTCCTTAAAAGTGATCAATGAACGTCCGGGATTAACGGAAAAATTGCTCCAAAGCATTGCACATTGGTGTATCAGGTATACACCTGTCGTAGCGATAGACCCGCCCGAAGGAATGATTTTGGATATCAGTGGTTGTGCCCACCTTTGGGGTGGAGAAGAATCTTATCTAAAGCATATTGTTTCCAGGTTTAAGCAACATGGCTACGATGTACAGACCTGTATTGCAGATACCATCGGTGCAGCTTGGGCAATAGCCCGTTTTGGCAAGGAAAACAGCATTGTAAAGACGGATAGGCAGTTTGACGCCTTATTGACTTTACCAGCCCAGGCATTACGACTGGAAGCCGCCGTATTAGCACGATTACAAAGCCTTGGCTTGAAAACAATTGGAAGTTTTGCGGCCATGCCGCGTACAGCATTACGGAGGCGTTTTGGAAATCATTTGCTCCTTCGCCTGGATCAGGCTATTGGGCATGAAGATGAATTTATTGTTTCCATAAAGCCGATCTTTCCCTATGAAGAACGGTTGCCCTGTCTGGAACCGATCCGTACAGCCGATGGTATTGAGCTTGCCCTCCAGCAGCTTTTACACGCAATCTGTAAACGCCTGATTGGGGAAGGTAAAGGTGTACGGGAGGCGGTACTGCAATGTCACCGCGTTGACGGAAAAATCGAACAGATCAACATCGGAACCAATCGGGCGACAGCGCATGAACAGCACTTGTTTCAGTTATTTGCCTTGAAGATCGCACAAATAGAACCTGCATTGGGTATTGAACTGTTTATCTTGGAGGTACCCAAGGTTGAAGAGGCCGATCCTGTTCAGGAGAATTTATGGGGCAATCGTATTGGACTAGATAATCCCATGGTGACCGAATTATTGGATCGTCTGAAAAGCAGAGACCCCAGCTGTGATATTTCCCGTTATTTGCCCGCAGCACATTATTGGCCTGAGCGCTCCATGAAAACTGCCAATTCAGTCCAGGAAGTCGCCACTGTTGACTGGCAAACGGAAAGACCCCGGCCCACACGTCTGTTGAGCATACCAGAACCTATTCTGGTTACAGCACCTATTCCCGATTATCCACCATTGTTATTTCGCTATAAAGGGGAAGTCTATACCATTAAAAAGGCGGATGGGCCGGAGCGCATTGAACGGGAATGGTGGATAGATAAAGGTGAACATCGTGATTATTATGCCGTTGAGGATGAGAAAGGTCAGCGATTTTGGCTTTACCGTTCGGGGCATTACGACGACAGTTTGCCCAATCAATGGTTTTTACATGGTTTTTTTGCATAATGATGGGTTATTGTGAATTACAGATAACGAGCAATTTTAGTTTTTTGGAAGGAGCTTCCCATCCGGAAGAACTGATGGAACGTGCAGCACAATTGGGGTACCGCAAAATTGCGGTTACTGACCGGAATAGTTTTGCTGGTATTGTTCGCGCCCATACTGCCGCAAAGAAGCATGGTATTACACTTATTCCAGCTTGTCGCCTGGACTTACAGGATGGTCCAAGTTTATTGGCTTATCCAACTGATAAAGAAGCTTATGGACGGTTGTCATCTTTATTGACTGTAGGCAACCTGCGGGCTGAAAAAGGAAAATGTCATCTCTATCGGTCGGATGTTTATCAGTATAGGGAAGGAATTCGATTTATCATTTGTCCACCCACCCGGTTAACGGCCAAATTTGAACTGGAAGCCGATTTTCTCGCTTTTGTAACGGAATATAAGCAGCAACTGGGCGCTGCCCTGTATTTGGGGGTCAAACGGCTATACCGTGGTGATGATGCAAAGCTCCTGTTCCGTATGCAACAATTGGGTGACAACCTTGCTATTCCCCTTGTTGCTTTGGGGGATGTCTATTATCATGTACCCGAACGGCGGGAACTACAGGATGTTTTAACCTGCATCCGAGAGAAATGCAGCATTCAAAATGCAGGATTTAAATTGTACCCCAATGCCGAACGGTATCTGAAACCTATAGCAGAGATGGAGCGCCTGTTTAGACCTTATCCTGAAGCCATCGCACGGACCATGGAAATAGCAGCAGCATGTAGCTTCTCCCTGGATGATCTAAAATATGTTTATCCAGATGAACTGTCTTCTAATGGGCGTACCGCGCAGGAGGAATTGGTCTATTTGACATGGAAAGGGGCGAAAGATAGGTTTGGTGATCAAATCCCTGATACTATCCGGGATACCATCCAGATGGAACTTGATTTTATTGAGCGGAAGGACTACGCTTCTTATTTTCTGACCGTCTATGATTATGTGCGTTTTGCAAAAGAAAGGGGTATTTTATGTCAAGGACGTGGCTCGGCGGCCAATTCGACGATTTGTTATTGCCTAGGCATTACTTCAGTCAATCCTGCCGAATTCAGGTTGCTCTTTGCTCGGTTTATGTCCGATGCGCGGGATGAACCACCCGATATCGATGTGGATTTTGAACATGAACGCCGTGAAGAGGTGATTCAGTATATCTATGAGAAATATGGTCGCAATCGTGCGGCTATTGTGGCGACAGTAACGCAGGTACGCGCCAAAGGGGCTGTACGTGATGTCGGGAAAGCCATGGGGCTATCCATGGATACTGTCGGCCGTCTGGCCGGCGTGGTCAGCAGTCATTGGGATGATTATATTGATCTGGAGCGCTTGAAGGAACAAGGCTTTAATCCCGACGATCCGCATTTGCGTAAGGTACTCGAATTGACGCATCAGTATATCGGGTTTCCAAGGCAGCTGGGGCAGCATACCGGTGGTTTTGTTATTACACAGGGTAATCTGCATGAACTCTGTCCATTGGTAAATGCCCGTATGGATAATAGGACCAACCTGGAGTGGAACAAAGATGATCTGGAGGCGCTGGGTTTCCTCAAAGTAGATGTACTGGCATTGGGGATGCTGACCTGTATCCGGAAAGCTTTTGATCTTGCCAAAAGGCATTATGGGCTGGATCTGACGTTGGCCAAGATTGGAGAAGTTGAAGATCCAAAGGTATATGATATGATCTGTCATGCCGATACCCTGGGGGTATTTCAGATTGAGAGCCGGGCGCAGATGTCCATGCTGCCACGACTAAAGCCAAGGATATTTTATGATCTGGTTATTGAAGTGGCCATTGTACGTCCGGGACCGATACAGGGGGATATGGTGCATCCGTACCTGCGCCGTCGTAATAAGGAAGAGGCTGTGGACTATCCTAAAGAGGAAATTAGGGCGATTTTGGAAAAAACGCTTGGTGTCCCGCTGTTTCAGGAACAGGCTATGGAGATTGCGATTGTTGCGGCTGGATTTACACCTGCCGAGGCGGATGAACTGCGCCGCAGTATGGCGACCTTTAAAGCAAAAGGGCAGGTGTCGGTGTTTAAGCAAAAGATGATCGATGGTATGGTGAAGAAAGATTATACCGTAGAATTTGCCGAACGGGTTTTTCGTCAACTGGAAGGATTCGGAAGTTACGGCTTTCCGGAAAGCCATGCGGCATCTTTTGCACTGCTGGTCTATGTTTCATCCTGGATCAAATGCCATTATCCCGATATTTTTGCAGCATCTTTGCTCAATAGTCAGCCTATGGGATTCTATCAGCCTGCGCAGATCGTTATAGATGCGGAGCGCCATGGGGTGAAAGTTCTTCCCATAGATATCAACCATTCCCACTGGGATAATACCCTGGAAGGGGAAATGGGGCGCCCACATGCGCTGCGGTTGGGCTTACGTCAGATCAAGGGATTTTCGGAAGAAGAAGCGCTGTTGCTGACCTCAGCGCGCCAACATGGATATTCGGCTATCACAACGATGATGGAAATTGGGTTGTCCCTGTCTGCCCTGGAAAGGCTGGCTGAAGCGGATGCTTTCCGTTCACTGGGCATCGATCGCCGGAGGGCATTGTGGGAAATCACTGCTTTAGGGGATCGTCCCATTGGATTATTTGAAGGGAAACCTTCACCACAAGGTATAGAAGGGCAGATTGAGCTACCCTTGTTGCGTCCCAGCCAACATGTTGTAGCGGATTATGCAAGAACCGGTTTGTCCATCAAAGCGCATCCCGTAAGTTTCCTGCGTGACAAATTGGATCTGCTTCACGTTGTTCCAACTGAAAAATTAAACCTGATCAAAAATAATATGCCCGTAAAGGTATGCGGATTAATTACAGTGCGACAGCGTCCGGGGACATCCAAAGGCGTGCTATTTGTGACCATTGAAGATGATACCGGATTTGCAAATGTGGTTATCTGGAGTAAGATATTCGAAAAATACCGAAAGGAGATCCTTCGGGCTAAATTGTTTATGGTTGCCGGAAAAGTACAGGTAGAGGGAGAGGTGATCCATGTCATTGCCGAACGTTGCTTTGATATGTCCGGTTTATTAAAAAATCTGGCCGAAGAGGATGAGCCGGTGAATGATATTTTTTATAAAGGACGGAATTTTCATTGATCTTCCATTTATTAATCTCATTTTTGAACCTCGTAAAGAACATGGTATAACAGGAATCAACTGAAAGAAGATACAAGCAGATGAACAAAACTATTCTCGTCAACAAGATAGAAATCGATAAAGAAATAATTGTTGATCTAATTAAACAGGACAATTACGATGGTGCTATTAAACTGATCGCCAATCGCGCAAATGTAAAATTGAAAACGGCCCGCGATATTGTTCAAATGTTCGAAGATGGACATATTGATCTTTTTGATGGTAAAGACTTGTTTTTAGTTGATTACGATGAAGTTCCGCACAGCAATTCCACTACTCGTCAAGAGCCTGTCCCATCTTCTTTTTTGGAAGTAGAAAAAGACAAAAGCAAAGGGGCAGGGAGTAAAAAGGGCTTAATAATAGGCTTAGCTGTACTTGTGATAGGTTTTGTTTTTTTACGTTATGTTGTTGGTTTTAACCATATCGGACATCATTTGTCGGAACTAGCTCAGGTATTTGGGAAAAATGATGAGGGGACGGCTGCATTGGATGCTGATACAGCAGCACGGGGATCTTCCTTAGAACCCGGTGTCACCCGTGTAGCTGATGTGGAGGACTTTCGTCCTGTAGATACCAATCTTCTTGCTCCTGAATTCAAATCGGCTGAGATAGCAAAGATTAAAAACGCGCAATTTGATAAATTAATTCCTGCCAAGAACTCTCCCACAGATGAAGATGCACAATTGGCTTTAATCTATCTCACGAACAAGCGATTGACAGCTATTATTATCGAACAAAAACTGAATATCAAAATTGGCAAATGTTATGAAAACCCCAAGAAAGAGGGCAACCAACACTGTGTAAGCTGCATGATATTACTCTATAACCGCGAAAAGAAGACTTGGCAAGAAGCTCCCAATGGGGAGAATTTCCTTGACAACGCCTATGATTTCTATCTGCCTGAAGGTGGAGATACATGGGAAGCAAAGTCCCTCAGTATGCACATACCGTATGATTATGCATTATTCAAAAAATACGAAGGAAAAGATTAATTCAGTACTTCACAGTCATGATGCTGCTGAGCGGTGGTACAGTTGTCTTTCTTTTTCCGATTTGTCGGTAAGTAGGCGATACAACAGCCAACAAAGATGAGTAATAGCATAGATACTGTCGTCGCATAACCATAAGCAGCAGTGACATTATTCAGCTGGAAGAAGGTGTTTCCTTTTTCGTATAGGAAAAGTCCAACAACAAAAGCAATACCGAGGCAGATAGACAGCTGTTGTATCGTGAGGTAGATGGCGGATCCTACACCAATTAATTCCTTGTTGACATCTTTTAATGCAAGTGTCATCAGGGAGGGGAGTACACTACCACATCCAAGCCCATAAATGAAAAAGAGCAGATGAAGCTGATCCGTCGCGATAGTCTCTTTGTTGAAAACGAGCAGATGAAAGAACAGTCCTATAACCATTGTGCCCAATCCGGCCAGCACCACTGCTTTCCCATAACGTTGAATCAACTTGTTGACCATAAGGCTTGCAACGACGTACCCAATACCTTGGTAAACGAAAGCGACACCGGTCATGGTAGCCGTGTAGCTCTTGTGATTCTGTAAATAATTGGAATTAATAATAAAATAGGCATCCTGAACCATGTAATAGGCTAGTGCAGCTACCAGCCCAAGGTTGAAGACCTGGCTGCGGAAGAGTGAGAAGTTAAAAAGTGCCTGTTGTCCGGTTTGGTATAGCTTCTTCTGCTTTTTCAGGAACAATAGCGTTAAGATGAGTACGGTCCCCAACAGCAGGATACACCAGATCGGCCAATGCAATTCAGGTCCCATGATCAAGGGGTATATCATGCCTATCATGAGTATAAACAAAGTCAGCATCGGTATAAATGAGATCGAGGATTTTGGATTTACCTGATCACTGGGGACATAACGATAAGCGGCAATACAGGCAAGGACACCAATAGGAATATTTATTAGGAAAATAAGACGCCAGCTTTCCGGTATCCAGGATTGATCCGGAAGCAGGCCACCGAGCAGCTGACCAATGACAGAGGCAACACCTGCAATACTGCCATATATTCCCAATGCCATTGATCGTTTTGTCGCATCTTCAAAAAGTAAGGTAATTAATGCGATGCCCTGTGGTACCATCATACCTGAACTAATTCCCTGGAGCAGCCTGCCGATTAGTAAGAAATAGATATTGGTTGACAGTCCACATAAGAGCGACGCAAAAGTAAAACCGGCCATACCCAGTAGGTATAATTTCTTTTTGCCAAAATAATCTCCGGCATTGCCTGCATTGATCAACAGACTAGCATACCCAATAATATATAGAATAATAATCCATTGCGTTGCACTATTACTCAGATCCAAGGCATGCTGTATGGTCGGTAAAGAAACATTGATAATGAATAGATCGATGACAAACAAAAAGATGCCAATGGATAAGATAGAAATATGAAGCAAATCTTTAATTTGGAAGCGCATATAGAAAGTTTTTGATAATTTTATACTCAAAAGTAGTTTGGAAATTTTTTATGATCAAGTAGTTATAAATTATGTACTTGGTATGGTTTTATGAACTAATGGTCAGTATGAGGTGATTATGGACGAAAAAAAAAGTGAGTTTTTTGGAAGTTGTTGCGATGTCAATGGTATTTTCAAGATAATAGGTGGAAAATGGAAGGTTTTACTGATCAAGGCCATTGCAAGAGAGTGTCCTAAGCGGTTTGGAGAATTGCGTAGGGAAATGGATGATATGGCACAGACAACATTAACGGTACAACTACGGGAGCTGGAACGCGATGGTATCCTGTGCCGACAGATTTATGCAGAATCACCACCACGGGTAGAATATAAACTCAGCGATCTGGGAAAAACATTGTTACCAATTATAGAGCGGCTCGATGAATGGTGGTTAAGCTATAAAAGTGAGCGTGTATAGGAAGGATTAGGAAATGCATCCTGGTAGTTGTCTACACAGTATGCATTTCTTCTTTTTTTGAGGTCCCCAATAAAACAATCGTCAGGATAATGCAAGCAGTACCCATCCAGTCTGTAAAGGCAAAAGGTGTATTAAGCCATAATACCGCCAGTAATGCCGCTGATAAAGGTTCAGCGGAAGCGAGAAGGCTGGTTTTTTGACCGCCAATTAATTTGACTGCTGTGAGGTACGCGTAAAAAGGGATGAGGGTTCCAAAAATAACGATAAACGATGTATAGCTATAGGTCTGTATATCCCAGACACCAGCTACATCCCAAGGAGCCCTGACAAAACAAAATGCAATTCCGCCGATGAGCATACCCCAGCCAATGACAACTGTTGACTTATACTTATTAAGGAGATGAACAGGTTGTAAGGTATAAAAGGCCAGTGTTACTGCCGACACTAATCCAAAGAACAGCGCAATTCCAGAGATCGACAATGTTCCTATTTTACCATGGGTGACCAGCAAAAACGTACCTAATACGGCCAGTAAAATTGCCAAGCATGTTTTGCCATTGGGAAATTTCCGCTCTTTTAACGCAATATAGATCGCGATCATAACCGGACCGGTGTATTGCATCACCGTTGCTGTAGCAGCATTGGAATAGTTAATCGCAGCAAAATAAGAATATTGAACAGCAAGCACACCAACAATACTAAATAAGAGCAGGTCAATGGCATCTTTGCGGTTGCTCCAGATAGACCATAAGTCCCTTCGGTTATTTGCTCCTGCTAAAATTAGTAGGACAGCGCCTGTTACCAACATTCTAATGGTAATCAGCCATTCGACATTTACCCCTCGTTGTTGAAAAAGAAATTGACCAAAAGTTCCGGAAACACCCCAAAGTATGGCTGCGCTAACAGCCAATAAAAAGCCTTTCAAAACTTTATTGTTCTCTGTATTATTCATGTTAAAAATTAATGACCTTTGGATGTACTGCTATAAGATCACCTCATTGTCGGTGGTGCCGGTGGATAATATATCAGCAATACTTTTTAATGTGCGTTGAGAAATTTGGGTTAATGCTTCCGTTGTGAAAAAGGCCTGATGTGCTGTAACTAAGACATTTGGAAAACTCATCAACAACTGAATGGTGTCATCTTCGATAATAACGGTGGAGAGATCTTTAAAAAATAGTTTCTCTTCCTGTTCATAAACATCAATTCCTAACAATCCTATTTTTCGCTCTTTCAATGCGCTAATGGCATCATTGGTATGAATAAGATTACCGCGACTCGTATTGATAATGGTAACCCCATCCTTCATTTTTGCTAGCGATTCTTTATTGATGAGGTAATGGTTGTCTGGTGTAAGGGGACAATGCAATGAGATGATATCGGAGTCCCTAAATAATTGATCAAGAGATGTATACTGAACACCGGCTGTGATCAGATCCTGATCAGGATACAGATCATACGCGATGACCTCCGCTCCAAACCCGAGGGCAATTCGGATAAACGCTTTACCGATTTTCCCTGTTCCGATAACACCAATCTTCTTTTGATGGATATTGAAGCCCAACAAGCCGTTTAAGGCAAAGTTTTGCTCACGGACGCGATTATAGGCTTTATGTGTTTTTCGGTTGAGTGTCAGTAGCATAGCCATCGTGTGTTCGGCAACGGCTTCAGGAGAATATGCGGGTACACGACAGACTTGGATACCAAATTCTTTCGCCGCATCCAAATCTACATTATTGAAACCTGCACATCGCAAGGCGATTAATTTTACGCCTTTTTGAGCAAGGATTTCTATCACCTTGCGGTCCAACTTGTCATTGACAAAAACACAAACAACCTCTTCATTGTCAATTGCGTTGACAATATGGGGGCCGAGATGGGTTTCATAAAAATTGAATTGAAAACGGTAGGTTTCGTTTTCCCGTTCAAAAAATATTTTATCGTATGGTTTGGTTGAAAAGAAAGCTATTTTCATAAAATTGTATTTCCTAAGTAAATATACAGTATTAATTTTTTATCTGGTTTAAAGTTTGTCGAATAAATGCGGTTGATGCTTGCAAAAAGCCCAATAAAAGCGGTAAATTAGTTTGAAATTATAATCAACTTATCCGATTTAACTTTTGCCGATAAAAATCACTTCATCATGAACTGGTCAACTCAAATTACACAGCTATTAGGCACAAAATATCCGATCGTACAGGCGCCTATGTTTGGTGTTACAACCCCCGAAATGGTTGCAGCGGCTTCAGGAATTGGCGCTTTAGGTACATTGGCCCTTGGAGATTTATCCTACGAAAAATGTATGGATGCCATTGCTGCAACGAAAAAGCTGACGACACAGCCTTTTGCAGTCAATATTTTCGTCAATAGCATGCCTGAGGTGTCAGAAAGTCTGAGATCCCACTATGATAAGGTGAGTTCCTTTGTAACAGCATTAGCTCGTCAACATGGACTAGCGGTCTTGCTGCCGAAGTTTGAGGAAATTCATTTGACGGATTATCGAGAACAAGTAGCTGCTATTATCGCAAGCCAGTGCAAAATCGTCAGTTTTATTTTTGGCAATCTAGACGATGGGAGCATAGGCCTTTTAAAGGAAAATAAGATTATCCTGATCGGTACCTGCACATCCGTTGAGGAGGCCCTGATATTGGAAAAATCGGGTGTTGATATTATTTGTGTACAGGGGCTAGAGGCTGGTGGCCATCGCGGAAGCTTCAATGATATCGCTATCCCACGGATTGGCGGACTGGCATTGTTGTCGCAAGTACATGATCATATAAGTAAACCCTTGATCTATGCAGGCGGGATATACAATGCCAATACCTTGCTTGCGGCGAGACAATTGGGAGCGGCTGGTTTTCAGGTCGGAAGTTTATTGCTTAAATCTGAGGAAAGTGCGTTGTTGGATTTTGAAAAACAACGTCTAAGTAGGGTGAAGGAATCAGATATTGTATTGACCCGGAGTTTTTCGGGACGGTTTACCAGGGCGATAAAGAACACTTTTATTGAGACCTTGGATAGGACGGATTATATTTTACCTTATCCCTATCAAAATAAGTTGACGAATGCGTTGAGAACGGCTGCCAAAGCGAATAAAAATATAGATTTTGTCGGTATCTGGCTAGGGCAATCCATTCATCCCTATCGGGATGGTTCGACAGGGGATATCCTTCAGGCACTGATCCGGGAAGTTGAAGCGCTGACAGATTGAACCGAAATAACCAAGTCATATCCAATATAACTAGAAATATAGGGTTGCTTTGATTCCATAGGGATGTAGATATTGTTCTACAATAATTTATTCGTTGTTCTTGTTTTATATAAAAAATGATTAAATTAGAGTTAACTAAGTTATAAACAGATTCATATGGAAATTAAAACATCTTCAAAGTTTGTTGCCGAACTAATTGGAACATTTGGTTTGGTACTGTTTGGTTGTGGTGCGGCCGCGATTGCTGGAGCCAATACCATGGGGGGACTTTCAGGGCTAGGCCTCTTGGGTATTGCGGTAGCGTTTGGTCTTTCGGTCGTGGTTTTCGCCTACGCCATTGGAGGGATTTCGGGCTGTCATATTAACCCAGCTGTGACAGTAGGCGTACTACTGGCCGGAAAAATGTCCGCTAAGGACGCGATTGTCTATATCATTGCGCAGTTTATCGGTGCACTTTTGGGTGCCTTTGTATTGCAACAGATTTTGAGTGGGCAATTAGCCGGCTTTTCGGCAGGAGAGTGGGCTTACGGATCCAATGGATGGGGAAAAGGTTATCAAAACGAGTATGGTCAAACTTCAGCCTTTCTAATCGAAGCCGTTTTAACTTTTCTCTTTCTTTTTGTCATATTGGCTACAACCTCAAAGGTAGGTAATGGTACTATGGCAGGCTTAGCTATCGGATTTACATTGCTTTTGATCCACTTGGTGGCGATCCCGGTGACAGGTACTTCGGTTAATCCTGCGCGCTCATTTGGACCAGCGATTCTTGCTGGAGGCAATGCATTATCGCAGCTGTGGTTATTTATCGTGGCACCGTTAGTTGGCGCTGCTGTCGCAGCTGGCGTGTGGAGAGCGCTGGAACCTAAAGATTAATTTTTTGGTATAAAAAGAAGCGCGCAAGAATTCTATTATTTCCTTGCGCGCTTTTTTTGCTTATATAGAGTAGTTATCGCTCAGCAAATAATCGTCTTTTCTTTTAGGCTTCCTGCAAATCCCGAATAAAAGCTTCAACCTTTTCCTCATCAGTCGCCCAAGAGGTGATGAGCCGAATCGCGGTATGCTCAGCGTCTATATTTTTCCAGTTATAGAATTGGTAATGCTGGCTCAATCGTTCAATGACCTTCTTTGGAAGAATAGGAAATAATTGATTTGTGGTGGATTCAGTTAAAAAAGTATAGCCCTTTTCACGAACTGCTGACGCAATACGCATGGCCAGGGCATTTGCCTGCCGAGCCAGATCGAAATAGAGATCATCTTTAAATAGTTCCAGAAACTGGATTGAAAGAATACGTCCTTTGGCCAACATAGCACCTTTTTGTTTGATTGCATAGTCAAAATCTATAGCCAATTCAGGTTTATTAAAGATAATGGCTTCTCCCAAAAGGGCTCCATTTTTGGTGCCACCAATATAAAAGACATCGGTATATTCGCTGATGGCAGCGAGTGTCAAATCACTATTTTCAGCAGTAAGTGCATGTCCCAATCGGGCACCATCGAGATACAGTAACAAATGATGGGATTGACAGAATTGAAAGAGTGCCTTGAGTTCATCACGCGTGTAAATTGTGCCAATTTCTGTTGAATTGGAGATATAGACTATACGTGGTTTTACGACATGGGGGGCCAGCGCATAGGCCTCCAGAACATTAGCAATATCTTCAGACCTTAATTTCCCATCTGCTGTTTCGGTTGTGATGACTTTGTGCCCGGTGGCTTCGATTGCACCCGTTTCATTTGCTGCAATATGTCCCGTTTTTGCACTTATTACAGCCTCATGGACACGCAATAAGAACGATATGGCCAGTAAATTTGTTTGCGTTCCTCCAGAGACGAAATAGATGCCCGCATCTGGATTGTTTAATTTTTCTTTTAAAATTGCTTTTGCCTGTTGTGCATATTCATCCTCTCCATATCCGGATTGCTGCACGAGATTGGTTTCAATAAGTTTATCTAAAATACGGGGGTGGGCCCCTTCCGAATAGTCGTTTTTAAAGTTGTACATAGTAAGTGTTTTAGCTCAGGTGTCTTTCTAATTAAGCAATGGCTATTGCAGTTTTTCCAATCTTTCATACCAAAACGATGAACCGAAAAAAGTCAATCGCCGCTTGCGTTTTCAAAAGTATAAATACGTTCTTACTTTTTCCTGCTTTTGAACAAAAAAACATGTTCGGGATCACTGATTACTTCGTCTTTTGCTAAATCTGCAATGAAGCAATCCTAAAAAGTAAAACCGCTTGTCAAGCGATTATGACAAGCGGTTTTGTTTTAAAACGAGAACATCGAATGAACTTTTAATTTAGTAAATCATAGACACGTACATAGTCAACTTCAAATGTCACAGGGAATATGCTGTCATCGACGCCTTCTTTGCCACCCCAGTTGCCACCCACTGCCAAATTGATGAGCCAATGGAAGTTTTGGTCAAAGGGCCATTCTTTAAAACTCTTGTGCTCATTGTCAACATGAAAGATTTCATGGTCATCCACAAAACCTTTGATGTAGGCGGGAGTCCAGTCAACCCGATAGTTGTGAAACTCATCGGAAACTCCTGTAACCTGTCTTTTACTTGTTTTTTGCGTATTTATACCATGATTGTAAGCTTTGGTATGCGTTGAAATATGAACGACATCCTGTTCGTAGCCAACATGTTCGAGAATATCTATTTCACCTGAGTTGGGCCATCCTCCATATTTCCAATCGGTCGGAAGCATCCAGATAGCAGGCCAGGTGCCACGACCTTTAGGTAATTTGGCACGGGCCTCAAATCTTCCATAAGTAAAATCACCTTTATTCTTGCTGACCAATCGAGCCGAAGTATAGGATTTGCCGCCTATATTTTCTTTTTTCGCCGTAATCTTTAAGAGGCCATCTTCTACCTTGGAATTCGTTAATGATGCGTCCATATAATATTGCAGTTCATTGTTACCCCAGCCGTCATCTAAAGAACCGACATCATAGGACCATTTGTTCTTATCCGGTAGACCCGAATAGTTAAATTCGTCGGACCAGGTCGGTGAAGGAGAAAAATGATAGGTGAGGTCTCCTGTTTTAGCCGAATCTGAATTCACATAAAATGGAATATTTGCTGTCGCGACATTATTATTCCCATCGCTTGCATAAACAAATAGACGATAGGCGCCTGCTTTGATGGGAGCGGTGATAGATCCCTTGGTATCGGAATTACTTTTGATATGACCGGATAGCGCTTGAGGTCGCTCCTCACGGTCACCACCCTCTTTGAGATCTGTACTCTCATGAAGGAGTTCCCAACGGATCTGTAATTTATCCCCATCAGGATCCTTTACAAAGACTTCAATCGGATATTTCTTACCTGATTCAAGATAGATAAAATCTTTTGCCTGCCTGTTGTCCAACAAAAAGGATTCTAGCTGCGGTGCCCGATTGTTAGGCCATTTGCCTGACCAGAGATAATGCATTACATCAACGACTTCATTTTCTTCTCCCGCTTCGGTAAACAAACCATACCAGGTTGGTGTGCGTTCTTGTTTCTGACCCCATAGAAAGACATAAGAACCCAGGCAGTTTTTGTCCTGACCGATCGAAGCTTCGTACCTGGATCTATAGACGGCTGCCTTCTGACTACTGCTCTCCTCAATGGATGCTCCCCATGGTGTCTGTAGACTTTCCCAATGCCCCGTAGGTCCCCATTCCGTGACGATATAAGCTTTATTCCAGCCCACTTTTTTTAATTCTTGGGGAACAGCGGCGAGTCCACCGTATACCTGCACGGCAATAAGATCCAGAGCAGGGCACTTTAACTTGATATAATCAATCTCTTTTTGATTTATACCCGCAAGCATGGTCGTTACCAAGTGATTGGGGTCTAATTCATGGATCATTTTTGCAATATCATTGACGGCATCCCAGACTTTGGGATTGCTGTAATGAAGGTTGAGCTCATTACCGATGCCCCAGGCCAATAAGGCTGGATGATCTTTGTATTTCAGGATAACTGTGCGAAGGTATTCTTTCTGTTTGGCAACTGCCGTTTGATCGTTATAATCGAAGCCATGTCGTTCTGTTTTCACATCCAGCCCTAAGGTGACCGTAAGCCCCAATTGCTGTGCTTTATTTAGGATTTCATCCGCGCCTTGAGGACTCCAAGTACGTATGGAGTTGCCTCCATAGGCTTTTAATTGTTCCATATTGCTTGTTCCGCCCGCTCCCTTGATAAAGTAGGGTTTTCCATCACGCATGATTGTAAAGCCGTTACCGGTTTTTGCGACTGCTGTTTTTATGACTTTCCCTTTTTGTCCCCATACGATAGGAACGAAGAGAAGGTTTAGCAATAATAATGTTATTAATCTTCCTGCTGTCTTCATTTATCTAAAGTTAGGATTTGCATCTATTTGGGTCTGAGGTATAGGGAGAAACTCGCTTACACCGGGAATGAATTTTGAACCAAAGACATCTTTTGCACGCCCCGTACGAACCAAGTCATTGAAACGTTCGCCCCACCATTCACAGGCAAATTCAGCCCGACGTTCGTCAAGGATCTGATTGAGGGAGACATTGGCAATTGGTGTTAGTTTTGCGCGTTCGCGAATCAGACGAAAAGGTTCGTCTCCATTTTGTCCCTTTCTGACTTTTGCTTCCGCATTTAATAAAAGTACATCTGCATAACGTAATATACGAACATTATTATTCGCACCATACTCCATTCGGCCTGCTGTCATCTGGGATTTCGGAAGATAGGCCTTGCCGTTGAAATATTTGACACCAAAAGGATTACCATAAACCACGTCGCCGCTTGGTGTTGTCGCGGTTGTAGCCGGATTGCCATTGATTCCACAATATTGGATCGTCGTTTTCAAACGTTCGGTTTCGCCTCTATTGGTAAGGAAATCAACAATATTTTGTGAAGGGGGAACCCATCCAGCACCGGAAATAGGACTCCCTTTCTGATCACCTGAAGGACCTTGCCATTTGAAGAAAGTCCCCCAGTCAACACCTGGTCGAACGATATCACCTGTGCCTAATCCAAAATCGGAATATTGTAGTTCAAAGATTGACTCATTAGCCAGCTTTCCAGGAATTTTAAAAAGCTCGTAATAGTTAGGATATAAAGAAAACCGACCACTGGCTATAATTTTGTTGGTGGCATCAAGCACTTCATTCCAATGTGTGCTTCCATTGTCATTTCCTGCCAGATCTGCCGCCGCTTTTGCTTTTAACAGGAGAGCGGTGTATTTTGTCACAGCACCAATGTGTTTAGACTGGTTTGGACGTGCATCTTCAAGGTCCTCCGAACAGGCATTCATTTCATCAATAATAAATTGTCGGACTTCCGCAGCGGTGCTTTTATTGATCGTAGCTAATCGGCCGATATTATCGCTATCAATCAGAATAGGTACATTGCCAAATAGACGTGATGCCATCAGATGGGCGTATGCCCTTAAGACTTTGACTTCTGCCTTGTATTGTTTGTTGAGCTTTATGTCAGCGGTATTGGATGTGGGAATTTTCGCTGCAAAATTATCCAACTCGATCAAGGCATTGTTTGCTGCGATAACGAGACTGTAATAACTAATCCAAGATTGATTTAGTCCCCAATAGGATTGAATTGTAACATCATTTTGAAAATTTTTGATGCCCATTAATTCGGGATTGTCATTTGGATTTGGGGCAGCTTGTTGGTAGTCGTCATCGCGCATACAACGAATGGAAAGGTCGATCCAATGAACCAGATTATCATCTGCAGCCGAACGGTACACGCCGGATACAGGGCCGTACATCAATGCCGTATTGCTGTAATCGATTTCCTCGGAACGCTGCTGGTTTTCTAAGGGTTTGTCCAAAAACTTACTACAGCTGGATATGGTAAAAGAGAGGCCTAAGCAGCTTGCAATCAGAATATATTTTAAAGTTTTCATACAGTTTAAATTAAAAGGTTAACAGTTAGAACGATACTTTGACACCTAGACTATAAGACGAAGCAATCGGATAGACGTTGGCATCGAATCCCATTCCAGTTATTTCTGGCGTAAAACCATTGTACTTCGTGAATATAAAAGGTCTGTCAGCCGTTGCAAAAACACGTACTGGTATTTTATTCAGATCAAAATTATAGCCAAGCTGAATATTCTGTATCCGTAAATAGGCACCACTCTCGACAAAAAACGAGCTTGCTTGCAGATTCCATGGGGCTACAGATCCTTTTGCAGAAGGGTGGGTGTTGCTGCTACCTTCTCCGGTCCAGAGATTTTCGATGAAAGCGGCATCTGCATTCATCTGATTGTATTTTCGACGCATTGCACGATTAAGATTATGGATTTTGTTGCCCGCTACACCTTGAAAGGCGATGCTTAAATCAAACTTTTTGTAATCAAATGCTAGGTTAAATCCGTAGGCGATAGTTGGAAGATAGTTCCCGAGGTTAACGCGGTCTTTTTCATCAAGCTCACCATTGTTGTTCTGATCTTTGTATTGAAGATACCCTGGTAAAATCGGTGTATTTGGATTTTGTTGGTTATATCTTTTCGCAATGGGATCTGCATCAATCTGCGCTTGATTTTGGTAGACACCTGCAACTTCATAACCGTAATAGAAGTTGATGGGTTGATTGAGCTCAATCCTCGCTGGAAATTCTGCCGACCATTCGGGATAACCATTCATGATATTTTCCAGTCCACCGAGGTTCTTTACTCGGTTTTTTAATGTGGTCAGGTTTCCGCCGATCGCATAGCCGAAGTCACCAACTTTGTCTTTCCATTGCAATCCAATCTCCCAGCCACTGTTCGTTACGCTGCCCCAATTGCCGTAGACACGATCCCAGGAAAAGGGGATAGGCCTGCTAAAAGCGAGATCGTTTGTTGTACGGTGATAGTAGTCTACTGTACCTGTTAAGCGATTGTTCAACAAAGCGAAATCTAGACCACCATCCCATTCTTCAACAACTTCCCAGCGGACCTGGGTGAAAAATCGGCCGACACGATATCCGGGTACACGTGTTCCATTTGTTGCACCTTCACTGCCGAATATTCCCGAATAATTATTGCCCGAATACACTGTCGCGTATCCAGCATTGGGTTGAATACCGTCGTTCCCCAATTTACCCCAGCTTCCACGGACCTTCAATTGATTGAAGAGTTTTTGGTTTTCCATAAACTTTTCGCGGGTTAATACCCAACCCAAACCTATCGAGGGGAAATAACCCCATTTTGTCTGATATTTTGAACTTCCATCAGCACGGAATGTTGCCGTCAATAGATACTTGTTGTCATAGTCATAGGTGCCTCTCGTGAAATAGGATATACCTGCATTTCTTGACCCTCTCTCACCGTAACCAGTAGCTGAACCAGTGCCTTGGGCATCCACCCCCACATACCAAAATTCTTCGGACGCAGGTACATCATTGGCTTGAACCCAGGTCTCACGCCAGCGTTCTTCACGAGAAGACTGGCCTAGTAGAATAGACCAGTGGTGTTTGTCGGCCTGATCTTTATAGGTTAAGAGGTTATCTAAGATATAATTGGTGTTACGTGCTTGCGCTGATCGTAAAAAAGAGCGGTCGTTGCGTTGATCATTATCAATATAATAAACAGGATTATAGTTTATGTTGTGGGTAGATTGATACCGCTGGCTAAGCTGTGAGCGAAAAGTGATCTTATCTTTCCAAAGCTCTGCCTCCAAATAGATTGTTGGTAAAATCTGAAAACCTTTGGTTTGATTGGTATTGTAGAATGCCGTTGCAATCGGATTATTGTACCAAAATCCGGATTGCATGCCAATCGCAGTACTAGATCCAAATTTTTCAGGTTTGGCAAGTTCCAGTGAAGGGTCGTAGACTGGATAGAGTGGCGAAGCAAAATAGGCCTGTCTGAACGCGGCGTTGTTAGGTGAATAGGTTTTGAAGTTATTGAAATGTGCACTAAAACCTGCTTTTAACCAGTCTGTTACTTTAGCATCCACCTGCATTCGGATATTGTATTTTTGGTTCATATTGCTGGCATCCATAATCCCGTCCTGTTTGACGTAATTAAGTCCCATCGCATAGGTTATTTTTTCACCTCCACCCATCATATCCAAGTTATGGTTTGTGATCAGGGCCTTGGAACGCAACAGTTCTTTGAACCAATCTGTATCCATTGCGGGATTGGTTTCGGTACCACCAAATTTCTGTACAGAACTCTTAACAAATGCGTCATTACCAATAGCCGTTGCATAGGCCGCATATTGCTGCGCATTGGCCATTTTTAAAACATTTGTTGGTGTCTGGAAACCTGCGAAACCATTATAAGTAATTTTTGATTTCATATTTAAGCTTCCTTTTTTTGTAGTCACCAGAATGACACCATTTGCGGCACGAACCCCATAGATTGCTGCTCCAGAAGCATCCTTTAAAATAGAAATGTCGGCTATATCATTTGGATTCAGGAAGTCAATATTATCCATGAACATCCCATCTACAACATAAAGGGGACTTTCATTATTAAAAGAGCCTACACCACGGACACGGACGGATGGCGTTGATCCTGGTGCTCCCGAACTGACGATCTGTACGCCAGTGACAGCACCCTGTAGGGCATCCATTGGATTGGCGACAGTCCGTTTGACCATTTCACCCATATCTACCTTTCCAATAGGAGCTGTTAGATCTCCCTTTCGTTGTGTACCATAGCCGACAACAACTACTTCGTCCAGATTGAAATCACCCTTGGGTTGGAGCTGAATATTTAAGAGGTTCCCATTTATAGAAACGGTTTGTGTTTCATACCCCAAAGAGGAGATCACCAAATTGGTCGAATTTTGCGGAATTGAAAGACTAAAATCCCCGTTCTCGTTGCTGCTGGTACCGATCTTGGAATTGCCCTGCAAAAAGATGCTCGCGACAATAGGATTTCCCGCTTGGTTGGTGATCCTTCCACTGATGGTTTTGTTCTGTGCCATGACCGTATTTGTCAAGCAAGAGAACAGTGCAACACTGGCAATAATACTGATATTATTTCTCATGTGTAATGAATTAAAATTTAGGAATTGTTTATAATTATCAAATACCAAAATTAGTCTTACGGATGGGTTTGCTAAATTTTAGAGGTACTACAACACTACGTCATGTTGGGTTTTTCGGCTAAAATTCAATATATTTGGGCTACGTCAAGTTTACGTCAGCCAATTGAAGGGAATTATTATGAAGTGTTTTGTCATCCTATTTTTTACGCTATTTTCTGTTTTTTCAAATCGGCTGGTTGGACAGGATTTGCTTGGCTTACCACTGGTGTATAATTATAGCAAATCGATATATCAAGGCGGGAGCCGAACATGGGATATCAAACAGGACAGCCATGGGATTATGTATTTTGGCAATAGCGAAGGATTGTTGACGTTTGACGGACGATATTGGAAAACATTCTCCTTGCCCAATCACACCAATATTCGCTCCATATGGATTGATGTTAATGATCGTATATATGTTGGGGGGCAAGGTGATTTTGGCTATTTTGAACGCTCTTCGCAATCAGGATTGACCTACAGGTCATTGAAAGAGCTAATTCCTCCAAAATATCGGAACTTTGCAGATATCTGGAATACTGTTGGGGTAGGGCAATCAGTTTTTTTTCGAGGAACAGATGTTATATTTGAGTTAAAAGGACAAAAGATCCAGGTACACCCTGCTGCTGTGGAATGGTATTTTATGGGACAATCGGGGGGAATATTATATGCACAGGATCGGAAGAATGGTTTTTTAGAATTCCGGGATAATAAATGGACTCCCTATATCACAGACTTACCCTTTAAAGATGTTAAGATTGCTACTATAATGCCTTTTGGCAAGGATCGTATATTATTATCTACTTTAAATAATGAAAATTATGCCTTGCAAGGCAGAAAAATGACGCGATTGAATAAGCAGGATAACGATGGTAGCTATACCCCATCCTTAGCACAGATCGACGAGTTAACATTTGTTGTGGGTAATGCAAAAGAAGGTTGTCACATACGTGATATGGCCGGAAATACAATACAACGGATCGGCGTCAAGGAAGGTTTGCAAAATAAGAACGTCACCACCGTTTTCGTTGATAAGCAAAAGAATATATGGATTGGTACTGATAATGTAATTTCGGTCATCAGTTATGGAAGTGCTATTCGTTACCTGAGACCAAATATGGACAATGATGTTACCGGATATTCCGCTGTCATCTTTAATAATACACTTTATCTTTCTTCATCCAATGGAGTATATTATGCCAATATAAAAAGAGATCTAATAGATCAAAGCCGTTCACCGGCCGTGTTTTCACTGCTTCAAGGGAGTGATGCTGGAGAAGCCTGGCGCTTAGAACAACTCAATGGCTACGTGTTACTGGGGCACAATAAGGGTTTGTTTCAGATCACGGATCATTCCATCAAACCACTAACACAGGGTATAGGGACATGGAAATTGCTTCCATTAAATATGGTATATCCTATTGAAGAGAGTTTAGTTGGTACCTATCAGGGCTTGGAGCTATTGCATTTTCATAACGGTGTTTTCTCTTCTAAAGGCCTGCTCAATGGACCATCTGATTCTTTTCGCTTTCTTGAACAGGATGAAAATGGAACAATATGGGCTTCACATCCCTACAGAGGAATATACCGCATAACACTTTCAAAAGATAAGAAGTCTTATCAGGCTGAGCTGTATACACAAAAGAATGGACTACCCGCGGATTATCAAAATTATGTGTTTAGAATAAAAAATCAAGTTGTATTTGCAACGGAAAAAGGGCTTTATAATTATGATTATAATAGCAAGCGATTTGTGCCAAGCAAACAGTTTGCTGCTTTTAAGGATCTGACCATCCGCTATCTAAAGGATGACCAAGATGGTAATATCTGGTTTTGTACAAAGAAAACAGTTGGTCTTGGACAGTTTGACGCCAAAAAGGGAACCTATGATTTGGTTAATTTTCCAGAAATAGAAGGCATGAGTACTTCCGGTTTTGAGCATATCTATAGTTTCGATAAAAATAATATCTATGTAGGCGCAGAAAAAGGAGTGCTTCATATCAATTATGACAAATACCTGAAACAAAGCTTTAAGCCGGTCGCTATGCTCTCACAAGTTATGGCAACAGGGAAGGGCGATAGTCTTATTTTTGCTGGTTTTTTTTCAAATATGTCAAAACTAAAAGAAGCGTCTGGAAAGGACAGTATCTTACAGTTGCCGGCTGTTTTCAATTCTTTCCGATTTAACTTCTCTTCACCAAGTTATGGCATACATCAACATCTGGAGTTTAGCTATAAATTGTCGGGTTATGATGAGAATTGGTCTTCTTGGACACAGCAGTCCGAAAAGTCGTATACCAACTTGCAGGACGGCGAGTATACGTTCTTAGTTAAGGTTCGGAACAACCTAAATCAAGTATCCAGTGTAGCGGAATACAGTTTTGTCGTTTTGCCACCTTGGTATAAAACCTTATGGGCAAAAATCGGTTACTTTCTACTCGCTACACTTGGTGTATTGGGTCTGATTCGTCTGCGAAAAATTGAACAGCATAAACAGCAGCTAAAACATGAAAAACAATTGGAGCAGCTGCGTTATATCCATCAGCTGGAAATTGAAAAAAATGAAAAAGAAATTGTGAAGCTGAACAATGAGAGGTTGGCCAATGAGGTCATCACCAAAACAAAAGAATTGGCGAGTACGAGTATGCAGCTGCTGGAAAATTCGGGAGCATTGATCAAAGTAAGAGATGAATTGGCTAAGCTGGATACGGGTGACGATGAAGATTCCAATCTAAAGCGTATCAATAACCTATTAAAAGATATTGAAAAAAACAGCGCCAACTGGAATCAATTTGCCAGCCATTTTGATGAGCTTAATGATGGTTTTTTGAATAAGTTAAAGGAAAAACATCCCGGATTATCCCGCAATGATCTTAAAGTATGTGCTTATTTGAAGCTTCATTTTACATCCAAACAAATTGCGCAATTGCAGAATATTACTGTCAGAGGAGTTGAAATACACCGATATAGATTACGGAAAAAATTACAGGTAGAAACGGAGCTGTCATTAAATGACTATCTGAATACGATTTGAGGAAATTATACCTGTAAAAAGAAAGCACCTATAATTAATTTATAAAAGGCTGAATTACCACATTCGTTACAGACAACAAACGATCAAAATATGAAAAGATTCTTTTTATTGTCAGTATATTATCGGTGTTCTGCATAGGCTATGCTTTTAACCTTATTCTTTTCTATCTTGTCTTGGATCGGTGAAAAGATCGATCCAAGAGAAAAGCGATAGCAGATCCAGCGATGTAGGCGATCAGGTCAGACCAGAGAAAGCCTTGGCCAAATAGCAGTCGTAATAGCGGATGACTTCTGACGCTGATTAATAGTGGATGTTGTACCAATTGTAGAAACTCAATTGCAAAACAAAATATCAATGAACTTACAAAGCAAAAGCTGAGGGATCGCTGAAAAAATATAAACCTGCATAACCAGTAGATCATCACAGCGTATAAACCATCGCCCACAGATAATGGGATTCCTGTAATTTTCCGTGATAATAATCCTAAGACTATTGTTGCACACATTAAAACCAGGTAGTGGACTCTCGTTAATTTTATCATCGTGATTATGCTTATCAAATAAAGTTGGTAGAGGTTAGTCTTTTTGAACAAACTGTTCCAATATTTTATTCAGTGCGATGATGTCATCTTTATCGCTCGGATATTGATTTATATTTCTGACACTGTGATTTTGATCATTGGTTAGGCCTAGTGCATTTTGCCGTACAAAACCGTTTGTCATAACTAATCCATTTGTGATACAGCTTGCTATATAGGAAGCATGATCTTTAAGAATTGGAATAATTGTCAAGTGTTTTGCTATCAATGATCTGGTTTCTTGTGCCTGTGCAGCCGGAATGCCGAGCATCGGTAGAAGTAACAAAAATACAAACGGATACTTCACAAAAGATTTCAATTCTTCTAAGGTCAGAAACCAGGCTTCAAAATGGCCGCCTAGATTACCGATATAGTTATCATTGAGAAAGAAAACGATTGCATTTGAACGGAATTGGATATGAATGGACAATTCCTCTGTCAGGTCTTCAGCGATATATCGAAGTACTTCATCATCTGTATTAGGAGGGAAGAAAAATTGTTCCCAATTGACCAAATCTTCCACATCAATTTTCAGAACATCCAGTGCTTCATCAATATTTAATTCGTTTTCAGCATCATAACCACGGAACCAGCATAAATAATAATACCAAAAGAATACGTTTCCCTCAAGCTCATTAACTGAAATGCGTTTATCCATATTATACCATTAGATTAATGGCTAAATATAAAAAGAAGTTTATAGAGAACGACGATACAGGGCAAAAAAGCTCTTAATAAAAGGGGAGTTAGTAGACTATATTTACTGTAGTGGATTTTCGTTGCGGCTGTTCTTTAACGATTTTTGACAGTTATTTTAATGACTATTTTATATTTTAGATCAATAATTTGATTTATGGCAAAAATATTATTTCTCTTATGTGTTTTTTTTAGTTGCAACGTTCTATTTGCTCAGATACGTATCGTTGATAGTTTGAGTGGTGAACCTGTACCTCTAGTGAATATCTACGCTGAAGATGGAACATTATTAGGTGTGGCAAATGTAAAAGGGGAGTTTGCTATAGATTCGCTTAGGCAGAATGCAAGCGCAAAGATCATATTACAGCATATTTCTTATAATAATTATGAGGAATTGAGCTCGGGGCTACGTAAGGAGAAGTTGATCAAATTGATTCCACGTAGTATTAAAATAGATGAGGTCGCAATCGGAGATAAGAGTCGGTATGATTATCTGGTTTTGAAAGGGTATTTTAGAAATACCACTTTTTTCAATAAGCGTACGCGTTATTTCTACGACGGAATTATTGAATATTATATTCCGTTGAAAAACAAGAATGGGAAAGTCTATCACCGTATTTTGGATTACCGGATTTTTGAGGATTCCATCGCTACTCAGAATTTTAGAGAGGTGATGGGTAATTTCTGGCAATGGAAGCCACATGTGATGCGCATGAAGGCACAGTCTGTTGCGAATGATCTTCCGCCAAAATTTGTTATGGTCCCGGATAAAGGGCGGCGAATCATCCGGACGGGTAATCTGAATACCGGCTATATCCAAAAAACAGCCCGTGGCGATGTACAGGTCTATTTTGACATTATTCCACCCAATAGCCAAAAAGAAGTAAGTTTCTTTAAGGTCAAAGGGCAGCAATATACCGGCGTAACCATGGAAAATTATTCGCCGACAAATCTCGATCAACCTGAACAGGGTAAGTTGGTCAGCAGGGTGGTAATGAACGTCGGTGCTATCAAAAGAGGTCGTAAATCCGAATTTGTCCCTTTTGATTTTTTGAGTGAGTTTTATACGCAAGAACGTCGATTCATGACGAAAGAAGAATTCAAGAGCGTAAAGAAAGAGGTTACTTCGGGTCTTTGGCTCGAATTGAAAAGCCGGTATACAAGCAAATTTTGGTTAGAAAATACTAAATTTGGCATCCCACCGATGAATCCGTTTATTGAGAAAAAATTCGGCAAGGAATTGCTGGAGCTAAAATAAATTTGAATGCGGTACAGCTATTATAAACAGGATTATCTATTTCTAACAATAACAGTATCATTGTTGTTATTATAACGCAAATGTGCTAGAAGATCCAGCTTTTCCAAGCTTTCTGACAAATCTTTTTGGATTTTTCGATATCGACCCTTGGTAATACTTAGTTCAAGCGCAGTAGAAAGCATTTTCACACGATTGCCATCTTCATCCAATGGATAGATAAAAAAATAACGTGATCGACCTGCGTATTTTTTTGAAAACACCTGTCGAGTATAGGTATCATAGGTCGGACCCACGACAAACTCATGATCTGTGTAGTAACATGATTGGGGCTGCTGAAAGTTTTGGCGGAGTTCGAGCCGATCTGCATAGATGGTTAACTTGGTTCCAAATCTTTCGTAAAGGCAATAGCAAAAAAAGAGAAAAGAAAATAAAGCAAAGCCCATAAGAACCAAGGAAAAATTTCGCTCGACAAAGATTAAATAGCAAAGTCCTACCCAGATGATGAGCGGGGATATCATATAAAATGTCCATTGATTATTGGGATAGTATACCTTCACCTATTATTTTTATTCTATTTAAAATCTTTGTGTTATTTTGAATCAAGTCAGGAATGTTAATCTGTTTCAGTTTTAAAGCTTCCTTGTGTAAGACATGGTCTCAATCGGATTACCAAAGATCTTCTTGCTACCTTTTTGTTGGGTGAAGGATTTATGCTGTGCTATTTCAGCAGCAATCCCGTAAATGATTTGCATATCCTGTTGGGGGTGGATCGTTATGAGTAACTGTCCTTGCTGATCAAAAAGCTGAAGTTGATTGACCAATGCATGGTTTATCTTCATGCTATAAATTTCGTCTAGAAGGATGTCCTGATCCGGTTTCTTCTGTTGTTTGATCAGAATATGTTGATGATCAATAAGTACCTCTATTTTGGGGTTAATTAGCTGCAGGATCACAACAAATGGACCAATAACAATGATTGCGACCAAGAAGCCCAGCGCTTTGGCTGATCCAAAGTTATTGACAGCATCGGCCATCCCATCGATGCCACCATAGATAAGGTAGAAAATAGTAAAAACTATAATCAAATAACTGAATCCAAAGATTAAGCCCTTTTTAACATTGTGTGATTTAAACTGAAAAGTCTTCATAAGTCAAATTTACCCTGCTTATCTCTCTATTTAAATATTCATTAATTGGATAAATATAAATATCTTTATCCAATTAATGCTATATAAGCGAACAAGAAAGTAGTCATTATTTTAAAAGCGTTGAAACTTGGGAAATAGTATCCAAATCGAACGGAAAAATTTAGGTAAAAGTGGGGATTATTTCACACTGGTATTGTATAGCCTTATTTTCTTCATAGGTTTTCTTTCCATCTTTTGGGAGTGGAAATCAGGTATAGTTTCTGTCATCTGCGTGATTGCTACCTATTTTCTGAACCGCAAAATAAATCTGATCGTACACCTAAAATGGTTTTCCATTGCTTTGGTTCTTTTGGCGCTGCTTGTATCCTGGTTATTACAGCTGTCTTTTTGGATATTTATAATTCAATTTCTGGCACTAAGTTGTATTCACGCTGTGATAGCTTTTATAGCGGCTATTCGGGATGATCATACCGATATTATTTTTTCACTGAATGCGGATAACTTCTCCTGTCTCTGTCCCGGAAGTGATTATAAAGGATACGCTCTTAACCCAATGGGGTATAGGAAATACTTTAAAACAAAGGATATTGATAGTATTCAACAGGACGAGCGTGGATTGCTCATTGTTGTAAAAGGAGAGATTTTGCGACCGCGGGAATTAACAGCATCTGAAATAACACAAATTTTAGCTTATTTCAATGCAGGAGAGGCTAAAGTGGTCGAAGCTATTCCTCTTCGCGATACTCGTCAGGCCGAGACCGAATTAGCATGGGTGAAAATTCTGGTCTTTGGTGTTCCAATTCTGTTGGGTTCGCTTTCGGCTTACTTTTTTGGTGATAACGGACGAAATACGGCCGTCAGTATGATCAGTTTATTATTGCCCTTCCTATTGATTCCGCTGCTGTTGAAACTGGTCGATAGATGGAAAAGTCGGTCAGCAAAGAAGTAAGGTTTATTTTAAGAAGTTAGCATACCAGTGACCTGAGGATTTTATAATACGTTGCTGGTTTTGGAAATCTACATACACCAACCCAAATCGTGGGCGATATCCTTCCGCCCATTCAAAATTGTCTAAAAAAGTCCAGACAAAGTAGCCTTTGACATTTACGCCTTCTTCTTTTGCCTGGTAGACATGTTGTATGGCTTCCTGCAGATAGTTCAATCTTTTGGGGTCATGTACCTGTCCATGATCAATTTGATCCTTAAAAGCTGCACCATTTTCGGTGACAATGAGTGGCGGGATATTGGGGTAGCTGCTGAATTTTTTCAGCATTTGGTAAATGGAGCTGGGGTATACTTCCCAGTTCATTTCGGTCATTTCAACTTTACGTTCCTTGGCCGTTACGATCTTTGCCTGAAGATAGGGAACAAACATAGCGTAGCGAATCATCTCACGGGTGTAATTTTGAATACCGATAAAGTCCATATCAAACTTTAAATCGTTCTCATCACCCGGTTTGATGTATTTTTCAATTCGATTGAGAATTTTGATTTCCTGAGTGGGGTAGCCCATACCCAGTAATGGCTCGATAAACAATCTATTGAGTAATACATCGGCTTTTTTTGCGGCAATCACATCTTTTTCCCTTGTTGTGAATGGTTCTACATGGGAACAGGAAAAAGTCGTGCCCACCTGGCTTTCCGGTTGTAAAGATTTTAAGATTCTGGCGCCATGTGCTTGTGCTAATGCAGCATGGTGAGCCGCCGCAAGAAAGTTGCCCAAACCTTTTCTTTCCGGAGCATGTACACCAAAGAAGTATCCCGCGGCCGTAAATACAGTCGGCTCATTGAGTACCATCCAATTTTTGACACGATCTCCATAACGGGCAACACAGGTGGATACAAATTCACCAAACCATTCTTTGACATCACGGTTAACCCAGCCGCCTTTTTTTTCCAGCGCATAGGGGAGATCCCAGTGATATAGGGTAACCCAAGGTGTAATCCCTAATTCCAGTGAGAGGTCGATCAGACGATCGTAGAAATCCAAACCTGATTGATTGGTTTGCCCAATACCATTCGGCAAGATACGGCTCCAGGATAAGGAAAAACGATAATTGGGAATATGCATACCTTGCATTAATGCCAGGTCCTGTATGTAGCGGTTGTAGAAATCACAGGCTTGATCGCCATGTTGATTCTGAAATATACGGTTTCTTTTCTTTACAAAGATATCCCATATAGAAGGACCTTTGCCATGTTGATCATGTGCCCCCTCGATTTGATAAGCGGCGGTAGATACTCCCCAAATAAAATCTTTGCCAAAGGCATCTTTGGTTAAATGCATTTAATGAAATATAGCTGTCAGATGTGCTATCCGACCTGAATATGAATTAATTTTTGTGGAATCTTAGTGGTGAATAGAATGAACTGAACCGACCTAAAAAGATTCTAAATATAATCCGTTGGAAAAAATAGTTGATCGTTTTCATAATTGATACATTAAAGTGTTAACTGCATTAATTATTCTATTATAAAGGTACGAAACTGATATTAACTGGATATGAATTATTTATTAAATATATAAAAAAATAACTGTTTTATTTTGATCGTTTTTAGACAACAGAATTGTTTGATTTTTGATCTGGTATTTTGGGTAAATTATGATCTTTAAGGTTACAATAAGGGAATGACATATTAAAAGAAGACCAGCTAACAATCAAACTGTACTGTACCAACAAATGGATATGCTGCTGTAGATAGAATGATGACTGTTCTCGATTCTTCGTAATCACGGGGACTGGAGATAACGAAGTCCAATTTGCCATCCCGATCGAGGTCGCCAATAAATTCAAGCGCCGTCGCTGTGTCATGATAAGCCGTCTGGTCGATCAAAGTCCGCTGATACTGACCATTGATAAAAAGCTTTAATGTATATCTTGCATTGGGTTTCTGATCCTCATCCTTATAGAATTCAATGCCAGTAGCACGCAACTCATAGCGGTCGTTTTTATAGTTAAATTCAACCGGTTTATTGGGTGGAATAATCTTATTGGGGAGCGCTATACTGTCTACTGAACCATTCTGTATAGCGGATATGTTAAAAAATACCAACACATCATTTTGCGGATTTATGGTTTCTGTGGGTAAGCCCGAACAAGGTTCTTCTTTCTCATAAGTAATGGTATATTTCGCTGGTGCAACGTTATATTTTCCGTTTTTACGATGAAGTTCCAACCAGCCGTTGTTAATCACTTTGGATACATTGTTATCATCCCAGATCCGATAGGCAAAAGGTACTAAAACCTGACCATCTATCATGGAGTCTGTTGGATTGGTCGTCGGCGTTGATGCAGTGGGATGGGCTTTCTCTGCTTGAGATTGTTGGGGAGGAATTGTTGTATCGGCTGCTGCTGTTTGTTTTATGGATGTTGAATTCGTAGCCTTATTTTGGCATGCTGATAAGATTAGGACCAGAAAGAAAGAGATGCTCGTAAATTTTAAATAACCCATATGCTGTATTTTGCCGTAAAGATAAATAAAAGAAGTAAAATACGCTTTCGGGATGCTAAATAGGGTGCTATTTAATTTTTTCTTAAACGATTATGGAATCTATTTATTTACTGCATCCTTTCAGAAAAAAAATGCTCATATTTAGTAGATATTTAGCGTCATATTATATGAAAAGATACATTTGGTTATTGTTGACATGTCTCCCAATCTGGGGATTTTCGCAGGAGCTTAAGCCAGGCAAGGTGGAGACAAAGTGGAATGATGTCGAAAGGCTCATTGCAATTAAAAATTTCACACAGACATTGCCCATATTGGCGGATATTAAAGCCGAAGCCCGGCGCTCTGGAAACCAGGCTGAATGGGTACGTGCATTTTTGGCGGAAGGGAAAGTGTTGGAAGTAAACCAATCTGAAGATTCCGCTTTTTTGCGTATCCAGAAACATTTTGAAGACAATATCCGGATTGCCGAAAAGCTGGATAAATCGGTTCTCCAAAACTTTTATGCACTTTATTTATTTTCAAATATCAACCGATATGCAAGTAAAAGCCAGAACAAATTTGTAGCTAAAGATGCAAAAGGTAAAATCGGTATGATCGATTCTATTTTTCGTCTCTCAATTTCGGACGTAAACAGTTTAAGTGCGGAACCTATAGCGCGCTGGAAGGGGCTGTTTGTAGAAACACGAAATATGAGCCTGAATCCCACTCTTTACCATTTTTTAGGTTATCAATATCTGGATTTTTTAAATACATTAAAAGCTACTAATGCGGCTGATAAGGATAAACTTAAAAAGCAATTGTTGGCAATCAGCACCAAGAATGATTATCTAGATGCAATCAGCTATATCATGTCTTATGATTGGAAATGGAATAATATCGAAGAGCAGGAAGGCGACTACCTGGAGCATATAAAAACCTATAAAAGTGACTACAATGCATTTTTACTTTATCGGTTGGCGGCAAGTTTCAACGACATCGGGAAAAAGACAAAGGCAATTACATATCTTGAACAAGCGTTAAAAGAATATCCAAAATCGCCCTGGCTTTCGAATGTAGATAATTTGAGGAGGGAAATAAAAAAGTCTTTCATCAGGCTAAATTATAAAAGAACGGCACCGACGGACGAATATGTTCCTTTCCAGGTTAACCACACGAATGTGGATACTTTATATATCCGTATTTATAATACAAGTCCTACGCCTAAGGGCATAAAGGACTTTACGGTAAAATATGATTCCGCAAGTTATCAGACTACAGTAAATGCACCAGTGGTCTATGAGGAACAGGTGGCATTGAAAGCCTTTAACGATTATACGACGCACAATACAATTTATAAAATTAATCCCCTTAAAGCTGGTACCTACACGATTTTGATCGGTAATAATAAATCATTCCAAGATAACGGTCAGGATCGGGATGTAGCTGTTTCTCAGCTGATTATTTCTGACGCATTTTTGTCTGGCAGTATAAATATAAAACCTCAAAATGAATTTGTCTATACGGGTTTGCTATTGAACCGGAAAACCGGCGCTCCCTACGCAAATGAAATGGTGGAACTTTATCAATTGAGAAATAAAGCCCTGCCTAAACTGATCACGCAATTAAAGACCAATGCAGCGGGCGAGTTCAATTACAAATCCACCTATTCTCCCAAAAATGCTGCCTATTTACATAATCACATGCTGTTGCTTCATGGGGAAAAAACGATGATTCCTTTGGATCAACAACAAAATAATGTTTATTATGAAGATCGGATGACGTCTGTAGAGGAGAACAATAAAAGAACAAATATGCGTGCGCTCAGCTTGATGGATAGAGCCATCTACCGTCCTGGGCAAAAAGTCTATTTTAAGACTATTCTTTACGATGATCATGTACAACAGGGCAAAGTCCTGGAAAGGCAAAATGTGAAAATCTATCTTCAGGATGGCAATCGTCAGAAGATTGACTCGATCAGTTTGACAACCAATTTATTTGGGTCTGTCCATGCGAATTTCCAATTGCCATCAAAGGCATTGAACGGAAATTATAATCTATTGGTTTTTCACGAATCTAAACAGCTTGATCAGCAATATTTTCAGGTTGAGGAATATAAACGTCCAACATTTGAAGTAACTTTTGAGCCAAATAAGTTCACCTATACTTCGAAAGATACAGCAGTATTCATTGGCAAGGCGGAGAGCCTTTCGGGTGTTTCGCTAATTGGCGCGGCAGTGAAGTATAAAGTTTCGTTTTATAATACCAAGGAAGGAAAGGATATCGTTCATAGTGATTCTACCACAACCATTGATGCCAAGGGAAACTTTACGATACGGGTACCATTGATGGATCGTCAGTTTTCCGGATTGAAAGATTATGTATTGGTCTACCAGGCTGAGGTAATCAATCAGACAGGGGAGATGCAGATGGCTTCTGGAGGTTATACCTATTCGTCCCGTCCATGGCAGCTCCAGATTCAGGTACCGAATCTGATGGAAGAGAAAAAATGGCGGGATGTTACCATTTTAAAGCAGAATCAAAATGGTTTTCCATTAAAATTCAGCGGAAAGGTCAACATTTATAAATTGGAACAGGCAAGCCTCCCGCTGACAGATGAATATCGGGGAAGTTTCGGAAGGGCGGAGTACCACCTGCTTTCAAAAGATCTTTATAGCAAGTATTTTCCGCTTTATTTCGATCCGGCTTCGCTCGAAAAAGAAGAGAAAAAAATTAAAATTGCTAGCTATGATTTTGATAACGCAGATACAAGCAAGATCATACTGGACTCATTACAGTTTGATTGGGGACGATATCAGATCGAAGCCATCAGTATACAGGAAGGGGATACGGTGCGCGCTATTAGCTACACTAGTCTATATCGGTCGAGAGATAAGAAACTAAGCGACCAGCAGTTTTTCTCCTACCAGTTGGATAAAGTCAAATACAAAATTGGCGATCAGGTTACTATCAATATGCAGACGGATGTTAAAAATGCCAAAAAACTACTACTGTTTCGTGAGCGAGGTTCGCAGAAATTAGAGACAAAGGTATTAAGTTGGAAAGATGGTCGTATTGCCTATCAATTTGTGCTGACTGAGCAGGATGTCGTGGGGCAACTACAGCTGAATGCATTATTTTTGGTGGATAATAAAATGACACTATCCCATATTGCTGTTCCTATTTCACAACAAAATAAAGAACTAACAATCCAAACCAAGACATTTAGAGATAAAATAACACCCGGTCAAAAAGAAAAATGGAGTTTTACAATAAAACAAGAGGATAAACCAATCGCAACCGAGGTATTAGCGACAATGTATGATGCATCTTTGGACGCATTCGCTAGCCACGCTTTAGGTTCTTTTCAATTTCGTTATCCGTATTATCCAAGATCAAATAACTACTATATTGTAAACGCTTTTCAACAGCAAACCTATTCAGGTAACATTTTTACTTCGACTTTCTATGGGGTTTATGTGGATAATCGGCGGGATGAAATTTACAACTATGAACTATTGTCAGCCCGCCGGGGCTTCATTGGAAATTCCCTGGAACAGGATGCCACATACGAGGAGTTGATCGACGAGCAAGCTTATAGGATGACATCGGTCATGTATGATGAATTACGGGATCCGAGTCTCTTTCGTGAGGTACTCCAAACACGCGTGAGAGGAGTGTCTACGGTGGCAAAGCAGTCAAGTCCTTTACCGACTTCGGCAATTATGTATGAGCCGAAAGTTGAGGGGGGTGCAGCAAACGGCGAATATATGGTGGTAAATGAGGAAGTAGCTCAGTTTGGAATGGGGGCAATGGCAGTAGGTAGCAGTGCGATGGACTTACCAGCGGATAAACAGCTACAACATATTAAAGCTCGAACTAATCTACAGGAAACAGCTTTCTTCTATCCCAATTTGTATACCGATGAAGCAGGGAATATCAGTTTTGAATTTGATAGTCCCGAAGCATTGACGAAATGGAAATTGCTGCTTTTTGCTCATGATCAGCATCTGGCATCGGCTAGCGGGACCTATTTTACACAAACCCAAAAGCAGTTGATGTTGCGTCCGAATATCCCGCGTTATTTTAGAACGAATGACCAGTTGACAATCAAGGCACAGATTCAAAACCTGAGCAAAGAACGTATTGAGGGAAATACAAAAATAGAGCTTATCGATCCACGAAATAATCAAGTGGTTTCAACTGCTTTCCAGATCGATTCAGTACTAAAAAACTTTAGTGTCGAGCCATCCAATAACAGCACAGTGGAATGGTCGTTAAAGATTCCGGCGGAATATCCGACGATACAAATCCGCATCGTTGCAGCAGGTGGCGAGTTTTCGGATGGTGAGATTGTAGAAATACCCGTGCTGCCAAATAAGATACTGATTGGCGATACAGAAAAGATTGTCCTAAAAGCCGGTGAATCCAAAAATTTTACGGTAAAGGGAAGTACGAAGGACAATCTGATGGGGAGAATCCAGGTACAAAGCAATCCCATTTTAGAAATACTCTCCGCACTGGACTACCTGAAAAATTATCCTTACGAATGCAACGAACAGTTGAGCAGTAAGTGGTTTGGTCTCAAGATGGCCCAATATATCCAGTTGCATTATCCAGCAGTGGCAGCCTACTTCAAGAAATTGAATGTCGATGTAACAAAAGGCCGATTGGAAGAGAATAGTGGTTTGAATGAGTTCAAAATGGAAGAAATGCCCTGGCTGCGTGACATACAGGGTGATGCCGAACAATTGAAGAAAATTGCTACGTTCTTTGGAACAGATATACAAGCGGAAATCAATGCTGTTGAACAAAAAATACGAAATAATCAATCCTCAAATGGTTCCTTTTCATGGTTTGATGGGGGAGAGCCCAATACTGAAATTAGTATCCGTATGCTGGAAATCATTGGAAAGGTGCTCTATTTGGACAAAACCTTGGTCAATAGTGATATCCGTGCAATGGCCTCAAAACTTACCCAATATCTTGACCGGGATCCTGTTATATTTTCGCCCAAGACCAGTGCTGATGTGGGAATAGACTATTTGTATGCACGCAGGTATTGGACTGAATTTAATCCTTTACCAAAGGATTCCCTTCAGATATTGCAACGCAAATTGGTCAATTCTTCGTTAAGTAGCGCTGGTCGGAGCGCGGGGTTGGCAGCGAAAACATGGATTGTGAGTCAGATCTTTGGTCAGAGCAAGCAGAGTATGGAGATCAAAAATAGACTTGATCAGGAAGCTGTGATCGATGTACAGAAAGGAATGTACTGGAAAAGTAATGTGAACCAGTACAATAAGATCAGTTTGCAATCCTATCTTGTGGAAGCTTACAAAATAAACAATCCGGCTAAGCTAAATCAAGTCACCCAATGGATCTATTATAACAAACAGGTAAATCATTGGTATAGTACATGGATGACTGTAGATGCGATTTATGCACTGTTATTGGCCAACAATCCAAAAGACTTTGTTATTGAAAATACGGTACAGATCTCGATTAACAACAAAAAGGCCGAATTGAGCAATATTGTTTTGGGCGAAGTCAGTAAGCAGTTCGATAAAGTCGATTTGCAGACCGATCTCGATATTCAAGTTCAAAATCATAACGAAAGAACGGTTTATGGAGCTGTTGTTCATCAGTATTTTGCTGATCTTGATCAGATAAAATCAAGTACAAATGCACTTTCGGTTCAGAAAGTATATCTAGTGGAACGAAAAGGGCAATGGGTAGAATCTAAGGAAGCTAAACTGGGGGAACGTATCAAAGTTAGGATTACGGTAATCAATGATGAGCCGATACAATACATTCATCTGAAAGATAGCCGTCCAGCCGGTGTAGAACCGGTGTATAGTCCTTCGGGATATCAATGGCGGAAGAATTACTATTTCAGCTCGAAAGATGCTTCAACGAATTATTTTATGGATCGCTTATCTAAGGGGAGATCTATTTACGAGTATGAGGTTAAAGCGAATAACCTGGGGACTTTTAATTCGGGAATCACGACAATAGAATCTATGTATGATCCTGGGGTTAATGCCCGGAGTACGAATACGATATTGACTATCGTGCCCTAATTATTCCAAAAAAATCTAAAACTTTGGCTACTCTCGGAAATTTCTGGGAGTAGCCTTTTTATTAATATACCATGAGATAGCAAGTAGGGGGCGGCTTTTTAATCTAAAAATAAGTGCGCTAGACAGCTTTTTTTATCTTTTTTGTGGAAGTTGGGTTTAAATTTATTGAATATAAATAAGTGCTAATAGTCTATTTTTGTTGTTTGAAAGTATTTTGAGGAAATAATTATACTCATTAGGTATTTTTGTTTTATATAGTAAATATTATAAGTGAATGGCGAAAGGCTTGTTGTCAGCCTGAATTTATAAGCTTGTTTTGAATTTTAAAAATATAGATTACTTTTGTTTAGAATTTGTCTAAATAAAATTTTCAATAGAATTTAAAACCATTACAATTTTTATGAAAAGATCGATACTTTTTATCGTCTCAATCCTGCTGTTTTTCACAGCATTTGGCCAGAAGGCCGATCGTATATCCGGCAAAATCATGGTAGACCAGTCTGTTGTTGCCAAGGATGCCATTGTCCGGCTATTAAATACATCTTACCAGGGGCGGACAAACGCTGCTGGAGAATTTTATTTAGACCATGTTCCTCCAGGTGATTATATTCTACAAGTCAGTCTAAATGATATTGAGTTATTGCGGGAAAATATTCATGTTGACAAGCAGACAACTGTCCTTCCGACGATTTACGGGACTAAAAACAATTATTATCTGGATGGGGTGACCGTGTATGGTTATCGACGCAATAAATTCTTAGAACGCGATAGCTCAAAAGTTGCAAAGGTACAGTTGGGCTATATGGAAAATCCACAGTCCTATTCCAATGTCAACAAAGAATTGATGAAAGAACAGTTGACCACTGATTTGTCGGAGGCTGTTAAAAACGTCGTGGGGATGGTAAAAGTGCAAGGAAGTCCAGGCCGTGGGTCAGATGGTGCTATTTATTACAATCTGCGTGGATTCCCAACGAAAATAGGTTTGGTGGATGGCCTCCCTGCAAACACGAATGGTGAAATTGATCCTGCGGATGTGGAACGTATCGAGGTTATAAAAGGTCCTTCAGGTACTTTGTATGGTGGAGCAGCAACCTCTTTCGGTGGTTTGGTCAACCTCGTCACGAAGAAACCTAAGGATTACTACGGCGGCCAAGTATCTTATTTATTTGGTAGCTATAACTTAAACCGCCTTACAGCCGATGTATTCGGACCTATCACCAGCAACCGTAAGACGCTGTTTCGTTTAAATACAGCCTATCAGTACCAAAACGGTTTCCGTGATTCGGAATTTAGAAAATCATTTTTTGTTGCACCAACGTTTAACTATGAGGTCAATGATCGATTAACGTTTAATCTGGGAGCCCAGCTATACAATTATGAGGGTACCAATACCCCCATAATCTTTCTCACACGCACACGCCAGTTTTTTGCAAAGAGACCTCAAGACTTTGGATTTGACTGGAATAGATCCTATTCGAATAATGATATTACGCTGAAAGCCCCGTCCATCAATATCAAAGGTGAGGTAAATTACAAGATTTCAGATAATTGGACTTCGCAGACGTTGATCTCCAGAAATTTCAGAAAAACAGAAGGTATCTACCAATACCAATTTATTCGGGGCAAGGAAAGTGATGCTCTACTTGAACGCAATGTCCAATGGCAGAATACCGAAGGAAGTTCTACGAGTATCCAGCAAAATTTCAATGGAAGCTTCCAGATCGGAAGTGTCAAAAACAAAATTTTGATCGGGCTAGATTATCTGAACCAGACCTTACGGAATAATAATTCACCTATTGTTGTGTTTGATACTATCAATGCGCTGGATTTAGAAAAAGGTTATTTGCCTATTTCCAATCAACTGGCCTCGCAAAAAATACAACTGTCTACAAGACCACTACAACGTAACTATTCTTCAAGCAACATCTATGGTGCTTATATATCCGATGTACTGTCTCTGACAGATCGTCTAACAACTATTTTGAGCTTACGAGTAGACCATTATAATAGCCGTGGTCAATTGAACTTAAGTACAAATATAAGAGAGGCAAACTTCAAACAAACGGCACTTTCACCTAAGTTTGGGGTTGTATATCAGGTTCTTAAAGATAAATTGTCGGCCTATGGTAATTATATGAATAGCTTTAGTTATGTGCCCCCGGCTCTAGAGAATCCTGAGGGACAAAGAGAGATGAAACCGCAATTAGCCAATCAATGGGAAGCAGGGATCAAAACCAATTTCTGGAATAACCGTTTTAATTTTACGGCTTCTTATTACGATATCGTCGTGAATAATATGACTCGTCTGGCAGCCAATGACGGCCCTAAGATAACAATTCAGGATGGGGAGCAGCGCAGCAAGGGCGTTGAGTTGGAACTGATTACCAATCCGATAAGAGGGTTAAATATTCTTACGGGCTATACTTACAATGATAGTAGATTTCAACGGGCAGATTCTACGGTAGAAGGGCGGCGTCCTGCTTCTGCAGGCCCTGCACAAGTTTTTAATTCCTGGATCAGCTATGTGTTACAGACTCCAAAACTACAGGGGCTGGGTTTTGGATTTGGTGTCAATCACGTTGGAAAGCAGGTTTCGGCTGATAATTCTATAACAGGGAAATTTACATTTCCGGCGTATACGTTGATTAATGCTTCGATCTCTCTTGAACGTGATTTCTATCGTTTTGGTGTCAAGATGAACAATATCAGCAATGCACATTATTTTTCTGGACAAGGGGTGGTTGTCGCCCAAATGCCGAGGAATTTTGCTGCCGAGCTGAGTCTCAAATTCTAGCAAAATTGCAATAAAAAATACTGAAAATACCGTGTCCCCAAAAGTGTTCAACTTTTTGGGGACATTTTATTATACGCTGGACCGAATGTATTGTATAGCGAGTGTACTATTTTATTTCAAATTCGGTGTAGATTGTTCTTTTAAATTCGAGCACCTCTGGTGCTATTTTAAAACCTTCCCCGCCATAAGCTTTACTAAATGTTTCTAAAGCCATCCCTGTTCTATTACCGGTAGATTCATTGGAAGGGCTGCCATCGTTTGACAGGAACAAGAGTTTACCAATTTTTACATCAGCTCTCGAAGCGAGCTTTTGGGCGGATTTTAGTGCGTCGTCATAGGCAATCAGGTCAGCTTCCCGTAGAATACTGTCGGCTTTGGAGTGGGCAAATGAAATGGAACCGATTCCGCTTATTTTTGTCTCAAGTAATTTTCCCGTTAATTCAGTGAATTTGGATAAATCATGTAGGACAAAATCAATAGTCTGCTGTGCCTGGTAGCCGACAAATTTAGTCGTATTTCCAATATATTGATAGTCTTTATTGGCTGATACACTGCTTGTCTTTATATCTTCCTTTTTATTCCCGTATTTTCCCAGTATGGCAATGACACTATCTACGGTATTTTGTGTTTCCCTTACAGCGTCCACCATTCTCGGTTTTGTAAATGCCGTATTTATAGTGAGTGTAACTTGGTCCGGCATTATCCTAATTTTTCCTTCACCGCTGACCCGTATCCTGTTTTGATTGTCATTGGAGACAGACTGGCAGGATATCATAAATAAGAAACCACTACTGACAACTAGCGATAAGAACTTTATTTTATTTTTCATCCGTTTAAATTTGTTTTTCATTTGTGATGAAGCTATCAGATTTATTCATCCTCCCTATGTGATTGAATAAATCATGATGGTTTCATATATCTATAATTATTAATCTGTATTTAGTTAGTACCTAGTCTAATATACTAAATTAATGGGAGAGCTGCTGTTGATTCAAAAAATCAAATCGGAAATAGGCAAACAAAAAAGCAGGCACGATAAGCGCCTGCTTCACTATATAAAGGGTTGCTATTTTTAATAAATACTCTTCGAGTAGGTTTTAAGTTGCTTTTGTAAGGACTTGCGCGCCATATGGATACGTGTCTTTACAGTTCCTTCAGGTATTTGCAAGTGCTCCGCAATTTCATAATATTTGAACCCTTCCAAAAATAACGCAAAAGCATTGTAATAATCCTTTGGTAAATTATTGAGCGCATGTTGAATATCCGATGCCACAAAGTTATTTTCGCCACGGTTACGTGTAATTTCATTGACATAACCGGTACTTATATATTCATTGCGGTAATTTTCCAGTCTCTTATTCCGTGTATACTGATTAATATACGTATTTTTCATAATGATATATAACCAGGACATGAGTTTAGGATGCTTTATAAACTTTTCTATGGAAGATAATGATCTAACCATAGTTTCTTGCACCAAGTCTTCTCTTTCATCTGGATCACTTGTAAATTGAGCAGCCAAATATTTTAATGTAGGTCTCTTTTCCTTAAACAGTTGATCGATTGTTGTATTTTCCATATTATCAATTTTTAAGTGTCTATCAGTGCCAAGGTTACTACAATTAGGGTGCTAGAAAAAAAAGATAAAAGTCAATGTTTTTAAATTTAAAATCGCGTTGAGTAATTTTGTTTCTATTGTAAGCTATTGTAAATCAGTGTTTATTGCTATTTATTTCAATAGTTATACCGTCTGATTCGGGGAGAGAATTAAGGTGTTTTTTACTTTAACAACAAGTGTTTACCTTGTTTAAATCCATTCTTTATCCCGTATTACTACGTATTTATACGTAGTACTATAAACTATACAGCCATCTTTTAACGTTTTATCAGTTTTTAAAAACTGTTCGAGTTTGATAATGGTTATTAAACATAGGTACAAAAAAGCATAATACTATGGGGAACGAAGACGAAAATTTATATATAGATCAATCACAGCGAAACGAAGGGGGGCATGATCTAAATCAGATTTGGGGTGGGAACCAAGAAGAATTTTACAAATCCATTATCCGGAGTCAACAAGAAGATTTCGGGCGTATTGGGCGTTACTTTAGGGACGAGCTTGCGCAAGAAGTGTATGGTATGCGTATTTCGCTCCAGAATTTCACCAACAGACACGGTGATTTTGAAGAGCTACATTGTTTACGTGATTCATTGGCTTCTCTAGTAATTGAGTTGCGTAATAAAGCGACTTTGCTCTATAACCCAATTTTGAATGATCTTGGGATTTTCCATGCGATTGATGAAGTAGTGGCTTCCTATAAACAAAAGCTTAGTTTTACCATAGATATTATTCTCGATCCAAATTTAAAGGAACTTCAGCGTCATATTCAAGTTCGCCTTTTTAAATTGCTTACGGCACTATTTGAATATTTGAAGGAGGAAATGCCTATTCAGGCAATTTCGATATCTGTGCAGCTCATCGATTTTGCGATCTTTATTAAGGTGTTACCCTATTTTAAAGAAGACAATTCATTACAGAGACCCAAACGTGAGGATAGCCCATTGCGTTTAATAAAAATAACAGAGCTTTACAGTGCTCAAATTGTTAGTGACAGCCTCGAAGAGGGTATAATTCTTAAATTAACTATTTAAATAGACGATATGATAAAAATCCTATTGGTAGAAGACCATATGGTGGTGCGCAATGGTATTAAATTGCTTTTAGAATCCCAGGATAGTTTTGAAGTTGTTGGGGAGGCTTCCAATGGTAAGGAAGCGCTAGATTACCTGCAATCGAATCCAGATTCAGTTCCAGATATTATTTTGACGGATATCAGCATGGAGGAAATGGATGGTATAGAGCTTTTGCGGGTCTTATATAAGCAGTATGGAAATATAAAAGTCGTCATCCTATCGATGTTGAACCAGATTAATTATGTCATCGAAGGGTTTGAGTATGGCCTTATGGGATATTTGGTGAAAAACATTGGGTATAACGAATTACTTTTTGCGCTCAACCACATTGCAGCTGGTGGCCGATATATGAGTGAAGAGATCTCCATGTTGCTTTTGGAACATATACGTTCGGGGCAACGTTATGCGCAGCATCCGATAGGATCACGGGCTGATTTTGAAATTTCTGAACGTGAACTTGAAGTCTTGGGGCTTATCGCTGAAGGCTATACAAATATTGAAATTGCCGATAAGATCTTTTTGAGTAAGCGTACAGTGGAGGGCCATCGTCAAAATTTAATTGATAAAGCGGGTGTGAAAAATACAGCACATTTAGTGAAGTTTGCCTTCGAAAATGGGATATTGAATTAACCCTGATAATAAGAAAAAGATACAAATTGATCTTTCATTGATACGATAATACCTGTGATATAAAAATTATTTGTTCAATTTTAGTGTGAACTTAAATTGTATTCAGGTGAAACAGATGAAATTTTTTATATTGCTTTTTATTCTCAGTGCGATAGATTCGTTGAGCTACGCAACAGGGCATGGTATTTTTACACAGTCTCAAACCGATTCTATGGTCAGGTCACTGACATTAGAAAATGGTCTTTTTCAGGCGGATCCCACCATTTTCTACGATAACGGTTATTACTATTTATATGGTACCAATGGTGATGGCGATAAACAGTTAGGCTTTAAAGTATTTCGGTCTAAAGACTTGAAACAATGGGCGGGCCCCATTGGTGCAAAAGCCGGATTTGCATTGGTAAAAGAAGATGTATTTGGAACCAAAGGCTTTTGGGCACCTCAAGTCTGGTCGGAGCAAGGCAAATTTTACATGGCTTATACGGCTGATGAGCAAATTGCCATCGCTATCAGCGATTCTCCGATGGGCCCTTTTAAACAGGGCATTGCCAAAACGCTTATTGATGGCGGAAAGCAGATTGATCCCTATGTTTTTAGGGACAGCGATGGTAAGAAATATTTGTTTCATGTGAGATTGGTGGAAGGAAACCGCATCTTCGTTGCGGAATTAAAAGATGACTATTCAGGAATCAAAACAGAAACCTTAAAAGAATGTTTGCATGCTGAAAAAGCTTGGGAGAATACTGCTGGTTCAACATGGTCAGTCAGTGAGGGACCTACTGTTGTAAAGCAAGGCAATCATTATTATATGTTTTATTCGGCCAATGATTTTAGAAATAAAGACTATGCCGTAGGTGTTGCGGTAGCGGACAACGTGTATGGTCCCTGGAAAAAAATTGAAACAAATCCTTTATTGAGCCAGCATACAAGTGGATTTGCCGGTACTGGCCATGGTGATTTATTCCAAAAAGGACAACAATGGTATTATATATGTCATACACATTATTCTGACACTCAAGTTGCTCCAAGACGTACAGCTATTATACCTATTGATCTTGTTTCTGATAGACAAAGTGGTATTGCAATTCCCAAATTTGACAGTTCCAAGTTCAGGTTGCTTGAACTTGTCAACCAATCTGACGAGCCTATTGATGTCGCTTTTGGTGACCCTTTTATTTTATATGATCAACCTACGGATCTATATTATCTATACGGAACGGGAGGTACAAAAAATGGGTTCATAGCATACAGTTCTAAAGATCTTAGGCATTGGAAGGAAGCTGGGAAAGTGTATGATGGCAACCAGGCCAAAGGATGGGGGATCAAGGACTTTTGGGCGCCAGAGGTGTACGCCATCAATAATAAATACTATATGTATTATAGTGCGCACTGGAAGGAAAACCCTGGAAATAAGCTGGAGAATTATCGTATTGGTGTTGCCGTAGCGGATAGTCCTTTGGGACCATTTATAGATTTGACAGGTAAACCATTATTTGACCCTGGATATCCTATTATTGATGCGAATGTCTTTCGGGATGTCGACAATAGAAATTATTTATTTTACTCGCGTTGCTGCTATGAACATCCCGTTACCTCCGAAATTGCCGATTGGGCCAAGTCTAAATGGGGGTACAATGCTATTGAAGAAAGCTGGGTTTATGGTATCGAACTTGATAGTAGTATGCAGCATGTGATTGGAAAGCCGGTACTTTTAATACGTCCTCCCGCGCGCATGTGTGATGCACAATCGGAATGGGAAAGTCGGTCGGTGTCTTCTGGCGAAATTAACAGAAGGTGGACAGAGGGATCCTTCTTAATCCACGCAAAAGGACAGTATTATATGATGTATTCTGCAAATTATTTTGCGGGAGCAAATTATGCTGTTGGTTATGCTACCGCTAAATCTCCGTTGGGAAGCTATGAAAAATCACAAACGAATCCGATTATTGAAAAAAATACGGATAGAGGCGGGACCGTGTCAGGTACAGGACACAACAGCATTTTTAAAGACCGCGAGGGGAAACTCCGATGTGTCTATCATGGACGAACAACAAAAACCGGAGATAAACGGATGGTATTTATCCGTGATATTGATTTTAGCCAAAACAATCAGCTACGTGTTCTTACAGATTGACCTTAGGGGTTAATCTGTATTTTTTTTGGGGTTAACTGTTTTTTTCAAATCCTTATCTCCACCTGATTTTTTATCAATTTGATGTAGCCTATTGTTGCTATCATTGTCTGCATCTTGATGATTGCACCTAAGTTCTTTTTCGCTAAGTGTATTCGTTTTTTCGAGGTCCTCTATTGACGTTTTCATGGCGGGAGTTGCATTTAGAGCGGTAATATGGCCTTCCGTAAGGAGACATTTACGATACCATCTATTGCTGAAATAATATAAAATAATCAAACCTTGTTTCACTATCGAATGCTGTAATGTCTTTTCCATTATTTTGATGATTGAATGCAATTGCTATATCGTTTATAACTATAGCTTTTATTAAAGGAACAATTACAAAGGGCAATTGGTTTAAACTAATCCAATTCAAACGACTTTTGCATGACTAGGGTTCTATAGATGTTGGATTAACGAAACAGATTATGATGAAGGTACCTTATGTTTTAAATTATATACTAGCTCTAGTAACACAACCATCGGAACAAACAGAAGCGTTAAATAGCGGGAATTCAAATGAATGGTATGCCGAACCAGGTATTTGGCTTTTTATTCTCATTTTTATTTTTGTGATAACCTTGGTTGTTTACCGAAAATTAACGAAGAAGAACTAGCATTGATCTTTTTGGGCAGAACTCCAACCCGACAATCATCAGCAATATGATTAGCTCCGGAGCGGTTTGTAGCAGTCATATTCTCCGAAGCTACGTAAATCAATCATTGAGCATATGATCAGGAAAAGGTGCCACAATAGGAAAATATAGGTGGACTGTTGTTCCTAGACCAACTGTGGATTCGATCTCTATTGTACCTCCCAAACGTTCCATGACGCGTTTAACAAGGGATAGTCCGATCCCTGTACCTGGAATACCCGAGACGTTGTCAGCACGGGAAAACATTTCATAGATATGTGGCAGATGCTCCTCAGGGATGCCTATACCATTATCTTTTATGCGATAATAAGTCATATCTTCCTGATTTGTACTTTCAATTTTAATAGTAGGCTTGTCTGATTGGGCGGAATATTTGATCGCGTTAACAATAAGATTGGTAAAGATCTGATAGACGGCACTCTTTTCACCCCAAATCGGTAGTAATTGCCCAAAATATGATTGACAATCAGGTGTATTATAAAGGGTTTTGTTTTCCTGGAAAATACGCTGCAGTGTGTAAGCCATGGGAAGTGGCTCTTTGTCCAAAACGCTCGCACGGTGTTGACTCAATTGGACCATATTGTTGATGATGTCTTCGATATTGGAAACACTCCTGCTGAAATTTTGATACCATTTGTTAGTTTTTGAAAGATCAATATCTTCGGAATGCTGCTGTAGAAATTGTATACCCATTTTTAAGATTGACAAGGGGTTTTTCAGATCGTGCGATAGGGTATAAGTAAACATTTCTAATTCATTGTTCAGGCTCAACAGTTCTTCGTTGAGTAACTGTCTTTCTCTCAGTTTTCTAAATATAGATTCTTTGATAATCTGGTTCAATCGCAGCACAAAATTGACTTCAGCATCATTCCATGGCTTTGCCACATCATAACGAACATCCTCCCAGAGCTCCAAATAATCCGGCTTTCGACGGTGTTTTTGATCCTGCCGGATTTGCATGACACGACTTTGGCTTGCTTTTCTGAACCATACAAGGTAATAATCACTTTCTATGCCGACCTTGAGGTACATCAGACCCGCAAAATTCAATTTTTCTTTAAAATGATTCTGATGATTTAATGTAAAATTGTAATCCTTGAATAAAGCTTTATCGCTATGCGTTTGCAGGAATTGAATGACTTCATAAAACAGTTTTTTATGTGGTGTATGCCCATGGTTAAATACATCACCCTGATTAAATATAGACAAACCGTCCGCATTGACTAATTGCATGAGGGTATCTATGTGCTGAACCAAAGCACAATTGACCATTTTATTCTCAGATAGGCTTTTTTTTAATTCTACTTCTGCGCTATTAAGGAGTTCTGTTCTTTCAAGCAGGTTCTGTTTAACATGGCTTTCATATTTGTTGGTAGCGGCTTGAATAGCAAAAGTACAAAGCTTCCGTTGTTGCAGATCTATCACTTTTTCTTCTGCGTGCTGAGCTATAACTAGCCCCCAAAATTCCTCATCTATACAAATACGGAAAAATAAGGCGCTCTGAACATTGATCTTTTCCAGAAAAAGACGATGGAGATGGGGTAGTGGGCAGAGCAAACTGGAGAGCGTATCGATGCTGTCTTCTACATAAACAAAATTCTGGTCATTTTTTTTAACATTGGGGATATATCGATACGAATAGTTACTATAATATTCCATTGCCTCTTTGGGCATGAAGTCTTTAGAAAATTCTTTCCCTCTAAAATAAGGTTTGCCATCAGAAGTATGTTCGGCAATCACTTCACTATATCCTGTTTCTTGAACCTGAAGAACAAAAACACGATCGTAATTCAATAATTTATTGATGGCCAAACAGACCCGGTCCCAATTATTAGGTTGGATGGTGTCAAGTAAAAAGTTGAATTCGTTTATCTTTCTTGCGGATATATATTTTTTGTGCTGTTGCTCCCATTCAATATAAAAATGGCCTTGGTATATTTTAAGTTTAAAATAGACACGTTCTTGGAATATTTTAATAGGTAGAATATGACGTGATTGTCCATTTTCCCGCAACTCGCTCAAGGCAGTCGCTATTTTTTGAATAGCATCGCCAAAGGCTACAGCAAAACTTTCAAAAAAGTTTGTTCCCAATAGTGCGGAAGTAGAAAGGGCAGCTTTTTCAGCTGCAAACTCACTCAAACCCACAATAGTAAATTGTTCATCCAAAACAACAAGACTACCAAAATGCTGAAGATTGATCGTATTTTGATTGTTAGATTGAAAAGCAGTATTCATACGTAACCCAAAAACTCCTTATGATATAGCCTAAATATACGAAAAAATTAACACAATTTGAATGGTTATCTGTGGCAAATCGGATGTTTTTATTGGTTAGATTTCAATATTTAAAATTATTTTCTTTTAAAAAAATCGTATTCTACCTGGCAGTTTGTTGCTATATTTATTTCTGTTCGCTGCGGATATGGTTTGCAAGGCCTTTGACGAGCAGTTTCCACTGCGGATAGGATGCACCTATTTTAGCAGCCATCCCAATGATTAAGTTTCTGATATTGTCTCCAAGGCTATGGTTTTCCACGTTGATAATCTCGTTTCGTCCCGCATACTGAATTAAAATGCTGTTGCGTCGTTGTTCTACAAGAAAGGTAGAGGAGGAGACCCCTTCAAAAAAGTGGGCGGTATCTTTATTTTCCGGATGCTGTGGGTCTGGGCAAGGTTTTAGGGTTAAGGCATATAGTTTATATTCGGCCGTTGAATCCTGGATGATATTAACGACATTGACCCAGTTATATCCAGCACTACTGGGAAGACCGGGACCAGGGATATTCAGCCTAATATAGTCATGTAGCGCCAATGGGCGGTCAATAGGCAGTCCAACACTGTTCGTTAATTGAAAAGTCGTCGCTGGAATTGTGGCTAGCTCATACCAGTGATTGACATTCGAGAGACTGGAACATGCAGAATCAAAGGCCAGGTCAGCCATTGCCGTACTCTCAAAATCAATGGATTCGAAGCAATCCAGTTTCTTTCCTTCTTTCTGTTCAGGAATAATATTTTTCATGCCTTTTTACTAAAGAACATAATTCGATTTAATTTGGTTTGATGCGAACAATTGTAAATTATCTATTGGCAAGATCTTTTTCTGACAAGGCCAAATCTGCGAAATACCTATGGCCTACCATGGCGCGTTGGAGTATGTTAAATGTAACTTTAGGAAACAGCAATCCAAACTTTTCCTCTTGTATTTGGTTATTAAGGCATTTGCTTGTCACTTATTATGGATTTAAAATCTAACGAACCTTTTTGGTTGATAAAAAATGGGCTTTTGGCGACTTATCCCTCCCTGCATCAGGACAAAACCTGCGATATTTTAATTGTTGGTGGCGGAATCACTGGCGCCCTCATTGCCCATCAATGTATGGCGATGGGGAAGAACTGTGTGCTTATTGATAAACGGGAGATCGCTAATGGAAGCTCAGCAGCAACAACGTCCATGTTGCAATATGAGATTGATACACCGCTCTATGAATTAAAGAAACTAATCGGTGAAGAGGGCGCTATTGCCAGTTATAAGGCCTGTAGCAAAGCAATAGATGACATTGGTTTACTTACACGGAAAATCAAATCTAAAGCCGGTTTTCGCGCAAAGGAATCCTTATATTATGCCGCACGTAAAAAGGATATTCCATGGCTAAAACAGGAATTTCATGCGCGGGAATCTGCAGGATTTGCCGTCAACTGGCTATCTGCGGCCGAAATTCAAGCGCAATATGGGCTAGCCAATGTGTATGGTGGGATACTTTCCGGACAGGGCGCTAGTATGGATGCTTTTTGCTTTACCCATGAACTATTGGTTTATAATGTAAAAGCGGGATTGGAGGTATTTGATAAGACGGAACTTGTCTCTGTTAAAAGCAATGGGCAGGGCACTGTGGTCACCGTATCTACAGGTGCAACGATCCGTACAAAAAAAATTATATATTGCACGGGCTATGAGACTGTTTCGGTTATTCCTGAGAAGTTTGTGGACTTGTTAAGTACCTTCGCGATTGTCTCCGAAGTGGACTCTACATTGTATCAACCGTATAAAGACGTATTGATCTGGAACACTTCCGACCCTTACCTTTATATGAGAACGACCGATGATGGTCGATTTTTGATCGGGGGGGAGGATGAAGAGTTTCGCGATCCACAGAAGCGAGATGCCTTAATTGCCAAAAAGTCGGAGAAGCTAGAAAAGTCTTTTCACAAAATATTCAATAAACCTTTCTTTAGAGATTTTAGCTGGGCGGGAACTTTTGGGGTAACCAAAGATGGCTTGCCGTATATTGGTGAACATAAGGCGTTTAAAAACAGCTATTTTGTCTGTGGTTTTGGTGGCAATGGGATTACATTTTCGGTCACTGCAATGGAAATGGTGGCCTTTTGGTTAGAAAATAGAAAGCATCCCTTGTCCGAATGGTTTAAATTTGGACGATAGCGGATTAGCTATATTTTAACAGGAAGCGAAACAGTTTGTTTTCTAGCTTGCTGAGCGTCAATTTTTCCTTGATAAATGGAAATCTTCCTTCCATAAATGTCATCTGTATAGCTGGATGGATATAATAATTTTCAGAAACTGTTTTGGTATTGCCCAGCTGCTTGGCGACTGTCTTTATAACCCCATTCAGCTGTTTTTTTCGCGTATTTAAATCTTCCCCTTGCTTTGTTTGGGATAAAAGGTTGAACGCTTCGCGGCTGGCGCCCCAAATACGGATATCTTTACAGCTGATCTGGCCGGGACAATGATCCCGTAGATAAGCATTGAATATGCGACCGCAAAATCTACTTTCACAAGATGTTTTATCAAGCTGAAAAAGCCTTTTCCCTTTAAACTGGAGTAGTTCGCTAAGTAATTTCGCTTGCTGCTTGTCTTTCCAGGATTTTTCCTGAAAGACACCCTTTTTACCCTTATAGGCTAATATGATTGTATTGTCGGTTATTTTTACATGTCTTTTTTCGAGTGTACTGAGTCCATAAGATTTATTTTCTAAGGTATAACGCTTGTTTCCAATCCGTACAAGCGAGCTATCCATTATCTTAAAGGCAATTGCACATAGTTTTTCCATATCCCAGTCCTGATGTTTCAAATGTCGGGAGGTTATTTTTCTGAGCTCTTGCAGATACTGTCCCATATAAAGTATATGCTTAAATTTCTCTGTCTGTTTTTGCTGAACAAATTTGCGATGATAGATATATTGTTTACGGCCCTTCTGGTCAAAACCATAAGCTTGTAGATCACTCCTGGCATTTTTTGAAATCCACACAGCTTTCCAGTTTGGCGGAATAACCAAATGATTTATTCTGTCCAATACCTTTGTATCGGTAATCGCTTTACCTGAGTCATCAAAGTATTTAAAGCTTTGTTTAACTTTACGTCTTGTGTATCCTTTGGTATTTATTATCTTCATACAGGTAGTTTATGGAGCTTAATGATGCTGTATTTTAATAAAAAGATCCTCATTTATTGAGCTAATAAGGATCTTAGGTCTTCGGATAAAAGCGAGATGAATTAAGATGCATTATCCCGTAATGTTTTGATGTATTCATGTGCTTCAAGTTGTATGGCGAGCTGTTTTTCAATCAGAAGTAATAAATCGTGTGTAATTTCCCAATCTTGATTGTCAACAACATCTTTATAGGTCTTTTTAAAAGCATCTTCGCCTTGTTCACAACTTGATAATAAACTTTTTTCGTCGTTTCCTGAAACGACAGATTTGATATCCATCCATACCCTAAAGAGTTTGCCACTGACCATTGTACCCTCGGTAGCCGCCTGAGCTTGTTGCTCCAGATAAGGTTTGAGTTCCTCAATAAATAGCTCGGATTGACTCATATATTCGACAAAGATGTCATTTAAGCCTTCAATATGGAGTCGTGTTGCTATTTCAATTGCTTTTTTATACCCGGCGATACGGTCATTATTGATTTGTATCAAATCATTGATTAAAGTACTATCATTGATTGTTATCGTTTCCATGTCGTATGATTTTTATGTGATTAAATTATCTTTCCACCTAAGAACTGAAGCAGGAACTGTTCCGTTGGGAAAAAAAGAAGGACAGGTATTTCTACGCTGTTGATCAATAGGCAAAATGCCGGTGCTAAGATCTATCAATCAGTTGGGGTATTGCGCAGACAAAAAAGAGATCACTTTATTTAGCTAAAGCGATCTCTTTTTTAGCATGTATTTTATTTTGTTTTATTTAAAGAAGCAGGTTTCTTTTCCTCTTCCATATTGCCCTTAGTTTGTTTTTTATTTGTTGCAGTGGTTGAAGCTGGCAGAACGATTGTCTTATTATTTCCCTTTCCGATAGGACCACCACAAATAATCAGCAAAACCGGCATGTAGTACTGATCGAATTTTATGATTTTAGACTTCATATAGCTGTTTTTTTGTACTGTTAAATTTTGTGAAGGACTTGTTTTATGTTAACAATAAAAATGATATTTGGTTTTATTTAAGTTGATATACTTTTAACTGCTTTTGTAATTTCTTACGTGTCATATGTATTCTCGTCTTTATTGTTCCTTCTGGCATCCCAAAATAGGAGGCAATTTCATGATATTTATAACCTTCCAGAAATAACTGGAAAATTTGGTAATTTTCTTCCGAAAGGTTGCACATCGCCTTTTCGATGTCGTCTGATACGAATTTGTTTTCACCTTTATTCGATTCAGTTGTATTGTAGGCTTCGAGGCCAATGTAGGTTTCATGAATGTCGTTCGTTCGCTTGGCTTTGCGATACTGATTAATGTAAACATTTTTCATGATTACGTACAGCCAGGACATTAATTTGGGATGCTTAATAAAGTCATCGATCGACTTCAATGCGCGAATAAGTGTCTCCTGAATCAAGTCCTCCTTTTCGTCAGGATCAGTAGTGAATTTTCCCGCGAAATGTTTCAATAAGCTTCTTTTTTCTTCGACCAGCAAGTTTAAATTGGAATTGTTCATGATATCTTTCGTTTATTAAAATGATTGATTTTCTTGAAAGATTGGTGCAATTAGAGTGCTAATTTTTTCTGAAATTGAGCTGTTAATGTTTGTTTAAACAGCTAACTGCGGAAAATACGTATAGCCGTATTTTGACACCTTGTAGCTGAAACGCTACAATGAAGGCTAGTTTATTCGAAAAATAAAGCCTTTATGACTGTCTGCCCAAACTTTTTTTTTGCAGGTCAATAGGGTATTTATTCCCTAAAAAAATGTCCTAATTACGGGGCTTGATAATGAAAATTTAATCAGGTAAACTGTCTGCCTTTGTAGCCAATTGGAACAGTTTTTCATTTTTTATTGAACTAAAGATTCTTGAACAGGGTTATTTTAATAAAGATTAGCAAACAAAAATAATTACATATGAAAGAATTAAAGAAATTAATACCTATGATTGCTATTGTACTATTAGGTAGCACAACCTTGTTTTCCTGTAAAAATTCCTCCAAAAATAATCAGGAGGGAAGCGGACAATCGGATAATATTGCCCCGAGTGATGCCGATGAGACAAGGTACAACTTGAGTGAGCAGCAAAAGATGAGTATGCAGAAGGATACGACCTTGCTGGACTCCACACAAAAGGATAGTTCAAAGGATGTCAAACATTAGACATGCTATCAGCGCCTCAATAGGAAACCGTTAATAAAAAACTCCCTTTACGAAGGGAGTTTTTTGATTATGAACGAATCGCCTTGATTAGGTTTTCCTTAGTCATTTTATGGCGGCCTTTTATTCCGATTTTCTTTGCTTCCGTAAGCAATTCTGCTTTACTTCTTTCATCCAAATCAGCGCTTTTTCCACCTTTTTTTCCTGAATCGGGCGTATTGGCTATACGCGCGGACTTTTCCTTACTGTAACCTTCACGACGTAAAGCTTCGTATTTCGCATCATCTTTGATCTGTTTGCCATGATTTTTAGTCATATCGTTTTATTTTTAATTCTTGATTATATGCCTTTTTCTTCCACGTCCTCCTCCTGGTCAGCGTCGGGCGGATAGATATCCTCCTCTTCATGATCCGGCCTCTGTGGATGTTTTTCATGTTCTGGATCGATATGGTCCAGATCATCTCTTTCACGTTGCTCTTCCTCTGTAGGGTCGGGGCCGGTAGCACTTTCCGGATAATAGTTATCCGGTGTTACTTCTTTCAAGTCAGGAACCTTTGGAGCTTTGCGTACGGGTGTGCCGCTATCCGTACCTGGACTATTGCCGATAGGGTCTATTTCGTTTAGTAGTATAAAAGCATCTTCAAATGTCATCGGCGCACCACTACGAAATTGAATTGTTGTTCTCATCATTCCTTTTTACTAAATGAACAGCTGTCAGTATCGAATCGTTGTCTTTTTGTGCGATGGAGCTGCTATTGGATGGGATAAGATAGTTTCTGTACTAAAAATGAAATTAATAATAAATACAAAACTTTTCAACCATGTAGCTTGTTATTAAACTAAAGTAATTTATTAAAAAAGATACTATGAGAAAATTTGCACTACTTTTATTGGTTACAGGCGGTATTTGTTTACAGGCAAACGCGCAAAAGATCGAAACTACACCACAGATGTCCTCCGATGTCGGTGTTGAGCCTATCCGTCAAGGCAACTGGATGGTCGGTGGATCAATCGGTAGTCTGGGTTATAGTTTCGAAGGAAAGTCGTTTAATGCCGCATTGCAACCGCGCGCAGGCTATTTTGTGTCAGACGGTTTAGCAATCGGTGCACAGGCTAACCTGGGTTTGCGAACACAGAAGGATGCGGACAACGAATGGACCTATGGTATAGCACCTTTTGTTCGATACTATTTTCCTCAAGGTGGCTCGTCCACAGGACGTTTTTTCGGTCAGGGTGACATCGGTATCTCGGGGAGCTCAGTTGGAAAAAGTGCTGCATTGGCATTAGGAGCAAATGTTGGTTATGCGCATTTTATTACCAGAACTGTAGCCTTGGAAGCAACTTTCGGTTACAATTATAGCAAGGCCAGCATTAATACCGGTACTGGAGCGAGTGGTTTGGGTGTAGGCGTTGGGTTCCAGATCTACTTGCCAGGTAAAAAATAAACCTTACTCCATGGGAGACCTTTAACATCAAGTTTCCATTCCGAAAGGTTTGGAAACTTTTTTTTTCAATCGACCATGTTAATCAGGGTATTCCCAATGCAATTAGGGAATCGGAAATGCTAGGTAGGGGCCTGTAATAATAGTATGACTCCTGCCATGACCCCATAGTCAGGCCAGGTAGTCGAACGATAAACGGACGTATAAATACGGTGGACTTAAAATTAAACACTTGTTCTGTTTTTAGTCGTTGAATTTTTGAAACATTTAACCTTTGACAACTGTTCTATCATTAGAAAACACAATAACAATGGTAAAAGCAAAAGATATTGGATTGATACTTAGAGATCGAATGGGAAAATGGTCTTCCTACAATATTCCATTGCTAAAGGAATGTCATTTGAAGGATAAGATCGTTAGAAGCAACGAACTTGAAGGCATATTTGTTATCGGGAATATTGCTACAGGTTTGTATATTTTTTCACTTTATAAAAACCGCTTCATTGATCTAATGGGTAAAAGTATCGGAATGGAAGAAATATGTGAACATTTCGATGAATATAAACAAACGTTGATATAAAAACTTTAATATAATATATAGTATATCATTTCATTTTTAAACTAAAAGGAAGTATTATGAGTAATTTAACATGGAAAGGACGTTGGAACGAGTTAAAAGGAAAAGTAAAGCAACAATATGCTGATTTGACCGATGATGATTTGTTATATGCAGAAGGTAAAGAAGATGAGTTGTTGGGTAAGTTGCAACAAAAAACTGGTAAGACAAAAGAAGAGGTGGAAGATTGGTTAGATAAAATGTAAGCATTCGATTAATTGTAAACTTACATATAAGAAGAGAATGCGGTCAATCTAGTTGACCGCATTTTTTGTGCTTTATAATGAAAAGATGGGCTTGTCCAATTTAATGGCGAGCCGATATACAGCGTTCATCAGTCCTACGTGGCTATATGCCTGTGGGAAATTGCCCCATTGGCTACCATTATCTTCCGTAACATCCTCACTGAATAAGCCCAGATGGTTACTGTAGGTCAACAGCTTTTCCAGTATTTCTTTTGCTTCTTCAACTCTTCCTACGCAGGCCAAAGCTTCCACATACCAGAATGCACAAACTAAAAAGGTAGATTTGGGTTTGCCAAAATCATCTTGGTGTTTGTAACGGTAAAAGAGTCCATTTTCACCTTTCAGTTCTTTTTCAAGCATTTCGAGATGCTGCCAAGCCCGATCTGATTTGGGATCTAAGTAATCCATGACAATCAGCTGTAGTGTGCTGGCATCTAAATTTCGGCTGTTCAACGCATTTTGGTAAACTTTTCTTTCTTCGTCATAGCAAGCTTCAATATAAGTGGCTGCCTTTTCGAGCAAAACAGAGGCGCGCTGTTCCATATCTTGATAACCATTTTGGCGGGCGATAAGCAAAGCAGCCTTGCAGCCGACCCACTGAAAAAGGTTGGAATAACAATGGTGGTTGGCAAAATTTCTGAATTCCCAGATTCCGGCATCTTTTTCATCGATCGTTGCTTCGATTTTCTCCAGAATAAAGTTTACCCAGCCCAGTACATTTTTGTTCTCGTGGACTTTGAAACGTTGGTCTGTAAACAGTGGGAGTAAGGCTATCATTGCCTGTCCATATACATCGTTTTGGATATGTTCGAATGCTTGATTGCCGATGCGAACGGGGCCGCTATCCTGATATCCTTTTAGATAGGGTAGAATATGCTCTGTTAATTCGGAGGTCCCCAGTATGCCATATAGGGGTTGAAGCCTGCCCGGGTTGTGATGTGTAATACCAGCGATATAGTTGGCAAAACTTTCCATTTCTTCAAACTGACCAATATGCGTCAATGCGGTCAATACATAATAGCTGTCACGGACCCAGCAATAGCGATAATCCCAGTTCCTTCCTGAGTCCGGAAATTCGGGTAGGCTGGTGGTCGATGCGGCAATAATAGCTCCTGTATCTTCATATTGGTGCAATTTGAGTACCAGGGCCGAACGAATCACTTCTTTTTGGTAGATATTGGGGATACTACATCTTTTAATCCAGCGCTGCCAGTAGCTCAATGTTTTGACAAAGAAGTCTTCACATGTGCTGGCAATCGCAGATTCGAAAGCTGCATCATAGGTCAATATAAGATATTTATTCTCGCTGATAATTGTCCAGCTGTCCTCTTGAAAAAAATGTGATATCGGTACATCTGTCGTCAGGCGAATGCGTTCACCGATATCAGCGCTACTATAGAGAATATGGTTGCTTCCCCGCGTGGCTTTTAACGCATTACGACCATAATTTCCCGTGGGCTGACATTGGATATTAACGCTGGGTGCACCGCGTAGCGGTTCTATTTTACGGATCAACATCAGCGGTTTAAAATATCGTCCAAATTGTTCGAATCGGGGTGCGAAATCTGTTATGCGATAGGCAAAAGATTCAGTATGGATTTCTGTACAGAGTATATTTGAATTTTTGATGTAATACTGTTTCGTTTCTACAATTTCTTCTTCGGGTTTTACGACGAAACAGCCCCCTTGGTTTTTATCTATTAGACCACCAAAAACGAAACTATCTTCAAATGATGGCCAACATAACCAAGAGATATTACTGTTAATGTCTACATGCGCTATATAGGAACAGTTGCCAATGATACCCGCTTGATACATATGTCTGTTTGCTGTCTTATTTTCCTTCATGATTTATAATAAGTTGATTTAAAAATTGAAGTACATCTTCCTGTTGATCCAAATAATATTTTGCTGCCGATTTATTGTTGCCAACTTTTATGCTAATAGTAGAGCGGGGTAGATATTTGAAAAGATCTTCATCGGTGACATCATCACCGATAGCCAATAGAAAATCGGCTTTAATATGCCCCGCGATTTCTAGGGCAGCTTTTCCTTTGTTGACTTCGGTATTCTTAACTTCAATTACGGCATTTCCATCAAGGAGCTGTAATCCATAGTCATTTAACATAGGATTTAAAATTTCCTTCAGTTCTGCGGCTTTGAGTTCTCCGAGTCCTTGTTCCACTTTACGGTAATGCCAGGCCAAGGAGTATGGTTTGGCTTCTATATAGGCACCGGGTGTCTGATCAGCCAACTTTTCCATCAGCTTTTTGACTTCTGGCATCCAGTGTAGTGCCAAGCCCTTTTTGTAGGCCCAGTTAAAGTTGGGAAAATTAGACCATATCCCATGTTCAGCGACCAAATAGTAGGAGCGCCCATCAAACCAGGTAGATAAGCTCTCCTGCGAACGCCCGCTGATGATGACCAACGTATTGAGCGGATCGGCGATAATACTATCCAGGAGATTGTACAAAAGAACCGTTGGGCTAGCTTTCTGGGCATGATTTTGAAATTTGACCAGTGTGCCGTCATAATCCAAAAAAAAGAGCCTGTTATGGCTTTGTCTGTACCGTTCAGCGATACTGTTAAAAACTTTATCTGAAATTCGCCTTGCCCATTCATCACGTTGTATGGCCTTTGTTTCTGCCATTCGATCTAGAAAAAGGCGAACCCAATGATGTACGTTGAACTTCTGTATAATCTGGCGATTAGCTTCTGTACGTTCGCGAATCTCTTCTGGTGGCATTCTAATCGCATGATAGATACTATCCGCAGTTTCAACTCGGTTGTATGGGTTGACAATAAGCGCATCTACGAGTTCCTTCGAAGCACCTGCAAATTCACTCAGAATCAATACACCATCAGAATTGGTCTTACAGGCGATATATTCCTTGCTAACGAGATTCATGCCATCTCTCGTCGAAGTAATCATACATATATCAGATGCAATATAGAGTCCTATAAGTTCTTCAAAAGGAAGGGATTTATAAAAATAGAGTACGGGAGTCCAACTCAGATTGCCATAAATTGAATTAATCTCGCTGACTTTTCGGTTGATTTCATCTTTCAGTTTTTTATATTGTGACACCTTATCTCTGGAAGGAACGATCAGCATATACAGTACGACTTTGGAATGCCATTCCGGATATTTTTCCAGGAAGGTCAGGAAAGCACGTAGTCTTTCCAATATGCCTTTGCTATAGTCAAGCCGGTCTACTGATATTATTATTTTTTGGTTTGGAAAATGACTGCGAAATTGGGTGGCGATGGCATTAACTTCGGGAAGGGAACTCGTGCGGACAAACTTGTCGTAGTCTATTCCCATGGGGAATGATTCTACAAATATATGTCTATCGCTGTATTTGAGCTGATTGTGACCACAAGGTACATGCAATACTTTTTTACAGGCATTAAGAAAATTTTGGCTATCTGCAAAGGTGTGAAATCCAATAAGATCCGCGCCGAGTAAACCTTCAATAAGCTCTTTCCGTTGGGGAATATTCATAAATAGCTCCTCTGAAGGGAAGGGGATATGATGAAAATAGCCAATATTGAGTTCCTGATTTTCTTGACGTAATAATTGTGGCAGCAGCATGAGCTGATAATCCTGTACCCAGATAAAATCGGGAGAATGCGGTGCCGAAAGCGCAGCATCACAAAATTTTTTATTTACAGCAACATAAGTTGACCAGTATTCCCGATCAAAATGGATATAGCTCGGTTGATAGTGGCATATTGGCCATAGGACCTCATTGGAGTAACCTTCATAGAAATTGTGGATTTCTTCTTTTGATAAAAAAACGGGGAGCAGATTCATCGGCTTGAGCAGTGCGATGATTTTCTCTTTTTCACTGTCATCTTTGGGAACTATTCCAGGCCAGCCAACCCAGCAGATTTCAGTAGAGTCAAAGGCCGAATTTAGGCCAGTAGCCAAACCACCAGCACTAGGTTTGATGATAAGCTTGTCTTTTTTTCGTTCTATTTGTATCGGCAGTCTATTTGAAATTATTATTTTCTTTTTATTCTTCATAAAAATATTAGATCGATTTATTTGCAGTGTAGAAGAGTTATAATGAATATAACGATGGGTGCGTATCCATATAACTGAACAAACCCTAGCTCAAAATCGTTTTGATTAATTCAAATAAAGTCTATTGGTGATTTTTATCGGACTTAAATAGAAAATTTAGGTAATAGTTAGTTCCGCTTTACTTTTAGCTGTAAATAGAGTCGATAATTATTTCAAAAAAAGACCTGTAGTATTCGCTACAGGTCTTTTTATGGCGTGTTCAGTCTTATGAAACGCTCGGGATGTCTATTTTTTCCTTGACCAGTCGGTCTCTCATAAACTCATCCAGGATTGTCCCCAATCGCCCCGAAATTTCACCAAGGATACTTTCCCAATCTTTTACTGTACCATCACAGTTATCTGAAACGATCTTGATACTGTGAAAAGGCAGGTTTTTGAGCAAGCAGAAATTTGCCAGCGCATAGGATTCCATATCAAAGGCCAAAGGGTTCAGGTGTTTGATATCTTGATAGAAGGCCGTATTGACATTGATAAAACGGTCTGAAGTCAGCAGTGCCTCTTCGTAGTCAAATTTGTCAAGGGAAACCGATTCGATTACTCCTTGTCCTTTTAGGAAAAGTGTATTTTCTAAAAAGAATCCATCTGTATAAGCATCACCTTGAGCATAGTAGTTTGGATACAATACATGCCCAATTGGGTATCTTGTGCATCCGACCGTGCCAACATTCAGTAGAACAGGGTTGATGCCCAGTGCTTTGATGTCTTCATAGAGCGTTGCCAACGACAAAAGCGCGTTTACTTTTCCAACACCTATTTCATAGATGAAGGTTGATTTATTTTCGGTAGTAAAAGATAATTCATTTTTATTTGCTACCAGAATGATTGTTTCAATCTCTTTGTTAAGAATCATTTAATTTTCTTCAATATAAGGGTATTCGAAAGCGAGCTCTCCAGCATTGATTAAATGCAAGAAATTGACACAGGCTTGTTTCGATGTAGTGAAATCCATGAATGTGTAGTTACCACAGCTGATCGGATTTTGAAAAGGTACTTCGTATCCTTCAGTCAAAATCGTTTCGAGCACTTCTTTCATCAATTCGGCTACAGCTTGGGGACTTCTGTCTGTACCCGCTAAGACCACATAAAATCCGGTGCAGCATCCCATTGGACCAACATAGATGACTTCATCTCCCAAAATTGTTCTAATTTCTGTCGCAAAACAATGCTCCAATGTATGCATCACCTCCGGAGACAACATGCGTTCCGGTGAATTCGGTCTGATCATGCGGATATCGTAAGTCGTATAGCTTTCAATAGCGCTACTATTGGTATTGGAAGCTTTAGCATATATCCCTTGTTTCAATTTGGTATGGTCTACCGTGAAACTATTTACTTTTGCTTTTTCTTTTGTATACATCTTATTCTGTACATAGCTATAAAGTCCAGGACTTTACAGGGGTTAAAAGTTGAATTTATAATTCCTACAAAGGTAGTAGATATTATTGAAAAAGATGGATGAAAAAACTATTTTAACACTTCATAATGTTCCACTGTCGGGAAGGGGTCATAATAGTGATGTAATAGTTTTTCCCATTCCTTAAATAATTGAGATTCTCTGAAACCTACTGTATGATCCTCTAAAGTTTCCCATTCGACCAATAGGATGTATTGGTTATCCTTTTCAAGGCATTTGCGGAGTGAATGTGTTATATACCCTTTGCTGGCGCTAATGTACTGGCAAGCAGTTTTATAATCACGTTCGAAATTAGACTGTTGTCCCTCGATAATTTGTAGTACGGCTACTTCTAAAATCATAATTTGTTTTTTTAAATATATAGTCAAGTAAATATATCAAATATTTCCACGATAAAAAAGGTCTAAGTGTCAGTAATGATAGCTTTCAGGCCCTGAGAAGCAATAATGTCTAAAACGAAAGGTATCCCTGGGTTGCGGTTTTCGGCATTCCAAACCAAAGATAAGGTAGTTCGTTGTGCTAGGCCATCTAGTTCAAGAAAACGTACATCAACCTGATAACCATTTTTTAAAGACGCCGGTACAATGGCGACGCCTAGTCCTTGTACCACCATATTAAATATGGTTAATGCATTTACTGTCCGGAGTGTAACTTTTGGTGTAAACTGATGATCCTGAAAAATACTCATGACCAAATCATAATAGGAGTGACTGTAATTTTTGGAAAACAGAATAAAAGATTCGTCCTTTAATTGGTATAGATCAGGTTTCTCCTGTTTTAACAGGGGATGATTGTTTGGTAGCACCAGACTGAAATGTTCTGTATGGATAGGAAGGCTATGCAGTCCTATCGGTGTTTCGGAAAGACGGACAAAACCGAAATCAAGTTCTTTTTTTTGAATAAGATCCAATTGTGTTTCATTGGCAAGTTCGTGTAGTGACAGTTCGATGTCGGGTTGCTTTTGTTTGAGGGTGAGCAACAACTGAGGTAATATTGTTTGTACTGCTGATCCGATAAAGCCCAACTTTAGGGTGCTGATCTTGCCGTTGGCCAAACTCTGGAGCTGCGTTTCAATCTGATCCAGATGCCTAAACAGTTCTTTCACCTCGTCAAAGAGATAACCTCCGGCCTCCGTTAAGGAGACATTTCTTTTATTGCGCTCAAACAGCGTTACGTGATAGTTTTCTTCCAGTTGCTTGATCTGTCGACTCAGCCCCGGCTGGGCAATGAACAGCCGTTCAGCAGCTTTTCTGAAATGGAGCTCTTCGGCTAATACTTTAAAATAGAGAAGATGTCTAAGTTCTATCTGATAATTCATGGTTATCAATTGATGATAAAAATGGTATTTCTAATTATTAAATATAGCGGCTAAATTTGAGAAAAGCTTTATAACAATGGAAAAATTTTTATACGGTAGTGGACATTTAACCAGTTCCATTGCCTTGGCAATAGCAAAAGGGGAAGTTAAAGGGGAGATCTCAGCAGAAGTGAAGGCAGCTATCGATCAGAGTGCAGCCTATGTACGCCAGATTGTCGAACGTGGGCAGGTGGTTTATGGTATCAATACCGGCTTTGGTCCGCTTTGTACAACACTGATTGATGCGGATCAGACGCAGGTGCTGCAGGAGAATATCCTGAAGAGCCATGCTGTAGGGATGGGCGAGCCCATCGCAAATGATTTGGCCAAAGTGATGCTTATATTGAAAGTTCATGCATTGGCCAAGGGCTTTTCGGGTGTTCAGTACAGTACATTGGAACGTATAATATGGCATATCGAGCAGGATGTTATTCCTGTTGTACCCAAACAGGGGTCAGTTGGTGCTTCGGGGGACCTGGCACCATTGTCCCATCTTTTCCTGCCCCTGATTGGGCTTGGCAAAGTGAATGTCAAGGGTGAGATTTATACAACGGCAGATATTTTAGTGCAACATGGTCTTAAGCCTGTTCAATTAGGTGCTAAGGAGGGATTGGCCTTGATCAATGGGACACAGTTTATGGCTGCTCATGGTGTGAAAGCTGTAAGCGAGTTCAACAGAGTACTTCAAAATGCGGATATTATTGCTGCGTTGATGATCGAAGGGCTGAATGGATCCATTAAACCTTTCTTTTCCGAATTACACCAACTGCGTCCACATGCTGGCAATCGCTATGTTGCTTCAAATATCCATTCCCTACTTTATGGGTCAGCTATTTTAGAAAGTCATAAAGATTGTTCGCGTGTTCAGGATCCGTATTCTTTACGTTGTATCCCACAGGTGCATGGCGCTTCACGTAATGCATGGCTTCACTTAAAGGACACGATCGAGGTTGAAATCAACTCGGTAACAGATAATCCTGTTATTATAAACGATGAATTAACGATCAGTGGCGGCAGTTTTCATGGACAGTCCATTGCTTTGCCTTTGGATTATGCGACACTTGCCGTATCGGAAATAGGTAATATATCAGATCGGAGGGTGTATTTATCCCTGGAGGGGCAAACCAATGGGGTGCCTAAGTTGTTGATGAAATCGACAGGACTTAATTCTGGTTTTATGATTCTCCAATATAGTACGGCTGCTATTGCAAGTGAGAATAAGGGTTTGTGTTTTCCAGCAAGTGCGGATAGTATCCCAACATCACTGGGACAAGAAGATCATGTGAGTATGGGTTCCATTTCGGGTAGAAAGTTACTACAGGTGATCGACAATGTGGATAAAATACTAAGTATTGAATTGTTATGCGCAGCACAGGCGAAGGATTATCATCACCCGCTGCGGTCTACTCCGGCATTGGAAGCGGTTCATGAACGCATACGGCAGTTTATTCCACATATTGAATCCGATCAGCCAATGGAAGCTTTGTTAACGAATGCATTGGAATTGGTCAAATCGGGTGAACTGATTACCCTACGTCAGCAGACTAATCCGCAGCAAGATGTTGAGACCGCGTTGGTAGAACGTTTTGATACATTTTAGATTGGCATATCATGGAAAAAGATTTAAAACTTATAGGTCCTTTCAGGCAATTATTGACAATGGATCATATTTCATTGAAAGGTGCTATAAAGGATAACGAATTACAGATCATTGATCATGCTGGCATTTTGATTGAAGGAGAAATCATTCAAGAGATAGGTGATTTTGAGCTTTTATGTCAACAATGGCAGGAAAGAGCTACCATCATCCATCTTGAAGGTGATCAGGTTGCTTTACCAGGCTTCGTGGATTGCCATACCCACATTAGCTATGCAGGGCAGCGGGCAAATGATTTTGCGCTTCGTAACGCAGGTTCTTCCTATCTGGAAATTGCGGAATCCGGCGGGGGAATTTGGAGTACGGTATCCCAGACAAGAGCCAGTGCTGAAGATGAACTGGTACAACTGACTATCGATCGTTCCGGTTTTTTATTGCGGCAAGGTATTACAACTATCGAAGTTAAAAGTGGTTATGGTCTTCAAGTTGAAGAAGAACTTAAGATTTTGCGCGCTATTAAGAGGGCAAATGACCAAACTGCTGCGGATTTAATACCGACTTGTCTAGCAGCACATATGCTGCCACGGGACTATAAGGGATCGGCAAAAGATTACCTTGATTTGATGGAGGCAGCTCTCTTCCCAGAATTGAAAGCACAGCAGTTGGCCAATCGGGTGGATGCTTTTATTGAAAAAACAGCATTTGACGCCGAAACGATCAGACCGTACTTGCAACGGGCCAAAGAAATGGGCTTCGATTTGACGGTTCATGCAGATCAGTTCAGCACCTCCGGAAGTCAAGTTGCAGTGGAATTAGGAGCACGATCCGCTGATCACCTTGAAGCGTCTACTGCAATCGAAATTGAGCTTTTGGCACATTCAGATACCGTTGCGGTGGCATTGCCTGCGGCATCTATTGGTATCGGTTGTGCTTTCACACCGGCACGCAAACTGTTGGACGCTGGTGCAAGTTTAGCAATCGCAAGTGACTGGAATCCGGGGTCCGCGCCGATTGGCCAATTGCTGACCAGTGCCTGTATATTGGCAACAATGGAAAAGCTCAGCAACGCGGAGGTTTTGTCAGCATTGACCTTCCGGGCAGCACATGCCTTGAATCTGCATGATCGCGGGAAACTGGCAAAGGGAATGCGAGCGGATTTTAGTTTATTTCAGACCAATAATTATCAAAATATCACTTATTATCAAGGAAGTATGCAGCCTTCGGCTGTCTGGAAAAATGGTAAGGAAGTGTTTTCAATTGAACGATGATGGACAATGTATTTAGTCGTGTAGTCGCAGAAGGTATCCCTTCGCAGCTACCCCCCAAGATAGCGCGTGATCTGACTGTAAGTCATGCACCACGACGCAAAGATATTCTTTCTAAAAAAGAGGAAAAGCTTGCGCTCAGAAATGCCCTGCGTTACTTCCCAAAATCATGGCATGCAGAATTGGCACCGGAGTTTCTGGCCGAATTAAAAGCGTACGGAAGGATCTATATGTATCGTTTTAGGCCAAGTTATGAAATGTATGCACGTCCAATAGCAGCCTACCCGGCAAAAAGTAAACAAGCAGCAGCCATTATGCTGATGATTCAGAATAACTTGGATCCTGCTGTTGCCCAACATCCCCATGAGTTGATTACTTATGGCGGTAATGGTGCCGTATTTCAAAATTGGGCACAATACCGCCTGACGATGCATTATCTTTCGCAGATGACGGATGAACAGACGTTGCATATGTACAGTGGTCATCCAATGGGTTTATTTCCATCTTCGGAACATGCTCCCCGGGTTGTTGTCAGCAATGGTATGATGATTCCGAATTATTCGAAACCCGATGATTGGGAGCGGTACAATGCGCTTGGTGTCACCCAATATGGGCAGATGACTGCAGGTTCCTATATGTACATTGGCCCACAAGGTATTGTGCACGGAACAACAATTACGGTCATGAACGCTTTCCGTCGGCAGCTTCCAGTTGGAGAGTCTATCCAAGGAAAAGTGTTTTTGACCTCCGGCCTTGGGGGGATGAGTGGTGCACAGCCAAAAGCGGGTAATATTGCTGGCTGCATTACCGTCTGTGCTGAGGTCAATCCTACAGCCGCGAAAAAAAGACACGAGCAGGGTTGGGTAGATGTATTGGTGGAAGATATTGCCCAATTGGTGGAGCAGGTTCGCATAGCGATGGATAAAAAGCAGACGATATCCTTTGCTTATATTGGTAATATTGTGGAGGTCTGGGAAGCCTTTGACCGTGAGCATATTTATGTGACTGTTGGATCTGACCAGACATCGCTTCATAATCCCTGGTCTGGAGGTTATTATCCAATGGGCTTATCTTTTGACGAGTCCAATGTGTTGATGGCCACCGATCCGGATAGATTTAAGCAGCTTGTTCAGGCAACTTTAGTTCGTCATGTAGATGCCATTAATAATCATGTTGCCAAGGGTACATATTTCTTCGACTATGGCAATGCATTTCTGCTGGAAAGTAGTCGTGCCGGAGCGGCAATATTGGATTCGGAAGGAGATAAATTTATATATCCATCTTATGTTCAGGATATTTTGGGTCCCATGTGCTTTGACTATGGTTTTGGTCCTTTTCGTTGGGTATGTACCTCCGGAGAGGCTACAGATCTGGAAAAGACAGATCAGCTTGCAATGGATGTACTGACATCGCTTCAGGCGATAGCGCCAAAGGAGATCCAACAGCAGATGTTGGATAACATCCAATGGATCAAGGAGGCCGGAAAGAATAAGTTGGTTGTGGGCTCACAAGCCCGTATCCTGTATGCTGATTCTAATGGCCGTATCGCTATTGCCAAAGCATTTAACGAAGCCGTTCGAAACAGAGAACTTGCTGGTCCAGTTGTATTGGGACGAGATCATCACGATGTCAGTGGAACGGACTCCCCTTATCGGGAGACGAGTAATATCTATGACGGAAGCCAGTTTACCGCGGATATGGCGATACATAATGTAATAGGTGATAGTTTTCGAGGTGCAACCTGGGTCTCCATTCACAATGGCGGCGGTGTTGGCTGGGGCGAAGTAATCAATGGTGGTTTCGGGATGTTGCTTGATGGTTCGGTAGCCGCAGATGGTAAACTGGAGAAAATGTTGTACTTTGATGTGAATAATGGTATCGCTAGGCGTGCCTGGGCACGTAATAAAGAGGCAAATCAAGCCTTGGATAGTGCAATGGCAAGTAATCCAACGCTACAGGTTACCCGGGCACAACTGGTGGACGACCATATTATTGATGAATTGTTTAATGACAACGAATGAATCTTTTACTTAACCAGCGGGACTTATATATAAGGGGAGACCAGGCCGTCTGGAAAGGGCGAATCGACGGCGAACAAAGGGATTGGATGCGCTGGCATCAATTGATGGAATGTACGGACCTGTTGGTCGATCCCAATTTGAATCGGTCAGTGGTGTTCTTGGGGTTTTGCAGTGACGAAGGTGTCGCCCGCAACCAGGGACGGGTAGGTGCGAAAGATGGACCTGGCGCTATACGAAACGTACTTGCTAATCTGCCGGTACATTTTTCATCTGAACTACAGCTTAAAGATGCTGGTGATATTTTGCTTAAAGATAGTGATTTAGAGTCTGGTCAAATGGCGCTTGGTTATGCTGTGTCTTCAATTCTTAAAGCAGGTGGATTTCCTATTGTATTGGGGGGTGGACACGAGGTGACTTATGGGCATTATCTCGGCATAAAAGATTTTGTGGCTGATGGTGGACATAAGGTCGGTATTATCAACCTGGATGCTCATTTGGATATGCGTGCACTTGCTGGAGGGCAGGGGAATTCAGGAACAGGATTTTACCAGATTGAAGCGGATCGTGAAGGTATGGGCCAATCGTTTCATTATATGGCGATTGGTATACAGGAGATCAGTAATACAAGTGGTCTTATCAACTATGCAAAGTCCAAGCATACGCAGATTATCGAACGAAGAGATCTGGTTCCAGGTAAGCTTAATGCTATTAAGGAGCAAATTGAAGTATTTGCCAGTCAGGTTGATTATATATACTTAACTGTCGACCTGGATGCTTTTGCGGCTCCTTATGCACCCGGCGTAAGTGCACTAGCCTTTAATGGTATTGATCCGGATGATCTATTTTTCGATTTGTACAGTGCTATTGTGGGGCTGCCTAATTTGAAATCCATGGATATCGCAGAGTTAAACCCATATTTTGATATCGATGCCCGTACAGCAAAACTGGCGGCGGATCTTATCTTTAAATTTTTAAATAGGTTTTAATCGATTGTATTTGGATAGGTCTTGGTGAAATAAGACTTGTCTAAATGATACAAGCAGGTTAGATCTTTCATAGAAAGATCTAACCTGCTTGTATGTTTTTTCGTTGCACTAGAAAAGTACATCAGCCAACTCCGCTTGTTTGTCAAAGACTGACTTTGCAAAGGGACACAGGGGGAGGATTTTGAGATGTTCTTTTCGGGCAAAGGCTACGGCAGCCATCAATAGTTGTTTGCCTAATCCCTTGCCGGTATAGTTTTCGTTGACTTCGGTATGGTCAATGATAAACTTTGTTGGTCCAGCCCAGGTATATGTCATTTGTGCAGCTGATTTTCCTTGATCTACTACCTCAAAACTGCCATGTTTTTCGTCGTTTTTATGTACTACTTCCATTGATGATAATTTGATGTGTTATATAAAAGTATATCCAAAATAAACAAAATCTGGTCAACATTATCCTTGAATTGTTTATCCTGTCGAATATTGCTGAAAATTGACCAAGTGATGTTAGGCTGATCGGGATTAATCAACGTTGTGCTAAGGGCTGTCTGCTCTTTTTGCCAAATAAATGCTAAAATATATAGATATACTAAATATGTTAGTATATTTGTTTTAGGAATGACTATGAATCGGAGCAAAAAACAAGAGTTTGCCATTGTGGATATAGAAACCACAGGGGGTAATGCAAAATCCAGCCGGATTACTGAAATTGCAATCGTTATACACGACGGTAATCGCGTGCTGCATCGTTGGGAGACTTTGGTAAATCCAGGGGTTGAAATTCCGAATTCTATTTTTGCACTTACGGGTATCGACAATGAGATGGTTGCGGATGCGCCATTATTTGAGGATGTTGCACCAGAAATTTATACATTATTGAAAGATCGTGTTTTCGTTGCCCACAATGTCAATTTTGATTATTCCTTCATTCGTTTTCAGCTTCAGGAGGCCGGAATAGACTGGTCTTCCATTAAATTATGTACCGTACGCTATGCCCGTAAGATCAAACCGGGGCTTTTATCCTATAGTTTGGGACGTTTGTGTGATTACCTCGACATACCCATCGAAAATAGGCACAGGGCAGGTGGTGATGCCGATGCAACAGCGATTCTTTTCGCCTATCTTCGTGCGCTCGATACAACGCAGGTGTTTCAGGAAATGATCAAACACAAGGCGATCGATCAGCGGTTTCCGCCGCATTTAGATCGGAAGGAATTTGAGCAATTGCCAGATACCGCCGGTGTTTATTATTTTCATGATAGAAATGGGAAGGTGATCTATGTGGGGAAGGCGGTCAATATCAAGAAAAGGGTGTTATCCCACTTTACAGGTAACAATATTCAGGCGCAGCGACAAAATTTTTTAAAAGAGATCTATCACATTAGTTACGAGTCTTGTGGCACAGAACTAATGTCCCTGCTACTGGAATGTGCGGAGATTAAACGACTTTGGCCCAAATATAATCGGGCACTCAAACGGTATGAACCAAAATTTGGTTTGTTTTGCTATGAGGATCAAAATGGGTATCTCCATTTGGCAATAGGTAAAATGAATCGGATCCAGGACTGCATTCAGTTATTTCAACGGGAATATGATGCCATTCAATTATTACAGTCCTTTATGAAAGAAGGAGAGATTAGCGCTCAGTTTTGTCATTTTGGCACTGCTAGTTTGGCAGCTAAATCCGTCAGTCGAGCTGATTTGCCTGACAAAGCACTGCATAATACACGTGTGGAGCGTTGTATTGATGAATGGTTAAAACAAAGGCCATCTTATGTATTTATAGATAAGGGGCGGAGTATAGAAGAAAAGAGCTGTATTGTCATTGAAAATGGCCGGTTTTATGGCATGGGCTATATTGATCTATATGGTCAATATGCTGATTTAGCAGATATCAGAACCCAGGTAAAGGTTTATCCAAGCAATCATTATATGATGGAGCTGGTCAGGCAAATGGCCGAACGCTATCCCAATAAGGTGCATTTTCTGACTCAAAATCCGGCTGGGCTTATAGCTGCTGAACCTGACACTGATTATGACAAAATTGCCACAGACAAGCTCTTCCAATAAGTTGATCTATTATTCGATAATATAGTCAGGCGATCCGGAAAGGGGAGATTCGTCATATCAATCTCAGCAATTTGTTAAAAAAATGTGAAATATAAAATCGACACTCTTTTTGGTCTAATAGTTGAAATATTCCTTGTGTAGAATAATAAAAAAAGACTTTTCATAATTTAGGTTAATAATTGGTTAGTTAAGACCTGGGGCTCCCAACCTCAGGTCTTCTTTTTTATATACAGAGACAGCGTCTGTCGTTGCTCCTATAGATGGAAAGTGCTTGCGAGATGAAATTAGACCTAGTTCTTTTTGTTAAAAAAGCACTTTTGGCTATTTTATCTTGTAACAGTAATGGTTTGTATATCAAATTATTGCGATTTGTCCCCCCTTTTGTCCCCCTTGTTTTTTTCTCTATAGGGTTAATTTGACTTACTTTAGTACATGCATACTGTAATGGCGGAATTAGTAAACAAATATGGGGCGTTTTCTAAAAGTAGCTACGGTATATCTTATCCATATCTTTATATATAAAAAGGGCCTAGGCCCTTTTTTTTGTGTCGTTCTGCTGGAGCTGTCTACTTTGTAGACAGTAGAAAATACCGAATTTTTTGCTTCAATAAACCTAGATTTTGATGTAGATATTCTTTTTTCTGAGGAATAAGGCTACTAACCAATTGAGGAAAACAAACAATAGGGCAAATAGTACTGACCCTAGTGTTTGGTTTGTCCAGTTTCCAAATATCGCCTGATAGCTAAAATCCCAGAGGTTTTGTTTTGTATTTGGTATCAAAATAAGGGCACATAGGCTGGGAACAATTCCACTCAGACAATAGATGAAAAGTGTGTTCTTACCAAAGTCGTCAAACACACTGTATAGCGGACCTTTGATCTTTAGAAAATCAATCAGATAAATTAACAGACTCAGAAAAGCTAAGGCTATCCCGGTTGTGAATAGGCAATAACTGCTGGTCCAGATCTTTTTATTGATGGGGAAGGCAAAAGACCATAAATATCCGGCTACCATCAAGGCCAGTCCCCAGGCAAATAGCCTGATCAACTCTTTCTTTCCCGCTAATCTTTGAATAATATATTTTCCGGTAATATAACCAAAAACAGTTTGACTGATTGCAGCGGGTGCGCTCCAGATATCTTCGGGATCAAATGCTTTACCTTCACCATGATAAAGGTGAGATGCACCGAAAAGCTTGATGTCCAAAGCTGTTCCAAACCATCCTTCCAAGCTATAGGGATCATTGGGGTTGGCTATATAGCAGATTAACCAATAGAAAAGTAGCAGAAAGATACTCGTGATAACGGCTCCCTTGTCTTTGAGGTAATAGATTAATAGTGCACTGCAAAAATAGCATAAGGCAATACGTTGTAAAACACCAAAGTAGCGGTATTTTTCCATGGACAGCCACTCCAGCTGATGCTGGCTATTCCATTCCACAAAAGGGAAAATATTTAATAAGAAGCCGATCAGAAATAATAATAGAAATCTTTTGCTGATTTTTTTTAGAAATACCGCAGATGGGATTTCTTCCATTTTTTTTAAAGAGAAAGCCATTGAATTTCCTACGGCGAACAGGAAAAAGGGGAAAATAAGATCTGTAAATGTACAGCCATGCCAAGCGGAATGTTCCAGCTGCGGATATACATGGTGGTAATTTCCTGGATTATTGACCAGTATCATGGCTGCAACGGTAAATCCACGAAATATGTCTAATGATTTAAAGCGGTTCATAAATTGATGTAAAAAAGGCCGCTTTAGTAAATTCAGTTCAACTAAAGCGGCCTCGGGTTGGTCACTAATAGCCTGGATTTTGAGTCAGGCTAGGGTTTGCCTGCATTTCCAATAATGGTATTGGTAGTAGGAGGCTATTTTGGTTAAAATTATATTTTATTGGAGTAGGGGCACTTACATTTCCTTCGTTACAGGTAAACTTGAGCTCGTTCAGCTTATTCATAACGTCCACCGTAACACCATAGCGATTTAGATCATCCCAACGTTGTCCTTCGAAAGCAAGTTCCAATCGGCGCTCATTGAGTATAATAGATTTCAGCTGACTTGCGTTGCCTGTTGTGATGTCGGGCAGCCCAGCACGGTGACGGATGATGTTAAGGGTATTCATTGCTTCGTTTGAATTGCCTAAGGCATTTAAAGCTTCAGCCTTTAACAAAACAATATCTGCCAGACGGAGCAGGTAGAAATGGTCTCCACTCTGAAAACTATTGGCGTGTTTTTGCTTGACATTAAAGGGGATTTTGGTATTGCTATCAGCACAAGGGTTCCAAAACTCATCAGCCCAAGGGACAGAAAAGAACCAGATATTGGCATTTTTTCGTTTGGTGTCACCCGCTTTGTCATAAGCATCTACAAGATCTTTAGAAGGAGTGCCATATCTGCGCCATTCATTTTCATTGATCAGTCCATTCCCATCCAGATCGGGGAAAAAGAAGGCACCTCCCCAACAACTTAAATTGGGACTTCCGGCAACATATGGGATTTCTATAATTGACTCATTGTTGTAGTTGTGTGCGCCATCAAAGAGGTCAGCATAGTTTTGAAGCAGCTGATAGCCACCTTTTCCGTTAATTACTGCATTTGCGTATTGGAGAACCTTGTTGTAATCCCGATCCGGGCGCTGTGCCCATATCTTGGTCAGGAGGGCATTTGCGGCACCTTTTGTTGCGCGAACTTTGTCGATCGAAGGTTGGCCAAATCCGTCTGGTAGATTGATTACGGCAACTTGCAAATCCGAATCTATAAAGTCATAAACCTCTTCTACAGTTGATCTTTTGATACGGATGACTTCTGGGTCTGTGCTGTTCGAGTGTTTTTCCAGTGGAACACCACCATACAATTTGACCAGCTGGTAGTAATGGAAAGCTCTCAAAAAGGAGGCTTCCCCTAAAATTTGTTTACGCCGCTCTTCTGAAAAGGTGGGGTCAGTGACTTTTCCCACATTGTCAATGACAATATTACATTTTGAAATGGCTCCATATAATTCTTCCCAATCCCTTCGAACCATGTCATTGGTATTGGTGATGGTGTTGAAATCAATTTGTCCAAAGTCAATCTCGCCACCACCCGCAGCGTGTGCATTGTCAGAGCGGATATCAGTTTGTAAAATCATCTCCCATTGGTAGTAATTGGCATTACTTCCTGGTCTTGTGCCATTTCCGATGAATGAGTTATAAGCGCCATTCATCGCTTTTTCGATATTATCACCTGTCAGGTAAGCATTTTCACTGGTTACCGTAGATGTTGGTTGTACGTCCAAAAACTTCTTACAGGAAGTGAAGGATAGGGATGCCATTAAGGCTATTGTGAGCGACGTATATAGATTAGATCTCATGTTATTCAAATTAAATGGTTAAAAGGTTAAGTTTAAACCAACAATAAAGGTGCGTGCTTGTGGTGAAGTACCGAAATCAATACCCGGAGACATATTGGAGCTCACAACTTCTTGATTGGTTGCACTGTACATACTGACCTCGGGATCTAAACCGGAGTACTTGGTAAAAGTCAATAGGTTTTCACCGGTCACGTAGAAACGCAGCTTATTAATTTTCCATTTCTCCAGGACCTGTTTGGGTATGGTATAGCCGAGTGTTAACGATTTTAATCGGAGATAGGAACCCTTTTCAACAAATCGGGAAGAGATTTTGGTATTGTAATTATCCTCCGTGGTGTTTAAATCGGGACGTGGCATCGTGCTGTTCTTATTTGTTGGACTCCAACGGTTAAGGACTTCCGCACTTTGGTTTCGAGGCTCCCACATACCTTCTGTATAAATACGTGTTGCATTGAGGATGTCGTTACCCTGTACACCTTGCAAGAAAAAAGATAAATTAAAGTTTTTGTAACTGAAATCGTTTGTCATCCCGTAAGAAAATTTAGGTGTAGCATTACCAATAACAGCCATATCGCTCGTCTGAAGGCCTGCATCGGGATCAGCCATCTGATAGATCATATCGCCCGTTTCCGGATTGACACCCTTGGCTACGTATCCCCAAAAGGTGCCTAAAGCAAGGCCTTCTTTGGCGATGGTACTGTTTCCACGACCGTCAATATTACCATCGTAATAGGTGCCGCCATCAATATTCAGAACTTTGTTGCGATTGAGACCAAAGGTTAGGGTTGTATTCCATTTGAAGTCCTGGACAAAATTCCGGCTACTTAATTCAAACTCAAAACCTTTGTTCTGTAGATCGCCAAGGTTCCTGAGGACTTTGGCATATCCCGAACTATAAGGTACACGCGAATCAAGTAAAAGTCCTACTGTTTTCTTTGCGTAATAGTCTGCCGCAATAGTCAATCGGGAGTTTAGAAAGCTCGCATCAAGACCAATATCTGTCTGGTTGGTTGTTTCCCATTTCAAGCTGGGGTTGTCCAGCGTGATTGGTGTGTAGCCCGGTACAACCTGATCACCAATGACGTACGATCCTGTCACATCTATTAAGCCAAGATAGGCGAAGGCCGGTATCTGGCTGTTTCCGACTTTACCCCAGCTCGCTCTGATCTTTAAATCGTTGACAGTATTTTTCCAGGCTTCGAAGAAACCCTCATTTGATATACGCCAGCCTGCTGAAAAGGAAGGGAAATAGCCCCAGCGGTTGTTGGGGCCAAATACCGAAGATGCATCTGCTCTTAAATTGGCCGTAAATAAATAGGTGCCATTATAATCATAACCGATTTTGGCGATACCAGAAACGGTCGTGATTGTAGCATCCTTTGCAGTAGGCATCCTTGTAATCATCGATCCGCCATTAACGGTATGGATCGCTGGATTAGCAAAGTTCTGTGTACTTATACTTGAACCTGTTGTTTGTGTTTTGGTGGTAATATACCCCAATAAACCAGTGAAGTGATGTTTTTCATTAAAGGTCTTATCATAGTTTAGGGTATTTTCAGACATCCAATACTGATTGTCCTGTTGGTCGAGCTGGGCCATTCCCTTATATTTCCGGCCTTCGGTGGTACGAAATGGATCGACAAAACTGCGGTATTGGTTGTTGTATTTCTCGTAGCCAAATAAAGTTTTGAATTTTAGTTCAGGGAGGATATTCGCCTCAGCAAAGATATTTCCGGTAAATCTATTGTTGACATAAGAATGTTCATTTCCGGTAGCCAATGCTACAGGATTATCAAGATCTGTATAAAAAGGGTCTACGGTAAATGCGCCTTTGTCACCGTAGATTCCAATCACTGGGGAACCTAAATAAGCATTCATAATAACACCATTCCGTGTATTTTCGGGAATATCCACATCATACCAGCGGTTATAAGACATGCTCGTTCCTACTTTGAATATCTTGTTGATCTGATGATCGAGATTGACTTTGAAATTGACTTTGTTAACTGTATTTGTAATGACGGTACCATTGTCTTTCTGATACGATCCTGAGATGTAAAACCCGGTCTTTTCATCGCCGCCACGTACAGAGGCCTGATATTTTTGGCTATGCCCCATGCGGAACAATTGATCTGGCCAATTGGTATCGGCTGAATATTTGGACCAATCGGTTGTTTCTCCAACTTCGGTCATCAGATCTTTGTATTGCGCAGCATTTAATACCTTTGGTCTTTTCCAGATTGTTGAAAAACCCTGATAAGTTTCGAAATTTACTAATGTTTTACCATTATTCCCACGTTTGGTTGTAATGAGGACGACGCCATTGGCACCCGAAGAACCGTAGACAGCTGCGGATGCGGCATCTTTTAACACCGAGATGCTCTGTATATCTGAAGGATTGAGTTCGGAGATATTTTCGGTAGGAACACCATCCAGAATATACAAGGGGTTGCTACCGGCAGTGATTGTCGACGTTCCGCGTACACGGATAGAGAAACCAGCCTGTGGCTGACCCGAGGATTTGACGATTTCTACCCCAGCCATTTTCCCTTCCATGGCACTAGCTAACTGGGTTACCGGTCTGTCTTCAATATCCTTTGTGTTCATGGTAGCAATCGCTCCGGTAATATCTTTCTTCTTCTGCGTTCCAAAACCTATCACAACGATCTGTTCCAATTGGTTATTTGCCGTTTTCAGTTGAACCGTCAAGGGGTTGCTGTTGCTGATCGTATTATTTACCGTTTCATAACCTACAGAACTAAAGCTTAGTTGTTGTGTCGGTGCGCCTTCTATACTAAACTCGCCTTTACTGTTGGTTTCGGCCTGACGGCCATTATCTATATTTCGGATGGTGACGCCCGCTAGCGGTTTTCCGTCCATATCAACCACTTTCCCTTTGATCAGCTGTTGGACAGTTTGATTATTTGCCTGGGCTATATCAATTTTCCTCTTTAATACAATGGTGTTGTTGACGATTTTGTACGAATACGATAGTTCTTTTAGGTTGTCATTCAAAATCTCTTCAATGGAGCCGTCCGTATGATGGATCAGAATCTTTTGATTGTCATTGATCTGAGAATTGTCGTAAAGAAATACGTAGGAACTTTGCCGTTCGATTTCTCGCGCAAACTTTGCTAATGTATATTCTTTGTCATGTAATTTGATTTTGGATTGACTCACCAAGGCGATAGCCTTGTTATTGACAGTCGCTAGGCACTGGATGGCAAGTAGGGCACCAAATAGTTTTGCCCGTTTATGCGCAAAATGATTCGTTGTAACTTTATACATAATTTAGTTGGTAAATGTGTTCTATATTTTTATACGTTAGAGTTCTACTTCAATTTTGTTGTTTTTTAATTGGCATTTAATATCGAGGAAGTTGAGTGTTTCAATCAATTGTTGCGCGGTGGAGTTGCGTTTTATTTTTCCGGTCAGTTCACGTTTTTCATTGGTTCCTTTGTAGATGATATCCACATTATACCAGCGTTTTATAGCAGATAGGGCTTCCTTGACCGGTGTAGATTCGAAATAGAAGAAGCCATTTTTCCAGGCTATCGCTTCTTCAATGTTCACGTCCTGGACAAGTAAATTGTTATTCCTGCTGAATGCGGCCTGACCTGGTTTTAACATCTTGGATCGACCGGATTGTGTCACCTGTACTGAGCCTTCGACAAGGGTGGTCCTGTTGTTCTCGTTCGGATAAGACTGTACATTAAAATGCGTTCCGAAAACCCGGATGATCTGCTGGTCTGCATTGACGTAGAAGGGTTTTTTCTTATCTGGTGTAATCTCAAAATAAGCTTCACCGGACAATGTTACCTCCCTGTTGTTGGATGCGAAAGTCTCGGGAAAGGTCAGTTTGGAGCCTGCATTTAACCATACCTTACTGCCATCTGCAAGTATGATATTATATTCTGTACCGATCGGTGTTTCTATGGTATTTGTTCTATGACCAGGATTGCTGTTTCCGGCGGTAAACTGATATTGAACCGTACCTTCGGCGGTCGTCGTGATCTTTACCTTTGCATCTTGATGTAGAATATGCTGTTTATTGTCGGATAGATCTATTTTGGTTCCATCTGCCAAGATTAATACAGCAGCTTTTGTCCCAGGATGAACCACTTTTTGAACTGTAGCTATTTTCGTTACTTGCTCATAGTCCGTGTGCTGTACGAGATAAAGCGGAAGTCCAAATAGGAGTAACAATGCCGCAGCAATTCCAGCCAATTTGTACCATCTGGAAATCGGTTCGATTTTGGAGCTTTCTATTTGCTGTTTGATATTCGAAAATAAACGTTCCTTAAGCTCTTGCTCACTCGTTGCGATTTGCTCGGGAATAGGGAGGGGGGCTTCATTGTTTTCTTTATACCATTGCAGTAAATACGCCTCTTCTTCTTCCGTACAGGTGCCTTGAAGCCATTTATAAGCTAATTGCTTAATATCAAATTGATTGTTATCAACCATATTTAGGGGGTATTTTCTATATAGTTCCCGAAATATGGCGGTACCCTGACAGTCGGGTGAAAAAAATTATAAAGTAATCAGAAAACGCTGAATACCAGTGCGTATTTTTTTTAGGGCACGACTTAATTGGGTTTCAACTGTCTTCACGGAGATATCAAGTTCATCCGCAATTTGTTTGTAAGTCAGTCCTTGTTCACGGGATAGTTTGAAAATAAGCTGGCATTTCTCGGGTAAGGTTGAGACAACTTGTTCCAACCGGGCTCGCAATTCCTCAAATTGAAGCCAATCTTCGGTGGAGTTATCAAAATCTACCCAATCGTTATCCTGTTGAAAGGCTTCTCGTTTATAACGCTGTGCCAGATATTTAAAGACCTTGTATTTCACAGCGACAGCGAGATAGGAGGAGACGTTGCTCTCTATATGCAATTGCTGTCTTCGGAGCCAAATAGAAGTGAAGATATTCTGAACGATTTCCTGTGCATCCTCCAGCGAATCTGTTTTTCGGGCAGCCTGATAGTAGAGCTTCTTCCAGTAGCGCTCATACAATGCTTCAAAAGCGATATTATCATCCTGTTGAATCAATAGAATCAACTCTTCATCCGAATGGCTCCCACTATCTTTCATCTGACACAATAATCTGTTTTTCTTCGGTTATGTTATCTGACTATATAATTTGTGTTGTAAATGTAGTTACTAAATTAGGAATATTCCAATTTTTAAAATTAATATTGCCAGCCCAATTGTATAAGGTATTGTCTGTTTTGGCCTCTCGGCCTATAGTTCGTTTTTCAGTAAATAAGCTAGGCGTTGAGCTTGGTTAGAAGATCTGAAAGGATGAATAATCGTAGCGGTGGACGCTGCTCTTATATACAGCTGAATGCGCTTTATTGTGTTAGGTTTGGTTATCTAGTAGTTAAAATGGATAAAGGCGTCAATTTTTGTATTTTATCTGTTTTCAGTAGTCTAATATCTCGTTTAAAGCACTGTTAAAGTACATTTCGTTTTGTAACAAAATAGTACTTTATCTGTGCTTCATCTGTACTTAAGAGGTACTATATCCGTACTGGGGAAGTGAGACCGCTATATACCTGCATCGAACGAACTGATAAGTTGTGCTTTTTTTTAACTGATGTATTTGAAATATTTCTTTTTGTTTAAGGTTAAAATGCTGTTTATTTATGCCTGACAAACACGAAGTGAAGTAGTCGTATCAATGCGAATAAAAAGTTTTAATGCTAGGATAGGCCTGATTTTCATTAGGATGGAAGGCTGCGGATAGATGGCGTGTGCATGAAAACACAAAAAGAGTACCCAAATTGTTTAGATACTCTTTTTTGTGTTTTATTTAATCTTATAGCGATTAGAAGTTCGGTTTCAACAGATACTTATCATAGAAACGGAAAATATGATCTGCTGCTTCTTCAGCTGTATCAACGATGCGATAAAGTTTGAGATCTTCTTCACTGATATATTTGTTTGATAACATGGTATTTTGCACCCAGTCCATAAGGCCTTTCCAGTACTCTGAACCAACCAATACAATTGGGAAGCGGGCAATCTTACCTGTTTGAATCAAGGTAATCGCTTCAAAGAGTTCATCCATTGTTCCAAAACCACCAGGCATAACGATATAACCTTGGGAGTATTTCATAAACATTACTTTTCGTACAAAAAAGTATTTGAACTCAAGTAGTTTATCCCGATCAATATATTTGTTGTGAAATTGTTCAAATGGAAGTTCAATATTCAAACCCACGGATTTTCCGCCAGACTCATAAGCACCTTTATTCGCTGCTTCCATAATCCCCGGGCCACCTCCAGATATAATACCATATCCACGTTCAGTTAGTAGCGCGGCGATATCTACAGCCATTTGATAATATTTGTGTTCACGTGGTGTGCGTGCCGAACCAAATATGGATACACAGGGGCCAATTTTAGCCAATTTTTCAAATCCGTCCACAAATTCTGACATGACTTTAAAAATCTGCCATGAATCTTTAACCTTAATTTCCTGCCATGTTTTGTTCTCAAAAGCGCGGATAATTTTATCTTCTTTTGTAATGTCCATATATAACGTTATACATTTAATTTCTAAAACCCATTTTTTTTCAAAAAGGAATACAATATAGCTATTTTTTTAATACTAGCTACTTTTTGCGATTATTCTTACATTTGCATTATGAATTTTTCTTCTAAACTTCTTGAGAACGCGGTTGCGGAATTTGGTAAATTACCGGGTGTGGGACAAAAGACAGCCCTAAGGTTGGTCTTGCATTTATTGAAGCAATCCGATCCCGAGGTGGCCCGTTTTACGGCGTCCATCGACCGTTTGAAAGAAGACATTCAATATTGCCAGGAATGTTTTAATATTTCGGATCATGCGACCTGTGAAATATGTGGATCGTTTAAACGTGAAAAGAGCCTCATCTGCGTGGTGGAAGATACACGTGATGTTATGGCCATTGAAAACACAAATTCTTACCAAGGTGTTTATCATGTATTAGGGGGGCTGATTTCGCCAATGGACGGAATAGGTCCTGCTGACCTTAAAATTGAAGGACTACTCAACCGTATTCAACGAGGTGGTGTTGAGGAGGTTATTTTAGCGCTTTCAGCAACGATGGAAGGGGACACAACCATCTTTTATCTGTACCGGAAATTGCGCGAGTTCAATATCAAGATTACAACAATCGCGCGCGGTATCGCATTTGGAGGTGAATTGGAATATGTCGATGAGCTCACCTTGGGCCGGTCAATCGCCACCAGGGTACCTTACGAGCGTCATGTTGGCTAGTTGTATTTCAAATAGATCTGTTTGACTCCCTCATGGACTTTTCGGCCTTTCCGTATTTGTTGTTGCCTAACCTCATCCTTTAGGATCTGGCTATTTTCTTTTTTGTTTTTAAGAATGTTGAAGTAGGCAATCTTACCGATCGTTGTCTTTTCCAGTCCCAATAGGTTGCAGGAGTAATTTCCTAGGAGATAGTTGTTATAGTACAAATGTACCTCCCGCATTAATTTTCTGCCAAACTTGCTTGTCGGGTAAGCTGCATGTACGGGTTCTTCCATAAGGGCCCGGGCTAATGCAATGCTGTCCTGATCGCCTTCTTTTTGGGTCATGGTCCAATAGTATAGGGCTTTGATGGCTTCTTCCTCCGTGTCTGGAAGCAGATCCAATGGAATACCCAATAAGCTCCCGATATACTTCCAAAGGTGCATAATTCCATTTATTTCGCTTTCTAATAAATTGAATTTCATTTGTTTAAGACCTATTAGATAAACTAATGAAAAACCTAAGTTTGTTGCCAGCATATCCCACGCATTTAAAGGGATACCCCATTTGTCAGTGTCCCAATCGCCATGTTTCAATATATTCAAGCGAGCGAAGGAATGGATACATCGCGTCAATAAAATGGCTTCAAAGCCAATACCACCTTTTCGTAATGCCTGGTCAGCGGTGATGTCGACCCAAAATGTTACCGTCTCGGTTAAGCGTTTGACGGCACCTTTTTTAAGTGCTCCAGTAAAAATCAAGGGTTTATTGATCGCGCTGGATTCATAACCACCCATGAGACAATAATCGCGTAATACAATGAGTCCAGTCAATCCTGAGCGCTGACTGAGCGCAATTCCCTGTTGTACTTTCTGCCAATCGAGCCACTGAGGCTCTATAGTCAAGGTGTTCATAAAATCCGAAATCAGTTTATCGTAAATGCTTTCGATGGCTTTGCCCTGCAGGTAATCCCGAATCAATTGTTGCCCTTTTGTAAAGCCAATTTTCAGATGTAAATGTTCTACCAATCGGTCGCAGGCCTCATCGTACTGATATAACAATGGAATATACTGATCCGCATCGGCCAGATTTGGTTTATTGGGCAACTTATCTAGCAACTTAACACCGATACCCTTAGTCCAATAATAGGAAAAGGAGGTTGTGTTAATTTTATAGCGCTCGGGGATTTTCATTTTTAAATGGGATACCTAACTTGGAATCAACTGATCTGTTATCGATTTTAAATGGATGAATTTATTGAATTGTCCATAGTGTATAACTTCCTTCTGCATAGATTTTTTTATCTTCTTTTGTAAAGTTAAAATCCATGTAATCTGTCTGGCAGGAAGAGATATCGCTACAGCAGAATTGTCGGGAAATTTTGAAATGAAGGCGAAAGGAACCCTTTAGTGTCATGCGATCAAAGAGAATATTGCTGATGCTAAAATCTGTCAGTGTCGGAGCACCATCTTGATCATCGAGTTGACCAACAACATGATCATTAATCAGTCGCTGCTGTTCGGTGCCTAATAAGTCTGAGAATTGTATTGGATCGTTTCGCAGCGATTCAAAGTTGCTGTCTCCTGTTATTGTTAATTGTATGCTGATATCTGCCATGTCTTACTATACATTAAATGCTCTCCAGTTAGGGATGTACAAGTTATAGATCGCTTCTGATTCTTTCTTGTTTTTTTTGGAAAATTTACAAAATGCTGCTAAAACAACCAGATTAATCTGTTCTTTATCAAAATCGATCAATCGGGATGAAAAATGGATTTCATTGCCCTTGATTTTATAATTCCTGTTAGATAGCTTGCCTATACGGATTGCTGAAATTGCGTAGTTGTCCAGCTGTTCTTCCCAATAAGTTATCCTTTTGATCAGTTCATTGTATAACAATTCCTGACTCCAGGACTTGAGCAACTTGAGTGTATTTACAATCTTTCGTTGGTGAACGCAGATACTGCTTGATTTAAGTTCAATAACAGGTGCCGCTGAGGTATGAAAAACCTTAACCAGATAGGGTTTTGTAAATAAATGATAGGGATTTTCCAGGTAGGAATAGGACTGATCATGTCCGGAAGGTGTTGGCGGATGGAGTCTGATATATTGCTTGAGGGAGGCAATATCATAAAAAGGCGGTGCATACACACGAAAGGGGGAATCTGTCCCTTGAATTTGGATATAATCTTTGTCCCAACTGACTATTTCATAAAAATTGTGATCAATTTCAATCTGCATATTACGAAAGTGGTGTTTTATAAAACGAGTTCAAAGTAACTATATTTTTATATTAAACACAGGATTAAGAGAAAATTCATGCAGACTTGATATTTTCGACCACAGCCATAATATTTACAAATGTTGTGATAATATCTACAAAGCAAAAGGGGCTAAATAGCTTAGCTTTGAAAAAAATGATATTTTCATGAATGAACTCAATCAGCACAGCGAACAGTATACATTAGAAAATGTACGATTGGAAACAGGTTTTCTCTATCGTGAAGGGAAAATTGTTGGAACTGATACGGCACTCTTTACGGTAACAATAGCGGGCGGTAAGATAAAGGAAATTCGGCCGGGTCAGACTACAGTTGGCTCTGGTGGATTTGATGCGAAGGGAAAATTGGCATTACCCGTCTTTAGGGATATGCACATCCATTTGGATAAAACCCTTTATGGTCTACCTTGGAAGGCTGTATTTCCTAAAAATAGAACCGTGAAGGATATGATTGCCCGCGAGCAGGAAATTATTCCGGAACTGCTTAAAACCTCGGTGGAAAGGGCTGAAAAGCTAATCATGTTGCTACAGGGTTACGGAACTAATTTTGCAAGAACACATTTTAATGTCGATCCAACCTCTGGAAGCAAATCATTAGCAAATCTATTGCGGGCATTGGAACATGTGAAAGATTCCTTTGGCGCAGAATTGGTTGCTTTCCCACAACATGGCTTATATTATACGGACTCCGCTGGGCTGATGAAGGAAATTGCCGCTTGGGATAAGGTTGATTTTATAGGTGGTCTAGATCCCTATAGTATCGATGGAAGTATCGAAAAACCCATGGACTTGACTGTTCAGTTAGCTTTGGACAACAAAAAGGGAATCGATATCCATCTGCATGAGGGGGGTGAATCTGGTGTCAAAACGATCCATTACTTAATAGATAAAGTACTTGAGAATCCCGCACTGCAGGGACGGACATTTATCAGTCATGCTTTTGCATTGGGCTATATGTCTCAAAAAGATCTTCAATATACAGCTGAACGCTTGGCTTCCGCCAAGGTCGGTATTGCGAGTTCAGTCCCGTTTCGCAATATGCTGATGCCGCTGCCTCAACTGCGGAAAGCAGGAGTGGAGGTACTTACCGGAAATGATAATGTACAGGATCACTGGGGGACCTTTGGTAGTGGCAATATGTTGCAAAAAGCAAACCTTGCTGCGCAACTCTATGGTTATGAGACGGAATTTGATCTGTCCCGTTGCCTACACTATGCGACAAATGGAAAATTACCTTTGGACGATAGTGGTCAACAAGTATGGCCAAAGGTAGGAGATGAAGCGAGTTTCCTATTGGTGGATGCAAGCTGCTCTGCTGAAGCTGTATCACGTATCTCAGCTGTCGATGGCCTACTGCACAAAGGGAATATCGTCAAGTGGAGCAATTCGCCCCAAATTTAATCGGCCTACACGCCCCATTTATTGTTTTATTATATTGCCACTTTTTATCCGTTAGTGATAAAAAGTGGCTTTTTTTGAATTGTCTGTCAGCTCGGTATACTGGTCAGAAAGAACCTTACGTTGATTATTCTGGCTGTGCTGCGGAAAGCACGAAGATTTTATTGTACAAAGCTTGTCTTGCAATAATCTATTTTATAGTTGCTGTTTTCAAGAACCAGCTGAACCTCATTTTGCGTTTTTATATTGTTACCATAATCTATAAATACGCTGTACTTGTCTGTGCTTAGCTTCTTTATTTCGACGGTATTAATGGCTAGGGCATCATCATTACCTCGGCCGAATAACCACATTTCCTGCGTGTAGAGCGGGTAAATTTTTCCCCACTTCGCTTTGTATCGCGCTTCCGCCTCCGGTAATTCTGCGTCTGTTAGATTGGAGGGGCCATAGATTTCATTGGCATCTGCTAAGAACTCCATAAAACGTGCCGTGCAGAGGGCTTCTTCCTTGTCCAGATAATAGCAATACTTCCCTGATTTATCATCATTGCAGTGAAAAATGTGCTCCAGCCATACTTTGGCTGGATCAAAATCTGTTGTTGACTTTACCTGATCGCTGGCTTTGGCAGTATCAGTGCTACTTTTTGTTGTTAGGCTGTCGCCAGCGGGCTTTACAGTATTATTTTTAGGCTTTGAACCCGTGCAACTTGTAGCGACAAAATAGATAGCCAGTATAACCAATAATGTTTTTGCTCTCATTTAGTAAATTCCAATTAATTATAACGGTGTAAAAATAGCACTTATATCAGAAAGCTTTCTCATGGAAATCAGTGATATTTATTGTTATCTAATGATCATCTATGCAAATCTCTCGTCTAGTCACTGTTAATCTACGCAATATAAATGCGCAATTTGGGCTCTAATTTTTAATGCTAACATTTGTTTTTAAATTTTTATAGCTTATTATCAGTATGTTGTGCTTGTTTTTGTTATTTTATTTGTGTTTTATTTTATTGCGCAAATGGTCTGCATGTTAACAGAGCGATCTTTGTAATGTCAGCAATGATAAACGTTCTTTGATGAAACTAGCAAAATGCTTTTAAGATATGTACTTCTTTTTAGGAGAAGTATAAAAAGACTCTTATTCTTTGATTTGCATCCTAGTCTCCTGTTTCTGTATAGCAGGATAGTATTGTTCCCCATGGGACTCAATATACTGATAAAAAGAGGAGAATGAGAGAAGGTTGCCAGGGTTGAAGGTTCGAATCCTTCCCTCGAAAGAGGTAGCTCAAGGGTAGAGCACGGCAGTTCCGTTGTAGGTCGCAGGTTCGACTCCTGCTCCTGAGCAATCAGGATAGTTCAGCTTGGTTAGAACAACAACTCAATCGTGTGGGTTCGAATCCCACTTCCATTTTCGGATGGAATAGCATAAGGGTATTGCACAGAATTTAGGTTCTGGTTTTGAAAGTTATACCTTCTTTAAAAAGGTTACTTAAATAAAGCTTGCTATAGTCTGTCCGGCACTGAGGAGAACTTCGTTTTTCTTCATGGCAGTCGGTGTGGAGCCCGTGATCGGGAACATCTCATACAGAGACGATACAGGAAGAGCGTTGTCGTGGATCGCTAAGGCGGCCATTTCGAGCGCTTCTACGGTAAAGCTCCGTATGGGCTCTTTTTGATCCCGCTCGGCATTGATGGACAGCTCATAGCAAGTTTTGTCATTAGAAAATAGTATAAACAATAAATATGATGAAAAGAGTACAAGTAAATGTCAATGAAATTGGATTGGTGGTTAAAAATAACCAAGTTATCCGTGTATTGGAAGCCGGTAAGTACTGGTTGGGTTTCAGTGAAAAACTGGAGGTATACAATAGGGCAAATTCGTTTCCGTCTAACCATAACATTGATGTGCTCTTGCAGGTGGAGGGCTTTCGTGAACTGGTGGATATTGTCGAAGTGGCGGATACGGCAATTGCGCTGGTTTTCTTAAACAATAATTTTGAAAAGACCTTGGCAGCAGGTAGACATGTGTTCTGGAAAGGGTTGCAAGTGCGCAAATTTCAGCTGGAGGATATTTCGGAGATCGAAATACCAGTTTCTGTCAACCGTCAATTGTTTGAAAAGCAAACGTTGGCTTATTATATCCGTCAATACAAAGTTGAACCAAATGAAAAAGGATTACTTTTTGTTGATGGCGTGTTTACAGAAATTTTGGATTCAGGAACGTATTACTGGTGGAAGAACGCAAAGACTATTGCGGTGTCAAAAGCAGATATGCGTGTGTTAACTTTGGATGTGGTAGGTCAGGAGATTCTATCGCGGGACAAAGCGCAAATACGGATCAATTTCACGTTGCAATATCAAATCGTTGATATCGTCAAAGCGTTATTGGATAATAAGGAATATGAGAAGCAATTGTATGCTGTGATGCAATTAAACCTTCGGACATATATCGGTCAGATGACGCTGGATGAACTGATGGACAAGAAGACAGAGATAAGCACTTATATTTTGCAAAATACGATGGAGTATATTGCTGGATTAGGCTTACGTCTATTAACTTGCGGAGTCAAAGATATTATTCTGCCAGGGGATGTCCGTGATATCATGAACCAGGTGTTGATCGCTGAAAAGCGCGCTCAGGCAAATATTATTATGCGCCGTGAAGAAACTGCTTCGACTAGAAGTTTGCTGAATACTGCAAAACTTATGGAGGAGAATGCAATGTTGTTTAAATTGAAGGAAATGGAGTATGTGGAGAAAATTGCCGAAAGGATCAATAACATCTCTATTTCGGGAAATGGGCAGATTGTAGATCAATTAAAGCAGTTGTTTGTGAAGTAACAACAAAGGGAAGTTAATAAAATTGAGGATAAAAGAGGTGCGGGTAGCAATTGTAAAGAGGTATTGCTACCTGCTTGGGATTGGAAAGATCCCCCTTGTTAAAAAAGATGAAAATGGAAAATAAAAGAATTAATGGCAATGATCTGATTGCATTAGGATATAAAGAGAACCATACATTGGGTGCTGCGTTGAAAATCAACAGCAAGCGACATGGTTTTACGCGAGCAGAAATGTTAGCCAAATTTAAATCTGTGCTGGAAAATCCAACAGCGTATACTGAAGATATTATTTTCAGTGTGTTGGCAGAGGCCATATTAGGACAGGATGTTGTTGATGCGACATTAATTGCATTGAATGAAGATCCTGTGGAGTATACGATTTATGGCGCGTCCGGAATAGAAGCAGGAGCTAAAGAACAGATGAAAGTAGCCATGAAGATGCCGGTTACTGTTGCTGGCGCTTTGATGCCCGATGCCCATCAAGGGTACGGACTGCCGATCGGCGGTGTATTGGCCACTGATAATGCTGTAATTCCTTACGGAGTTGGCGTTGATATTGGTTGCCGAATGGCTTTGTCCATCTTTGATCTGCCAGCATCCTTATTGGATACAGATGCGGCGACATTAAAAGAGACTATTCTGAAACATACGCGATTTGGTGCCGGAAATGGCTATCTGAAGCATGAACGTGTGGATCATGCCGTCCTGGACAATAAATTGTTTGCAGAAAATGATCTGCTTAAATCCTTAAAAGATAAGGCATGGACACAGTTAGGTTCTTCCGGTGGAGGGAATCACTTTGTGGAATTTGGGATTGTGGAGTTTGTTGAAAAGGACGAGGTGCTGAACGTTGATAAAGGACTTTACCTGGGTTTGTTGACACATTCGGGATCCCGGGGTCTAGGCGCAACTGTGGCTGCTCATTACACCAAATTGGCGAAGACTTTATGTAAGTTACCCTATCAAGCTCAAAATCTGGCTTATCTGGATTTAAATACAATGGAAGGACAAGAATATTGGTTGGCAATGAATCTGGCTGGTGATTATGCTTCGGCCTGCCATGAAGTTATTCATGACAAGATCAAAGATGCTTTGGGGGCGGAGTTACTAGCCAAAATTGAAAACCATCATAATTTTGCATGGAAAGAGACCTGGAATGACCGGGAGGTTGTGGTACACCGAAAAGGAGCTACTCCTGCGGCAAAAGGCGTAATGGGAATTATCCCGGGTTCCATGGCTACTCCTGGATTTCTGGTGCGCGGAAAAGGGGAGATGGCTGCTATCCAATCGGCATCTCATGGTGCAGGACGATTGATGAGCCGTACACAAGCAATCAAGACGCTTTCCGCTGCTGAGTTGAAAGATATGCTTGCTGATCGGGGGATTACACTTTTGGGAGCCGGGATGGATGAAGCACCCATGGCCTACAAAGACATCCATACCGTCATGGCCTCGCAAGAGGAGTTGGTGGACGTCGTCGCAAAGTTCTCACCAAAAATTGTCCGTATGGCTGATGATGGTAGCCGCGAAGATTAGGGGTATTTTGAAGCTTTATTAAATTAAATAAAAGGATCAAATTCTTAATGAATTTTGATCCTTTTTCTTGTCTGTTAGTATTTTCAATTTGGAGACAGACCCCTTGAAGTCAATGCTGGCTGTTAGTTATGGGCGACTTCCTTGTAGGTATATACATTATAAGGATAGATCCTTTTGGAAAGTATTTTGGCGATGACACTTACCACTAATAAGGGTGCAAATAGTAGATAACCTGAAGGGACGATGCTGGCAATAATGAAAATCGCAGTAAATGGTGCATGGATGGCAGCAGAAAGCATCGCTGCGGCTCCAAATAGTGCAAAATTAATGACAATAAGATGGGTGCCCAGATAGTGATTGCACAGTTGCGCAAAAAATACACCTAAAAGTGCGCCTGTTACAATACTGGGGGCGAAGACACCTCCATCACCACCAGCCCCTAGGGTAAGTGCTGCTGCAAGCGGTTTTAATAGGACTAATAGCAGTAACGGAAGAAAGTAGAGCCAATTGATAGATCCATGTAAACTACTTTCCAGGATTTCTCCGAGACCGTGATAGCTGTCTCCATATAGGGCTGGCAAAAAGAAGATCAAGATTCCCACTGTAATGGCTCCCAAATTGACCCGGATAAAATTATTCTTTATTCCGGCAAAGAAAGATTTTGCATAGATCACAATTTTAGTGAAATACAAGGCTAATAGACCAGCGATTAGGCCTAGTAAGACGATAAAAGGGACGGCCTGCCAGTGCCATTGCTTCGCTGCAAAGTTGAACAAAGGACTGTCATCCATATAGTGTACGAATAGCGAGGCGACCAACATGGAGCTGATGCCACTGATCAATAGTGTTTTGTTGTATTTTCTGGCGATGACTTCAAAGGCAAATAACAAGCCACCAAGCGCACTGCCAAACAATAGTGTTACACCGGCAATAACACCCGCGCAGATCAGTTCTGTTTTATAGGCCCAAGCAGGGTGAAGACGCTTATAGGCCTGGTTTCCTACAGTGGCTGTGGCTACTACAGTAGAAACTTCAATACCAGTTGATCCGCCAAAAATAACGGTCAAAAAGCCGTTGATATAGTGGGATGGTATTTTGAAAAAAGGCAAATGATCCTTTCGTGTTTCCAGCGTTGTGTAAATCTCCTTGATTCCTTTGTTTTTCCGGTTTTGAAAAGCATACTTTCGTAGAAAATATATTGCCGTAATACCTACACTTGGTAATAGGATAAATAGTCTAGGATCCCAGTTTAAAACGCCTTCAGCTATTTTTTCCTGTACATATCCGGTCATATGTTTCAGGCTGAAAGCGAGTAGGCAACATAGCAGGCTTACGAAAACTGAACTTCCGATTAATTTTATGTAGCTGTATCGTACGATTTTCTTACGGTGGGCTGTGGTGTCCTGCATATTAGTTTAATTAAATCGGCACAAAGGTAAAAGATATTTTGGCTAAAATAAATGCAAGAAAGGTCCGACATACGTTTTGTTACATAAATAAAAATTGTCAGGGCAATAACAGGCTTGACTGTTATTGCCCTGAATGATGTAACAAAATCTTTGGCTATTGGAGTGCAATGAAAATATCAACCTTTGCCTGCTCTGGGTTTTGTGCTTCCTCACCGTATATTTCAAAATCTGCTGAAAATGCTCTTGGAAGACCGGCTTCCCAGATGTTTAACCAGGCATCGTAAACAATACCTGCCGCCAGGTTTCCTTCAGCCTCAACATGATGATACAGACTTTCTTCGATGCGTATGCCATCCATATCTTCCGGGAGATCATCAAGATGAGCGACCTTACAACCTAATAAAGTTGTGTAGGGCAAGGTGTGATCCCTTTCGTATTCTGTGTAAACACAATAGAGCTCATTGGATACTTTATTTGGAATCCGGTTCATGATATCATTTTCGAAAAACCGGGCCCATAGTTCAGGAATATCTTTGGCGGCTTGATTGTTCTGATTGCTTGTACGTATAGCAATTCCAATAATATTGAAAGAAGGTATAGATCTATTTTCCATGCGTTTTATATTTTTCTCAAAAATAGATTTGACAGCTGACAACAGCATGTCATTAGGGAATGCTGGATTGAAAAAAATAGATTCTTCCCAATGGATCCAAAATCTTAGGTAGGTAGTAAATCAATGTTCTTTTTTCCATATTTTTTCAGAAAAAGGTAGGTATTCGGATAATGCTGCTGAGCCGTACCAAGAATAGTATAGGGGTTCCAAAAGACCATTTTTAATTGCTGGATCTGTCTGAAGTATTTCTTTGGCCTGTTCAATTGTTGCAACCTTATTGAGGATAAAAAGACCTCGAAAGCCACTGTCATTTTTTCCAAATGGGCCAGCTACAATCAGCTGCCCATTCTTGACCAAACGGCCAATATTTTCCATATGTCCTTTAAAGCTTTCGCCGATCAGTTGTTTATCTGTGGTTTTATTTTGGCCAGTTTTTAACAGCACGAAAATATAACTTTTCATCCCATAGTCGTCAGCGCCCAACTTGGTAGCTAAGTCGCGATCATAATTGGGGTTTTCACTCAGACTGTCAGTTTTTATTTTGTGGACATAAAAAGCATGTGCTTTTCCGGATTTCCCTTCAACTGAAATATGAATACGGTCTCCGGCAAGCTGTTTATAACGTATTCGGTTGGGAAAATCGTGGTGCTCATTGATAAACGAATAGGTGCTATCCTTAAAAGTCAATTCAAAGTCTATTTCTTTTCCATTATTTTGACCGATTACCAAAGCGGTGTAAATAACTTTGTCGCCGAGTTTTTTGATTTTCAGATACTCACTGACGATTTTTTGGCCATTTTTAATGCTGTAAGAAACACCCTTTAATTCACCGTCGCTCATGCGATCCCAGTGTTCATAGCGTTCTTTATCGGCTACTTTCCAGGTGCCCTGGAGAAACGCGGGAAAGGGGGCTTGCGCGAATACTGATCGCGAAAACAAGATGCAGATGAGGCTAAACCATAAGATGATAGACTGTTTCATTTTTGATGTAATCTATTTTAAGTTAGCTTTTTATTCTTTTTTGGTTAAACGTATAATACTGCTCTAAAGCCACGTGCGGCATAGTAGGAGATAGCGCCATTGTGGTAGGTGAAAACATGATCATACCGGCGGTCACAGAATAGGGCGCCTCCGAGTTTACGGATATCGGCCGGTGTCTGTATCCAGCTTGATGTTTTCAGGTCAAATTGCCCCAGCGTTTGTAACTGTCGATATTGTTCTTCCGTTAGCAATTCGACTCCCATCTGTTTAGCTGTTTCCATGGCACTGCCTACCGGTTTATTTTCCTTTCTGGAATCCAATGCGGACTGGTCGAAACACAAACTCCTTCTTCCTTTTGGGGTTTCCTCGGCACAGTCAACAAACAAATAAGCAGCATTAACCGGATCTATTCCGATAACATCAGGTTCGCCACCACTCTGCTCCATTTGATGTAGGCTCCAGATCTTGGTCGGGTTTTCTTCCAGTTTATGTTGTATCTGCTCCCATACAAGATCCTGATGTCTGTTCATATTCGTATCAAACCGCTGCTTCAGCACTTTGTATAATGCTGCCTGATCCGTAGCTGAAAGTGATTTTTTCATATTTGGTATAATTTGAATCTAAAATACACAATTAAAATAAATCTGTTTATAGTCGATTATTGTAATCCAATTAAATTACTTATTTGGGAATTGAATTAAATTTATATTTTTACGTTCAAATTTTTAATAAAATATGGCTTCAGGAATATTTGCAATATTAGATGATATTGCGGCTTTAATGGATGATGTTGCAGTTGCTAGTAAGATAGCAACAAAAAAAACAGCTGGAATTCTGGGTGATGATTTGGCCGTGAATGCGGAGAAAGCTACCGGATTCTTAGCATCTAGGGAATTGCCCGTTCTGTGGGCCATTACAAAGGGATCTTTAGTGAATAAACTGATTATCGTTCCCATAGCTTTACTACTGAATGTCTTTTTTCCAATAGCCATCAAATATATCTTGATCTTGGGTGGATTTTATCTGGCCTTTGAAGGGGTTGAAAAGATTATCGAGTATTTGTTCCATCGTAAACATGAGACCGGCGAATCCAATGTTGAGGAGGTTGTCGAAGAGAATAATATGGATGCTGAAAAGTCAAAAATCAAGGCAGCTATTACGACTGATTTTATTCTTTCTGTGGAAATCGTGATTATTGCATTGGGAACGGTACTTGATAAAAGTCTGACCTTGCAAATCATTACTGTTTGTGTGGTTGCTTTGCTTGCTACAGTTGGCGTTTATGGCATTGTAGCATTGATTGTCAGGATGGATGATGCTGGATATAAGTTGATTAAAAGTGCAAAGGAAAAAGGGCCATTGGCCAGTTTAGGCAGATTGCTGGTTCGCGCTTTGCCTTTTATTATCAAATTATTGGCTGTGGTAGGTACGATTGCCTTGATTTTGGTTTCGGGTGGTATCTTTTCGCATTATATAGATTTTCTACACCATGCATTACCTAATTTTCCAAGTATGGCTAAGGAATTTTTGTTCGGCTTGGGCGGTGGTATTATCGCGGTGCTGCTTTTTACAGTAGGTAAGAAAATTTTCGGCAAAAAGAAGACAGTAAGCGCGAATTAATAGCGTAAATAGATAAAAAAAATAGGGCTGGTAATCTTTACCAGCCCTATTTTTTTGAATAGCCGGTTATGCTTTAGATTTCTTCGGCTACCGCTTCAGCAGCTGCATCCAATTCGACCTGTTCACCTTTTGTATTGATTAGAATGACGTCATCTGAGCCTTCTTTCGAGACGGATGCTACACCATCGCTAAATGCTGTTGCACCGCTGTAGATAAAAGGAATGGCAATTTTTCCCTGACCATTTAAATAGCCGTATTTGCCGTCTTTACTCGCAAGGAAAAGATTCGGTTCTTCGGTTATTGAAATAAAATCATAAGCCGGAGCCAATGTTTTGTTTGTTTTAATATCAACGAGACTGTATTTGTCATTTTCGACACTAATAAAATGTGTGCTATTATTCTCGGAAATGAAACTATAGCTAGCCGGTACAGTTATTTTTCCAGCTTGATTTAAAATGCCATATTTTTCATTTTGTTGAAAAACAGCGTAACCACCATTGATAAAGGAGATCATATCGTAATTTGCCGGAATAAGGACTTTACCTGCCTTGTCAAGTATCCCATATTTTTCTTTTAGACCGAATAGAAATTGTGCCGAATTATCATCATAGCTTAAATATTCGTATTGAAAGGGGATAACTGCTTTTCCTGCAAGGTTGATTGCACCATATTTCTCATTTTTAAACTGGACCACACTGATTTCACCTACAAATGGTGTAATGTAATGATATTGGGCAGGCACGATGATTTGTTGCGCATTATCTTGCAATCCCATAAGACCTGAGGTACTGTCTTCAAATAGGTAAAGGTTTTCCGCCATTTGATTGCTTTCCTCACCCTCTTGGCCTTCTTCGTAGATAGATTCCACTTGATCGTAGTCTTCGGGAACAATAAAGTCATTGTCATTTAACTGACTGTTTGCGACACTTTGTGCGACAATATCTACGCCAAGAGGTGTGGTTACCTGAAGTACGGCGCCTGGAATTTTTTTGAAGATATCAAAACCTTCCCAATAGATAACAGGTAGCTTCTCGCTATACCAGATGGACAAGTTGGTATTACCTTCAATATCTTCCATATTGGGAAGCTCAATCTGTGCCAGTTTGCAAGGATAACCCGCAATGGTTTTAGTTTGACCGGGAACTAATTTTATGGAGAAGGAGGTTGCGTCCTCTTCGTGTACGGTGTATTTCGATAGGGAGGGATAAAGGATCGTTGATTTATCTTCATTCTTTTTCGCAAGAAAAATGGACTCTTGTCCCTCCGCCGAAGATATAACTTTTATTTTGTCGTTACTGACGTATGCCTCATAAAGTGAAACAGGGCCTTCTTGCTCCGTGCCGCCACTGTTGTTTGCGAATACAATAGCATAACTAATTTTAAATGCCTTATTGACCTGCGCGAAAGATACCGTACTGGCGGCCATTAATACGGCGAATGATAAGAATGTTTTTTTCATCTATATAAATTTGCTTTTTTTGGTGAGGAAATTATCATGAGCTCATATGCACAAGGTATATTCGCTATCGTAAGGGCATGACATTTTTCATCTACCTAAAATTGATAGGCAAATATGATGATTTAGAATAGGCTCTTTTATCCCTGAAATCCGTTATTTCGTAATTTCTTGCTAAAGATTTCTTCTGGAGCGAGATGATTAAAATCTTATCAGTCGATCAGCAATTGATATTTGGCGAGCAAACCGGGTAATTGCTCTGATTCAAATTTGCTCTTTTTCATATGATTTGTTTCTGGATCCAGCTGGATATTCATGGAGGTACGAAAATCACAGCCTTCCAGGTTGCATTGTTCAAATCGGGCACGCAGAAAGTCGCAATCTTTAAAGATTACCTGTTGAAGGTTCGCTTTTTCAAAATCGACATGCTGTAATGAACACTGTTCAAATTTGAATTTCTTCATATTTCGTTCAAAAAAAGAAGCATAGTCGAGCATGCTATTTTTCACTTCGATATGGAAAGAGAAGGAGCTGCATTCGTTGAATTGGATCCCCAACATCTTACAGTCTTGGAAAACAATATGATCCAATTGAGTTCCCTTGAGCTTAATGTTGGATAAATTACAGGATTTAAATTCACAATCTGTAAAGATCAGATCTACCAATGCCGCATTTTGGAAATCGCAATATTCAAACGTGCATTTATAAAATTCTTTAATTTGCTGCAATTCGCTATTGAAGCTTACTTTAGAAATCGTCTGTTCTACCAGTTCATCCATGATTTTTCTGCTGCGTAAATATTGGGATTGATTACCTGCGAAAATACATTTTTATCGTGGATAATGAAAGGGGCGTTGATAAAAAATGGCTGACTTCAGGGAGGAAAAACAGGTGGTAAAGGGTGTAACTTTGGCCTAGCTTCATCGTTGTATATTTGGTGGCTAGAATATCGTCTAATAGAACTCTGGTAGGTTTTTATATAGGTTGTGAAAGGGGCGCCGTTTAATGGCGCCCTTTTTCTATTTGTTCATTTCATGCTTCTTCAGCAATGTCAATACTAATTGTTTTTTAAATATTGTCTTAGTACATATTGTAAGATACCATCATTCTTGAAGTATTCTATTTCTATGGCTGAATCCAGTCTCGCTTTGACTTGAAATGTTGTTGTCTTTCCATTGTCGTGTACAGCTTTTACATCGAGCAGTTTATGTGGTGTTAGCGCATTTGCTAAGCCAGTGATGGTATAGACTTCAGTGCCATCAAGTCCGAGTGTTTCAGCATTTTCTCCATTGATAAAAACGAGTGGAGCTACGCCCATACCGACAAGATTACTTCGATGTATGCGTTCAAAACTTTCGGCAATCACAGCCCGTACACCAAGGAGAAAAGTGCCTTTGGCTGCCCAATCACGGGATGAGCCCGATCCATATTCTTTTCCCGCTAAGACAATCAAAGGCGTATCTGTTTTGCGATATTCCATTGCAGTATCGTATACTGTTTTTACTTCATTCGTCGGGAAATACCTACTAAAACCGCCTTCCTGGTCGGTGATTTTATTTTTAATCCGCACATTGGCGAAGGTGCCACGCATCATGACTTCATGATTACCGCGTCGGGAGCCATAGGAGTTGAAGTCTTCTTTATTGACCTGGTGAGACTTGAGGTATTTTCCTGCTGCAGTCTCTTCTTTAAAAGATCCGGCAGGAGAAATATGGTCCGTTGTGACTGAGTCTCCCAAATAAAGTAAGACTCTCGCATGCTGGATGTCCTGAATAGGTGCCGGAGCAGCCTGTAAATTCTCAAAAAATGGGGATTCTTTGATATATGTCGATGTGTCATCCCATTGATAGTTCTGATCAAGATTGACTGCTAGATCCTGCCAATCCGTAGAACCATCAAAGATAACGTCGTAGACCTCTTGGAAATCAGATTGTTTGACGCATTCGTTGACTGTTTTGGTAATTTCCTCACGACTTGGCCAGATATCTTTCAAATAAACGGGTTGTCCATTCGGATCATAATCAAGAGGATCTTCCATCAAATTGATGTCCACGCGGCCAACAAGGGCATAGGCAACAACCAGCATCGGAGACATTAGGAAATTCATTTTTACCTGCGGATGGACCCGTGCTTCAAAATTTCTATTCCCTGACAATACTGAGGCCACAATCAACTCACCTTTCTCAACTGCTTCCGCAATTTGTGGTGGGAGTGGGCCTGAATTTCCGATACAGGAGGTACATCCGTAGCCTACAGTGTGGAATCTGAGTGCGTCAAGATCTGCATTGAGCCCCGATCGTTCAAGGTACTGTGTGACCACTTTTGAACCTGGCGCCAAGGAGGTTTTTACCCAAGATTTTGTCCGTAACCCACGTTCAATAGCATTTCTGGCCAATAGACCAGCACCGATCATGACTGTTGGATTAGAGGTATTTGTACAGCTTGTAATTGCAGCAATAGCGATACTACCGTCACTAACAATATATTCCTTATGATTGTGTTTTATTCTTACGGCATGTATAGACTCTGAAATGACTTGATGTGGTGAATCATGTTCAACAGGTACTTTCCCAAAAGTAAATTCGGTACCCGATCCGCCATCTGCTAACCAAGCTGATTCCGAACGTTGTGGCATCGGGATGTATTGTCGATGGTGTTCACTATCGAGTAGCTGTGAAAACTTATTGTTTAAGTCCTTAACCAAAATTTTGTCCTGTGGACGTTTGGGGCCTGAAACTGTGGGCTCGAGTGTGCTTAGATTAAATTCGACAACGGAGGAGTATATGATCTGTTCTTTTCCTGTGCGCCAGAGTAGATTTTGTTTACAGTATTTTTCTACAATCTTGATTTCCTGCTCGGTTCTATTGGTGCTGTGCATGTATTCCAGTGTGCGGTCGTCTATCGGAAAATAGGTGACCGTACAGCCAAATTCAGGTGACATATTGGAGATGGTGGCCCGGTCTGTGACGGACAGTGTATCTAATCCGTCTCCAAAGACTTCAACAAATTTTCCGACAACACCTTTATCCCGTAGAATTTTTGTGATGGAAAGTACCATATCAGTCGCTGTACAGATATCAGGAATACTACCTGTGAGCTTAAGTCCGATCACCTCCGGACAGGTAAAGAAGATAGGTTGTCCCAACATCGCTGCTTCGGCTTCGATACCGCCAACACCCCAACCCAGGACACCGATGCCATTGACCATAGGGGTGTGGGAGTCCGTGCCGACTAAGGTGTCGGGAAATAACCAATTATCACGGGAAATAACACCTTTGGCAAGATATTCTAAATTTACCTGATGACAGATTCCCATCCCCGGAGGGACAACAGTGAAATTTTTTAAGCCTTTTTGAGCCCATTTCAGAAGCTCGTACCGTTCACGGTTACGTTCATACTCCAAGGCTACATTTTTGTCGTAAGAATATTCGGTGCCAAAATAATCTACCTGGACGGAGTGGTCGATAACCAGATCAACAGGGATCGCTGGGTTAATTTTTTGACCATCTTTGCCATGTCGAACAAATTCAGCTCGTAAGGAGGCCATATCTACCACTGCAGGGACACCGGTAAAGTCCTGCATGAGAATGCGTGCTGGTTTGAATGGAATATCTTTGTCGACAGGCTGAGGAGACCAATTGATTAATGTGGCGATATGCTCATCCGTGATACTAAATCCATCATGGTTACGTAAGACATTTTCCAGGAGAATCCGAATACTGAAGGGCAGATGTTCGATATCACCATCCGGTAGATTTCTTAGGGAACTATACTGATAAACTTTTCCATTGATTTCGATTTCCTGGATTGATTTTTCCTTGCTCATATTGATTTACTTATTATATACTATATAATAATCATAGCCGCCAATTTGTTTGTAATAACTTTTAGACAAATCATCGCATTCAATTGATCGTTTCCTCAAAATAAATTGGGGTGGTGACTAATGAGCAAATTGTTTTTGGTGGGTTTAATTCCCAGCTGCTGGGTTTATTATGTTCTGATTTTGCAGTTTTTTCTTGTGTTCATAGACTGCATTGGATCAGTAGGATGTATTTAAACCATCAAGTTTGGTCAATTTGCTGACATGGATATTGAATTAAAATACGAGAATAAATGTAATTTTATTGTAGTTTGTGCTTGATGAACACAATCAATTTATACAATAAACGTTGATTGTGTGTCCTTCATGAAAGAAACAATATGAGAAGAAAAAACAGCGTCGGATCTATTGCGATCAGCATCTTACTGCTATTACTATTTACATACACATCGGTTTATGCGTATGGAGATGATCCGACAACGCATGTTGGCATACGACTCAAAAATGAGGAAGTTAGTTTTAAAGATAGTAAAGGCAAGGTTATTTCGTTGAATCAGCTCAAAGGTAAAGTTGTTTTGATCAATTTTTGGGCGATATGGTGTTCACCTTGTTTAGCAGAAATGCCTTCTTTGGACAAACTCTATAAAGACTTTCAAGGGAATAGCCGAATTGTGTTTTTATCGGTGGACGTAGACGGTAACCTGAAGTACTCAGAGAAGTTTTTAAAGAAAAGAAAATATAGTCTTCCGGTCTATCAGCTGAACTCCGCCTTACCAAAAGATCTTAGTACGACGAGTATCCCCACGACCATTATCATAGATAAAGCGGGCAAACTGGTCAATAAGCACGTGGGCGGGATGGATTTTGGCTCGGCGAAGTTTCAAAAAGCCCTAAGGCAATTAACCGAAGAGTAATCTGAAAGGGAAAAAAGCTATGATTTGGTGCAAACTTAAATTTGCGGTTTCATTTAGTATTCTGCCATTTTCTTGTTAATTTTGCATGCTAATTGTATAAGGAGAAATTTATATATGCCAGTCAAACTTCCTAATAACCTTCCTGCGATAGAGCTTTTAAAAAAGGAAAATATCTTTGTCATGAGTGATCTAAGAGCAAATGAGCAGGATATTAGACCATTACGTGTTTTGGTCCTCAATCTGATGCCTCTTAAGATTACAACGGAGACCGATTTTATCCGCTTACTTTCCAATAATCCTTTGCAAGTTGAGATGGAGTTTCTTCGATTGGAAACCCATGTTTCAAAAAATACTCCTGAGGAACACTTAGAGATGTTTTATAAAAGCCTAAGTGAAGTGAAGGAAAACTTCTACGATGGTATGATCATCACAGGCGCTCCGGTTGAGATGGTCAGATTTGAAGAAGTGACCTACTGGAATGAAATTCAGACGATCTTTGACTGGGCAAGAACGCATGTAACGTCAAGCTTATATATCTGTTGGGCTTCACAGGCGGCATTGTATCATTTTTATGATGTGGAGAAAAAACCGTTGGATGAAAAGCTTTTTGGTGTATTCAAACATACTGCTCTCGACAAAAGACACCCGTTATTTCGTGGATTTGATGATGAGTTTTTTATTCCTCATAGCCGGCATACAACTATGGAGAAAGACGATTTACTTGCTAAAAGCGGGATAGAAATTCTTTCCGAATCTCCTGAGGCAGGTATTGCCATCGCATCTTCCCGCGGCGGTCGGGAATTTTACCTGACCGGCCATTCTGAATATGCACCATTTACTTTGGATGAAGAGTATAAAAGGGATTTAGAAAAAGGCCAGGCCATTCGCATGCCTGAGAACTACTATAGAGATGACAATCCAGAAAATCAACCTTTGGTGCGTTGGACGAGCCATGCGAACTTGTTATTTAATAATTGGCTCAACTATTTTGTATACCAGGAAACGCCTTTTGATTTAAAAGATGTCGTTCATCTGGGGGAGATCAGACAAAAAGACTGAACACAAATTTTATCCTAAGCAAACAAAATAGGCTGGCGGAGCATTCTATCTATATAAAGTAGATCATATGAAAAGAATGTCTTTACTGTTTTGTTTGCTATTTTCCATTATTATACTCCATGCTGAGGTGCCGATTGAGGAAAATCAAAAGCTCAAGGAGGCAAACGGCACGTTGTGGTATGCCAACCCCTGGATTTGGCTGGGTGGAGTGGCACTCTTCCTGGTGATTTTCTTTCTCCTGCTCCGTAAATCGACTCAAAACAAAAGACAGACATAGTGTAATATCTATTATTTCAGTTGTCTGCAAAACTATGTTTTGTGTTAGGAACAATAGCGAAACTTTTCTTAAGTTTGTGTAGATACATAACAAACTAAAATTTATATGAAGAGAAATATACTTTTGGCTGCTTTGTTGGCATGTGGTTCTTTGGCCGGCCATGCGCAAAATAATGCAATCAATGTAAATTACATGGATAAAAGTGTTCGTCCGCAGGATGATTTCTACAATTTTGTGAACGGTCAATGGATGAAAACGGTTAAAATTCCGTCGGATAAGGCACGTTGGGGTTCTTTTGATGAGTTGCGTGAAAATACAGACATCGCTACATTGAAAGTGTTGCAGGAATCGTTATCAGGCCAGTTTACAAAAGGAACAGATAACCAGAAAATAGGGGATTTGTATCGGTCTTTTGTAGATATGAAGACGCGTGACAAATTGGGATTAGAACCTGTTCAGCCCTATTTGACAAAAATTAATGCGATAAAGAATTTTGATGATCTTTATAAATATCTGGTAGAAGTGGCTCCTATCGGAGGAAACCCTTTCTTTGGTGGATATGTATATGCGCATCTCAAAAATTCTAATGTCAATACGGTTTATTTGGGAGGTGGAAGTCTAGGCTTAGGCCGTTCTTATTACCAAGTTAAGGATCAAAAGAATGAAGAGACGTTAAAGGATTATTCGGAATATATCTCTGCGCTTTATGCCAAATCGGGGCAACGTACAAGAGATCTAAAAGGTCCTAAAATTGTTGCATTTGAAAAAGAATTGGCCGCTAATCTAAAAACTGTCGAACAGTCGCGTGATGCAAATGGCCGCTATAATCCGGTGGCGGTTGCTGATTTGAAAAAGATGGTAAAAAACGTCGACATTGCTAAATATCTAAGCGATGTAGGATTCAAAGCGGATACCGTTATTGTACCCGAACTAAAATACTATGAAAATTTAGATAAAATCTTCAATCCGGCGAACCTTCCGATTATTAAAGATATCTTGACATTTCACTTATTAAACACCGCTGCTTCATATACAACGCAGGAATTAAATGATCTTTCTTTTGATTTTTGGGGTCGTAAGTTAAAAGGGCAGAAGGAACAACGTGCACTGGACAAACGAGGGGTAGAGTTCGTTAATTCTATCGCTGGAGAGCTTTTGGGTAAGTTATATGTTAAGGAGAATTTTCCACCAAAAGCCAAAGCGGACGCGGAGGAGCTGGTAAGCTATCTTGTAAAAGCATTCGGGCAACATATCAATGGTCTAACATGGATGTCTGCAGATACAAAAGTGAAGGCGCTCGAAAAGTTGTCGAAGTTTAAAGTGAAGATCGGTTATCCGGACAAATGGAAGGATTATAGCAAACTTGATATTGGAACATCACTTTACGCGAATGTTTTATCATCCAGCAAGTGGGCTTTTTATGAGAACCTTGCAAAACAAGGTAAGCCAGTTGATAAATCTGAATGGGGAATGACACCACAGACTGTAAATGCTTATTATAGTCCATTGTTTAACGAAATCGTATTTCCGGCAGCAATTCTTCAGCCTCCGTTTTATGATTACAAAGCGGATGCAGCGGTTAATTTTGGTGGCATCGGTGCTGTCATAGGACATGAGTTATCCCATGGTTTTGATGATCAGGGTGCAAAATACGATGGTAATGGAAATTTGAACAACTGGTGGACTGATGGTGATAAGGCTAAATTTGAAGCTGCAGCGGATGCGTTGGTTAAACAATTTGAAGCTTATGAACCAGTTCCGGGAGTTTTTGTGAACGGTCGTTTCACTTTAGGTGAGAATATTGGTGATTTGGGTGGTTCTTCGGTCGCTTTTGATGCATTACAGTTGTATTTAAAAGACAAAGGAAATCCTGGTTTAATCGATGGTTTTACGCAGAATCAACGTTTTTTCCTTTCTTGGGCAACCATTTGGAGAACGAAGACAACGGATGAATTTGTTGTGAATCAGGTGAAAACGGACCCACATTCTCCTGCACAATATAGGGCATTCGCTCCAATCATCAATTTGGATGCATTCCATGCTGCATGGGAAACGAAAGATGGCGATAAAATGTTTATCCCTACAGATAAACGTATTAAGATCTGGTAAGAAAATCCACCGATCTTATTTAAATAATAAAAGGGACATTTCATTTGAAATGTCCCTTTTATTATTTATCGCATCCATTTCAGCACAAGGTAAAAGCCGAGTCCTGTAAAGGATAGGGTCAGTGCTGTAGCCCACCACAATGTTGTAAATCCAAAGGAGTCAACAATAGAAGTTCCGAGCAATGGTGAAAAGATATTTGCTGCAGAGAAAGCCAGGGAGTTGAAGCCCATATATGCTCCCTGAGTTTTGGGTGTAGAACGATTGACAGATACGGTCGCCATAAAGGGAAGTGTCAGCATTTCGCCAAGACCGAAGATGAAAAATGTGAAATATAACCAGCCAAGTCCACCCATATAATTTAACATGGCGTAGGAGAGGGCGCATAAAGCGGTACCAAACACCAATGTACTAATCAGGGAGAACCTCTTTTCGGCGACATGCACGACAAACATCTCCAATAGCACAATCACAAAACCACTCCAACCTAGTAGAAATCCGATCTGATGATCATCCAGGTGGTGTACCTCACGATAAAATATTGGTAAGGTCGTAATTAGCTGGAAAAAGCAAAACGAGAAAATGCAGCAGAATATATTAAATAATACAAAGGGAATATCGGTATAAGGATTGCGACTTTGTTTTACGATTATATTGCTGTTTGCCAATGCTTCTTTTTTTGCTTTTACATCTGTTCTTTTTTGTCTTTTATTAAAGAAGATAAAGAAAATTACTGCAGCACACATCACTGCAAAGGAATTTCCGTAGAATATCCAGTTAAACGAGATCGTCGCCAGAAAACCTGCAGCAGCAGGACCGATTGAAAAACCTAGATTAATCGCTAAACGGTTGAGCGAAAAAGCTCGGGTAATATTCTCGGGTTTAGCGTAACTGGCAACAGAAACAGAATTCGCAGGTCTAAATGCATCAAAAATTAGACTTAGTGTAAAGATCATGATAGACAGGGATTGAACCTCTTTAAATAAAGGAATCAATAGAAATAGGGGCGAAGCCAATACTAAACTTCCGAATTGTACCTTAAAGCTACCAATCCGATCTGTCAACCACCCACCGATGTAGGAGCCGCAAACTGAGCCTATGCCATAGCTCATAAGCACAATCCCAACTTGTTTGATATCAAAATGAAGGACCTGTGTCATATAGAGCCCCAGGAATGGAATGACCATACTTCCCATTCTGTTGATCAACATAACAACTGCCAAGAGCCATGCGGCCTGTGAAAGGCCTTTGAAGGAATCCAGGTATATGGATATGATTTTTTTCATGCAAATAATTTGCTTTTTAAAAGCTGGTCATTTATTATGAGCGCTTCCATCTTTCCGGTATGGGCTGGTTTTGGCTCACAAAAACTTCAACGGATTCTGTCAAAAAAATGCCAAATTGATTTGGTCAATTTGGCATCTATTATAAATGGATAATATTATGCCAGTTGCGATTCTGCTATTGACGGGTTGACCTGATAGGTACTTGCTATCATCTGCTTTTTGTCTGATCCCGGTTCCATAATAAAATCAATGCGACCAAGATTGATACCTGCAAAACCAACCTGGTTGACCACTGTCTGTGTTCCTTTTAAATTTGTGACCAAGGTCGGTTCATTTAAAAAAGTATGGGTGTGTCCACCAATGATCAGATCGATATCTGATGTTTTGGCTGCCAGAACCAGATCTGAAACTTTATCATTCTCATATTGATACCCGAGGTGCGAAAGACAGATAATAAGGTCGCACTTGTGTTTTTCTTTCAGGATTTTAACAATTTTGTTGGATATTTCAATCGGATCCAGATATTTCATCCCTTTATAATTATTGGGATCTACTAACCCTTCGATATCAACTCCCAGTCCAAATACACCCACCTTAATGCCGCCTTTATGAAATATCGTATAATCCTGGGTTTTCCCTTCAAGTACGGTGCCTTTAAAATCATAGTTGGCCGTCAGAAATGGAAATTTGGCGTGATCTAGGTATTTCACGAGTCCATCCAGGCCATTATCGAACTCATGGTTACCAAATGTCCCGGCATCATATCGCAATTTGGTCATCAGGTCGAGCTCTAATTTACCGCCAAAGAGGTTGAAATACGGTGTTCCTTGAAACATGTCACCTGCATCCAATAATAGCAGATTATTTTCCTCGCTACGGATCTTATTGATCAGTGTGCTACGACGAGCTACGCCACCCAGTCCCTGATACTTACCACCGTCCATTGGAAAAGGCTCAATGCGACTATGCACATCATTGGTATGTAAAATGGTCAATTTGATCTTTTTACTTTTTGCTGCCGCCTGAAAAGGTAATGAACCCAAAGCAAGTGCTGCAGAAAATCCACCGGCTTGCTTGATAAAGGTTCTCCGATTAATTGATTTTAATTCTTCCATCTAATTCCGCATTTACTTGTTTACCTGCTTTTGTTAATTCACTTACATATTCTATCAAACCTTCACGCATCCGTTGGGGATAGTTGGTTCTAGCGATCGATTGTGTCAATAGGACGAGATTATCGCCACCATTGGCCAGATAATCATAGGTAACGAGTTTGTACGCTTTATTGTCATCTATTGCCTGTCCTTTGATTTTGATATCCTGTACCTTATTTCCTGTTATCGTTAAGGTCATGCCCGCAATAGGCTGGCCATGGGTTGTCGCGATATAGTCAGCTAGCTGGCGTATTTGGCTGCCTTTTAGCTCAATAATCGTCAATGTATTTTCAAAGGGCATTACTTCAAAAATATGTCCTACTGTGATATTCCCGGCTTTGAGATCATTGCGAATTCCTCCTTTTGTTGCAAAGGCAAGGTCGGCGGGATTGTGGGCATAATGATCACTCATCCACAACAAGGCTTCACAAAAGAAATTACCCATTAATGTTTCAGGTGTTTTCTCTTTTGTCAACGCCTTATTGGCATGTCCGATAACGCGGTTCATTTCGGTTTCCATTTTTTGCTTGAATGGCTCATAGATGGAAACGACGGTAGGATCTGCTTGTACATCCTTGTTGATATGGTATTGTTTGAAATCCTTTTGTGTAGGGTGGAGTTGCTTTGAACAACCTGTGACCATCAAAAGCGAAGCGACTCCAAAACTACCAATAAAGGCAATTTGCTTTGATATATTCATTATAGTTAGTTTAGCCAAATACTGGGGCAAAGTTAGCCAATTAAATATGAAGAAATCTTATTCCTGCTCGTCTAATTTTGCTAAAAAGATAAAAACAATAAAAGCTTAACATAGATCTACGTTAAGCTTTATCATATAATTAGAAAAATAACAACCTAGTGTACTAATTCTGCTTCGGGAAGATCATCTATAGTTGTTTGACGATCATCATGCTTTGGCAAAGTATCCAATGTGCCTCCTTGCAGGATCTTTTTGTTTTTATTTTTAGTTGACAATTTGGTGCGGTAAGCCTTCCAGTTCATCAGTAAAACAGAGAACAAAATAACTGCCAAACCTACAATCTGTAAGGAAGTCACGGCATGTGAAGTGAAAAAATGACTTAATATTAACGCAATGATCGGATTTACATAAGCGTATGTACTTACTTCCATCGCTGGGCGCACCTGCAAAAGCCAAATATAGGAGCTAAATGCAAGGATAGAACCAAATGTGATCAAATATGCCAAATTAAACCAATCGACAGGAGCGACACTGCTTAATTCAAATGATGCGTACTCGCCTGTGAATAGCGCGGTGATATTAAAAAGAACACCTGCAGTGACCATCTGCCAGGCTGTTTTGACCATAACGTGCAGATCTTCCTTTTCTTGTGCTTCTGATTTTTTGAAGTATTTAGACGCTAATGAACCTACTGTCCAGGCGATGGAGCCCAATACCAAAATACAAAGTGCGATGATTTTCAAATTCCCATTGGCATTGTCGTTGGAAGCCATGATCTGTTCTGCAAATAGCATAACAACTCCAACAAATCCAAGCACAACACCGGCTACTGTGGTGACACTGCTAAAATTTTCTTTCCATTTGGGTTTGTCAAGTAAAATAAACCAGATTGCAGCTGCGGCGGCAATAATCGCGGCTACCCCACCAGAAACATATTGTTCGGCCCAGATGACTCCGGCCATATCCACAAATAGAAGTAGGAAGCCTACAAAGGCAGCTTCCAATATGGAGCGTTTGTTAAACAGTTTATAACCCTTTATGGCACAATAACTCATCAGGATGGCACTTGCGGTAACAAACCGAAACGAGCCTAATATAAATGGTGGAAAACTATGTAGTGCTTTTTCTATAAAGAAAAAGGTGGAGCCCCATACCACATAAATAATAAAATAAGCAACTACAACCATTAAAGGGCTTGCAGCTTTTTTGTGTCCTTGCAACATAATTAAAACCTCCTTTCTGTTATTCAGGTATAACAACCTGTTGATCTTCTTTTACCGTCTGAAGTACAATTGTGGTACGTGTAGAAATTATTCCTTCTACTTTGCCCAGTGTATTGCGCATTAAATCAACCAAACCTGTTGAATCTGCCGTTCTTACTTTGATAAGATAACCGTCATCTCCAGCAATGTCGTGTACTTCTTGTACCTCCGGGATTTCCGCGAGGGCGAGACCTACACGTTGTTCGCCAATGATATCATTGGATTTGATGAAAATAAATGATAAAAGTTTCTGATCAACAGCCGCTGGATTGATCTTGGCGCTGTATTTTAGGATCACGTCTTTCTGTTCAAGCTTCTTAACCCGCTCCAGTATTGCTGAAGGAGCCATACCTAATTCTCTGGCGATATCAGCATTGTTGATACGCCCGTTATCCTGCATTAAACGAAGGATTTTGTAATCTACCTGATCTAAATTATATTCTACTTTTGTCATTTCGACTGCAAAGGTAAGGAAAAAAGTATAATATTCAAAATATTAGTATTAATTATGAATATTATTCTGAAAGAATAGTTGTTGTTGTGAATTTTATTCGATTTTCCTTTCTGCTGATTTTCTTTGTTTGCTTTAATTTGTTGGTTGAAAAGGAGTTGCAGGTGGTCTACAGTTTATGATGGTCAACAATTATACCGATTTCTCAATTTAATAATAATATTCCGGGTGGATAGGATGACACCTAAGCCGATCAAACATCCCACGCAAACACAACCGAAACGGTCGAGGGCTGCAAAATAGGAACGACTTTCCTGCTCATGTAAGTAGACAATAATTAAAGCCACCATAGATGTGCGGGCCACAGCCATAATATTCAGTGCTTTGCAGATGATGAGGGAGGCAAGCATCCCGATAATCATTGCATATAGCTGCGGAATCGGTACGAAGTATAAGCTGAGGCCGATGGCAGAGCCAATGAAATTGGATTTGGCACGGTCAATGGCAATTTTTTTGGACTCGTTTTCCTGCGGGGATATCACTAGGATAATTGAAATAAGTGTCCAGGAAACAGAGTATTCCGGAAAGGACACAAATAGGATGTAGCCTAGCAAAAATCCTACTAGTACCCGTATCGAATATATAATAAAATCTGAATGTAATGTGTATCGAAGGATAAGATTACGCATATAACAGAGCGGATGTTAATTCATTAAACCGTGTTGCTGCTGCAAAAATACAAGCAATTGATGAAGAAGCGAAATAAAATACCGGTTTGTTGCATTTTGTTATTGCGTTTTTATGCGTTTTGTTAAAAGAAATTGTGTATTTCTTGCAATTCTTCCTTTTTCCAAAGGAGAAATTTGACTAAATTTGTTTTCTATATAAAAAAGCAAATTCAGTGAAAGATCAGAATCAGTTAGCCTTATTGGCAACTCAACTTAAAGGGGAGTTGTATTATTCAGATGAGGCATCGCATCAAACCATGTTACTTGCCTACTCAACAGATGCTTCGGTGTACCAGGAAAAACCGTTGGCGGTGGCCATTCCATCTGATATAAACGATATAAAGAATCTAATTGATTTTGCCCGAGCAAACCAAACAACCTTAATTCCCCGTACCGCTGGAACATCGTTGGCAGGACAGGTTGTCGGAAATGGTATCATTATGGATATATCCCGTCATTTTAACCGTATCCTGGAATTGAATGTGGAGGAGAAATGGGTGCGGGTACAACCGGGAGTGATTCGTGATGATCTGAATAGTTACCTGAAGCCTTTTGGGCTCATGTTTGGTCCGGAGACATCCACGGCAAGTCGGGCTATGGTTGGTGGTATGATTGGTAATAATTCCTCGGGTCTACATTCCATTGTCTGGGGCGATACCCGTCATAATCTAATTGCAGCAAATGTACTTTTAGATGATAAATCAGAGGTGAGCTTTGCTTCGCTGGATGAGGCAAGTTATTTCAAAAAACTTTTACAGGCAGATCGTGAAGGGGATATCTACCGTCACATGAATGATTTGTTGACAGATCCTCAAAATTTAGCAGCGATTGAAACAGGCTACCCCAAGCGTTCAATTACGCGACGGAATACGGGATATGCCTTAGATATTTTGAGTGACCGTACACAGCCCTTTAATATGTGTAACCTTTTGGCGGGTTCGGAGGGAACTTTGGCGATTGTAACGGAGGCAAAGCTTCACTTGATGGATTTACCACCGCAGGAGCTTGGACTATTATGTGTTCATTTTGCTGATATGGTTGAATGTATGCATGGAAATGTCATCGCATTGAATCATCAGCCTGAGGCGTCTGAGCTGGTCGATAAATATATCATGGATTTTACGGTCGGGCATCCGACTTATAAATACAATCGCTTTTTTATTGAGGGTGATCCTCAGGCACTGTTGATCGTAGAATTTAGAGGTCATACTGCTGCGGAGACCGAAGCCAAGGCGATGGCTTTAAAGGCAGAACTGATTGAGAAAGGGTTGGGCTATGCCTATCCTTATATTATTGGAGTCGAGCAGACTAATCTTGTCTGGGATGTCCGAAAAGCTGGATTAGGGCTTATCCGTAATCTTCCTGGGGACAGCCAACCGGTCAATTTAATCGAAGACTGTGCGGTTTCTCCAGAGGATCTTCCGGCCTATGTCAGTGACATCCAGAAACTTTTGGTTGAAGAAGGGGTGCATGCATCTTACTATGCACATGCTGGAGCGGGTGAACTACATATCGAGCCTTTTGTCAATTTGAAAACAGAAGAAGGTAAGCGCACTTTCCGCTCCATATTGGAAAAAACAAGTGACCTTGTATTAAAGTATAATGGATCGTTGAGTGGGGAGCATGGCGACGGACGTTTGAGGGGAGAATTTATTGGTAAAGTACTCGGAGAAAAGGTTTATAAACTTCTGGAGGAAGTAAAGGTAATCTTCGACCCAATAGGAGTATTTAATGCAAATAAGATTGTCAACACTCCACCAATGGATGCCCATTTGCGTTATGACAATGACAAAAATAGGACGGATATAAAAACTTATTTTGATTTTTCCAAAGATGAATCCATTCTCCGTTTGGCTGAAAAATGTTCGGGCTCTGGTGATTGCCGGAAAACAGAAATTACCGGCGGGACGATGTGCCCATCTTTTATGGCGACACGGGATGAGAAGGATACTACGCGTGCACGAGCGAATATGTTGCGTCAATTTTTGACCAACTCCACGAAAAAAAATCGCTTTGACCATGAGGAAATCAAAGAAGTGATGGATCTATGTCTGAGTTGCAAGGGCTGTAAAACGGAATGTCCGTCGAGTGTGGATGTTGCCAAGATGAAAGCCGAGTTTTTACAGCATTATTACGATGAACATGGGGCTGGCTTTAGGACCAAATTGATCGCGAATTTTACTGATTCCCAGAAACTGGGATCGCTCGTCGCTCCAATCTATAATTTTGTTGTGAAGAATGGCTTTTTATCCGGTTTGGTAAAGAAAATCGTAGGGTTTGCACCTAAACGCTCTCTTCCTACGGTGAATGGAACGACGTTGAGCCAATGGGTCAGGAAGCAAACGATAACACCGCAGAATAAACGCAGGGTCTATCTATTCTCCGACGAGTTTACAGAATATAACGATGCTGAGATTGGTATTACAGCTTACAAGCTACTAACGGCATTGGGCTACGAAGTAATTATTCCAAAACATGTACAAAGCGGACGGACCTATCTCTCCAAAGGATTTGTCAAAGAAGCAAAAAAGATTGCCAATCAAAACATTAATTTCCTAAAAGGCCTGATTACCGACGAAACGCCGTTGTTGGGTATTGAACCATCTGGTATCATTACATTTAGAGATGAATATTTAAGTCTGGTTGATGAAAATCTTCGTACTCATGCACAGTTGGTGGCTAAAAATGCACTTATGATTGACGAATTTCTATTGGCGGAAATCGAGGCGGGCCGTATTCATCAGGAGCAGTTTACAGCTGTGGAAAAGAAGATCAAGCTGCATGGACATTGCTATCAGAAAGCTTTTCATCTGGTAGGCATTACCCAGCAAGTCTTAGCGTTCCCGTCCAATTATTCCGTTGAAGTGATTCCGTCGGGCTGCTGTGGCATGGCAGGTTCGTTTGGTTACGAAGCCGAACACTATGATGTCTCAATGAAAGTGGCCGAACTGGTTTTATTGCCGGCTGTACGTAACACAGATACAGCAACTCTAATTGCTGCTGCGGGTACTTCGTGCCGACATCAGATCAAAGATGGTACCGGAAGAAAATCTTTTCACCCCGTTGAAATTTTATACGATGCTTTATTGAAATAAAATAAAAACATTGCGAATAGTTGTTTGTTATCAGTAATAGTAGTAATATTATAGGAACAATATTTCAATGATTACTGATAATAAACAATTCACCATGTACAAAATTCAATCTATAGCCCTTCTTGCAACAGCTACGATGATGGTGGCTGCTTGTGGAAATTCCAATCAGAAGAAAACTGATGGAAGTGATACTGCGACAGCGAACACCATTGAGCGGGTACGCATCGAACAACTGACGAATGGTACTCCAGGACCTGAAAAAAAGAATTTCTTTCTGCGTATTACCGACGAAGTTAAAACCGATTCAAGTCGCATTTATACAACGAAATCAATTTACAATAAGGATACAGTAGGTGCTAAAATTGAAGTCGTTGATTTTATCCCAGCAGGTATTATCGATGGTCAGCCAAGTGATGATGTGGGCTTTACGAAAGGAAAAATTAAAATTACTACCCTAGGAACGCAATCTGACAACTTAGTTAAAGCTTTAGGTGAATTGTTTCAAATACCAACTACTGATGGTTTTACAAAAGAAGTTGTTCTGCCAAATGTATTTTCATCCAATAAAGTGAATGTTGATCTATCAAAGAAAACTGCCTATAGTTTCAAACTATTTTTAGAGAATAAAAAGGCGGAACCTGCGGAATTGTTTTTTAATGTGGATACCTATAAACACTCGATTGAATTTTCCGAAAAAGATCCATCATTCCGTGCTGGATTTATATCGGCTTTGACTGGAAAGTAAATCTTTAACTATTGATAGATAGTAAGTAACCGGCTTTGGCCGGCAATATATTGAAATAGCGAGAAGGCTGTATAATCACACGATTATACAGCCTTTTTTTAGTATCGGTTCTTTATATTAGTCTGATGTCCTGGTTTTACATGCTGCTGATTTCCTTAGGCATGTATAGGATCTTGGTATTGTAAGCGATAAATCCCAATTCTCTGAAAATCTTGTTTAGCAAATAAAAAGAGTTACATTTGTGCTAATATATTTAGTTTTATTTATGAGGCATTCAGGAACGGCGGATTTGCCGCTACACTATGGAAAGGTACCGGCTTGGCTGTATGAACGGATGAGTTCACTAGGCAAATCCATTGTGGAGGTCATCCTGATGGATTATGGGCAAGACGAGGTGCTGAGGAGATTGGCAGATCCATTTTGGTTCCAAAGCTTTGGCGCTGTACTCGGCATGGACTGGCATTCATCAGGTATTACAACATCGGTCATGGGCGCTTTAAAACGCGCGATCAATCCCTGTGCGGATGCATTCGGCCTTTATATATGTGGCGGTAAGGGTAAATTTTCTAAAGACACACCCCAGGAGCTACTTTATTTGGCAGATAAAACCGGTTTGGACGGGAATAAATTGGTTCGAACAAGTAAGTTAGTGGCCAAGGTGGATAATACGGCTATACAAGATGGTTATCAGTTATACCTCCACAATTTTATTGTCAGCAAGGACGGTCATTGGGCTGTGGTACAACAGGGTATGCATAATCATGATGGAACTGCCCGCCGCTATCATTGGCATTCAGAGAAAGTTCGCTCTTTCATTGACGAACCTCATGCTGGTATTGAAGGACGTTCGCAGGGCCTTATTTTGAACTTGACCGCTTCTGGTGCAGCCCCTAACAGAACAGGCATTATGGCTATCGTTAACGAAGATTCTTCCCGTGCATTATTGGACTTTAAAAAATTGGTCATGCCTTCCCATCACGATGTACGTGCTGCAGATGTTGATCTCAAAAGGTTAGGAGCGATGTTATATGTTGCACGGGAAAATCAGCCTCAGGATTTTGAGGAGCTTTTGCTGTTAAAGGGAATGGGGCCGCGTACATTACAATCCTTGGCACTAGTCAGTGAGGTAATCCATGGTGCTCCGGCACGATTTAAAGATCCCGCGCGCTTTTCTTTTGCCCATGGAGGAAAGGATGGTCATCCTTTTCCTGTCCCTTTGAATATTTACGACCAAAGTATTCAAATCTTACAAAAGGGTATCGAAAGGTCAAAACTGGGGAATAGCGATAAATTAAAATCCATGCATAAACTCCATCAGATCATATTAGACGCTGAGCATAATTTCACACCCCAGTTTGATATTCAACAGGTCATAGCAGAAGAACGTAGAGACTCCTGGAGGTACAATGGTCGAACAGTATTTGGTGAGGCAAAAGCTCCAAAGGGTGGTGACATAGGGCAACAGTTGTCACTTTTCTAAACATTATTGTTGGATTGTAATCATTTTGTTAAATTGTGTTAAACCTTATTGAAATTATTTATACGCTAGTATATTTGCCCTCAAATGAAAGCGGTTATTACAATTCTATGTTTTATAGGGTTCCTATTGATTAGGAGCGGTAATAGCCATGCTGTGCTTAACGAATCTGATCGCCCTACGGTCAGTTTTATGTACCAGCACAATAATGCCAACCTGAAGGACAGGATTAATACGCTAAGTGTCCACATCGATCCTCTAATAGCTGGAAACTTACATGATGAGAACCCCGTTATCGAAGAGTTTAATAGTGAGAATTTTCAGTTGACCAAAGACCTCGAAGCAGCTTCTAATTTAGTCGCTTTATTGTTCTGTGCGGTTGTACTTTTTATCTTTGTATTTCGTTTTGCAAAAAAGATTCCTTTTTGCAATTTTGTCGCTTATTTACACCCCCAAAGGTATATTCTTCAACAAAACTGGAGAATTTAATAGCCAATCCCCGAAATAGCCCAACTTTATTTTCGTTGTATTCCGAATAATTCAGACTTTCATTGATAGACTAATGATTCTGTGTTCTTTTTGTATTACAATAATCTAAGGCTTAGGTTGTTTCAACTACCATATCAACAAACAATCAAACTTATTTTTAATTAGACGCTTACAAATGAAAAGAGTATTTATGCTCGTTAATTTGGCTATGGTATTATGCCAAATTGGGTGTACTTCCAAAAAGGAAGAGAAAGAAGAAAAGGAAAAATTCAATGTTACCTCTCCTGTACAGGTGGATACAACAATCCGTAAGGATTTTGTTTCTCAGATTAAATCTTTTCGTAATATCGAATTACGTGCACAGGAGAAAGGATACCTGGAGCAGATTTTTGTCGACGAGGGACAATTTGTGCACAAAGGACAGCTTCTGTTTCGCATTATGCCCAAAATGTATGAAGCAGAGTTTAGAAAATCTATGGCGGAAGTGAATGTTGCCGAGATTGAAGTGCAGAACACCGAGAGCTTAGCCGATAAAAATGTCGTATCCCCCAACGAACTTGCGATGGCGAAAGCAAAACTGGAGCAAGCCAAGGCGGCTTCCGCAATTGCCAAACTGCACCTTTCTTTTACAGAAATAAGAGCTCCATTTGATGGTACAATTGACCGTATCCCGCTAAAATTAGGAAGTTTGGTGGATGAGGGCGAGTTATTGACAAGCCTCTCCGACAATAGCCAAATGCTGGTATACTTCAATGTGTCGGAACCAGAGTACCTGAATTATCAGACAAACGTGAGTAAACGCGGAGATACCCATGTTGGATTATTGCTTGCCAATAACGAATTGCTTCCAGAACATGGTGTGGTTGAAACCATAGAGAGTGAATTTGACAGCGAAACTGGTAACATTGCCTTTAGGGCGAGATTTCCAAATCCCAATCGATTATTGAAACATGGTGAAAGTGGTAAAGTCGTTATGAATTTTCCATTGAAGCAGGCATTGATTATTCCACAAAAGGCAACCTACGAGTTACAGGACCGGAAATATGTTTATGTCGTGGATAAAGCAGGCAAGTTAAAAGCGCGTTATATCACAATTAGCAATTCCCTTCCTGACCTTTATGTGGTCAGCAGTGGACTTCAAAAAGATGATAAATTCCTATTGGACGGTATACAGAAAGTGAAAGAGGATGAAAAGATCAACTACAGTTTTGTTCAGCCTAAAGATGCCATTTCTAATTTGAAGTTAAAAACAGAATAAATCTCCATACTCTTAAATTACTATGTTTAGTCGTTTTATAAATAGACCTGTACTTTCGATTGTTATATCGTTGATCATTGTGTTTCTGGGGGTTCTTTCGATGGTACAACTTCCAGTAACTCAATTTCCATCCATATCGCCACCTAAAGTAAACATTACAGCAGAATACCCGGGTGCGAATGGGGAACTCATGATAAAATCTGTTATCATTCCGCTTGAGCGCGCCATCAATGGGGTTCCGGGAATGAAATATATGGCTTCAGATGCCGGTAACGATGGTGAAGCCAGCATACAGGTGGTATTCAATCTAGGTACAGATCCAAATCAAGCTTCATTGAACGTGCAGAACCGCGTGGCTTCTGTTGTTAATAAGCTTCCACCTATCGTTGTACGCGAGGGGGTGAAAATTACAAGGGAAGAATCCAATATGTTGATGTATATCAACCTATATAGCAAGGATAAAGACCTTGATGGAAACTTTATGTATAACTACGCCGATATGAATATCGTTTCAGAATTGAGACGTGTAGACGGAGTTGGGGTTGCGAATATTCTTGGAACACGGGAATTGGCGATGCGGATCTGGTTAAAACCTGATCGCATGACCGCCTATAAAATATCCGCTGAGGAGGTGATGAAAGCTCTGTCAGAGCAAAGTTTGGAAGCATCTCCGGGCAAGGCCGGCGAGTCTTCCGGGATTACTTCACAGTCTTTTGAATATGTCCTGAAATATCCGGGGCGTTTCACAACAACAGAAGGCTATGGTAATATCGTATTACGCACAAATGCAAACGGTGAAATGTTGCGCTTGCGCGATGTTGCCGATATTAAATTTGGATCCGCCATGTATGATATTTATTCTACCTTGAATGGGAAGCCCTCTGCCGCTATTGTCCTGAAACAATCCTATGGTAGCAATGCTTCTCAGGTAATTCAGGATGTTAAAAATAAAATGAAGGAACTAAAGTCTTCTTTTCCGAAAGGACTGGATTACGAAATCAGTTATGATGTTTCTAAATTTTTGGATGCTTCCATGGAAAAAGTTATCCATACCTTAATTGAAGCCTTTATACTGGTGGCGATTGTTGTCTTTTTATTCCTTGGGGACTGGCGGTCTACTTTGATTCCAACCATTGCCGTACCGGTTTCCTTAGTGGGATCGTTCCTGTTTATGCAGTTTTTTGGTATCACAATCAACCTGATCACACTATTTGCCCTGGTATTGGCAATTGGTGTCGTTGTGGATGATGCCATTGTCGTCATCGAAGCCGTACACGCCAAGATGGAGGAATTGCATATTTCAGCCTATAAGGCAACGAAGAAAGCGATGCATGAAATCAGCGGTGCTATTATCGCTATTACATTTCTGATGGCGGCCGTATTTATTCCTGTTGCGTTTATGTCGGGGCCTGTCGGTATTTTTTACCGCCAGTTCTCCATCACGATGGCGACATCTATTATCCTTTCCGGTGTAGTTGCATTGACCTTGACACCAGCGTTGTGTGCGATTATGCTTAAGAACAATCATGGAAAACCTCGTAAGAAATCTATCGTGGACAAATTTTTGGATGCGTTCAATAGATTGTTTGATAAGATGTCCAACAAATATGTTTTCTTACTGAAAGGTATCGTTGACAAGCGTCTCTTTACTTTTGTGGTATTGATCGGATTCTGTATTGGCGCTTACTTTTTAAATAATTCCGTGCCAGCAGGCTTTATTCCAAACGAGGATCAGGGGATGATTTATGCCATTATCCAAACGCCACCGGGATCGACCTTAGAACGGACAAATCTGGCCGCTCAAACTTTGCAGAAGGAGGCGGAGGACATCGATGGTGTACAATCCGTTTCTTCATTGGCCGGTTACGAAATATTGACTGAGGGAACTGGTGCGAATACCGGAACCTGTCTGATCAATTTAAAAAGTTGGGAAGAGCGTAAGGAATCCTCGCAGGAAATTATCGAACAGCTGGAAAATGCAGCGAAAAATATCCCTGGGGCTTCCATCGAGTTTTTCCAGCCACCGGCAGTACCGGGATATGGTGCCGCAGGGGGATTTGAGTTGCGGCTTTTGGATAAAGCGGGCTCCGGTGACTATAAGAAAATGGAGACCGTAAGTAAGGATTTTGTCCGTGAATTGAATAAGCAACCGGAGTTGTCCTCAGTTTTTACATTTTATAGTGCTAGTTTTCCGCAGTACATGCTCCATATCGACAATGATATGGCTCAATTAAAAGGGGTGACTATTGACAATGCCCTAAATACGCTTTCTACGCTGGTGGGGAGTAACTACGAAACCAATTTCATTAAGTATGACCGGCAATATAAGGTCATGGTACAGGCATTACCGCAGTATCGGGCTCTTCCTGAAGATATCTTGAAATTATATGTAAAAAATGATAAGGATGAGATGGTGCCTTTTTCGGCTTTTATGCATATGGAAAAGGTATATGGACTCTCCGAGATCACGCGTCACAATATGTACATGGCTTCTGAAATTTCAGGTTCTGCTGCTCCTGGATATAGTAGCGGTGAGGCTATTGAAGTGATCAATGCTGTCGCTGCGAAAACCTTACCACAGGGCTATGGTATTGATTGGGCTGGTATCTCCAAAGATCAGGTGGGACGTGGTAATCAAGCGATCTATATCTTTTTGATCTGTTTAGGCTTTGTTTATCTTATTCTTTCTGCACAATACGAAAGCTTTATCATGCCATTTGCGGTTCTGTTATCATTGCCAATTGGTATTTTTGGAGCTTTTTTCCTACTCAAAGTTCTAGGACTGGAAAACAACATCTATGCACAGGTGGCCTTGGTCATGCTCATTGGATTATTGGGTAAGAACGCGGTTTTAATTGTTGAGTTTGCCACACAACGACATGCGCAGGGACTCAGTATCATCGAAGCCGCTTTGGAAGGAGCCAAGGTGAGGTTTAGACCCATCTTAATGACATCATTTGCGTTTATTGCAGGTCTGATTCCATTGGTAATGGCTTCTGGGCCAGGAGCGATCGGCAACCGGACCATTGGTACTGCAGCGGCAGGAGGGATGTTGTTTGGAACTGTCTTTGGTATCCTTGTCATACCGGGGCTCTACTTTATTTTTGGAACAATCGCTTCCAAACGTAAACTTATCAAACATGAAGATGAAAATCCATTAACTGAAGAAATCGATAACAATGGCTAGTCAAACAAATAAATATTGGGTAGTAGGGGTTTTGCTGTCCGCAGCAATGACAGGCTGTAAGGTTCCTAAAGCGACTCAGATTCAGGAAAACAAGCAAGTGCCACAGGAATTTGCTGAAGCACTTGCACAGGACACAACGAATTCGGCCAATATGAAGTGGCGTGATTTTTTTAGTGATCCTAATTTAGTTGCTTTAATTGATACGGCATTAAAAAATAATCAGGAGCTGAATGTGACCTTGCAAGAATTGGCTATTGCCAAGAATGATATTTTGCTGCGAAAAGGTGCATTGAAACCGAGTGTGGGTTTACGTGCCGGCGGCGGTGTGGAGAAGGTCGGGCGCTATACAAGCCAGGGAGCTGGGGATGCCAGTACGGAGATCGCGCCAGGGAAGGAAATGCCCGATCCACTGGGTGATCTAAAGATAGGTGCCTATGCAAGCTGGGAAATCGACGTCTGGAAAAAACTGAAAGATTCTGAACAGGCTGCATTGAACAGGTATCTTGCTACGGTGGAAGGTAAAAACTTTGTCCTGAGCAGTCTTATCGCTGAGGTTGCACGATCTTACTATGAATTGTTGGCTTTGGATAACCAGCTAACGATTATCAAACAGAATATCGAGTTGCAGGACAATGCACTGGAGGTCATAAAACTACAGAAGCAGGCGGCGCGTGTGACAGAACTTGCTGTTCAAAAATTCCAGGCAGAAGTATTAAAAACCAAAGGAATGGAATTTGAGACACGCCAGCAGATTAAGGAAACTGAAAACCGAATTAATTTCCTTTTAGGACGTTTTCCACAGGAAATCAAACGTGATAAAAGTAGCTTCGTGGATATGGTACCTGCGAAAGTACAAACGGGGATACCGAGTCAACTCCTGAGCAATAGACCTGATATCCGTGAGGCTGAATATGAACTTGCTGCTGCAAAATTGGATGTACAGATTGCGCGGAAGGAATTCTATCCTTCCTTGGAAATATCGGCTGCGCTGGGCCTGCAAGCTTTTAAGCCATCCTATTTGTTTAAAATGCCCGAATCGATGTTGTACAACATAATAGGAGAGTTGGCAGCTCCGTTGTTAAACAAAAATGGATTGAAAGCGGAATTCAATACCGCAAATTCGAAGCAGATACAGGCAGTCTATAATTATGAGAAGGCAATTTTAAATGCCTATTTGGAAGTGTCTACCCAACTGTCTAATATCGAAAACCTCGGCAAGAGTTATGATTTCAAAACCAAGGAAGTTGAAGTGCTCAATAATTCTGTGACGGTATCAGACGATCTGTTTAAGTCGGCACGTGCTGATTATATGGAAGTGCTGATGACTCAGCGCGATGTATTGGATTCAAAACTTGAATTGATAGAAACTAAGAAGCAACAGCTTAATGCTGTTGTGAATATCTACAAAGATTTGGGAGGAGGCTGGAAATAAGTTGTTTGTTTGAATGGACCCTGCTAGGCGGGGTCCTCTTTTTTTGTATCAATGCGAGGTAATTCGATAGGCTCTGCTTAAATTATTTCTTGTGAAAATCGAATTAATGCTTATTTTTAATGTATATTAATACATCTTATTTAACTGTTTTATGGAATCACAAGAGTATTTACTTGTTAACGATGAGGCTGAAAGGGGCGTTTTTTACAAAAAAACTTATCTTCATGTTGCCCTTTCTATTTTAGCATTTATCGTTTTAGAAACCCTATTGATAAAATTAGTTCCTTATGATTTTATTGTATGGATGGTCAGTGGGAAGTTTATTTGGTTGTTTCTCCTCGGATGTTTCTGGTTGGGAGCTTCATTGTCTTCTCGATGGACATTAGCGCAGAGTCGTCAGACCCAGTATCTTGGACTGGCATTTTACATTGTATTGGAAGCTATTATTTTCCTGCCAATGATTTTTATTGCCGCTTCGATGACTGATGGTGCGGGCTTGCTTTACCAGGCAAGTATAATGACGCTGGCCTTGTTTACAGCACTTACAGCAGTTGCTTTTATGTCAAATAAGGATTTCTCTTTTCTGAAAAACATCCTTGTTATTGGTGGCTTCCTAGCATTGGGTGCCATTGTCGCGGGCGCATTATTTGGATTTCAATTGGGACTTTGGTTTTCTATCATCATGGTGTTGATTGCTTCAGGAAGCATTTTGTACCAAACGCAAAGTCTGAAATATAATTACGGCAATGAACAATATGTAGGGGCAGCATTACAGCTATTTTCTTCTATCATGTTGTTGTTTTGGTATATTTTACGTATTCTGATGAGTCGTCGTTAATTCAATTCGTTTTTTGAAGAAAAGGTATTTAAAGATCATTTGATTATGCTTTAAATACCTTTTTTTATGATGTATGAAGCTATTTCAAGACATCTTTTAAGTTTTTGAGTCCTTGGTCAAAATCCTTATCCATATTCATAAATAGGCTCATTAGATTCCAGGGGTAAGGTGATTTACCGGTAATACCCCAGGTTACCGATGTCTGATTGGGCGATATTTCTTTCAGCTTAAAATACCCTTTTGACGGTTCGCCGAATCCAAAGTCAAGTGATGTTTCGATCGTTTCTCCATCTACGATGCGCGTAATGGTTTGTGAACCTTTTCCAACTTTCTTGCCATCCCAACTGTATTTAAATCCAACCTGACCATCGGTGCCCTGTTCGGATTTCTTCATTTGTGGATCGGAAAGTTGCCATACCCCAAAGTGATCTTGATTTCGAAGCATTTTCACATAGTTGAAGACCTCCTGTTTAGGTTTGTCAATGGTAATCTCACTTTTAGCATCAAAATCCTTAGGAACAAAAAGTGCCACAATTAAGGGAATGGCAATGAGAATAACCAAAACAATTAAAATTTTTTTAACGATTTTCATTTTTCTGAGTTTAATTGGTTTAATAAACTTTTTTCGGATTAAAGATAGCTGATTAATGCGATTTGCGGGATGGTAGATTTAAGATTTTATCGACTAGTTATTTTAAACGAAAATGGGGCCGTTCGCGTTGGACTGACCCCATTTTTATAGATTCATTTACATCCCAACGGGAGCGATTGAATTCGCATCCTAGCGGGTATGTCCGGGGTCTACCTACTTTAATAATTCTAAATGTGTGCTTATACCAATTCTATTCCATGAATTGATTGTGATAATAGCGATAATGATCTGTGCAAGTTGTTTTTCGTCAAATAGTTTCTTCGCTTTTTGATAAGTTTCCTCCGTCAGGCCCTGTTGATGAATTAGGGTAATCTCCTCAGTCATCTCCAATAAAACCTGTTCTTCGGCATTAAATAATTCGGTCTCACGCCAAGCGTTCAGCAAGAATATACGCTGGGGAGTTTCACCATACTTTAATGCATCTTTGGTGTGCATGTCAAGGCAAAAAGCACATCCATTAATTTGGGATGCTCTTATTTTAATAAGCTCTTTCTGGACAGGGGTAAGAAAGGTATTAGCGAGGTAGGTTTCTAAACCCATCATCGCTTTATAAGCTGTTGCATCTACTTTTGCAATATTTAATCGTGCTGTCATTGTTTTATATTTTGATACTACAAAGTTGCAGGAAAGATTGAATAATAAACTTAAACTGGTTTAAGAAAGCACATGTCAAATGAACATCTGTTAAATCAAACCAACGCATGTAGTTACGGAAGAACTTCTTATTCTGAAATAATCAGGTAATAATTGTCAGGATCCCGGAGGATAAACTGATTTCTTAATGAATTTTCATTGTAGTGAATTTCTTTTTCGAACATGGCATCGAGTTTGGTGGCATTTTCAAACACTTCCTGGAGATTATCTACCCGAAAGAATAGGATTAGACCATTTCCGGCATTTTTGGGTTGGAGCATGGTGGGATGTGCGTGTTCACCCCATTTGTGAAGGCATAAAATTACATTGTTTTCAACTGTTAGAATTTCAAAAGTCTCGCCACCATGTTCGCTGGTACAACCTAGCAAATCCTGGTAAAAGGTTGAACTTTTAGAAACACTTTCCACAGCGATTATTGTTTCTGTTCTTACCATTGGTTTATTTTTTGGTATTTTAATTTATTCCTAGGCCTGCATATAGCTATGCAGACTTAGGAATTAACAAGCAAAACAGGGATTCGGTTTTGCAACGATTTAATTTATGCTATTTGATCTGTTAATCAAATAGGCTCAGATGTTTGGCATTCACCAGATCTAGGATCATATGATAACCTGCCAGTGAGTTGCCGTGTTGGTCTAAAGCCGGACTGAAAGCCCCTATTCCCATATTACGGGGAACACTGACAGCGATTCCTCCGCCCACACCGGATTTACTCGGTAGCCCAACCGTACGGGCATATTCACCACTGAATTCGTACATGCCGGCAATCAGCATTTGTGACTGAATAAGCTGTGATAGATTAGGATCTTGAAATTGTTTGTTTCCATCATAACGGACACAGTGATTGGCAAAAAAATAGCCTATTTTGGCAAGATCTTCCACTGTGATTTCGATGGAACATTGTTTAAAGTAATTATTGAGCTTTTCTTCCCCTTCACCATCAATTAACCCATTATTTCGCATAATGTAGAACATACCGCGATTCCGATGACCAGTTTCTCTTTCTGAGTTATATACCGCATGGCTATAATCTATCTGTTCATTGTTTGTAATGAAACGAATCATCTTAAGGATTTTAGCAAAGGGTTCTTCAGCATTCCCTTTAATAAGGGCTGTGGTCAATATAGCACCTGCATTCATCATGGGGTTAAGCGGTTTACCCATTGTTTCTAAATTGCCAAAGTGATTGAAAGGTTTGTCGGTTCCAAAATATCCCATTTTCTCAAAAACAGCTTTTTCACCACTTTCCTGTACCGCGATCATCAACGCAATTATTTTTGATATACTTTGAATCGTAAATTTTTGATGTATATCTCCGGCACTTACCAGAGTACCATCGTTATTTACAACAGATAGTGCAATGGATTGTGCATTTGCTTTGCCCAGTTCTGGAATGTAATCTGCTACTTTTCCCAGTTTAAAGCGCTGACTATTCTTTTCAAGAATGCTATTTAATGTTGCTTGATCTATCTTTTTTGCATCCTTTACCGTTGCGGTACTTGTCGTCTGCTGCGCCTGGCACACATCTATTCGCCCTGTATAGCTTAGGACAAGTAAAGCTGTTATCAAACCAAAAGTTTTATTCATGTCTTCAATCTATTTATGAAAGTCCAAAGATAGGAAAGTATCGATACTTTAGCTGTTCGAGGGTGCAGGATCAACATTCCAGCCCGAAAGTATGTCACCATAGAAAAAGAAAGTTACATAAAAGTTTTTGTTACTGACCTTATCCTTTACAAGATATTTTTTTGTGACATCGTATGCATCAACTTGCTTATACTTAGATAATACCACAGGATTTGCTGCCGGATTTTCCGCTTTTACCATGTCTTGAATTTTTTGGGTGATCAATTTCATGATGCCAGCTTTCTTAAAAGGGTCGTTTTCTACCTTATTGGTTGAAATACGAGGTAAGGTTCCATTGTTTTTTTCTTTTTTGGATTTAGCGGCTGTCGTATAGGCCCTGAAGCGCTCTTTAATCTTTGGATCTTGGAGACTGTGTATGGTGAAAATAGAGATTCCCTGAGCACCATTATTTAAAGCCTCATCCATATCGACAAACATTTCATCATTGTTTTTAGCCATCAATCCGCAGTACAGAGTGGTATTCGCAGCCTTATCTCTGACATTTTCTAGGGTACAATCTTTTATAAAGCTTGGATCCTCGGTGTAAAAGTTGCTATATACCATAGGGAATACAACGTCCAGTTTCCATTTACCCCAATCTTGACGAACCATTCTTGAAGCCATTTTTGGTGTAGGAAAAGGCGAGGCTGCCATAGTCTTTCCATGACTGTGGACAACTTCAGCAATCATATTAGCGATGTCAGTGATCTGATCACAACGAAACTGTCTCCATTTTAGATCTTTTGATGGGTCTTTTTGTGTCCTTGGATCATAACCATATTGTTTTTTGAATTTTTCTATGGCAATGGGGTGATATCCATAATCCCACGCTGGGTATTCGCGATCCTGAACGATATTATACTTTGGCCACAAAGTGGTTGGTAATACAACATCTACATAGCGGTTGTAGTCTATTGATATACCATCGAGCCCTTCAACTTCGCAATAGGACTGGATTTTTTGTTTAATATATTCTTTTACTCCTGGTACAACGGGTGATAGGAACTTGTAGTAGCCAACATACGCAGTGGTATCAGCCAGACTTTTTCCATTTCTATTAACACTAAACCAGTCTGGATGTTCTTTTAGGATCTTGTCCCGATCATGCTCTAGGTTCATCGTCCAAAGCCAGGCGATCACCTGTATTCCATATTTCTTTGCAATAGGAATGGCGACTCTATATTCATCAGGACTGGCTGCATTTAGCATGACCCCATCAATACCCAGGTAATTCATCTCACGGCAGATGGAATCAAAATTTGTAGTTGGATTATAATCTAGCCAAGTCCAAAACATTGCCGGCTTCTCCCGCTCCGCTGCTTTGGAGACAGGAATGAAAAACCCATAGATAATTAGTACGAGGCAAATACAGCATTTTCTGATTAATTGTTCTTTCATATGATTTATTGATTCTAAAATTTATCTATAATTTGTTCTTTGGATATTTAGTATTTGTTTGAATCTTGAAATTTTTACTAATTCAAAGATTGAAATCTGGATATATTCAACCGTGAAAATACACAAAAACGCGGAATTTAATCAATTTGAACTCTCTGGGGAGGAAACTTTCTTTTAGTTACAAAATTTATTAGAGAATTAAAACTATTCACCCGTTTAGATGTTACTAGAGAAAGAATAAATTATAATATACATTATTGACATTGAAAAGTGCGCTGGGCTACTGGCGAATAGATAATTGTTTTAGATATGAGGAAACTTTACATTCCAATTTCTGTCTTATACTTATTGCTATACACGACTGTAAAAGGACAAGAACCGGGGCCAGTTGAGCCGATAAAAAGAGATTCTGTACAGCAAATCAAAGAAGAAATCACCTATCCCAAACTGCAGATAAAGGGTCTTTTTCAGGCGCGGTACCTTGTGAGCACAACTAAAGATGTTGACGTGAACGGGCTTCACCATAGTGATGGTTCTGGAACGGACAATAATTTTATGGTGAAGTATATGCGGGTGCAGATGCGTGCACAGATCAGTAAGCGAACTGAAGTAGCAGTCCTTGCCAATTTAGCTGATTTTAAAAGTGACCCAAAAACAAAGGTACTTGAAAATGCGTATTTAAAATATACGTTTAGCCCTAAGCTGGCCATTACAGTTGGTCAGTTTCGACCTTGGTTTGGCATTGAGGAAACTTATCCAATAGATATTATTAAATCGTTGGATTGGTCAAATCAATATCTTGAATTTGGCAAATTGGGTTGGGCGAGTTTTCAGATTGGAATGGCAGCAACAGGGGAGGTCAATTTAGGAGATATGCCGTTTAGTTATTCTTTTTCCGTAGTCAATGGAAATGGTAAAAACCAAGTCGTCGACAATGATAATGGAAAGCAATATTCAACACGCTTGGTATTTGGGCTTTCAAAAAAATATGGGGTCAATCTTGGGCTAAATGGCGGTGTGGGTGAGGTTATGAAAAAGCAAGTACATGCACTGGGGGTAGATCTGAGTGGAAACGTAGATTTTGGGAAACGTTGGAACCTGGATATGCAACTGGAAGCAAAACAGGCTATCAATCATAACTTATATTATGCATTGGATGAGGGGGCGCGTACTTCAAAATTAAGTGACTACCTCGTTCGCGGTATCTATTTTCTGCCGAATTTAAGGTATGAAGTCAACTATTATAACCTCAGTGCATTTGAGCTTTCCTGTCGTTATGAGTATATCGACCCAAATTATAAGTTAAATGCAAATGCAAGGCAAACTTTTACGCCAATGTTTGGTCTGGAGTTTTTGAAAAATTATGGTGCGCGGATACAGCTTGGTCTTCAACTCGATCGCTATAAGAAGCAGACTCAGAATACCAATGAATACAATAAAAACTTATTTATCGTACAAGTACAAAGTAGATTCTAATCTTTTAAACCTCAATTATTATGAAGGAAATTAGTATCAAAAATGTTGCCATCACTTTTATTGTTGCGCTCATTTTGTGGTTTATTCCAGTTCCTAAGGGCGTTAGTCCTGAAGCTTGGCATTTGTTTGCCATATTTGCTGCGACCATACTCGGGATCATTCTGAAGGCGGCGCCAATGGGTACCATGTGTATGATGGCGATTGGATTTACGGCGCTTACACAGGTTTTAGCTCCCGGAGATGCGGGTAAATCTATTACGAAAGCGTTGACCGGCTTTGGGGATAAGGTTATCTGGCTTATAGGGATATCGTTTTTTATCGCACGCGGGTTTATCAAAACGGGCTTAGGCAATCGTATTGCATTTCTTTTTATTCGAGTTTTTGGAAAAAGTTCACTTGGACTGGCCTATGGTCTAGGTTTGGCTGACGTGTGTCTGGCACCCGCGATACCTAGTAATACGGCCAGAGGTGGCGGTATCATTTACCCGATTATGAAATCTATGGCCATCAGTTTTGATTCTGTTCCAGACAAACCAGAGACGCATCGAAAGCTGGGATCCTATCTGACACTGAATAGCTACTACATGAATTTGATTGCCTCCTCCATGTTTTTAACCGGAACAGCGAGCAACCCGATGTGTCAAAAGTTTGCTGCTAATCTAGGGATTGATATTACGTGGATGTCTTGGGCCGTTGCAGGCTTTGTTCCGGGCATCGTTGCTTTTTTTGTTGTTCCACTTGTACTTTATAAACTGTATCCACCTGAACTAAAAAAGACGGGTGATGCACCCAAAATGGCGGCGGAAAAATTAAAAGAGATGGGCCCCATATCCAGAAATGAGTGGTTGATGTTATTGGCATTTTTTATACTTCTGGCGCTTTGGATTTTTGGAGGTTCGCTGTCGATTGATGCGACTACAACTGCATTTATTGGATTGACTTTGCTTTTGCTGACTTCGGTGCTAACCTGGGAGGATGTAAAAGCGGAGAAGGGCGCTTGGGATACCATTGTTTGGTTTGCCGTTTTGGTCATGATGGCCAGTTCGCTGAATGAACTTGGATTTATAGGTTGGTTTAGTGATTTGATCAAGGTACAGATTGGCGGGCTGAGTTGGCAGATCGCATTCCCCGTAATTGTTTTGGTGTATTTCTTTAGCCATTACATCTTTGCGAGCGCTACAGCTCACGTTGCCGCAATGTATGCTGCATTATTGGGAGTGGGTGTATCATTAGGCATCCCGCCCATGTTGTTGGCCATGATGCTTGGGTTTCTGGGCTCCATCTATGGCGTGTTAACACATTATGGTCATGGTCCGGCACCCGTATTCTTCGGTAGCGGTTATGTTGATCTTAAGTCCTGGTGGTTGCGGGGTCTGGAAATCGGGATTGTGCTGCTGATTATCTATATGGGTGTAGGTGGTTTATGGATGAAAGTTATTGGTTATTATTAAATAAAAGGCTTATGTTATCGACCTTATCAAAGAAAATACTTATGTGCTTAACGGGGTTATTTCTCGCTTTCTTTTTGCTTATCCATTTTCTGGGAAATTTGCAGCTATTTTTACCTCAGGAGCAGGCACATTTACAGTTTAATGCCTATTCACACTTTCTCTCTGGAAACATCTTGATTAAAATTGTTTCCTATGTTCTTTATCTGAGTATTATACTGCATGCGATCGACGGATTGGCCATTACTATAAAGAATAAAAAAACAGGCGGGGAATATCAGTCAGACCAGCGTGGACGGGCAAGCAAATGGTATTCCCGAAATATGGGAATTCTGGGTACACTTATTCTGATATTTTTGGTTATCCACTTTCAAAATTTTTGGTACGTATATAAGTTTGGAGCTCCACCACTGGATGCAAAAGGAAATAAGGATCTCTATGTATTGGTTATTGCAGTGTTTCAACAATGGTGGTATGTGCTTATTTATGTTTTGTCCATGGTAGCCTTATGTTATCATCTTATCCATGGGATTCATAGTGCGGTGAGAACCCTCGGACTGTATCATCCAAAATTTGTCCATTGGTTTAAGGTAATTGGTACAACCTACTCCATTGTCATCAGCATAGGGTTTGCCTTAATGCCAATTTATATATTTTTTACTGTTAACTAAAGGCGAAGACATGACTTTAAACTCAAAAATACCAGCGGGACCTTTGGAGCAAAAGTGGACACGCTATAAAAAAACTGCAAAGCTTGTTAACCCCGCCAATCGCAAAAAATTGGATGTCATTGTTGTGGGGACGGGCCTGGCGGGAAGCTCAATAGCGGCATCTCTTGGCGAAATGGGCTATCAGGTCAAATCATTCTGTTTTCAGGACAGTCCCCGAAGAGCCCATTCTGTAGCAGCCCAAGGGGGAGTTAATGCTGCCAAAAATTATAAGAATGATGGCGATAGTGTCTATCGTATGTTTGTGGATACTTTAAAAGGGGGCGATTTTCGTGCGCGTGAAGCTAACGTCTATCGAATGGCTGAATGTTCGTTGAATTTGATAGATCAGGCGGTGGCGCAAGGTGTTCCCTTTGGACGTGAATATGGGGGATATCTGAACAATCGCTCTTTTGGTGGGGTTCAGGTGAGTCGAACATTCTACGCAAGGGGGCAGACCGGACAGCAGCTGCTATTGGGAGCTTATCAGGCCTTGATGCGGCAGGTCGGTAAAAAAACTGTTCAGCTCTTTTCCCGCCATGAGATGTTGGATGTTGTTGTCATCGATGGGAAAGTGCGTGGTATTATTGTTCGCAATTTAGATACTGGAGAGATTGAACGACATGCTGCACATGCTGTTATACTTGCAACGGGTGGATACGGCAAAATCTATTATCTATCTACCTTAGCAATGGGTTGTAACGGATCGGCAATTTGGCGGGCACATAAAAAAGGGGCATTGATGGCATCCCCAAGTTGGATTCAGGTTCATCCGACCTCTTTACCGCAATCAGGCGATTATCAATCCAAGCTGACGTTGATGTCAGAATCCTTACGTAATGATGGTCGCATTTGGGTTCCATTAAAACAGGATGAAAACAGAGCGGCCAATGATATCCCAGAAGAAGATCGAGATTATTACCTTGAACGTCGATACCCCGCATTCGGGAATCTTGCACCGCGGGATATATCCTCTAGAGCGGCCAAGGAGCGGATTGACGCTGGTTTTGGTATAGGTCCTTTAAAAAATGCCGTCTACCTTGACTTTGCGAAAGCAATCAAGGAACAGGGGAAGCAAAAAATTGAAGAGAAATATGGTAATCTCTTTGATATGTACCATAAAATAACGGGCTATGATGCGTATTCTGAACCGATGATGATATCACCCTCGGCCCATTTTTCGATGGGCGGACTTTGGGTTGATTACGAGCTGATGACCACCTTGCCAGGGCTATTTGCACTTGGTGAAGCTAATTTTGCCGATCATGGCGCTAATCGCTTAGGGGCAAATTCGTTGCTTCAAGCTTCAGTGGACGGTTATTTTATTGCGCCTTATACCATCGCCAATTATTTATCGAATGAAATTCACACCGGAAAGATTTCTACAGATCATGCGGAGTTTGAAAAGGCAGAGTTAGCGGTTAGAAAGCAAATTGATGAATTATTACAGATTAAGGGTAATAAAACCGTCGATTATTTCCACAAAACACTTGGGAAGCTGTTGTATGATTATTGCGGTCTCGCTAGAAATGAGCAGGGACTTAAATATGCAATAGTGGAAATCAAGAAGCTTAAGCAGGAATTTTATAGCAATGTTATGGTTAGTGGGCAACTAAATTCATTAAATACGGAATTAGAAAAAGCTGGACGTGTTGCAGACTATTTTGAAATCGGTGAATTGATGTGCTATGATGCGTTGACCCGTGAAGAATCCTGTGGCGCACATTTTAGGGAAGAATACCAAACAGCGGATGGAGAAGCGCTGAGAAATGATGCTGAATTTCAATTTATCTCCGCCTGGGCCTGGAAAGGAGAAGGGGAAGAACCTGAATTGATCAAAGAACCATTGACTTTCGAAGAAATACAACCTACCGTAAGAAGCTACAAATAAAATGAACAATTATGAATCTACATCTTAAAATCTGGCGACAAAAAGATAATCAAACAGCAGGAAAACTGGTAGCCTATGATCTACAGGGCCTTAATCCACATATGTCTTTTCTTGAAATGTTGGATACCTTAAATGAAAAGCTCATTGTGAACGGAGAGGATCCTGTTGAATTTGACCATGATTGTAGGGAAGGGATCTGTGGCCAATGCGGTGTAATGATTAACGGTATTGCGCATGGTCCGTTGAAACATACGACTACGTGTCAGTTGCATCTACGTTCGTTCAACGATAATGATACTATTGTGATAGAACCCTTCCGTTCATCAGCATTTCCGGTGAAAAAAGATCTTAAAGTGGATAGGTCCGCTTTTGACCGAATTATTTCCCTGGGAGGCTTTGTATCTATCAATACAGGTCAGGCACCGGATGCCACAGTTATTCCCATTTCACATGAACTCGCTGAAGAAGCTTTTGATTCAGCTGCTTGTATCGGATGCGGTGCATGTGTTGCCACCTGTAAAAATGGGAGTGCAGCGCTATTTACTTCAGCAAAGATTACACATATGGCCTTACTGCCACAGGGAAAGGAGGAAAGAAATCACCGTGTACTCAGTATGGTCAAGCAAATGGATGCGGAATCTTTTGGACACTGTTCAAATACAGAAGCATGTGAGGTTGAATGTCCACAAGGTATATCTGTCTTAAATATCGCCAGGATGAACTTTGAATATAATAGAGCCTTAATCTTTAAGAAGAAATAGCTTCTATTGTTTCAAAATTTTGCGGTCATGTATTAGACGATAATTAATGATATTAAACTGTTTAGACAAATATTTTTGTTGTTTTTGTAGCTGATTATCCCGGAAAATAGGGATTTATAAAATATTATACTTTTTAAGTAGGTTTTTGTAGTATTTTTGAAATGTAAAAAAATCACTTAAGTTATTAGGATAGATATGAAGTGTAGAAGGTTATTGGTCGCATTGTTCACATGTGGTGTGATCTTAGGTAATGTGTCGTGCAAAGATTTCTCCAACAAGGTATTGGGTAGTGGCAAAGAGGGCAGCAGGGATACTTTAAACGAAAAGTTAACCCAAAAGGAAAAAGTACCTGTTCTTTTGAATAAATGGGATTCTCTTCAAAAAAATCAGCTCCATTTTACAGTTGATAGTTTGCATCCTATCCCTGTAAAGCAACAAAAACGTAACCTGAAAGATTCGTTGCGAAGAGCTTTTGATGCACATCCAAAGCATATTTATTTGACATTTGATGATGGACCTTTGATCGGGAGTGCGGCGATAGATTCTTTGGCAAAAGAGAAAAATATAAAAGTAAGTGTGTTCTTAATCGGTAAGCATGCCAACATGAGCAAGGGGAGAAAACGGGATCTTCAGAAATATGAAAGTAATCCATTAATTGCTTGCTATAATCATAGCTATACGCATGCAAATAACCAATATTCACGATTCTATAATAATCCGGAAAAAGCTTTTGCAGATTTTGAAAAGAACGAAAAGGATCTTAATCTTCAGCATAAAATTGTTAGACTTCCGGGTAGAAATATCTGGATGTATGATGATATCCGGAAGATAGATTTAAAAAATGGCGCTACAACAGCTGATATGCTTCATAAAAATGGTTATCGTATTTTTGGTTGGGATGTGGAATGGCGTTTGAATAGTATTACAGGTAATGCGATAGTGAGCCAAGAAGCGACATTATCCCATATACGCAACTTTATGAACAATAAAAGTTCCATGGTCCCGAATAATGTAGTTTTTTTAATGCATGATGACATGTTTCAGACTAAGAAAGGGCAACAACAGTTATCTTCATTAATCGATGCACTTAAAAGCGATGGATACCAATTCGAGCTTATGCAAGATTACCCCATTAAATATTAAATAAAAAAGGATTGGCTGTCATCTACAGCCAATCCTTTTTATGTTATTCCAAACTCTTTTGGATAGACAACCACTCCTTTAACTCCGATTAATGCTCCCTGGTGGAGTTCGATAATCATGCAATTTTCATCTGGAACCTCAAATGGCATTTTAATACCATATTTGACCGTTTGTTCATAGCCAAATCTTGGGTAATAATCTGCATGCCCTAGTAGGATAATAGATCCGAAATCAAGTTGCTTTGCGATTTGATTGACTTCTGCAATTAGTTTACCTCCGATACCTTTTCCCTGAAATTCAGGTAATACTGCAATTGGGGCTAAAGCAAGAGAAGGATAGCTCTCTTGATTTTCTTCATTAACAATTTTAATCCTTGTCACTAAAATATAGCCAACTGGTTTACCATCGATCTCTGCAACTAGTGCAAGTTTGGGTATGAATCCAGTCGATTGACGGAGTTTTTCAACCAGAAACTGTTCCTGATGATCACTATATTCTTCCTGCTCAAATGCTTTCTGAACGAGTTCAAAAACGGCTTGATAATCACTTGGGATTTCTTGTCTAATGTGTATCTTCATGATTGAGGCAGATTTTTTTCGAAAGATATATTTCTACATTATTATTTCTATTGCTATCCGCAATTAACCAATAACAATGTTTCTTGTAAAAATACGTATTTCCATATAATTCTATAGCGATTATAATTAAAACTTATCATGTGATTTTTTCAAAATATAACTGTTCTATTTTTAAGTAAAAGATCAGACGTCTATGTATTTAGACGATATTTTTTTGAAACTACCAAATAGGGGGCTATATAACTATAAATTGGTTATTGTACAGCTTCAACCAGATCGATTTTACCCGGTATTATCAAGCTGTAGCGATCCATATATTTTCTTTTAATGACTTGTAAATGAGTTGTCTGCTTGTGTATTTTTAAATAGTGTTAAAATAACACTTGCATTGTTTATTTATTTTTGTATTTTCATCTATTCAAAATTCAATTATAAACCGCCTTTGATAAGATCCTAAACCGAGTATCTTGTGAAAGCAAATAAATAACTAATAAACATACAATTTAAACCATTAAACAGTTTTTATGATTAATTGCCATTATTTCTCAAATCAATGGAAGAGAGCGTTTTGGACAGGATCACTGTGTTCAATCGTCGCACTGAGCCCCCAAACTGTAGATGCTGTAAGCCTAGCGTCTTACGGAAATCTCTTTCAACAAGAATTAAGTGTCACTGGTATCGTGCGAGATGAATCAGGAATGCCAATTTCTGGAGTAACCGTTTCGGTTAATGGAACTAATTTGGTGACAAAAACGGACAATGAGGGTCGCTACAAATTGGACAAAATTCCGCCCAATAGTACGGTCAATTTTCGCATGGTTGGTAAACAGACTATGGATGAAGTGATCAATGGACGACGTGCCATAGATGTAACACTGCTAAATTCTCAATCCAGCTTGGATGAAGTCATTGTGGTTGGTTATGGTAAACAGCGGAAGGAAACAGTAACCGGTGCAGTAGCTACAGTTAAGGGGAGTGATCTTGCCCAGTCACCGGCATTGAACATTTCCAATGCAATGACGGGAAGAATTCCTGGGGTTATTGCTACAAATGGTAGTGCGGAGCCCGGAAATGATGGATCCACGATCAAGATCCGTGGTACAAATACCTTAGGGAATAGTAGCCCATTAGTGGTTATTGACGGTGTTCCGGCCCGTGAAGGGGGAATCGAGCGGCTTAACCCCCGCGATATTGAAAACATTTCTGTTCTAAAAGATGCTTCAGCAGCAATTTATGGTGCAAGGGCAGCGAATGGCGTTATCCTCGTGACAACACGTCGGGGGAAAACCGGTAAGCCACAGTTTTCTTATACCTTCAATCAAGGGTATTCTCAACCAACGGTAATTCCCAAATTGACAGACGCTACACAGTTTGCGGAAATTCGTAATGAGCTTGAAATCTATAACTTACCTGTAGATGAATGGTCAGCAGCATTAACCGCTATAAATGGTACAGGATCTTATACCAAAAAGGATGGAACAGTGTTGGGAGCACCTTTTAAACCTGACGATATTCAGAAATTTAAAGATGGTTCAGATCCTTGGGGACATCCGAATACAGACTGGTATAAATCTACATTGAAAGATTGGTCTCCTCAACAACGTCATAATCTCCAGATTAATGGAGGAACAGAAGATGTTAAATATCTATTGTCATTGGGTTACCAAAATCAAGATGCTTATTACAAAAATTCTGCAACCGGTTACAAACAGTATGATTTACGTATTAACCTTGACGCAAACATAAGTCAATACATCAAAACGCAGTTTGGTGTCTTGGGGAGGCAGGAAAACCGTAACTTTCCGACAAAAAGTGCAGGAACTATTTTTCGTATGTTGATGCGCGGAAACCCTACTCAACCAGCGATATGGCCAAATGGAAAACCGGGACCTGATATTGAGAATGGCGAAAATCCTGTCGTTATTACAACGAATGCCACCGGATATGATCGGGATAAGCGATATTACTTCCAGACAAATGGACAAGTGGATATCACAAATCCATGGGTAGAAGGGCTTAAACTAACATTAAATGCTTCTGTTGATAAGTACGTAAAAAACCAGAAGACCTGGGGTACTCCTTGGACATTGTATTCCTGGCCGGGTGCTTACGAAGCGGATGGTAAGACGCCACTATTGCAAGCTGGCCGACGTGGCCCAGCGGATCCAAACCTAAATCAAAGTAATGAAGATCAGCTCAATATTCTATTAGGGGGGATTTTAAGTTTTGACCGAAAATTTGGAGACCATCAAGTAAACGCTATTGCTGGGGTGAACAGAGAGACGACGGATAACGACAAGTTTAGTGCCTATAGGCGTTACTTCCTCTCAAATAGTATAGATTACCTATTTGCAGGTGGAGAACAAGAGAAAAATAACGACGGAACAGCTTGGAAAAGAGCGCGGTTAAATTATTTTGGCCGTTTCGGTTACAACTATAAAAGTAAATATATTGCGGAGTTTCTCTGGCGCTATGATGGCTCCTATATGTTCCCTGAAAGTGAACGTTTTGGATTTTTCCCTGGTGCAATGGCTGGTTGGGTGGTATCGGAAGAGAATTTCTGGAAGGAAAATATCCCAGTCATCAACTATTTTAAAATTCGTGCCTCTTATGGGCAAATGGGGAATGACAATATTTATTGGGAAGATAAACTGCAAGAATATCAATACTTTTCTACCTATTCATTTGGAACCTATGTTGTGGATGACAAGCTAGCCAAAACATTGTTTGAGAGCCGTGTACCAAATGAAATGGTTACCTGGGAGGTTGCCAATAATTATAATTTGGGCTTTGATTTCCAATTTTTACAGGGTAAGTTAAATTTTGAATTTGATATCTTCAAAAATCGCCGGAATTCCATTCTATGGCGAAAAAATGCTTCTGTTCCGCAAAGTACCGGTATGACTCTACCAGCTGAAAATATTGGTAAGGTGGATAATAAAGGCTGGGAATTTAATCTCGGTTATAAGGGTAAAGTCGGTGAACTTGGATATACAGTCGGAGTCAATGGGGGATATGCGAAGAATAAAATTATTTTCTGGGATGAGGCTCCAGGTGCTCCTGCTTGGCAGCAAAGTACAGGCAAGCCTATCAAAACAGATATCTATTATGTATATGACGGAGTATTTCGAGATATGGATGATATCGCTGCCAATAAACTTGATTATAGTGCCATTACCAAAACTTTACGTCCGGGTGATATGAAATACAAAGACCATAATGGCGACGGGAAAATCACACCGGATGATAAAGTAAGAAGAGATAAAAATAGTGACCCAACATTCCAAGGAGGATTTAATTTTAGTTTGAGCTATAAGGATTTTGATTTGTCTGTTTTGTTCCAAGGAGCAACAGGCGGAGAAATTCGTGTTGGTACAGATGAATCGGGTTCTATTGGTAATTTTCTGGAAGAATTCTACGATAAACGGTGGAGCATAACTAATCCGAGCAGTGAATACCCTCGACTAACGGATCGGAGTAACCAATATTACTCGTACAATAATACATATTGGATGCGGAGCACCGATTACCTACGCCTAAAAAATGTAGAATTGGGATACAACCTTCCATCAACAATCTGCGATAAAATTGGTATTGGTTCATTGCGTGTGTATGCGAATGGTATGAATTTAGTCACTTGGAGTAAGCTAAAGATGTACGATCCAGAGGCTGTAAACGCACTGGGACAATATTATCCACAGGCGAGATTACTGAATGCAGGGGTGTTGTTATCGTTTTAAGTAGTATAAAATTATGAAAATAAAGAAAGGCTAGTTGTCCGTACTTATGGACCAATAGGTTTTGGGTACAACGAATAGCCATTGGAAATTTATTCTCAGAAAAATAAATCAGATAAGAAAATGAAAAAAATTGTAAATATATCACTATCTATACTTGTATTATCGGCCGGACTCCAGTCATGTAACGACGATTTTGTGAATACAAAGCCGCTTAGTGAAGTTCCTAACGAACTGGTGTGGTCTGATCCAGGACTGTCAGATGCTTTTGTGGTTGAAATATACAATGGTTTTGGTGTGGGCGGTTTCTACGAACAAGAGATGGCTTCTATGACAGATGAAGCACTATTCACTCACCCAAATCGTGGGATTAATACAGTAACTGAATCACGGTCCAATCCAGCTGATCAAGGCTATATCATGGATACCTATGAATATGGACGTATGTATGTACGTATTCGGGCAAGCAATATTGCTATTTCAAATTTGAGACAGGCAAAATTTGATCAAGTAAAAGCAAATAAAATATTAGGGGAGGCGTATTTCTTGCGTGGATATTATTATCAGCAACTCTTACGTTTCTATGGTGGTGTACCCGTAGATAATAAGATCTATACCTTAAATGATAAGGATTTTATGAAGCCTAGAAATAGCTACGCTGAATGTGTCGATGCGATCGTCAAAGATCTAGATAGCGCAGCGCTACTTTTAAAGGATATAACACCAGCCAAAGGGAGGGCAAGTGAAGCAGCAGCTTTGGCACTAAAATCACGTGTATTGTTATATGCCGCGAGTGATCTTCATGATGCTAATAAGGCCGGTGCGAAATCGGCACTTTTGAAAGCATATACAAAACCGGAATATTTGATGTATACCAGTGGTAGCCAGACTGAGCGCTGGAAAAAAGCAAAGGAAGCGGCAAAAGCAGTCTTGGATCGGGCCAGTTTTGCCTATAAACTGGATATGACCAAGCCCGTATCGGCAACAGAGGGAACGGCAAACTATATGGCTTTGTCGCTAGGGGGTGGAAGTAAAATGGCAGATGCTGCAGGGGCAAAAGATATTATTTTGGGCCGTTTTTTCATTAATGAAAAAGACGAACGCGGTGGATGGGTTGGACGTGATAATGGGCCAAATGGTTATCACAACTGGGCGGGAAATACACCTATTCAATTGCTTGTTGATGATTATGAGACGGATAAGGGGCAAAAATTTGATTGGTCAAATGCTGCCATGGCTGCGGCTCCCTATCAAAACCGTGATCCGAGATTGAAGGCAACAATTCTATACGATGGTTCCGACTGGAAACCAAGGACAGCCGATGTGACAAAAAGAGATCCCAGCAATCAGATCCAAACCGGTCAATATGAAATTGTTAATGCGCAAGGTAGTAAAGTCACGCATTTTGGTTTAGACACTAGAAAAAGTCCTGTTGAAGACTGGAATGGCTCAAGAACGGGGTATTATATGCGGAAGTTTGTTGATCCTGATCCTGCTCAGGAAGATCAAAATACAAGACAACGTATTCCCTGGCCGATGTTGCGTTATACTGAAGCTGTATTAAACTATGTGGAGGCCTGTATCGAATTAGGCGAAGAGGCGGAAGCAAGAACTTGGTTAAATAGAATTCGATTCAGAGCAGGAATGCCTGCAATCGCAGTTGAAGAGACAGGGGCAGCACTCAAAAACCGCTACCGGAATGAGCGCCGAATTGAATTGGCTTATGAAGAGCATCGTTTTTTTGATGCAAGACGCTGGATGATCGCAGCAGAAACGATAGGACGTAAAGCCAACATCATCAATATCACAGGAACGCTAAAAGACAATAAGACAGTGACATTGTATAAATATGATCCGAGCAATTATAATTACAAATATTTTGTAAGTAATATTGATCCAGGAATCGAAAATAGAAACTGGGATGATAAGATGTATTTTACTTCTTTACATCGTGATGAAATAAATAGAAATACACAGCTTATTCAGAATCCGGGATATTGATATCTTTAGAAACATCTCTCCGGTAATTATCGGAGAGATGTTTTTTTATCAGGCCTTTTTCTGACGTTCAATATTGGGTAATAAGCCCGTCGCAATACCGATCAATGGAAGATAGGCGCAGATGTTAAAGACGTGTTCAATGGAAGTTCTATCTGCGAGCCATCCCAAAATGGCAGAACCAATTCCCCCCATCCCAAAGGCAAGTCCAAAGAAGAGTCCAGCGATCATGCCTACTTTTCCCGGAATCAATTCCGTAGCGTAAACCAATATAGCAGAGAAAGCAGAAGATATAATCAGTCCGATCAGAATAGACAGTATCATTGTTAATGTCAGCCCCACATGTGGCAAAAGTAATGTAAAGGGCGCCGCACCAAGTATTGAAACCCAAATAATGAGTTTACGGCCGTATCGATCGCCTAATGGGCCACCGAGTATTGTTCCAACCGCTACGGATGCAAGAAAAACAAAAAGATAAATTTGTGATTCTTGTACAGTAATGCCAAACTTATCGATAAGATAAAATGTAAAATAGCTGGTCATAGACGCCATATAGAAATACTTTGAAAATATAAGAATCAACAGGATAACTAGAGCAAAGATGATTTTAGATCTGGAAAAACTCGATTTTACCTGTGTCGCATTGAGTGCGCTGACCGTAGCTTTTGGTTTAAGATGCAATTGATACCAATTTCCGACATAGGTAAGAATTAAAATGGCTAGAATGGCCAATACACCAAAAACGCCGATGTATTGTTGGCCAAATGGGATAACAATCAGCGCAGCTAGGAGAGGACCAATTGCACCACCTGCGTTTCCACCGACCTGAAAAATTGATTGCGCCAATCCTTTTTTGCCACCAGAAGCTAAGTGTGCAACACGGGAGGCCTCGGGATGAAAAATAGAAGATCCCATGCCGATCAGGCTCACTGAAAGCAAGATATAGATAAAATTGGAAGCAAAGGCAATACAAAGCAAACCGGCGAGGGAAAACAACATTCCGATAGCCAAGGATCTTGGCGTAGGATTCTTATCCGTGTAAAGTCCAACAAAAGGTTGCAGAATGGAAGCTGTCAGTTGAAATACTAGGGTGATAAAGCCAATTTGCGTAAAGCTAAGAGCATAATTAGATTTTAACAGCGGATAAACAGCTGGAATAACTGATTGAATAAGATCATTCAATAGATGAGAAATACTAATTGCAAATAAAATAGGGTAGACCGTCTGGGAACTATTCCAAGAACCATCTGCTTTTAAAGATTCTGTTTTCATAAATTAATACATCAGGTCATCTGATGTTTTGTGACATTATTTATTATTGTTTGGTTTTCGTGATTTTTATTACAAAAGCTTTTAAAAATTATTTATGTTGGATAATTTGATTTGCGACGGCAACAGCTTGTTGGATGTTTTTATCTTTAATAGCTTCCATCAGCTCCTCATGTTGCTTTTGTGATGCAATGAAGGGTGTTGTATCCTTATAGATTTCCATAAAAAATTTATTCACGTGAACCGATAAGGTATTGTATAACGCTGTTAGAATATTATTTCCACAAGATTCGGCGATTGCGCTATGAAAAGCGATATCTGCTTCTACACAAGCGATAAGATCTCCGCTAATGGCATATTTTGCTCTATTTTTAAGCGCAAGAGCCATATCTTTCAAACCTTTTGCGCTACGATTTATTGCGGCTTTTTCAATGATTTTCAATTCCAGAACGTGTCTAACCTCGAAAATATCGTTAAAATTACCTTTTTCAATTTTTGCATCAAGTGCATGGTGTCCGGTCACACTTTTGATAAATGTTCCCAAACCTTGTTGTACATTTAGATAACCAGATTGACTTAAATACTTTATTGCTTCCCGAATTGTAGATCTTCCAACAGCAAATTGTTTCATCAACTCGGGCTCAGTAGGGAGTTTTGAATCCACCGGAAAATTACCCAATTTGATTTTTTCTTCAATTGCGGCAGCGACTTCTTCAGCCAAGGATCTTCGTACGATGTGTTCATTTTTCATATAGTCATATCATCTGATGATTGCAAAGGTAAAATAAAATTCAGCTACAACACAAATAAAATTTCATTTTTATTATCGGGCCCATTGTGGGAGTTTTTCGGATACTTCAATATCTGCTGAAGCATATTGATATTGAAAAATAATTTCGGGCTCTATGTGGTTTTCCCGCACATCTACTCCTTTTAATGTATCGAAAATATCCAAATTGCGTTTCAGGAGTGGGAGTGCCCGAATGTATAAATCCTCAATATTTTCTAAACTGCGAGGTATTTGGCTACTCTTCCGATTTTGTGCCCGAGCCAGACAAATGTCGAGATTGTCCGTATAGAAAAATAATATTTCGATTCTATTATCAGGGTGGAAAGCTTTTATTTGTCTCAACAGGTCGAAATGTTTTTTCAATCCTAAATTGATTTCTATTGCAAAATCCTGATTAGCTAGAAGCATATCCTGCAACATTTTCTCGAACCGTTTGTATCCATTCATTATTCCGAGCTCGCGATAACGCTGTATAGTGAGATCGGCATCAAGTATTTTAATGCCTTCGGGTATAAAATATGGCCCACAAGTGCTTTTTCCAATGTTTGGTGGTCCCGCTATTACGTAGATTGTTGCCATATTCAGATAAATTGAATTGTCCCATCCAAGTACTCAGCAATCATTTGTCCGTTCTTATGATAGATCAAAGGTAATTGCTGTGAGAACAGATGACGGCGGATATTTTGTCCTAGGTCTTTTTTCCAGGCTATTTTTTCTTCGATTGCCATTATAAAAGGATCCTTTTGCATCCTTCCGATTGTAATCAGTTCTTCTTCCGGGATTATTTTTTTCATTTAGTATTTAATTAAATGTTGTCAGGTTTGTTTTAAATATAAACAGATATTGTTAAATACTAAAATTATATTAACATAAAATACATAGATTTCTGAGTATTTCTTTTGTATGTTTGTATAAAAGTATCCGCGGTTTGGAAATCGAAATAGCTAAAGGCAGGTAACCGCAGGCATGGGGTGGGCTGACTGTCTATGCTTGCTAATATTTCTCCGATCTATGTGGTCCATGCTGATTGGGGAATTTTAGCTAAAAAAAAATACTATTTGTTACATTTTGAATAAGCAGTATGTTGTCAAAAGAAAACAAAACACCAAAAATATTCTTTTGTTAACTAACTAAAACTATAAAAATGATTAATTCACGTAGAGATTTTATTAAAAAAGCGGGATTGCTGGGAGCCAGTATGTATACAGGAACACATGCTTTCAGTGCTTCAAGTTATCGACGGATTATTGGTGCAAATGATCGCATCAATATTGGAGTGGTTGGATTTTCAGATAGACATAAAGGGGCACATGCACCTTCGTTTCTCGCGGCTTATAAAGATTTGAATTTTGATATTATTGCTGTAAGCGATATCTGGAAGTTGCGCCGAGAGGAAGGTGCTGACTTCTGGAAACAAAAGTTAGGACATGCCATTAAACCATGTCTAAATAATGAGGCCATGTACGACATCAAGGATATTGACGCTGTATTTGTTTCAACTTCCGACTTTCAGCATGCTATACATACGATAGAAGCTGTTCATGCTGGTAAAGATGTCTATGTCGAAAAACCATTAGCCGATACGATGGAAGATGCACGTGCAGTACTAAAGGCCGTTAAAGATAGTAAGAGGATCGTGCAGATCGGTTCACAACGTCGGAGCGGTTTAAATTACTTTGCCGCAAATGATTTTATTAAAAGCGGAAAATTTGGAGATATTGTCATGGTTGAACTCACTTGGAACGTAAATCAGCCGGGACGATGGCGTAGACCTGATCTAGTGGCGAAGCTAAAAGAGGAAGATACTGACTGGAAACGCTTTTTGCTTAATCGCCCGTATGAACCTTTCAATGCCAGACATTATCTGGAGTATCGATTATTTTGGCCCTATTCATCTGGTATTCCCGGACAATGGCTATGCCATCAGATTGATACAGTGCATTGGTTTACAGGTTTACCACACCCACGTAGTGTAGTTGTAAATGGAGGAAACTATCTTTGGAAAGATGGAAGAGAAAATGCGGATACCTTTACTGCTGTATTTGATTACGGTCCATTAGACGATCTGACTAAAGGATTTCAGGTATTGTTTAAATCCAGGCAGACAAATTCAGGCGTCCTGAACGGGGAGGAGGTGAAGGAAATTTATTACAGCAACGGCGGAACGCTCAATTTGGATACCAATAACATCTCAGCTACAGGTGGTCTGACTGAAGAGTACGCTCGTGCAATGGGAATGAAGGCAAATTTATTGCCGGATATTAGTCTGAATAATATCCGTGTTGGTACAGCGGCGAATACCGGTGGGGATGTTGTCACCATGGCACATATACGCAACTGGATGGAATGTGTCCGCAACCGTAAAGAACCCAACGCACCAATTGAAGCGGGGTACAACCATTCTATTGCAGTTATTATGGCAAATGCGGCCTACAGGACAGGCGAAAGGGTTATTTTCGACGATAAGCAACAAGAAGTGATTGCGGGAGGAAAAGTATTCAAATATTAGCGGGGTTTAATTCAGATCAATCAAAAAAATGAAAAAAATACTCTCATTTACGCTATTTCTGGCGGCCATTATACCCATAGTCTCCGCCCAAAAAAAGCAATTCATAACCGTTCGGGAAGACAGTGCACGTAAAGAAATTATCGTTATGGCAGATGATAGCCCCTTCACCGCGTTTATCTATCCAGATAATTTGGAAAAACCTACATTGTATCCGATTTTTGCAGCCAATGGCGAAGTTATTACCCGAGGGTTTCCATTGGCCCCACGTCCTAATGAACCAACGGATCACCCCCATCATATAGGCTTGTGGATGAACTATGAAAGTGTCAATGGTCTTGATTTTTGGAATAACTCGTCTGCCATACCCGAAATTAAGAAAAACAAATATGGCTGGATAAAAACAACGGCCATTTCCGAAACTAAAAGCGGTACAGCAGGTGTCATAAAATACACGGCAGACTGGTGCGACATTAAAAAACATGTGCTATTGAAAGAGCATACGGCATTTACTTTTACGGCAACGACCAACTTTCGAGTCATCGACCGGACGACAACATTTACTGCTATGGAAGCTGTTTCTTTTGCCGATGTTAAGGATGGGCTATTAGGCTTGCGCGTGGCACATGAACTGGAATTGCCTTCCAAAGAAGAACGGCAGTTTACAGATATGCATGGTTCTGTAACAACAATTAAGGGTAATTCTGAGAGTAATACCATAGGCCATTACATAACAAGTGAGAATAAGGTGGATGATGATGCTTGGGGTACGCGTGGGAAATGGTGTATGCTTTATGGACAAAAGGGAAAGGATACTATTAGCATTGTGATCATGGACAATCCAGATAATGTCGGTTATCCGACCTATTGGCATGCACGGGGCTATGGTTTATTTGCAGCCAATCCGCTCGGACAAAAAGTTTTTAGTAATGGAAATGAAGTCTTGAATTTAAGATTGGAAAAGGGCAATTCAGTTACATTTCGCTATCGTATCCTCATCGCATCGGACAAAAAAAGGTTGTCAATAATGGCAGTCAACAGATTATGGGAAGAATTTGCTTTTTCCAATAAGAGGGATCGGAAGTAATAGCGATTTACCTTTGGTAACGCAGTGTACAATTTTGTTTCAGCTATAGTTCGAAGGAAATTGACTTGAATAATTTATTTAGGTGAATAAAATGATCTTATGAAGAAGCCTTCAGTTTTATTAGGAGCTGCAGTTAAGTAGCGAAAACACAAATGAAAAAAGTAATTTAGAGATAATTTTCATTCTGTTTTAATAATCTTCATAATTATAGGATGTGAATACATACTATTTTTGTATTCACTATACAGGGCCTATCATCTATATGGTTCTGCTGTCAGTTATCTCATGCTTTGGGCTTACGGTAGTCGGCAATTATCAGGGTGTAATGAACTTGCTATTCTACGTCACGTTTACTTTTCTTTTATTGGCTTCTTTAGGTTTTCCACGTATGAAATGCACAGCGATAGAAGATCATTAATACTAATAAAAATGATTCTCAGTAGTTTTTCGACTACCGTTCATAAGACATAGATTTCAATAAGTTTTTTCTAAATTAGATCTTATAAATTGATCTCATGAAAAAACTTCCAATTTTATTCCTTTTACTGATTTCTAATACACTCTATTCTCAAAATCTTACGCCGTACGAAAAAGGTAATGGCAATCAATCCACTACTTATGAGGAAATGCGTGAATTCTATCGGGGATTGTCAAGGCAATTTCCAGCGATCAGTTATGAAACAAGGGGGGAGGACGATAATAAGGCTCCGATTGATGTAGTGATTTTCAACCCTTCAGAACAAACTTTGGAAGGATCAAGAAAAGACAAGTCAGTGTTGTTTATCAATAACGGGATTCATCCAGGTGAGCCAGATGGAATCGACGCAACAATGATGCTGATGAGAGATTTGGCGACAGGAAAAATAATAGCACCTAAAAATGTAATTATCGCTGCCATAGCTAGCTATAATATAAGTGGAATGTTAAACCGAAATGGTTTTTCTAGGGCGAATCAAAACGGGCCAGAGGAGTATGGATTTCGTGGAAACGCTAGAAATTACGATTTAAATAGGGATTTTATAAAAACAGATACCAGAAATTCGAGGAGTTTTCAGCAGATTTTTCAATGGATAAAACCGGATGTGTTTATTGACAACCATGTCAGTAATGGTGCAGATTATCAATATACGTTCACCTATATTTCTACCAATAAAGAGCGTTTGGGAAAGGAGTTAGGAGACTATTTTAATGGTCATATGCAACGAAAACTGCTTATGGATCTTGAAAATGACGGTTTTATTTCCGTCCCTTATGTCAATATTCATAATGATGTTCCCGATGGTGGTTTTCCAGTTTTTATGGATTCGCCACGATATGCAACCGGCTATACAAGTCTATTCAATGTAATTGGTACCGTCGTGGAAACACATATGTTGAAACCTTATAAAGAACGGGTAAAGGCAACATATGATTATATGCTATATAACCTCAAATTTATTGATGAGAACCATAAAGCTATCCGACAAAAAAGAATAGAAAATCTCAAACAGTATCGTATAGGGAATAGATATCCCATTATGTGGAAACTCGATTCTACAAAATATGAAAACATCGATTTTAAAGGTTTTGAGGCTAAATATAAGCCGAGTGAAGTTTCCTCAGAAAGTAGATTATGGTATGACCGAAATGCCAAATTTTCAAAACAAGTTAAATTGTATAACAGCTATATCCCGACCAAAGAGATTACTATACCAAAGTATTATGTGATTCCACAATCCGAATGGAAAGTTCTTGATTTATTGAAACTCAATCAGATTAAATTGAATCCAATACAAAAGGATTCTATTATTACTGTCGAACAATATAAGATCAAAGATTTTAAGACAACTTCAAGCCCCTATGAGGGACATTATCTCCATTATGATACTCGCGTACTCAAAGAATTGAAGAAAATTAAGTTCAGAGCTGGGGACTGCTTAGTCCCGCTGAATCAAGAGGGGGTAAAGTTTCTTTTGGAAACACTCGAACCAGAAGCGATTGATTCCTATTTCAACTGGAATTTCTTTGATGCGATTTTAGGCCAAAAAGAATACTATTCGGCCTATGTTTTTGAAGATACTGCTGCTAAACTTTTAAAAGAAGATAAAGATCTAAAATCTGCATTTGATAAAGAGAAAGCAAGCAATCCAAAATTTGCTGCTGACGGAAAAGCACAGTTAGATTGGGTATACAAACATTCAAACTATTATGAAAAGTCACACCTTCTTTATCCTATTTTTAGGATTATGCCTTAGGTACTTATAAATAGCAGAGATTCTGTTACAGATTTCCCTAATTGAGTTACACTGATTATTACAGTTCTTCAGAACTTTGTGTCTATAGGTAAAACAAAATAATATGCAAACAATATTAGGTGCCAATGGACAGATTGGCGAAGAACTGGCAAGGGAGCTTAAGAAAAACTTTACTTCAGCTATTCGCATTGTCAGCAGAAATGCAAAAAAGGTAAATGATACGGACGAGGTATTTTCAGCCGATCTTTCCGTATACGAGGAAGCAGTTGAAGCAGTGAGAGGAAGTAAAATTGCCTATTTTACATTAGGTCTTCCGATTAATTCGGCATTGTGGGAAGAACAGTTTCCCCTTATTTTAAGGAACGTGATTGACGCTTGTAAGATCAATGGAACAAAACTTGTATTTTTTGATAACACTTACATGTATCCTCAGAATGATCATGCTTTAACTGAAGAAACGGCATTTGCTCCAGTAGGAAGAAAAGGGAATGTAAGAAGGAAAATGGCCGAAATGGTATTAAGTGAAATCGAATCCGGTGAACTAGACGCAGTTATATGTCGGGCACCTGAGTTTTATGGACCAGATAAAACCCAGAGCATTACCAACACCCTCATTTTTAACAATATTAAGGAAGATAAGAAACTCAGGGTACCATTGAGCGATGGTAAGAAAAGAAGTCTAATATGGACACCAGATGCAAGTCGAGCAACGGCTTTGATTGGAAATACACCTGATGCATTTGGCCAGACCTGGCATCTTCCTGTTGACAAAAAACACCCTACCTACAAGGAGTTTATTCGTATCGCGTCTGGTATTTACAATAAGGAACTACAGTATGCCGTTGTGCCAAGGTTTGTATTTAAGATAGGAGCACTATTTAATAAGCGATTAAAAGAGCTACTTGAACTTCTTCCAAGATATGAATATGACAATATATTCGATGATTCAAAATTTCGGAACAGATTTCCGGAGTTTCAGGTAACATCATACCATCAGGGCATCAGTTTGATAAAAATGAACAGCTCACAATCAAAATATAATAAGTAAATTCGTATGTAAACTCGACAATGAACACATGAAAACCCCGGAGAAGGTTTCATCAATTAGCACACTGCATCAATTTTTGGGATTGACAAAACCTTCAAATCCATTGATCAGTGTATTTAATTTTGATCAGGTCAGGCTAGAATCAGAAACTATTCTCAGCGCGGTGACGACAGATTTTTATGTTATTGCTTTAAAGAAAGACTGTGCAGGAGGAAAATGCAGGTATGGTCAACAATATTATGATTTTGATGAGGGTATCATGTATTTTATCGCTCCACATCAGGTATTGCGATTTAAAGATGTACTATTGAACGGTGTTCAAGGCTTTGTTCTGGTTGTTCATCCAGATTTCCTACATGGATATACATTAGCATCCCAGGTAGGAGCATATGGATACTTTTCCTATACAGCAAATGAAGCTTTGTATCTTTCGGATAAGGAGGAAAAATCCATTACAGATATTATAAACAATATTGAAAAGGAAATAGATACGAATATGGATGCGTTCACACAAGATTTGCTAATCTCTAATCTTGACCTCTTATTAAAATATTGTGACCGTTTTTATAACCGTCAATTTCTGACAAGAAAAAAAGCAAACAACGATCTACTTTCTAAACTGGAAATCTTATTGGATGATTATTTCAAGAATGATAAATTGATTGAAAATGGGATCCCCAGTGTTCATTCTATTGCAGCACAATTGAATCTCAGTGCAAACTATCTCAGTGATATGCTTCGGGTTCAAACTGGACAAACAACACAACAGCATATTCAGAATCGGCTTGTTGAAAAAGCGAAAGAATTGCTCTCAACCACCGAGATGTCTGTTTCCGAAATTGCATACCATTTGGGCTTTGAACATCCGCAATCTTTTCATCGCTTATTTAAAAGCCGTACCTCGATTTCTCCATTAGAATTTAGGGTATCATTTAATTAGTGCCTGTTACAGAGATTAGGCTACAACTTTCCTTATTTCGGTTACTTCATTTCAACTGTTTCTAGAGAACTTTGTTATACTAAAGGAAATAAAGATGAGCATGCTGAAAATCTTAATTATTGTGACCAATGTTGGTGTATATGCAAATAGTAAGCTAGCAACCGGTTTATGGTTGAGTGAGCTGACCCATTTGTATCATGCTGCGAAGGAGCGGGGCTACACGGTTACGATTGCGAGCCCTAAAGGAGGTGATATTCCCGTCGATCCCGAAAGCCTCAAGCATTTTACACTTGATCAAACTTCTAAAAGATATTGGAATGAGGACAGTTTCCGAAAATTGTTGAATAATAGTAAGCGATTGACCGAAGTCGCAGATGAAGATTACGATTTGATCTATCTTGCGGGGGGGCATGGTACGATGTATGATTTTCCGGATGATTTAACAATACAATCGATCATTAAGACACAGTACGAAAGTGGGAAAAATGTTGCTGCGATTTGCCATGGTGTAGGGGGACTACTTAATGTCAAGCTTTCCAATGGCGAATATCTGATCAAAGGAAAAACAATTACTGGCTTTGACTGGTTTGAAGAAACAATTGCTGGTAGAAAGAAAAAAGTACCGTTTAATCTTGAAGCGGCTATCAAGGCACGTGGAGCGAATCTTAAAAAGGCGTTTATCCCGATGACTTCAAACGTAGAAGTCGATGGCCACCTTATCACAGGACAGAATCCTTTTAGTTCCAAGGAGATGGCCAAGATTGTTGTCCGACAACTTGAGGGGAAATAAATTAATAAATTGAACTCAACGAGCTACAATAGTTACGTTAATCATTAAAATTCTAATTATGGCACAGAACATGAAAGCGGAAAACGATCCGCAAATCCTTTTGGATATCCGAGAATTTTTGAAAGCGCTAAATAATAGCGGCGGTAAACCATTAGAAACATTGACACCCGAAGAGGCAAGACAAGTACTAGTCGATGCACAAAAATCAGTAAAAGTCGACTATTCTGGTATTACCGAAACAGAAAGAGAAATTACGCAGGACGGATTTACAGTGAATATACATATTGTAAAACCAACAAATGCTGCTTCCGAAAACCTTCCCGTATTTATGTTTACGCACGGCGGCGGTTGGATATTAGGAGATTATCCAACACATCGGAGATTAGTACGGGATTTAGTGGTAAATAGCGGTGCAGCTGCAGTGTTTACAGATTATACGCCTTCGCCTGAAGCCCAATACCCTGTTGCTATCAACCAAATATATGCCGCTACGAAATGGGTCTCTGAAAATGGCGCTGAAATTGGTGTAGATGGTCAAAATTTGGCTGCTGCCGGAAATAGTGTTGGTGGCAATATGACTGCTGTTCTCTGTCTAATGGCCAAGGACAAAGCTGGTCCAGAGATAAAATTTCAATTGTTGTTATGGCCGGTCACAGATGCCGATTTCTCTCGTGAGTCTTGGCAGAAATATGCTGAAGGACGATTTCTTACAGCGCCGTTAATGAAGTGGATGTGGGCGAATTATCTACCGGATACCGCAAAACGTAAAGAATATTATGCAACACCTTTCAATGCTTCTATAGAACAGTTGAAGGGACTTCCGCCGGCATTGGTGCAGCTAGCGGAAAACGATATCCTGTTTGACGAGGGATTAGCCTATGCTAGAAAATTAGATGAAGCAGGTGTCCCAACTACTATTCAAACTTATAATGGGTTTATTCATGACTATGGATTATTGAATCCTTTGGATCATATCGAAGCAGTGAAGCTTTCAACAGAACAGGGCGCGCTAGCGCTCAAAAAGGCGCTATTTAGAAAGTAGCAGCAAGTGAATTTTAGATTAAGGTATATATTTTATTCGGTGATGGCGTAAAAGTTATATTAGAATAAAGTATATACCTTTATTGTCTGGTAACGAACTGTTTACATTCACATTTGAGATTAAAAAAATAATGAGTTAGATGAAGTACATAGTGAAAGATATCATAAGTTTGACAGATAGGAAGAGACATTTTATTGAACGCTTTGTTGATGATCTAAGCGCGATAGAACACATTGAGGCGATTGCATTGGGGGGATCACATGCGACGGGAAGAGTAAATGAAAACTCCGATATTGATATAGCCATTTATTATAACGAAAAGCAGCCTTTTTCAATCCAAGGCATCAGAGAATTTGTGAAAAAATACACAATGGATGATACTCCGGTAGTCGTTGGTTTTTATGAATGGGGACCATGGGTAAACGGTGGCGCTTGGATGCATACAGAAGTAGGAAAAGTAGATCTTTTATATAGAAATATAAATCAGATTGAAAATACGATTGACGAAGCACAAGTGGGCAAATGGGAAAACCATTATGAACAACAGCCACCTTATGGATTTACATCAATGATTTATTTAGCAGAATGTATTGCTTGTATTCCTTTGTATGATGCAAAAGGTATTATAAATCGGTTAAAGCGGCTGGCCACAAAATATCCCCAGGCATTAAAAGAAAGTGTGATAAATAGGGCTCTCTGGTCAGCAGAATTTACATTGGCGCATCTTGATGGCTTCACTTCAAACAAAGACATGTACAATCTGTCGGGAAGCTTTGCCCGTATATTGAAAAGTTTGGTGGAAACATTGTTTGCATTAAATGAAACATATCCTATCAGCGACAAGTATGCCATCCAATTGCTTTCAAAGGCAAAAATTACGCCTCAAAATCTTGAAAATAAAGTGAATGCTATTTTGACTTTGGATATAAAATCCTTGGAAAAAAATACAGCCGAATTGAAAAATCTATTTAATGATGTAGTCCTTCTCACCAAGGGTTTATATCACCCAAAATTTGATTTTAAGAAGTAATACAGATCGGACCTATTTGAATATCACTGGAAATAAGAGGTAAATTATGTTGCTTTAGTATCTTCGGTATTTTTGGCTGCTGTTTGCACAACTTTTGGGGCCCTGCTTTTGGCGGGTGATTTAACTGCAGCTGTTTTAGGAGCTGGTGAAGTTATTTTTGTAGGCGCGACCTTAGACTGTTGTTCGGTTGAACTAAGGGTATTTTTGGCTGCTGTTTGCACAACTTTGGTGACCCTGCTTTTGGCGGGTGATTTAACTGCAGTTGTTTTAGGAGCCGGTGATATTGTTTTTGTTGGTGCGGGCTTAGGCTGTTGTTTGGTTGAACTAGGTGTATTTTTGACTGCTGTTTGAGCGACTTTAGGTTGTTGATTATCTACGTTTGTCGTTTTAGTAACTGGTTGAGCATCTTTAATTAGTGTTTTTTTAGCTGATGCTTTAGGTGTATTTTCTTTGATAGGAGTAGACTTACTCTTATCAACAACAAGTTCTTTTTTTATAAGTTTTTCTTTTGCTGACTTAACGCTTTTTTTCTTTAAATCCTTACTTTTAATACCTTCTGTCAATAATTTGGCGGTTTTTTCTATCCGGTTACGAAACTCCTTTTCGCTTAAATGGGCACGCAAATACTCGATTGCACCCTGTAGATGAATAATTACTTGATTTTTTAATTCTTTTTTAGGAGATTGAATTTTCGCAGATTTTGCCATAATTTATTATTGTTTTCGGAATTAACATAAATATAACATTAATTTAAGCATAAATACAATAAGTGAAAATAAATTTTGTTGACCAATAACCGATATATTGAAAGGGCTTTCTACTCGTATCTGGGAATATTCAATAAAAGTTGAAATTGTAATAGTTACATAGCATTTAATATCATAGTCTTCAGTATGATTAATAGTCTCAAGTAGCGTTTTCATAATTTTATCTTTTATACGATTGGGAATTTGAGTGATTTTTAAAATTTTCAAGAATTCAATTTGGGCTAAATTCTATTCATCTTCAATAATTTTATCAAATAAGCTCCATTTGGTATGATCTCCTGCATTTTTTGATAAACTTATTTCGTCATTAAATCGTCGCAACTAGTCACTATTTTTTCAACAAGATACCAGTACCTTTTAAGTTTGGCTAAACAATTCGAGATAAGCACATGCTTGTCTAAGATTTGAACATATAAAATACATAACAATGCCAAAAAGATATTTTCTTGTTCCGTTAATAGGTTTGTTCCTTATGGGTAAATCCATTTTTAGTGTTTACAGTTTCAGATCGGAGGTTGGAGATCGCCATAGCCCAGCAATGGAAGATTCAATAGTGACAGCAAAATTAAACCGTATTATAAAGAAATATAGGGAAATTGATAAGTCTAGATTCGTATTTATGGACAAATATGATAGTAACGCCTGTTATCAAGGATCAATAGGGCTAATCTCTTTAGACCCAGTTAAAAATTAGCTGTTACCGACGGAGCCAGGTTTCATCTTACGATGAAACCTGGCAAATTTGATGATGTGAGATGGTCGCATACTGGAGACGGTCAGTGTATACCAATATTCATGATTTCATGCTTTAAAGCCAGTACGATGCCTCATAACGCTAACTTACTATCAAAATCTGAGCTGACAAGAACGACTGATGTCTCAATTTGTCGCAAGGGGATATTCCAATATTTCCGCAGTAATTCTTCTTTTTCTATATGGCTAACTTGACGAAAGCCGTTTTTTACATAGAAACCAATTACCCAATTGGCATTAGCCCAAGTGCCAATTAGGATGGGCTTATTTGTAAGTGTTGAAAGGTGTTTTAACAATTTGCCACCAATTCCATTGTTTCGGGCTGTCGTCCTCACATATGCGTGGCGGATTAGGGTCACATCTGATTTGTGTTGAATCCCCATTACACCAAGTATAGTGTTATCTTTGTGATAGCACCAAAATTCAACCCCATCAGCAATTTGTTCCCGCAACTCGTGTTCATCCATATAAGGCTCTTTCCACCGGTCTTCAGGTATCTTACCCTTGTAAGCTGTAGATGCATCGTTAATAATTTCGTAGATCGTATCGAATTCTGAATTTAGACTCTTACGTATCATATCCCTTGACATATAATTCATGAAATATTTTCTTTTGTTATTTTATAAATCAAAGTTATAAGACTGAGATCGCATAGTGCTTTACATATGTTGATAAAAATATTATTTTAACTGCTTACGAATTCTGCTAAGCTGAGTGGGGGTAATACCGAGATGGGAAGCGATATCCCGTAAGGGTACGTAATTCTCTATATTAGAATGACGTTTTAAAAATTTCTCATATCTAATTTGAGCTTCCTCCATGACGATGGATACTTCTCGTTCTTCTTTATCGATGACCCAGTTCTTTTCAAGATAATGAATATAAAAGGATTTTAGGTCGTCTGTTTGGAAAAGCAGTTCTCTGAACTTTTTATAGGAAAGACTCAATAATGAACAGTGGGTTATGGCTTGAAGGGTAAATTTTGAGGGACGATTTAGAATGCAGGAAACTGTGGATGCGACAAAGTCACCCCCAACGGCAATATTCTTGTTATAAATTTGTCCCTTTTCATCACTTATATATGCTCTTAAATAACCTGTGTGCAAAAAGCAAAACTCCCGCCCAATGGAACCCTGTTGCACAAGTACTTGATTTCTTTCGAGGTTCACAACTGTTGCTATTTTTAAAAGATTCTCAAATGAAACTTGTGAAATTTTATGATATGAGTATATTTTTTCCTTAAAGAGTTGTTTCAACGATTCTTCCATAGGGATAAAAATAGCAAATTTAAGATAGTAGTAATTGCGTCGTGTAAATTTTGTGTTTGTTTTATAAAGTATCGATTGTGCTTTCTATTGTCGTTTATTTCTATAACAATTCTTTTATTAAATTATGTTAGAATACACAAAAGCAACCTTTCCGTTGCCGGAGGTTGCTTAAGTTACACCACAAAGCAGCTGATATCGTTTCAACGTTTATTCACAGACCGATGGAGCAAGTTTTGCGTGCATTGTCTCTTCACTTTCTGTATTTTCTTTTGGAAAACTGACGAAACTCATAGCGAATGTTACAGCGAGCAACAGAATACTTACCCATAAAACATAATGAACTCCGTAATATGCACTTATTATTCCACCGAGAAATGCACCTAAGGATATGCCAATATTGAATGATGAAGTAAGTAAGCTATTGACAAATTCTAAGGCATGATGAGGAACAGACTGTGTCGTTCTAATATTTGAAACTAAAAAGCCTCCCGTATGAATCATTCCCCAAAGGGAAACAATAACGACCATTGGCGTGAAGATTCCACCAAGGTAGTAAGCTAAAACCTGTACTGTAATTAAAGAAGCCAAAAATAGTCTTGCAGTCAATAGCACATTTCTATTCAGGGCTAATCCCATAAGCCAGTTTCCTAAAGTTCCCATGCCACCAAAAAGAAGCAACATGATACTGATCTGTGCTCCATCCATTTTTGTAATTTGCTCAAGATAGGCGGTAAGATAAGTATAACTAGAAAACATTGCTGCTAATGTACAAATGGTAGAAATCAGATTGAGCCACAATTGCGGGCTTTTTAGAACAGACATCTGATTCTGTGCAGATTTTGTGTTATCTGCAGGGATCGAAGGTATGAAGAGTAATAGACCGATAAAGGCAATCAAACTGATTGCGCTACTGAGGAAGAACGAAGCCTGCCAATTGTGGAAGAGATCTACAGCATAGGTCGTTAATGGAATACCTAATACTGTAGCTAAGCTTAGCCCTAACATCACTGTAGAAACACCTTTTGCACCACTGTTTTTAAAAGCTATGGCAATAGAGATATTCCAGAATAGGGGATGTAAAATGGCTGGTAGTATACGGGCGACCATGAGTACCGAGAAATTTGACGAAAATGCTGAGATTAAGTTTGAGAAAACGAATATGCTCATGACCAAACACAAAAGGAGTTTTCGATTTATTTTGGTCGTGAATGAAGTGATAAAAGGAGAGGAGACTGCGACAGTTATGGCAAAAGCACTAAGCAACCACCCCGCAGTATCTATCGATACGTGGAATTGCCGACTAATTGTCGGAAGGATGCCAACTATCCCAAATTCAGTGGTGATTATGCCAAAGGCGCCCAAGGCCAGGACGTAGATTGAATTTTTCATTGATGTCTAAAATTTATGTATAGCAAATTTGAACAGAAAAATTCTGAAAAATCAGTATATTTTAATGATAAATAGGTATTTTTACATGATGAAACGTGAGAATATCGACCAACTTGTCAAAGTAGAACATCATAAGGAGGTAAACTGTCCACTAAAAGACAATCAGTTCTCTTTTTTTCAAATCATATATGTGATTTGCGGAAAAGGATTCCTTAAGATAAATAACAATACAGCCTCATACAGCGAAGGCAGCCTGATCCTCCTTACACCAAATGATCAGCACTATTTGGAAGTTGTCGAGAAAACGGAACTTTTGCTTATCAAGTTTAGCGAACGTTATGTTAAGGATTACAAATGGAACAGTATTAATTCTATGGAGTGCCTATTATACGGTGCTTCCTATTTGTCGGGCTGCATCTTACAGAATAAACCTGATGTTATTTTGGTTGATTCGATTGTATCGTCGCTTCTTCATAATATCAATCATCCAGACCTCTTTCATGAAGAGCTGACACTACACTATGTGAATGCTATTATTGTAATTGCTGCACGCAATATTTCAAAGATGAGAGTAGAGCATGTAGCCTCGAATACAGACAAGAGGGCCTTGGATATCATTAATTATATCCAAGGAAACATCCATGATCCAGCGCTGCTAAAGGTTTCTTCCATAGCACAAAAATTTGGTTTCTCTGAAAGCTATCTCGGTAGCTACTTTAAAAAGCAATGTGGTGAAACTATCCAGCATTATATCTTGAATTATAAAATAAGATTGATTGAGCATAGGCTTCTTTTCAGCGATATGCGGGTTAATGAAATTGTTTCCGAATTTGGATTTTCCGACGAAAGCCATCTCAATAAATTCTTTAAAAAGCGGCATGTAATGAGCTTGACTGAATTCAGAAAGACAAAAGGACAAACAGCGCTACAAGCGTAAATAAGACATCGGAGCTACCTGTACCAAGAAATTCGATAGCAAACGAATGATAGAGCGCTTGAATAAATGATTAGAATTGATTTGCGATAAATATATAAGTGGAAAATAGTGAAACATCTGAATAGTTTCGGGACATAGTAGAAAAGGCAGTACTTCGTAGGGAAAAGCTGAAAGAGATACTCATTGTTTTTTCTAAAGACGAAATAATTAGGTTTCAGGAAGAATTTGTGGATACTTCTATTGAATTACAGTGTGAACCATATACTGATTATATGGAAGAGTCTGAAGATGGGATGGGACGAATAGTCATGTCATAAGAACGAAACGCTATACATCAAATATAAGATTGTGGTTCGTTGTGGTGAAAAATAACGTAGTTTTAAATTGAATTTAACGTTAATCTGTGATCAACGCTTTGAAAAAAGTCATAGAAATGATTGAAACTACTTAACGGAGGTTCATATTTTGAATGTATACTTGGAAATATATGAAAAAAATTATCTTTAGGTTTTCGCTGTTTAATCTTCTACTATGTGTTATATTATTTATCTTTTATAGAATTGTTATTGGTGGATTAGAGCCTGCCGGTACAACTCTTTTTGATAGTTTTCTTATTATTATGGATTTGTTTCTAAGTCTTGGGTTTTCAATGCTATATGTTGTTGCTATTTGCGTTAGTACCTTGTTGTTTTTTCTAAATCAAATTGAAAAAATTAGAAACAGTTATTTTTTGTCCTTATTGACATTTTCAGGAATTCCGTTTTTGTGTGTTGTTTTTCTAACTGTCACTGTTTTGGTTGATATTTACCAATATAGTGTAACACTGATTCCATTAAAAATACTGTTATACTTTTCAATAATCTATTTACTATGTACTGTTGTTGAATTTCTAGTGTTCAGAAAGAAGCTTAGAAAAGTAATAGATAGCTGATTTGAATATAGATGTGGAAAAGCTAATTATATACCTTCGCTAGCTAATATAATAATCGTTATTGACTGGAAATTGCCAATAACGATTGTATACTATCAATGACTTAGAGCTCATTAGGTCAAAACTTCGTCTATTATTCCAAATTCTTTTGCTTCGGCTGCGACCATCCAATGATCTCTGTCACTAACATCGTGAACTTTCTGATAGCTTTGGCCGCTATGCTTGGCAATAATATCATAAAGTTCTTTTTTTATTTTTAAAACTTGATTGGCAGTAATTTCAATATCTGATGCCTGTCCTTGCACACCTCCTAACGGTTGGTGCAACATGACACGTGCATGCGTCAGCGCGCTTCGTTTGCCCTTAGCGCCACCACAAAGTAATATTGCACCGAAAGAAAGGGCCATGCCGGTACAGATTGTGGCAACATCCGGACTAATTAATTGCATGGTATCGTAGATACCAAGTCCAGCATAAACTTCACCGCCTGGAGAGTTAATATACATGTGAATATCTTTTTTGGGGTCAACGGACTGAAGGAACAATAGTTGGGCTTGTACGATATTTGCAATATTGGGTTCGACAGGAGCTCCCATAAATATAATACGGTCGATCATTAACCTGGAGAAAACATCCATCTGTGATACTCGCAACTCGCGTTCCTCGGTAATATAGGGTGTCATTGCATGGGGGATACTGGAGCTTTCAATATGTGCAATGTAATTATCTACCCTTTCTTTTGGGACATAGCAGTGCCCGGCCGCAAATTTGCGGAACTCATTTTTGTCAATATTCATGATTTTGGAGATTTATGGTTTTCTAAACAGCCGCATTACTTTTTGGCTAAAACGTATGTATTTGGGTTGTGTAAATAGTGTTTGATGTATAGCTTCAATTTCACTTTTTAACTGCTTGCGACCATATCCTTGTATGGCTTCGTAAGCTTTTTGTTGCATGATTACTTTCTCCGCCAATTCCTCGTCCAGCAACAAATGGGCTTCGAAAAGCAATATTTCACTAGGATGGTTTGTGCCTAGGAGATGAGTTTCTATCTGTTGGGTTTCATTCCATGAAGTCGTCATAAACCAAGGATTTTTCTTTAACAGTTTCTCTCACTTTCTCTAAGCATTTGTATTTTTGAACAGTAGCACTGCGGGTTCCTGAATACCCGAATTCATCTGCGATCTCTTGAAGTGACATCTGGTCATAGTAAAAGCTTTTTAATAAATCCATACATTTGCGTCCTGCAGTCTCCAGGAAGCGAAGCAGTCGTTTACTTGAAGGAGACTCATCGTTCGCTAATGGGATTTCAATATGATCTAAGGGTAGGTTCTGGCTCGTTTGATAATAACGTTTCAACCAGAGGTTTTTGGCTGTACCGACTAGATATCCAATATCATTCGTCAATACAGTTGGAGTCTGCGTAGTCTTTTCATAATATACCACCAAGGCGTCTTGAAATACATCCTTGGCTTCATCAAAGTTTCCTCCCATACGACTGACATATTTGGCGACTGCTGGAAATGCACTTTTATACAGATCCATTATAAGCGTCTGTCGCCTCATGGCTCGATTTGAATTACTAATACTGTGCATAGTATAATTATCTTTTATAACAATGTACCAATTGTGGTCAAAGTATCACCTTTTATTTTGAAAAAAATTATCTTTCTTTTCGGACTATTACAGTCAACATGTAGCTTAATCTTTTAGATTTTGCTATCTTCCTGGTATTTCCTAATTTTTATGACAACGATTACCCATCTCTATGCAGACTGACTATTGATTCAGAAGATGCAGTACGTTGATAAAGCTAACGATTTTTTGCACGAATATAAATTCATTAATAGGAAATAAAACTAACCTCAAGGGAGCAAGCCGTTAGATGCAATGTTTGGATTTACTTATGACGAGCCTTGGAATTTAGTCGATAAATTGCCTATTTTTAGGTAGTAAATAAAGAATATGATTTTGTCTCAAAGAAGCCTTGCTGCTTTCATCGCAATATTAAGCTGGACCGCTATTGGTGCTCAGTTTTTAATTAGTTGCAGCAATTCCTCTATTGCGATTAGCGAATTAGTCGTGAGGTTCTTTAGTTATTTTACAATCTTGACAAATCTCATGGTTGCGATTTGTTGTACTAGTATCGTACTGTTTCCGAAGAATAAAATAGGGCTCTTTTTTGCGAAACCGACAACAATCACAGCAGTGACATTGTATATTCTGATTGTTGGACTTATCTATAACCTGATACTTCGTTTCCTGTGGCAGCCTGCTGGAATAGCTAGGATTGTGGATGAAATGCTCCACTCACTTATTCCCATTTTGGTTCTAATCTATTGGGGGAGTATGATTGATCAGCGTATTATACACTGGAGATCTATATTTAACTGGTTATTGTACCCCTTTGTCTATTTGCTCTATACTTTGTGGCATGGAGCGCTTTCTGGATTTTACCCTTATCCTTTTGTAGATGTTTCTGAGCTGGGTATGAATAGCGTACTAACAAATAGCGTGATTATAACTGTGGCCTTTCTGCTAATAGGATTACTCTTAATCCGAATAAATAGACGAATAGCCCAAAAAAGGTAGTAAATGCACACGGACTAAATCCAATCGAAATATACTACGAATATATTTTTATTTGCATCAGGAAGGAGCTAGTCTATAAAAATTTTCTGTAGTATCTATAGATCGAGTCAAGTCTGTAAGATCTATCTGGACATATAATATATGCTTAAAGATGGTTATATTTAAAGTTATATAATCCGTGCCATGGTGATAGCCGACAAAAGAAAGCCCATAAGAAAGTTGACGATAAGATTAATGCTTCTGTGTATTATTTTAAGTCTATGTGGATGTGCTTCGTTGAAGCAGACGAGCCCAGATAGTATGCATGAAATTTCGGAACTACAGCTCTTCGATGGAACTTATGAGAATCTAACAAGTGATCATGAGGGGAGCGAATTTTCGTCTCTATGGAATCAGCTTATCCTGAAAAATGAAATTGATACGTTGGATTTCAAGAACGCGAAAATAAGACTCAAGGCAATCGGAAGGAGCCAAATCAAAGCAACTTGGTTGGATAGAGGTCTCGAAAAGAAAAGCATTGTGCTAAAAGGAAAGTTAAAAGGCAATTATTTCGTATCTCAGCATAAGCGTACCATCATACCTATCCCACTAATATATGGAATGATCCAGAATAACCAATTCCAACTCTGGTTGGACCAAGATAGCCAGTTGCATGTGGATAGGCTGCAGAATAGGTGGGGCTGGATATTTGTTTTCCTAGCGGGAACAGATAATACGTCTAACTACAAATACATAAAGGTGAAGGAATAGGAACGTAATCGAGTTTTGGTAGTATTGGTGAAGCTTAGCTATTATTAATTGATGCCATCAAAATTTGTAAAAGAGATTAGTTCAGATGGTAAATTTACAATTGGGTTTTGCGATGAGATACCACATTTGCGTGAATGATAGCGAATGAGTAGATTAGTATAAAAATCAATTCGATATGAAAGCCCTATTAACCTGTATTTTTTGCTCATTGATTTCCCTTTCGCTATTTGCCCAAGTACAAAAAAATAAAAATGATCATTTTGCTGCTATTGATTCGGTACTAGAACGGGTTTTAAGCGATCATCATGTCGCTGGTTTTGCAGTCGCGGTGGTGAAAGGGAATAAGGTCATTTATAGTAAAGGATTTGGCTATCGTGATATCGTCAATAAGAAACCCGTCACACCCAATACGCTTTTTGCCATAGGTTCCAGCTCCAAAGCTTTTACGGCTTCATTGTTAGGTTTGTTGAGGCAGGATGGTAAACTGACATTTGAGGACAAGGCGGTGACGCTACTTCCTAAGTTGAAGTTCTATAGCGATGAGATGGATAATCAGATTATTCTTCGGGATCTCATGGCGCATAGGACGGGTTTGTCTAGGTATGATTTATCCTGGTTTCTATTTAATAGCGATAACAAAGACAGTCTGATAACACGTGTTAAGTATATGAAACCTAGTTCGTCCGTACGGATGAAATGGTATTATAATAACTTTATGTATCTGGCACAAGGAATGATTGTTGAACGATTAAGTGGTAAAACTTGGGAGAAAAATATACAGGAAAGATTTTTCAATCCTTTAGAGATGACGCGTTCCAATACGGATATTCAGACATTTCAAAGAGATAGTAATGCTTCTTTACCCTATACTGTCTCTAAAGATAATGTGATTAAACAGATTGATTATTACAATATTAATGGAATGGGACCGGCTGGAAGTATAAACAGTAGTGTTAGTGACATGGCCAACTGGCTAAAGATTTGGCTCAACGGGGGGCGTTTCAATGGGAAAGTTATACTGCCAGTAGATTATATTAGTGAGGCTGCAAGTTCTCAAATGGTTATGGACACAGCATTACCGGACAAACACAAAGACATTTTCCTCTCCAATTATGGTTTAGGCTGGATGATAGGTTCCTACAGAGGGCATTATCAAGTAGAACATGGGGGTAATATAAATGGTTTCTCCGCAAATGTTGCATTTTTTCCAACTGATTCTCTGGGAATAGTGGTATTGACCAATCAAAATGTTTCTAAGGTCCCCACTGTCGTAAGGAATTCTATTGCGGATAGGCTACTCCAATTAGAGCCAATCGATTGGAATGGTGAAAAAAAGGCTGAAATTGAAGCTTCTCGTTTAGTTAAAAAAGAAGAAGAAAAGATTCCTGTCCCATCAACAACACCATCTCATAAGCTGAAAGATTATACTGGCTCCTTCGAGAATCCCGCCTATGGAATTATTAAAATACATCTTAAAGATAATAACTTATACACTGTGCTTGGTTATGAAAACATTATTCTCAAACATAGGCATTATGATGTTTTTGATCCAAGGTCAGTAGATAAAAATGGGGTTGCAGACACGGAACCAAGCAATCTTTTATTTAATTTTTTTAGCGATGTGGATGGTCAGATTCAAGGTATAGGAATTTTACTTGATGGTAGTGAAAAACCGATTATGTTTGATCGTAAGGCAACGCCTGTTGGCGCAATGAAGTAAAAGTTGATGTAAATAAATATAATAAGTACGATCAAATAACCCATGAATCATTGTGTTTATAATAAAGCGAATTATAGATGAACGCTATCAAATATCAATTGATAGGTCCCCCTTAACAGGAAATAAGGTAGATTTAAGTGGAATTTAGTTTTCGATCACAAATAAAATGATGGAGTATAATAGTAGATTGGTGACTAAAATTAGTAAAAATGGAAATACAAACCTCTTCATAAAAGTTAGAGAATGCTAATAGATATAATCAAAGATGCTAAGATAGAATTGCTTAAAAATGACCTCGGACATTTGCCCTTGATGAATAGGGCTCATATCGCTGAAAACCTGCGTGATCCGATAAAGATTAATAAGGTTTTCCTAGCCTGCTGTAAACTTGTCTATTCGACTTTAGAAATAAATGACAGTCTATTGTCCAATATCTTGAACAAAGCGGAACGCCATTTATATGGAAAGGAAAACTTTGATTTTAAAATGCTTTATGACAAAAACAAAAACTATTTAGAGGCAGTTAATTTAAAACCCCTCTCGGATGTTGGATTAGCCTGTTTGGCTCTTTGTGGGAGCATTTATACTGATGCTGCAAGCCTATTCGATATTGACGATTATGAAGATGATAATTCTTATGATCCGGAGAGTTGGTCAACAGATTTTTGTGCGGCAAATGCGTTCGCTGGTGGAAATCCTTTCTCCCATGAGGGAAGTAAAGAGAAAAGAGTACAATTTTGGAATTTCTTTTTGGATACTGTGGTTACAATCTCAAATTCTCCGAATCTTTCTGTGGTTGATAAAATAGAATATGAGGAACAAGTACCCATCCAAATGGACAGATCAAAAGTTTATGTTGATAGTTTTATCAAGAATAAAATTGATCGGGTTGTAGAATTAATTTTGAAGGATTTGAAAAATTCTATTGGGGAGGCATATTGGAATCGGGTGGAAATAGAGGGGCAAGATATTGGTGGTGTAGGTATGAAAGGATACTATTTTGACGCCAATGATCATGGAGAAAGATTAGAATTAACATATTATTTATATGATGGAGAGGAGTCAACTGTTAAATTATTGAGTGCGGTAAAGAAGTATATATACCAACAAAGCCCAGAGGAAGGTACCTGGTTTTCTTATAATTTGCTGATATATCCAAATGGAGAGTATCGCATCGTGTATAATTTTGACAATCCAAAGATTTATGCAGACAAACAGCCATCTTTAGAACCGTTTATAACGGAATTTACCAACTATCCAAGAACTAAGAGTTTTACCCCAAAATGGTGGCAGTCTATTGTCACCCAAAATAATCTGGAATACTTATGACAAACAAATTGTTAATTTGCTTATGGATAGACAGGAATTGAACAGGACGATATCCTGAAATCTAATGCGCTTTTTAGTCTTCCAGAAATTCCAAGATATCGCCTGGTTGACATTCCAATGCTTTACAGATAACTTCCAATGTACTAAACCTTATCGCTTTGGCTTTTCCAGTTTTTAAAATTGAAAGATTTGAAAGTGAGATGTCAACTTTCTCTGATAGTTCATTCAATGACATTTTTCTCTTGGCCATCATAACATCCAAGTTCACAATTATTGGCATCTTATACTGTTAAATCGTTTTCGTTTTGTAGTTCTATTCCTCTTCTGAAAATCACAGATATCACATAAATCACAGCCGCCATTAAAATAAAAGCTTGACTGTCTGTCCAGAATTGTGTTAAGTGTCCGATTTCATAGCCTTTTCGAATTATTCTACCGACAGTTTCTTGAGCAATACAGCTCAACAAACCAATTGAAAATGTAAAATAACTGATTCGTGTAATCTGTTTGGAAACTAAATTGCTAAATGGTTTATTTAAATCCAACTTGTGCATCATTTCGATCAGTAGATAAAATAAATGTGCTTTTAGTACCGCAAGGGCAATAATAAAAAAATAAATTGTATAAAAAGACATTCTGCTCTGATTGTACATCTCGGATAAATCAAGTTTTTGGTAAAGTCTTCCTACAAATTCTGGCTTGAAGATACTGAAAATGAAGTTAACGATAATGGCTCCAGCTTCAATCGATAATCCAATAAATATGATCCAAACGATTATATATAATCCTTTGAATACGATATTGTCCATTCCTTTCATGGTTTATAAGTTTAAAATTCAATACAATAATAATAAATATTTAGCGATAATCATAAAAAAAATATTATTTATCAATCATTTGTAATGACTTGAAGGTATCTGCCGATTTCCATGCGGACCTTCCCGAAATAGATTACGCAGGAAAACCACCCGTAATAAAAATAGACTGATATTTTTCTCCGGTTTCTTATTTAATCGTACAAATTATATGTATTTGAATTTTGTAATTAGATTAGTAATGTGTCATTCTGGAGAGTTTGAAACAAAAACGACGTCACACGCTGATGCACATATTTGAATCTCATCGCCAAGGGACCATTCTGCTGCTCTGGCTGCCATTGCCGATGGGACACCTTCGGAACCAGGGCCGGGTGGGACATCATAAGTTGCGTGTGCATCATGTGGGAGCAAAACATCAAAACCATATTCCAGGGCTGCTCTAGCGGTCGCAGCGAGGCACATTTCAGAAAGCAGGCCACATATTACTATTTTTCTAATTTCAAGTTTAGTCAGAGTAGCATAGAGGGATGTTCCTTCAAATCCATTATCTGTCTGTTTCCTAATTACATATTCTTCCGGTAGCGGAGAGAAGAACAAATTCCAACCCCAGGTAAAAGGTGCGTCTATCGCATCCGGAGGGCCGTCATTTTGAAGAAAGATTACAGGACATTTTGCAATTCTTGCTTTATCAAGTAATAGATCGACAGCAGAAATTAATCTGGTATGATCAGGTATTGCCGAGGAACCCGAAACAAAAGCGTTCTGAACATCAATTACAACCAAAGCCTCAGTTTGACTAATATTTTCTTCTTTCATTTGAAAATAGAATATTTAAAGTTTCATAAAATTACAACTTCAATCATATAACTAAGAATCTTAGATATTAATCAAAATATATCTGTTTACCGGTAATCTGATCATGAAATGGAACAGCAAACATATATGTTATAAGACTATATTCAAACCAAAGTTTTATTTACAAAGCGAATATAAATCCCCTAAAAGCGAATATTAAATGAAGCAAGTGCTTTTGGACATAATAATTTATATTTAATTATTGAAACCTTATTTTCGAAATGATAATACATTGAAAATTTTAGTTTTTGGTTAACGAATAACAATAGTCAATTTTTAAAAATTAGAGCAAATGAAGAAAATATTCCTGATAGCATTAATAACCTTTTCTCATTTTTTTGTTTTTGGCCAGCAGAAAAAACCGAATAAGAATACTATTCCGCCACCAATAAAAAAGAAGGAATATCCCATGCCCGAGGCGAAGAGAATAGAAGATATTGTTATGGAACAGACGAAGAGATGTTTTATTTATAAGATCGAAGAAAGGAAAGATTCGTTACTGTACGTAAGCAGCAATTTATTGGAGTATGGCTGGGCGGGAGATAATGCCCGAATGGTAATTAGCTCTTATAATTATGATCCGATAAAAAAGAAAGAAGCAGAACAGAAAGGGTATGTTCTGCTAGAAGAAAAGAATATTCAATTTATCAATGGATCATATAAGACAGAAAAGGATGTTTTGATTTTTACACCTGAAAAAGAAGATAGATTTGAAAAAAGAACATTCAAGTTGGTGTATAAACCTAAAACAAACAAAGTTGACTATCTCAAAGACGAGAAAAATAATAAATATATAGCTGGTGGCTGCCAAGAACCCATTATAGGTCAATAATTAAACCCATTATTCCTAATGAGGTATTGAATGATTTAATAGTGGATTATTGTCTAGTCTTTAAAACCTATCGTATGTATTTTTCAAAATAAAATGAAGACAGAAAGAGCTATATAGAAATTATCTTTAATTACAGGAGCGGAACCAAAAGTAATTAAATATAGTGGTAACACAGGTGATAGTATTCTTATTGAATTAACTGTTTAAAAGAAAAGTTAGGCTGGCGCATTTCAATTTCGTTTCTGCTTGAGGCCTGTTGTGCTTCCCGCGCGTAGACGAACATTTCTTTTTCATAGGCCTTAAGGGCGGCCTCAAGTGATGTGAAAGATTGATCACTGAGTTTTTCAGATAAAATCAATGCATCTAACAACCCCGTATTGACGCCCTTTCCTGCAAACGGAGGCATTAAATGTGCTGCATCACCAATAAGTGTTAGGGGGAGAGGACGATCATTCTTCCAAGGAGTGTCCAAGGAGAATTTTCTTGTCGGAAGATAGCTAAAAGATAATGTTGAAAGAAACAGTTCTTTAAATTGGTTATCCCAGTCATAAAGTCTATCCAAAAGGAAAGTATGTACGAAGTTTGGATTCTGGAATTCTTCTTCCTTATGATTGTTCCATCCAGCGGGCTTTTTGAAAATGATACCATAGCTCAACAATCCATTATTGTTTGGATTGACCACTAGTAAGTTTCCTTTATGGGCAACCATTAGCCTATGCCCATCACAGCGTTGATAAAATTTCGGGACATAATGTTCGGGATCAGAAATATCTCCCTGGATGATTATGGTTCCAGTATCTTCAACTTGTGCGTCAGTAAGATATGATCTCACTGTTGACATCCCACCATTGGCCCCGATTACAAGATCCGCTGTTGCCTGTAAGCCTGTTTCAAAATGTAGTAGCCATTGTCCGTCTGTAGCTTCAAGTCTTGTACATTTGCTATCCCAAACGACAGTATTAACAGTCAAACTCTCTAATAGCATTTTCCGGAAAACATTTCTGTTGATTTCAGGATTGTCGTATTGATTTTCAGGAGTAGAATGTTTTGTGAAAAGTGAAGCCCCTTTTTCATCAGCCATAATAATTCCCATAGGTAATGCCAAAGAATAATAATTCTCCAGCAGTCCTGCCTTTTTCAATGCTTCTTGACCTGAGCCTTTATGCAGATCAAGCGTACCCCCTTGAATTCTAGCTTGGGGATCTTTATCTCTTTCATAAACGGCGACATCTGCACCATTTTGTTGTAATAATCTAGCCAATGTAAGACCGGCAGGCCCAGCACCAATGATCGCTATTTTTTTATTTTTGAATACCATAATTTTTGTATTGTTTAAGATCGATACAAAATTGGCTGTCATTTTAGGAATAAAATAATTACATTAGACTCAAAAATAGCTATAAAAGACTTTTATGAAAAAAGATGATCAGACAATTCCCCTTGTTCTTCAAAAGCTGGCTTATTTCCTTGGAACTGAAATTAAAAGAAGAAAATTAGAGATCCCCAACGAATATGGAAACGGATACTGCATTGGGTTTGTTTTTAATGCACACATGAGGATGTTGATCAGTGACTACGAGTTGAATGAGGATGTTGTGATTGATAATCTAGAGCGTGATGATGCAAAAAAGGTTATATTTTTTAAGTTCCAAAACATTTTTCCCAGACTTGGATCATTATCTATAGGAACAAATCCCAAAGAAATACCTACCGTTTTGATTGCAACCAGTCGTATTAATACAGATGAGATAATTTCCATCCATTCCAATACGTCAACTATTAATATCGAAATAGAGGCCAGCTATCTGAGTAAATTATTTAGCATATCAGCGCAGTCTCCGGTTTTAGAAAGCCTCCTCGAGAATACACAACCTTATCTTTTTGAACAGATCATTTCGCCTTCTTTGCAGAAAGTGGTCGATGAGATTGTATCGGAAACTGTTGACGAAACGTTCGAACTATTCTTTCGAAGAATCAAAGCGGAGGAAATGATCTGCAGGCTATTGATGGAACTGGAAAAGCGGGATGAGAAACGTATGTATGCTTTGAGCAACCACGATATCACAATCCTGTATAGAATAAAAGACCAAATCCTTGACGACCTCGAAACGCCTCCTATTATTGGAGAGCTCGCACTTGAAGCGGCCATGAGCCCTACTAAACTAAAGCGACTATTTAGGCAGATTTTCGGCGACAGTATATTTAGTTATTATCAGAAGTTCAGAATAAAAAGAGCCGCTCTTCTCCTGCAAGAAAAAAAGTATTCCGTTTCAGAGGTTGGTTATAAACTCGGTTTTACCAACCTCAGCCATTTCTCAAAAGTATTCAAAAAGCATTTCGGTATCAACCCAAAACAATATACGATGATTAATGTCTGATCCTGCAGTGTAAACATGAAATTATGGTGATATTGTGGTAAGTGTAATGGGATAGTCTAATTTCAGTAAGGTATAAGAAGTTGCAGCCAATATACAGTTTTGAGAGACCATTTTTCAGCGGAGGATCACAGAACGAAAGAATTTTTAAGCGAATATAAATCCATTAAACACGAATAATAAATGACATAAGTATATTCATATCTGAAATGTATATTTAATTAGTGAATTGTCAATTTCAAAGGATATAATATAAAAAAATGGATGTAGATATTGAAAAGCAAAATCAGAAATGCGTCCGATACTGATTGTAATAATCGAAAAAATTGACCATGTACAAGTAAGAATTAAAAGACCGCAAAAAGCCCCCCGTGTTGGAACAGATTTTGCTCAATTATACAAACAAAATGATACCATTTTTTATGAACCTATGCGCATGGCAAAACCGATAAATAGACATAATATGCCCATTGTAGCGATTTCTCGAGGGTATATTGCCACAATTTCTGGCTGTACCATATTTATGGTGTTGCTTCTCTTTACCACTACGTGTTTCGCAACCTCGAGGAGGTATCTGCAAGATACCGTTCGAAGTGGTTCGGAACTGCAGGTCTTTGATACCATCGTGACGAAACGCGTCTATCAAGATGCATATGGAAAAAACACATTGCACGTAAAAGTTACGAATCCCTGCAATGCTGATTCGTCTAGATTTGATGGAGTACTCACCCAGATCGAAGCGCGTGTGAAAAACAAAAAAGGTTCTACATCGGTGGTCTACACATATCCCTATTCTCAAATGTCGTTAATCTACTTCGTAAAGGAAGAAATACATATTCAGAACCTTGGTGGGCGAAAGGCGGCTATCATTCCTTTTTATTACTGTGGGGGATATGAGAGTTATGATATGAAAGTATCCTATATTGTCATTTATGGAAACAAGGACTATATCTTCCATCTAGACTATTATTGTGGAGAAGGAAAGGACTGTAAACCTGTCCAAAGCTTAAAAGTTACGCTGAGTGTTCTTCCAAAAGATATTCGGACCTATTTGACCGGATACTTGACAAAAAAACATAAGTCCAGAGCCAGCTTCCACCAGGAATAAACTCTAAATATTACTATACGAATGTGACAGATATTTCTTGTCAATTTTTATGGTGGATATTATGTTTTAAATATAAGTTCGTGTTAAGAAATTATGAAATCTGCTACTTTGCTCATATAATGGTGATAGGCTTTGTATTTTTGTCTGGTGAACTTATTGGAACAACTTAATATTCAATTTTGGATTGTAGGCTTCTTACTAATTTTGTAGATTTATCTATAAAAGGTAAAAGACCTTATCCAATTATGAGTTAGCTTTTAGACATCATTTGTCTGATTTGAATAAAAATCGTTATGAAGAAGGAGTACTTCAAAGACCTATTTAATAGATACCATAAGAAAGTATTTTTATTCGTTCAATACTATATTGAATCCCAAGATGATGCTGCAGATGTAGTACAGGAAGTTTTTATTCATCTGTGGCGTTATGTTCATAAGCTATATGGCGTATCCAATCCAGAAGCAATAATTTTTAAAACCTCCAAGCAGGAAATTGCCAATTTTTATAGAAAACAAAAGGTTCAATTTACTTCCCTTGATAGCGCATACGAGCTGACAGAAATCGAAGAGAGGTTTGACGAATCTGCCTATCAGATTAAAGTAGACAAACTGAATTTATTATTGTCAGCTCTACCAGAACGTCGAAAAATAATGGTACTTGATAGTGTTGTGGATGAGTTAAGTTACAGTGAGATTGCTCATAAATTCAAAATATCCAAAACAGCCGTTGCTAAGCAGATCAACAAAGCCATGACTTTTCTTCGGGCTAATTTTTAATTTTTTTTTAAATAGGGGGTGTACGATATAGGGGTATAGACGTAATAGTTTATAGATACCATCTATACGATATGGCAAAAGGAAAAAAAGATCCGAAAGAAATCTGGGATGCAATTTCGGAGGACCCCTCCGTGAAACAGGAGACATCTCAATCCTTATGGGAAAACATTGATCAACGTATCCAGAAAAAGGAACGGGCTAAAAGAAAAAAGAGGAAAAGTATGCTACTTATTCTTCCCGTATTGCTGTTAGGAGCGTGGTTTATATTCCAACCCAAAAATGTGGAAGAACAGTACACTTTTGTGACAATGAACAATCGTGACACTGTATACCTTAAAGATGGTAGCCATATCATCATGGAACCCTTTAGTGAGCTGACTATATCTACCGAATTTGGGAGTAGCATACGAAAAGTAGCTTTCAGAGGGAAGGGATATTTTGATATCGCTAAGGACAAAAATAAACCTTTTCAGATTGATGCAATGGATTTTGATGTTGAAGTGCTGGGTACAAAGTTTGATCTTATTCAAACGGATACCGACCATCGGGTGCAATTATTTGAGGGAAAAGTTAAGATTAATAAAGACGGGAATACAACCTATTTAATGCCCGAAGAGGCCTGGTGTTTTAAAGCGGGATCGACACAAAAGCATTATATGCTACCATCCGCTAAAAGAACTTTTAAGTTTGACCACACTGAGCTAGCTATCGTATTACAACAACTGGAAGAATCTTACCAGATGAAAATAGCTTATCCAGATAGCCTAAAGGACAAAGTTGTGAGTGGTGCTTTCAGCGGTAATTTTGAGGATATCCTACAGATTATATCTTTCCCATTAGACCTAAAACCGACGCGAATTAATGAACAACAATATAGGTTAAAATAAAAAACACCGGTAACAGCCATTACCGGTGAATAAATCAATTCAAATAACTAGAATCAATTTTCAAATCATTTCAAATTTATGAAAAAAAACAGTTTTATAGCCTCTGCTATACTTTTTTCATTGTTTTGGTCCGCATTTCCTGAATCGACAAATGCGGCCCCTTACACTTTTGGTCAGCAGGCCAAGCTAAAATCACTGTCTTTACGCTCCGCGATCAACAACTTAGGCAAGCAGTTTGGTTACCAAGTCTACTATGTAGAAAGTGACCTGCAGGGACTATATGTGGAGGAAACAGTCCTTCAGTTTAAAACGATGAACGAATCCATAGATTTCTTCAAAAGGAATTTCCCGCTGGATTTCCTTGTTAAGGATAAGGTTCTTACGGTAAAACGTTTGATGAAGACAGCTAAACAACAACAGATCCTAGTTGGTGTTATCCGTGATCAAGACAACAAACCTGTTAGCGGTGTTACGATAGAATTTCTAAATAGCAGCGTTAAAACATTATCTCAAGCAGATGGGAGTTATCGACTAGCCGTGCCCAATGTGCCAGAAAAAGTTTTGATGGTTTCTCATGTGGGCTATGATACGTTCCGTACAACAATAGAGAGCCAAGATCAGCTTGACATTAAATTAAATACCAAAAATAGATTGTTGGATGAAATCGTGGTGATTGGGTATGGCGAGCAATCTCGGGCGAAAATCGTAGGTGCTGTCAGTAAGATTGACGCCAAAAGCCTAGAGAAGACTGCGGCGGCCAGTTTTGAGCAACAATTGGCAGGGAAGGTTTCTGGTGTTGTGATTAATCAGGCCGATGGCCAACCGGGAGCGAGCGCTCAAATTGTCATTCGGGGACGAGGTACATTGACTGCTGGGGCAAGTCCTTTGATTGTAGTTGATGGTTTCCCGCTATCCGAAGGAAATACATTAAACTCGATCAATCCTTCGGATATAGCAAGTATCAATATTCTAAAAGATGCTGCATCCGCAGCAATTTACGGTTCACGCGCTGCCAATGGTGTTATCCTGGTTACAACCAAGGAGGGAAAGATGGGAGCCGAAAAGACCAAAGTAGGCTTTGATGCCTATTACGGTTTCCAGCAGCAGACATCAGGCGTAAAACTTGTGGACGGTTATCAGTTGGCTCAATTCCTGTCTGAAGCTCGAGATTGGGGCTATGTATCCAAAGACCCAAGGAATCGTAGCGCTTCTGACCCAAATTCGGTACGTGTTACGAAAAAAATCAATGGCAAGAATATTGATGGGAGAGAGCTTTCGCTGGATTATCTAAGACCTTATCTTGACGGTCAGCAAGGTTTAACAAATACAGACTGGATGGATTTAGCGTTTCGAACAGCACCAATGTCCAGCTACAATGTTAATATTAGCGGCGGCGGAGCACAGTCAAAGTTCTACACCTCACTCGGGTATTTTAACCAAAAAGGAGTCGTCATTGGGTCTGATATGCAACGCTATTCTGCTGCCGTTAATTTGGAAACCAAAATATCAAGTAAACTTGATTTCGGGATTCATCTCAAACCAAGTTATACTCACCAAAATGCACGAGATCAATCTAGCAGAAGCGATGGCGCTTTGGGATTAATACCACTGTCTTTCCCATTTTATAGTCCTTACAAGGCAGATGGCAGTTTGAATATCAGTAACCAATTGGTACAAGAGCAACGTATTCTGGAAGGGGTAGCGATTAATGGTACACCCGTGGAGAATTTGCTAGCGACGTCAACATTGGTCAAAAACCTCAACCAGCGGTTCAAAACATTTGGTAATATCTTTCTCAATTATGAGATTATTAAAGGGTTAAAATACCGTTTTAGCCTAGGTGGTGATTACGATTCCTATTTAGCCGACTTCTATTATCCTTTAAGTGTTGGGGCATACCGGATTCCTGCGCCCAGACCGGACGCAGATGGAACACAAACTCGGATATCAACTTATAATTATCTCGTAGAGAATACCTTGAATTATGACTTCCGGATTCAAAAGCACTCATTTAACGTGTTGATAGGTCATACTTTTCAGAAAGAACGGATCAATTTAAATAAAACTACGGGGACAGGATATGCGGATGACAATATCCAGAACATTGCGGGGGCGAGTGCAACAAGATCAGTTCCTAAGATTGATATGTGGACATTAGAATCCTTTCTTTCCCGTATTCAATATGATTATGATGCGAAGTATCTCGTCTCGCTAGCGCTACGCCGTGATGGTTCCTCTCGATTCGGTGAAAACAACCGATGGGGAAACTTTCCATCAGCATCCGTTGGATGGGTTATGAGCAAAGAGAATTTCTTTCCTGAAAATAATTTTCTAAATTTTGCCAAATTAGCTTTAAGTTGGGGAAAGACAGGAAATAACCAAATTGGCAACTATAGTTCTTACGCGCTGGTTACCAATGTGAATGACTATACTAAATATAACTATGATTATCTCAATGGATCAACGGTTGCACCAGGGTATATTACGAGTACATCTTCCAATCCCAACCTTGGTTGGGAAATTGCCAATGCACAAAATATAGGCTTGGATCTAGGGTTTTTAAAAAATAGGTTAAATCTCTCACTGGCTTATTACAAAACGAATACCAAAGGATTATTGCTCAAAGTACCTGTCCCGGCTCAATCAGGTTATAGTGAGGCGCTTGCAAATGTTGGTGAAATGGAGAACCAAGGTTTTGAAGCTCAATTATCCGGTAATAATTTTATGATTGGTAAGGTCGCTATTGGTTTTAATGCCAATGCTACGCGTAATAGCAACAAAGTGTTGGCGTTAGGGCCGGGGCAAAACAAGATAGCCACTGGTGTCGATCAAAATTTCGTGACTAAAGTAGGTGGTTCTATTGCGGAGATCTACGCCTATACCGTTGATGGTGTATATAAAACCCAGGCAGAGATAGATAATTCGCCACATCTCGACGGAACGCTGACAGGGGATTATCGCGTAATCGATGTCAACAACGATGGTAAGATCAATGAGGAGGATAAAACCTCAAAAGGTTCATATGCACCAAAGTGGACTTATGGTTTTGGCTCAGATATCACATATAAGCGATTTAACTTTAGTTTTGATTTCGCCGGTATTTATGGACGGACATTGCTGGTCGGTGATATGTCTTCACTGACTGAATCCGGCGAGGGCTTCGCTGTTCCCTCGCAGTACTATTTTGAAAACAGATATCATCCCGAAAACAATCCCGGAGGGTTTCTGGGACAGCCTAATTTTGGTAACTTTTCCAATAGCCGAAAGCTGGTGCGCAGTTCTGTTGTTGTGCAACGCAATAATGGCGACTACTTTCGGTTACGAAATGTGCGCCTCGCCTATACCTTCGATTCAAGCTCTTTGAAAAAGATAAAGTTAAGTGATCTGCAGCTTTATGTTTCAGGTACAAATTTATTTACAAAAACCAAGTTTAGGGGCTGGAATCCTGATGGTACCACCATGGGAAATATTCTAACATCAGGATACAATACAGGAGGAAACTATCCAATTGCTAGAACAATAACTTTTGGACTCAAAGCAACTTATTAAAGATAACCATGGCAACATCGTTTAGACGAAATGTCAATAGAGAAATTAATTATACGAACGGAGTTTATTGAGATGAAAAAAATAATCTACATATTTTTGATTGGTTCGGCTACTATGCTGAGCTGTACAAAGGAACTTAAGATCTATCCTGAAACAGAGAAGGTTGCGCAACGGTTTTACCGAAATGAAAAGGAAATCGAAGAAGCGATAAATGCAACCTACGGTTCTTTACAGTTTAAAGGAATCTATAACTTGGGCATGCTGGCCATTGGTGAAATCCCCGGTGAGGACGCTTATGATGAAACGCCTGCCAATGATAATGGCGAGTATGGCATGTTGGACAATTTTACCAATATACCACAAAGCGGCCTCATCGAGGCAGTTTGGAGAGATCACTATATGGCTATTCAGAATGCAAATATTGTACTCAACAGAATTAAGGACATTTCGTTCAACAAAGAAGAATTGAAATCAAATAGGATCGGTGAAATGAAGTTTATCCGCGCCTTGCTTTATTTTAATTTGGTACGCTGTTTTGGGGATGTGCCACTTGTGGTTGATGAGATTAAAGATCCACAGGAGCTATTTGGTCAGGGCCGTACAAAAAAGGCAAAGGTTTACGACCAGATCAAAACAGATCTTAAAGAGGCCATTGCTTTGCTGCCAACACGTACAGAGTCCAATAAAGGCCGCGCGACAAAATCGGCTGCGCAAACACTAATGGGGAAAATCGAACTAACCTTAGGTAATTTCCAAAATGCCAAAACCTTTTTGGATGAAGTGATTAGTCCTACCTCAGGGCAAGGGTTGCTTGATGATATCACACAGGTCTTTCCAGTGGCCAATGAATTAAATAACGAAATTATTTTTGCTGTTCAGTTTGCTTCAGGTGTTAATTCCAACAGCGAAGGGACTGACGCTTATCGGATGTTTAATCCGACTGGACGTGTGGAAGGAAAGATGACTGGAACCAAAGGTCATGGTGTGCTAAGTAGCAAGTTCTATGGTCTATTTACAGATCAGGACAAACGTAAAGGAAGCTATGTCAAAAGCTTAGTTTCAGGTTTAGGCTATAGCAATAAAATTGCCGTTCCGGTGACTGTCGTTGAAGATGCCGGCAGTGATTTTGTTGTCTTGCGTTATGCGGACGTATTGCTGATGCTTGCTGAAATTGAAAATGAATTGGGCAGTACCACATCAGCTTTGAAATACCTTGATCAAATCCGGATGCGCGCAGGTATAGGCCCTTATAAAGGAGCTTTGACAAAACAAGATATTTTTGAGGAAATTGATATGCAGCGTCGCAAAGAACTCGTTTTTGAAGGCCATCGCTGGTTTGATATTATCCGTCGGGGACGTGCTGCGCTGCTTTTGGGCTTGACAGACAACAATAAGTTGTTGCTTCCTATTCCTGCAAGCCAGACCGCGACTGATCAGAGTATCTCACAAAATCCAGGTTATACTAAATAATTGGAAAATTGAAGCTTTTAAATCCATGAAGATAAATATCAGGCTGTTTTATTTCTATATGCTGCTACTTTTTGTACAGCAGTTACCAGCACAAGAGAGGGCTGCCAGCACTACGAACATCGAGCGGACAACAGCGCAACTGCGGAATTCACCCAGCGAAAAAGTTTGGGTCATTGCCCATCGCGGCGATTGGCGCAATGCGCCCGAAAACTCCGTTCAGGCAATCAAAAACTGTATTTCAATGGGCGTGGATATGGTCGAGATCGATGTACAACTGACTAAAGACGGAAAAGCAGTATTAATGCACGACTCCACTATTGACCGTACAACTACCGGAAAAGGAAGGGTCGGAGACTGGACGTTGGACAGTCTAAAGAACCTATTTCTCAAAGACGGGCTCGGTATAGCTACGTCACATCGTATCCCAACCTTAGAAGAAGCATTGTTAACCTGCAAGGGGCACATTCTTGTTAATATTGACAAGGGTTTTGAGTTGTTCCCTATCTGTTATGCGATTGCTAAATCTACAGGAACGCTGGATCAGATCGTGCTTAAAGCCAATAAATCGTATGAGGAAATCAAAGAAAAACTGGGTAAAGGCTTTGAAGAGGTAAGTTTCATGCCAATTATTAATATGAACAGTTCCAATGCGAAGGTTTTATTGGATAACCATCTTCGAAATTATAAACCCATTGCGGTAGAATTCACGATAAACAAGGGCCAGGAGGACATATTGAAAAGATTTCAAGAATTACGGCAACAGGGGATCAATATCTGGGTTAATTCACTCTGGCCCAAGCAGAATGTTGGGCATGATGACGAAAGAGCTGTAACTGACCCATCCATTTATGATTGGTTTCTGGAGAATCATGTTAACATGATTCAAACCGACCGTCCGGCGCTTTTGATAAAGTATTTAAAGAGCAAAAAGCAGAACCCATGAAGATGATTAGAAAACTAGGAATGTTAGTGCTATTCTTCGCATTAGAAGCACCATTCCTGTTGGCACAGCTATCCCCGGTCAAGCATGGAACTTCAGTACAGCAGAAATTTCCGTTTTGGAAAAAAGGGTACATGGATATACATCACATTAATACAGGAGAGGGAAATTGTACCTTTATTATGATGCCTGATGGGACACGTATCTTATTGGATGCGGGAACAGTGGATAAAAAGGGTTTTGAGAAAAATAATGCGCCATTGAAAGCGATCGGTCCCCGCTACGCATCGACTGGTACCATTCAGGATGCGCTGATTGAGTATATAGAGTGGGCCACTGGGAGCCAGCGAAGTCCACTAGTGTTGGATTATGCTATTATCAGTCATTTCCATAGTGACCATTATGGTGCCGTAATGGATCTGCTGCCGAGACTGGATGTTAAAACTATCATTGACCGTAGTTATCCAAATTACGACTTTCCTTTGGATCTAAGAGTTAAATTGAAGGATGATAAGTTATTTCAGCGATATCTCCAATTGGTTGATAGTCGTTTGTATACCATTCAATCTTTGCAAGTTGGACGTCAAGATCAGATCGTGTTGACAAAAGATCCTAAAGCTTTTCCAATGGTACATATTCTGAATATCAAAAATAATGCGCAGGTATGGAATCCACAAAGTAATGAAAGGACTGAACTTTTTTCAGCTAAAGATATGCTCGACTTCTACAAAGGGGGGTATAATGAAAATCCTTTGAGTATGGCTTTAAAGTTCCGTTATGGTAAGTTTGACTACTATGCTGGTGCTGACAATACCGGTTTGCACGACGACTCAGTACCATCTTGGTTTGATGTAGAAACTTCTATTGCCAAAGCCGTCGGACGCGTCGATGCGATGGTATTGGATCATCATGGAAATCGCGATGCCAACAACGCAAACCTTATAGCGACACTGGATCCGAAAATTGCCATTCAACAAGTTTATAGTTCAGATCAGCCCGGACAAGAGGTTTACTATAGGCTGCGGAATTTGGGGAAGGGAAAAGATAGGTTGTTATTCTCAACCAATATGCATGATGAAACTTTGGTTACTTATGGTCCATGGTTCCAAAAGGGATATCAGTCATTTCGTGGACACGTTATTCTTCGCGTATTTGAAGATGGCCAAAGTTACAAAGTATATATATTGGACGAATTCAACCGTAACGTTAAATGGGAAAGCGGACTTCTAACTGCTGATGACTAGAGAACCTTGCCGATTGTATCAGAACCATCGGTACAATTTAGGTAACCATTAAGAATTTATTGATAATTAGGCCACTTTGGACAATCTCAAAGTGGCCTTTCTTTTTGTTGGTGGTATTTCGGAGGTTGAAAATAGTAAAAAAAAGAAATATCGATAATTACAAGAATAGATTTACGAATATTAAATTGTAGCAGACGAATATTAGTATTTGCACTAATTTGAGAAACCAGTTATTGATATTTGTGTTGTATGTATGGGGTACCGTCCGAAGTCATTCTTCTTTCGAAGAATATTACCATTTCATGGTTCCCTTTCTATAATAGCTATATATGTATAAAATTAATATCATTTATTTTATTACTTTATTTTCCCTTTTTTCCAACTACAGTAATGCTCAGATAGAAAATAAGGCAATAGACACAGGAGTATGTTCGATCGATAAGGGATCATTGTTCTTTAACAGAAATAACACTGACCGTATAACTTTACCATTTGGATATTCAGATATTTCGAAACAAGGGAGCATTGACGTCATTCTGTCTACCATACAGAATGAAAATAAATTGAAAGAACTCCATGCATTAAACTTTGAAAAAGTAATCAAAAAAGATCTGATATTACTTCCCGAAGAATATGATATTTTTTTGCCATTTAGTGAGAATGTAAATGAGCAATATGATAGGCTTAAAATTGCATCTAATTTTCTGAGTTATGGAGTGCATTCATTGTACTTTGTGGCTGTATATAATACCGTCCGTTATGCCGAACCGTTTATTGAAAAAGTGTACTTAATTTCAACGAAGGACAGTAAGCTTATTGATATGAAAAGAATATATCTTCATCATGAGGGGGAAATGGGATTTGCACACTATAGCTTATTTAACATCACTGAAAATTATATAATTTCCATACAAGATTATGAATTTGGCGAAGACCCTTTAATATTAAGACCTTTACGTAAATATCAGATTCTTCCCTCTGGAAAATTTTCTAGATACTATGATAATGATGGCTTCTACAAAAGTGATGAGGAGCAAGGAATGGTGAAAAGCCATAAGAAAGAAGGGAAATGGATAGAGTTTAAATCAAATGGTCATATTGATTTACAACGGTATTCAGAATTCACGGATCCTTATACTTACTTGGAAGCGGAGTATAAAGATGGTTCTCCTGTTGGAACATGGAATTTTTATAAATTACTGCAAAAACACAATGACGAAACAGGAGGACCTATATTAAATACCAGGAAAAAAGGACGGTTAATTTATACCGAAATATATAGCGATGGAATATTAGAAAAACGGGACTTTCGGTTCTAAGAAGCCAATTTAACAGATTGGTCTTACATTTAGGCTTCATTACCCGCTCTTAGAGTATCTATTTAGGCCACGCCTTTTATTCCCTCAACCAACTTCAATCTTAAAATTCCATTCGGCCAAAGATTTAATTGAGCACATCATTACTGAAATGACAACATTCGAATAAAAAGGAAATTATCCAAAACTACCTCGTAGCTGCAGTTATACCAATCATGACTCCAAAGTCCCCATCATTTTGTACCCAGTTTTTCTCAGGAAGATAGGCTCTGGAAACAAAACCATCTAGGTATAATGCATTTTTGCATCCTGATTCCTTAAAAAATCGTGCAAGATTATAAAAACTGATATCTTCTTTGGACAGGACAAAGAGGAGATCCCCATTTCCCAAAATGCCCACACCGTTCCTTATATTCAGATTTTTAGAATCTTTTTGAAAAATGGGATTTATTTCTCCATTCATGAGTAGCATCGGTCCAGATTGAGTAGCATATCTGATTTCCCTGCTCTGTCTGAATTTTTGAGTTTCAACAATTACTGCCTGATTATTTTTCGTCAGGTAGAATATTCCATTTGGAGGAAGGTAGAAGTTGCCGTTGCCTTTTAGCGTATCAATTGATTTTAGCAGTTTAAAATTTTCGATATAAAGACCTTTCGGGGAATTGTCGGGCTCAAACATTCCACCATTCATGGCAAACAATAATGTTTCATTCCTAGCTTCAACTTCTTTCTTCAGCCGAGCAATACTTCTTAGAATGGTATGATCATTATTTTTCCAATACAATCTTACATTTCCTTTATTAGGACTTACCTGATAAATTACAAACTGATCTTCATCTTTTATTTTTTCTTTACAGGATAACATGAAGAGGAGCATGAGGAAGAGGATAAAATTGGTTGTAATTTTCATGGGCTTTGCTCTGAACATTCTATTGACCGAATTAAGATACGAAAGATTGTAACAAAATATTACCAAAAATAGTACTTTCTATAAAGGCTTTATGGAAAAGGATTTACTGTTTTTATCAAAAGAATCTATTAAATATCAAAACTTTTAAAACAGATTTACATATTGATAAAGTTCCACTCATTGAAGTATAGGTAGTTGCATTCATTAGTGCTAATGTTCTAGACTGTGAAGTAAAAGAATGAAAGACAGGGTTTTAATATCCTGCCTTTTTTAAGTCTTTATTAATAGCATTCCTTATGATCAATAACCACAGATGTTTTGTATAAATCGAAATAGTTCCATCCCACTAATACTATCGTAACGACATAATATAATTGAGTGAGCTAGATGACTTTCCTTATACTATGAGCTCTAACAATTAGAAAGCTGAGTGTTCATTGTAGTATATACATCTGTGATTTTAGAAAGCCATATTTCAATAACCTCAGGGGTGGCACGATCGGCTTTATCAAAAAAGAAATGCGCTGTGACCTGAAATCCACAATAGGTGTAGATACCTTTATCGGATGTCAGCAGTAATGCCTTATCCATACCGATAGTGCTATACTCTTCATTAGATTTTCCATGCGTATTGAGAACTATCGCTTGTTTTCCAGTTAATAGTCCTTTTTGTATACCCTGATCATAACGATAGGCAAAACCATAACTAAATACCCTGTCAATGTATCCTTTCATAATCGCAGGCATACCGGTCCACCAGATTGGGTAGATAAAGGTGACTATATCCGCCCACTTAATATATTCCTGCTCTTTTTTAATAAGTTCATTGACAATGCCTTTTCGCTGTGCTGTCATATCTTCCAACGACAGCACAGGATCAAATCCGAGCGTGTAAAGATCTCTGACGATTACATCTTGTTTTTGCTGTACTAGATTTTTTTCAATAGCTTGTTTAAACTGACCATTCAAACTTTCCTGATTTGGATGGGCATAAATAATGAGATGTTTCATAGCGTTACTATATTTGATTGAACAGTACAAATTTAAAATAGGGCAAATCAGGAAAATTGTATGAAAACGAAAATAGCTATTTGCTGGTAGCTTGACAGATATCCTGCTCGAACTTTAGGTAGTTCCTAGGCGAAAGATTAATAAAATGTTTAAAGTCGTGAATAAGCTGGCTTTGATCATAATAGCCGCATTTATTGATAATTTCAAACCAGTTTACCTTTTCTTTGGAAAAATCTATCTGTTGAATCAATTCAATCGCTTTAAAGAAACGATGATAACGGATGATCTCCTTGGCGCTGAAACCAAAGTGCTTTTTATGAATCAATTGAATGTTTCTTTCACTTTGCCGCGCTTTTTCTGCAATAAACTTGATTGGATTTATTGTATCCGATTTGAAATTAGCTAATAGATTAGAAGTTACATTTTGAAGGTTGAGATAGGGCCGGCAGAAATTGAGAATATGTGCCACCTTTTCCTGTACACCATCTATACTATTCAATTGTGCCCATAGACTAGTAAAACAATTTTCTTCCATTGCTTCATCGGGATGAATAGGCAAATGATTAGATAAAAATGCTTTGCCAAAAAAACGATAGAATGAATCATCTTTGAAATTGAGAACCAATATGCTGGAGTTTGGGGGGATACCATATCCAAATGCGGACTTAATTGGTCCCAAAACAATACATTTTCCAACCTTGATTTTCGTGTTTTGCTTGGAAATCAAAAATGCAGACGCACCGAAATTAAAAACCATGATGGTTTGGAAAGATGGCAAAAGGGTTTTGGTTATTGTTATTTCGGTCCTATTTTCCGCAAAATAAAAATGAGAGAATACTGTTTCAAACTCTTGTGGAGAGGGAATTCTGTAATCATAATATGTTCGTTTACTGGATTTCATTTTTATAGGTTACAATTTAGGAAAAAACATTCATAAGCTAGATATAAGATCATTTCTATCTTACAGTCTTTCACATTTACAATACTAAAACATAGCTTTTTATAGCGAGTAACTGTTTCTTTTTCATACTTTTGACTTATAGAAATTAATAGTTCAAGTTTATGAAATCAACAACTACAATAATAGCATATGCTTTTGTACTCATGTTGTTGATTTCTTGTACAAGAAATCAGTCTAAAAGTATTTCAAACGATGAAGATATCAATTTAGCTAAAATTGATTCTAAAGTGATCGATGGTCGAATACCTAAGCCTAAGTCTATCAGGAAACAAGGTGTGCAAAAATATATTGATACATTGCATATTCCGTCAAAATATGTCGTAACAATTCCCTTAGAAATTAATGAAAGAAAGATAGACATTCGATTGCTACTCGCTAAGTCTGAAGATTTGTTAAGAGGAAAAAATTATACCATTGCTGAAATAGAAGAGGGGACAAGTAACTTTTTACCGAAGTCTGCTTATCGATGTATTGAAGGAACTATTGAACTTCAGCATTGGCAAACTATAAATAACGGTTCATATTATTATACCTATGGTTATTATAAGGATAAAGAATTTAGAGAAAATGAGTTCGTAAGTAGAAAAAGAATGACTTTTCGTAATAGAGATTATAATTTTATAACAATAATAGATATGGATAATGATGGATATGAAGACCTTCTTATTCTGGATCTCGCAAGCTCAATGAGAGACAATGATATGTACCAATTTTACAAGTGGTCTGAAAAAGAAAGTAAATTTATATTCGTGCCAGATTTTTTTGATAAAGCGGCTTTCTATGGATGGGACAAAACAGGGAAATATTTAATAACGGGTGTAAGTTACAGTAGAGAAAGAAAACTCTATAAAAACAAAATCGTTCGGGGCAAACTGAAGACCATTGATCAATGTATAGAATATGCTGTATCAGATAAATTTTGTTGGTAAATCAATATTTATCTGGGATTGATGTTGGAATGTATGGAGAAGGTAAAATTAAGATTGAAATGCCTTTTGCAAAGTGGGCGTCAAAGATATTATAGATGCTTACTGAATAACCATTTTTGAAGTTCATCCGTCAATAAATAGGGAATCACAATATTATTATGTTGTAGATTTTTAAATGTTGTAAATACAAGCTTGGAATTGCCATTCAATTTTTTGTATAATACCTTGCTTCCGATGTACGGATTATCGATGTCTTTTTCCCCATGAATTAACCAAATATCCTTATGTCTTAAGTGATCAAGATTAGATAAGTCAGGGACAGCTGCTATTGAGACCATCGCAGCGAATTTTTCAGGGGCTAAGCTCAATAAATTTTGAGCCGTCGAAGCGCCCATAGAATAACCGATTAAGTAAATTCGACCCAAATCAATATTCGGGTAGTCTTGCTCGATTTTTTTAATTAGAGCCAGAATTTGCACAGCATCATTTGATGGAAATGATGTCAAAATTCCCTCCGCATCTTGAACATAAGTGGACGAGCGTTGTGTAAACTGAGGTGCTAAAACAAAACAACTGAATTTGTTAAAAATATCATCTCTAATCCATGTTCGTGCTAAATGTTCCAATTGATTTTCGTTATCATTACCTATTCTTGATGAATTATGAAATGTGATTACGAGCGGATATTTTTTTGATAGGTCAAAGCCCTTAGGCAGAAGAAACCGATAAGGTATATTAACATTCCCATTTGTAAATACCTTTTTTTCAAACCCATTTACGGAAAGATTGTTTAATATATTTCTTGTCTGCGAAAATCGTGCACTATCAATAGAAGTTTGGTTGATTATATGTGTTTGTGCCTGAGAAAAATTACAAATAATTATACAGACAATAGAGGTGATTTGGAGCTTAATTCTGTTGGTATGCATTGGGTTTTATAGTTCAATTGAGTAAAATTACATTTTTTCTTCGTACATTTTGATTAAAATATCTGATCTAGGGCTGCTGTTTTTTGGAATAAAATCATGATTAAATGTTATATACACTTTGATCGTAACAATTGCCCCTGTTATTAATCAATAATTTTTTGGATTCGTTTCTTATTAATAGGGAAGAGTTAGTTAAAAGACTATCATATGTAAGTGCTGGAAGAAAACGATATTTCTATTTTTGATAAGTAAATGCGGATTTAGTTTAATCAATGTAGCCGAATATAAGCGAGTTGTCGAAGCCAAGCGGAAGGGAAACCGACAGATAATCCGTATATTGAATCAATTACTGGAAGCTTTTACGATGAATGTCCGAACGTAAGCAGATTCCATTCTCTGGATGTTCTTTACAGAAATTTGTTGAAATGGCTCGGTAATGATATCCATCCAACTTTGAGCGAAGAGGAACTCTTTGCATTTATAGAAAAGGAGTTTTTAAATAGAAAATTGAGTTTAATCATTGAATAGATCTGAAAATAGAATAAGCATGCAAAAACTGTTTAAACTACTGTTGATAACAGTATTTTTTTTCTTAGGCTGCGACAGCAAAACGGAAAAGAAAACTACAAAAATACCGCTAATAACAAAAAGTATTGGAGATGATGGCGCTATTATAGAAAAAGGCAAAGAAATTTTCAATTATGATCTAGACTTATTGGCACAGCTTCCTCTAAGAAATCTTCCGATAATAGACAGTACTACTTTCGACAATGTTGAAAAATCTGGAGTATATGATACAGGTTTTCTGAAGCGTATAAAGTTTGATCCTGGATGTAAGGATGCAACAAACTTCAGGTTAAAATATAAAATACCTTTCTCTGAAAATTTTACTTCCATTGTGGTTAGCTATCAGTGCGGTGAACACGAGCTCCTCACAACATTGATTACAGTAAATAAAAAACACAAAATCATCGATAGACTTCAAATTGCTTATGACGAAATAGCAGAATCTGCATTTGGTAAAAGGAGCCAAGTTGAAAAAGATAAAATAGTCATAACGAGCTCAAACTGGATGAATGAAGAGCCCATTTTTGAAACAGAAACATATGCTTTACTAAACAATGGCAAGTTTAAAAAAATGTAACTGCAATATATGAATATGATAATAGTAGAATTTTACTAGAAAGCATACAAGGATGATTTAGACGTTTTTAAAAGATGATAAAATTGGAACAATATTACCCTGGGGATGAAGAATGAGCAGCATTTTCCACGTTGTATAGGTCTATGCCTCAGCTAGCGGTATTAACGGAATTGAAAAATAGATTTCTTGATGAGTCTTTAGTCTATGTTATAGTAGGAATAATTGGGGATACGGCCTTAGCATGGGTTGAAAGAAAAATAACCGCTTTGGATAATCTCCGTCCAGTAGATTGTGTTGGAAATACTAGGCTGGAAAGAAGATTAAAAACAATGTTGATGAGAATGGGCTAGTAGCATTAGGTATTTGAATACATCCTGACAAAAGTACAATTGACAACTGTAACATTAGTTAATTAGCGTGCTTTTCCATGGAAAGACTATCTTAACAATCGTCCAGTTGACAAGCAACAAGAAGAAAAAGATCTTATCACATAAGCTTTTGAGAAGATGATACTCATGTGATTTGAATCAATTGGCTTCGCTACTCTGCATTCCAATTTATTTCATTCATATAGCAATCCAATATTCTGTAAACTTTTATAGTATCATCTTCTGATATATATCTTTTTGCATCTTGCAAAGAGTCAAATTCTACATACATATCGTAGTCATCTTTCGAAAATAATTGAAACTCAATTGTGTAAGTGCCTTTTTCTATTCGAAGGGCGTCTGTCTCTTTTTTATTAGCAGCGATAAGTAATTGCGTATTAGCTTCCAGTAGTTCAAAATTACCTTCTAATACAGAAGAATACCTTTTTAGTAATTGTACCTTTTTATGTTTTCATTTTCAAGCTCGAGATTATCAATGTAATAGTTGTTTATTTTTGCCCAAATTGGGGTAGATACAATTGCTTCAAACCAAATATCAATCATTATATCATCTTTATGAGCCTCATAATGCATTTCATAAGTAATTTGGCGTTCTTCAAAATCCGAGAAACCATATTTTTTTTGCAAGAAGGAAAAAATAAGTTTGATGCTTTCAATAATATCTGTGTAAAAATTAGTTTCTTCCATGGGTTTATATTTGTTACTAAACTAGGATATAATCACAATATATTTTTAGATTTCTTTCAGGACTTATGATTAGCAATATGCGAACGGGTAATAGGAGAAAAATAGCAAATTATCAGATTCTAAGCAATTTTATTGCTGATCTAATAATGTGGAAATTGAAGTACGATAGGAACAACCATTTACAGAGATTTATGGACAGTTTTAAGTTGTTCGATTTTCAGTTATATTTATATCATGTCAATAATAAGTTAAAAGGGCCTGCAAGCTGTAAACAAAAAATAAACTTTACATATTTAAATCCTTTATCCTTATTTTTAATTCAATATATTATTTACAGCTATGAATAAGCATATAATTTTTGGAATATGGAACTTAATTTCTATTGCAATACTAATTGCATTTGCCTCATGTAATAGTTCTAATGAAGACAAAGCTGACCGTCTTAATAATGATGGAAAAACCGAGGAAGCAATCAAACATTATCAACTTGCCATCGAAGAGGGTAGTGTAGAAGCAATCAGCAAACTAGCATTATTGTACAGTAATACCCACCAGCCCGAAAAAGCTAAAAAATACTACATATTGGCATCGGAGAAGGGGGATAAAAAAGCAACAGAAACCCTTGCTAACTTCAGCCTAAGAGATGGATCTTACAATGATGTGATAACCTATCTTAAACCAATGGTGGAAGCCGGGGACACTACACAGGTTTACGCGCTAGGAAGTGCCTATGTAAAATTGAAAAAATATGACGAGGCAGTCCAAGTGTTGCTAAAAAATAAGGACAATGTCTATGTTAAGGCTATATTGGGTGAAGCTTATTATGAGCTTGGCGATCTAAAAAACGCCGAAAAATATTGGAAATCTGCCGTATACAACCATAAATCAGGAGGAATTAACTCGTACAACAAACTCTTAGAACTCTACCGCCAACAGGGTAGAGAGGCCGATTATAAAGAGCTTGAAGGGGCGTACTGATTAAACACAAACAACACTTGGCGCATCGGGAAAATTTAATGAAAAGAACATGCATTTACGGGATATAAGGGTAACTCGAAAAGCAGGCCAAAACCAAACAAGATGAATAGAATTAATAAAAATTTTTACCCTTACCTTATATTCTTTTTAATTGTAGTCCCAATGACTGCATTCTCTCAAAAGGTTAAAAATAAAAACAATTATACTTATCAGGTTAGAGAAGAAAAGGGGGACTTAAATCACGATGGTAAAATGGATAAAATAACTGTGAAAATGGATACTGTTGATGAAACAAGGCCGTTGAGATTACAAGTTTTCCTGTCTCAGCCTAATGGAAAGCTAACTTTGGCGGTATCGTCCGATAAAATCATCGAACCGCAATTTCCTACTGAAAATCATGGCAAATTTAATGGCTTTCAAATTCCGAATTTCTTTATAGAAAAAGGAGTTTTAAAAATGTGGAGTGAAATTAAGGGAGGAAACATTACTTACCACTTCAAATATAACAAGGGCAATTTTGAATTGATTTATGTTGATAAGCTCACAAGCGACACAACTAAGGGCTATGTTGACGAAAACACCATATTCACGGAAACAAAATTTAACCTGATTACGGGGGTTCGAACCGAATCCGATGAAAAATTAGGTTCAGCCGAAGCACCGAAAGTAAGAAAAAAAAGAGTTTTAATACGACCTTTACCCAAAATACAGGATTTTAAATTTTCTGATAAAAACCGATATTAATTATTGTCGAGTGAATATTGCATTCGGAGATCATCGTACAGTCAATCTGAACAAAATTGAAAAAAGTAACAAAGATAAAATAAAAGGAATTGCTGCTAGAATGACAATATAAAGACGTAAATTCGTGTATTACCAATAATAAATTTAAGGATATGATATATTTAGGAATTCTAATCTTTTTCGGACTTATTACCCTATTTGCTTCCTTTTATACTGTAAAACAAGAATCTGCAGCTGTGGTAGAAAGGTTAGGTAAATTTTTAAAAGTAAGCCATGCCGGTTTGCATTTAAAAATTCCGTTTTTTGATCAAATCTCCAAACGTCTGAATCTTAGAATAAAGCAATTGGATGTCATCATCGACACCAAAACATTGGATAATGTTTTTATAAAGATGAAAGTTTCTGTTCAGTATCAGGTGATTAGAGAGAATGTAAGAGATGCTTATTATCGTCTGGAAAATCCTGAAAATCAGATTACGTCTTATGTTTTTGATGTTGTGCGTGCTGAGGTTCCAAAAACAAAATTAGATGATGTTTTTGTAAGAAAAGATGATATTGCCATTGCCGTAAAAAGTGAATTGCAGGAAGCGATGCAAAGTTATGGTTACGATATTATCAAAGCTTTAGTGACAGATATCGATCCTGATGAACAGGTAAAACATGCTATGAACAGAATCAACGCTGCCGAACGTGAAAAAACTGCTGCAGAATATGAATCCGAAGCCCAAAGAATCCGAATTGTTGCTGTTGCAAAAGCTGAAGCAGAATCTAAAAAGCTTCAAGGACAAGGGATCGCAGACCAGAGAAGAGAGATTGCAAGAGGATTAGAAGAATCTGTGAAAATGCTCAATGCGGCTAATATCAACGCTCAGGAAGCTTCAGCTTTAATCGTGGTTACTCAACATTACGACACGCTGAATGCTATTGGAGCCAATAGTAGGAGCAATTTGGTTTTACTTCCGAACTCGCCGACGGCTGCAAGCTCCATGCTAAATGATTTGGTTGTCTCCATGGCAGCAACACAAAAAATAGATGAATACAATAAAGATCAATCACCTGAACTTCCCAAAAATAGAGGTCATCAGGAATAGAAACATAAAAGAGTTTGTTTCATAGGTATTGCTACTTTTTAGTTCATATATCAATAATCAGGCTGTTATTAAAACCATTATAGGCCTCATCAATATACCCATGCGGGTTACATATGATTTTAGTGTTACCTATTTTATACTGTATAGGTGTATGTATATGACCATGAATCCAATAGGAGGGTTGATGCTTTACTATAAAATCTTCCATATCCGAAGCGTATGCGGCGCTGATTGGATCATCTAAATATTTATTTGGTAAAGATTGTATTGTTGGCGCATGATGCGTTACAACAATATTATGTTTGGATTCACTGAGGCTAAGACTTTCCGCCAGCCATAATTTTGAAGTTTGGTGTATTCTAAAAGTGTCTATACTTCTCAATTTGCCATAGCTGTCACCCAACCTAATCTTTTTATAATCATTCATTCGACTTTGGCACAACGATCCATATACAGCGGGATTCCCTTTTAAGGAAAAATCAGTCCAGAGTGTGCAGCCGTGGAAACAAACTTTATCAATTTCCAAAGATTCATTTTCCAATACGTGAATATTTGAGTTGCTTGCTACATCTTTAATTTTATGTAATGTTTTAGGATAAGCCCCCTTATAGTATTCATGATTGCCCAGCACATAAATGATAGGTATATTCAAAGAGAGCGATTTGAGCCAGCTGATACCTTTTACACCCACATCAGTATCTCCCGCCAATATCACAACATCAGCTACACGCAGATCTATATTGTTGTATCCAAACTCTCTATGTAGGTCACTGATAATATGGACTTTCATTTTTGGCTTTTATCAAAGTTAATAAATTCAATGCCAATCATGGAAACAGAAACGGCATTGTCTTGCTGTTGGTGTCCTGGCCAATTTCCCACAATTGGGGCAGTAATTAAAAAAGATTTGTGAAACATGATCATGTATTATACGCGCTGCCGTATCCTCATTAAATTTCTCTAGGCCATTATTCAATAAACTTAACGCATTTTCGTCTTTGGTTAGCCATCCAGCTTTAAAGTAGACTCTCTTTATTTTTTCAATATCCTCATTTTGATCTATCTTTGAAAGTGAATGCGCATGTTTATATGCAAGCTTTTCTTTTGGAGACATCAAATGTAGGTAATGGTTTATGATGTAATCTTGTTTTTCTTTTTCCATAACTACGATATCTGAGTTTTCTTGATCAATTTTAATTTACGTGATCTTTCCCAAACACCATTTTCATCGAGAATTTTTAAATAGCTGTTCGTTGGTTCGTTAGCATGATAATAATGATAAAGCTGATCGGTTAATGCTGTGAGAAAGTCAAAAAAAACTAAAAAGTCTTCCTTTGAGTTGTAAAAACTGCCCCATTCGCTCAAAACCCAACGGAATATTTTGCTATCATCAGTTGTAATTGAAATTACAAGATTGGGCGTATCTACCTCGGTTTGTTTGTAATAATCGTACTTTTTCCCTCCAAGCAATGATATACTTCGCACGGGAATATTTATAGCGCTTATATTGGAAAATAAGACTGAACCGAAACAGGCACTAGTAAACCCTTCTTTATTTAGTGTAACACTGTCTGTCGACTGTCTTTCGGACACTGTTCTAAACAGCTTATAAATAGCAATTAACACTAACGGAAGGAAGATCAACAGTAGCCAGGTCGGAAAATATGGTCCCGAAGGTATGAGTAAAGTGATGCATGTTAAAGTAATCATCAACAATGTTGAAAAAAACCAAATCAGAATCGCTGAGGTTTTGCTGCTGTTATTAAAACGAAATCGATAAGTCTTCATTTTAACCTATACTTCCTTTTTTGTCTAAGCTTCAAATTTTTCATACTTCTTCTTATTTCGTTGTTCGATCACTATATTTAAAAGTCGGACTTGTTCGTCCGCAACTAGAATAGAGCCTCTATAATCCCTAAACAAGTTCTTCAAGTCTATAAAGAATTTTGATAATGAACGATTCCTACTTGAAATGAAGTCTTTATTAGATTAATACCAATTTACTATTTTTTTCAGTTTTATTATTCAATTAACACTGCAAGATATGTATATTGTATCTTGATGGGGGTATAATTGATTTACATCTGATGAAGTTAAAAGATACGCTAAAGAATATTTTGATAAGAGGTTTCGCAATTATTATGGAGCTTTTGACTAGTATATAAGTGTTTAAATTTATCATAATGAAGTCAGATGAAAAAGACAGCTTAAAATATTACAGATAATGATAACTTTTGGTCAGATGCGATTTATTCTCTCAATCTTCGGACTTATACCTTTTTTGGCTTTTAGCCAACCACAAGATATTTCTAAATCGAAGGGGGGGGAAATAGGGAACTCAGTATGCGTGAGATCCGACTTTAAGATATATTTTGATCAGTGTCAAGTAGATGGTTCAATTGCTATTTACGACAACACTAAACAGACCTGGATTCTGTCAGATACTATTGGAACAAAGAGGGAAGTTCTTCCTGCTTCAACATTCAAGGTAATCAATATGCTTATTGCTCTAGAAACCGAAGTTATTAAAGATGAGAACGAAATCGTGAAATGGCCAGGGAAGACCGATACAATAAAATACGGTTACCGACCAAGTATCTATCATGATATGTCAGTAAAGGAAGCTTTTGAAGTTTCGGCCGGATGGGCGTTCGTTGAATTATCAAAGAAGATAGGAAAGGAGAGATATAGGAGCTATCTGACCAAATGTCGTTACGGAAATCTAGATCTTTCCCAATCCGATCCAGATTTCTGGAATTATGGTAAGTTTGCGATATCACCAATAAATCAAGTCACTTTTTTAAAGAAACTATATGATGGCACACTTCCTTTTTCGAAACGGAATGTAGCTATTGTAAAGCGAGTCATGCTTACCGAACAAAAACAGAGCTATAGTATTCGGTCTAAAACAGGATGGACTAGACAAGATGGAATCAATACTGGCTGGTGGATTGGCTACTTGACAACGAAAGACAATGTATATTTCTTTGCCACCCGATTACTACAAGATCGTAAAAACAATCAGTCATCTTTTGGCAAGTGCAGGAAGGAGATCACACTGTCGGTATTGAAAGATCTGGGTGTATTAGATCAAAATACGACGGGTCAAACGTCTATCAACAAAGTAAAGCATTAGAATAATCCCCATAATAGTAAGTATTACAAGCACTGGTACACTCCATTTTGTATAACAGATATCATGGTTTTAGAAATAGACCAGCGACTAATGGGTGAAAACAATGTAAAACTTAAGCTTTCATTAGCTGAAGTTAGCGGCGATCAATTGCCAGAAATATGCTCAATTATACTTGTGCCTAGAAATTAGGAGTAATTCAATAGCTTAATGCTGCTAATTACGAAGCTGCCGTATGGGTAGCACGAAGCCATAAAGTCAAGATAAACTACTTTGCTTTTCTTTCAAAACGAGATTCTTCAATGCTCTTTTTCGAAGCTTTTGCTGACGGATTATAATCAAGACATATTTTAATCCAGTATTCAAAATCATCAGATTTTTGAAAACCATGAGGTTCTACGTAACAATACCCTTTGAGCTGTTTTCCTTTCATAATCATTGGCAAAAAGCCCTTTTTTTCCGAAACCTCATCCTCCAGTTCAGCGCTATAACGGCACATTAGATTGTCGTGGCTAATATTAATACACATTTTCCCATTTACAAGAAACGATAATCCGCTGAACATTTTCTTTTCCTCAACTTCAATATTTTCTTCTATTGAAAGTCTTTCACGCACCCGATTAACAAGTTCACTATTATAAGCCATCTTTTTAGTCTTTTTATTATTTACAAATTCAACCGATTTACTTTTTTTGGATGATATTGATATTTTTTGGAGTAACATTTCGATAGGTAAAATGTTTTGGAAAGGTATTTAAAAATATTCCTGCGATATTATTCATCCATTAAAAAGAGTAATCACTACCAATTTCATTATGGAGAGAGAGTTCACGATTACGATCCAATAATTGCCAGTGTTGTTATCAGCAGAAATATTTTTAGTTATGTTATAATATGGTAAAACTAACGGATGATCGCAGTAAAATAAGAACTGAAAATTGAAGACAGTTAGTATTACTTCAATTATTTTACTTTTTGATTTATAAAAGGAAAACCTATACCTGTTTCAATGAATGATTTTAGGCTGACAGTAAATTGTTTCCATCCATCGGAGCAAACCTGATAACATTCAATTTCAGGATGTAAACCAATATGGGTAAGGTGTAATTCTACACCATTGTCCTTTTCGGCTATTTCCCAAATGATTGTTGTTCCAATCCATTCCCTTTTATTTTCTAATCCCGGAATATCTAAAAAAGAATCTTCTACGTACCATACCACTTTTGTGTTAGGAGTAAGTTCATGTACTTTAAATTGTTTGAATACATGTTCCCCGAAATGGATGGTGAAAGACTTCCCCTCTTGATCTGATACACCTTCAAACATCTCTGTCCACCATCGTGGAATATCATTGCTTAAGGCGTTGAATACACTTCTATTAGATGAGTTGAGTTTTATGATATTACTATAATTTTCCATATCGTTCTTTTTAATTTCCCTAAAAAGTCATTCGACAATTAGAACTCCTACATTTTAATTTATAGCAGGTATTTGTGCTGATTGCCCTCATATCTTATGGAATTAAATCCCCTAAATATGCATTCGAATTTATGTTTTAGTTTTTTATTACTTCTTAGCATAGGGCAAGTTTTAATCTCCTTTTAAATTTTGTGCACCCGAAAATTTCCTGACCAGATATCTTCACCTCGATTTCTTAGAGAAGTTCTATTAAATGCAATATTAGATACGTTCTTAAACAGAAGTTTTATTCCTCTTGGTTCCCAATATTGACACCAAAATCCATATAGTTACAACTGTTGATATTACAGGTTTAATCGGTTGATTACTTGTGTTATAATGATAAAATTTGACAACAAATTGAAACAGAAATGCTACTTAAATTTTTGTTTTTAATGTACTTTTCAAAAACTACTGTAAAACTTTAAATAATGCCTCATAATAATTGAGAAAACATCGAATAACCAATAAAGATTTAAAATAGGCAATTCAATCGCTAATTGCTCGCAAACAATATTTTGTGAAAGCTTGATGAGCCAATAAGGACTAGTGCTAGCAATATAAGTAAGGAAAAATCAATTAGAATCAAATAAAAATAAAATAAATCAAAAATGAAAAGAAGAACATTTTTACAGGCCTTAAATTTAGGCATTGCATCCACAGCATTATATCATGGTGTAGGAAATGCCATGTCATTAACAGCTATCTTGAACAGTAACTTCCATGAGAAGGAACTTTCGTATCACCGGATACAGGAAATAAAATATTCAACCGTTCAAATGAAATATCCCCGCCTCGTAGGGAAAAATGCTCGACTGGATCTGCATGGCTATGGCCCCAATGTGGAAATCTGTGTTATCAAAACAGACAAAGGTGCTATGGGGTGGGCTTCTTTACGAGGATCCAGAAAAGATGCTAAGCAGATAGAAAAGGAACTCATCGGTAAAAAAGTATCTGAACTTTTTGCTTCCAATATGGGCATTTTGAATGATAGGCACATCGCATTTGATATTGCCCTTCATGACCTTGCGGGAGTAATCTTGCAGAAACCAGTGTATGAACTACTTGGCCGCGAGAAGCCGTATACCACGGACTATTATAGTGGGATGATCTATTTCGATGACTTGGAGCCATCTGAAAAGCCTGCGGGTATAGACCGGATTCTGGAAGAGTGCAGATATGATTATGGAATAGGGTATAGACAATTTAAACTAAAGATTGGGCGGGGACACAAATGGATGCCGTTCAAGGAGGGACTCCAGCGCGATATTGAGGTAACCAATGCCGTGGCCAAAGCCTTCCCTAATTGTGGCATTTTAGTAGATGGGAACAATGGTTTTACAGTAGATCAATTCATCCAATATCTAAAGGGTATTCCATTGGTCAATTTATTTTGGATAGAAGAACCCTTTCATGAAACCGTTGCCGACTATCAAAAACTGAGAAATTACATCAACGCCACGGGAATAAATACTTTGTTGGCAGATGGTGAAGCAGATCCCAATCCAGCGCTACTCAAGGAACTCTTTGAAAAGAAACTATTGGATGTGCACCTTACAGATATCGAGGGATTGGGCTTCACGAACTGGAGAAGATTGATGCCGCAATTGAAGAAAATGGGTGCGCAGGCTTCACCGCATGCATGGGGCTCGCTGCTTAAATCCTACTATACGGCACATCTGGCAGGAGGGCTTGGCAATACGGTTACAATAGAGGGGGTAGCGAGTACGTCGGACGACGTTGATCTTTCAGGCTACAAGATCCAGAACGGCAAACTGATCCCACCATCCACAGCAGGTTTTGGAATGCCTCTACTAAAGAAAATATGAAAAATGCTCACAATTTCTTTATCCGCCCCCATATTCATGATGAGGCGGATTTTTAATCCCTAGTACTGACAGTCGAAATGCGGAGTAAGGGAAGAAGACATCACAAACAATTATGAATATCTCTGGCTAAATGAGACTAAAGTAATCACTTCGATCATCTCAATGATTTATTCAATTTCGTTTAGTCACAGATAATTGTAAAGTCTTAACGGATAATAAATACAGCGTAACGAATCATAAATCTCCCTAGATATTGAGAAAACCAACAGATTTTAAGATCTGGTAATTTCTTCAATGCCTCCGATTCTTTGCATTGTTTTCTGTCCAATGATACACGCTGCCTAATTTCACCGATGTGCTGATAGATGGTAAGATCGGTACTCAGATACACCATATAGTCAGTGATGCGATCGCATGGAGTTGACAAAAGAACACATAAGAAACTCTCTGAGGGGTACATCTGCTCCAAATGCCCCGGAACTACAACAAACACTTTTAAATGACCAGAAAGCTGAGGTCGCTGATCAATAGTTTCGCGGGGGGCTTCGCTAGTTAAAATCCAAATCCTTTGCTTATCACCAAGCTTATATGTGTATACATATAGACTTATTTGTTTGGATATATAGTAGCGGATGTTTATATTAGCCTAAACTTAAATAAAAAACGTTCTATTTCATACCATAATTAAGCATTGGAGATGTTTTATAGCAATATTATTATAATATTCGATAGCATGAATTACAAATTCAACACTTAAGTAGTGTAACTTTTATATAGTAAGTTCTTGAAATTAAGTTTTATAGTTTCCGATATACGGCCATTCACAGGTAGTAATAAAGAAAAAAACACGAATTAGGGTAATGGAATATCAGATGTGTATAATAATCCATTAAACTAATAATAACCAATATAAATAGATAACACATATTAGACATTATTCAAGCGGCTGTTTGTTTTGTGTCTTAAGATTTAAACTAAAGTATGATGACTAGAAGATCTTTTTTTTCTAAAAACAACTCATGGGTAATCATCTCAGTTTTGGGTAGTTTAGCGATCATAATTTCTTTGTTAACGATGTGTAGCCCGAGTTCAGAATCCTCAACTTCAAGTTCTGGCACCAATGTTTTACCGAAGTTTGTGGATTATAATTACCACATCAAGCCTATTCTTTCTGATAAATGTTTTGCGTGTCACGGTCCCGATAACAATACAAGGGAAGGAGGGTTGCGCCTAGATACTAAAGAAGGGGCCTATAAAGCATTATCGGAAAGTCCTGATAAGCATGCGATTGTTCCAGGTAAACCACATATCAGTGAAGCTTTTTTGAGAATTACAACAAAAGATGAGTCGATTCGTATGCCTCCGATTGCCGCTAATCTTCCCTTAACTAATTTCGAAATCGAACTTATTGAACAATGGATCAAACAAGGTGCTGTATATAAACCACACTGGGCATTTACTGTTCCGGTAAAGCCCGAAATGCCAAAAGCGAGTGAGATAGAGTGGGGAAATGGCGAAATTGATAGATTTGTATTGGACAAGATGGTTAAGGCTGGTTTTAAGCCTAATCCTGAGGCAGATAAAAACCGTTTATTGCGTAGAGTGAGCCTCGATCTAACAGGTTTGCCTCCTGAGGAAAAGGTCATGGAGCGATTTCTTAATGATAAATCGAATAAGGCTTACGATCGGCTGATAGATGATTTAATGGCGTCTAAAGCATATGGCGAACAAATGGCGCTTCACTGGATGGATGTTGCCCGGTACGCAGACTCGTATGGATACCAAGATGATGATATCCGGACACAATGGCCATGGCGGGATTGGGTTATTCATGCTTTCAATAAAAACATGCCTTATGACCAGTTTGTTACTTGGCAATTAGCGGGAGATTTATTGCCTAATCCGTCTAAAGAGCAACTCTTAGCAACAGCATTTAATCGGAATCATAAGATCACTGAGGAAGGTGGTGTTGTTGATGAGGAATATCGAGTTGCTTATGGACTCGATAAAACAAACACTTATGCAAAAGGTATATTGGGAATTACAATGGAGTGTGCGCAGTGCCATGATCATAAATATGATCCCTTTACCCAGAAAAATTATTATGGGATGTATGCCTTTTTTAATAACTCTTTGGAGAAAGGCCTAGAAGGACTTGTAAACTCTGGGCCTTCGAAAACACCACGATTGACAGTCACAAAAGAGGACGTTAAAGGAATATTAAACTTTATAAACAAATTGGATGATGACGCAGAGGTGTCTGTCTCTGTAATGGGCGAGCGTGATACCGTCAGACCAACGTATGTTCTTGATAGAGGTGTTTACGATGCCCCAGGAGAGCGGGTATATCCGCAGACACCAGAAGCTATTCTACCATTTGATAGCAAAAAATATGTTTCAAACCGTTTAGGATTGGCACAATGGACATTTAGTGACAGAAATCCACTTACCTCGCGTGTGTTTGTCAATCAAATTTGGGCCATGATTTTTGGTCGTGGATTGGTCGCTTCAGTCGCTGATTTTGGTAACCAGGGTGATCTGCCCAGTCACCCCGAATTATTGGATTGGTTAGCGCTGGATTTCCAGAAAAACGGATGGAATGTAAAAAGATTAATCAAACAATTGGTCAGTACGGCAACTTATAAACAGTCATCTCAAATTACAACCAAGCACCTAGAAAAAGATCCGGATAACATTTATCTGGCACGGGCAAAACGCTTGCGATTACCTGCCCAGATGATTAGAGATCAAGTTTTAGCGACTAGTGGTCTGTTAAACAAGACTATCGGTGGGCCGAGTATCAAACCTTATCAGCCTGATGGCATCTGGGAGGTTAGCAGCTCAGGGCGGGGCACGTTGGCCCAATACGTACAGGACCATGGCAAAGACTTATACAGGAGAGGATTGTATGTGTTTTTTAAGCTGACTTTACCGCCACCTAATATGTTGATTTTTGATGCGAGTAATCGGGATGCATGTCAGGTGCAACGAACAAGGACAAATACCCCTTTGCAAGCTTTGGTTATGATGAATGATCCAGCAGTATTGGAGGCTGCACGAGTGTATTCAACACACTTAATTAATAGTGCCCCAAATAAGCCGCAATCCGATTATATAAAAACAGCTTTTAAACGCGTATTATGTCGCGATGCAACAGAAAATGAACTGAAGCTGCTGAACCAATATTATAGCGAGGAAATAGATCGCTTCAGCAAAAGAAAAGATGATGCAAAAGCATTTCTTCGTGTTGGAGAGGCTCCGCTCGACGATCGTATTCCAAAGGAAAAGCTAGCAGCATTAATGTCAGTGGTGCATGCCATATATAATTTGGAAGAAACATTGACTAAAGGGTAAATGAACAGGTAAAGAAGACTTTAAATTGATTGTTATGAAAAAGAAGCTAGATTCCAATTTTGAAAAAGAAGTGCGAGAAGCACAGTTATTTCAAAATCGTAGACAATTTCTTTCTAGTTTAAGTATTGGTATTGGGAGTGTAGCATTGGGAGCGCTGTTGATTCCTGATCTTTTCTCCGGAAAACCCGGAAGTCAGGAGGAATTTGAAAAGGCCTTGCCGCATTTTGCTCCCAAAGCAAAGCGTGTCATTTACCTTTTTCAGTCTGGAGGCGTCTCTCAGTTGGAGTCATTCGATCATAAGCCAAGATTGAGAGAAATGATGGGACAAGACCTTCCGGCTTCTATTCGTGGGAATCAAAGGCTTACAGGGATGACTGCTGGTCAGGCGAAATTTCCCCTTGTCGGTTCGTATTTTGATTTTGCTCAATACGGGCAAAGCAGGGCATGGGTGAGTAGTCTGTTTCCATATATGGCCAAGGTAGTAGATGATTTATGTATAATCAGATCAATGCATACAGATGCTATTAACCATGATCCGGCGATTACTTTTTTTCAAACCGGATCTCAGCAAGGCAGTAGAGCGAGTATGGGGGCCTGGTTGAGTTATGGATTAGGAAGTGAAAATCAAAATCTACCTGGCTTTTGCGTACTTGTCTCCAAAGGAAAAGGAAATGGTCAAGGCGTATATTCCAAGCTATGGACGAATGGATTTCTGGATTCAGTTCATCAAGGGGTTCAATTTATGGGAGGGCCAGATCCTGTTCTTTATTTGAATAACCCAGAAGGCACAGATAAAATAAGCAGAAGAAAATTATTGGATAAGCTTGCTGAACTCAACGGTATGCAATATGAAACCTTCGGTGATCCTGAAATTACAGCTAAAGTACAACAATATGAAATGGCTTATCGAATGCAGACCTCTGTTCCGGAGGTAACTGATCTTTCAAAAGAACCGGATCATATTATCAAAATGTATGGGGCAGAATGTTTAGTTCCAGGCACCTATGCCGCCAACTGTTTGCTTGCTCGGAAATTATCTGAAAATGGTGTTCGATTTGTACAATTGTACCATCAGGGATGGGACCAGCATGGTGGACTACCAAACGAAATGGCACTACAGGCAAAAGATGTAGATCAAGCATCCGCCGCATTAATTACCGATTTGAAACAACGAGGTCTGCTGGATGAAACGCTCGTGATTTGGGGCGGTGAATTTGGAAGAACAAATTATTGCCAAGGTGGGCTTACCGTGGATAATTATGGGCGAGATCACCATCCGCGCTGTTTCAGTATCTGGATGGCTGGAGGTGGGATCAAACCAGGCATAGTCTATGGAGAAACCGACGAATTGGGCTACAATATCGTGAAGAATCCTGTTCATGTGCACGACTTCCATGCTACTATTCTCCACACATTGGGCATAGATCACGAAAAATTAACCTATAAACACCTTGGTCGACGATATCGTCTTACCGATGTTGCTGGAAACGTTGTCAAAGATATTCTCGCCTAAATAGAAACGTTAGATGACTTTAAAAAATTCGCATTTCAATATTCTACTTGGCTTAAATAGCTTTATTGTGTTCTTCTTAATCTTTGAAGAAAAAATAGAAGTTCCTGTTTTTCTTCAGGTTATCGGTAGGATGCATCCCTTACTATTGCATTTTCCTATCGTATTGCTAATTATTTCCTGGCTAATATTTTTGTTTAGAAATAGATTGAAAAAGGAAGTCCCAGCGATTCAATCTATTATCAACATATTATTGTTCATCAGTTCTTTATTGACGGCAATTACTGTAATTATGGGGCTGATGCTTTCGAAAGAGGGCGGATTTGAAGGGAGCAATTATGACTGGCATAAATATGGTGGTGTGCTTCTTTCAATACTTTCACTTGGGCTTCTGGGTTATTTGAGGTTCAGGAAAAATAAAGATTATCACCCGGTCTTTGTTGTTGGAATTAATATAACCATGATTTTATTGTTAATGGTCGGACACTTTGGTGCGGCACTCACTCATGGCGAAGATTTCATAAGCAGTCCTCTAATTAGCAAGGAATCGAGAGCACTTGATGTCGAAAATGCAATGGTTTTTGAAGATGCAGTCCTACCAATTTTCCAAGCCAAATGCATGGGTTGTCATAACTCCAACAAACCTAAGGGCGGTCTCATTTTGTCTGATTCAACAGCGATATTAAAGGGAGGAAAAAATGGTAAGCTATTCATTGCTGGAAACCCAATGAATAGTTTGATGATTGAACGTTTGTTGTTGGATATCGAAAATCAACATCGTATGCCTCCTAAAGGTAAACCACAGCTGACCATTGATGAAATAGCGCTGTTAAGAGCGTGGGTTAAAAGCGGAGGAAAATTTAATGTGCCTCTAGCGACCTTTAGCGAACAAGATACATTAGTTCAATCTGCAAAATCCGTTTACGGATTTCAAGGAACTCAAAATTATGAATTTGCGGCAGCGGACGAAGATGAAATCAAAAAATTAATAACACCTTATCGAATTATTCATCCTTTAGATGCTGGCTCTCCGGCATTGGATGTTAATTTTTATGGAAAGGATTTTTTTAAAAGTCAATCTTTATCAGAAATCCTTCCGATTGCTGAACAAGTAGTCTCTCTTAACCTAAGCGGAATACCCATAAAGAAAGAGGATATTCAAACCTTAGGGAAATTTAAAAACTTGGGCACCTTGAATCTGAATAATACAAAATTGTCGAATGAGGATGTTCAATCGTTAAGTGCTATTGCAAGTTTAAAGAATATCAGCTTAATTGGTACTCAGGTAAATAAAAGCGGTTTGGAGAAACTTGCAAAAATGCCAAACCTTCGAAAAGCCTATGTTTGGAATACCGCGGTAAAACTGGATGAATTGGATGCAATCCGAAAAGCCTTTCCAAAGTTGAGAGTTGATGCAGGAATTAAATTTGATGAGCATCAGAAATTAGCCTTAACAGTTCCGAAAATTAGTCCCGCAAGAAGTTTCTTTCAAAAAGAAATGCTGCTATCGCTAAGTCACCCAGTGAGTGGCGTACAGTTGCGGTATACGTTGGATGGAAGTAACCCCGATAGTACTACAGCATCAATTTACAAATCACCCATTCGAATTCAGAAAGATGTGAGATTACGCGTCAAAGCAATTAAAGATGGCTGGTTACCCAGTAATGAAGTTAGCCAAGAATTTTATGCTGCGTTTATTATACCCAACAAAGTAAATTTAGAGAGTAAACCAAACCGACTATATAAAGCTAGGAAAGAACAAAGTTTTTTTGATCTTGAGAGCGGAGGGAATAATCATGCTGACGGCAAATGGCTCGGATTCCAGGGAAATGAACTTTCAGCGAGTATATTCTTTGATACTCCAATAAAATTGAATTTTCTTGCATTAAGTATTAAACAGGAGTATAACCAACATATCTACCCACCTCACTACATAGAGGTTTGGGGTGGAGCAGACACTTCAAATATGAAGTTGTTGAATAAGGTAACAGTAGATTTGGAAAAAGCAGATAAAATGAGAAAGAAGAGAATGGTTACTTGTAATCTGCCAGATCTAAAAGTAAGTGTTATCCGATTAAAAACTAAGCATTATGCCAAAATTCCTGAAGGATTCGCTGGAACAGGAAACCCACCATGGCTTTTTGTTGATGAAATAGTATTAAAGTAATTTATAGTCTCATTTAAACATGAATAGAAAAACATTTATCCAGAGATCCAGTTTACTGGCAGGGGGGCTTATCATCATGAAAGATCTTTTTGCAAGACCCAAAGAAATGCAGTATGGCCACAATAACATGAAATATACCTTGGATAAAAGCTGGGCAACAAAACATTCACCCAATCTGACCGTAAAAGACTGTCATGAAATGGTGCAAGATAAAAAAGGAAGGTTGTTGTTATTGACCAATGAAACCAAAAATAATATCATTATTTTTAATAAGGATGGTCGGGTTCTTGAAAGTTGGGGGCATGAATTTCCAGGTGGCCATGGCCTGACCATTCATGATGAAAGTGGGACGGAATTTCTATATATTACAGATAATGAGAGACACCAGGTTTACAAGGTTGACCTTAACGGTAAGATACTTTTGACTATCGATGCGCCGTTGGGCATTGGCTTATATAGTAAAAAAGAAGAATTTATACCAACAGAAACTGCAATTGATAGTAACGGAGACATCTTTATTGCCGACGGATATGGCGCTCAGCATATTTTGCACTATGATAGTAATGGTAAATTAAAAAATCATTTTGGAGGTAGAGGTGAAGGTGATTCCTTTTTGGATAATGCACACGGAATTTGTTTTGACCAACGAAATGGCAAGAAATCGCTTTTAGTAACAGATAGGGCCAGAAACTGCTTTAAGCGGTTTGATACGACGGGTAAGCTAATCGAGATCATAAGTTTACCTGGTGCAGGAGTTTGTAGACCCGTAATAAAAGGAGATAATCTTTATGCAGCTGTTCTGCGTTCTCCGAATATGAATGTCGAGAATTCCGGTTTCGTAACGATCCTAAGCAAAAAAAATAAAGTAGTTAGTAATATTGGAGGAACCGAACCTATTTATAAAGATGGCAAACTTCAGCTCATCCAACAGCAAGATAAAATATTCGCTCATCCCCACGATGTATGTGTGGATGATGATGAAAATTTATATGTTGCTCAATGGGCATCGGGCAAAGTCTTTCCTTACAAATTGAATCGGGTTTAGGGATCTAGGTCCTGTGCATTTGTCATAGACATAAAGTAGCTATAATTCGGGAAGTCTGGACAAGCCTTCGGGAAATGACGATATTTCCCGAATCTATTGTTGAAGCTAATTTTGTTGTTGTAGATCTTAAATAAAACAATTATGAGCTCAATCAAAAAAATTAGACAGACAGCAACGTACGCTCTTTGCTTTGGATGTGGTATTGCCATGCTTGCTTCATGCAGCGACGATGATATGATACCACAGGTACAGTCCAATACGATTACCATAGAAAATGTTTTGGATGCCAAGCCACTCGTCGAGTCGGGAACTTTTATGGGAACAGGTACTCCTCCAGTGATTTTCCCTGGACAGTCCATTAGTATAGAGTTTTATGCCGGCGCAGGGCAGGCACTTTCTTTCGCAACGATGTACGGTTGGAGCAATGACCTTTTCTTCGCGCCTGAAAATCCGGGCATAACCCTCTATAAAGCAGACGGAACTCCTGTGACTGGAGATGTATCCGCCCAGATCAAATTGTGGGATAATGGAACGCGGGTCAATCAAGCGCCAGGCATAAAGGTTGTGCACCCCGGAACAGCTGAGCCAAGTCCTGGCAATATAACCGAAGTAAACGGAAGCGATGCCCAAGGAAATATGTACCTGCCCGCGTCCCAATTGATGAAAGCGACTCTTTCTTATCAGGGCGATTCTAAATTTAAGCTAACGATCGAAAATAAGAGTGGTGGTACAGCTAATGAAACACCTTTTAGTCCCGGAGTGTGGACCGTTTCCTATGCTCCAGGGGGAGATATCCTTGAAAAAATGCCGATTTATACCAAAGGTAAACCCACAGCAAATGGACTTACGAATATTGCCGAGATGGGTGACAATGCTATGATGTCTGCACACCTTCGTGGAATGACTGGGATTTTTACGCCACTTTCTCCAGTACTCGTTGTTGTTTATAAGGGTAATGAAAACCCCTTTTATAAAGTAGGAGAGAAGGACAGAGCGGAGGGACTAAGTGATCTGGCACAGACCGGCAATGCCGACATACTTGCAGCAAAACTCCAGTCCAAATCCGGTGTTAAGAAAGTTTATGTACTAAAAGAGTCAGTGAGTACTGTTCTTCTTCCAAAGATTGGCAATGCTAATGGAGGTAAGGTTATGCAGCAATTGGATATCGAAAAAGGGGATAGGATTGCGATCGCCACCATGTACGGATTGAGTAATGACTGGTTTTATGCTACGAAGGGTAATGGTATCGATGCCACAAGAAAGGGCGATGTGTCGGATGAGGTATCTCTGTATGACAATGGGACGAAAAGGGACCAATATCCTGGGGCAAATATTCGGATTGATCTTTCAGGTATGTCCCTCGGGGAAAGTAAATCCATTCAAGAGGTACCTAATCCAAATGTATTTACTACTTTGCCGCAGATTGTAAAGGTTACGCTTAACTAAGATATACTGAATGGACGGGTTTCTTTCAGATTGATAAGCCTGTCCATTTATTGCTTAATCCGGATAATTCTTTACTAAATTTATACCACTGGATACGTTCAAAAGGAAGAGGATGAAATTAGAATATGTAAACGAAAAGACCAATGGAACTTTTGTGGTTGGCAATGATAAGTCAATACTTACCCATGCAGGAATTTTACGTGACAGCACGATAAATTCGATTGTATTTAATTTTCAGGAAGATCAGCTGGCATTTATAGATGAGGTACAATATACCTTTCCAAAGAACACTGTACTCCCATTGATGGCCAACCAAAATTTTAGATTCGAACACCCTGAACAATTGGTCGCCTGGCAGTTTAATCGGGAATTCTACTGTATTGTTGACCATGATGCGGAGGTAGGTTGTGTGGGCTTTCTGTTTTACGGTATCAGCAATCCCATGTTTATAGGGCTCTCGCAACAGGACATTGATGATATACAGCTGACAGGACAGTTTTGCGAAACGGATATGCAGGTTAGGGATCGGATGCAAAACGAGATGTTGCGTACGCTGCTCAAGCGGGTTATTATCAGTGTCACCCGTCTAGCCAGAAAACAGACCGCTGGTAATGCACTGCTTACCGATGAAAAATTGGATCTGATACGAAAATTCAATCTTCTTTTGGAATGTAATTTTAAAACCGAACATGAAGTTCGTTTTTACGCAGGGGAGCTCAATAAATCGCCCAAGACACTTGCTAATGTCTTTTCTTTATTGAAATTCCCTTCTCCTTCAAGTCTTATACAAAAGAGGATTATGCTAGAAGCCAAACGTTACCTGAATTATACGGATAGGTCAGCCAAGGAGATAGCTTATCAATTGGGGTTTATCAGTCCAGCGCATTTCAGCCGCTTTTTCAAACAGCATGCTGGAGATACGATTTCTGCGTTCAGGGATAAATAGTAACAAGATTAAAATATGAACAAACAATGCGAAAAATAATAATTACTCTATTTGGGATAGCTTTTTTTATGATTAATTCTGCTCAAGCGCAACCCAACAAGCAAGATCCACAGGAATATCCTGCAAAAGCTGAAGATATCAGCCCTCTGCTGATCGGAGAAATGATACCCAAGCAAGAATTGACAGATGTCAAGGGTGGCGCCATCGACATAGGAAAAGCAATTTCTCAAAAACCAACCATATTGGTATTTTACCGGGGTGGATGGTGTCCGTATTGCAACCTGCAGCTTTCAGGCCTACAGGAGATCGAAAAAAAATTGATTGGATTAGGATACCAGGTTATTGCAGTCAGTACGGATAAACCGGGGAATCTTCAATCCAGTATTGACAAAGCGCATTTGACATATACTTTGCTATCAGATGCAGATCTGTCGTTGGCGAAAAAAATGGGAATTGTATTTAAGGCGCCGATAGCCTACCATAAATTTTTGCCCGAGACAAGTGGTGGGAAAAATACCGATATGTTACTTCCTGTTCCATCAGTATTTATCTTGAACAAAAAAGGGGAGATACGATTTGAATATATCGAGCCTAATTTTAAGGAAAGGATCAGTCCAAATTTGCTTCAAGCAGCTGCGGGCGCACTTTATGATTCGCTTTGAAATATGTTAAAAGCCTAGATATTTCATATCTCTAATTAGGTTCTTCAATTTTTCAGGATTATTTTCGAAAGCTTTTATTTGGCCGATATGCTCAGCCGTAAATGAGAGGAGCGCGCCATTTGAATCGCTAGTTCTATTTTCATCCTTTGCTTTTAAGTTTCTGTAAATGTATACTGGAGTTTTCAGTATGCCAAAAGGAATTCCCCACCAGCCCAAGAGCGAACATGAGATGATGGCTTTTCTATTTTGCTTATCCAAACAATCCGGACAAGCAATGACTATCTTCGTTGCGGTAAATGTGGTAATTATAATGCTTTTGATAGTGTAGCAGACCGTTCCATTTAATTTATCTCGACTATTGTCACAGATTGGGCAAGGCAAATCTCGCAGTAGTTCCGAATGACGGTAGATATCTTCTAGAGAATGGTGTTCATTTTGAGATATTACTGCATTTAAAAGATTTGGGTCGAGATTACGCTTTCTAATTTCATTTTCTATGATTCCGAATACCTCCGGCTGAATTCCCTGTGCATTTGTAGTAATAACTTCGATAAGTTTGCTATCCGACATTCTCTCATAGTTTTTTTCTATCGCCCTTAAGTCCATATAATTTAATGATTAGATTTTTAAATTGATTTTGTTCGAATATCTATCTAATTAAAATTAGCGGCTGTCAGATACCCCGATGATCTTAGTTTTTCCAGGATATGTTTTGCTTCAGCTTCATCCATATCATTCGCAAATTTTATGGTTTTCAAACCATAATCAAATCGGATAGTGCCTCTGTTCCTAAAGACGCCTAAATCATTGCGTCGACCCCAAAAAACAAACTCAAAAGGTTCTTCCTCAACGTGAAATCTCTTTGCTTCCCGTAGATCATATATCTTCTGTCTGAAGAGTAAATCATTTTTTCTAGCAATACTTATTTGTTCGTGATCTATTATTATGATCTCCTGTCCAATTAAGTACCAGATTAAAGTTTTCATCACAAATAAACCACCAGCTATCCAAAAGGCCAACCATACCATAATAAACATACCCTCGATGCCCAAACTTCCATTTATGGTGCCGTAAAAATCTTCGAGCAACGAGCTAACAGAAATAATAGATAGTATCCAACCGACCAGCCACAAACTAAAGATAATAACAATAGGTAAATGTTTTTTTGCCGGGACGGCGATATGATATCCACTTGGGGTTTCGTGCAGAGTTGCGATGCCCCTATAAGGTCTCTCCATAATTTATTGGTATTTAATAGATTGTGCTTGCTTGAATAGTTTCCTTTTTTAATGGCTAATATGCGAAAAGTCAAAGAATAAAAAAACGAATTTCAATATAAATATTGGTCGGCAAGGCAATTTTTAACTTTCTGGAGACGTAATTTATCCTTTGTTTCTTGAACTTTTGTTCAACAGGGATGTTAATAGGAGCCATAGATAATGTTAATGGCCGTTTAAAAATATAGAAAGAGTGAGGAAAAACCGATGCAAAAAAAAAATACCATTATAAACAAATGGACATGATAGGTTGCAGTGCTATCTTCCTGCGACTAATTTTGAACCCGAGCATGTCCTTATCAATTTATGATAAGGACTATAGCTTATTGTTTCCATTTCATTTTTCCATTATTGTCAAACATTTCGATAGAAGGATTTCCTAGACTGTCAACTTTTAAAATAATTCTCGGTACTTCATGATTATCTTTCATCACCAAAGATGCATTCCCGTTTTCAGTTAGCAGGTTAATACGGTTGATATTATGTCCAGGCCTACCGGATAGGTCTTTGTCATTAATCAATAGACCAGCCCTGAAATAATTGTCGTGTTTATTATCTTGTGCCAAGATACCGATGGCATCGGCATTCTGATAATCAAATGCTAGTGCATTCAGATTAGTCTCCTCATTATCAGTAATCGCCAAACCACCTCTTTCGTCGCCATTTTTATCATAGAAAATCAGACCTGCAGGGGAGTAAGCCCTTTTGTACGTCTTCCCTTTGATAATGGGTTGCGGAATGTTATCTGTGTTTGCAATAACGATACGATTTTTCCCCGATCTGTCCTTGATATCTATTCTTTCTGCGGTTAAGCCGCGCTCGTTGTTTAAAAAAAAGTAGGCTACACAGGCCATCAGAACGACATTTACAAGAATAAGTGCGGTTAGAAATATTCTTAGTGTTTTAGAAATTGTTTCCATAATTTAATATCAGTTTTAGTTATTACTTGCTCATATTCGACTCTTGAATTAGCATTAATCTGTGCTCTACTTCAAATTAACATGCTATAATCTGCTTCTTTTATTGCTTATAAAAATCAAAAATAAAGTTTGGTTTCGAGTATACCCTTTACATAGGTTGAGTACAAGGTTATTTTTATCTTTTGTTTCCATCTCCGGTATGCAGGTCACTATACTTCACTTCCCTTAATAGATACTGTCAACAAATCAAGAATGCGATATTTACATTCCAATTTTGCCTGACCTATTATATTCACGGCAAAATTAAAGCATGATTTTAAGCCCACATTTTCAATAGGTTGAGCACAATGATTTTTTATCTGGTTAGTTCTTTCCGAATTCTGCTCAATTGTGTTGGGGTAATGCTCAGGTGTGAAGCAATATATTGTAGTGGAATTCTGTTCTCTATTCCCGGATGTGCTTGCAACAATTTTAGATACCTTGCAGTGGCACTTTCGGTAAGTAAGGAAATTTCTCTTTCTTCATTAATGACTATCCATTTTTTTTCCAGATAGGCAATGTACAGGTTCTTTAATTCATCATTTTGATTAATAGCCTTTCTTGTCTGATGATAGGGCAGACATACCACCGTGGTGTTTTCAATTGCTTGCAGTGTGAATTCATTTGGTGTTTTTATGATTGCCGAAAATCTGGTGCTCGCAAAATCTCTCTCCAAATAAATCCATTTATTCCAGATAGCTCCTTTTTCATCTATAAAATAAGAGTTTAGTGCACCTTTACAAACAAAGAAGATGTCATTAGCGACATGCCCTTCCCTTAGTAAAACTTCATTTTTTTTAAACTGCTGAATGTACACCGTTTCTGCCAACAAATTAAATGCCTTATCCGAAATAGGATATACGTTTACAACAGCTTCTTTAAAGTCTGCAAGGTATTTTTCTAGTTCTGTCATTTCTTGTGGTGGGCTTACCTGATGATATTACTTTTAAATAAATATAATGTATCTTTTAAATAGTTAAAATTGTTGAGCCAACATTTATGTTGGACGGGATAGGATATAGGTGAGCATATTTGGAACATTGATGTGTGTATTTTTAAAATGAAGTGGAACTTGTTCAAAACCAAGTCTTTTTAGCAGCCTCAGGGAAGAAGGGTTGTCACCAGAAGGGAATGCGATTATTGTTTCAACGCCCATGACGTCGAATGCATATGTGAGTATCCGCTCAATAACCTCTCCCATAATTCCTCTACCATGAAACTTTTCGAGCAGTTCATACCCGATTTCTACTGTACCTTTTGTAATATCAAAGTTCCAAAGGCATGCTGCTCCAATCAAAGCCGGGTTTCCCCGATAGGACACTGCCCAAAATATACATTCATTTTTATTGATCATATTATCAATCTTATCGATATATGCAATAGCCTCGTCGATGCTTGCACATGCTGTCCTTCCCGTCAGCGCAGCGACTTCAATGTCCGAACGCAGCTGATAGATTTCTTTTGCGTCATTCAATAAAAGCCTACGAAGAACCAATTTATTGGTCTCTAATACCGGGAAATTTGAAAAGTTTGGTTGCTTCATGATGTGTTAGGATCCGGTTTTTTCTAATACTAAGTTTTGGATGATACAATCCATTTGCGAGTACCACAACTTTAGCAAATTGATTATTGATAGATCCCTGTATGTTCTCTATTTTGTTTAGATCCTCCGATTTTTCTTCACTCTGTTACATCAAAGTAGATGGGCGAAGGAAACAGTTCCAATTTAAATATCAATATTTAATCAAAATTAGCGGCAGTCAGATACCCCGACGATCTTAAGGTTTCCAAGATATGGTTTGCCTCAGCTTGATCCATATCATTCGCAAATTTTATCGTTCTCAGACCATATTCAAATCGAATAGAACCCCTGTTCCTAAACAATGACAGATCATTTCGCTGACCCAAAAAGGAAAACTCAAGATGCTCTTCCTTAACATGGAATCTCTTTGCTTCTGTTAGATCGTATATTCTCGGCCTGAAGAACACATCATTTTTTCTAGCAATACTTATTTGTTGGTGGTCGATCATAATGATCTCCTGTCCAATTAGATACCAGACCAAAGTTTTAATCACAAACAAGCCAGCTGCTCCTCCAAAGACGAGCCAAACCATTGTAAACAAGCTATCAAACCCCAATTTTCCATTTATAATATTATGAAAATCATTACCGAACGAAGAGCCAAAAAAGTTAATTGCCATCAGCCAACCAACCAGCCACAAAGTAAGGAAAATAATAACAGGCAAATGTTTTTTTACGGGTATTGTGATATGATATCCGGTTGGGGTCTCATCAAGGATAGAGGTGCCGTTATAAGTTCTTTCCATATTCATTGGTATTTTTAAGTTTTACTAACTTAAATGTTTTGCTTTTCCGATTGCTAATATGCAAAAAGTCAAAGAACAAAAAGACGAATTCCAATATTATATTTAGATCATATACCCACATTCTCCCAATCTGAGGTTATAAATGTTGTGCCTAGCAGGGGATACCCGTCGGAAAACTCGCCTGAATAAAAAATCCGTCTACAATTGCTCATGTAGCAAATCGTAAACCAAAGCCAGCGAATCATAAATCCTTTTGGCGTGTTATAGAAGAGATACTTTAAATTTGAAGTGCAAATAAACAATTAAGCACTGAAAAACATGTATCAATTAAGTGAGTTGGAGCATGTTTGACAAACCGACAAAAAAATGAAACAAAATACAAATTTCAGTTTTATAGTAGTTATCGCAATTTTTTTATCTATTTCAAACTTAAGTTTATATGGACAAGAAATTGTCAATAACAGTCAAACAGAAACGATAAAGTTACCACTAAAGAAAGTTGTACGCTATTTTGATAATTTCAACGATTCTTCCATGCTTCAGTATAGTTTGAAAGAAACGAAAGTTGATTCTATAAGCCGAAACGAAAATATTGCGACTATTTACCTTACAGAGAACAAAAACTATGTTTCAGCCAACATCTTTACCGATTTAAATTTATACAAAAAAACAATTCGAGAGAAATCTTTTGAATCTAACATAATCATGCTTTACAAGGGTGAATATAATAAGGAAACACTTAAATATCCAATAAAACCAATGATTCATGAGTCTTTTTCCAAGAAAGGAATACTTAAATGGAAAGTTAACATTGAAGGAATTGATGAAAATTCTACAAAACTGACATTTATTTTTGACTCATTTGACGAGAAAAGTAAGCAAAATTTTATTTCCAATTTTACAAAAGAGATAGATAACTATTTCAACTATGCAATTCTAAAAATATATGTTTGTGACAATTTTAAATTTGATATCTTAAAATATTTAGAAAACTATTCAAAATCAGATGCATCTGATGTTCCACCGACAAAAGGAAATTAACAAAGTACTATTGCAAGACTTGTTGCTAGAGTAGCAATGAAAAGAGTTATCTGGATAGAAGCATTCAAATGCATGACTTACCCAAAGTTAAATTTTTGAAAACCAAATGAACCTTCACGAGCTTATAGAAAAATCATACAGCCTATTTGAGAAATATGTCATTGGGAAAACTTTGCATGTATGCAAAGTTTGTTGTGTAACCGCTGAGGAGGAATCAAGATTGATAAATACACCATTATGAACAGTATCAAGTGAATTATTGGAGGCTGCTTATTACCGATCTGCAAGAAATTATTCGGATAGAGAATTGTGGGAAATGAAACATTTCTTACCAAGAGTAGTGGAGCTTGCAAATAACTTTGATTTTCCTTGTCACTCAACAGAAATCGTATTTGCCAGATTAGACCTTGACAAGCCCGAAAAATGGGCCAAAGAGGAAATGCAGTTGCTCACTGAATTTTCAGTACTATATTTTAGAAAGTGTTTGACCTTTTATCCCTTTTCTCCAGAAAGAGAAAGAGTGGGTACTTATTTGGTCATGTTTGGTGTTGCAAATTTCAACCTAAAACCGCTTCTGAACGAATGGGAAAATACAGACAGTATTGAAGGTCTGCTACATTTTAAAGATTTTGTTTTGAACGATATAGAGTACAATGCTCAAAGTCCGTATAGATTGACAAATGCTTTTTCCAATCCAGCTATTGATGGGGAGGTAATAAATTGGTTAGCCAATAAAGCAACAAGACGAGCATTTTCTGTAAAAATAGAAAAGCAGATTATAGAAAATAAAAGCTTAGACGACGAAACCTTAGCCGAATTAAGCTGGACTTATGAATTGCTCCAACAATAAACGAAAATTCAGGAATTGTAAACGAATGAAGATGATACAACATATAGAAATTAGAAAAATAATGAAAAGATATACTTATCACCTATCTGTTGTTCAGTAATATTCGTGATAATTGCTTTGAAAATATTGCGCCCTTCTTAAAGAGAAATTATCAGTAGTCAAAATCGTCTCTCCTGTAAACTAAAGAATCATTCGTCTGAAAATACAATACGATTGAGAAATCTGTTAATAATGCTGCTGCAATAATAGTCTTGACATGATTTACTATCTATTCAAGCTACAAAACCTAATCTACGCCCCTTAACGAATTCTACTTATTGTAACTAACAACCTTGGAGTAGGTTTTTTTACTGCAGTAAAAACAACGCAAACGTTTGCGTATTATTTAAATTTGAAAATGATAATATTTATAAATATTTTGTTCCTACAAATATAACACTTGTTTGATTTTGTGAGTGGAATATTTATTTATATGCACTTGGTTAATAGTGGTTTGAGTGTTAATTAATAAATTAAAAGGCGATTAGGCGTGAGCAATACTGTTGGGGAGCAAAAATTATGGACGGAATTCAAAGGAGGAAGCTATGACGCATTTTCCGAAATCTACCATTTATTTGCGACCGATATTATAGCCTACGGATTTAAAATCCACCATGATGAGGATCTTATACGTGACGTGATGCACGATTTATTTGTTGAACTTTGGAGTACACGGGAGCGTTTGGCCAATGTAGGATCCGTTAAGTTTTACCTCTTTAAGTCTTTTCGTTACAAGTTATTAGCTACATTAAAGAGGAATGAGAAGCGAATTATTAAATATGAATTTAATGAAGAATTAGTTGATCAGGACCTGCTAGAACTTATCAATGATAAAGAGAATAAACTGAACAAATTAGAAGATACTCTTCATCAATTGGCTCCGAGGCAGCGGGAGGTCATTTATCTCTATTTTTACCTCTCTTACTCTATTACAGAAATATCTACTTTATTGAGTGTAAATTACCAGTCGGTTTCAAATCTGCTGCAACGCGCACTCATACGTCTACGTAGTCTACTCCATATTTTACTAAGTCTGTCTGGCTTTTTTATATCCCGTTTGCACATATAAAGCAAGCGATCCTGGCAATATATATACTTCCTTTTTTGTAAATGCATTTTTTTAACTGTGTACGTCTAAAATATTCATTGTTTTTTTGCATAAAAAACCAATGAATGAGGATACCCACATAAAAAAATAAAAAAAAAGCAGAAATAGGTGAGTATAAAAGCATACAATGATACACTATAGTATATAGACCAACGAATTTATGCTTAAATATTAAGAATGGAAGTAGAAGATTACTTGAAAGACAACCAATTTATTAAATGGGTAAATGAACCGAATGAAGATCGAAGCCGCTATTGGTCCGAATGGCTAGCTAATAATCCACAAGACGAGGACAATATGCTACGTGCTAAGGCTATAGTTGAACGCCTAAACAAGATCCATCAACCAACCAAACAGATTATAGAAATGAAGGATCAGATCTGGGAGCAGATCGAATTTACGGTATCATCTCAATCCCATCATCCCAAAAGATTCATTTCGAGTCTTTGGTATAAATGGACAGCTGCTGCAATAGCTTTTTTTATATTGTTTTATGGGAGTCTACTTTATGTAAACAATAAAGATCATAAATCTATTAATCTAGCATCGGAGCGTGGCTATAACGTTTATGTCAATAGGAGCAAGATTCCCAAAATTATTTTTTTACCTGATGGTACAAAAGCAAGCCTAGAACCAGGAGCAGTACTAAAACGCAAAACATTATTTAATGATAAAATAAGGGAAGTATCCATTAGTGGCCGCATATTTTTTGATGTGGCTAAAGATAGTACAAGAAGGTTTGTCGTTGAAACACCGTTTTTTAATGTAAAAGTAGTAGGGACTAGTTTTTGGGTATTGGCAGATGTGTATACGGAGAAACAACAAGTGGCGGTAAAGAGTGGAAAGGTGGAGGTCGGCCGTATTCAAGAAGCTGAAAGTAAACCGTATACGTTATTGCCTTCAGAAAGGCTGACACTTAATTCCAGCACCGGGCAATTTGTAAAAGACAAATTTGAAAACGAATCTACCTATACTACACCACAAATGGCCGATGATATACTGGTATTCAGAAATGTATCACTTAGTTACGTATTAGATAGTCTCTCCAATATGTATGATATCAAAATTCGATTTGATAGGGATCAATTAAATCAGTGCAAAGCAACCTTACCATTACCAAAAGGTTCTATCTATGATAAATTATTTATTATTTCCAGAACAACAGGATTGCGCTACAAGATAGAAGAACAGACTATTGTTGTGGATGGCACTTGTAGTGGGAGTAGAGAAGAAATAAGATAATAACCAAATATATAAGCCTATGTAAAATTTCAACCTACTTACGAAATAAGACGACGATGCGGGAACATCGTCGTCCGAAAAAAGATCTATACACATTCAAGGCATGTGTACAGGCTTTCTATTGTATTTACTTCAACCACTAATTTATGAACAAAAAGATAAATAACCAATTACAAAGACTATTTATGAGACTATCTTTTGTAAATGCGTTTTTAGTCAGTGCACTCATTGCCGAAGGAGCAACAAACACACTCCTCGGACAAGAGGTATTGAACAAAAAAGTAAACTTTACGGCACGGCAAGAAAGTCTATCTGTTATCTTAAGACGGATTGAATCCCTTGGTGGGGTGAAATTTAGTTACCTGTCATCTCTAGTAGATAACAAATCAAAAACTTCTGTCGATGTCAAAGACCAAAGTTTACAGGAACTTTTAGATGAACTATTGAAGCCACTTGATCTCAAGTACGAGATCTTTGGGAATCAGATTATCCTTAATAGGCTAGCCACAAATACAAATGCAATCTATTCTTTACAATTAATTCAAGGGGTTATCATTAATGAAAAGGGCGAACCAATAGCCGGAGCAACAGTTTCAGATAAAAAGAATCCTAAAACGGCCACTTCTACTTCTACTGATGGTAGTTTTAAATTGGACGTTGAAATAGGAGCTACATTGATCGTTTCGGCTATCGGGTACGAACAACAAACCGTTGTAGTAGACCGATCGACTATGCAGGTCCGTCTTAAGGTTTCAGATAATGCCTTAGAAGAAGTTGTTGTGGTAGGTTATGGATCTCAAAAGAAATCTACTGTAACAGGGTCTATTTCCAGCGTTTCAGGAGATGTATTGCGGCAGATCCCAACCTCCAATATTACCAACGCCATAGCAGGCAATATCCCGGGAGTCATATCCACTACACCAAATGGAACGCCGGGTTCTGGGTCAAATCTTCAGATTCGCGGTATCACCACCCTTAATGACAATTCACCATTAGTTGTTATAGATGGTGTCGTGCGTTATGATGGATTTGGCAACATTGGCTCTGACGAAATAGAGAGTATTACCGTACTTAAAGATGCATCAGCAGCAAGTGTGTATGGTGCCAGAGCAGCAAATGGGGTCTTTCTGATCACGACGAAAAGAGGTAAAATGGGGAAACCTGTCATTACATATTCTGGCATGATCGGTAAACAGCAGCCTACCAATTATCCCAAATTAATGTCAGCCTATCAATTTGCATCCTTAAGGAACAAGGCCTTGAAAAATATGAGTTATGATCCCGCTAATCCAAATCACGCAGGTCTATTTTACTCAGAAGATCAGCTTACTGACTTTCAGTCAAGAGGAGATGAAAATGTTTGGTATGATGCTACATTCAAAAAAAATAGCATGCAGCATGATCAAAATGTTTCAGTCAATGGCGGCACAGAGGTAATCAAGTATTTTGCGTCAGTTGGTATTTTTGATCAGGATGGTATGTATGATAATATCAATTTTAAACGCTATAATTTCCGAAGTAATACCGATGCACGCATAAACAAAAATTTGGTAGTAAAACTGGGGCTTGAAGGCCGCCAGGAAAATAGCAATAATCCTGGATTTGATGCCGGATCTATTTTTGCAGCAGTCTTAAGGCAAAATCCGACTTATTCTATTCTCAATTCGGATGGTTCATATTTTAATACCACAGGAGAACATCCTGTAGCAATGTATGAGTCAACAGGATATAATCGCAATGTATGGAATGTATTTCAGGGTTCACTATCCTTTGAGCATAAGCTGTCTTTTATAACAGAAGGTTTGAGTCTAAACGGCCTATATTCTATTTATAAAGACCGTCTATTCAATAAAACCTTCTTTACCCCTTATACGATGTACGATGTTAATCCTGCGGGTCAGGTGACGGGGACTAAGCTCGTTGGAAATCAAACTTCCCTTAATCAAAGGTACCAGGAAAGCGACCAACAGTTTTATAACCTTTCTGTCAACTATGACCGCAAATTTGGCAAACATGAAGTTAGGGGAGTTTTGGTTTACGAAGAGTATAACTCTACCGGGAATACATTTTTCGCTTACAGGCAGCAGTTTCTTTCCAACATCAAAGATGAACTATTTGCATCTGGGACTGAAAATCAGAACTTAGGTGGAAACGGAATAATTACTGATGCACGTCGCAGCGTGATCGGTCGGGTCAATTACAATTTTGCTGATCGCTATTTACTGGAAGGAGTATTCCGTTCGGACGGCTCTTATCGTTTCCCCGTAAGAAGCCGCTGGGGATTTTTTCCAGCCATTTCTGCGGGTTGGGTAATGTCAGAGGAACCGTTTTTTAAGGATAGCCCAATAAATAATGTAGTGTCTTATCTTAAGTTTTTTGGTTCAACAGGTTTGACGGGTAATGACCGTGTTCAAGCGTTTCAATTTCTGGATAATTATAGTATTGTTTCTGCTTCTGGTCCTATTTTAGATGGCAGCTCTACACCGAGATTAAATTATGGAGTCTATCCAAATGCAGCGATAACTTGGGAAAAACAGCAGAGTACCAATTTTGGGATTAACGCAGCTTTATTGAATTCAAAAGTCAATTTAAATTTTGAATACTTTATTCGGAATACCAAAGATATCCTTATGGCGAGAGCCTTGTCTGTGCCCGCTACATTCGGAAGAGATTTGCCCACTGAAAACTATGGTAAAATGAGAAACCGTGGCTGGGAAGCATCACTGGGATATCGCGAGAAAATAGGTGCTGTCAATGCGAACTTTAATTTCAATATTAGCCATGTTGTAAATAAAGTAACGAAAATTGATGATCCAGTCACAGCTTTGGACTATCAGCGCCAATTGGGACGAGTTTATGGATTTAGATCCGGCTACGAGACCGATGGCATTTTCCGGACTCAAGAAGAGGCCGATCAATGGTTTGGAGGTCAACAATTTGGACAAAAGTCTTTGGCCGGGGATCTCAGATATGTTGATATCAATGGCAATGGACAAATTGATATCCAGGATCAAAAGGTGATTTCCAACTACAACAATACACCCCGTATGATGTTCGGACTGTCGAGTACCTTAAGCTGGAAGCAGTTTGATCTTAACTTTTTGGTTCAAGGCGCCGCACAGCGTAATCTGATGATTCAGGGCACAGGCCGTGTGTTGTATGCTGGCGGAGGATCCTCAGGCAACTTTGCCTATTTGGAAGACTCATGGACCCCAGATAATATCAATGCTGAATACCCAATAGCTTGGACGGATGCAAGATCGATCAATAATAGAAATTCGACTTTCTGGCTTAAAGGTGCAGGGTATGTCCGACTTAAAAGTGCTAGCCTTGGCTATACATTAGATAATACCTGGTTGCACAAAAATGGCATTAGCAAAATAAGAGTCTATTTGTCAGGTTTCAACCTCCTGACCTGGAGTCAAATAAAACAATTTGACCCAGAGGTATCAGCGAGCAATGGACTCTATTATCCACAACAACAGAACTTCAATCTTGGCATTAACCTTACACTTTAAAAAATGGGACTATTTCAATCTAAAATATTCAAATTTATTTTTGTCGCATGGACGATATTGTTGTTCCATTCCTGCAAGAGCGGTATGTTGGACCCCGCTAATCCCGGTGCTATCACTTCAGACGATGTTTGGAAAGATACCAAGTTAATCGAAGCTTATGTGGCTGGAATGTACCAAGATGTCCCAGGCTGGGATTATAATCTGTATAACAACATTACGGATGAAGCGCGCAGCAATTATCCTGGGCAAGCTCCAAACAATGTTTTGGTAGGCGAGTGGGATGAAACAAATTGTCCTATGGATAACTGGGCAGGTAGCTATCAGCGCATTCGTCGAATCAATGAACTATTAGCACGTATCGACGGTAGTCCAGTACCTGCAGATCGCAAAAGTAGCATCAAGGGTGAAGCCTATTTTTTGCGAGCATTGCATTATTTTGGACTAGCCAAGCGTTATGGTGGAGTTCCGATTATTAGGCAAGCGCAGACATTATCCGATGATTTACTTGTAAAGAGAAATTCCATTAAAGAAACATTTGATTTTATTGTTGAAGATCTGGAAAACGCCTATGCCATGCTGCCTACTGATGTTTCACCAAGCAAAGCTTCAAAATGGGCTGCAAAAGGGTTACAGGCACGCGCTTTATTGTTTGCGGCAAGCCCATTGTTCAACACATCCAACGATCCCACATTATGGTCAAAGTCAGCAGCGGCTAGCAAACTTGTTATCGAAAGCGGGAAGTTTACCTTACATCAAAATCTAAAAACACTTTGGCAGGTCGCCAATAAGGAATCCTTGTTTGAGGTTCAATACAAGATGCCCGATAAACATCATGGGTTGGATGCACTGGTAAAACCGCTGCGACTGGCAAATAATGACGCAGGCCAATGTTCACCAACACAGGAACTTGTCGATGCATTCCCAATGGCAAATGGAAAACAAATAACGGAAGCTGGATCCGGCTATAATGCCCAAAATCCCTATGTCGGAAGAGATCAACGGTTTTATGCTGCTATTGCTTACAATGGTAGCAAGATGAAAGGGACAACTTCTGGTCCACCGCTACAGGAAATTACGGTAGAAACCTATAAAGGGGGACAAGATTTCGATGCAAATCCTGCAACAAAAATTTATAATACCATCACGGGATACTATAGGATTAAATCAGTTAATCAGGAAAACACCCTCTATTCCTATGGTTATGGAAGCACGCAGCCCTGGATCGAGCTTCGATACGCGGAGGTCCTGCTAAACTTCGCTGAGGCTCAGAATGAGGCGCTTTCAAATCCCGATGCCTCCGTATATACAGCGATCAACACGATACGCAATCGTGCAGGTATCAGCTCCAATATTCCACAAGGCAGCCTGACAAAAGAGCAAATGCGCGAACTGATTCGCAATGAGCGTTACGTAGAGCTCTGTTTTGAGGAAAAGAGGTACTTTGACCTGAGACGTTGGAAGGTTGCTGGTTCAGTATTACATGGGAAAAAAGGCACAGGCGTATTTATTACTAAGAATGCAGACGGTACCTTTACTTACCAATATTTGGCTATTGATCCCAATCCAATCGTATTTACGGAGAAAATGTATTTGATTCCAATTCCTTTTTCTGAAACCAGCAAAAATGCAAATCTGCTACCCAATAATCCCGGTTGGCAATAAGTTATTTCTGTAGGGAGCTTTTGTTAATCCCCCAGATGCGAAGCAAATGGGGGATAACATTAGTGTATAAAAAATAACCGCTCTATAAATAGGGACATTAGGAGCTGTTCTGATAATTAATATATGTGATATGTATAAAGTTTTAAAATATAAGGTATTATCGATCTTATTTTTCTTTGTTATAAAAGGTTATGGACAAGTCGATAGTCAACCTTACGAGGGGCTGGATGAGTGGTCCAAGACAAAAGACCATCGAATGGAATGGTTTCGTAAAGCACGCTTTGGCATGTTTATTCATTGGGGGCTTTACAGCGCGGCCGGTGGGAGCTGGCAAGGTAAGCAATACCCGCAGCATTATGCAGAATGGATACAGACATGGGCGACGGTACCGAGTAAAAGTTATGCAACAGAATTGAAACCAAAATTTACAGCAGCCAAATTGAATGCGAATGAATGGGCAACACTTGCAAAAAATGCGGGAATGCAGTATGTGGTTTTGACTTCCCGCCACCATGAAGGATTCAGTCTTTTCAATAGCAAACAGCCATTTTCAGTTTCGAATACCATCACCGGTGGAACAAATATATCACCCAAAGGGAGAGATCTTTACGGGGATATCGTACAAGCCTTTCACAAGAAGGGGCTTAAAGTTGGTGCATATTATTCACTATTGGACTGGCAGCATCCTGATTCCTACGAGGGAAAACAGTTCAATAGCGAATTGAAAGATCATATACCCGATCGTAAGGTTTATAAGGAATACCTTTACCAACAGATTAAAGAATTAGCAACCAATTATGGAAAATTGGATATATTATGGTTGGATTTTAGTTCTAAGAACCGACAAGGTGAGACTTGGGGAACCAAGCGTATCCTGAAAGATCTTCTCAAATGGCAGCCGGATATTATTGTTAACAATCGTTTTTGGAATGGTTTAGAGAATAAAAATGGTGATATTGGTACACCTGAAAAATACATTCCACCCACAGGGCTTCCAGGCATGGACTGGGAAGTGAGCCATACCATGAACGAAAGCTATGGTTTTAGCAACCATGACAGTAAGTGGAAATCCTATGATCAAATCATGCGCTTATTTCTGGAAACTGTAAGTAAAGGCGGTAATTTCCTATTGAACGTTGGACCAGACGCGGCGGGTACTATCCCAGAGCCAGCAGTTAAATTGTTGCATAGCATCGGAGATTGGATGAAAATCAATGGCGAATCTATCTATGGGACGACTGCGAGCCCCTTTCAGACTTTGGATTGGGGATATTGTACCCAGAAAAATGATAAGTTGTATTTCCATGTGTTCGATCGTCCTAAAGATGGTCAGATTTCCGTGCCATTAGCAAGCCCACTAAAGGAGGCTTACCTTCTTCAATCACCCCGGCACAAACTATCGATACAGGAAGGGCAGGGGACTAAAATCATTAACATACCTGAAAATAAGGCAATACAGTGGCCACAGGTTATTGTAGCTAAACTAATTGGACCACTTAAAGTGGCTGAAAACGCTGTTCAAACCTCAGCGGATGGGCGGATAGTGCTTACTGCGAACAATGCGAAATTACAAGGTAGTGGTGGAATCAAATTGATAGGTGCCACAACGCATGATCCTAACCGACCGAATGCCATTGGCAATTGGTCTTTGGCAACAGACCAGGCCTACTGGGATATTAAGGTTCAACGTCCAGGCAGCTATAATCTTGTGATCAGCTATCTTCCAAACAAAAAAATGGCTGGAACAATAGAAATAGCTCTTGGCGACCAAAAAATAAGCCATAAGATTCCATCAGGAGATGAAAATAAGTTTATAGAAAAAGAAATCGGTGTTTTAGAAATAGACCAGCGACTATTGGGTGAAACCAATGTAAAACTTAAGCTTTCATTAGCCGAAGTTAACGGTGATCAATTGCCAGAAATAAGTTCAATTATTCTTGTACCTAGAAACTAGTGGTCAATTCAATAGCTTAATGGCCTAATAACGATTCGGTAAAACACAATCAATAGTGAAACGCCTTGATTAAGCACCAGCTCTAAATGATGTTTACTTTTGGCCATTGCAAAATTAAGATAGATTTAGGCTCAATTACAGCCGCGTTAAAAAAGTGTTAGTATTTGCTAATATCGTTGCAAGCTATACTGGAGTAACCATCTATTTTTGAGATAATGCAGTTTGTGATTTTATGTTATGGAGAAAGCTAGCAAATCCATTCCTTTAATCATATAATACTATCTATAATAACTAATTAAAAATGAAGTCAATGATAAATCGTTTAACGGTCTACGTGTTACTTGCATCAAGTATATGTTTACAACCTAGGACGTTATTTGCGCAAGAAATGGACAAAATGTGGGGAGATAAAGCCGTCACCACAAAAAAATCACAAGCAGACTCAGATAAAGGAAAGCGCTTCCGTGAGGGGAAATATGCCATGTTTATTCATTGGGGGTTGTTTTCGCAATTTGCGAATAAGTGGAACGGGAAGACCTATTATGGTATTGGCGAATGGATGATGGATAAAAATATGGCCAATCTGACAACGGCGGAGTATGCGCCGATTGCAAAGGAATTCAATCCTGTGGACTTTAATGCCAAAGCCATTGTTCAGCTGGCTAAAAATGCGGGAATGAAATACATCATTGTTACTGCTAAGCATCATGACGGATTTGCGATGTATGATTCAAAGGCCAGTGATTTTAACATTGTCAAAGCCACACCCTTCAAAAGGGATCCCATGAAGGAACTCGCTAAAGCTTGTGCGGAAGCGGGAATGGGGTTTGGATTTTATTACTCCCACAATCAAGACTGGACAACACCCTATGGGACAGTCTTCAATACGAAGGACAACTTGGATCCCAAATCATTTGAGAGTTATTTTAGACATAAATGTTTACCTCAGGTGGAAGAAATAACCTCGAATTATGGTCCCATTGAATTGGTCTGGTTTGATACACCCGGCGATATGAAAAAGGAGTATATCGAAGAATTGGTTGCTGTGGTTCGCAAAAATCAGCCGAATGCTTTTGTTTCGGGCCGGGCTGGTCATGGACTGGGGGATTATAATACGCTTGGTGATATGGAGATACCATTAAGTAATGTAGATGGTTTATGGGAAGCCGTTGACGTCAGCAACGATGCATGGGGTTATGCCTGGTACGACAACAATTGGAAGGATCCCAAAGAAATTCTTAGACGTCTTATTTCAACGGTAGCCCGTGGCGGTACGTACATGCTAAACATTGGGCCAGATGGCAGGGGAAATGTTCCTCACCAGCAGCAGAAAACATTGCTGGCCGTTGGCGAGTGGCTGAAACGCTATCCAGATGCAATCTATCAGGCTGAGGCATCTCCCTGGAAGCATGCATTGCCCTGGGGCGATATCACAAAAAAGAAGAATAAGCTATCGCTAAGTGTTTACAATTGGCCAAACACGGGTAAATTATATATCCCAGGGTTACAAACGGCTATAAAGACTTCGAGACTCCTAACAGGGAAAAATACGATTCCTTTAAAGCATTATACTGAGCAGGGCTGGACAGTGCTGGATATACCATTTGCTCCCGGCGATCCATTGGTTTCTATTATCGAATTGGAACTTTCTGGCGAAGCTAGGGTAGACCCAAGTTTAGCGCTCGATCCGCAGGGCGTTTCTACCTTCGCCGCTGAATTCGCAGAAACCAGTGCTGTGAAAAAATTCCGAAAGGGCTGGATGGAAAAATTCGGGGAATGGAAACATGTTACCCAAGTGACAGAATGGACAGACCAAGGTACAGCTACGTGGACGATAAATGTACTTAAGCCGGGTTATTATCAAACCGAATTGGAATATAGTGGTGAGGGAAGGCTTGTTTGGCGCATAGATCAGAAAGGCGGACAAGCTGTACAGAATCAACAAAATTCATCAAATATCTATACCTGGCAGCCTATGGGTTGGATGTACTTTGCCAAACCCGGAACTTATGAGATTGCAGTTTCGTTAGTGGAAGGAAAACAAAAATCTACAAGTTTAAGTGGCTTACGGTTCTCTCCGATACGATTTTAATATGGATTATATAGCTTCCAAAAAATTAGCTAGTTAAATTCATCCTATGAAGTAAATAGGTAACTAAATAGTTCTGCATTTGATATTATATAAACAATGAAAAAAATACGGTTATTGGTCCTGGTTTTTATAGCCATGTATCATTCCTCCTGGGCGCAGTGGTCTGTTTTGATGGATGATAAAAAGTATAATGAAACGGAATTTTTCCTCTACCAACGTTTTACGCAGAAAGAATGGGATGCAAGCAATTTTGCCAAGCCGGAAGATATGAAATGGTTTTTGGACGCACGCTACGGTATGTTTGTTCATTTTGGTCTCAATTCCTACGTGAATAAAGATATGAGTTGGCCGATAGTCCGTAACCGCAAAATGCCAGATCATGGACAGGGAGCCTATCCTGACCAAGCCTGGCAGGTTGAGTGGCCTTCCAAATTCAAACTTGAAAAATTTAATGCAAAGGAATGGGTCAATATCGCACAGCGCTCGGGAATGAAGTATATGACAATTGTCGTTAAGCATCATGATGGTTTTCATCTATGGGATACCCAATTCTCTGATTTTAAAATTACAATTACACCTTTTGGCCGAGACTATTTAAAAGAATTAATTGATGCCTGCCATGCCGCAGGTTTGCCGGTTGGGCTCTATTATTCGCAGCGTGACTGGTATCATCCGGATTATGAACCTATAGATACCAATACAGTCCATTCTATTTCCGATCCGCCGTATTATGAGTCCCTACCGGGCAAACGTGTAACAGCAGGGGCAAAACATAAAAAATATATTGACTATCAGTTCAAAGCGATTCGAGAATTACTGACTAAATATGGTAAAATTGATATTTTCTGGTTTGATGCAGTCAGTTGGGGTGGGATGTTTACCGCGGAGATGTGGGATTCCGAGCGGTTGACGCGCATGATCCGAGAATTACAGCCTGGGATTGTTATCAACAATCGGGCAAGTCTTCCCGGAGATTTTGATACACCAGAGCAGCGCATTGGCATGTATCAAGAACGACCCTGGGAGAGCGCAATGACCTTAAATGGCAGTTGGGGTTATGATCCGGAGCATAAAATAAAACCGGTTAAAAATCTGGTTCGTGAAATGCTGACTGCTGCGGCAGGCAATGGCAATGTATTGATAAGTTGGGGTGCAAAATTTGATGGGGCCTTTGACAGTCCGCAAATTGACAGCTTGTTGGCAATAGGTCATTGGTTAAAACAATATGGAGATTATTACTATGGCACCAGAGGTGGTCCCTGGATGCCAACAAAGGAATATGGTGCCGTTCATAAAGCAAATAAAGTATATCTCTATCTTTTTGATCAGGCCATGGAAACGATAAAACTTCCCATCTTAAAACATAATCGTTTGCGCCGGTTTCATCGTGTAGGTGATGATAAGGCGTTGAACTGGAAAGAGGCAAATAACAATTACGTGTTTACAGACATCAAAACGACTGACCCTATTGTACAGATTTTTGAACTTGAATTCGATAGCCCAATTCAAGAAACTGTCGGGGACAGGACTTACTCTATTTTTGATTCCCCAACATATGGTAAGTTGATCTATGAAAAAAAGCTGAATAAAGTGCCTCGCAGGAGAATTACCGTTGATTTAAAAAAAATCAGTAAAGTAACAGGTATTGGACTCTATGGGAATATTGAAAATTTAATAGTAGAATATAGCATCAACAATCAGGATTGGGAAAAACTTTCTGTAAAGCAAGGTTTGAGTCAACAAGAATTGAGTCTGAATAGCTTTATGGCTGGGATGCAGGTTCCGGGTAAGGAAATACGCTATCTGCGTATATATGGTAAACCAAACCCGGAGGTGAATATAAAGATCTTTTCGCAATAATTTGTCTGCGTTTAAGTTGTACTCTTTCAATTATCTCTTATTGATACCTCTGCAGATTGAATTGAAAAAAAATTAACAAGTGGGGATCGCACAAGCCCTTTTGTTGAAAGTTTATCTTCAAAAATCCCCAATTTTTCGGATACAAATCTTTAGCATAATTCAGAAATTCATCAGTACTTTTATCATATAGGAGTTTAGGTGCTCAGTCTCATATAATTTTGATTCATAGCAATAATTATTATTGCCTTAAAGAACTGCGATCTTCTGTATCCTACACTAAAGATGATTAAGTATAAAGACCTTTCTCTAAAATTAGTCAATTTATTTCATCATGAAATCTTCTGATGCATCTGAGACAATGAACACTGCGAGATATTATATAAAAATGTAACACAATAAAACTTTTCCCTAGAAGGACTTGTTTCATATCTAGTTATCAATGGTAAACGGAGTGGGGGGCAATGGACAGATAGGAGGGGTGATGAGGATTGATGTTGTACCTTAAAAACAGAATATATGAGAGCGATCTGGAATGGAGCAATAGGTTTTGGCTTGGTAAATATACCGATCAAGCTGTACTCGGCCAGTGAATCGAGTACCTTGGATTTAGATATGCTGGACAAAAAAGATTTCAGCAATATCAAATACAAAAGGGTAAATGAAAATACCAATAAAGAAGTAGCTTGGGAAAATATCGTAAAAGGCTACAAAATAGAAGACAAATATATCGTATTGGAGAACGCGGATTTTGAGGCAGTAAGTCCCGAAAAATCTAAAATATTGAGTATTATTCAGTTTGTAAAAGAAGAAGAAGTGGATCCGGCACTTTTCGAAACGCCCTATTTTCTGGAGCCTCAAAAAAATGGCGAAGCGGCCTATAGATTATTACTGGAAGCATTAATGAAAACCAAAATGGCGGGAATAGGTTCATTCATTCTTAGAGAAAGGGAAATCCTATGTATGATTCGTCCTTACGAAAAAGAGGTCCTGATGGTGAACAGAATGCGGTATCCTGAAGAAATGAGAAATTATAGTGAATTGAATATTCCATCAGGTAAAGCACCAAAACCCGAAGAACTGAAGATGGCAGAAACCTTAATCAAATCATTAGCAGAAACTTTTGATCCCTCAAAGTACCGAGACACCTACAATGAAGACCTGTTGAAAATTATCCAACAGAAAGCAAAAGGTAAAAAGACAAAACCTAAGGAGATCAAAGAGCCAGCTGGAAAAGCGGCGGATCTTATGGCAATGCTAAAAGCTAGCCTCGAATCTGGAAAAAGAAAAGTGGGATAGATTAATTTAAGTTTTTCAATATGCCATTAGAAGAATATCATAAAAAGAGAGACTTTAAGGCTACTTCCGAACCGGAAGGTAAACAGAATGAAAATGCCACAAAATTAAAGTTTGTCGTTCAACGCCACGCTGCAACACGTCTGCATTACGATTTCCGGTTGGAAATGGAAGGGGTTCTTAAAAGCTGGGCCGTTCCCAAAGGCCCTTCCCTTAATCCATCGGACAAGAGATTGGCCATGATGGTGGAAGATCATCCCTACGAATATAGGACATTTGAAGGAAGCATTCCCCAAGGAAATTACGGAGCCGGAGAAGTTGAAATTTGGGACGAAGGAACTTATGAACCATTAGAGAAAATAGCAGGAAAAACCGACGATTTGATCATGCGTGCTGAACTGCACAAACAATCTCTAAAAGTTGTCTTACATGGTAAGAAGCTGAAAGGCGAATTCGCGCTGGTAAAAATAAAAAATGCCGCAGAAGAAAATGCATGGTTGCTCATTAAGCATAAAGACAAATATTCTGTTTCCGAAGATTATGATGCCGAAGAACATATCTCAAAAAATTCTAAAGTCACAGCTTATCTTCAGAAGAAGACCAGCAAAAAAAAAATGAAAATGCCGAAAGTCTGAAGCATTATAAAAATTATGCGCAGGCACTTTCTCAAGAAAAGAAACTGCCCGGTTTCATCAAACCCATGCTATGCAAAACGACCGAAAAGCCTTTTGATGACAAAGATTGGGCTTTTGAAATAAAATGGGATGGATACCGAGCTATCGCAGATATTCGGAATGTCAACATTCAGCTATATTCCAGAAACGGACTGGATTTTTCGACATCCTTTAAAAAAATTGCTGGTGCGCTCAAAATTCAAACGCATGAGATGATACTCGATGGTGAAATCGTTGCCTACGATGATAAAGGAAAGCCCAATTTCCAATGGTTACAGCGCATAGGGGAACAACACATAGATCTGGTGCTGATATATCAGGTTTTTGATCTATTATGGCTGAACGGGCATTCTACGGAAAACCTTTCTTATCTGCAGCGAAAAGAATTGCTAAAAGAAGCCTTAGTGCAAAATGAAATTATCCAGTATCATGATCATATTCTACATAAAGGGAAAGATTTCTTTCGGGCTGCTAAAGATATGGGACTGGAGGGTATTATCGCTAAAAAACTGGACAGTACATATAAAGAAAATATGAGAAGTTCGGAATGGCTGAAAATAAAGATTCATAAAAGCGACGAAGCGGTGATCTCTGGGTTTACAGAACCGAGGGGATCAAGGAAACATTTCGGATCACTTATTTTGGGAAAGTACCTGGAGGATGAACTGGTTTTCTGTGGGCATACCGGCACAGGCTTTACGGATAAACTCCTCCTAGATTTATATCAGAAAATGCAACCACTGATTGTGAAAGAATCGGCATTTAAAGTAACGCCTAAGACCAATTCCAAAGCTACCTGGCTCGATCCTGAGTTGGTGGCTGAGATCAAGTTTAGCGAGCTTACAGCAGATCATATTTACCGACATCCTGTTTTTTTAAGATTAAGAGAAGATATTGATCCATTAGATGTAAAATTTGCGACAGACCTACCTGATAAAAAAACTAAAATGGAATCTAAAACACCGAAAAAGGCCCCTGAAAAAGATCAAGTAAAGAAGATCGGCAAACAACAGGTCACCCTTACCAATCAGAACAAGCTGTATTTTCCCGAAGATGGAATTACTAAAGGGGATGTTGTTGATTATTATCAGCGTATTTCCAAGTTTATTCTGCCACATCTTAGAAACCGCCCCCAGTCACTCAATCGTTTTCCAAATGGCATTGGAGGATTAAGTTTTTATCAGAAAGATGCGGACGAACATACACCTGATTGGGTCACCTTACAGAAAGTGTTTTCTGAAAGCAATGATAAATACCTCGATTATATCATTTGTAATGATAAAGAAACACTGGCTTACCTCAATAATTTAGGCTGTATTGAGCTTAATATATGGACCAGCCGAGTACAAAAAGCTGAATTTCCCGATTATCTGGTACTCGATCTTGATCCTTCCGAAAAAAACACATTCGAGGATGTTATAGAAACAGCGTTATCCGTAAAGGAAGTATTGGATGGGGTGGGGATTTCAGGATATCCAAAAACTTCAGGAAGCTCTGGTATTCACGTCTACATACCTATGGGAGGAAAATACACCTATGATCAGGTAAAAGATTTTGGGCATTTACTCATGCAGCTGGTTCAGGAGAAACTTCCCGATCTTACCACATTAGAAAGAAGCCTTCAAAAAAGGCACAAAAAGAAAATCTACCTGGACTATCTCCAAAATAGAAGAGCACAGACTTTGGCAAGTGTGTACAGCATACGTCCAAAAGCAGGAGCGCCAGTTTCTGCTCCTCTGGAATGGACTGAAGTCAAAAAAGGTCTTCGCCCAACTGATTTCAATATCTTCAATATAGCAGAACGGTTGAAGGAAAAAGGAGATTTATTCAAGCCCGTATTAGGAAATGGAATTGACCTTCTGAAGGCGCTGAGCAATTTTGAAAATCAATCCGATTTATAGATTTCCAAATTATTGTGAAATATTGCTAGTAAGCTAATGAGATGTGTGATTTTCGCTGGTTCGAAAATAAATTTAGACTCATTATAATGGGGATGTATAATCCTAAAGGGTCATATCCATATTCCTATCTTATATTACTTTGCTAGACTTCTGAATCAAAAAATAAGCAACAGCCAAATTTGGAATCCAGCACCACCATGCTACAACAATATATGCGGTTTCAAAATCACCTAGTATTGCATTTAGGAAGGGGAGCCAAAGTCTTAGTGTAACAGCTGCAAAACAACAAGCATAACTATAAATTATCATATTCCTGTGTGGTAGCAATTGACGCCTCTTGATAGATAGAAATGCCATTAAAGTTGTATAGAACCAAATAACGCTAAGGGTCATAAAACCAAAAGCCGCATACAGTCCTGCTGTTGTATAAAAAGCAATATGAAATCCTGCAACCGAACTCAATAAAACAGCGGTTATGTATACTTTACCGATTTGCCTGTGAAGCATGACATTTTTGTTTCTGATTTTGTGGTTGAATTGAAGCCATCCAATAAGCAAGGCAAGCCCCCCAAGAATGATGTGCGTATAGAAACTCAGATTCCAAAACGGATTAAGAAAAACCTCCTCAGGTTTAGTTTTCAATACACCTGTTTTACTTTCTCCTATAAAGTATAAACTTGGATAAAGACCAATTATGAGTGCTAATACAGCCATCAATAACCATAATATTTTTCTTAGCATTTAAGTACAATTTGAGCTTCAAAAGAAGTAATAATCCATCTCTCAATCGCTCCAAAAGGTAAGGTGATACTTTTTTATATCCGATTACTTAATTGTATTTTTTCTTGTTGACAAAATTGTGTTGGAGAAAGTCCAGTTGCCTTCTTAAAATTTCGGTTGAATGATGTTTTAGAATTAAATCCTACTTCGAATGCCAAAGAGAGGAGTGTATATTTGTTATTTTCGGGCAATATAACAATACGTTGAAACTCTTTGACACGAAAATCATTGATGTAGTCATAGAAGTTTCTTTGTTCCATTGAATTAATTACCTGCGATAAGGTATTACTATGAATATTTAGTCGTTTTGCTACTTCACTCAGGTTTAGTTCGGGTTCTCTAAAAAGTCTTTCTGTTAGCATTAACAGGGTTAATTCTTGGTGAATCTTTAACATCAATTCATCGCTAATAGGTGTTTTCTGATATTTAATTTTTTCATTGCCATCAGGATTTTTAATCTGAGGATCAGACATTTCCTCTGTGTTTTCGGCTTCTATTGTATCACTACTAATCTTTATTAATTGATTATTGAAAATGCCAACCTGTTTTACCCCGAAATAACCGATGAATAAAACGAATAAATCAACTAGAAAAAAAGTGGAAATATCGTTTCCGAATATAACCGATATCCAAATAACAGTCATTCCAATAGTGAGATATACCAACCAGTCCAGATTTATTCTTTCAGAATAGGAAAATTGTCGTTGGATATTGATATGGTGTCTTTTTAGTAGTAATAGCGAAAAAGATATATAAATTATGCCTGAAGGTATGATCGGGATCTGTATGGCTGAAACAAGATTTTCATATCCAAAGCCATGATTTTGATATACTATGATCTTTTGCTCAAATGGAAGGATAAGAAAACCTGACAATAAAAGAAATGCCACAGATACAGGAATGAAATGGATAGACCAATGTAACTTTCTACTTCTTTGATTAGTTAAAGTAGCAACGTATAAATAAAAAAATGGACTATGAACAAGTGGCAACGGGATTTCCATTCCCAGAAAATAAGGGAAATCGAGATAAATACCTGAAACCAATAAATAATAGCAAACTAAATGAAAGGCAATTACAATCAGCCATAGCCCTAAAATAAAATCAGCAACTGATTTGCCCTTTTTTGTAAAAAGAAGCGACGCGAGAAAAGATGAAATAACTATTCCTATAATGTGAACCATTTATTTTTTATATGTAATATTGCTTATAACGTTTTTTTTCGACGATTTTACATGCCAGTTGATATGACCCTCTCCAAACACTTGAATCACAGTTTCATATTCACCTCCGCGCTTAGGGGAGTTTATTGTTCGTTGAATTTAACTTTTTCTTATTATTAAGACAATACAATGTTAATGGATTTTTTGAATATTTATAATCAACTGTTAGTTAGTTATTTATATCAAGAACCGGTACTGTTGCTTCTGTTTTGTTAACGGCTTGTTTATGGGTGGTTCCTTTTTGTAACGCCATTTTTAGCAAGGTTGATTGGCATAATTTCCAATTTCGTATCAGTCCATAAGGATCGCGAAATTCTAAACAATTAAGAGCAACTATGAAAACACTTTTTACATCAGTACTTGTCTTTTTCACTATGCTATTATGCCAAGCGCAGCAGGGTAGCGGTGTCATTACAGGCAAGGTTATGGAGAAGATCACAAAAGCTTCTTTGCCCGGAGCTACTGTAAGATTAAATATTGGCAATAGATATACGATCTCCGATCAGACCGGAGATTATGAATTTTTAAAAGTACCGGTAGGAACTTATACAGTTGAAGTCGTCTATATGGGCTACCAGCTACAGCGTCAAACGGTTACTGTAGCCAGGGGTGAGAATGCAACGATCAATTTTTCGCTGGAGGATGCCTCACACAGGATGGATCAGGTAGAGGTGATGAGTGATCGAGTGCGGGGACAAGCTCGAGCACTAAATCAACAGAAAAATAAATCCAATATTACTAATATTATTTCTTCCGATCAGGTCGGACGTTTTCCCGATGCCAATATCGGTGAAGCCTTACGACGTGTACCCGGCATTACCATGCAGAATGATCAGGGTGAAGCCCGTAATATTATTATTCGCGGCCTAGCACCTGAACTTAACTCCGTGATGCTGAACGGAGATCGTATTCCTTCAGCCGAAGGTGATAACCGACGCGTACAAATGGATTTAATTCCTTCAGACATGATCTCCAGCATTGAGGTCAACAAAACCTTAACTTCTGATATGGATGCCGATGCGATTGGAGGATCTGTCAATCTGATTACCCGCGCCTCACCCAATGGTGAACGGATTTCAGCTACCCTGTCTTCAGGGTATAACCCGATTCGCGATAAGGCGCTTTATACAGGTGGATTTGTCTATGGCAACCGTTTTGCTAAAAGCACGATCGGTATGGTATTGAGTGGTTCTTATAATAACAATATATACGGTTCCGACAATGTTGAAGCAGTCTGGGCAAAGGATAAGTTTGGTAACGCTTTTATCGAGGAGACGGATATTCGGAAATATGACGTACAGCGGATTCGTCGTAGTGTGGCAGCGGCTTTTGATTTCAAGCTTGGTCAGAACCACACCATTTTTGCGAATGCCATGTACAACTGGCGGGATGACCGTGAAAACAGGTACCGTATGCGCATTGATGATATTGAACCGCAGTACAATGAAGGTAATCAGATTACTGGTTACAAAGGCCGGATCGGATTCCAGACCAAAGGTGGAATCGATAATGACCGTAACAAAATGGCACGCTTAGAGGACCAACGTGTACAGAATTATTCCTTGCGCGGCGAGCATCTACTTGCTTCAAATCTGGATATGGACTGGACCGTGAGCTATTCCAAAGCACGTGAATACCGCCCAAATGAACGCTACATGTTATTCCGCCAGAGCGGTCGGACCTTTGATTTCGCGGGTTCAAGTGAGTTTCCGGTATTTAATGCGGTGAACTTTGATGCCAATGCCGTCAGTTTGAATACCATTTCCGAAAATAATGACCTGACCGAAGAAAGTGAATTGGGTGCCAAATTAAATTTTAGATTACCACTTTCCGTTGTTGCCGGCCAAAAAGGTCGCTTGCGTTTTGGGGGGCGCCTACGCGTGAAAGATAAGGACAGAAATAATATGTTTACAACATATTCCCCCATCAACAGCGCGCTGATTCCGAATTTAGGATCTATTCCTAATGTGTTTTTTGATGGTAAAAATTTCCAGGCTGGCGAACAATATGTTCCCGGATTGTTTGCCAGCAGAGCTTATTTGGCCAGCTTAAATTTGACAAATGGTAAAGTATTTACAGGCGAAGAAGATCCGACAGAATTCTTAGCCCTAAACTATTCCGCCAAAGAAAATATCTATGCTGGCTATCTTCGCTGGGACCAAGATATAAACGATAAATTGTCTGTTATTACCGGTTTACGTCTGGAGCATACCAAGATTAACTACACGGGTAATATCATCGAAAACGAAGAAGATCTAGCCGGCACACGTAGCTCAAAAAATAGCTATACCGACCTACTACCTAGCGTCGCTGTGAAATATCAGGCCAAAGAAGATCTGGTTTTGCGGGGAGCTTTTACGACCGCCTTGGCTCGTCCCAACTATTATGCACTAACGCCTTTCGTGGGTATAGTGGCAGGGGATGAGCAGATCACGGCTGGTAACCCTAATCTCGATGCCACCAATGCGTACAATTTGGACTTCATGGCGGAGCAATATTTCAAGTCCGTAGGACTTTTGTCTGGAGGGGTGTTCTACAAGCGGCTGAATAACTTCATCTATACCTATGCCGACCGCGCCTATACGACTGAAAAGTTTGCCAATGATTTTTCTGATCTGGCCAATCCGATTCCTGAAGGCGAGCAGTGGGCATTTACACAGAGCCGCAACGGTGAAAGTGTCAATGTCTATGGTTTCGAGGTCGCCGTACAGCGACAACTGGATTTTCTGCCAGGTAGATTCTTGAGCGGCTTCGGTGTTTATGCTAACTATACGTTCACCAAATCTAAAGCAAAAGGCGTAGCGAACAGTGATGGCGAGTTGCGTGAGGACATGACCCTGCCTGGTACAGCACCTCATATGTTGAATGCCTCCCTTTCCTGGGAAAATAAACGTTTTGCTGCACGGATCTCGGCAAATTATACCGCCGCTTACATCGATGAATTAGGTGGGGATGCCTTTGGAGACGCGTTCTATGATAAGCAATTTTTTCTTGATGCAAATGCATCCTTTAAGGTGTCTAAAGTCGCCCGCTTTTTTGCGGAAGCAACCAATTTAACCAACCAGCCCCTGCGTTATTATCAGGGTGTGTCGAGCCAGACACGGCAGATGGAATACTATCGTCCAAGGTATAATTTCGGGGTGAAGTTTGACTTTTAAATAAATAATGAATAGCGCAGTATGATAAAAAAGTTGATTGGCTTATTCGTGATAATATTTTGTGCAAGGGAGACTTCCTTTGCACAAAATACAGCCTCCATCCATGAGATTGCAGAGGACTTACTAGAAGAACGGGAACCACAACGCTCAGATGCGCTATTTATACGACAAGACGAGCTTTTTAAGCAGGCCCGAGCCAATGGAGATTTGCTACAGGAGGCCCGAGCATTGCAGCGCATGGGCCAGATTTGTTATCAGATGGGCTTATTCACACAGTCATTACACTATCATCTCAAAGCTGATGAGATCTTTAAGTCTGATAAAAATGAACAACAGACCGCGGACAACCTCAATGATCTGGCACTACTTTTTCTTTTAACCAAACAGGAAAACGATGCCCGGCAAAGCTATTTTAAAGCTTTGGCAACCTTTCATCGCCTGCGCAACGAGAAGGGTATAGCACGAACCTACGCCAACATAGGGCATTTTTATGAGAAAATAGTCAATTATGATAGTGCCTATTTCTACCAAGAAAAAGCAATGGAAGTGTTTGATCGTATTGGTGATGCCGAAGGCGTAGCCTTGGTTCATGAAAACCTCGGGAGCATTTATGAAGACAAATTGGAGTTAGATAAAGCCTATTTTCATTTTTCCAAAGCCTTAGTCTGGTTTGAGCAAGGGAGCAATACCGAGATGCGCATTGATGTGTTTAATAACCTAGGCGATGTATACCGCAAGAAAGGCAACTACAAGCAGGCTTTATACTATACACGACAGGCTGAAGTCTTGGCCAAAAATACCAATTCGTACAGTAGACTGAGTAGCGCTTATCGGGATCTGGGAAAAACCTATAATTTTTTAAAACAGAGCGATAGTACTTTTTCTTACCTGGAACTGAGCCGGGTTTATTTTCTCAAATCCTATTCAGAAGAGAGCAAAAATCAGGAAGCCCTATTAAAGGTAATCTATGGCCTGGATCGAAAAGAACTGCAGCTCGCTGAGATGGAGCAACAGGAGAAGATCTCCTGGGCGATCTACCTTGTTTCGGGCATTGTTGCAACATTTTTTATTCTGGCTGCAGGCATTATTATCCGAAACCAACGGCACCGGATGCGACGGGAGAGCCAAACGCGTTTGCGTGAAGAAGCAATCCTGAAAACACAGCAAGAACTTCTGGAAATTGATCTAAACAACAAAAAATTACAGGCGGAACAACTGAAGGAAAGTGTACATAACAAAGCCCGTGAGATTACGGTACATACACTACAGTCTATTCAGAAGAACCAGTTGTTGGAAGATATCGGTGTGACCTTGAAAGAGATGATCAAAAGCGATGGGCGTAGTTACAAAAAAGAATTACGTAGTTTATTGAATAAGATCAATCAGAATTTTCACAAAGATAACTATTGGGAAGATTTTAGACGGATTTTCGAGGAAATCAATCAGGATTTTTTTGATAAACTCCAACAAATTAATCCTGGCCTTTCGGCGACCGAGATCAAATTTATCTCCCTTATAAAACTCAATATGAATGGGAAGGATATTGCAGCCCTTCTAGGGGTTTCGAGTGATAGCCTCCGCGTGTCACGATATCGCCTCCGAAAAAAATTAAAACTGGAGCAGGGCTGCAGTCTAACAGCCTTTATTCAATCCATTTAATAGGTAATGTTGCTTTTTTGTTGCTAGCAAAAGGTCCGTTGTTCACTATTTGTAACGGTATATCTAGGTGTAATTCAATATAAAAGTGGCATTTTGGCCTACACTAAAGTAAAAGAAATATGAACAATTTGAGAACATTATTTTTCACACTACTAGTCTTATCACTGGCTGCATGCAAGAATAAACAACAGTCCAAAAATGCGGGTAATCCGGATACCTTACAGACGACCGTGATCACTGACAAAGTACAGCACGACACGGATGATCCTGCTATCTGGATCAATCCAGTTGATGCAAGTAAAAGTCTTATTATCGGTACAGATAAAGACAAGGATGGTGCCCTATACGCCTTTGATCTTTCAGGCAAAATCGTGAAGCGTGTGGGCAATATCCAGCGACCTAATAATGTGGATATTGCTTATGGCATGACCCTGAATAGTAAAAAAATTGATATTGCAGTCACCACAGAACGTGAAGCTAATAAAATCCGGATCTTTACTTTGCCCGATCTCCAAGCCATCGATAATGGTGGAATTGACGTTTTTGTGAACGAGCAAGATCGCGCTCCAATGGGTATTGCCCTGTACACGCGGCCTTCGGATCAAGCCATTTTTGCCGTTGTCGGTCGTAAGTCTGGACCACAGGACGGGTATTTATGGCAATATGAGCTAAAGGCTGTCAATGGAGCGATTACAGGGACTGTGGTACGCAAGTTTGGAAAATACAGCGGTAAGAAGGAAGTCGAAGCCATTGCCGTGGATAATGAACTAGGGTTTATCTACTATTCCGATGAACAATTTGGTGTGCGAAAGTATGTGGCCGATCCAGCAGCAAAGGACGACGGCGAACTTACTGTATTTGCACAGGAAGGCTTTTCTGCCGATCACGAGGGGATTGCCATTTATAAAACAGGCGCAACCACAGGCTATATTTTGGTTTCCAACCAAGGATCCCAAAGTTTTATGGTTTACCCTCGCGAGGGGAGCAACAGTGATCCGGACCGCTATGAGCTGTTAGCAGAGATTCCGGTAAGTGCGATGGAGACGGATGGAGCAGATGCAACAAATGTTAATCTAGGTCCCAATTTTCCACAGGGAATTTTTGTTGCCATGAGTACGGATCGAACCTTTCACCTATATGATTGGCGATTACTGCACAAAAAGATCTTGGCGGCAAGCAAAAAATAATATTATAGGTTTTACCTAACCTTGCTAACATCTTCACTTTTAGGAAGGATCTGTCTTATCTTATTTGAGGTAAACTGATCCTTTTTTTATTTCACAGCTGAATACCATCACGGACTTTCTGAGCGATAGCCTGGCAGCCTATGCAAAACACTTATATTGAACGGTTCAATAGAAGTTATCGCAAAGAAATTTTGAATGCTTCTCACACGTATAATGTTTGAATACGCGGATTTGAAAAGAAATCCCGCGGATTGTAAATGAAATAACCCTATCATTTTTATTTTGTGTAAACTTGAATAGCAAATCTTTATAGAATTAAGAGAATTACTGTTTTATGGAGTATTAGAGACCGAAAAAATAAGGATACTTAAAGATCAGATTTGTATAACTGCTATTTATTATAGGTTCAACTAATAAAGGATCAAAAAGTAAGAATTTGTTTGAATTTCTTGCTGAAACTTCACAGCAGCTATTAGGACGGCTTTAAAAATGTTCAAGAAATTATTTCAAAAAAAACCGCACCTGCGGAGCAATACTTAAAGCTGCCCCAAATATAGTTGCCGAAGCTATTTTGTAACATGACGGAGTAGCTACCGAAATTTAAATACTTTCCAATGGACATAGTAAAACACATTCAACAACATTATGATAATCTAGGCGTAGAGCTTAGAAAACTTTCGATCGAACAAATAGCGAATTTGAAGCTGGCAGTATTTGGTTTTTACTTTCTCTTACCCAATTTTGAAGAGGTTATGAAAAAGTATATCCAAATCGATATTGATAAAAAAAAGTTAATTGTTGACATTAAAAATAAAAATGTAGCAGATTATCGAAAAGCGATTGAAAAAAGCAACGCTGAAACTGACGAATATGCAGATGATTTTGAAGAGGCCGAACCTATTGAAGTTTTTATATTGGAAGCCTTTGCCGACGCCACTTCTGATTTAGATGATGTAAAAAGTTTAGAAAGATTATTTTATGGAATTATTGACGCATTGGATTGCTATGAAAATTTTTCAGATAATCCTGAATATTGGAATAATTTGGTGGAAAAAGAAATTATCTTTCAATTGGAAATACTGAATATTATAAAAAATCAAGATATCTTCGATATTTCCATCTATCAAAAAAAATACATCAATGTCACTTTTAATGAGCTTTAATAAATAAACTTTATGATCTCACACCTCGGGCCAAACCGATTGCCCTAATATCTTAACAAGCATCAGCGAATAAAATCATTGTTCACGTTTGCAATGCCATTGGCAGCGACGGGGGCAAATGTTTAAGCGGGAAAAGATCAAATCAAAATAGAATAAGTTTAGCGAAAATACCGTATGCTCTCGTATGGCTTTACCAAAAGCTTGATCTTCATAGTCTTTTTTATGACCTTGAAGAGCTGCTAGAAAAGCTTATAAGGTGTTGGCATAGTTCTTCATTCTACTAGGTTCCCTCCACTGCTAAATATATTCAAAATCAGTAAATGAAAAAAATCTACTTGTGAATTTGATTTTGCATCCTTATGGGGGAGATGAAATTCATAAGGATAATTTGGATGTAATAACTATATATAGCACAGCTGCTATAGTTATAATTGCGGCAATAATAAGTTTACTAAATTGTATTTCAAGAGCGATCGTTAATTCTCCTCAGCTTTTTTCATAATATAAATAATTCCAGAAGTTCCGCCGGAGCCGTTATAGTTATCAGTTAGATCGAATGTATTTACTAATTCATAGCCAATTTTAGACATATAGTTCAATATAGAGGCATACGACTTTTTATTGGTCAATATTTCGGAAAGCTTTTCACCTTCCGCGATCTGTTCATCTGAGTCACCTAAGTCAACTTTCACCTTTAGTTTTTTTGATAGGAATTTTCCTTCTACACGTATATAGGCATACGAGAAAGTGTTATGTATTTCATTATTTGCAGAGTTGGTAGTGGATTGGGCAAAGCTACTACTTAGGCAACAGATAGTAAGTAAAATAATTAGAGATAATTTATACATAATCGATTTTATTTTAATAATAAGACCCTTGAATTTACAAAAGAGGATTTAAATAGACAAAATATATAACTCAGTAACTATAATTTCCATACCTATTTTGTACCTTGATAGCACATGAGTAATCTAGCTATAAGGAAGTCAAAATATTATATATAGGTAATAATTCAGCTTACAGGACAGTCCTGCAGATTGCGATCATTTTTTTTGCACTAAGGAAGACGCGATTGAACACTGTCAAAGAACTAATAGACATATTATGAAACTCTAATGAAGAAATTATATTTGATCATATTCGCGCTCTTTGTGCTGCTTATAGTCATTCTTCTTTTCAGCCACTTAATGGTTGCCATTGTACCGATTATCGGTGCAATTATAGTTTGGTTTGCCTGCAAAACTTCTATCAAGCTTATTAAGACTACGGTGACACCGATCAATGCCGTTAAGGAGGGCTTAGTTAAGTTACGCGGTACGATCACCGCTCCCGAAACCTTTACCACGCCATACTTTAAGCAAGAATGTATTGGCTACCATTATAAAAAGGCAAACGTAACTTACGACAGTGAAACAGGTACAGAACATGAAAACAATGCAACCATTGAAGAAGAATTTCAGGACTTTGTTATCACGGATAGTACAGGAACAATCAAGGTGACTTCACAGCGATTTAACCTCTCATTTTTACCAGTTAAAACAGACATAGTTCATAACATCAAATATGGAGAGGATGATATAAAACACAGTGAAGGAACGCTAAAAAAAGGGGATACAATTTCGGTAATGGGCTATGCACAGAAAAGTGCAGATGAAAGTTTCGAAATAATTGAACAGCTCAATAACCCTGTGGTGATCAGCAATACAGCTTTCGAAAATAATAGCCGAAAATCATTCAAGGTTTTCAAGTATCTATTACCTTACATTTTGCTGATGTACTTTTCGGTCAACTATTTTGTGTTTTTTGCTCCAGTAAAACACTGGCCGCAGAATGATGCCTTAGTGGTATTTGGCTTCTTTGGGGTGCCTATTTTAGGGTTGATATTTGGTATTATAGGCAAAAGGGGAACTGGATATCTCAACGTATCTTTCACTGTTTTAGGGGGAACACTTCTTCTCGTTTCTTTACTAACTTTTCCTTTGTTATGCCTACTTCTTATGACTAAAACAGCATTCTACACTATCGTTTGTGTATGGCTTTGCATTTTCATTTCTATCTTACTGGGGGTAGGCATCAATCACAAAAAACTGACCGATCTCAACGAATAAAATCTCAAGACAAGTCCAAATCTGAGATTTAATGCAAATTTTTATTTTCGAATATACTCGCTGTAGCTTTTGATGTACATTACCTTGATTCAGGTGTATTCCATTGTGGGATGCCGATAAACATCTCGTTTATAAATTATTCTGTATATCGCTGCATTCCGGCTTCTTCCTTGTCAAAGTAAGCCTTTATTTTTGAGCAAACTTTAGGATTGTAGCAAAACTTGACTCGCAGGTTTTCAACCCATTCGCCCCGGATTACAATAGTAATCAACCTTTTTGTATCACGGGCCAAACCAATTACGATGATATCTTTGCTCATTCCGGCAAACCAATCAATTTATCGCAGTCATGAATTGTCATCGGGATTATACTTCCTATGATGTATACCTATTGCAACTCCAAATCCAACAAGTGTGGACCATATGATGACAATACTTTCACGGCCGTTTAGGAATGTGAATTTAGATAGGGGATGGGCGTGTATATATTCTGCTATTGGCCATACCAGTAAAGATAGCCCAATTATTATTGCCATTGAAAGCCAAAACTTTGGAAAAGTCAGGATGACATTTGTATTTAGTGTAAATAGTATTGCAGCTAGCGCCGAACCAATATACATGGTATACAATCCCATTGGGAAAAGGATAGATACAGTGATGCCAACTGTGATGACAAAGATGACAATACTCAAAAAACAATGTAGCAATATACCAGTCAATTTTTTTGGAAAACTGATCTTATCAAAATTACTTAATGACACGGCTAATGACATTAATATGGGGATAAGGATAAGTGACCAGTCCCATTTAATGCAAACTAAAAAAATTATGCTTGCCAAAATACAGCAAAGCGATGTCATAGCTATTCTGATAATTTGCATACACCTATTTTTAGATTTAAGTTCCTCAATACCGATCCATTTTTCCTTCGTACCAATTTACACAAACAAAATTGTAATCTGATTTTATAAGAAGAGCTTTTCTATTTGTGCCCTGTCATAGTCAAGAATCCAGTTTTTGTGGTTTTCGTCAATTGGTTTCAGTATTTCAATATTAGTAGCGACAAGATCAAGATCTCTGTCATTGTACCTATTAAAAAGAAGTTTTTTATTGATGTTTAGAAAGTAAATCTCTTTGTTCGAAATTATATGATTATATGCTAACCTTGGGAATCTTGAAGGAAAGTCCTGATTTGCAATTGCCAATAATACGCTATATTAATTCAGAACCTTTGACTTCTAATTTAATATTATTTAACGTTACAACATAAGTATATTGTCTATATTGTATTCGATAATAAACCTGTATTATGAAGAAAGTAATATTGCCTTTTCTGTTGACCGTTGTTTTGACTATCTTTCATTCAATTTTTACCTATGCGCAACAGATAAAATCCTATAATGTTGATCAGCAGATTATTAAAAATGGGCTGCCGGCAGGTTGGTTCTTAGCGGAATCCCGAGGCTATTCTTTCACCGTTGAAAGACATAGCAAGGACGCCGATAAAACACAGTTAAAAATTAGCAGTGTACGCGATAGCAATGGGTATTCAGGTGTTTTGATGCTGAATATCCCTGAAAACCTAGAAGGTAAGGAAATTGCTTTTGAAGGAAAAATCAAGACAGAGCATATAGCTCCTGATGGATTCGCCGGATTATTTCTCCAATTAAAACCCAAAGTTGATGTTGAGAATATGGAGTTCCAGAAATTGAATGGAACACATGACTGGGAAACATTTGGTGTCAGGCTTAAGTTAAAACCAAAGGAAACACGGAGTATTGCCATTGGGACCTTTATCGTTGGTAAAGGGACCGCCTGGTTCGCCGATCTTACCCTTAAAATAGATGGTAAGGATTATACCAAGGCGCTGCAATACCCAAGCATAAACAAAGCAGATACTATTTATAATTTCAATTCACAGTTGAAGGAAATTTCATTAACGAATGATAATATTGCTAAGTTAGCCCATACAGCTCAGATCTGGGGGATGTTAAAATATTTTCATCCTGCCGTTACTTCGGGGAAATGGGATATGGATACGGAGCTTTTCAAATTTATCCCAAATCTGTTGGCGAGTAAGGATCAGGCTGCTACCGAACACCTTTTGAGTGAATGGATCCAGCATTTTGGCCCCTTTCAACCATCTGTGGAGCAATCAACCATTACTGCAGAAAAAATTGCAGCAGCAGCCAACAATGAATGGATAGATAAATTGCCCTATTCCAGTAAGCTCAAAGAAAAGCTTACAGCGCTGTCCCGTGTGATACCAGTAGTACCGAACCAATATATAGACTATTTTGAAGGTGCTGGCAACCCCCAGTTTCATGAATACAGCTATAAAACTGTTCAGCTTTCTGACGTAGGTTTTCGACTTTTGGGGTTATTCCGATATTGGAATGCCATGCAATATTTTAACCCTAACCAAAAGCTCTCCGCACAACCATGGGATCAAGTATTGACAGATTTTATACCGCTATTTGTCGGAGCGAAAACCAAAGCATCGCTGGATGGAACTTATCTCAAGCTTTTTTCAAAAATCAATGATACCCATGCATTTTCTTACCTTTCAGACTACTATCATAAAGATATATTTGGTCCACGTGCTGTAGGATTTAAGAGCGGTTTTATTCAGAACCAGTTGGTGGTCACAGGGCTGTCAGATGATCAGTTCAAAACTGGGCAGGAGTTACAGCTCGGCGATATTATTATGGAGATTGCTGGAAAGCCCGTTTCAGGTATGATTGATTCATTGGGACCATATGTCGCTGCTTCCAATGAAAGTGCACTAATGCGTGACCTTCCGAGTCGGATGTTAAGAACTGCAGATTCCCTATTAATGTTGAAGATTCACCGCGAGGGTAGGGAATCGGTTTTTTATATCCCCACACGTGCTATTGAGTCAATAAAATATACGGATGCAGAACCCAAGCCCGCGATCCGGAAAATGAAAGACGGCATTTTGGTGGTCGATATCGGTGTCTTTAAGGATTCAGATACCCAACGGCTAAAAGATAGCCTGAAAGGACAACGTGGACTTATCTTGGACTATCGTAATTATCCTTCGGCGAGCATGCATGACGAATTGCGTAATATGATCTTTCCATTAGAAAAAGACTTTGTAATATTTTCAACGAGTAAAGGTATGCCTCCCGGACAGTTTAAATACACTGATCCCGTCAAGGCCGGAGCGGTAAATCCGAAAGCTTTTACCGGTAAAGTCGTTATCTTAATTAACGAGCGCGCTCAGAGCGCATCTGAATTTCAGGTGATGGCATTTCGTACTATACCCGGATCTATGGTTGTTGGCTCTCAGACAGCGGGAGCGGACGGCAATATCAGTTGGATTCCACTTCCACTGGGCTATTCAACAGCTTTTTCGGGTATAGGAGTATATTATCCTGATAAAAGCGAAACACAGGGGATAGGCATTGTACCCGATAAGATTGTATATTCCACTATTGAGGGGATACGGAAGCATCAGGACGAGGTACTACAGGCAGGTATTGATTTGATAATAAAACAATAGGCAAAAGTTCTCATCCCATCCGATCGCACATACAACAAAGCAATTTACTTCCGCAAGTCAAGATCATTATGAAAATGGAAATAGGGATAATTAATCTTTATGCAATCCGAAGTAATCAGGATTGATTTTCAAGTTTTTAAATCCTGTCCATTTGGGCAGGATTTTTATTTGATGTTATGTACTTTTTTCCACTTACGAATCCTCCCTCTTGCATTGGTATAAGGCGAAGACGTGTTAAATTGGATCATTCTCCCCAAAGTCCATTTCTCATACCAGGAAACCTCATATAATTCAGTATTAGATTTTTGCTCAATTAGATAAAGAATTTTAGAAACCGTTTCATCTGATTTACTACACAATGTATTGAAGTCAATGCCTTCATAATCTTTGTAAAACTTCTGAGCCAACTTGCCGAGTTCATTCCACTTATAGCCTGTTTCAGGAAAATCTATTGGCTCATTAATATCTTTTTTGCGATTCCATTTAAGCACCAATTCTCCCCATCCAATCAAATAAGAAACAAGGTTATTGATGCTTATTGTAGTATCTTTTGCATGTCCTTCTAAATCTGCGATGTTAGTTAATTCAACAGGTATGGTCGATAATTCATTTTTCAGCTTGTTGTAATTCGTTTCAATAGCTTTTTGTAATTCTTCTTTGTTAACTGGTACAGCCATAATCGGGCGAAATAGATTTTTACCAAATTTACAAAAGCTATTAAAGAGTTTACTTAAAATAAGAAATGATTTGCTTTCGCATATATACCATTTTAAGACGTGTTGGCGAACGTTATTCCAATTGTACAAATGTAAAATATTGGGCATTGCAAATGAAACCCCAATTATCTGTTGCGCTCTGTGACAAATTGACCAAAGAAATATTTTATGATAATTAGGATATAAGATGATTTCGCTTCCATTGTTTAATAAACAGCCAGAGGAGCTAAAGACAGTTATGGATCAGTGGTTGTATTTACTTAAACACTTGAGCACCATGGATAGATTGCCATCATTTTTGGATAAAAGAATATTTGGTCTTATCTTTGAGATAGGAGAGATAGGTAAATTAACGGAGGAGGAACTCATGTCATACGAAGCAAGTTTAAGACATAAGCGTGATGCTGAGAGCGTATTCAATTCGGCTAAAAAATCCGGAGAAGCATTAGGCCACGCTAAAGGTTTGGCAGAAGGTAAAGCTAAGGGTTTAGCGGAAGGGGAGCGTAGAAAAGCACTTGAGACTGCTAAAGCATTTAAGGAAATGGGGCTACCCACAGCTGATATTGCTAAGGGTACAGGGCTTTCTGTCGAAGAGATCGAAAAACTCTAGTACATCAGGGCTGGCATGCCTATCAATGAAACTTTACTTGCAGTAGATTGGAACCGTAACAAGCATACCAAACTTTTTGGTTTAGATTTTCCATTTCTTTAGTGTTTTCTGACTTCTTTCAGATGCCACTGCAATTCTTCAGGAACTAACGCAAAGGCAAAGCTAGAGACCCCAAAATCTTTTGAGAATAATTTCCTATCATTCTGCCAAACTGTTATATGATCCCAATAAGCCAAAAAGAAGGAAATACGATTTTGGCTCTTCTGTTATCAATGGTATCCCAGGATACATTTTGTTTTCTGTACAGATCGGCATCAATATTCATTGACATGATATCTTTAACAACAATGAAATCGGAGGAGTCCAAGTTATTTTCCTCCATCATCTGTCTGGTGATGACTTCAATGTTAGGTTCTGTCAACGTATTTGAATACATGCCCAAATCAAAGTAAAGTTTATCCGTGTTGTCCACAGCAATTGCGCCAACATAACTGTCGATTCCATTTTGTTTGACCTGCTGCCATTTATGAGGAACTTCAAGCGTAAATAGACCAAAATCCATTGTCTTTGTGCGATATGGATCTTTGCACCCAACAACGAGGATAGTGAGGGCCGAAATGTAGAATAGTTTTATGACCTGTTTCATGCTATGGCTTGTGTTTTGAATTTACAAAATTAGGCTGAACTATCAATCTATGGCTAATATTTTTTATTATTAAATCGCAAGCCGGTGGAGTGGAAGTGCCAAATTAATTATTAGCTTAGTGCAATATGATTTTCTTTTTAGATATAGACGGTGTCATGGTACATGCCAATCCACATCGGCAAGTAGAGCAGGCGACCGATGGTTTTTATGTATTCAGTAGCGCCGCTGTTGAAACATTTAATGCTGTGTTCATCCCTAAAGAAGATCAAGTAATCCTCTCTACCTCGCATCGATTTAAATATAGTTTAGAAGAATGGAAAAAACTGTTCGCCGATCGGGGAATTCAGATAGATTCGCTTGCGCTGTTGGAAGATGTTGTACAGAAAGTCGACCATCGCTATACGCGTAAGGATGAAATATTAGATCAGATTGCGTGTCAAAATATCCGACCAGAGCAAATGATCATTATAGATGATGACAAATCATTAAATGATTTGCCACAAGTACTAAAGTCAAGGCTAGTATTGACAACTTCTTATATCGGATTGGCGGAAATGGATTTGCCCAATTTGAAGAATATACTCAACCGGTAGTTTCAGACAATAATTTCTTTATTCATTACATCGTCAATTAGAGCCAGTTTTTAATTGAGTTTGTCTTTTTCATTTACTGAATATTCCATCGCGTCAATGACAAAATTAGTCTTTGGATCAGCGTGCAAGAAGTCAATCAATGATTGATGATTGATCACAACTAAGTTATTACGTATGGAATCCAAAATAGCGGATTGGCCCAAGCCTCAGATAACATCGGTATTGATACAATTAATAGAAATAGTATCTTACGAATCCAGGAAATTTTCATCGTATTAGTAACAAATAACCACTTTGTAATTTGCACAATCATATTCCTGATTTATAGAATTTCGTACTTTTGAATCAGCTCAGCGATATAACGATTATAAGCGTCCCCCATGGGCAGTTCCATATCGGCGGTCAATTGTCTCCGGGTAACCTCAACTGTTTCGTTTGATAGCGGATTGATGCCTGTTGACTTCACATTCTCCCAATATATTCCGATTCCTCTTTTTTGCCAGTGCGGTAGATCATTGAAATTTATGCCATACGTATGCAGCAATTCGTTTTTCATCGAAACACTAAAACCTTCAATTCGTTTGGTAGCTTCATTTTTATTATGCCCATCTCGCCTTAGATTCCAGTAACAATGTGCATTTAACGCATTTCTGTGTGCATCTTCATTCCGCCATCTGAAATAGTCTTCCACAAGCAGCGAATTGGGCAGTTCGGAAATTCTACAATCGAAAGCAGCGACATCGCCCAGCATTGAGGAGAATTTGGCACTTGCTTCGCCAGCCAAGATAGAAATCAGTTTTCTGGTTTTTCGCCCAAAAGTATTCTCATGCAAGTGGAATAACAACGAGATTTCATCGCTTTCAGTAAATCCATATATGATATTAAACCCGCAGCACATGAGGTGTTTGACTGTTTCGACCATCATATCCCTAAATCTCTCATCGAATGGCGCTTGGAAAGGATGTTTTTCTTTTGTCAGTTTCGTAAAATTCCTACCATCGATCCGTGCGACCATATACATTCCAGGTAGGACCTGCCTGTCCTGATAAGTCTCATAAATACGTAATTTCTTATCTAGATCATCAAACTTCATTTTGCCAGTCTTTTATTATAAATCCTTCTGCATCTAATGACACATAATATAATTTGTCAAAACCTTCATCGAGAGCAGGTATTTGTAACTTCTTATGCGTACCGCGAATGCCGATATCAGGAATCCTTTCTTTATTTATCCTCGTACTATTTCTTTCCAGCGAGGACTGCAGGCTAGAGCAAAAGTAGTAGCCGATAACTTTGTATTTATATGCTTTAGCTATTTCAATATACTTTAAGCGATCTAGCCTGGTCGGGTTAGTATTATCTACTACAAAGGCTTGCTGGGTTTCCAAACACGTTTTGATGAATCTATTTTCTTTATTGCGCGTATTGAGGAGATCCATTGAAATTCGAACATGGCTATTAAAATGATTTTCTTTGTAGAAAGAACTCTTTCCGCTCGCTTGGATCCCGCAATAAATGATCATTTCCATCTAATAATAACTAAACTTTTCCCATAATGACGCGTCCACTAATAGTAATTTTTAAAGGTTATCTTTTCGCCTTCCATGAAATATGGCTTCCTATTTTTGAATTTACAAAACAGGATTTAAAAGACAAAATATATAACTCAGAAGCTATAATATACGTATCCATTTTGTATCTTGATTGAGTATGATTAAACTTGACTCAGTTAAATGGAAGATAAATTTATTTGATTCTGTATTAAGTAATTAATTTACACAGGATTGTTGCAAGTTGAAATTTTCTTTAATTTGTGGCTTTAAAATTTATAATTTCTTCAATTTATGCTTTTCATTTATACGCGTTACGAATACATTCTAGGAAGTAAAGAAATCATTGCAACATTAAAAAACGAGACGAAACCGCAGCGTTTCAATCTCCATATCATTACGCCTGCGACTAAATTTTTAGGATTTCCAGTTGGAGGTGGTTTAGTAAAAATGTCCCGATTAGTAAATCCACAAGGACAGGTTATCCACGCTAGAAACTATTCGCCTGAGATAAAAGAAGAGGTAAAAACATTTAAGAAGACGCTAAAAATTCCATATTTCAAACTATGGAAGGGATATTTGATTATTGCCTCAATAGCAATTGCTGGATCTATTATTTATGGTATTAAACTCAATTCAGATGGCAAAAAATACCGCAACGAAAAAGAAAATCTTGCTAAAGCAGCACAGCAATTGCAAACAGGACAGCTTTATGGCGCTAGTTTTTTTACCGATGTAGAGGGAAATAGCATTCAAGGATTACCAGCTGGTTGGGTCAAAATTATAAGGATAGAAGGCGATACTGTTTTTGTGCAACGTTCTAAAAAAATGTCAGATCGTGTTATGTTTGAAATGAAAGATTTAGAATCAATCAAACCCACATCCGATGCAGACTGGAATGATCACATCGAAAAAATGAATTATCCTTTATTTAAAGAAGCTGCCCGCAATAAAAACTTATCAGGCATAGATTTATTATATATTGGTGAAGGCCACGATACATATTCTGGAGTTATTATGTCGTTTAAAGGTGTTGAATAATTGATTTTGGAAAAACAACAAGAGAAAGAATAGGAGGTATGATAATGTTAAATTTGTACACAGGTGGAGTAAGTAAGCTATAAGTGGTGAGAGAAAAATAAAAAAGGACAGATAGAAGGTGTAATGACTGACATATTAATAAATTACCTTTCCTCAACAGGAGCGTTCTCAGATGAGGAAATCAGCTTTTCAATACAGTTCTTTAAACCAATTCACCTAAAAAAAGGTGAGTTTTTTATTCATGAAAATGAATACTGCAATCATATTGGATTTATCGCTAGTGGTGCTGTCAAAGCCTACGCTATTGACCAGGAAGGAAAAGAAAATATAACTTGCTTCAAATTTGAAAAAGAATTTACAGGCTCTTTTACGGAGTTTGTCACACAAGAAAAATCCAGAAGAAGTATCCGGGCTGTTGAAGATAGCGTAATCTATAAAATCAGTTATCTTGATTATCAAAATCTGCTTGCTCAGGTGACCACCCTGAATGGTGTTGTAAAATCAGTGATGGAACAGGAGTATAAACAAAAGGAACATTATCTGCTAAACTACAACAATAGGTCGGCTTTGGACAGATACCGTCAGGTTCTTTCTTCCGACCCTGAGCTGGTCCAACGTATATCGGTGCAGGATCTGGCATCTTACCTTGGCATCACACAACGGTCACTTACACGGGCGAAAGGACAAATCTCAAAAATCAAAGTATTATAGGACAAATGTCCTTTTGCTGTAGGGGACGATGGGCTAGATTTGTACGCAAAAAACTATGTTACGTCAAATTGCACCTGAGGTGTTTCAAATCTCTCTCATGCCAAGAAATAGTATCAACTGCTATATTATTGAAGGTGTGCTGGTAGACTCTGGAATCCGAAGTTCTTATAGTACAATAAAAAAAGCACTATTGAACATCCCGGTTCATCAACATGTATTGACGCATGCGCACGCGGACCATCAAGGCTGTAGCGATCAGATATGCTCAGAATTTGAGCTACCTTTATGCTGTCATCCCCGTGAAATTTTTAAGACCCAAACGGGCCTGGTTACAAAGGACTATCCACGGCCGCAACATTGGATAGCAAAACTTCAACAGCGATATTGGGCGGGGCAGGGACATCAGGTAGATCGCACGATTGCTGAAAATGACTGGGTTGGAAACTTTAGGGTAATTGAAACCCCAGGGCATTCCCCCGGACATATTTCTTTATTCCGAGAGCATGATGGTGTACTTATCATCGGCGATGCGGCAACAAATATGAATCTGCTCACGACACTACCAGGACTGCGGTTACCACCAAATGTCTTCACCTCTGATCAACAGAACAACATCCAATCACTTCAGAAGTTAGCAAAACTCCACCCTTCAATTATCTGCTTCGGGCATGGTCCAATCATGCGCAATTCAGAACGAAAATTTGAGCAGTTTGTCGCTAATTGTAGTTATCTATATTAAAAGTATGCGTACAAGGATTCATCGTTCAGCTGGTATTCGAACATTTTCGCGTATTCATCCTATTGAATTAAAAGCCACCTAGGGTAAAAGAATGAGATCATTTCTGTTGATTTTGATGGTGAAGTAGAGTTTCTTGCTAATGGTATCTTCAAAGCTTTGGATATCAAAAAAAGCTGGAGCAAATACTTCAGCTTTTTTGAATCTAATTGTTTTAGATTCTATTCAGTAATTTTCAGTGATTGAATAAGCCCATTAGAAAGCTGAAAATGAAATTTTAAAATGACTGGACTTCCAGGAAAAGATCCAGAAATTTCCGCGGATAGCATATTTTCTTTTTCGTCATAATCCAATGGCTCCATTGTAGCACTATATTCCTTATTGGATTTGTCAATCCATTGTTCAATTTCTACTCTTCCGTTATGGGTTTTGCCTTCGTCAAAGACTACCGCGGTTTCCGTAAAACATTGTGTATAAGCAGCACTATCGAAACTGTTTTGCCTTTTTACTAACTCGGCGATTACTTTTGGTAAGTTCATATGTTCTATTTTTAAATAATATTAAATTGTTGGTACTGTTCCACCATCGATTATATATTCGGTTCCTGTTAGATAGCTGGCTCTCGGTGAAACAAGGAAACCAACGAGTTCAGCCACCTCTTCAGGTTCAGCGGGTCTTCCGAAAGGGATTCCACCCAATGCGTCCATTACACCTTGTTGCGCTTGCTCCACTGTACTGTTAGCGTTTCTTGCAATTTCGCCCAGCCATGCTTCCGAAGCTGTGGTATTGATCCATCCGGGCGAAACAGTAAGTACACGAACCCCTTTCGGTGTCACCTCATTCGATAAACTTTTACTGTAGTTTCGCAGTCCTGCCTTTGCAGCAGCATACGGCAAAGTTGAATCATATAGCGGCAATCTCCCCTGAATTGAAGCTATATGGATGATAACGCCTGTTTTCCGATCGATCATTTGCGGTAAAAATCCTCTATCTAGACGAATCGGAGCCAAAAGATTAGCCTGTAGCGTAGATTCCCAATCCTCATCGCTTAGCGCTGCAAACCCGCCTGCAGGGGTTGATGAGCCTCCAAGATTGTTTATCAAAATATCCAGTCTCCCATAGTTCGTAAGGATCTCGCTGATTACTTTTTGGGCACCTTCTACTTTACTCAGATCGGAGGCAATGAAATACAGATTAACGTTTTCTCTTTCAGGTGCATTTCTTGCGGTTATAATCACTGTTGCTCCAGCCTGTAGCAGTCTTTCTGCAATTGCTCTTCCGGTACCTTTTGTGCCCCCGGTCACCAAGGCAATCTTGCCTGATAATTCATTGTTAAAATTAAATTGTCCCATTTTTACGAATTGTTTATAGGACAAAATTGGGGTATAAAAACAGTTGGCACAAGTACGGAATTACGATTCATATAGGGATAAATTTTTCCCCTATTGTGCAATTCGGAACATACCCCTAATTTTGGAATATGTATGAGAGAAAAATAATTCCGAATCTGAACTGCGGTCTTGATCTGATCGGTGAAGTTCTTTACGGTAAATGGAAAATACGTTTGCTCTGGTTTATTGAACAGGGATATAAACGACCAAGCGAATTGCAGCGTAAGATTCCGGACGCTTCGCGTAGGGTTTTAAATATCCAGTTAAAGGAGTTGGAAGACCACGGATTGATTACAAAAAAAATATATCCCGTTGTACCGCCAAAAGTTGAATATAGTCTTACGGATTTCGGCAAGACATTGATTCCGATTATTTCAGCATTGGGACGCTGGGGAGATGAACATGAAGAACTTCTGCGTTCGCTGATTTTAAATCGTTTAAAGTCGGAAAGTTGATCTTGCGATATTCCAGTCAGCTGCCTCCCAATACTATATTTATGGTGTTGCATTTATTTCTGGAGATCTCCAGAAGTAAGTAGGATCGAGCGTAATAACATTGTTTTTTAAATATTTATTGCTGCTTTTGTCAAATCCGCTCGGAATTAAAGAAATATACTGAAGATCAGGGTCGGCAGGCCGATATCTACTCTCTGTGTTAAACTGACTCTTATTCGTGCATTGAATCCAATATAAATTCTTGGCCTTATCTCTTTTTTGTTTGGGAGCCATTTTTCTGAAGCTAAGAAAAGAAGGAAAGACCTTCAGGGATATTAGGTTGGCAAAGGAAAAATTGTCCTCCTGCGATAGCATGATAAGTGTAACTGTCCACTTCAATGGCAAGGACGGCACTCATGCCAAGCCTGTTGAAGAGTAGAAAATCCAGATGTGTCAAGTGATGGCTTGCATATTTTGCTTCATCAGGTTTCAAGAGTGAATAGACGTCGATCAGGCTTCTTAATGGAAAATGGAGGAGCACTGGTTGTGATATAAAGTAAAACAATTAACTACTTTAAAGGTTATATTATTAAATATTAACCATTTAAAATGGAATCAATTTTAAAATATCTATTTTTTCTTTTACCTATTTTTATTTTAGGATGTAAAAGCAATAAGGATAATGGTGATGTCATCTATTTCGGTGGCAATATCATTACCATGGAAGATAAGTTCCCACAGGTCGAGGCTTTGGTACTTAAAGGTGGAAAGATCATTTTCGTTGGCCCTAGAAACAAAGCGGATGCTTATGTTGGAGGAAATACCGAGAAGGTAGATTTAAAAGGAAAAACATTGCTTCCAGGCTTTATTGATGTGCATGGTCATATTACTTCGCGCGCAGGCATGGAACAAGCTATAGATCTCTCACCAAGTCCATATGGCACAGTGAATTCCATTCCCGACCTTCAGAAGACCTTAAAAGCTTCTATTCAGCGTAAAACGCTTGATTCTTCCGTTCCCATTTTAGGAAATGGATACGATGATGCTATTATGAGCGAGCATCGCCACCCGACCCGCAAGGAGTTGGATGCCGTCAGTATGAAAATCCCTATCATTGTCATTCATGCTTCAGGGCACGCCAGCGTAGTCAATAGCCCGATGTTGGAATTATTAGGTATTGCCGAAAACGTCCAAGATCCCGAAGGGGGGCATTATGGCAGAGATCCGCATGATAATCGGCTGAATGGCAAACTAGAGGAAAATGCCTCCTTTGCGGCATTAGTAAAATTAACCGAAATGATGCCCAAACCCAAGTCGGTTGACAGTGAGTTATCACAATCCATGAAAGATTTTATCAAAGCGCAGGATGAGTGGCTTAGTTACGGTCAGACGACTATTTGTGATGGACGCTCAATGGGCGTTAGTGTAGGAATGTTGAAAGAAGCGGCCGAAAAGAACCTCTTAAAGGCAGATGTAGTTTATTTTCCCGATTTTGAAGCTAACAAAGCCATGTGGGAATCCTTTAAACCGAACTACATGAAATACATAAAACGGCTAAAATTCGGCGGATTCAAATTTTCAGATGACGGTTCACCACAAGGAAAGACCGCTTGGTTAACAGTACCATACCTGATCCCACCCGAAGGACAATCTGCGGACTATAAAGGTTTTCCGATTTTTTCAGACGAAAATTTATATAACGATCTGAAAACAGTTTTTACAAACCATATTACAGCGCAGCTTCATGTTAATGGCGATGCGGCAATAGATCAGGCACTTCGGGTAATTGGTAGACTGAAAGAAGAAGGACTTTATAAACCCGAGATGAGGGCGACGTTAATTCATGTCCAGAATAGTAGACCAGATCATATCGCCAAAATAAAGGAAATCGGTGTAATACCATCCTATTTCTCTTCACATGTCTATTTATGGGGAGACTGGCATTACCAAAGTGTCTTTGGTCCAAAGCGGGCAGCATTCATTAGTCCTGCTGCATCGGCAAAAAAAGCTGGTATTTTGTTTACAATTCATCATGATAGTCCGGTCACCCCACCGGATCTATTGACAGGAGTTTATGCCGCGGTCAATCGGACAACGCGTTCGGGGATGGTATTGGGGCCAGACGAACGGATAGATGTAATGGATGCATTGAGAGCAATTACGATCAATGCTGCCTATCAGTATCAAGAAGAGAATGAAAAGGGATCTTTGAAAGAAGGAAAATTAGGCGATTTAGTAATTTTAAATGAAAATCCGCTAACAATCGCGCCTCAGAATCTGCGCGAGATCAAAGTCATTGAAACCATCAAAGAGGGGAAAACAGTATTTAAAAGAGATAAATGATTCGTGATATGAAAAAGATATTTTATGTGCTTCTATTTATATTGTCGGGGGGGAAGTTTATGGTCAGGGGCATTATAACGGTTCATCGTTTAATCCCAACGATTATTTTGCTCCGCATGAAGGGTTTATTATTCCAGTCTGGTATGGCTATGCCAATATGAATTATTTCAACGGTCAGGGCAAAAAGACAGATCAATTGATTAATCCAGTTCCTGGCAATCCCACGGCTTTGCAAATCGAACAAAAGGTGATCACTCATTCTTTTATCCTGATGGCAATATACGGCGGAAAGGGAAAGATATTGGGCGCTAATTGGGGACTGATGATTATCCCGACAGTAAACAGTCCTACCGCCAATATTGCCTTGGACTACTATTCGCAGCAGACAGGCCCCGGAAGATATGTTTTTACCAATAAGAGTTTAGGCTTTGGCGACATGTATGTGCAGCCAATCTGGTTATCATGGAAGCAGGGGAAGTTTCAATATGCATTAAATTATGGCCTATGGGCGCCAACTGGCAAATATGAGCATGGTAGTTTAGACAATGGGGGGCATGGTTATTGGTCACATAATATACGTGGTGCTCTTAAATATAAACCAACCTCCAAGATTAATTTAAGTATTGCTCCGACATTAGAAATCAATCAGTGGCAAAAAAATACTGATTTTAAGGAAGGAAGTCATCTTACGTTTGATTTAGGTGGTTCCTATGTACTGAATTCCCGGGGAGACGAAGTGGGACTATTTGGCAATTATTCCAAACAAGTGTCCGATGACAAGGGGACGGTAGGCAGTTTTCTTTCTGACCAAAATGCGGGAATAGGTGCGTTCGGATCCTATTGGCTTGTACCTCATAAAATTGGTATAATGGCTCGAATAACGCAGAATTTTGCGACGGAAAATAGATTTGGTGGGGTTGCCTTTCAAACGGGCGTAAATTTCCTGATACCAGCAAAGTAACTCAAGTTTTTGTACCCGTGGGCGTTCTCCTTGTATATAGTAAAATGGTCTGATTACTAAATCTTACCCTCCACAATTATTCTTCGATGTTCTCTACCCCAGTTAATCATTTCCGAGATTATGACCAAACCAGGATTGGACAAAAAAACATTGGAAGGTCTTGATGAATGGTTAATTAGCGGAATCCCTTTACAGAAAATGGGAACTGCGGAAGATGTTGCCAAAGCTGTTATTTACCTGTCAGATAACAATGTGGCAAGCTTCATGACCGGAACGGAAATCCTTATCGACGGCGGAATGGTTTTATAATTGCGTCGTGCTCTCCTAGGATAAAAAGAGCTACATAATCGATAAGAGTACAAACGAACACTACCTTACCGTCTGACTTTACTTGGCGCCATGCCGAACTTTTTCTTGAATGCTTTACTAAAGTGCTGTAAGGAACAGTAACCCAGTTCAAACGCTATTTCAGTGGCTTGCTTTTTGCCTTCCAATAGATCGTTCTTTGCCAGATCTAAACGTAGGTCAGATAAATAGGAAAAAGCAGTTTGATTAAATATTTCCTTAAACCCTCGTTTTAGCTTATATTCATTAACCCCCGCGATTCTCGCCAATTCTATCAACGTTGGGGGCGACTCGATATTCTTAACCAGATAATCACGGGCGTATACAATTCGTTCTTTATCATAATCATGTTTTATGTATTTTGAGATTGAACCTTGATGATGATTTAAAGACTCTGCTTGCAAGACAAGCAACTCGATGGTTTTCGAAAGAAGAAACAATCTCTTTAACCCACCAGAATAATCACACCTCAAAATCGAATTGATACAGGTTTGTATTGGCAGATCAATATTTAGACTAGAATTGGAGAAAGCAACAGGAGTTCCTGAAACTATTTTATCAGCAAACCGCTTTAAGGATTCGTTTCCATCTTTTGAAATGGTTAAAAAAGAATCTTTTTGAAATTGCACCATAAATGATTTCATCTGCAAACCATCAAATTTCATTGTACCTTTAGCCTTGGTTCCATAGAATAAATTGTGCTGATTACCATTTAATTCAAAGCAATTGCTCATTCCGTTCTGTACTATTGAAGTTCTTCCTTGCAAATTAAAGTGCATGGTTACCAGTTCTGAATCTCCTTTCCAATCCAATTCTGTCGGTTTATCAAGATCAGTTTCGGAATATAAGATCTTAATACCATCGAAAAGCCATTGTTTAGCAGTTAATTGTCCAAAGGGAATATTCGTTTTAAAGGTATTTTCTTTAAAACCATGACTACCAAAATCATTCTCATCAAAGGCTATTTTAAAAGCCTTTTTATCATTTTTCAGTTCAAATCCCATTGCGCCCTAATTTACCAGTTTAACTCCATTTTTTGCAAGCGCATTTTTTGATCGCGCGGTACTTTTGTCAAGTGAGATAATGTAAGAAATAAATTTAGATAAATGAGAAATACATATCAATACCCGAAAGCTACCCGATGGTTATTTTATTCAATCTGTGCTTACTTTATTATGAATGGAGCCCAGTTATGGGAAACAGCGATAATGGTGCCTGCATGGACAGCAGCTCCACCTTCTTCATTCATCTTTTTTCAAAAACCTTACGGACTGGATTTTAAAATGTTTTGGATAATAACACATGGAATTCATGAAATGGTATTTATTACAGCTTTGATTTTTAACTGGGCGATAAAGAATCGTAGAAGGTTAATGTTACTGGTTCTTGTTGCGCATATTGCTGTTAGGATATGGACATTAACGTATTTCGCGCCTATTATCACGGAATTCCAGCAATTACCATATAGCGATACACTGGATATATCTTTACAGGAAAAAGCGGCCCAATGGCGCAATTTAAATTATGTGCGAGTCGTCATTTTTTTTGCATTGAACTTTTTACTGATATCCGGATTAAAAATAAAAGAGAAAAACAATGGATAAAAAAGTACTTATTATCGGTGCCGGAGTAGCTGGGCCCATACTAGCTTTACAACTGAAAAAAATGGGTTTTGATGTTGAATTATTTGAAGCGAGATCAGAAGATAAAGCAAAAGAGGGAGCTTTTTTGGGTCTTACACCCAATGGATTGAATGTATTGAAAGAATTTGTTGACTTAAAACTGCTCAAGGAAGATTATACTCCCGGTTCAATGAAGTTTTTCAATTCTAAAGGAAAGCAAATAGCAGAACACGATACGGCCTATCAGAAACAACAATATGGTGTAGAAACAATTCAGATCAAAAGAGCGAACCTCAATAAAAACATTCTATTAGCTGCTAAGGCGGCTGGGATAAAAATATGGTACGACAAAAAATTTGTCAGATATCATGAAGCTAATGAACAGGTAACTGCATATTTTGATGACGGGACAATGGTTGCAGGATATATTATGTTGGCCTGTGACGGAATGTTTTCCGAAGTTAGAAATCAATTATTCCCGAATGCTTCTCTTATTAAGTATACGAAAGTCATTTCTACTGGTGGTTATGCATATGTTCCTGAACTTTCTGAACCGTTGGATTCCATACACATGAACTTTGGTGAAAGGGGATTTTTCGCTTATTCGGTTTCCGACAAAGGTGAAGTTTGGTGGTTTAATAATTATTTTAGAGAACAGGAACCGAAGCCAAAAGAAGTAGAAAAAACATTAAATACCGAAATTCAGGACTATTTGACAAAAATTCATCAGAATGACGATCCTTTATTTTCCAAAATCATCAAAAATAGCCATCAAATTATTGCATATCCTATTTATGATGTGCCTAAACTTTTGCATTGGTATAAAGGCAGGGTGTGTCTTATTGGAGATGCGGCGCACGGTATCTCTCCACATATTGGGCAGGGAGCCTCATTGGCATTGGAAGATACGCTCGTAATTGCTGAATTATTAAAATTAAATTTAGACTATACACAAGCCTTTCAGCTTTTTCAGAGCGCCCGCCAGCCTAGAGTAGAGCGAGTAATAATAAGTGCAAGGAAAATAGGGATGACTAAAACAAAAACTAATCCAATAACGGCTTGGTTTCGTGATACTTTAATCGGTTTTTTTATTAAAAATCAAATTAAACAACTTGATTGGATTTATGGTTGGACTTTTTCACCAAAAAATAGTGGCTAACGCAATTACTTTAATATTTAAACAGATATTTAGGACTGTAACAATTTTTTGCCGTCAAATAGGCAAGAGTGTCCTCTTCCACAGTTCATTCGATATATATTGTATCCGATAAACTAGCAATCAAAATATTGCTGAATTTCTATATAACCTTCAATTATCCTAAATACCGATGCGTGTAGGATTACGATTGGGTATCAGCTTGACGACGCAAGGGCAAATCAAACGGTGTTTACAACGTTATAAAATTACTTTCCGCAAAATCGTATCATTACCACTCATTTTATACTTTAAAAACCCCATTTTTTCTACCAATCTTATCGCTTTGTGATTTCTCGTTTTGGTAGGTGCAAGGAGAGTCTTTACGTCCAGATTATATTTTGCTAACACAATAAGTAGATCAAAGGCCGATTGCATTAAGCCTTTACCCCAATATTGGGGTAGCAACGATCCGCCAATAACGATTTCCTGATTTTCTTTGTCCCAATGATGTAAAGCACAGTCCCCAATAATCAGTTCTGGGTATTCTAATGGCCTAATCGTATAAATATATTCACATATTGAAATGATACGTTTAGTAAACTCAGCTGCTGTTTCATTTTCCATGAAAGGACTTTCGTCGAAATTAACCGTCAGCTCGGGATGCGAATAGATATTATAGAAGAAATCCGCATCATTTATAGTTAATTCCTTTAATATAACTTTATCGTTGTACATCATAGATTTCCGCCGGGTTAAACCCCTATATATTGGACTAATATCGGAAATTTTACTTTATAGTTGTCTTAGAACCCTAAATCGACTTCTGAGTGGAGTCGATATCCATATGGATTACCTGGCTATTTTGTCAATTCCGATGAGATTGAACAGGATATCAATAAAGCAGGCATTATAAATCTTATTTGGTTTGGATTGTAGCTTGCTAAACCAAATTTTGCAAATGCTTTAAATGCATATGTCCCCATTTACGCATATCGCGGACGATCGGATAAATACTTTCGCCGTATTCTGTTAAGTAATATTCAACTCGTAAAGGAACTTCATTGAAAACCTTTCGGCTAATAATACCATCGGCTTCCAATTCCCTAAGCTGTTTTGCAATTATCCGTTCACTAATTGTTGGGACTGTCTTTTTCATCTCCGTAAAACGGTTCCTATTTTTCCTTATAAGCATAATTAATCAAAGATGAGCAAATTGCGCTTACATAATTCATTAGATTCATGCTATAACTTTCTAACATCTACTTTATAAAATTAAAATCCTGAAGAACATATTCTGGGAAATAGTGTTTCTTATACAGTCAGTAGATAATCGTTTCTATATTAATCAATTTCTTTATGGCATATAATATCCCAAGTCATCTTAAAGGTCTCAATCAGGACGAAGTAAATCGGGCCAGGGCACAATATGGGTATAACCAGTTGGCGGAAAGCCATAAAAGTACCTGGTTGGAATTGCTAGTTGGAGTTTTAAAAGAGCCTATGCTGATTTTGCTGATCGTTATTTCAATGATCTATGTGATTGTGGGTGACTATGCTGAAGCGTCATTTATGATGGTAGCCATTGTAGCGGTAACAGCGATTTCGTTTTATCAGGACAACCGTAGTAAGAAAGCGTTGGAAGAGCTTGAAAAACTAAATGAGCCCCTGAGTGTGGTCATCCGAGATAGTCAGGTGGTAAAGATTGCTACGCGGGAAATTGTGGTAGGAGACCTCTGTATTACAGAAGAAGGACGCATGATAAATGCTGATGGAATTATAGTGCACAGTAATGATTTTTCTGTCAACGAATCATCGCTCACAGGCGAGAGTTTTTCAGTGTTCAAGGATAGTATGACAACCGATAATTTAGTTTATAGCGGAACAATAACAGTTTCGGGTCTTGCTGTTTTTCAGGTACAAAAGATAGGCAAAGACACACGCGTTGGCAAGATTGGCGAATCCATACGAACGATTAAAGAAGAGATTTCACCTTTACAGGTTCAGATCCGGAAATTTGTTAAAGCTATGGCAATCGTCGGACTTGTTATTTTCCTGCTGGTGTGCCTGTTTAGTTATATGGATAGCCGCAATATCGTAGAGAGCTTGCTCAGTGGACTGACACTGGCGATGTCTGTGCTGCCTGAAGAAATTCCTGTTGCATTTACAACATTTATGGCGCTTGGAGCATGGAAGCTTATGCACGAGGGCATTATTATAAAGAGGAGCAGTATTGTCGAGACTCTAGGAAGTACGACAGTAATCTGTACAGACAAAACAGGCACTATTACGGCCAACATTATGCAACTAAAACATCTGTATGATTATCGCTCCAATACGGTTTATGTCGAAGGTGAATTTGACGACAAAGCCCTTAATGAACTTATCGACTATGCCATGTGGAGCAGTGAACCTGTGCCTTTTGATCCAATGGAAATCACCTTACATAAGATATACGAAGAAACGCAAAAAAATGATCTGAGAAAGGATTATCAGCTGTTTCATGAATATCCTCTTGAGGGCAGACCGCCAATGATGACACACCTTTTCGAAAATAATGAAAAGGAGCGGATCATAGCGGCTAAAGGCGCACCCGAAGCGATACTTAGCATTTCCCAGCTCTCCGACGCCGACAGAGATAAGATAAGGAGGGTGATTGAAACTTTTGCTCAGCAGGGATATCGGATTCTTGGTGTCGCCAAATCACATTTTGAAGGGAATGACTTCCCCGCAAAACAACAGGATTTTAAATTTGAGTTTTTAGGGCTTACTGTCTTCTATGATCCACCTAAGCAGGGCATAAGGGAGGTCTTTCAGCAGATCTATGCTGCGGGCATTAAAGTAAAGGTGATTACTGGCGATAATGCTGAGACAACAAAAGCGATCGCTTTGCAGGCAGGAATTGTCAATACTACTCCGTCTGTAAATGGCAGTGACATCGTTGGGAATACCGAAGATGAAATTATGGATATCGCTCAACGGACAACGTTATTTACCCGAATGTTTCCCGACGCAAAACTTGCCGTTGTCAATGCGCTGAAAAAGAGAGGAGAGGTTGTGGCCATGCTCGGAGATGGGGTAAATGACGGACCAGCATTGAAAGCAGCGCATATTGGTGTAGCTATGGGAAATAAGGGAACCGAGATCGCGAAATCAGCGGCAGCATTGGTCATCACCAACGATGATCTGCAGAAACTTATCGTCGGCATCGCTGCCGGCCGCCGGATTTATACCAATATCAAAAAGGCTGTGCAGTATATTATTTCCATTCATATTCCCATTATTCTGACTGTATCCTTGCCCTTATTTTTGGGATGGATCTATCCGCAGATATTTACTCCTGTCCATGTGATTTTTCTGGAACTGGCCATGGGGCCTACCTGTTCTATTGTATATGAGAATGAACCTATCGAAAAAAACACGATGAATCAGCCACCAAGAGCGATGGGAAGTACTTTTTTGAGCATCAACGAACTGGGGATAAGCATCATTCAGGGAATAGCGATCACACTTGGAGTCTTGTTTAGCTATCAGTTTACCGCCCAGCATGGCGGGAGTGAAGAAAAGACAAGGGCGATGGTATTCTGTACTTTGATCTTTGCAAATATACTGTTGAGCTATGCCAACCGTTCTTTCTACTATAGCATAGTCGAAAGCTTTAAGAACCGTAATTTTTTACTGCTAGGAATCTCTTGTGCCGTGCTTATCCTGCTATTTGTCATATTATATTGCAGACCTGTCGCCTCTTTCTTTGAGATCACAGCCCTTAGTGGATCTGAATTGACTACAGCACTCGCCGTTGCCGCTGTATCCGTACTCTGGTTTGAAATTTACAAGCTTATTAGGAGAGCGTAGACATGATTTTTTTAATAATTTAATAGCGTCAATATGTTTATCCAAAGAATCTGTAATAAGTGCCAAGTCTGGATATATAATTACTGTCCATATAATTCAGTAGAGCTTACTAAATTGCCGTTTACGCCAACTGCTGAAGACAGAAAATTTATTCTACTCCCTTTGTACGCATTGGGAGGCAATAAATTGCTGTTGAAGCTGTGATAAATAGGTCAGTTCGATCTTTGCCTCCAAAACAGACGTTGGATGTCCATGGTTCTATTACCTCAATATGTCCTATCAATACGCCTATCGGACTATAGATAGAAACACCTTTCCCCGTAAGGTAAACATTTCCCTGATTGTCCAATGTCATCCCATCAGAGCCTTGGTCGATGACCGCCTTCTGTCCGCTGAGCTTACCGTTAGATTCAATGGTATACCTGTAAGTTTTATTTCGTACCCTATCCGCTACATATAGGTATCTTCCATCGGGCGATCCTACAATGCCGTTGGGTTTAGCTACATCATCAGCCACTACTATTGGCTTTTTACCTTTTCCCGGAGGGAGGTAGTAAACTTTCTGCCCTTCTATCTCCGGTTTTTTTCTGCTCCAGTAGTCACGTTGGTAGTAGGGATCTGTAAAGTAAATTCCACCTTTCTTATCTGCCCAAAGATCATTTGGACCATTCAGTTTCTTTCCATCTACATCTGACAGCAGGACGGTAACTTTGCCATCTTTGCTTATTGACCAAATTTCGTTTTTTTCATCTGCGCAGGCAAGTAGCTGACTGCGATGGTTAAAGTACAGTCCATTGGCACGGCCGGCTGAATCTTTAAAAAGAGAAAGATGACCTTCTGTATTGTATTTCCAGATTTTGTTATTAGGCTGGTCAGTAAAATAGATATTCCCGTCCTTGTCCACTGCCGGCCCTTCTGTAAATGCAAACTGCCGAGATATTAATTTCAGGCTGTCCTGATCAAACAATTGCGCCCTTACCTCTAAGCCTTTTAATGAGAAGAGTAATATGAGCAAGAATGCCGGATAGTACCTGCTGGACTTAATTAAATGTAGCATAGTAAGAGTAATTAACTAATTTATCGTTTTTCCAAAAAAATCAAGGAATGGTATTCGAGAACAAATAACCTTTATTTCAAATCCAATATATGTAATTTTGTAAAGAACTGAAAATATTACCTCTAGTAGAACTCGGTTCGTCCAACTTTACTGGAAGATTTAAAAGGTCTGTCTTATTTTTCGGAGCATCAATAATAAAAGACTTTGTATGGACAAAGGGATCAGTACCCTACGGCATTGCTTGTTGATAATAAATCAGAATCCATCCAAACAATATTGGCATTCTCAACAATGAACTTCAAAACATCCAAATCAAAAGAAGGACTCCCATCTTTTGAAAGTGCAAAATAATATTCACGCTTTTGTATATAGACTTCGGCATTAGGAATTACTTACTGTTTCCCGTATAGATATCGACGAAATTTCAGGATATAATACCCAATTCTTGATGCCACTTATATAGTCCCCCAGGGTCGAAGACATTCCCTTTTAAAAAACGTTGCAAAAATTCGGTAAGCGAAGAAGTCATTCCAATTGTGAGATCCGATGCATTAAATATTTCATAGCAGTTATCTCCCAAAAACCTTAATCCCCACATGTCTAAATAAATCATATATTCTGAAAAATAAAACCAATTATCTCCATAATGGTCTGGGTGCTCCATTATTGCAGCGAGCGGTATAATATTGAAAATATCTTCATTACAGCCAAATCCATTACATAAGAGATAAAATCTTCTAAACTCATCAGGCAAAGGGAATCCAATCTTTTGCTCAAACGCATCGATCTCCGACAGCATAGCTCCAGGATAGATGTCGATACCATCCTTCTCATGCTTTTGTACTATAGCCGTAATTAATTGTCTCATTATTCTATTATCTATAACTGTACATTTCTTTCATCAATAAACAACTGTTTCTTTCCTAATTTTATTTAGGAGCTTTTCAACTTTTAAACTTAATATATTTTTTGATCGATCAGAGCAAATGATCATTATAAATGATGACGCATCAATAAATGATTTGCCGCAAGTGCTAATATTGACAACTTCATATATGGGATTGGCGGAAAAGGATTTGACCAATTTGAAAAATATACTCAACAGGTAGTTTCAATCAATGATCTATTTTTAATATATCATTCAATATTTGTAAGATCTTTCCTGTACCAATCACACGTGGGCCTTCCCGAAATTCAAATAACATACCTTCAGCTAGCCTTCCTTTAAAATATATGACGCCAGCTATCCGAATCACCGCTTTGACCTCCTCCCCGGGATACACTATATCTTTATCAATAAATGTTTGCTCACCAGAAGTTTGCATTTCGTCAAAATCAAATTTGATCTGTGGTCTATATTTAGAGAAAGCAGGTGTCTTTCTTCCACCTTCTCGTGTTGTTCTATATTGAAGCTGCGCTATGAAATCAGACATATATCAAGACTTTTTCTAAAATTAATCAATTTATTGCAGTCATGAGTTGTTATCGGGATTGTACTTCCTACCATTCAGCTAGTAAGGTTGATCTTGAATAGTAGTCAAAACAGCTTAAATAATTACTATTCATAGGTGAATAATCTACTCAATGCCTGCTTTTGAGGATATATCTCGATTACTACACTGTCGCCTATATGACCTAATTTATCAATAAAGAAACCTGTGGATATTGAAGGGCTGCTAACAAAAATATCATAACTATTTCTCTTTAATTTTATGGAAAATTTGCCTTTTTTATCGCAAAAAACTGTCTTATCCTTATCCTTTTCATAGATAGATTGACTTGCACTTCTAAAGTTTACAGATACTACCTTGGTCATATCCATTGGTTGAATTACACGTCCTGAAATAGTAACTGAATCTTTTTTATAATATTCTTCTACTTCCTTAAAAGTACTTGTATACCAGAATATGTAGCTCGCTCCATAACTATAAATTTTGTTTTTTGTGGTGCAAGCGGTAAATAGTAATGATACTAAAATTATACTTATTATATTTTTCATCCTGTTAACATTTAAGTAATCATTTAAATAATTAAGTAGCTAATTTACTTATCTATTTTGTATCTTGATACATCATGATTAATCAAGTTATAAGGGAAGTAGTTATGAAGTATAAAATTCAGAACCGCCAATTCTAATAAAGACAACCAAGATATGAAGATACAATTGACAATGACTGTCCTGCTGACAACATTCGCTTTGGTGACTTTCATTTCGTACAATTGAATCTCTGTAGTACTGATTGGAACGATAAAGTTTAGCTTTTAATAGATGTTCAAAAAATATAGTTTCTGTATTCAGAAATTTATTCCAAAAACAGAAACTATATCATTGTTGCTAAAATTGAATTTTACTTGTTAATCGGTATTATCGATATGGCATAACCACCGCCTTCGGCACAATGTTGAACCATAGAATCCTTTTTCGTTACTCTCATAGTTTTTATGGTGTACGCTTGCGGTTTTGTCTTATAGTTTGCATCTGCCGCGTCAGCATAAATAGTCGCCAAATAAGTCTTTCCCTCATCCAGAAAATCGAATTTTATCTTCGATGCTCTACTGACGTTTCCATTTACACTTCCCAAAAACCATTTTTCTGTATTTTTTTCTTTACGGGCAACTGTAATATATTGACCGGGCTCCGCCTCTAAATATTTACTGTCATCCCAATCCAGCCCGACATCCTTAATAAATTGAAAAGCATCCGGGAAACGATCATAATTTTCTGGAAAATCTGCTGCCATCTGCAAAGGACTATACATCGTTACATATAGCGCCAATTGGTTGGCCAATGTACTATTCACATGGGCACCATTGCTCAGGTTCATTTCAAAAATACCGGGGGTGTAATCCATTGGACCGCCTATCAGTCTTGTGAAAGGCAAAATCGTTACATGATTAGGTTTTATGCCACCGAATGCATGGTATTCTGTACCTCTAGCAGATTCATTGCCTATCAAATTTGGCCAGGTACGTGCTAGTCCGGTCGGACGTACAGCTTCGTGCTGATTAACCATAATTTGGTAGGAAGCCGCTTTTTCTACCGCATACTGAAAATGGTTATTTGTCCATTGGCTATAATGGTGGTCACCCAGTGGAAGAATATTTCCTACATACCCACTTTTTACAGCATCATAGCCAAATTGGTTCATCAGCCTATAGGCCGTATCGATATGGCGCTCATAATTTCGGATAGATCCGGATGTCTCATGATGCATTATCAGTTTCACACCTTTGGAATGTGCATATTCGTTTATTCCTTTGAGATCAAAATCAGGATAAGGCGTGACAAAATCAAAGACATAATCTTTATCATTGCCAAACCAATCTTCCCATCCGATATTCCATCCTTCAACCAAAACACCGCCAAAACCATGTTTTGCAGCAAAATCTATATACTTTTTAACATTGGCTGTTGTCGCCCCATGGGTACCATTTGGTTTCGCCTTACTGAAATCTGTTATTCCCAACTGGACAGACGGAAATTCATTTGTATAGGACCAACTACGCTTACCCGAAATCATTTCCCACCACACGCCTACATATTTTGTAGGCTTTATCCAGGAGGTATTTTGTATTTTGCTTGGTTCGTTCAGGTTATAGGTCATCTTAGATGCCAATATTTCTCTTGCATCATCACTTACGATAATAGTTCGCCAAGGTGAGGTAGCAGGTGCTTGCATTTTACCTTTATCGCCATGTGAATCTGGTGTAAGCCAAGATTCAAAAACAAAATTTTTGTCATCCAGATTGAGGTGCATCGTCGAATAATTCAGACAGCTTGCCTCATGTAAATTGATGTAAACACCGTCGTTGGTTTTTAGCATCAACGAGGTCTGTACTCCCGTTGGAGAGAAAGAGGTTTGAGAGACGTTTCCACCCTCGTAAGCGCTTCCCATCAAACTCCTTATTTCAGATAATTTAGATGTGGTATAATTATACTCCTGGGTATCATAATCGCCGGGAATCCAATAAGCGGTATGGTCACCAGTCATGGCAAACTGGCTACGTTCTTCTTTAATCGTAAAGTAATTTAGGTTTTTCTGCCGTGGGAATTCATACCGAAAACCGAGACCATCATCAAATAAGCGAAAACGGATCACAATCTGACGCTCCGTCTGTTTTTGGTTTAACGTGACAGCAAGTTCATTATAATGGTTTTTTACATTTTTGGTTTCTCCCCATACCGGTTGCCATGTTTCATCGAAAGTGCTGGTCTTTGAATCGGAGATTTCAAAATTGCTATAAAGCGAACTCCTGTTTTTTAGCTGGATTTCACCATCCGTTTGTCCCTTTAAGTGTAATTCTTCATCCGGTTTGAGCTTGAGTTCCAATCCCAGATTACTGGTCTTGATCACCACTTTATTTTTAAACTTTAACCCGTAGGTCGGTGTACCTTCTTTCGTCAATCCAAAGGCCAGTTCAAATCTTCCATTGGGCGATTTTAACTGCTGCCCCTGTGCTACGATCCCGTTACAGCACAAGACGACAAATAAAAGAAAAATTGATTTTTTCATCATTTCTATTTTAGCATATATCTATTAAAATTCAGTATTGTAATGCGCTTTGGATTACTTCGCCAATCGCAAAACCGTCTCATCCGGCTTAGTTTTTGACAATTGAAATTGTTTCGTAAAGCTGGTTGAAGGTAATTTTATACGTTCCAGCTTCGGTAATTTTCCATTTGTTGTCGACTTTACCCTCAGCGATAATTATTGCATCTTTTCCTGTCGTTCCCTCCCCATTGGTTGGTGGCATAAAGAAATCTCCGTCCCAGCTTCCCGTTGCGGTTGGTATCTTAAATTCGCCCACTTTCAATGCGCCAGTGTAAGTAAACTCATAAGGGTTTCCGGCTGTAGGCACCATCGGTGTAGGGTTATCTATTGTCCAACCGGAAGGCACGGCATCTCCCACGAGCCATATCTGCTTGTACGGCGTAAAAGGTTTGATCCTGATAAAAGGGCTTGCACTGATATTAAGCAGAATCTTGTAAGCGCCAGCACTTGCAATGTTCCATTTATAATCCGGATTTCCTCCCGGGACCAGCTGAACAGCAGTTTCGGAAAGCTTTGGATGGTTTGTTAAAGGCATAAAGAAATCTGTCCCCCAATTTCCTGTCGCTACAGGGATTTTAAAGTCACCCGCATTCAATACTTCATTAAACTTAAACTGAAAGGCGTTGGTCGGATCTTTCTTCATCGCATTTGGGTTGTCGATATTCCAGCCATTTGGCGTAGCATCACCCACCACCCATAGGGATGCATACGCCGCACCGACCGGACCAGGAACAACCTGTATACTGATTGTTTTAGATGTAGTTGACAGCATTTTTGACGGAATTAGTCCGAGCACCGTGATATCCAGTTTGGATTCTACATTGGCAGTCATCTTCAAGTTCTCAACGAGTATAGCGTTCAATTCACCCTGCGTAAATCGTTTGCTTATCGCTCCAGCGGCAACTGCTACACTATCCTTTTGCTCGCCGTTAGCCAGGATTATTTTATAAGCGATCATTGCGTTTGAAAATGCCGGCCATGATACCGTAAGAGCTTCCTCAGACGGCTTACTCGGATTAATGACCACCTTATCAGCAGATGCTGTAATAGCAGTAATTTCGAATGGCATCGGGGTAGGAGCATCCAGTTCTTTCGAACAGGACTGCACCAAGAGTAAACATACGCTCCACAGCAGGATATTTCCAAGTTGCTTTGAAGCCGAAAATCTTATATTCCAATTAAATTTCATCATTTTCAAATGGTTTTATACTGACTAAAACTGATTAGTATCCGGGGTTCTGTTGCAATGATGGCGTTAGTGTGAACACACTCTGACCAATAGGATAAATTTTAGTATGATCACTATTGTCAGGTTCTTTATCCCACCATTTTCCAGAATTGAATTTACCCCAACGAATTAAATCGGTTCGGCGTCGTCCTTCGACCAGGAACTCACGACCCCATTCATCGATCATTTCCTGATCGGTCAATTGCTGTCCCGACTCCAGGTACAGACTGTTTGAGCCATTTGGATAGTTACGTTTACGCACTGCATTCAACAATTTTGCCGCGGATCCTTTATCTCCGGCTCTATATTTACATTCAGCCAGTGAATAATAAATTTCAGCAAGTCTAATCTCCGCAAATGCCGAAGAAATGGCATTCGGATCCTTGGAAGGATATATCGGATATTTCGCCACCCATAAGCCCGAGTTGTCATCGGCATGGTTCATATTGGATTCCTTATCTGCGATCTTTGTTCCCGGAGGAGTATCCTTAAACCATCCCACCTGATCACGGGCAAAGATGGTATATCCTCGGTTGCTTTTGACCAATTTTGTCGGATCGCTGTAATAGGGGAGGTAACCGAACAAAAACATACCCTCTCTTTTGCTATTGCCAAGATTTTTATATTTCTTTAACCGGAGATCATCTGGATAGCGCTGAAATTTGATAAAGGGCTTACCAAGTGCAAAATTATACTCGACACTATCCACATCACGTCCTGGCTGAAGGGCATAGCGCGTATTCATATTTCCGAAATCGGTAAATCCGAAGAAATTTTGAGCCTGATGCGGTGCCATCCACCAATACATATCCGAAGTATAATGCCAGTGTGTGCGGGCCAAAGTTGCAGGGAATCCATAGATCACTTCACTGGAATTTGCGTTATCGTAATCAAAAGGTTTCGACCAAATCGTTTCCAGTTGATAATTACCATATTTTCCGTCGATGATATCCTGACATACCGCTGCACATTCGGCATATTTGCTTTGACCTGTATAAACTTCAGCATTCAGATAAAGCCTGGCCAATAAGGCCGCTGCACCACCTTTTGTCCATCTACCAATACCCGTTGTGCCGAGATCCTGACGGAGAGGTAATCCGGGAATCGCATCTTTCAGCTCCTTTTCAATAAAGGCGAATGTTTCAGCAGGTTTCGCTTGCGGCGGAGTTGCCGTTTCACCCTTTACTTTTGTTACCAGCGGAATATTCCGGTATAAATCAAAAGCCCGTAGGTTGAACCATGCCCGGAGCGTCTTCAGCTCAGCCACAAAGTCGGCCTTTTCCGCTTCAGTGATCTGAACTTTTTGGATATTCACCTTTTCGATATCCTCAAGCGAGTTTGTCGCTAAACTGATGCCCTGAAAAAGAGCCTTCCACATATCGCTGGTATAGTCATCCTGAACTGTCCAAGTGTGGTAATGCGCCCGCTGATATTTGCCACCATCAAACCAGTCACCGTCTCTATTGGGAGTCATCAATTGATCGGCAGGGAGCTCCTGCGCATAAAATAGACCACCACCCTGAATCGACCAAAAGGCATGTTCAAACGGCCTCAGAAAATCACGGATCACATCTTCTCTTTTCTGTAAGAAATTGTCAGAAGTAATTTTATCATATAAGGTTTCGTCAAGCTTGGTACAGCTTGCACTTCCCAATATTAGGGTGCTTATAGAAATGGGAATTATATAACGTAATGAAAATTTCATCTTTTTGTTGTGTTTAATCGTTAGAATTTAACCTGCAAACCCGCTAGGAATTGTGCCGTCGATGGGTAGTAAGACAAGGATGTATTGATACCGGGTGTCAGCCCATTAACGGATATTGCTTCAGGATCACCGGTTGTAAACTTGGTGAACGTATATAGATTGCGTGCTACGGCATACACCCGGATCGAACTGATTTGCTTGACAGGAGGTTTGATATTGTAACCGATCGTAATGTTGTCGATTTTAACAAAATCACCTTTCTCCAAGAAGTAATCCGAAAGCGTAGAATAGGTCTCTGCATTGGTCAACGCAGCATATTTACCCTTTCCATAAGCCGATTTGAGCACATTCGCACCAGATTGCGTAACAGGGGTTCCGAGATAAAAAGCGGTCGTGTTAAAGAGGTCATATTTAAATGAACCTCGTAAAAATACCGAAAGATCGAAGTTTTTGTAGGTAAAGTTCTGCCCTAAACTAGCGGTAAACAATGGTAATCCATTGCCTACAAAACGTTTATCTTCTTCCTTAGCTGTATTTCCGGGTATAATATTATTGTCCTTATCATACACCATCAAACGTCCAGTGGCGTCGATACCGGCAGATTCGTACATATAGAAACTGCCAATTCTTCGTCCTTCTTCCAGCCGTTGAGCTGGTCCGGGCGACCCCGGCGAAGGCATATAGGACATGAATTGAAAGTTTTGCCCCTGATAAATGTCATTTGAAAAGGAAGCGAATTTATTGCTATTTGATGCCCCTGCGAAACTCACTGAATATGAAAAATCTTTCTGGGTGAGGATCTTCGCATTTAATTGCACCTCCAGGCCCGAATTTTTCATAGTACCTACATTGGCAAAGGTTGTTGTTAACACGAATGGTGGAACCGGAACGTTATAAGAGCCGAGTAGATCTTTATTGGTACGTACATAATAATTGATACTTCCACTTATTTTTCGTTGGAAAAGATCAAAGTCGACGCCGAAATTTAAGTTCTGTGCTTTTTCCCAACGAAGGTCATAGTTGGTATTCTGACTGGGACCCCAAACTTGGTATGATGCCCCGTTAAACGCAAAATAACCATAACCTTGATAAGTATCTAACGAAAGGTAACTGCCAAAGTCCTGATTACCGGTCTCACCGTAATCTGCCCGAAGTTTCAGGTCATTGATCCAAGACGCTTTCGGAAAGAAATCCTCCTCCATAATCCGCCAGCCTAGGGAGAGCGCGGGAAAATAACCCCATTTGTTCAGCCTTCCAAATTTAGAAGAACCTTCATAGCGCAAACTCGCCGATGCATAATATTTATTTGCCAAATCATAATTTACCCTTCCAAAAAAAGCAATCAGTTTCGCATCATTTTTGTAAGAACCAACCGATCTAAACGTGTAATCACCAGGCTGAGGGTTGGTAGGAATAGGCACGTCATATTGACCTGAGCCCAGATTATTATACGTCAGTACATCGGATGGGAAATTTTGGTTACCTGCATTCATTCCTGAATACAGAAAATAATTATAGGCATATCCGCCTAATACGTTAATATGATGTCTTCCGAAGCTTTGTTTATAGTTTCCTGTCCATTCAAATACATACTGGTCACTTTTTTTATAATTTCTTCCCGCAGAATTTCTACCACTATTTCCATTGATCGCGCCCGTATTGTAGGACGGTGTAAAATTGAAATCAAAAAAATCAGAAGATTGTTGTGCCAGTGTTACCTGTGTAGACAGGTTTTCCAAAATGTTAAGTTTAAACGCCGCATTCCAGTCCAGGTACTTTCCCTCTGTTCCATCCAATACCGTGCGAAGCTCTTCAACAGGATTATAAGCACCAGAAAAACCGGTATTGATATAATTGAATGCATTTGGATTTTTTGCATCCATCACCGGCAATGTCGGATTTAGTGTCAGACTTTGATTGAATGCATTATAACTGGCATTATTTGCTTTAAGGGATCTAGGCGCAATGGTTACAGTAGCTGTATATAGGTTATTGGCCGAGGTATGGGACAGATTCAACCGCGCCCCGTATTCTTTCTTGTCCGAACGTAAGTCCAGTCCATGCGCATTGCGCAGGTCAAAGGAGACGATATAATTGGTTTGTCTGTTTCCACCAGCTAGCTGAAGGGTGTTTTTTTGATTAAAGGCGAATTTGCGCGATACTTCTTTAAACCAATCGGTATTCCCTCCAAAATCCGTTCCCCGGTTGTGTTTTAAGAAATCTTCGGCACTCAGCACCTGGATACGGTTATTCGGTACGTCAAAACTCGCATATCCATCATAAAAAGCGTAAGGGTCTGAAGTGCCTTTTTTTGTTGTGATAATAATCACACCATTGCTTCCGCGTGTTCCATAGATAGCCGAAGCTGCACCGCCTTTGAGTATATCGATGGATTCAATATCGTTTTGATTTAAGTTGTCAACATTTCCTCCGGGAACACCATTAACTACATAAAGCGGTCCAAGTCCGGCATTGCGGGAAGACACACCACGTAGTTGCAGGCTGGGAGAGGAGTTCGGATCCGACTGGCCAGTGTTTACCACACTGAGCCCTGCTACCTTGCCCGCAAGTGAATTGAGTACGCCATTTCCACCAAATACGTTGAGATCCTTACCGCTTAGATGCGTAATGGCGCTGGTTACTTCTTTTTTATCCAGGGTTCCGTAGCCAACGACTACGACGTCAGCCAATCTCTCTTCATTTGTTTCAAGCGTTAGATTATAGACCGTGCTATTATCAATATTCTTTTCTAATTTTTTATAGCCTAGAAAACTTATCTGTAATTTGTCCCCGACATTTACTGCGGATAGTGAAAATCTTCCTTCGGCATCTGTTTTAGTAGCTTTTGGTTTTCCGGATACGGAAATAGAAACACCCGCTATTGGTTTACCTGTCACATCAAGAATTTTCCCCTGAATGTTTTTTTCTTGAGCTTGTGCCCATGTCATTATCAGTATCCACATAAACACAGTGAATAGATACTTTAAAGACGGGCACTGTCTTAAATAGATTACCCTCATAAATTGGTTGTTTAAAATTTATAAATTATCCCTTTTTTGCTGCTTAGGTAGTTTCTAAAACAGCCATTGGTTACAGTTCCAAATCTAGAGAAACCAAATCCTAGGAAAAAGATGGCAAACGCAAAATATAAGTCTGACAAACGATTAAGTATTTGATTATTAATGAGTATTCCTGTATTCTTCTAAAGAAAAATATAGATATGATGGCCGTAAATTAGGTTGGGAAATAGCAGTTAGCGTACCAGATAATCAAAGTTTGGCGCGCAGGACGATAGGTAATACAACGAATCAAAGCTGTATAGATGGGGTATTTAAACGTATCGGGAGTCTTATTACTAAATACTTTTAATCGTGCCGATCTGCATGATGTTTTTATCAAATTCATCCTTATCTATGATCGCTTTGCTTTTAATTTTTGCACGATAAGTATAAATTGTGTTTAGGGAACAATGGAGAAATCCAGCAATTTTAGATGAATCATTTACACCCAGCCGGATTAAGGCAAAGATGCGCAATTCGGTATTCAAAAGCTCATTCGTTTTAAGCATGATCTTTCCATCTTCGGCAAGCAACGCGTTGAAATCGTCTACAAAACTGGGAAACAGATGAAGAAAAATATGATCAAAAGTATTAAACAGTTCCTTTTTCTCTTTGTCTATTCTCTCGTTAGATTTGACCAGGTTAAGGAGCTCCGAAATTTTGTCTCCCATGATCATTTTCTTTATTAAGGTCTGAAATTTCTCCAATTTCGTGATGTACATAGAACAGATATCAAGAAAATGTCCGATGTATACCTCTTTGATCTGATTGGATTCATACAATAAATTGTTCGTTTTGGATAGTTTTTGGTTTACGATTTTATATTCTTGATTTTTAGTTTGCAATTCGTCATTTAGTTTATTGAGATCCTGATTTGCTTTAAATAATTCGAGCCTGAACCGACTCACTTTTCTCATCTGTTTATACAGATATATTATTGCTAGTATCAATAATATGGAAAGGACAGAAGCAACAATTAAAAACATAAACAATTGCTCCTTTTTTTGTTTCTGATGTTCCTGGTAGGAGGCATCAATAATTGGGAAAATCTGGGAAACTTCATAGGTCCTAAATTTAGCATTGCAGAAGATTGCGTCCTCAAGCGATGATTTTATACACATATAAGATTCATCGATGTAACCTTTTTGGTGCAATAAAAATGCTAACGCCTGCATGGAAGTATTTTCCTTTATCGCATTTTTAATATCGCAACCTGCGGATATAATCAGAAATTCGCCCTGTTTGCCTACATTGCCTTCCTTTCTGTATATTTCTGAAATTGCAAAGGCAAGCATTGCTTTTTCATGGCTATCCTCCTTTATCGTTTCGTATATTGAATTCAAGATTACTTTAGCCTCTTTTATCTTGTCCAGATCGATCAGCTTTTCTGCATATACCATTTTGTAGTGATTCGACGCTTTATCCAGCATTGTTAATAAAGAATCACGATAGGTATGGCTTATTGCTAAATAATTTTTTTGGTTATAGTTATGGTAGGCATAAAACTTGAAAAAGTTTTTTTGAGCATCCAGATATTTTATTTTTAGGTGATTGTTTAATTTTTTGACAGCTATTCTATCCAAAATATCTTTGGAATCAATGTACATACCTGCGACCAGATAGTGTAAAGAAAGGTCTAATTCAGTTTCTAGGATCCAATTTAGATTCTGGAGTCTATTTGCCAGATCCAAATTTTTCTTAGCGTAGTAAATAGCGGAATCAGATTTATAAGATGCGTATGAGCTACTCAGCTGTTTTTGTAGTTCAAATTTTAGATTTAAGTTGTCGGTGCTATTGTTCAGCTTTTTTTTTATTTGGGACAGATAAAGCTCTTTTTGCTCAACAAAAGTATCTTTATTTTGAATGAGATTGGTCAGATTGAAAATTAAAGAGTCTGTTAAAACAAGCGCGTTAGCTTTGGTAATTGTAGCTATAAAAAATAAAATCAGATATATAAATACAGGTTTTCGCATTTAAATTAGTAGGGGACTATTTACATTAAATAAATTGAGTAGGCCAAATATAGATAAATAACTCGATTTTGTCCAATGGCGTTTTTCATAGCATACATAACAATATCTTGCCCGATTGAAAATAATAATGCCGTGAGAGTAACAACCACCGATTCCATCGAAGGAAGGGGGATTTCACGATATTATGATCCAATAGCTGCCAATGTAGTTATCGGCACCCATATCTTTAGTGATATAGTGGCATGCCCCGTGACAAAAAAAGACGGCATTTTCATTCTGAAAGCCCTAATTTAAATAATGCTCGAATTTTTGGGAGAACATATTGCCCCAGTTTTTATCGAGTAGCGTATTCAGACTATTCACCGGGATTTAAGTTTCCTGCAACAGCTTTAGATCTTCAATCACTTTTGACCAATAATCTTTGGTCATTTCACGTTGACTTTCATTTTTTAATTTATCAACATGAAATGAAATTGTTGTTTTATCTTTATTTTTCGAAGGAATAAATCTGATCTGTAAATTGGCATCTTCTGCGAAATCCCGGTGCCTCCACTTTGTTCGGATATGTGAATATTCCTTAATTGTCGAAAAATTCTGGTCTACACCTTCAGACCAAAAACCTAACCCTCGGTGTGAAAAAAAAGCTTTCCACAGTGTTTCCAATTTCATTGGCACGGTTTTTCTGATCCCGAATTGCCAGCCTGCATCTTTTGTTAATCCTACGTTACTTCCCATGTAATTGTGTTTTTTGCTGAAAGTGATTTCTTATTTGAATATAATTATTTCCTTTCAATAGAAGCAAATGCCCTGACCGGAAAAGTCCCGACACCTTTAAATTTTGGCGGGGCGGCGGTGAACTTAAAATTCTGATCTGGCAATTTATTTAGATTGCAGAGATGCTCAACGATTAAAATCCCGGCACCCAATAGGACGGTATGAACAGGTCTTGTTCTCCCAGCCGTGTCGTCTATATTATGGGAATCAATACCTACAAGTTTGACGTTACAGTCCCGAAGATACATTGCCGCCTGCTCGGTAAGAAATGGATGGTCCTGATAATATAGCTCCGTATTCCAATATCTATCCCAGCCAGTCTGTATTAACACCGCTCGATTTCTGATTTCTCTATTCTTAAGATGATCTTCCGTAATTTTCAGGGTTTCGGTAAACGGTATATGGATCATTACTGCGTCAAGCTGTGCAAAATTCTTTAAGGCAGTTTGGGCTATGTCATTGCCATCAGCAAATCTATGAAAGGGGCAATCAATATAAGTTCCCGTATTGGTGACCATCTCTATTTTTCCAATCTGAAAAGATGTATCGCCGTCATAGTTCTGTTTTGACTGTTCCCTAGAGAGATAATCGCAAATATGAGGTGCCGGCAGCCCCTTGTAAGTTATCAATCCATCTTCGATTGTATGACTCAAATCTATTAAAAATTCTTTCGCCATACTTTCATCAATTGGTTTACGTTTATGGGGCTCAATCAGGATTTCTTTATTGAGGATATTGACTTTTCCTACCATGAGCAGATGCATATCTTCAACGATATAGTCCGCCAGGACACTGTCACTGATATTGTCTCCCGATATATCTAATCTGAAATCTTCCCCTTTGATACTACCACCATTCGTAAAGAATATCTCGAAGTCAAATTTTATTCTTTTTTCCATAAGATGCTTCAATTTTACTATGACAAAAGTGTGGAAATCTAAATATTGTTTACTTGACTTAGATCAATTTGATTGATTTTTTTACTTCTGATCCTGCTGAGTGTTTCAGGACTCATGCCAAGGTATGAAGCAATATGGAAAAGCGGTATCCGATTATCTGCATGTGGGAACTGTTTTAGAAAATAGTGATAGCGTTCACTGGCGTCCAGCAGTAGAAACGAACTTTCCCTACGGCATTTTTTGATATATTCTTTGGCCAAAATATTCTTCAATAAAATATTCCATTTGGTATCCTCCCGGATTAATCTGTCGATGAGCACCTTTGGTATACTTATCAGATCACATTGTTCAATACATTGAAAATATAAGTTCGTTTTTTCCTGGGTCAGAAAACTTGTAAACGCAGTAAAAAATTCATTTTCAAAAAAGAATTCGGTATTGATTTCTTTATAATCTTTCTGGTAGAAACTTCGTACGATCCCCTTTTTCAGAAAAAAGAGATTGTCTATAGCTGAGGGTGGGTTTATGACGTTACTCTCGCTTTGTAGGGTATAAATTTTTACATTATCCTTCAAGAGTGAAACCTCTCTATCGTCTAACGTGAAGAGGTTCGCAAAGTATTCAATGAATTGAGCTAATTGGTTGTTTTCCAAATTCAAAACAGTTAAAAATCTGGGTTACATGACGGATTTCTTCCGTCCACGATCCTATAGTTAAAAGTAATGAATATCACCCAAAAATGAAACAATTATCTTACCCAATGATATCTGCCCGTGTAAGGGTTGAGAGTTATATATGTTCAACACATTGTTTGGGGAATCTGCCTGTCTTTTTTTGTCCAAAATTAAATAATTCTAAAATCAGTCGTTTATCTAAATTATCCTTTACAGCAGCAGTTAGAGGATTTGGTATATTAATTGCGAATATAGCGTGTTAGTGATTAATTACTAATCTTAAAGTAAAACACTATGTGCAGGTACAAAAATAATACGACAGGAGTACTTTTGGGAATGATCGGTGGAGCGGCAGTCGGAGCTTTGATAGGATTGCTTTTTTCGCCCAATAAAGGTAAAGATAATAGAAAGAAAATTAAGCATAAAACCAGGGATTTCAAAGGCCAGGCTAAGGATAAATATGTGGAAGTTAAACACAAAATCAAGGATGAGTATACTAATATGTCTTCTACGGTAAAAGATAAAGCAAATCATGTGGTGGAGACCGCTACTGAAAACTACGATAAAATAAAAGATCAGATTATCTCTAAAACTTCAACGGCTGCCAATGGCGTCGCATCGGATGTCAAAAAGAAATATAGCAAAGCCATCGTAAATATACGGGATCTTTCAAAAAAATGAGCGATTGCAAAATGGTATATTCAGACAGATTAATTTTTGGGGAACCTACACAACAGGATTTTCAGTGGTAGCATGAATAAATTATAGTTTTATTTCAAGCCTAATGGCGCGTTATTAGAGGCTTAGTGGCCGAATAGTTTTGGTATTTTCAGCCTACGCTATGAACTGTGGCTAAATCTTCTGGACACCATTTCCTAAATAAGAACAGAATTTGAGTTTTTTACCCATTCAAATTGCTATGATAGAATTACTATTAAAAACAATTGCAAGCACCATAACCATTGATCAATCAGATAAGGATCTTATTTCACGACTTTTTAGGGAAAAGAAATATGGTAAAGGAGAATACTTTTTGGCCGAAGGAGACGTTTGCCGCCAGGTAGGTTTTATTATCAGTGGTGTTATGCAATATTATATCAACCACGATGGGGAAGAGAAAACATACGGATTTGGTAAAGAAATGGATTTTGTCTGCAACAATGAAAGCTTTATCCCGCAAAAACCTTCAAGGCAGGCGATTCAAGCTTTGGAAGATTGTACGCTATTTGTAATTTCCTATAATGATCTTCAAATATTTTATGCCGAGATCAGGAATGGAGAACGTTTTGGTAGATTGGTCATAGAGCAGGTTTTTGTTCAAACCCTTCGGGGCCTTAATTCTTTTTATACGGATTCACCTGAAATTCGTTATGAAAAATTTATAAAAGAATATCCGGAACTCGTACAAAGGATTCCTCAATATTATATTGCCTCTTACGTCGGTGTAAAGCCCCAGTCATTAAGCCGTATACGAAAGAGAAATACACAACGTGACTAATTTATTAACCGAGGTGCACGAAACCTAATGGCCCTACAAATAACTTTGTTGTCAAACAAACAGATAAAATTATGACAACTAGAATTTGTTACATTATCTCATTTTTAACCGGGCTGGGACTATTGTTTATCGGTATGAGATTTTTGGTTTCGCCATTGAAGGCCGAGTTTGATTATGGTATCGTGACCGATACCAACAATGATTTTTCTTTTCATTATATAAAAGGAATTCGAGATTTATTTTCGGGTATTCTCCTTGTGCTTTTCGTATTGACAAAGCAAAGAAAGGCGCTGGCCATAGCACTGCTTGCAGCTACTGTCGTACCCCTGGGTGATCTCATGATCGTAATGCTCAAAGATGGAAGCGATTGGCAGCATGGCATAGCTCATCTGATCGCAGTAGCGGTCTGCGTTATAATAGGTTCAGTACTTCTTATACAAAAAAGACAACAAAGCAGTTCTCATCATCAAATATCCTTTGATTTAGTTCAATCTGCGGTTAACGGTGGCCCTACAGTAAGTGAATGTGATCTGCTCCCTGGAGCAAAAACACCATGGCATTATCATACGTTATTTTCGGAGAAGTTTGAAATTCTAGAAGGTGAACTGGAAGTGGGCAAGGACGGTAAACGTTACCAACTAAAGCCAGGAGACCAAATAGTTATAGCAGCCAATGAGACTCATCTTTTTAACAACAAGTCTAAAGGTCTATGTCGATTGCGGACAACCATAGATCCTGGAAATATTGAATTTGAACAGGCTTCACTTATTCTTTTGGGATTAGCCAAGGATGGTCTTACAAACAGAAACGGACTACCAAAAAAGTTTTCAGATCTTGCTTTGTTTATTTATCTGAATAATTCCAAGATGACAGGAGCAATGAAAATTGTAGAACCTATTTTAGATCTTGTTGCGAAAATTGCAATAAAAAGGGGGCGATTGAAAGTTCTTGAGGAAGCCTATTGTAAAACAATCGGTCTGCATTAAACTTCAATTTGCCTCATCGCCTAGTTATTTGGAAATCATCAAAATAGTCAGCTACCTTTACTAAGTTCACTTGCGCTGATGCATATAACGTCACTACTATGGCTAAGATTGAAAATATTAGTTTTTTCATCACTTTTTCAGAATTAGATAATCGGAAGGTAATACTTTTAGATAATCATTGTAAATGAAAACTTCTTCATCTTGAAGGAATTTAAGACCTTCTAAAGGTAAGCCTGAATATTTCGAAAATACCGTAAACGTAGAATCTTTTGGGTATTCGTGACCCGCAATTTTAATTGTTTCAATAGACGGTTTTGCGGCTTCTTCTTTCTTACACGCGCCAAAGCCTAGCCCCAGCAGCGCAATAAATAATAAATATCTTTTCATTTGGTAATATAATTAGTCGATAAGATAAGCATTAATGCATCAATATTTTCCTTTGATAAGGAAAATTACCCAAAAGGGTAGCTGTTTATAGATTAAATATTCGTGTCAAATAAATCAAAACATTCAAAATAGGGTTATATTCTCCGACTTTTCGGTATCTTCCACATATAGTCTACATCAGTCTTTTTCCTCTCGGATAACAGCTTCAGCCAGAGTACATTTGAATTTTACTCGTGCAAATGCGACCCTTCGATCCTTATTGGCGCTGATATTTGCCATTGCCAATTCGACCGGGAACTCACCAATAGGGAACTCCTCATTAAAAGCAATCGCATCACTTAAGGTAACGGGATCAGTAGCGATAATCTGACCTGATAATACCTTTAGATTTCCTACAGCTATCTTATCAAACGTTATTTCCGTGCCGAATTGCGCTACTTTTGTGTCCTTCGCGAAACTACCCTCAAATAGCTGAGGGAATGCCAGAGTGCTGTCTTGAATGGTTATTTTCGGGATCGTATCAGTCAGGTCAAATTCGGTTGTTGGTCCAATGATATCGTTATTATTACCTGGAGCATTGTTTTTCGAACTACACGAAAATAGCACGACGGTCATCATACATATTGTTATTATACTTCTGCACATAGGGAATATAATTATCTTTGTTTAATTCATGACTTTACAGGATGACCTATCTCCTTAAAGAACTTTCTGAGCAGTTCATATGTTCTACCATCAGCGATAACCTGACTGGAACTATCTATCGCCATTGCTTCACAACTTAAACAGATATTCAAAGCAGATATAATTTCGCCCGAACTTTTATAGAACACAATAGCATCCCTGTAAATGGGGGCGCACATCCAATTGTTGACATCAGTTATTTTTGTAAGCAAAATATTCCTTAGAAGCTTGGTTACCTCATGATCGTACTGAAAAGTATTGGTTCTTTGACTAGAAAAATGAAACAGTCCATTATTATCGATTAAGTATTGTGTCATAGCCAATAAGGCGTCCAGTTCACTCAGGCGAATTTCTTCGTTTTCATTGAGATTGTTTCGTTTTTGTTTTCTCACTTTTAAGCGATTCCGTTCAGGTCTTAATACTTGCATTGCCGCTTGATATTCATCTCCGCGCTGGAAGGAATATGTTTCGATGTAGTCAAATGCTAAGCTCTTAATATAATGAGAAGATGTGACTGAATTCATGATACTTTTCATTGTTAAAAGTGAGCGTTTATCTATCTAAATACTAAAAATAAAAGTATAAAAAAGGCTATTAATTGTCAATAAAAATGGTGTTAAGCGAGATCAATTGGAATTTTAGAAACCCCATGAGGGATTGCCAGACTTACTATTTCGAATCTCTTTTAATAAATCATTTATTCTTTTTTCATTTGGCATTCTACTTTTGGTTCCGTCTAAGTAATAATTTATAATAGTGCTGACTGCGTCAAAATTGGCTGCATTATTTACTAAGTAACTCATAAAATTTGATAAAGACTAGTCTGTCTGTAACTTTTCAGCTCGTGCGATTGATTATCAATATAAATTACTTTCCGACCTGTGTTTTTTTTACTAATTATGTTAGTATTTTTAAGTTTATTATTGTATATTTGCTTGATAATCAATTAATAAATATTATGGCTAAATCAAAAAAACATTTGGGTAGGTATGTAGATCCACGTACCGATTTCGGTTGGAAATTTTACTTTGGTAGAGAGGACAACAAAATCTTACTAATTGAGTTTCTCAATAGTCTATTTCATGGAGAGAAGATAATTTCGGATCTAAGATATAAGCCTGTAGAACAAGATGGCGACTATGAGGAAATGCGTCGTGTTGTATTTGATTTGCATTGTATCGGCAGTGATGGTGAGGTTTTCATCATTGAGATGCAGCAGCTCTTTCAAGAATTTTTTAAGGACCGCGCGGTGTATTATACCTCACGTCTCATCAATAAACAATTAGCGCGAGGCAAGAAGGGTAGTGATTATTACCTACCGGAGGTTTACTTTATTGGTATTTTGGAGTTTGACATGGATAGAAACGGAAGTTCTGGTATATCCCGTATCACAGAGCGCCCTTATTTCTATGATGTGGCGCTGTGTGACAAATTGACCAAAGAAATATTTTATGATAAATTGGGGTATAAGATGATTTCGCTTCCATTATTTAATAAACAGCCGGAAGAACTAAAGACAGTTATGGATCAGTGGTTGTACTTACTTAAACATTTGAGTACCATGGATAGATTGCCATCATTTTTGGATAAAAGAATATTTGGTCTTATCTTTGAGATAGGAGAGATAGGTAAATTAACGGAGGAGGAACTCATGTCATACGAGGCAAGTTTAAAACATAAGCGCGATGCGGAGAGCGTATTCAATTCGGCCATGAAATCCGGAGAAGCTTTAGGTCACGCTAAAGGTTTGGCAGAAGGTAAAGCGGAAGGTAAAGCGGAAGGTCTAGCAGAAGGTCTGGCGGAAGGTAAAGCTAAAGGTCTAGCAGAAGGGGAGCGCAAAAAAGCGCTTGAGACTGCTAAAGCATTTAAGGAAATGGGATTACCAATAGCTGATATCGCGAAGGGCACAGGGCTCTCTATCGAAGAGGTCGAAAAACTCTAAGGTTCTATAATTGCAGCTATCTTAGAGGTTTTCTGTCTTCTGTCTTGCATAACGCAATTAATTCTATTTGCGAAAAAGTCCTTAATTAATTCCCAGTTACTTATATTCATACTACCATTGCCGTTTTTGTCGAGGTGGTCAGTAATATCTGTCTCACCACACAATATCCTCATCAAAGATCTCAAAAATAGCCCCATCATTGGTGTCATAAATGCCCCACGGTTTTTCAAGAGATATTTTAACGATCTTTCTTTTTATTTCTTTTCCTGTTTTGGTAATTGATATCTCAACACGGCTATCCAATATTTGTCCAGGAACGAGTATCCAAAAAGGGTACGATGTATTCTCGTCCCATTCTTGGTCAGATAGAACAGGAACTTTCTCTTCAATAATATGCAGACCACCATCTATATCAGTAAATTCACATCGGACAAATCCTGGAACGTCATTGCTTATGTAAGCTGTAACTTTTACGCGAAGAAATCCCATTTTTGCAAATTGCTCACTAGCAAATATACCGTAATCATTTAATTTATCTCTCAACTGAACAATGCGAGGAGCCTTTTTCTTTTTCATAATAAATATGAGTTATCTGTTTTTGTTATCTTTAATTCTTTGCCACGTGTTTTAAGATTTGTTTAAATTTAACATAAAATATCAGCGTTAGATGAAGCTTTTAGAGTTAATTGATTTTTTTAGGGGTGGTGGTTCGTTCAAAGAATTCTGCCTTCTGCAGTCGTTAAATGAGGGATCCGAAGTGATCGAGATTTTTATGGAGATTCCATTGAATATTGATAATGAATTGAGATATTTTGAAATTGAGAAAACTGGAGGGAGTACAGAATATACAGATAATGGAATAAAATCCTATAATTTATTTGATTTTTATTATTTCTTAGATGCCATTGAAGAAGCTTATGATAATCAAAACAGGTTCCTTTCTAATGAAGAACTGGCAAAATTACTCTATAATTATGCCATTAATGATGCTTAGGCAAATCTAAATAGTTGATATAACGAAACTACTTTGGTAACTATCATTATGAAAATGGAACTAGGGATGATTGATCTTCGAATACTATTTCCAATAACCGTTAAGATATTTGTCAATCTGATTTCTGTTCCTTAAATCGATTAATTGAAAGCTATTCCAGTCCGCTAAAACCATTTCGTATTCTTCACCTAAGCTATATAGTGCGTCTTTAATTAATTTGAATTGTTCTCGCGAAATTTCCGTTCGAGAAGCTGTCGCGTTGATAGAAAGCCAAATATGTTTTACAAATTCTTCTTCTGTATCAAAAAATATAGTGAAGTTTGAGAAACCAAAAGCTTTAGTCGATGTTGTTTCGCAGTTGGCTATTTTATAGCCGACATAGTTAATGCTTTTTGCTTTTTCAAATTTATAATTTGTTAATAGTTGACTCAGCGGCTCTGTTAGGATTTCTTTTGAAAAAGTCGTTATAGACATCTGGCCGACTTCGAATATTTCAGTAAAACCCAGACCCTCTCTTGATTGATCCGCGAGAATTTTTACTTCTGTAATCCTATTCTCTATAGACTCCCTATTTTCGGCGGGGACAATTTCAATTTGACAATAATCGTCGTCCCAAGACAGGGGTAAGTATGTATTCCTCTTAGTTTTTGATGCAATCTTTCGTTTAAATATTCTGAAAAAGTCTAATATCTTCATCCTGTCTTAATCGCTGTATAAAATGCCAATTAAAAAATCTATTTTATTAAATTAAACCCTGCTTTTCTGCATATTCTTTGAGGCTTGCCATTTGATATGGATTATAATTTTCTTTTGATATTTTCCTGTATTCAGCTCTGGCTTTATCCAGCAGCTTTAGCTCTGCGAAAAATGTCATTTTAGCGGCGGTGTGCAGTAAGGTTTGCTCGGAAGTTTCCAGTTCGTTGATAAGCTTTTGTTCAGTGTTTAATTTTTCCAAGAATGGTAAAATAAAGCCTGAAATATTATATTTCATTTCGACAATTAGTTCTTCAACATCTGTCGTCGTTGTTATAGTATACCACGTATCGTCTAGCCCTCTCATACAGCCAATTCTTTTTCTTATTAAACACTCAGGTTCGGTGGGAAATGCCGGTACATCTTTGTTATTGTAGTTAAAGCGAGCTAACCAATATTCGGGTGAAAATATTCCGACGTTTATGGTATAAAGGATATCATCTTTGGTGCTAGATCTACTTTTTTGAATATTTATGATGTGACCGATTTTCTCAAGCGGCAAATAAAAATTGTTAGCCTTTTTTTTAAAACCAAGCGGTTTTAAGATTTCAATAAAGCTTTCCTTTATGATTCTGTCAAATTTTTCTTGAGTTTCTGTTTTCATAAATACTGTGATACTATATTATACTGAGCCTATTTCAGACTATAATTGTTATTTTACTCCAAGGTGTATTCCCAATAATGTTCTGTATGGTCATTACAGCTAAAACCCTCAAACAAATTGCTAGCGATAAGCTGATCCATTTTTTTATGATCTGTTGCTATGAGAAAGAAAAAGCTATCCCATTCAATGGTAAACAGAATTTCTTTATCAGCCGAGTATAAGTAATAGTCCTTACCGCCGATCTCATCACAGAATTCATATTCGGTTAGTCGATCAAGATCCACAGTTGAGGTCTGTTCATAAAACTCGTCGGTTATCATGATCTGGTCCCTTCCCAGGAGTTTGAACGCTTTATAGATAACCATCTTTGAAAGTATACCAAAGGCACCTTCGGTCGGATGGTAGATACTTTCGCTATCCGTATAATTGTTAAGCTTTTCCATGAGGTCCGGTCTCGTAAAATTTCGGTTTAACGCACCTATTGAAGTTCGTAGGGCTGTATTGAGATCCGCATAACCTGCAAGATCAGAACCTTTCACGATATTTTTCCAAGGTATTGGTTTGCCCTTCCGAAAAATGTCTTCATCGGCAGGGTATCGGTCATTGTCGTAACTATAGATTTCCCTATTCGCTTCGGGAAGTTTTTTTAATAAATCAATTTCCTTCAGCGCTTCTTCATGCGATAGTAACTTGGCTTTTTTTAGATTACTTTTATCAGTTTCCTCCCTGTCAAGTTGAAAGAAGGGGAGGAATGCAATGAAAACGCTGTCATAATGATCTTCGAAATGCTCTTTTATTGCCCCTTCATAAGGATATAACTTTTCCTCGTCAAATATGTTACCCATAAAATATTGGTCAAATATGTATAGCCTTTATTTCTAATCCAATATATGTAATTTTGTAGAGAAAACAGCATCAGCTAACTCAGAGCATGGAAATAAATTACATAAAAGGAGACGCAACAAATCCTACAGCATCAGGAAACAAAATCATTGTTCACATTTGCAATGACATCGGCAGGTGGGGAAAAGGCTTTGTGATGGCAGTTTCTAAACGTTGGAAACAGCCAGAACAACAATACAAAGGATGGTTCAAGGCAAAAGACAATTTTAATCTTGGACAAGTTCAATTTGTACAAGTCGAAAATGAACTTTGGGTTGCAAATTTAATAGGCCAGCATAAAATCAACAAAGATGAAAATGGTAATGCACCGATTCGTTATGACGCAATTTTGTTGGGACTTGAAAAAGTCGCACAGTTTGCAATTGATAAAAAGGCGACTGTTCATATGCCGAGAATTGGATGCGGACTTGCAGGTGGAACCTGGGACAAGATAGAACCTTTGATAAACTCTTCGTTGACGACTAAAGATATTCAAGTAACAGTTTATGATTTTTGATATGTGGATACCAGTTATAAGGCGCATAAAAAAATTAGATCGAAAGTCCGGGTGTCTCGGAACTGTGTAGGCTCCGTCAGCTGGAAGAAGAGAACGCCCATGTTGCCGATCTGAGCCTTGACAAACAGATGATCCAGGAAGTATTTTGAAGAAAATCAAAACAAGATATCAACGCTTAAATTGATCGCCACATCTCCGACGCAATTAAAGCGTGGCGCGCTTCAGGGAACTGAGCTATTACCTGATACCAAGGGCTGCGGTGGTTTTCAGTGTTGGACATTGTGGCCGTTTTGACCGATCAGAATGATTATACCAAAACCCGAAACTATTGGAAATACCTCAAAGCCAAGCTTAAAAAGGAAAATAATGAACTGGTTAGTGCCACTACCCAGTTGAAAATTATTGCTCCAGACGGAAAAAAAAGACTGTCTGATATGCTGGATCATGATGGCATAATCGCTCCAGGAAAGACTTTCCCTAGCACCAAAGCAAACCGTTTTATAGAATGGTTTACCTATAGCGACGAAACCATCGACGGTAAAAGAAAGTAGTTCCATCTTATCAATTCAAGATAAAGTAGAAATTGATCCATTTTATTACGATTTGTTAGTACTAACTGAAAAACAGATACTGGAAAAGAGATGGTTTAACCTAATAGAGAGAATTGAAAACAAGGAAATCGAATTTAGTATTGAGTTAATCAAAGAAATTAAAACGCATTTCTGGAAACTATATCCTTTCTTTAGTCACGATTTTTTATTGTTCAGTAATATTATTGGTGTCAAAAATGATAATTTCTATACACCAATAATTTCCTCTTTCAATGGTAATTTTGAAATAAGAAATGAAGTATATGGTAAGAATGTCTTATTTTCTAGTTCAGTAATGAATGAAATTATTCAGAAATTAGATGAGCTTATAAAGTTTAATAATGAAATTTCTAAAAATCCGCTAAAATAAATGCAGATAACATGGACAGTTTTAAATGCTAAAATTGTCCTAGAAGGGGATTACTAATGATAGCGAATCGCCAACGGGTAATACGTATTTCAAATAGTTTATAGGAGGTTCTCGCAATAAATACCTAAATAATAAATTCGTTCCTCTCCTTTGAGGATGCTAAACAAAAAATGGAGGATTTGCAGATAGACTATAATACCTCTAAGCCCATAACAACTTTGTAGATTTAAGATCCGACACACCGATTAATAATGATAAAAATCGACAACATATTGAAACAGAAAGGCTACTAAAGTTTTTGTTTTTAATGTATTTTTCTATAACTGTAAACGATATTTCGAGATATTTGAAAAAACATTATATAACCCATGAAGATTTAGAAACCGGTAGTTCCATTTTGTTGCTTCCGTACATCATTTTACGAAAGGTTGATGATCCAATAAGGACCAGTTTTGGCGTTAAACGCAGGTAAAAATCATTGATAAACAATTAAGATCAAAATCAACCAAAAAAGAACAACATGGGTTATGCTGAAACAATAAAGCTTTTATCTACTACGTAGAGACCCAATTAATCAAAAATAAGTTAAGTTATGAAAAAGATGCTCTTTATTTTAGTCTTGTTAATAACCACGTCGGTTATTTTTCATGCGAACGCACAAACAAAAAATAACAACGATTACGATTTTTTTGATACTGTTGTAAACAACCACAATCAAATCTTTCCGGTTTCAGGTATCCCTTCAGCCATTGAAATGGTGCTAAAGTATTGCAAAGCAGTGGATTTTAATTTCTATGACTTACAACTTAAGTGGCAAAATAAAACGGACGGTTCTTTCCGTGACTTTGACAAAAAGGAATTATACGGAATTACTTTTTCCCAGGAGTTCAATTTGCCACGAGATGAAAGTTTTCCAATGGACAGTCTTTTTCAAACGATAGAAAATGAATTGAAATCGGGTAAAAAGGTAATTATCGCACTTCAGGTGGAAACAGGCTGGTCCATATTTCTCGTATATAAAAAGACTCCGGATGGTGAATTTGTTTCTTATAGCAAACAAGGTAGCCATACAACGATACTTAGAAATACAAAAGAAATTGTAAAAAAGTCTAACGGTACAGAAATCATGACGTACAGCATTCCGCCTCATATGTAGAGAGATGTTAGCATGTCTTGTGCGATAATCAAAAATAATTTAAATTATGAAAAAAGTTCTCTTTAGTTTAGTCGTGATAATATCCACATCTTTTTTTTCTCACGCGGAGGCTCAAACACAAAAAAAGGATGAGTTTGAGTTTTTTGATACTGTCATAAATAACCACAACCAACTTTTTCAAATGTCCTGCATCCCATCTGCTGTCGAAATGGTACTAAAGTATTATAAATTGGTGGACTTTAATTTTTACGACTTACAAAATGAATGGCAGAACAAAGCGGATGGTTCTTTTCGTGATTTTGACAATAAAGAATTATACGGTATTACTTTTTCTCAAAAATTTGTTTTGCCTCGTGATGAAACCTTTCCGATGGACAGCCTTTTTCAAACGATAGAAAATGAATTGAGGTCTGGGAGAAAAGTGATTATCTCACTTCCGGCAGACGGCAACTGGCATATGTTTGTTGTCTGCAAACAAACTCGCGATGGAGACTTTGTATCATATAGCAAACTTGGAAGTCATACATTAATACTTAGAAATACAAAGGAGATTGTGAAAAAGTCTAATGGTACGGAAATCATGACTTATCGCACTCCTCCCGGTATGTAGCCTTTTAATACACTAACAGTAATTTTATTTGATGTCTTTTAACGTCAATAATATTCGTAATAATTGCTTTGAAAATTCTGCACTCTTCTCAATAGGAAATTATCTGTTATTAACAGATTTATGTCATCTACTATTTTGTAAAGCTGTTTGATTTGGCTTGACTTCTGCTGAGGTTCAATTCCCTCATTATTTGCTACTTCATCAGCTACGAGCTGTCTAAGCCCCTGAATATACAGCTGCTTTTGTTTGTTGATATCGTATGTTTTTCGAAGCTCGCTTTTATCTTTGGACATCAGGTAGATCGCATATTCCACTTCCGCAAGCAATCTTTTCTGTTGATGTCCAAAATATGTGCCTCCTTGTTCAATAAAAGCAAATAATTCATTCACTTTAGAAAATAAGCGAAATAATATTTTGCGCTGTGCTGCATATCTCTGTTGGCCATTTACATTCATTAAGAAATAGGCGTAGAGCATACAATAATTGTCCTTTCCAGCCTCACTATTGAACTCGATATCGTGTTGCAGTTGATAGCTTAATGTGGGATTAAGTGTCTCTTCAAATACAAATTCAGGATGAATTCTTAAGATATTGTCAAAATAGTCCTGACTGTAAACTAGCGAGTCGTTTGTCTGAAAATGCAATACGATTAATGAATCTGTTGCTGCTAGTTTTGTGATAGCTTTCGCCCATGACGAGTTTTTATATCCCAACAAAAGCACTATAACAAGACAGATTTGGAATATTTTTACAATTAATTTCATGATATGGCTTTACTAGCTATTGAATTTACAAAAGAGGATTTAAATAGACAAAATATATAACCCAGTAACGATAATTTTAATACCTATTTTGTACCTTGATAGCACATGAATTTGAAACTCCAGATGAAGCCGTTAGAAGAAATTGACATTTTTATTTTTGATACATTAACAGGTATTTTGTTTGATAAAGTACCCGAGTACAAGGAAATTGTTGAAATGGGGGAAGATAGTTTTTTCTCAGATCGTTTAACATACTTATTTATGAACGAATTTGCGACTTATCTTGGCGGCCAGATCATAGCAGACCGGACAAGCTCTTTTGTCGAAAGTTCCTTTGATTATATCAATTATATTGGCAAAGTCACAACTGTGAAATCATCAATATCGTGCATGTTGGTATCCTCGAAATATTATACACGGAGGAGGGAGTTGATCGAGAATGGGTCAAGATGAATCTCAGTGAAAAGCTACAACCTTATTTCAAAGCTTGGTCAAAATATTATAGGTAAGATATTATATTAGAACAGCAATATTTATTGCAACTGTCAGATTAATTCTTGACTACTTCAATTTTACCTAATTGACTTAAAAATAAAACGAGCAATATTTGATATTGCTCGTTTTTTACCATTGTTTCTATTTTCTATTATGCTATCGGATTAAGAAAGAATTGTTAAACTTGTCTCTGTATAACACGTTAAATGATCGAATAGTATGACTGCGATTTCTAGGGCATCAATACCGCATCGATTACATGGATCACCCCATTTGACTGATTGACATCAGCAACTGTTACCTTAGCACTATTACCTTGAGCATCTTTTACATATACATCTTTTCCTTTCATCCAAAAAGTAAGCTCACCGCCCTGGACTGATTTGGCTACATACATTCCATTACCATCTTTAATTGCTTTGCTGATCTGTGCAGTGCTCCATTTTCCGGGGATTACATGATAGGTCAATATAGAGCTTAACTTAGCCTTGTTTTCGGGCAGCATGAGGTTGTTTAGTGCTTCTTTAGGTACTTTGGCAAAAGCGTTGTTCGTAGGAGCCAGTACTGTAAAAGGACCGGGGCCTGCTAAGGTTTCCTCTAAGCCCGCAGCTTTTACCGCAGCTACTAAGGTCGTGTGATCTTTAGAATTGACCGCATTTTCAATAATGTTTTTGGAAGGATACATTGGTGCGCCCCCAACCATGACAGTTTTTTCCTTTGTTTGGGCCTGACTGATGTAAGTACTTCCCAATAATGTTACCGCGGTGGCCGTAATCCATAAAATTGATTTGAGTTTCATGATCTTTATTTTTTTGATTTATGATCTAAAAGTTTTATACGATCATTTACGAACAAATAAAAATTTTGGATTGCATTAATGAACAAAATTTTTTATTTGCAAACTTTACTTTTCTTAAAGTTTGAAGTTCTTCTATACCGATTTCAATTAGCCCATAACATGTGAATTATAAATTCACCAATTTCTTCCTTCATCAGTTTGCACAGATCGAGAGAAAAAACGTTCTAAAATAGCGTTCTAACCAATTCTAACTTTCTTCAAAATTGAACGATAGCTTTGTTTAAAAAAGAAGATGAAGTATCTAAATAAAGTAGCGCCCATCACACTTTTGTTCTGGCTGATGAAAGTGGTGGCTACAACCTTGGGAGAAACTCTGGGTGATTTCATTTCCATGACGCTCAATTACGGCTATATGGCAGGTTTAGCTATTACTTTAGTCATTTTAGTTGTCGCCTTGCTGATCCAGCTCAATGCCAAAGAATACGAGCCTGTAAAGTATTGGTTTGTTATAATAGGTACGACTACTTTAGGTACCGAGATTTCTGACTTTATTGATCGAACCCTACGCATGGGTTATCTGTTTGGAAGTATAATATTAGCGCTCTGTCTGGCGGTCAGTATATTATTTTGGTATAGAACCTATAAAAATTTGGAAGTATATCCAATTGTTGAAAAGAAAAAAGAGCTGCTATTCTGGATAGCTGTACTGTTTTCCAATAGTTTAGGAACTGCATTCGGCGATTTTCTAAGTGACAACTTGGGACTGAGCTATCTACATGGGGCTATGGTAACTGGTAGTATAATCATATTGGTGGTGCTGTTACATTACTTCACCAAACTCAATCAAATCCTATTATTCTGGATTGCTTTTATTTTTACACGACCTTTTGGAGCAACTTTTGGTGATTTCCTTACAAAACCATTTGCAAAAGGTGGCCTCGAATTGAGCACGCTCTATGCATCATTGTGTTCTCTTACTTTAATGACAATAATGATAGCTATAGCTCATAAAAAGAAGGCTTAGACAAGCGAAATTGTTATCTATTTTAGATTAATTATCATCCTAAACGTTAGAGTTTTAATCTGTTTTACCTTCTTCTGAAACCTATAATGGGATTTTAACGCGTTAAGATGGGCAAAAGGAAAATTCTGTCTCGTCGATGAGACTGACCTATCTGGTCGGTCTCATTTTTCTATACAAGATTTATTCATGCAAATGACAATTTAAAAATGCCCTTAAATTGTATAACTTTATTATACCAAATTGTTAGCTTTTCAAAAACTTGTAGACTTAACAAAACATTTCATTTTAGCAGCTTATGGAGGGAAAGATAGTTTCAACAATTGGAAATATTGGATTTGTTGTATTTCTTATTATATTTCCACACTTTGTACCATTACCTTTTTATTCTTATGCTCTTGTTTGTTTAGGAGCAATTTTCCTCATGCTAAGAAAGGAAGGAAAGACCTTTAGGGATATTGGGCTGATAAAGGAAAAATTTACTTCAAGAGCATTTATCTTAGGAGTTGTTACAGCATTAACCTGGGTTGCTTTTATGCAATTCGTATATATTCCGAGTATTAAATACTTTTTTGAAGTTCCAGATTATACGGAATACAATTTTATCAAAAGCAGTATGACTAGGTTGATAATGACAGTATTCGCAGCTATCGTTATCGGAGGATTTTATGAAGAGATCGTATTTCGTGGCTATATACAAAATGTATTTGAGAAAAGGATTTTTAAAGGTTTCAGTCCTTTGATCATTATGTTTTTAACAAGTTTACTTTTTGGTCTTTACCATGTGCAGCAAGATATCTTCGCCGTAATCGCGGCATTCATGGGAGGGCTGTATTGGGTTATTTTGTATAAGAGGTTCGGTAGCCTTTGGATTCCTATAATCTCCCATGCATTATTTGACACTATTACACTTATCCTTATTTATAAAGGTGTATTTGGAAGTATTACATATTGATCTATTGCTGTTAAAGAAATAAATCTACCATGTAGATTTAAAACCGTGATTTTAATGAAGTCAAAAGAAATAAAAGAGGCTCATGCATATGGTTAACAGCTCCTAAGAAAATCCTGATGATGCTTATTTAGGGTATTTTTGGTGATTAGATTGTATTGAAATGCAAAAAAAAATAACACCTCTCCAACATAGGCGGGTTGCTCCTGATTCTCAATGATACATCCGGCATCAATAATTTTTTTGTAATTTTATGGATCATCCGGATTACTATTAATACTGTAAATGACAAGCAGAAAAACAAAAAATATAACCGAGTGGGAAAAGTTCAGCCATCTTTTTAAACGACAGGAAATCCCTGCCAAAACAACACTTAAAAAGGAAATAGAAGACCTTACATTGGATCGACTGCTTTTCTACCAAAAACTCTTTCTTTTGCGTATTAAAGACAAACCGCAAAAGCGATACGAAGAGTTGCTTAAACAACGCCCTGAAGTTTTACAACGTATTCCTCAACATTACATCGCTTCATATTTGGGTATTACACCTGTTTCGTTGAGCCGAATCAGAAATAGGCGGTAAAAACCATTTCTTTACAATTGTTATCGTCCCGTAGATTACACTCTTCTCAATTTTGGATTGTAAAATTAAAACAATAAAAAATGAGAATAGCAATAGTATTTAACCACCCATACGAAGGAAGTTATTGCAATGCAATACTAAATGCAGTGACTAAGGGCCTTCAGAAAGCGCAACATCAAATTGATCTTATCTATCTTGATAAGGATGGCTTCAATCCCGTAATGACATCGGCAGATTTAAAAGGATTTAGGGATAAGAAGCCTGTTGACCCGAAAGTCATAGAATACAAAGAACGACTCGAAAAAGCTGACCATTTGATATTTATATTTCCGATTTGGTGGGAACTGATGCCCGCATTGACAAAAGGATTTATTGACAAAGTTCTTTTTCCAGGAGTAGCGTATGATTATACAAACAAGACAAATACACGAATGAAACCTTTACTTGACAATATTAAGGGCCTTACAATGATTACGACAATGAATACACCAAATTGGTTATATTGGCTGCTTTTTGGCAATGCCATTAAGAAAGCAGTGATAATGGGTACATTTTGGAAAATGGGCTACAAAAATCGTAAGTGGATTAGCTTTAACCAAGTGAAAGCGGTCACACAGGAAAAAAGAGCCACTTGGCTGGTAAACCTTGAAAAGAGATTTGCAAGGTTAAACGGATAGCGCAGAAAAAAAAATCAAAAGCTATAAAATGACAGTAATCCTCTTTTTGGTAAGCCCGTTCTTATTTAGGAACAACGTATGTAAATTATAAAAGTACAGTAAAATGAAAAAATACACATCCCTGTTTTTGAGATTTCCGATAGCGCTTTCAATGCTTGGACACGGTTTGGTTCGTTTACCAAAACTAAATGTTTTCAGTGGTTGGATGGTGGAGTTTATGCAGAAATCATATTTGCCCCAACCATTGATTTTAGGTTTTGGCTACGCACTCCCTTTTATAGAAATTATTATCGGACTGTTATTATTGACTGGCGTTTTTCAACGTTGGGCTTTATACGCAGGTTTAGTATTAATGGCAATATTAATTTTCGGAAGTACAACTATTGAAAACTGGACAGCCATAGACACACAGCTTCTGCACGCCGCGTATTTTGCAGGGTTATTAGTACTCAAAGAACTTTGCGGAAATAAAAAAGCTATGTAAATGATAATGCAGACCATTTGGGTTGTAGAATATGTATTGGTTTGACAACTTCTGCTATCGGATTGATGGAACTAATGGGTTGAGGGTGTCTTTTGAAGATTGGTATACGAATTGGTTGAAAGAGGTTATTTGAAGTTGCCGCATGGAATACAAAAAAGTGAAGCCTTACAAAGAATTAGAACCCTTTATTCATTTTTATTGGGAACTGAAGGGAAACGAATATAAAAGGGGCTGGGAACGAGTTTTCCCGGATGGTTGTGCTGGCATCCTATTGAATTTAGGAAATAAATGTTTGACTGATAATGGTTGTTTCTCCATGGATTATGGGAAAACCTATGTAGTAGGTGCTATGAGAGCTTTCAAAGACAGCCTTATTGATCCCGATACGCATCTTATTGGTGTTTGTTTAAAACCCGCAACTTTTGCTAATTTCTACCATTATGCTTCTCAAAATGAATTGACAAACAACACTGTCGAATTTGAAAAAAACATTGCCTTTGTTGTTGATAAAGTATATGAAAATCCATTTAAATATTTTGATCGTTTTTATTCCGAAAGAATAAAGCCCAAAACAATTCATTTACACACTGTTATTAATGATATACATTCATTCAAGGGAAGAATTAGCGTTTTTGATCTAGCAAAAAGAAATTGTACAACCGTGAGACAACTGGAACGCAATTTCAAAAAGTTTATTGGACTATCGCCAAAAGAATATTCGAACATTATCCGTTTTCAGAATGCATTGTCCTTAATCAGAGATTCAAAGCAAAGCCGTAGCTTGATGGATATCGCTTTTGAATGTGGCTATTATGATCATTCACATCTCAGCCTTGAAATCAGGCGAAATACTGGACTTTTACCATCGTCACTTTAATTTGTCGCATTTTTACAAAATGTCGATAATAGCGTAAACGTAAATTTGCAGAAACTTTAAAACTCAAGACATATGCGAAAAATTTCACTTTTCTTTGCAATGAGCCTGGATGGATATATTGCAAAGCCCAACAATGACTTAAGCTTTTTGAAATTAGTAGAAAAAGAAGGCGAAGACTATGGCTATGCTGAATTTACGTCCCAAATTGATACCATAATTGTTGGCAGAAAAACTTATGACTATATGGTTCGCGAAATCGGATCATCTCACTATGACAATGGACAGCGAGATGTTTATGTCATTACAAGAACCGAGAGGCCACAAGTAGGTAGGACGATTTTTTACACGGGAGATTTAAGCGAATTGTCAGCATACCTAAAATCAGGAGATAGCAAAAATATCTATTGTGATGGCGGAGCAGAAGTAATCAATGAATTATTAAAACATGACTTAATAGACGATTTTGTTATCTCGGTTATTCCGATTCTGCTAGGTAATGGAACAAGGCTTTTTAAAGACGGGAGACCTGAGCAAGCCCTAGAATTCATTACTGCAAAAACATTTGATACCGGATTGACACAGTTGCATTACAAGTGTAAAAAGTAAAAAACAACGAGCTGAGAATATTCATATGTGCTGCAATCAGCGACAACCTGATTGCAGCTATCTGATAGTTTATATATTCCATTTGAGGAAGATTGTCTGCACCATAAAAAACTATGTCTCCATTTCCCTTAATCTAGAAGACCTGATGATAAGGGGGCTGTACACCGCAGGATTAGATATCAACATTATCCAGGCCGAAGAAAACTATATTAAACCTCTTGATACAAAGTTCGTTATTATTTTTTAAATATAAAAAACGCTATTGTTTAACAGCATTAAAAATGATATTTTCCATTTGCCCGATCTTTTCCTGACTATGCTGTACGCACAGTCGAGAAGAAGAGTAGGGAAGGCCGTAGTTAAAAGAACTGATTGTTGTGTCGATAAAGCCCCACTATATATCATATTGATCGTTATATCAGTAACTAATGCATTTTTGCTATATAAGTATTTTTGTCAACAGCAAAAAACATTGATTTAGTAGCGTAGATCAGACTATAATTTTGTCCTGAGTTTTAAAAATATAAAATAGCCTCGTGTCAAAAATTCTATAAATTTGTCTTTTTGAATTTAGTTCTAGATATAATTTTACTCTAAATAATTACTCGCAAGACAGCAAAAGGAATTTTTGTAATTATGAAACTTAATTTAGCGCAGCGCAATATGAAAAAGATATTTCAAATGATTAACGGGATCGCATTGGTAGTAACTATCATCATTAATTACCTCTCCAATACAGGGATATTTAATGGACAAACAATGGCAACGATATCCGCCAAATACCAAAATCTATTTACACCAGCAGGTTATGCATTTTCGATCTGGGCGCTTATTTATTTAGGTCTTCTTGGGTTTGTTGTTTTTTATGGTCCATTTAGCAAGCAAACAATTGAAAAAGACAAGATAATTTCAAAGGTAGGTTGGTGGTTCCTCATTTCCTGTCTCGCAAATAGTCTATGGGTGATCTCCTGGCTTTATGACTATACGTTTACCACTATCTTATTGATGATTTTGCTATTTGTAGCACTGTTAAAGATAATTCATAATACATTAAATGCCATAAACCACTTTACCATAGTAGACCGTATCTTTCTACAAGTACCTTTCCATATTTACGCTGGATGGATTTCTGTTGCGTTAATTGCCAATGTTGCTGCCTATTTAACCAAGATTCGTTGGGATGGTTTTGGATTATCGGATACGGTTTGGACGATTTCTATGTTTACAGTAGCGTTATTAATCCATTTGTTTATGATTTGGAGACGCAATATGCCAACATTCGGCCTGGTAGCAGTTTGGGCTTTAATGGCTATTGCAGTCGCAAATACAAAAAACAATAACCTTGTTTTCTTATCCGCTATTATCGCGGCTGTTATTATCTTTCTAAACGTGGTTACATATTATATCCGATTTAGAAAGGAGAAGGTTGCTTACTCTTGATCTTTTTACTGAAATTTACCGACGTTTTCTAAAATTTTGCTTGTTCAAAAACATTACAATGGAAGCTACACTATGACGATCTTTTGTATTGACTGGAAATTACTTTACCACAAAATCATATAATTTAGTACATTTAATTATCTTTTACTCATACATATAGTTATGCACCTTCCATTAGAAAAGCATTATGTTAATCGTGTGGGTTGGCTTCGTGCTGCGGTATTAGGCGCCAATGATGGACTGTTATCGACTACAAGTATTGTTATTGGAGTTGCGGCCGCTAATCCTGATCGGAATACCATTGTATTGGCTGCATTGGCAGGTTTGATTGCAGGAGCCATGTCTATGGCTGCGGGGGAATACGTTTCAGTAAGCTCGCAGGAAGATACTGAAAAAGCAGATCTATTGCGGGAGCAAAAAGAGCTCAAAGAAATGCCAGAGCTAGAGTTGTAGGAGTTGGCGAAGGTCTATGAGAAGAGAGGAGTAAGTCCGGAGACAGCAAAGCAAGTTGCGCGAGAACTCACCGCGCACGATGCATTAGGGGCTCATGCTCATGATGAATTGGGGATAAATGAAATAACGCAAGCCAAGCCTCTGTTGGCAGCAATAGCATCATTTGGCTCTTTTGCTCTCGGAGCTGTGCTTCCATTTATGGTATCATTATTTGCACCAATTGAGCTGAAGGTCTATTTACAATATGGTTTTACGATTATTTTTTTAATGATTCTTGGGGCAATTTCTGCAAAAACAGGGGGCTCAAATATAGGCGTTGCTGTGGGCAGGATCTGTTTTTGGGGTACCATAGCAATGGGTGTGACTGCATTAATAGGTCATCTTTTTGGAGTAAATATCGCTTAGTTCATTAACTATAAATTCTTTCAGTACTTGTTGCAGTTTCGATTACAGCATTTTTTGTGTTCAGTCTTTCATATGCCGGTATAAAGTACCGAGACTTTATAGTGTGTTTTTACACAAAAAAAGCTTTACTTGCTTTTTCGGATTTTTATAGAACCCGTGTGAAAAATTTGCGTGTATTTTTGAACTACTTTGATCTTTAGGTTGTTTGTCTAATCAAAAGATTGAAAATTATAATTATGAAAGACAAAAAAATATTGGTTTCGGGTGCTAGCATCGCCGGTCCTACAATAGCTTACTGGCTAGACAGGTATGGCTTCGAGGTTACCGTGATAGAGCGTGCAGCAGGCTTGAGACTGGGCGGACAGAATATAGACGTGAAAGGACCAGCAAAAGAAATTGCGCTTAAGATGGGTATTTTAGAAGAGATCCGCGCACATAATACCACTGAGATTGGGCTACGTTTCGTTAATTCCGACAATCATACAATAGCAGAATTTCCATCTGATAGTTCAATGAGCATGACTCAGGAACTTGAGATCCTACGTGGCGATCTGGTTAAGATACTGTACGATCTCACCGCGAAGCGTGTAGAATATATTTTTGGTGATCACATCATTGATTTGATAGAAAGTGAAAATGAGGTCAAGGTGGATTTTGCAAGTGGAAAGAAGGGTATCTTTGACATTGTGGTTATAGCTGAAGGTATCGGTTCTGCAACGCGTGATCTTGCCTTTGGCGGTCGTCCTCGTTTTAACTATTTAGGTTTATATACCGCTTATCTTACTATCCTTCGAAATAATACCGACAGTCGGTGGGCACGTTGGTATAATGCGCCAAAGGGCATTGTATTTATGTTGAGGCCTGATAATTATGGAAAGACAAGGGCTTCGGTAACTTTTCTGGCAAAAGAGAACGCGTATAAAGACCTAAGTGAAGTAGATCAGAAAAGTGCGCTTATTGATCGTATACAAGGTGCAGGCTGGGAATCTGAACGATTAGTTAATGAGATAAAAGAGAGTGAAGATCTTTATTTTGAGAGGGTTAGCCAAGTCAAGACTGATAAATGGACTAAGGGAAGGGTTGTCATTACAGGTGATGCCGCTTGGTGTGCTACACCAATTGCAGGAAAAGGTACAGACCTTGCCGTGGCAGGAGCCTATATTCTTGCTGGAGAGCTTTATAGAGCAGGTAATTATGAAGAGGCTTTCCGTAACTACGAAAAAATAATGAAACCCTACGTTCAAGAGTGTCAAAAGCTGCCTCCGGGTATTCCTCGTATAGTATATCCGGAGTCGAGAGTCGGAGTTGCACTCCTAAATCAATTGATAGCCATTGTTGGAAGCAAACCTGTAAAATGGTTGATGCGCGTTTTTTCAAGAGATAAAAAAGACAATAAGAAGGATAAAAAGAAAGAAATTATATTGCCAGATTACTAACAATGAACACTTAGCCGGAACGAGTTCAGTGTATCCATCTACAATTGACTGAATAAACAGATATAACCGTCATTCATCGGGAAATCGTTTCTTCTAACAAACCAGGTCAGACAGGTTAAATACTTTTTTGGCGGAATTGGCATAATATGTTTAAAATGTCAAAATATACTTTTTAGTATATTTCGTTTGTTTTTAAAATATACTTTTTGGTATATTTGTAGCGTAAATAATAAAACAGATGTTGACAAAAGCAGAAAAAACAAAACAATTTATTCTTGAAACCGCCAGCCCGCTTTACAATGAGAAAGGGATCTCGGGTGTGAGCATTGACGATGTTTTGGAAGCGACCAAGTTAACCAAGGGCTGTCTTTATGGGCATTTCAATGGAAAAGAGGATCTTTCGGAACAGGTTGTAGACTATTCACTAAAAAAAATAACCGAAAGAGTGGCATCCGTTGTATCCAAAGGTAAAACGGCAAAAGAGAAGATCTTTTTATATCTTGATTTTTATAAGAATCCGATCGATACGTATATAGAAGGAGGCTGTCCCATCTTTAACACCGCTGTTGAGGCTGATGATAATTTTCCTTCGATAAAAAAGAAGGTTGCAGCAGTTCTGAATGCTGGTCAGATCGCTCTTTCAAATGTACTGGAAGAAGGAAAAATTAACGGTGAATTTTCAGAAAACCTAAATGCAGAAGTTTTTGCCTTTAAAATGTTTTCGGCGATAGAAGGTGGAATTGTTCTGAGCAGGACGATGGGATCGAGAAAATTGATGCTAGAACTTATCAAGGACCTTAAAAAAGAATTAGAGCAGTATATGCTGTAATTTTTTTTGAAACAAAATAGACTAAAAAGTATATTTTAAATATTAAACTAAAGAATTGAAATATGAGCAACATATTGTTTGAAAGCTACGAGTTTAATGGTAAACGGTTAAATAACAGGGTAGTAATGGCTCCGATGACCAGAGCCCGATCTGCCAACGAGGGTAATGTTGCAACCGAACTGACTGCGATATATTACGCGCAGTGTGCAACAGCCGGACTGATCATTACCGAAGGCACTTTTATCAGTGAGGAGGGTATCGGATTTATCAATGTTCCCGGAATCTATACCGATAATCAGGTTGAAGGCTGGAAATTGGTCACTGATTCTGTTCACGATAAAGGAGGGAAGATCTTTGCCCAGCTCTGGCATACAGGAGCTTATTCGCATCCCGATTTGCATGAGGGCAGATTACCTCTTGCTCCATCCGATTTTAATCCTGGGCAGAAAGCATTTACTTTAGAAGGCTTTAAACCTACCGTTGCTCCTCAGCCGATGACAATTGCAGATATCAAAAGGACAGTTAACGATTTTAAACAAGGAGCTATCAATGCTTTCCGTGCTGGTTTTGACGGGATAGAGCTTCATGGTGCAAACGGCTATCTTTTGCAGCAGTTTTTCAGCAAAAATGCCAATAACAGAACAGATGAATACGGAGGTTCTCCTGAAAATCGCGCAAGAATTCTTTTTGAAATATTAGATGCGATCAGAGAAGTGGCTGACATCAAAAATGTTGGCGTGCGTCTCAATCCATCGTTGAATGGAATAATGGGAATTACTGTAGATGATGAGACCATCGCAACTTACGACTACATTATTAAGCGGTTGAATGATTATGATCTGGCCTATATTCATTTAATAGAGCCTTTCACCGATGTAACGGGTAATAAAAATGCGATTCAGCACGTGGCAAAGCATTTTCGTGAAATTTATAAAGGAACTATTATCATTAACCGTGCTTTCAATAAAGAAACGGCCACACAGGTCTTGGAGGATGGAGATGCGGATCTGGTGTCTTTTGGTGTTCCATTTATTGCTAACCCAGATTTGGTTGAACGTCTTAAAACAGATTCGGCACTCAATATTCCAGATCAGGAAACTTTTTATACCCCCGGAGAAAAAGGATATACAGATTATCCATTTTTAAATAAATAAGAACACAGTTATATACATATAATAATATCAAACAAAATTTGTCAAAATGAAAACAACAGGAAATACTATATTCATTAGCGGCGGAAGCGCAGGAATAGGATTGGCAATTGCCAAAAAATTAAATGAAGCAGGAAATAAAATTATTATAAACGGACGTAATGAGGACCGTCTTCAAAGAGCGTTGACCGAGTTGAAAGATGCCGTTGCCATTCAGGGCGATCTCTCCGTAGAAACAGATAGGATACGAATTGCAGAAGATTTGAAGACAAATCATCATAATGTAAATATCATCATTAATAATGCGGGAGCAGCTTTTGGATATTTACTCAGTGAAACGACCAATGCACACGAAAAAGCAATGATCGAGATGAATACGAACTATTTTGCGATCATTCACTTTACAGAATTAATGATTCCACATTTGTTGGAAAAAGAAGAATCAGCGGTGGTCAATGTTTCGTCTATTGCTGTATATGGAAGTCATAAATTTCTTCCAACCTATGGTGCAACGAAAGCGGCACTACATAGCTATACTACAGCTCTGAGAAAAACTTATGAAGAGCAGCAAAAACTTCAGGTCTATGAGGTCTATCCTCCATTGGTAAACACCGATTTTTCTGCTGAAATAGGTGGGGCGGCAGGAATTGCGCCCAGTGAAGTGGCGGACGAACTGTTTATTGGACTGGAAAACAATTTGTTTGATATTCCTGTTGGAGATACAAAGGTTTACGCAAATGCGATTGGGGAAGCTATGGCAAAATTAGCTCAGGCATAAATACAAGCTGAATCAGTCTTTTGAGAAATTAAAAGATTGGTTCAGTTCTTATTAAATTTTCTCATTATGAATTTGAAAAATAAGGTGATCCTGATAACTGGAGGAGGTTCAGGAATAGGACTGGAAGCTACAAAACAGTTTTTAGCACTCGGAAACAGCGTAATTATTACGGGAAGAAACCAGTCAAAACTGGAAGCCGTAAAAAAGCAATACCCTGAAATAACGATTATTCAATCCGACGCTTCTCAGGAGAAGGATGCAATCGCTCTTTATGAAAAGGTAAGCGAAATGGGGGGTATTGACATCCTGTACAATAATGCAGGTGTTGGGGTTGCTCCGTTAAACCTTGGTATTGCCGACACTAGACATCTGGAAGGTGCTGTTTATGAAATGGAGGTTAATTATTTCGGGATAATCCGCCTGAATAATCTATTTATGGAAATGCTCAAATCCCGTCAAGAGGCAGCAATCATCAATACAACCTCCATTTTGAGCATTGTTCCGTCGGTATTGGAAGCAACGTATTCTGCTTCGAAAACGGCTTTGGCATTTTATACAAAATCATTGCGGTCACATTTGCAGGCAATCCATAGTTCGGTGAAAGTTTTTGAATTGCTTCCACCTTTGGTCGATACCGATATGGTCGCCGATCGGCAGGATAAAAAGATAAGTACGCAACAACTGGTCAAGGGGCTGATTTTAGGTATGAAGAAAGACGTTGAAACGATAAAAGTGGGGGATACAAAGGTTATTTCCCTTCTTAATAGGATTGCGCCTAAGACAGCCTATAATATAATCAATGCTAAAAAAGAGTATATAAAATTGAAATAATCATGAAAGCATTTCTAATTAATAAATATACAAAGGAAGGTCTGCAGCTGACAGATGTTTCTTTACCAAAAATTAAAAACAATGAAGTTTTGGTGGAGATTTATGCAACAGGCTTAAATCTGTTAGATTCGAAAATAAAAACAGGGGAATTCAAACTTATTCTTCCCTACAAAATGCCGCTTATTTTAGGTCACGATCTTGCTGGAATTGTAAAGGAAGTGGGAAATAATGTGAAAAAATACAATGTTGGAGATGAAGTTTATGCTAGGCCGACCGACTTTCATATAGGTACATTTGCAGAATATATAACGGTGAGGGAAGAAGATTTAGCCTTTAAACCAAAGAATCTTTCGATGGAAGAAGCTGCATCGGTTCCTTTGGTCGCACTCACAGCGTGGCAGGCTCTGGTGGAAATTGGTCGGTTAAAAAAAGGACAAAAGGTATTTATTCAGGCAGGTTCGGGAGGAGTAGGTACCATTGCGATCCAGTTGGCGAAACATCTTGGCGCAACTGTTGCGACAACTGCAAGTGCCAAAAGTTTTGATTTCCTGAAAGAAATAGGCGCTGATGTTTTAATTGATTATAAAACACAGGATTTTGAAGCAATACTGAAAGATTATGACCTCGTTTTAAATAGCCAGGATAATAAAACACTTGAAAAATCATTAAATATTTTAAAAGCGGGAGGCAGGGTCATTTCAATTTCCGGTCCACCAACACCTGAGTTTGCTGAAGCTATCCATGCGAATTGGCTGGTGAAGATGGTAACAAGATTTCTGAGTTTCGGGATTAAGAAAAAGGCGAAAAAATTGCGCGTTGATTACACGTTCCTTTTTATGAAGGCAGATGGAAATCAGCTCAATGAAATTACAAAATTGATAGAGTCTGGAATCATTAAGCCTATTATAGACAAAGTATTTCCGTTTGAAGAAACCAACAAAGCTTTGGAATATGTCGAAAATGGAAGAGCGAAAGGAAAAGTTGTGGTCAAAATAAAATGAAAGTAAAGATCATTCTAAACAAGCTTTAGTTTTGCTTCAAGTTATTATAAACAACATGTAAGTACCCCATTTTTCCAAATTTCTGAATCTATCATGGCAAACCTGATTGCCGGTCATTGAGTTTAAAATGTTACGAAATGGCCCAATGGAATCTAAATGATAAACGGATTGCATTTACCTACAAGCATGTTCTTAAAGGCTAAAGATCAGCAATATATCTGATACTCACTGATAGATTTTATTCTGTATGTGGCTTATTTTGCACCGTATAAAGAGATTTATCGTTTTTAAGACAATGTCACAACAGACTTCAGCCGGTTTCATCTTTTCTCTACAAATCGTTGCTCTGCATAATAGGTTTAGTTATTAATCTTGTCCCATTAAGAAGTATTATACCATAATTCTATCCCGATAATTGAAAAATGATAGCGGATAATAAATACAGCTTTACGAATTATAAAATAGCCTTTCATACCAAAAGATCGGTCGTATATTTACATAAGTGAGGTTGGGTCAAGTAAATGAAGTTCGGTAGCGAGCTCGCGCTATTTTAAAAATAGTGAATTAAGCTTTGGTGTACTATTTGGCGAGGCTATATATATATGGGGATAGGTCATAAAAAATACGATATGAGAAAAAAAATAACAGCATTTATGTCAATGTTCTTACTTTGCGTTTTTGCTTTTGGACAAGACACACAGAAAACTAAACCCCAGATAAAAACAGAGGAAATAACCTACCATGGAATAGCGGGGCGGCCTATTAACAGAATCGACATGCAAGGACTGGATCAATATAAAGAGTACAATTTAGATGGTACCGTTTCAAATATCTATATCGTAGAGTTTGACAAAAGCAAGAATAAAAATAATTACAATTTAAATGAAAGATATATCTATGAAAAAGGAAAACTCTGCAAAATAGAACTAATTGGCACAGTTACAGGGGATAAATATGGGGAGATTTTGTTCTCTTATAATGAACAAAAACAATTGACAAAGAAGATTGAAAACCGGTACGAAGGCAATAGGTTAAATCTGAATCAATTTAGCGCATACACGGATTATTTTTATAATGAAAATGACGAAACAGTAAAACGTTATGAATACGACGAAACAAAAAAAGAGTTTTTGTTAGTTTCTATTGTCACTAAAATATATGATCGGAATAAAAATATGATTCAAGAAAAAACTGACAATTTTGATGGCAATATATCAGGGGTTGTTGATATCAGATATGACAATTCAAATAAACCAATCGAGCTAAATTCTTCTTATTTTAAAGAAACAAAAAATTATAAATGCAATTCACATGGCGATATAGAAGAAGAAAAAAGCAGGTCTGAAGAAAGCCCTACCATACAATCGTCAACCTATTCATATATTTATGATAATTATGAAAATTGGGTTGAACAAAAGCAGATTATTAAAAGAAATCCTAAAGACGAATTTGAAGGTGGAATTTTAATAAAAAGGAAGATCGAATATTATGAATAAAACGACCACTAAAAAGTGGTATTTGTTTTTTTTAATGGTTCGATGATTACTTTGTTTTTACAATAATTGATCAACATTGGGGTGGAAGGATACGAAATTCTATCGATTTGAGACAAGTTTTTTTATTAATCAGCAAATTGACGGAGGTAAAGTTTCAAAATGTCAAACGCGGTTTATAATGAGAGGAGGTTATAGAATTGTGTCCCGGTCGGGACTGTCCCACTAAGTGTATAAATAAAAACTACGGAGTTCAGTTATGTTACTTATAACTGGACTTTTTTTTCAAATAAATATAATTCAATTAAAAGCCCGTGGGGAGAGTAATCGCTCAGTCGCCAGGTTGTGGGGTATCAACCGGAAGACACCCAACTGTCAGATCAAGTAGTGGCTATTACAGTATAGCGGATCGAAAAATCCCTTTCATAGATTATGTAGTTTCTAGATGATTCATAGTGATTTAGTTCTATTTGAAATATAATGATATAGGTGTCTGATGGAACGTTTTAGCTGTCAATGATAGCGATTTTAAGTCATCAATAATGATTTCATCTTTTTGAAAATCTGTGATTATTTTTTCTTTAATGTTTGTGTAATCAAATGAATCTATAATTTCCCCAGTTAGGATATTTACAAAACAGTCTTTAAATTGGCAAAATATATAACTCGTTGGCGATAATTACATACTCATTTTGTATCTCGATGCAGTATGAATAACCTTGCTATAGGAAAAGTGATAAATAATTATATTGTTGCCGCGTATCCAATAAAGGTTGAGTTTACTATATCTGTCACCTAAACATAACAGAATTAGAAAGATGAAAATTAACTATTCGTTTGGAGTATTTTTATATGCCTATTTGCACCAAATTGACCTTTCTTTAGATAGAAGTAGGTGGGAACCTCTTGATAATCTGAGGGATTTTTATCGAAGCCAAATTTCTCCTCAAAAAGTTGCAATTTATCTCGTTGATAATTTGGGACTAGATGTTAAAAAATTGAATAATTTGATTTTTATCGGTGAAGAGTCTTTGTGGGATAAAATTAAAGATTCATTATTATCTTCCTTCAAGAGAGATGTTATTTTGGAAGACGATAAAGTATACTTTTTATGTCAGAAATTATTGCTTTTGGATAATTTCTTAGCAGATGGAGAACAAGTGCATAAATTAGAAATTGAGAAATTAAGGATAGAGTTTTCTAAACTAAATTATGGTACAGTCAAATTCAAACTTGCAAAAAAAGATCGTTTAAAGGCGAACAACATTGAACATTTCCTGCAAAATGAAACATTGAGCACAATTAAAATTTGTGAGTTTAATAAAGGTTATTTTTAGATCAAAAGCTTATGCAGTTAAAAAAAGCACATGTGATATTTATGAAATACCATTTATTGGAATGTCAAATGAAGAAGCTATTTTTAAAAAGAGAACCTTTTCAGAATTTATTGAGGGGCTTACCTAGTGTTTAGAAACAACTTAAAGTTTAGTATCCAACAATTTATTTCCGCAAAATAAGAGCTTATGAAAGCATTCAACAAACATCACAATATGCGCACGCTAGCCATTGCACTATTTTCGGTGGTATTTATTTTTTCGTGTATCTCTTGCACTTCCATATCGCCTAAGTATTTAGCACAAACTGCTGCGGCGCATAGCGTTTCGATGGTACGATTGAAGGAGACATACATCTTTGATAATTATCCCCAGAAGATAATAGGCCATAATAATAGCAGTCAGGAGAAGAGTGCGGCCTATAATGAATATTGCCTATGGAACTATATTGAGCCTAATTACTATAAAACTGATAGTCTGCACTATCTTTACAGAACTTCATTGGAGCTCACCAAAAAAAATAAGATCCATTTCAAACTAATTGATACCTTAGGAAATGTCGTGCGTGAAAGAACGAGGAAAGTTAAGCCCGAACCGCAAAACTTTGTTTCTTTCAGAAATACCGACCTTGACATCTATGTATTAGTCAATAGATTCTTTACCAAAACTATTTGCTTTGCACTAGATAAACATGGTGATTTAATCGTGCCCAGTGAGTCGACAGCAGCCGGTTTTCTTATTCTCTTTCCGCTCGCCGGCGCCCTTAACCATGATGTATATACTTATCGTCGTGTGGATACAGTCGCCAACTGAAAGGATATAGATCGGAAAGAAATAATTTTAGCGGATTTGTTTCCGTAATTCAACTATTTTTGAAAGACATTTTTGGTCTGTCATTTTTTAGTATTCCTTAGTTAGATGCAATTGAAGAAAACCGTTTTTAAGCTTCTGTCCTTTGTACCTGAACGTTGAACTTAACTCCTCATTGTTTGCTAAAATTGCTCCAGCTCCAGTGATTATAGGACTGACGTTAAAATAGATATCTGTAATCAAATCCCTGTCCAAAAAAGCGTTGAAAGTACCTGCTCCACCTCCGACGGATATTTCACGCACTCCTTTTGTAGACATATATGCAATTGCCTCTTCAGGACTTGCTACAGTCTTGTAGCCATCAGCCGTATAAGATTTATCGGCCAATACGATGATTTCTATTCCATTAAAATGTTCTTTTACTTGATCTGGAAAATTTAGGAAATTTTCAAATGTTTTCAATCCTATTACTACATTTCCAACCTGCCTTACAAATTGTACGTAAAATTCCATCGCTTCCAGTGGTAGTTTATGATGCGGGTTATCGGATATCAAAATTCTTCCATTAGCCGAAATGTTTGCGATTACTGTTACTTTCATAACGATTTTTTTAAAATTTCTGTACCACAAAACTATTGGATATTCAATATATATTTACTATTCATTACCTTTAGGAAAGTAACTATCTGATGTGCAATAAAAATATTGATAAAGAAACTATATTGGCATTAAAAGATGGCATTGAATTGCTCAGTGGTAAATGGAAATTTTGTATCCTGCACAATTTGCAGAAACACGGCACAATGCGGTTTAAAGATCTGCAAGAAATGGCTCAGGGAATATCCCCAAAAGTTCTATCCAACGAACTTCAGGAATTAGAAGATAATTTACTGATTAGTAGAACGGTTAATAACACCAAACCTGTGACAGTTTCTTATGCGCTTACCGCATATGCTAAAGAAACGGAAGAAGTTGCAAATGCTTTAATTAAATTTGGTCTAAAGCATAGAGATAAAATTAAAGCAAAATGAGCGGTAGAGAAGAACAAGCGACAGATCGTTGATCTCATAGATACCAGTGATGAGGATATTTTCTTTACAGCTGCTGCCACTGAAGCTATCAATATGGGATTACGTGAATTATTGAGGGCAGGGAAACAACTTATACCTGAACAGACAGAGCATCCAGCGGTTTGGATACCTGTAGGTATCTTGAAACCAAAGTATTGCCGTTAATACCTTCCTGTTGATATTGATGGATTGATAGATTTTGAATAACTAGAGCGCACAGAAGAATACCAATATTACCTAAACAAGTATCGGGGCAGTTGCAGTATGACAAAAAATGCTGATTCTTATGAAAATGTCGTCGCTGAACGAACCGCTGGTATACTCCAAACAAGAGTTTATGACTGATACCAATCGTTTATATTTAATAAAGCAGATCGTGGCCGATGCAATCCAATATCTATAATAATAACTGACTACATTGTTCTGATCATATGCTAACTCTAAAATCAGATGTACATGAAATCAAATATGAACTTCAGAATTTGTAAAAAAAACAGCAGCAACCTACCGGTCACTACTGTTTAATCTATGTGTCGTTAGCCACTAAAAATCTGTATTTATTTTTCAGGACTAGTCAAATTTTTGAAATAATCGGCAACCAGGTACCAGGCCTTCTTTTTTTGGCCTCTTTCAGATAATAATCCTTTTCTGTTCCAACCCTTTTGATAGACAGGATGGGCCCTTCCAGGCGAACGAAAGTCGACCAGGAGCCATGGTGTCAACCCACGTAAGAAGGAAATGTTTTTAAACATGCTAAATTGACGTTTATAAATATCCACAAGGTAATCTTCACTCCAGCTACTTGCCCGCTTCGGATCGGTATTGTTGCCAAAGACGGCCTCGCCACCAAATTCCGAAAAAATAAGCGGTTTATTGAAGTGGGATATCCACTCGACTTCGCTATCATTCTCAGGCCATGCTTTGTACCATCCAATGTATTGGTTGATCGCCATAACATCCATCAAACGATTCATTTTATCTTCGATATAGGCCTTGTTGCCTTCAAAACGCATGTTATTAAACGCTGATGTCACAAGACGGGTATTATCCAAGGCCTTTGTGAGGTGATAAAGTGCAGTGAGCGAACTGTCTCTGGCCAGAGAGGAGTAAGTTTCGTTCGAAAGACTCCAGATAATCGTTGCCGCCCGATTTTTATCACGAGCAATCATCTCCCGAAGCATTAAATTCATTTTTTTCATCATTCCAGGATCTGCAAAATCAATCCCCTGGTAAATGGGCAATTCTTCCCAGACCATCAATCCCATTTGCTCAGCCATTCTTATCATTTTTTCATGATGTGGATAATGCACTAGACGCACATAATTACAACCTAGCTCTTTCGCCCAATCCAAGAGCATTTTATAATCACTTTCATTATAGGCCCGCGATCTGCGTTGTGGGACTTCTTCATGAATATTAACCCCTTTAAGAAAGATGGATTTGCCATTCAATAAAATATTTGTCCCATCAACTCTGATTGTTCGAAAACCAATTTCTTCTTCGATACGATCGGTTTCGGAATCGACCTGAACGGCATATAATTTCGGAACTGCAGGTGTCCACAGGGTTTTCTTACGAAACGGAATTCTAAGCGTGGCTTTTCCAGTGCTATCTGTTCTTGTTTTATAAATAAAGTTCAATTCGGGAATGCGTATTGCAATCGCTTGTTCTTTTTTAGGGCCATCTAGGGATACATAGCCATTGATGATATTCTCATCCTGCTGTGATAGCTGAATAAAATAATCCCTGATATAGGTCTTTGGCGTTTGTACGAGTTCGACATCCCGTGTGATTCCACCATAATTGAACCAGTCGAAACCGAGACCAGGTATGCCATCTTTTATCCGTTGATTATTTGATTTCACGATAAGGCTATTTTCGCCAATCTTGACATGATCCGTTACTTCAAACTGGAAAGGTGTGAAGCCACCTTCATGTTCACCAATCTTGACCCCGTTCAGATAAACTTCGGCCTTATAGTTTACGGCAGCAAAGTGGATAAAAAACCGGTTATCCTGTTTTGTTTGGATCTTAAAGGGACGTTTGTACCAGATACTGCTTTCATAATAGCTGAGCTCGGGAAGTTGAGAATTGAAATCTCCCGGTACATACAGTTGATGGCCACCTTCAAATGAAGATTCCACAAAATCCGTGTTGCCCAACGGTTTTCGATCTTTATAATATGCAGCCCAATCACCAGACCCCGCATCAAAAGGATCGATAATGACTTCCCATAAGCCGTTTAGACTGGTCCTTTGCCGTCCTTCGATATGAATCATTGCTGATTGTCCGAATAACAGTAATGGAAATAAGGAGCATAGTACTAAAATAATTTTCATGGTACAAGGCGTTTTCATAATCTAATTGTATCAGTGGTATCTTAAAAATAAGGGTACAGCTTGATGAAGAAAAAATGGTTTAATTGATTTTCAGTACCAATGAAATTTGATTAGGCTTATCCGAAGGCAAGGTAACGCTGAGTGCTTCGTCATCTTGTTTAAATACCAGTTTTTTCGGATGCCCCAATAGAGATACTGTTTTAACAGTTACTGGATCGCCGGTGTTATTCTTCTTTCCGAAAGATTTGATCATGATTTTTCCATCCGTTGGCCATGCCAGGACGTGGGCATAGATCGCATCGCCTTTTTTCACAAACCGGATATCCCTAGCGGTATAGTTATTTTCTTTGTCCTCGTTGAATCCAGCGGCATTCAATGGTTTCTGCTCTTCGGTACTTGGACCCTCGCCATATGTTTTCCAGGGACGGGTATCAAAAATTCCCTCCTTATTAACCTGAATCCAATCGCCTATTTCATGCAGAATTTTCTCTTCTTTTTCGTCGATGCTACCATCGCCCTTAATAGGGACATTAAGTAGGAGGTTCCCGTTTTTACTGACGATATCAATAAGCATATGGACAACTTTTTTTGCGGACTTGTAATTGTTGTTTTCATAATCAGCTTTGCTATAATGCCAGCTTCCCAGGCAAGTGCAGGTCTGCCAGGCTTTTTCTTGCACTTGATCTGGAACGCCGCGCTCAACATCCCACACCAAACACTCTTTTTGTTGCTCGGATAAGATTTTTCCAAACAAAACGGCGTTGACTTTTCCCTTATTTTTCTTCGCGTTACTGTTATAAAAATGGGCTGCAATATCGAGCCCGACTGTGCTGATAGGCCAGAGGGGGAGTGTAGTATCATCAAAATAGAGTAGGTCCGGCTGATAGCTGTCGACCATGTCTATTGTCCGTTGATAGAAATTATCAATATACTCCGGTGTCGGCTTGGATGCACCGTTATTCCAGTCCCACTGTGACCACAACGACTTTACGTCTTCACTTCCCTTGCTAAGGGCATGGTTCTGCCGATACAGTTCCTGGGGATCGTAACCTTCCCACCATTTTCCTTTTCCCGCTTCTTTCGTTAAGTTTCCATCATAGGGTACACCTTTCAGGGGGCCTGAGCGATCCGCTCTTTGGGCGGTTTCATACCATGTCCATGCATGGGAGGCGTGGATACTCACACCGAAAGGAAGCTTGTTTTTTTTCGCTGCTTTAGACCATTCGGCGAGAATATCACGTTTGGGTCCCAGATTGACCGAATTCCATTTTTGATGCTTGCTATCCCACAGATCGAAGTTGTCATGATGGTTTCCCATTGCAAAAAAATACTGTGCACCAACCTTTTTGTAGAGCGCAACAAGCCTTTCGGGATCCCATTTTTCAGCCTTCCAGGTAGGGATGATATCCTTAAATCCGGCTACAGAAGGATGTCCATAAGTTTTTACATGTGCATTGTATTGTCCACTGCCTTCATCATACATACCACGTGCATACCAGTCGCCCTGCTCAGGTTGGCATTGTGGGCCCCAGTGTGCCCAGATGCCGAATTTGGCATTGCGAAACCATTCAGGCGCTTCGTACTGCGCCAAAGATTCCCAGTTAGGCTGAAATTTACCAGGCAAGTCTACCGGTCTTTTTTGTTGGGCTGGAGCATTTAAGGTAGCTCCAAGGATTGTAAAGAGTACTAATGTCTTAAAAATGTTCTTGTTCATAACAGGATTTATCGTTTCTTTAGTTAAATAGTGTGCTACTTTGAATAATATTTTTTTTAGATCGATTCGGAACCAAACTTTACTGCGGCCTAATGATTGCCACATAGCCGCCACCGCTGACCATCGGTATTTTTATTGTCTTCCCAGCTTCGATTATCCTACTTTTTTTCTCAAGTTTTGCAGGGATTTTTTCCGCTTCTTTTGCATCCTGCCAGTAGTCCAGCACGTATTTTCCAGCGGCTAGAAAACTTGTTGGTATTGTAATCGTGCGGGACATGCTATTGGTCATGGCACCGATAAACCAGTTTTTCCCCGAACGTTTGGCCAGTACAATATATTCCCCGGGATAACCATCAATGAAGCGCGTATCATCCCACACCGTCGGAACGATCTTTAGAAAATCACTCCCGGGTTGGCCCAACACATGCTTCGGGTGGTCGCAGAATACCGTAAGAGGGCTTTCATAAATAACAAATTTGGCGAGCTCAGCACAGCGGGTATTCATCATCAGGGTTGGAGACTGTTTCTTAAACTGCGCTGGAGTTACATTGAGAAAACCTCCCGGAGTATAGTCCATTGGCCCTGCCAGCATACGCGTAAACGGCAAAGTGACATTGTGAGCAGGTTTGATACGGTCGGAAAATTTCGCATATTCTTCTCCCAGGACTCCCTCGCGGGTTATCATATTCGGGTAGGTCCGTTCTATTCCGTCAGGTTTGTACGCCCCGTGGAAGTTAACCATCAACCTGTGCTCAGCGGCCTTCTTAATTACTTTACGGTACCAGTTTACCATCTCCTGATCGTCGCGGTCCATAAAATCTATTTTTACGCCGGCGATGCCCCAGCGCTCATACAGTGCGAAAGCTTCCTCATAGGCGTTATTGCGATTAGCGTCGGTACTATATAACCAAAGCCAAAGACGTACATTTTTTTTGCGGGCATAGTCAAGTATTTCAGGCATGTTGACTTGCGGTGCCGGTTTGGTAATATCTGCTTGCGCTTGGTTGAAGGGGCCGTACCATTGCCAGTCAATTAACATATAGGGCCATCCTTGCGCAGATGCAAAGTCGATATACTCTTTTATAACAGCAGTTTCCATTTTCACTTCTCCGCTCCACCAGTGATCCCATGCGCAGAGTCCCGGTTTTATCCATGCGGGGTCTTGGATCGCACATGCGGGGTTGAGCGACTGGACAATTTCGGATTCGATAAATCGTCCCGGATTATCGCCAATCATGACCACGCGCCAAGGGGTTTGGATTTTGTCGGAGAAACGAGCTTTGGCCCCATCTTCTTTTTCGCCAGGTAAGGGGGAGAGTTTCGTCGTGAGCAATACCTGTTCCGTCGTATGATCTGCAGCCCGACTAATATAAAAACCAGGATAGTTATCGATGTTCGCTTCGGTAATGGCCAGGTAGGTAGCTTTATCGACTTCGATCAGTAGTGGAAGTCCGATTAAGCTCTGATCGCTGATTCCCGTTAAAGGGACTTTATCGAATTCGCTCTCCTGACTGGATGTAAAACGCGGTTTATATTGTGCTGCCCAAGCTTGAGCCTGATTAGATACTGAAAATCCGGTCATCTCCCGACTTATCACTCTGTTTCCTATTCTAGCGCCGCTGAATAGTTGGTAGCGAAAGGCGATTCCGTTGTCATAAGCTCTAAAGAAGAGGTCCAAGCGACGTTTCTCACCTCCCTTTTCGATCAGGGCCAAATGTGTTTCATTCCACTGCAAATCGACATGGGCATGTTTGTTCTTCACTACTGGAGTCCAGGAATCACGCTTCGATGTGGTCCGAGGTGTGTCTAAAAGCATAAACCCTTTATGCATGGGGGGCTCATCTTGCAATTCAAAGCCTAAGGGTGAGGGATCTATTACCTGTCTACCTTTGTAGGAAACAGCGTAGGAGAGTCCGTTCGATAGGTCGATGTCCAAACAAATTTTTCCATCCGGCGATAGCAACGAATAAGTCTGGGCCGAAAGGCTGGATGTTATCGCGAAAAATAGGGTGACAATAAATGCTCTCATAGTAAGGTCAATGTTTTTGGTAATTAGCGTATCTTTTAGTTTTGTTCCATAATGAGTACTTCCCAGGGCTCCAATATAATCTCTTGGCCCTTCTGGGTGAGCTTATTCGAAATAAGTTCTTTCGCTGGGTCACCTGTATAAGTAATCCGTTTTGTTTCCGTACTGTAATTAAAAATGTAATGAATTGTCTTACCCCATTTATTCTTTCCCGAACGCTGAATGATTGGGAAAGTGTAATTGTCGGCAGTAATGACTTTTGCTTCGATAGCAGTTTTTTTGATGATCGTATGGAGTAGTTCTTGTGATGGATAGGTCCCGATATAAGTCAGTTTTCCTTTACCATAGCTGTTTTCTGTGATTACGGGCCACTTGCCAAAGAAGGGATGTTCAGCATAGGCCAGCGGTTTGGCTGTCTCAGGGATCAAAAATTCATACCAGTCACCAATTTGGTTTTTATCCGCCAATTCAAAAGGCTTATCTTTGAGCCGCATGTCTCCGATGGTGGAGAACTCTTGATAATGGAATCCGCAAGCCTTCCTTAATGGCCCCGGCGCAGCTGTGGCCCTGACGGCCGAATGTTCGTTACAATAGCCACTTTTGTACATCATGACGACATGGCCGCCCGCTTTTACAAACTTGTCAATGGCCAGTAGCAGTTCATCCGTGGCGACATAAAGCGGTGGAATAACCAACATTTCGTAGCCTTTAAAATCAGTAATTTTATCACAGGGAATAATATCAGCTTCAATGTTCTGAAAGTAGAGTGCCTTATGAACCATATCGATGGGATAATTGTTTTTATAGGTATAAGGCATAAAATTCAGTGCGTGGTAGGAATCGTGGCTATATAAGATTGCTGTTTTATTTTTCTTCTTCAAGTCAATAAGACGATCTCCGATCCTTGCCAGCTCCTGAGCTGTGGTTTTAAATTCATCGTATATTCTATTCGGTTGGAGATCGTGCCCCAATACACCGCGCCAATAGGTTTCCTGCCCATAATGCAGCGTAGACCAATGCCAGTATTCCACCATATTTGCACCGGAAGCATAATGAGCATATACATTTTGCCGGAGTTGTCTGTCGTATGGCGGGTATTGTGTGCGTGCATCCCAGCCTATACCTTGTGCGTTGGTTTCCATGACAATATAATTGTTCTTGGCAACCGTCCGGACAAAATCCCCCGAATAAGCAATGCGCTGTCCGTCTTGTTTATCCTGTACGTCGTGATAAATATTGATAGCGGGGTATTGCATCGGGCGAAAGCTTTCTACCTGATCTACATTGTGAAAATCAGGCATGAAGCAATGTGTTATAAATTGGTCCTGACGTTTATATTCATTGACAATGTTACATTGCCAATTCAGAAAGTCGGCTACCTGTTTGCGGTTGTAGCGTTCCCATTCGTTTTTATAGGAAGGATTGGTGACACCATCGCGGGTATAGAACTCTTCCCAGGTGCGAATATTCATACCCCAGTAGTTCATTCCCCAGGCTTTGTTAAGTGAATCGAGGTCGTTGTTAAAACGGCCTTTGATGTAGTTACGAAAGCCGATAAAATAATCCCGGTTGTTTATGCCGCGTGCTTCTGTTTCGTTGTCTACCTGATAGCCAATGATTCCAGGATGTTTTGCGTACCGTTCCATTAGCTTGCGGATGATACGTTCACTATAATATTTAAAAGTGGGGTTGCTCAAGTCAATATTCTGCCTGATGCCATAATAAGCTTTAGTACCCCGCTGATATTCGGCCAGAACCTCGGGATGCATATGCGCAAGCCAGGCCGGAATGGAATAGGTCGGTGTCCCAAGAATGATGCGGATACCCGCCTGATGCATTTTGTCGATGATGCGGTCCATCCATTCAAATGCAAAAACACCTTCCTGTGGTTCAAATAATCCCCAGGTAGATTCACCCAGCCGTACGACATTGAGCCCGGCATTTTTCATCAATCGGATATCTTCGTCCAGACGCTCACTGGGCATATATTCGTGGTAATAGGCTGCCCCGTAGAGCGGTTTATCGAACTTGTATTGTGCTTCAAGCGAGAATACCGCGAGAAATAGGAGGCAGAGCAGAATATAGTTTTTTTGTTTCATGGTTTTTGGTACCGGGTTGTGTTAAGGGCTAGAGACGTACATAGCACGTCTCTAGGTGCATTTATTCAAAAGTTGCTTTTACACGGCCTTCCGGAAGATGCCTTGGGTAAATGCTAGTTTTGATTGCGTGGATATTTAGCAGGTATTGCCATTATTTGTTCTAAAAAGACAGGATCCTTGAATTTACTGGTTGTCCGCTCATATTGCCCAGCACCCTGAACATCCCAAAGCATGGGGCACATACCACGTGAATAAATCGCTTCGGTGACCGAGACATTAAATAACCTGATCACCTCCTGTGTTCTGTTCTTTGAGGAGCAGGCGTATTCGCCAATGATGACGGGTATCCCTTTGTCAACGCAATTCTTCTTTAATAGCTCCATATTGTCATTGAGCTCTTTAAATTCCTGTTCTGTACCCCAGGAAGGGACGCCAACACCCCATCCTGCGTCTTCACCGTTACCCAATATGGCAAACAAAGGCGGCGTATAATAGTGTACGGTCAATGCAAGATGTTTAGCCGGATCGTCCGGAATCTTGGTTAAGGGGTCAAAAGCATGTTCGAGACCCGTATTATAAATTTCGACTAAAAGATGGCGCTTGGCATTGTTGCCGCCCGATTTCCTGACGATGTCGACAAAAAGCTGGTTCAGCTCGTTTACGTAACCGAATGCTCTTGCTTTTTCGGTTTGCCCGCCCTTCCAGGGAGTCCATATTTCGTCGTAACCAATTTCATTCATGGGTTCGAATATCAAATGATCCCCATATTTTTCAAAACGGTTACAGAGCTGCTCCCAAATAGAAGTGAACTTTTTCTTAGCTTCGCTGTCTGTCGGCACTTTTTTGACCCATTCATTTTCATGGTGAACGTTTATAATGGCGACCATGCCGCAATCGAGTGTCCAGTTTAAGATCTCTTCGACTCTATTGAGGAGATCTGGATGGATTCTGTAATTTTCAGCGTTGTTCATCATATTACTCCAGGTGACCGGAATTCGTAAAGAAGAGTAACCGGCTTTTGCATAACCTTCGATCATTTCTTTTGTAATGAGCGGGCTGCCCCACGCCGTCTCGTAATTAGAAATACTACTTGGATTGATCCAGTCACCCGTTGCGTCCAGGGCATTACCGAGGTTAATCCCCAAACCCATTTCATCAACTAACTGGTTGGTACTAAAATTTTCCCTGATGGAGAATTTACTGTAAGTAGGTTTTGGTTCTTCTTTTATCTCAGGCTTGCTGAGCTCTGTATTTGCCTTAATTTCCTTGTTGGAGCATGCCGGTAGAACCAACAGCATAAAAATGTAACTTAATAGTGTTTTCATTGAATATTTTTTTTGTGTTGTTTAAGATCATGTCATCTGGGCTCTGTATGCTTATTCCTCATTGCTGAAAGGTATAGCGGGCAGGCCTTCTTTATTGAATAAATTGACATCGGGATTATTGCTCCAGGCGTAGCGGACAAATACAGGGCTGCTGAGCTGATCTGCGTGAACAACAATTCGATTACCATCAATATGAGCCTGGGCCCAAACAAATTTTTTATCTGCTCCAGCAAGAGCAAAGCCTTCGACGTAACCGTATTTATTGTTAACCACGAGTTCGCCTCCAGTAACATCAAAAGAAATAATCAGTTTATTGCCCTCCTTGACCACCGATTTGAACGTTGGCCCAGAATACACAAGATTTTTTCGGCCATAATTTTTAGCCAGTGCTATTAAAGCGAGTCGTCGACCCACTTCCTGTTTGTTACGTGGGTGGATATCGTCCGCTTCACCAATATCCGTGATTACCGCCTGACCAGTATGAGCAAGACGGAGTGTCCGGGTCTGTGCATCTCTCAGTTTTGCCCAGTCGCTGTCTTCGGGTGATTTTTCTTTAGCCATATAATTGGCCAATTGCACCCAGTAGAAAGGGAAATCAGTTTTCCATTGCGACCGCCAGTCCGCGATGAGGTTAGGGAAGAGGCTGCGATAATCATACGCTCGTCCGGCATTATTTTCACCCTGATACCAGATCACACCCCGGATGGTATAAGGAACAATTGGATTGATCATGGCATTGAAGAGGAGGGATGGAAGCATATTTGGCGAAACTTCTTTGTAATCATGCTGCTGAGTAGTGACAGCCTCCTTATAATTCCAATCACCATCAAGCGGAAATTTCTCGCCCTCCACATCGAGGTACAGCTGGGCCGGGTTTCCATAAAAGCCACCGCCGCCGCCGGTATCCATAATTTTTAGCGTAATTATATTTTCACCGTCTTTTAGAACAGCCTTCGGGATCGTGTACTTCCGTGCGTTTGTATATCCTTTTGTTTCACCAATTTTGACACCGTTAATCCAGCAGACATCATCGTCATCAATGGTGCCAAGCAGAATGGATCCGGTCTTTTGCGCACTACCCTCGGGCAAATAAATACGGCGTTTGAACCATACAATGCCATCCATATCACCCAATTTGGATTCCCACAACTGTGGAATATTCATCTTTCCCCAACCGGATATATCCGTATCGTTTCCGTACCATTTTGCAGCTATTCCCGGATCGTTTGTTAAAGCTTGCAGATAGCCCTGTTTTTTCAATTCGTTTTCTTTTAAAAAGCTCTGCAGACTGCCGTTGAAATGCTGTTGGTAAGGAGCTTTGAAATGCGCGGGCAATTTATTGAAGCCGCTTTCGCTAGTCCAGGTTTCGGCGCCAGTACCACCCCAGGAAGCATTGATGATGCCCACAGGTATGCCGAGTTCCTGATACAGTTTGAGCGAAAAGAAGTATCCAACAGCTGAAAAATCGCCCACTGTCGTCGGGGAACATAACGCCCATTTTCCCTTTAGGTCCTGTTTGGGGACATCACTGATGCCCTTCTCCACATTGAAGGCCCGAATCTTCGGATAATGGGCCTGGCTGATTTCGTTCGCTGCATTATTGGAGTTCTTTACCGTCCATTCCATATTGGATTGGCCGGATGCAAGCCAAACTTCACCGACCAGGATGTTTTTTAGGGATACCTGTTCGCTATGGCCTTTTATTTCCATGTTATACGGTCCTCCATAAGGAGTTGGGGCTAAAGTAATGCTCCATTGACCATTTCTATCTGCTTGTACCTTTAGTTTCTGCTGCATAAACCGGACATGGATCGTTTCATTTTTTTCGGCCCAGCCCCACAATTTTATGGGACTGTCCCTTTGTAGAATCATGTTGTCACCAAATATTGCAGGAAGCCTGAGTTCGGCCTTCAATAGGAATGCCTGCAAAAAAAAGACGAAGAAAATTGGAATCTGTTTTATAGTCATAGTTTATTTTGTGTTATAGTCAAATCAGTCGAAAAATGCTTTGGGCACTGCTCGGAATGCCATTTGATGTTGCATATCATTCCCTGTACTCATGAAGGGAATACTCTTTTTAATTTTCATATGTGTTTGTTTGTCATAATGATTCATGTATTATTGACGGCCGGAATAATTGATTATCCACCTATCCGGCCTTATTGTATCGCAATTCGCTATTCTGTAAATAAACCTAGTTTTTGCTGCTGTCAATGATTCTAAAATTGTCGAAGTAGATATCGACCTTGACATTGGCATTGTCCGCTTTATTTTTCGTGAAAATGCCCAGTTCGGAGCTAGCGATGGCAACAAAGCTTCCATAGTCCGCAACAGAAGTAAACCTATTCAGGGCTATGTCGCATGTCATCCATTTACCAAGGCTTGTTTTATTGGTGTTTCTATCACGAGGCACATAGTCTGATAGCATTTTATCCCAATTTCCTTTCAATTGCATATCAAATGTTGCTGTCACAAGAGGTTCATTTACGAAGCATTCAAAGCGCAGTACAAGGTTGCCGATAGCCGTATTGGCGGGTATTGCATTTACGGCAGGATAGACAGCTTTATTGGATAAATTTCCCCACCAATATTGCCATGCTCCCGGTGATCCAAAAATGCGGTAAGCTGTTCCCGTGCTGAAGAAAGGTGGCTTGGAGCCGTCTGCCGTCACAGCCATATTGTTGTCCCCCCAATCATAGCTACCTACCTTATCCCAATCCAGGACGAGGTTTTGAACGGGATAAAATAGCAGGGTCGAATTGGATTGTCCTCCTGCCGCATGGACTGTGACCGTACCGGATTTTGTCGGAGCCTTTGGTAGTCGATAATAAATTGTATCCTGGCTTTTGGCCACGATTAAATCTTCGCTTGCAATATCATATTCGCCATTGATCGTTAGTTTGCTTACATCAATAAAGTTGTTGCCGGTAATAAATGCCTGATCGCCAATAATAGGCATATCGCTGCTCCATGATTTAATCGTTGGCGGCGAAACATTCGTTGTGAAAGCGATGCTAACTGAATCGGTCATGCAGTAGACCGCGAGCCGGCCATCTTGGATACCGGCGGGAATCGTTAATTCGATTTTATCATAGTCCTTACCGATTTCATATTCCGTAGCTAATACATTGCCGCCGGCCTTGCCTTCGAACACGACTTTTTTTACTTCGTAAAAATTTGAACCGTAGATGCGGAGTTTTTCACCCGCCTTTGCCGGGTATTTTAATTCAATACGGGCGATTTGTGGAGCGGGAGAATAGATATGAAAACTGAACCTTGCTTCGCCATGGTTTGTTTCGATCCGGATTTCATTTGGAAGATCCGGATGGGTGCCAGTCAATAGGAGATCTGCCGGAATAGAAATAATAGCGCTTGTCGACGTACAATAATTTGCATTAAATGCGATCTGCTGGTCATTGATGTAAATTTTTTGGATGCCGTCGAGATTTTTTCCGATAACAGCAACCATTGTGCCCGGAAATGCACCTGTGAAAGTACTATCTGCTTTTTCCGGATCTGTCAACCTTACATGGCTTATCTCGGGAGCCACAGTCATGTCATTGTTACGACTACAGGATATTACCGGCAGGAGAAGGACAGCGATAAGCAAATGATAGCTAAAGCGTATGGTTTTATTTAAAGCTTTCATAATTCTTTACTGATTATTAAATGGATAAGCCTGAGGCTCTTCTTTTAACCTCGGATTTTGGATGAGATCATTCTCTGGATAGGGGAAGAAGATGTTGTTTGCGGTCACGACGACAGGCACTGCAGGTGCCGTGGGATCTTCAAAAATAAGATTACCGTCTTCATCCTTCGTGATACCCGCCGTGGACCAACCACGTTGTTGATCATTAAAGTATTTAAGCATTTTCTCAGGCTTGTAGCAATACCAGCTGACCATATCGTACCAGTTGGTATACTCCATGGCAAACTCCACGCGTCGTTCTTTGATGATATCGTCAAGCGTAATAGAGGTCTTTCGTCCGATCTTGGCCCGATCTCTTACCTTGTTAAAGTAATTTAACGCTTCACCACCATTGAGTGTGCTATTATTACCCAGACTCGCCTCAGCATAGGTCAGGTATACATCCGCCAAGCGCAAAATATAGGTATTGAGGGGTGAACTCATTGACTGCACATAACCGTCATTATCATCGTTAGGGCCACCGATTACGCCTTTTTTGATGGATGCACCTGCATTGCTGTACGAATATCCACCTTTATCAATGGCAATATAGGGATAGAAGGAGTGCTGGGTAAAATAGGTAGCATTTCTCCGGAGTGTATCAGCGCGTTCGTATTGTTTGAGCATGTCGATCGTCCCGTTTAGTCCGCCGCCCCAAACGTTGACACCACCGGTCACGTCTGATGAGAATGCCAGGTCAGCTAAAAGTGTATTACAGACGCCCCAGTCGCCAAGTGGTACCCATTGCATGGCAATCAGTGATTCGGGATTGTTGTTATGTTTGTATTTGAACAGATCTTCGTATTTGGCATAGAGTTCCAGACCACTATTTACACAGACATCCTTTGCGTATTCTCTTGCTTTGGCTAGGTCAGCTTCGTTTCGAGTTCCGCCGGTCTTCCAGCCAGCACGGGAGAGATATACCTTGGCAAGCATACCTTTGGCACCCCAGCTCGTTGCACGGCCTTTATCAGCCTGAACAGGAAGGTGCTGGACTGCAAAGCTGAGATCGTCTATAATAAATCGAAAAATATCTTCCTCCCGATGCCTGGGTTGCATAGGCTCTTTGATCACAGTGTCATTATTCTCGATCAATATGACTGGCCCCCAAGTCCGGAGAAGATAAAAGTAAGCGATACCACGCATAAGGCGCGCTTCCCCAATAGCTACTTTTTTTTGCGCTTCGGTTACATTAACGGCTTTGTGCTTCACAGCATCGATGATGGCGTTTGACATCGTTATGACACCATAAAATGATTTCCAGGAGTCTGAAAGTCCATCATCCAGCGAGGTCACGGTGAATAGGGTATAGGAAGGGTTCATATAGGGATTATAGCCATCATTGGCTCTTAAACTGCCAATAGCGACGGCCGGTCGTTTATTATAGTCAAACCACGCCCGGTTGTACAGTGGTGCTGTGGCTGCTTTCAATGCTTCAGGGGAGGTATAAAAGGTTGCATCCACATAAGCTCCTTCCGGTTCTCTCTCAAGGAAACTTTTTTTACAGGAATGTAGCGCAACAATAGCTATCAATGAGCTTATTAAGAGTAGCTTTTTCATAATTCAGTAGTTAATATTAAAACAAGAAGTTTAAACCCAGGGTATAAATACGCTGTGCGGGATACCGGGCATAATCTATTCCTCTCAGTAAGACATTTTGGTTGTAAGAACCTATTTCCGGATCATAGCCCGTATACTTGGTCCAGGTAAAAAGATTCTGAATATTGACATATAACCTAAGGTTTTCAATTTGATATCGCTTCAGCAGGTTTTGGGAGAAAGTATAGCCAAAAGAAATATTTTTCAGGCGCAGATAGGAACCATCTTCAATAAACCGATTACTCATACGGCTATTGTCATTTGCGTCACTGACAGTAATACGTTGAATACTCGCATTGGGATTGGACACCCTTACATTGGAGATATCCTGGTCGGAACCGCTCGGATCAATCGTTTCAATGAGGGCAATCTCTGTCGTTTTTTTGAGCATACCCGAATTGTTCATCGGGTTTGTAAAATCTTTACGCAGTTGATTATAGATCTTGTTGCCATATACGGCGTTTAGAAAGATATTTAGGTCAAATCCTTTGTAAGAAAAATAATTGTTTAGTCCAAGGATGAACTTCGGATCCGGATTGCCGATAAAATCACGGTCCTGCTCATCTATTTTTCCATCTTTATTTTTGTCCTCGAAAATAAAATCTCCCACCCAAATCCCGTTGACCCCTATGCTTTTATCTTTGGGTAGAGCAATAGGAACTTTATTGCCTTCCTGATCCAGCACCGCATGATGTTGATTGTCTTTCAGGTAAAAGTCACTTTCATTCTGAAACATGCCGATCACATTATATCCATAGAATTGGCCGACAGGATTACCTACTTTGGTCAGTGTGAATGTTTCTGCACCTATTTTTCCCTGAATGGCGGTTGCATCCGTATATAGGTGCGTGACACGGTTTCTATTCATCGAGAAGGTCAAACCGGATTTCCAGAAAAGGCCATTCTTATTGATATTTATGGTATTTAATGTCAATTCAACCCCCTTATTCGTCATCGAGCCCGCATTTATCCAAGGTGCAGCAATTAGCCCACTGATATAGTCAGGCAATACGGCCTGCATCAAAAGATTGTCTATTTTCTTTAAATAGACTTCCGTTGTAAGTTCGATTCTATTTTTAAATAAGCTCAGATCCAAACCGATATTGTAGGCATTGGTTTTTTCCCATTTTAGGTCCGGATTGGCAAAATTAGCAGGATAGAAGCCTGTGCCCCATATGGATGCAGCCGAAGCCATGCTCACGCCATAGGCATAGGAGCTTGCGGCTTGGTTTCCAACAAGTCCCCAGCCCAAGCGTAGCTTTAGGTTGTCTATCGCTGGGTTATTTTTTAAGAAAGGTTCATTTTTAATCTTCCAGGCAGCAGCAAGAGAAGGGAAGGTCCCCCAGCGATTGTTGGTGCCGAATTTGTCCGATCCATCCCTGCGGAATGTAGCAGTCAATAAATACCTATCATCAAATCCATAATTGAAGCGACCGAAATAAGATTCAATGCCACCTGAACTTCTTGAACTCCCATTTTTGGCGGTTTTAGAATCGCCAGCATCCAGCTCATGCACCGTATTTAAAAAATAATTGCTGCGGCTTCCAGAGAGAGACTCCCATTTGTTTTCCTGAGCCTCATGCCCAGCCATGATCGAGAGGTTATGCTTTTCGGCGAAAGTTTTAGTGTAGGTCAGATAGGTTTTCAGGTTGGTAAATGAACCGTTACTGGCAAACCTGGCTCCTGCGGATTGCTGTTTGAAATTCCCGTAATTATATGCGGGCGTGAATTGATAAGCGTTGGAATAATTATAGTTCCCATTACCTTCGACCCGTAGTACAAGATCTTTGATGGGCGAAATATCCGCATAAGCATTGACGCTAATTTGTGCTCCTTTTGCATAGTTTTCACGGGTAAGCGCTTCCTCCAATGGATTGGCGAAATAAGTCCCATACATATTTTCCTGTTGTGTTCCCCACGAACCGTCAGGATTTTTGGCAGGCACCTCTGGCAGCTGCCTGATGGCGAGCGAAATGATCCCCCCATTATCTATGGTGTTCGTATTTTTTGTTTTCGCGGTATAGGCATTAATGCCGACGGTCAGCCACTTGTTGATTTTTGAATCAAAGTTCATCCGTAAGGAATAGCGTTCAAAACCTGATCCTTGTGCGATACCTTGTTGATCAAGGTATCCACCCGTGATCGCAAATCTATTTTGTTCGGTTCCACCGCTGATGTTCAATTGATGGTTATGCATCAATGAAGTTCTAAAAATTTCCTTCTGCCAGTTTGTGCCTTCACCCAACAGCGATGGATCTTTAAATTCCTCCCGATCGCCGAAGCCGATGACTTTGCTGCGAAGATTCTGATACACGGCATATTCGCGGAGGTTAAGGACATCCAATATCGTTGGCAGCTGTTGGAATCCTACATACCCTTCATAACCTAATTTGGTTTTTCCCGCCTGACCACGTTTTGTAGAGATTAGTACGACTCCGTTTGCCGCCCTTGTCCCATATATGGCAGCAGCAGAAGCATCCTTTAATATTTCCATGGATACGATATCTGATGGATTTATTGACGAGAGTGCGCTTGAATTGTCCCGGGTATTACCATCAATTGGAATTCCATCGATCACATAGAGCGGTTCATTGCCGCTGAAAGAATTTGTACCCCGGATGCTGACCGAGATTCCGCCGCCCGGTGCTCCTGAATTCTGTGTCACCGATACACCGGCAGCGCGTCCCTGTAAAGCTTGATCCAGGGAGGTACTTACAGATTTACTGATGTCGTCGGCCGTTACCGAAACGACGGCACCTGTTAGGTCGCCACGTTTCATTTTTCCGTAGCCTACCACAACGACCTCGTCCATGGCGTGAATATTTTCTGTAAGCTGAATATTTTGCTCATTTCCAGTTATTCTTACTTCCTGCGTATGGAATCCCAAATGGTTAAAGATCAGTATACCTCCTTTTGATGCTAAAATAGCATACCTGCCATGTTCATTGGAAGATGTCACTGCGTTTGTACCTTTGAGTTTAACAGAAACATTGGTCAGAGGCAGCCCCGTAGCCTTGTCCGTAATAAGTCCAGAGACATTGATTTTCGAATCCTGCGCCTGTAAGACATTGATAAAAAAGAGAAACAAGGCCGCCAGCAGGAGATACACCCGATGCCGCAGTTTGGGCCAAAAAAACTTTTGTGATCCGTTTTTTGATTTCATGGTTAATTTAAGTTTATAATTCGTTTGGTTATTTTCCCCAGAAAGGGATGATTAAAATTAGGAACAACATAGTGTCTTGATAGGGTTCGGATGTTGAAGAAGAGAGGTTAAAATGTTTATATAGTGGATGAATGATCATTCCATGGGAATTGCAAGCCCTAATCGCGATGCACTTCATATAGGCAGATATACGCTAAGTAGGGACCTAAATGTTTCAGCTTAGGGGATAAAATGATTACTTATGCTATAAAGATTTGATAAAATCAGTATTTTAACGGAAGTTCTTGAAACAATAACCAATGAAGCGTCTTTTATTACTATTCTTATTTTTTGGAATTATTTTCGGCTATGGACAGGAGTTTAAGTTTGCCCATATTAACAATGGGAATGGCTTAGCCGGAAATGAAGTTGTTGCCATATATAAAGATGGTAGGGGATTTGTCTGGTTTGCAACAAACACGGGACTAAATAGGTTTGACGGCGAGCGTATCAAAATTTTCAACCGTAGTATCGACGGTACTTCAGGAACACTTTATGATGGTTTGAAGAAAGTTGTTGAAGATGGGCAGGGGAATTTATGGATGTTGGGCAATAAATATGTCATGTTTGATTGGCGAAAGGAGGTTTTTATTAATAATACAGATTCCATTCTAAAAAAAATGGGACTTCCTCCAAATCCAATTTCTATCCAAGTAGACCAGTTTAAAAACTTTATTGTAGCCTATTCACAAAAAGGCATTTACAAATATGATCCCAAGCATAAAAGAGTGGTAAGCTTCAGGCCATCAAATGATCCGATGAGCATTCGTCCCGCCGAGCTCGTAGAGATCGCCATAAAAGATGAATTTGTGTGGATACTCCACAAAGATGGCTTTTTGGAACGTCTGAATACCCGAACGAAGCAAATTGATATCCGAAAAAATTATTTAAACAGTAGGGCTATAAATTCTATAATTCCGAAGAGTATCTTTATAGATTCCGACCATATGGTCTGGATTTATCCGGGTATAAATAATAGGGGTGTAGTCTGTTACAATAAAACTAATGATCAATGGAAACAGTACGATATTGACACGAAGCCTGCGCTCTCCAATTCCTTTGTACGTGGAATCGTAGCAGACCGGCAAGGATTAATTTGGATTGCAACGGACCACGGTGGTCTCAACCTTCTTGATAAAAAGAAGAATTCCATTCAGGTTCTTCGACACAACGAGTATAATAAAACCTCCGTTGGACAAAACTCTATTGTCAGTTTATATTGTGATCCTCAAGGAATTGTTTGGGCAGGGACATATAAGAATGGTGTTTCATACTATCATCCGGAAATATTCAAGTTTCCTAGTACCGGATTATCCGATGGAAAAAGTGAACTTTTTGACTGCAGCAGTATTGTCAAGGACAAAGCGGGGAACCTTTGGTTGGGGACAAATGGAAAAGGTCTCATTAAGTTGAACGAAACTACCGGGGAGCGCCATTTTTTCAGAAGCAAACGTGATGATATGACAAGTTTGTCGTCTGATATTGTTACCGCGCTCCATGAAGACTATACAAATAAAATGTGGATAGGTACTTTTATGGGCGGCTTGAATGTATATGATGGTGGCCGGTTTAAACGATATGAAGTGCAGGAGAAAAACAACAAGGGACTGTCCAATCAGAGCATATATGGGATAACCGAAGATTCCGACCAAAATTTGTGGATTGCAACGTTGGGGGGCGGAATTGACAGATTGGACCCCAGTAGAACGATATTTAAAAATTTTAATAGAGACAATAGCAAACTACGTTCTAATTTCATTCTTTCCACATTAAAAGATCGGGATGGAACGATTAATTTTTCGTCAGATATCGGTGTGTATAAGCTGATGGGTGATCAGACTATTACGCCTTATTTTCCCGAGGCCAATTTTCAGGATAAGGCTGCTTCGGTTCCCGTTTATCAGCTTATGAAGGATTCAAAAGGCCGCATCTGGTTGGCCACAAAAAGGGGTATAAAAATCTTCGACAATACAAACCGGAACTTCTCTTTTTTGACACTTGCAGATGGCCTATCCAGTGATGATGTGCGATCTTTAGTTGAGGATCAAGATGGGAATGTATGGGCGGGGACAAGCAATGGGCTCAACCGGATACAGTACTTGTCAGCTAGCGGAACTAAGCACAGCAGTATTGTTTCTACCTATGATCTCAGCGACGGGCTGACGGGAATGGTTTTTAATCCCAATGCCGTATATACCGATAAGACCGGTAAAATATATATGGGTACCACCGAAGGCTACATCGCTTTTTATCCGAGAAAAATCCCGGCCAACAAAAGCATACCACAGGCTCGATTTACAGAACTGTTATTGTCTAATGAAGTGGTCAATCCAGAGGAGAAAAGGGGCGATCACACTGTTTTGCCGATTTCTATTGTCGGCCTCGATAAACTCATCCTGAAATATAATGAAACAAACTTTTCCATTCGATTTTCCGCATTCAACTTTATCCAGCCCAATAAAAATAAATATCGATACAAGCTGGAAGGCGTTGATAAAGAATGGATTGAAACTTCACGTAGCACTGGAGTAGCTTCCTATTCCAATCTTAATCCAGGTCGATATATCTTAAAAGTTTATGCGGGCAATCAGGATAATGTATGGTCGCCTCAACCGATCGAAATGCAGATTGTAGTCAATCCACCATTTTGGTTTTCATGGTGGGCTATAGGGACTTATATTGCAGTGTTTGTTTTGTTAATCAGGTGGTTTATTAAATATCGGTTGAAAAGAAAGCAGGATCAACTTGATCAAAATGCCCGTATGTTGGAAGCTGATAAGCTGCATGAAATAGACCAGCTGAAATTAAAGTTTTTTACCAATATCAGTCATGAATTCAAGACCCCTTTATCGCTGATTATCAGTCCGCTGGAAATGTTGTTAAAAAAAGATAGCCATCAGGAACAAAAAGCAGCACTGGGAGTCATGTATAAAAATGCGCAGAAACTGCTTACGATGGTCAACGATATATTGGATTTTCGGAAATTAGATCAGGACAAAACGAAACTCAATATATCATCGGGTAATATTATTGAATTTGTCAAAGAGATCAGTACATCCTTTTTGTCCATTGCAGCTGAAAAATCGATCAGACTAACTTTTACGACAAACCATCAATTCATAGACCTGAGCTTTGATAAAGATAAGATGTATATGGTCATTTCTAATTTGATTTCAAACGCCTTTAAATATACCCGAACTTCAGGCCACGTAGACGTTAGCGTAGCTATAAGTGAAACCATTATAGACCATGAAATCGATAAGCGTCTGTGTATTAAGGTTGCAGATACAGGTATTGGAATAGAAAAAGAACATCTTGACCGAATTTTTGATCGTTTTTACCGAATTGATTCCAATGAGACCCATGGTATCTCAGGGACAGGCGTTGGGCTTCATATTGTAAATGAATTTGTCAAGCTCCATGGAGGAACGGTGGAGGTCGATAGTGAACTTGGAAAAGGGACAGTTTTTACGGTGCAAATTCCCATGTCAAAAGATACTTATGGCACGAATAGGCAAGATGTGATCTATTCAGGCACTGACATTGACAACAATCCGGAAAAAAATGGGGATAGTGAAAGCGATTTTATTTTAGATGCGGAGAGCGGCGTATATACCCTTCTCATTATTGATGATAATGAGGATTTTCGATTGTTTCTAAAGGATCTTTTTAGTAATGATTACAGGATCTTATCCGCCAAAGATGGACAACATGGCTATGAGCTCGCGACTGAATATATTCCGGATCTTGTTCTTTGTGATGTTATGATGCCAAATGTAGATGGCTACGAATTCTGTCGAAAGATCAAACAGGATATACGCAGTTCCCATATACCGGTCGTCTTGCTTACGGCTAAATGTTCGGATGAAAATCAATTCCAAGGCATGGAAGCTGGTGCCGATGGTTATATCTCGAAACCTTTTAATATCGATATTCTGCGCGTTACGCTAGCCAATATTACGAAAAGGCAGAAACAACTACAGGAAAAATTCAAATCAAGAATTGATATCTCAACTACCAAACCGGAGATTATTTCGATGGATCAGAAATTTATACAAAAAGCCGTCTCCATCGTTGAGTCAAATATAGAAAGAACCGATTTCTTGGTTGAAGATTTATGCCGTGAAATGGCGATGAGCCGGGTTAATTTCTATAAGAAAATTCTTGCTTTGACCGATAAAACACCTTCGGAATTTATCCGCTTTATCAGGCTAAAAAGAGCAGCAGAGCTGCTCGAAAAAAGCCAGATGTACGTCAATGAAATCGCTTTCCTTGTGGGATTTAATGAGACCAAATACTTTAGAAAATACTTTAAAGAAGAGTTCGGGATAACACCGAATGAGTATAAAAAGACAATCACCTTAAAGTAGGAAATTGCTGCTAAGATTTCGGCATTGAAAGCAATCATTAAAAATATATGCAGATTATTCGCTGTTATGATGTTTTCTGTGATTTGCCAAATAAGGGCCGTACCGATCCACTATTTTCTGTTTTCCAAATTCGGATGAAAAGTATTGATCGCTGAATCAATGAACCATGGATCTCATACAGTTTTCCAAATTATTGATGGTAGCATCTCCGGTAAAACAAGATTCGGCAATCAAAAACAATCCGGTAAATAAATTATAAACTCGCCTTTGGAAATTCACCCTCGTTTTAGCTCAACTTGTTTTAAAACAATAACTTAACATATAATATATTCCATTTATCCGACCGTATGTTAACAAATCACCCCCTAAAAGTTAACAAATCATAGCCTTAAGACAACCGGTTGCACTTTATATTTGACATGTTCTTTCATTAGGAAAGTATAAGCAATAACCAAGGGAATACAATAACCAATAAATCTTTATTTACATGCGCAACATAACGTATGCTTTAAGCGGTCTGATGTTCTTTACCATGATACATCAAGGATCTGCACAGGCTCAGAAAGCTCAGTTTGAAAAAACCGCCACCGGCGTGAAGGTCAGCTTCAAAAATTCTGCGGGCTCCATTGATCAGGACGTCTATCTGGACGCCATTACGGATAAGATCATACGGGTAACGGCAGTCCCTGCTGGGACTGGCTTCCCGAAACAGCAGCGCCTGGTGATTGTAGACTCTTTGCACCGGCAGCTAAAATCATTTGTTGCCGGATCGACAGACTCAACGGCCACAATACAGACAGCGGATCTGCGGGCTATTGTTTCGTTGAGCAGCGGTAAAGTAGAATTTTACGACTTACATGGCCATGCCATTTTAAAAGAAGCAAAACGGAATTCCGGTTCGTTTACTGCGGGGAGCTATAATGGCGATGCCTTTTACCAGGTCAACCAGGATTTTATTGTCCAACCGGAGGAGGGGATCTATGGGCTTGGACAGCATCAAAATGCGGTCATGAACTACAACCGGGGAAAACAGGTCACGCTACTGCAGTACAATACCGAAATCGGCATTCCATTTTTGTTATCCACCAACAACTATGGTCTGCTCTGGCATAATTACTCGATCACCAAAGCCGGGGATGTGCGCCCATTATTACCTTTGAATGCATTTAAGCTATCGTCCGTGGAAGGGGAGCAGGGCTGGCTCACGGCTACTTATATGAACCGCAATACCGACTCGGTATACCTTTCCCGTCCGGAATCGATCATCGATTATGGCTATTTAACGGACCAGCACAAGTTTCCAAAAGAGATCAAACTTGCGGATACAAAGGTGGTTTATGAGGGTACGCTTGCCTCGCCCTATGCCGGCAAGCATGTCCTGCACTTCAAATATTCGGGATACATGAAGGTATGGATAGATGGTCAGCTCGTCGCCGACCGCTGGCGGCAGTCCTGGAATGCCGGCACTTTTGAGCTTGAAAAAGATCTGGAAAAAGATCAGCCGCGCCGGATCCGGATGGAATGGATCCCAGACGGCAGCGAGTCTTATTTTACCCTAAACTGGCAGAGCCCAATTCCCGCTGCACGGCAGAACCTCTTTTCATTTAATTCCGAAGCCGGGGATGCAATTGACTATTACTTCGTCCATGGTGCATCCATGGACGATGTCATCAGCGGTTACCGGCATTTGTCAGGCAAGGCTCCGATTATGCCGGTCTGGAGTTTCGGTTTTTGGCAAAGCCGCGAGCGTTACAAAACTCAGGCGGAAATTGAACAGGTAGCCACAGAATTCCGTAAACGGAAGATTCCAATTGATAATATTGTCCAAGACTGGTCGTACTGGTCAGAAAACGACTGGGGAAGTCAACAATTTGATTTAAACCGCTTTCCAGATCCGAAGGCGATGGTGAAGAAACTGCATGACCAAAATCTGAAGATCATGATTTCCGCCTGGCCGAAAATAAATGAAGAGTCGCGTGTATATCAGGAGTTTAAAAGCAATAAGTGGATCTACCCACGGAATATTTACGATGGCCGTAAAGATTGGATCGGGAAGGGCTATACTTCTACATTTTATGATCCTTTTAACCAGGGTGCGCGCGATGCCTTCTGGAAGTTATTGGACAACAACTTATTTAAAATAGGCATCGACGCCTGGTGGATGGATGCAAGTGAACCGGATATCCATTCCAATATCGATCTGGATGAACGCAAAGCTGTTTTTCAGCCCAGCATCGGTTCCTCGGTGCGCTACTATAATGCCTTTCCGCTTCAAAATGCGAAGGGTATTTACGAGGGGCAGCGCGCAACGGATCCCAATAAACGGGTGTTTATTCTGACGCGTTCATTTTTTGCCGGACAGCAGCGCTATGCCGCCGCTGCCTGGAGCGGGGATATCGCATCCCGATGGCACGATATGAAGGATCAGATCGCGGGCGGAGTAAATTTCTCCATGTCCGGTACACCATATTGGACAATGGATGCGGGTGGATTCCTCGTCGAAAATAGGTTCCATAAGCCCAATGTGGTGGATCTGGAAGAATGGCGTGAGCTCAATAGCCGCTGGTATCAATATGCTGCATTCTTGCCCCTGTTCCGGGCACATGGACAATTCCCGTTCCGCGAACCTTATCACATCGCTCCTGCGGAGCACCCTGCCTATAGGAGCATGCTTTATGCAATCAATCTGCGCTATAAATTGCTGGCTTATAACTACAGCCTGGCGGCAAAGACATTTTTCGAAGATTATTCAATGATCCGGGGGCTAGCCATGGATTTTCCGCTGGATAAAGCAGGATTTGACCGCAATGACCAGTATCTATGGGGTCCATCGCTCTTGGTGAGCCCCGTCACGGAGAAAGGTGCGAGGAGTCGAAAAATACATTTTCCACAAGGCGCCGACTGGTATGATTTATACAGCGGCAAGAAAGTCAGCGGCGGTCAGGATCTTCTGGTAGATGCGCCATACGAGCGTATCCCGGTGTATGCAAAAGCCGGTGCGATCGTTCCGGTCGGTCAGGAGCTGCAATACAGCACGGAGAAAAAGCAGACTGTACTGGACCTCTATATCTATGCCGGTGCCAATGGCCAGTTTTCGCTCTATGAAGATGAAGGTGATAATTATAACTACGAAAAGGGAAAATACAGCCGAATTGATATCCGCTACGATAACAGGACGCAAACCTTGTCCCTGGCCGACCGCAAAGGGGAGTTTGAGGGTATGCTACATAGTAGAAAATTCAATATCATTTTCATTAGCGACAGAAATGCTACCGGCATCGACAGTCCTACAAAAAAATCAATGGCAGTATCTTATCACGGGAAAGCCTTACAGATTAAATTAAAATAAAAGTAAAACCAATTTATAAATCAAATCATATGATAAGCAAACAATTGTTGAGCAGGGGTGTGGCTGTGGTAGTCATGACCGGCATGACCTCGCTGGTCTGGGCACAGTCCTTTACGGGGTCCGTTGTTTCCGCTGATTCTGGCTTGCCGATCGGGGGCGCAAGCATTAAAGTAAAGAATCAGAAGATTTCAACAAGTACGGACGAATCGGGTAAGTTTTCATTGCAGGCCGCAAAAGGAAGCGTGCTGACGATCTCTTACGTAGGCTACAAAACGCAAGAAATTACAGTCGCCGGAGCGAATGGTATCATTCGCCTGCAGCCCAGTACCTCTGATCTGGAAGAGGTAGTAGTCATCGGTTATGGTGTGCAGAAGAAGAAGCTAAATACCGGGGCGAATCTGAAGGTAGAAGGCGAGGAACTGCAGAAACGGAATCAGCTGAATCCCTTGCAGTCCCTTCAGGGGCAGGCTCCGGGCGTTTCAATTACTTCCACCTCCGGTCAGCCCGGAGCGGATATGAAGGTCGTCGTCCGCGGCTTAGGGACAATTGGCAATTCGGGCCCGCTTTATGTCATTGATGGGGTTCCGGGCGGTGATATTTCGGTATTGAACGCCGCAGATATCCAGTCGATCGATGTTTTAAAAGACGCTGCTTCGGCAGCGATATACGGTTCGCAGGCAGCCAATGGTGTAGTCCTGGTGACCACCAAGATGGGTGCTGCCGGTAAAAGCCAGCTGTCTTTTGACGGATATACCGGTATTCAAAATGTATCACGCAAAGCACAACTACTGAATGCCCATCAGTATAAAACAATCATGAATGAGCAGTCCCTCAATTCAGGTGCTGCTGCCATTGATTTTGATGGAATGGCCGGACTGGCCAATACCAGCTGGCTGGATTACATGTTCAAGGACAATGCGAAAATGGACAATTACAATGTGGCCCTCACCGGTGGTTCGGAGAAATCCACCTACGCCCTGTCCATGAACTATATCAGTCAGGAGGGGATCGTCGGTGGTAAAGATGTATCCAACTACGAGCGCTATGGCTTCCGGACAAATTCAGAACATAAACTCTTCGATAATTTTGTGAAAATCGGGCAGCACCTTAATTTCAACTACATTAAAAATCGGGGAATCGGTGTTGGCAACCAATACAACAATACATTACGTGGAGCTTTTACTACATCGCCGCTGTCACCCGTTTATTCGGACAACGGACTATATGGCAGCCCCTTCAACGATACGTCCAACTCACCCTGGTACAACGGCGACAGTAATCCTTATGGGGTAATGATGACCAATTCGAATAACAGCAACGATGGCCAGAAATTACTGGCAGATATTTTTGCTGAGATTGAACCGGTCAAAGGGCTGAAAGTACGCTCTTTATTGGGCTTCAACTATTATGCTTCGGAATACCGGAGTTTTACACCCCTGTACCGTTTTTCCATTTATACGTACAACCAGGACCATACCACTACGTCCCAGAATATGAGCAAGGGACATACATTGACCTGGACCAATACCGCTTCCTATGATTTTGATATCCGGACGGATCACCGCTTTTCGGCCATGATCGGGATGGAATCATTGCGGTATCAAGGTACTTACCTTTCGGGCTCAAACTGGAACCTGCTTTCGCAGTTCAATGATTTTGCGCATGCCTATCTGGACAACACAACAGGTCAGGCACATCTGGATGAAAAGGGCAATGTGGTCGAGACGCGTACTGTTTCTGGAAAACCGGAGAACGTCACCCGGCGGGTGTCCTACTTCGGCAGGTTAGGTTACAATTACAAAGAGAAGTACCTGTTAAATGCCACCCTTCGCGCCGATGCTTCGTCCAAATTTTCACGTAGCAACCGTTGGGGCTATTTCCCTTCGGTTTCAGCAGGTTGGGTAATCTCTTCGGAAGATTTCTTTCAGGAGAACCTGTCGGGGATAAACTTCTTTAAATTGCGGGCATCCTGGGGACAGGTGGGCAATCAGGATATTGCTGATTTCCAGTATGCCGCACCGATCAGTACCTCAACAGGTATCACATCATCCAATCCTGGAGCCCATTATGTATTCGGTACCAGCAACAACAATATTGCCGGTGCTTACCCGAGCCGCCTGTCCAATCCCAATCTAACCTGGGAGACCTCCGAACAGACAAATGTTGGATTTGATGCCAAATTCGCGCAGAGCCGGCTAGATGTCGTCGCTGACTTTTATGTCAAAAAGACCAAAGACTGGCTGGTAACAGCTCCAGTACTGGCCACGACAGGTACGCTGCCACCTTTTATCAATGGTGGCGATGTGAAGAATATGGGAGTTGAGCTTGGACTGAACTGGGCTGATAAAGTGAATGCGCTTAAGTACCGCCTGGGCGTAAATGGGGCTTACAACAAAAATAAAGTGGGTAAGATCCCAACCGAAGACGGTATTATCCACGGCCAGACAGCCATGTTATATGATAATTCAGAGGAATTTTACCGTGCCGCCAATGGACAGCCCATCGGTTATTTCTGGGGCTACAGCACCGCGGGCTTGTTCCAGAACCAGGCTGAAATTGACGCCTGGAAAAATGCTGGAAAGGGCATTCTGCAGGCGGATGTCAAACCAGGTGATGTAAAATATGTAGACCTGAATGCTGATGGCATTATCAATGCCGCCGACAAAACAAATCTGGGTGTGGGCATGCCCAATTTTACCTATGGATTTAATATCGGACTGGATTACAAAGGATTTGATTTCTCCGTTAATGCTTACGGTTCTTTGGGCAATAAGATTGTACAGTCTTACCGCAATCATACCAATAAGCAGGCGAACTATACCACCCGTATCCTCGACCGTTGGACAGGCGAAGGTACTTCCAATACCATACCGCGTGTGACCGAAACAAACGTCAACTGGCAGTTTTCGGATTTATACATCCAGGATGGTGACTTCCTACGGATTAGCAATGTCACCCTGGGTTATGATCTTTCCAAACTGATCCGGTGGAAATACGCCAATCAGATCCGTTTCTATATACAGGGACAGAATCTATTCACCTTTACGAAATATGATGGAATGGATCCGGAGATCGGGTATGGTACAGACGGCTGGGTATCGGGTATCGACTTAGGGTATTACCCTAGACCGCGGACGGTATTATTTGGTTTAAATGTTAAATTCTAAAATCGAGAAATCATGAAAAAAACAAGTTATATCTCTTATTCAATACTACTGGGATCACTACTATTGGGATCCTGTTCATCCAGTTTCCTGGACGTCGAACCGATGACAAGTGTATTGGAGAGCAACTTTTATAAAACAGTGGCGGATGCTGAAATGGCGCTGGTCGGTTGTTATGACGGTTACCAACGGACAACCTCCAACGGGAGCCAGGCTTTTTATATCACCTCGGAAATTGCTTCAGATAACTGTTTCGGTGGTACCGGAACAACAGATGGCCGCGGTTTCCAGGCTATAGACCGCTTTGATATCGGGCAATCCCAGTCGGACAATAATATTTTTGATGGTACCTGGTCAGATTACTATTCGGGCATTTTTAGATGTAATACGCTGCTGGCAAAGTTAGATGGCACCGATTTTTCGGGCAATACGACGGCACGCGCACGGATCGAAGGTGAAACCCGGTTCCTGCGGGCAGTCCTGTACTTCGATTTAGTGCGTCTCTTTGAGAATATACCACTGTTGACCAGTCCTACGAGTGATAATATTCCGCAATCGGATCCAAAGGAAGTGTATAAGCTGATTGTTTCGGATCTCAAATTTGCTACAAGCAGTATCCCGGCCGATGCTTATCCGAAATCAGCCGCCGCAAGCAACGATGGCCGGGCTACGCCATTCGCCGCAAAAGCACTACTGGCACGGGTTTACCTCTTTTATTCTGGTTACTATGCCGCCGAAGATATTGGCGTATCCAAAGCCGAGGCGCTAGCGGGACTGGAAGATGTGATCAAAAGTGGCCAATTTGCATTGGTCGCTGACTTTAAAAACCTTTGGCCGGCATCAAGTTACCTTCCCAATGCCGCCGACAATACATTGGATATTTCCAAGTACGCAGGTAAAGGGAACTCCGAAGTGGTATTTGCACAGAAATTTAACAATACATCGGATTACGAAGGTCATATCGATGGCAACCGCTGGGTCGTTTTCTTGGGCTTGAGAGGGAAGAGCTGGTCACCCTATGGTCAAGGATGGGGTGCCTGTACCGTAAGCAAAAACTTCTTTAATGCCTTCGATAACAACGATACCAGAAAAACAGCATCCATTATCGATATCGATGGAGAGAAAATACCGGATTTTAATCTGAAAGACCAACGTGAATACACGGGCTATGCGATCAAAAAATATGCACCGACAGCATTGCCGGATGGCACCACAAATACAGGTGGAGATAAAGATATGCAATTGTCCCAGGATCAGGATTACTTTGTGATCCGCTATGCAGACGTCTTGCTGATGGCGGCCGAACTGGGTTCGCCCAATGCCCAGCATTATTTTGACCTGGTGCGCAAGCGGGCTTATAAAACCAATTTCGTCGCATTGCCCGTCTCAAAAAGTAATATCCTCAAAGAGCGGAATTTTGAATTTGCCTTTGAAGGCATCCGTTATTGGGATGTGCTGCGCCAGGGTATCAATAATGCAGCCGCGATCATAGAAACTTCCGAGGATGTGCTTAGTGGTTCGGCTCCCGACAAAGTTATTATCACAAAAAGCAAATTCTTAACCACCCGTGGGTTTATGCAGATTCCCAATAAGCAGATCACGCTGTCAAATGGAGTACTGAAACAAAATGCAGGCTGGAATTAATGAAGAGTACTGCTAAAAGGTCGCTTGGTTTAACGATATAAATCTATATACATGAAAAAGATATTACACGCTGTCATGGCCCTCATTGCGCTGATGACGATGGCCGGAGCCTGTTCTCCAGAAAAATATGCATTAGGGGAGATCGACCTCAGTCCGGCACAGCTGACTGAAGGTAAATCGTACCGTATTGAACATGATGCAAATAATCCGAATATTGTTTATTTGACGAGTTTAATGGATCCGAAATATACCGCGCTGTGGGAACATCCCCAGGGACGGAGCCAGGATAAAAAGGTGACCTTAAAAATGCCTTTTCCGGGAGAATATACGGTTAAGTTTGGTGTCGAAACCCGGGGCGGAGTCGTTTATGGCGAGCCAGTAAGCTTTAAAATTGACGCGATGTACGCTGAATTTATCAGTGACGAGACCTGGACATTATTGACCGGTGGTGCAGGGCAGGAGAAAACCTGGTTTCTGGATCTTGATGCGGCAGGGGTATCCCGCCATTTTAAAGGGCCCATGTATTTTTATGGAACGGGAGACTGGTGGGGCACAGTAAACAAGACCGGCGAGCCATTGAACAGCGACAGCTGGAGCTGGGAACCTGACTGGAAAGGCAATAGCTGGCTAATGCCCGCTGGCGATTATGGCCGTATGACTTTTGACCTCAAAGGCGGGGCCAACGTCAATGTTAACCATGCCATGCTGGGAAAAGTGCAGAAAGGGGTTTTTAATATTGACACCGAAAAGAAAACCATGCGCATGACCGGCGCATCGCCACTCCATGGCAAACCGCAAGATGGTATCGTGGTAGACTGGGGTGATGTTCGCATTATGTCGCTGACAAAGAATACAATGCAGCTGGCTGTCTTAAGGGATCCTGTACTTTCGAATGACGGTGCAGCCATGCTGACTTTCAATTTTATCAGTAAGGAGTATAAGGAAAGTTTGGATCAAGGAGGATCGGAATCCGGTCCGGCCAAATAAGGGGAAAAACATGACTATATCTAAAATGACTTCAAGGTACTTGACACTTCTTAGCTCCACGATTTATTGCAGCTTGCTATTTTTGCTGGCAGCGTCGGGCTATGCACAACTGGGGTTTAAAAACCCAGTTGTCCGAGGATTTAATCCAGATCCGAGCATCTGTCGCGTAGGCGATGATTTTTACCTCGTGACCTCTTCTTTCGAATATTTTCCGGGGCTTCCGATATATCATAGTAAGGATCTGGTCAACTGGGAGCAGCTGGGGCACTGCCTGACACGGTCTTCACAGCTCAATCTACGCGGAGTACCTTCTTCGGGAGGGCTATTCGCGCCTTCGATCCGCTATCACGATGGTTTATTCTATGTCATATGTACCAACGTGTCGGACAAAGGCAATTTCTATTGCACCGCAAAAAATCCGGCTGGCCCTTGGAGCGATCCGGTCTGGGTAGATGTCAAAAGCATAGATCCGGACATTTTTTGGGATGAGGACGGCAAAAGCTATTTTGTGACCCAAGGGGATGAAGGAATCCGTGTGACGGCCATTGACCTGAGTACCGGGAAGCTGACCTCCGCGGAAAAAGTGGTCTGGGCCGGAACGGGCGGGCGCTTTCCCGAAGCGCCCCATATCTACAAAAAGGATGGCTACTATTATCTACTTTTGGGCGAAGGCGGCACAGAATATGCCCACAGTGCCAGTATCGGACGGAGCCGCTCCATCTGGGGGCCTTACGAATCCTGCCCGCTCAACCCAATTCTATCACACTCCAACCGTTTGGGACAGGGAAATCCCATTCAAGGGGTTGGGCATGCGGACTTTATCCAGGCAGCAGATGGCTCCTGGTGGACCGTATTTTTAGGTTTCCGCGTCACGCAACCTTACAGTTATTACCATATACTCGGTCGGGAGACATTTCTGGCACCGGTAAGCTGGCCTAAAGATGGCTGGCCACAGATCAACGGTAATGGAAAAATCCAGCTGGATATGGCGGTGAAGCCCCTGCCAGCAGTTCCTGTGGCAACTCCAACACAGCGCGATGAGTTTACTGCTACACAGCTGGGTTTGCAATGGCAGTATCTTCGGAATCCCGATTCGGCAAAGTACTCGCTGACCGAACGACGTGGTAGCCTCTGCCTGTACAGCAGTCCGATATCATTAAACGAGACGGAGTCGCCTTCTTTTATCGGCCGCAGGCAAACGGAACACGATTTTCAGGCCAGCGTAAAGCTTGAATTTAATGCCGCTTCCGATGGAGAAGAAGCCGGTTTAACGCTGTATCAGAACAATTCGCACCATTACGACTTCTTCCTCAAACGCAGCGGAAAGCTCTTTATGCTGCAGCTGCGCGCTAAGGTAGGATCTCTGCATTATATTGTTGCTGAAAAAGAAATCGCAGGCAACAAGATAGAACTGCGTATCAGTGGAACGCCTTTAAACTACAGCTTTGCTTTTATAGACCCAAAGTCCGGGGACTACAGCAACCTCGCTAGTCTGGATACCCGCTATCTGAGCACAGAGGTAGCTGGCGGTTTTACGGGAGTAATGATCGGTCTGTATACAAGTTCCAATGGGCAGCCAACCAATGCGAAAGCATTTTTTGACTGGTTTGACTATCAATCCTCCTATTAAAGTATGGAGCGGTTCCTTTTCTATAATTTTATGCTAAAATTACTTGTTTGCACCCCATATCGCCGCCAACTGAATGTCCTGGGGCTTTGGCTGATCATGACGATACCGCTGTTGGGGCAATCCCGACAGGAAATTAATTTCAATGCCGGTTGGCGGTTTACACTTGATAGTGTTGGGCAGCATAGCCAGGATTCTGGTGGTGACAACTGGCGCCTGCTTGACCTGCCGCATGACTGGAGCATTGAGATGCCCTTCCGCGAACATAGCCCCGCAGGTAGCGGCGGGGCTTATCTGGATGGGGGCATCGGCTGGTATCAAAAGTCATTTAAGCTGCCCCCGGCCTATAAAGGTCAGCGGATATTTATTGCCTTTGAGGGCGTATATGAAAACAGCGAGGTCTGGATCAATGGTCATTTGCTGGGAAAACGGCCAAACGGTTATATCGGATTTGAATATGAACTATCGTCTTATCTACATGCGGACGGCCGCGAAAATCTACTGGCTGTTAAAGTCAACAACAATAGGCAGCCCAACTCACGTTTCTATTCGGGTTCGGGCATCTATCGTGATGTTAAATTGATTGCCCGTAATAAGGTCAGTATCGCCACAAACAGCACTTTTATCAAAGTAGAGCAGCTCAGTGAAAAACAAGCTGTGCTGAGTCTTTCGTTGGACATCGAACAGATTCCCACACAGACGGGGCCACTTTCCCTACGGACACAAATTGTATCACCCACCGGAGAAACGGTTTCCCAGGTTGAGGATATATTGGTCAAGCGCGGCTCCGGCGTCAATCCGTTCCGGCAGAAAATCGTGCTGGACAATCCGCTGTTGTGGGGAGTTGAAACACCACGGCAATATACTGCGAATGTACAGCTTGTATCGGGCGGCCGGGTGCTGGATGAGCAGGAAACCAGATTTGGCTTACGCAACTTTAGCTTTGATCAACAGCAGGGATTTTTACTGAACGGAAAGCGCCTTAAGATCCGCGGGGTCTGTCTACATAGTGATCTTGGCGCCCTGGGCATGGCTTTTAACCGATCTGCAGCATTACGCCAGCTAAAGTTAATGAAAGCAATGGGTGTCAACGGTATACGTACATCCCATAATCCCGCCGCACCTGCATTTCTAGATCTATGTGATAGCTTGGGTTTTATTGTGATGAGTGAAACTTTCGATGTATGGAAAGGACATAAGAATCCATTTGACTACCATTTGTATTGGGATAAATGGTTCGAGCGCGACTTTGCCGACCATGTCAAACGGGACCGGAACCACCCCTCGCTATTCATCTGGTGCCTAGGGAATGAAGCGCAGGAGCAATGGCACTCTAAGTCGGATGGGGCAGCTATTCCCAAACGCTTAGCAGCAATTGCCGACAGCCTGGATGGTACCCGCCCGACCACCATTGCCAATAATGAGCTGTCCAGCGAAAACCCGGTATTAATGAATCCGGCCGTAGATATTATAGGCTACAATTATAACCATAAGCAATGGGCCAGTTTCCCGTCGGATCATCCCGGGAAGAAGTTTATCGTAACAGAAAGCACGTCCGCATTGGAAAGTCGGGGTCAATATGATCTGGTGCCCTACGATTCGGTGCGCATGTGGCCTGAAAGATGGGATATCCCTTTCAACAACGGCAATAGGGACAAGTCCATATCAGCTTATGATAATATTTATACCCCCTGGGGATCGAATCATCAGACCAGCCTACGTCTGATGGAGCAATATGATCATATTGCTGGAATGTATGTGTGGACGGGTTTCGATTACCTCGGCGAACCTACGCCTTATACCTGGCCTGCCCGGAGTTCATATTTCGGAATCGTCGATTTAGCAGGCTTCCCGAAAGATGTATATTATCTGTACCAAAGCGTCTGGACCGACAAGCCGGTCTTACACGTATTACCGCACTGGAACTGGAAACAGGGGGATAGCGTTGATGTGGTGGTCTATTACAATCAGGCGGATCGATTGGAACTGTATCTGAACGGTAGAAAGATCGCTGAGCAATCCAAAGATCCTAGTCGTTATGACCTCGTTTTTAGAGCCATCCCTTTTGAACCTGGGGTACTTGAAGTGGTTTCCTATCGGGGAAACGAGAAAGTAATGAGCAAAACGGTCCGCACTGCAGCAAAACCATACCGTGTCAAGCTAGTTGCCGAAAAGCCCAGTGTAAATGCCGCAGCTAATGAACTAGCTTTTGTACAAGCATATGTTGTGGACGAGTTTGATACTGCTGTTCCGGATGCGGCGCATGACATCAGGTTTAACGTTGAAGGGGAGGGCGCAAAGATTGTGGCCACAGACAATGGCAATACAACCGATCTCCGGAAATTCCAGTCCAGGGCGCGACAGGCATACCACGGCAAAGCGCTGGCTATAGTCGCCGTCAAGCATAGCGGCAAATTGATTATCAGGGCAAAAAGTAAGGGACTGATCTCCGGGAGTGTTGAACTGGATGGACAATAGAAAGCAAGGATGGAGTAATGGTTCTATTGAATGAAATGTTATCCGACTGAAAACGATAAAAGGGTAGATGCATGATAGAGCGAGATAAGATATATTGAAAAGCAAAGGAGTTCTGTCGTAGTCGACCTCATGCCGCATGTTAATGCAGGTGTTCATCTTAATAGTTGAACACCTGTATTGCTTAAAAGGTTAACGTTTTTTTATTCTCTTAGCCTCTTCTGAAATTTTAGCGAAAGATTTACCCCTGTTCCGTTTCTCATGCTCCGAAGTAGAAAAATACCAGGATTCTTTACGCAGTTTGAGGTAACTATTGTATGCCGCCAGCGCTAAAAGACCATTGTTTACAGCGTCTACGACAGCACAGCCAGGTTCATTAACATGTGTACAATTTTCAAAACGACAGGATTCTGCAAAATCAGCAAGTTCGAATATATCTGATAATGTATCCGAATTGTCTGATGCCAAACCAAATTCTCTAACACCGGGCGTATCTATTAAAATACCACTATCCTTCATCAATATCATTTCCCTTCGGGTCGAGGTATGTCTTCCTTTACCTGACGATTTGCTTATCTCAGATGTGGAAAATACTGTAAGTTCACACAGTGCGTTGATCAAAGAACTTTTTCCGACTCCAGATGATCCTACAAATACAATAGATTCCCCCTGCTTGATAAATTTTCGTACCGGAAGTATTGTTTCTGGAGAAAAAACGCTTGTAAAAAGTATTGGCATTTGACGTCCGATATGTTTCAGCGATTCCTCTACTTTTTGGCGATTGAACTCCAGATCCGATTTAGTGAGGATCAATATGGGATGAATATTTTCTTCTGCTATTTGAACCATAAATCGTTCCGTTCGGCGAACGCTGAAATTGGCATCGAGGCTCTGTACAATAAATGCCTTGTCTACATGGGATGCTATAGCTTGCCTTTCGTTCTGCGTGCCACTCTTTCTTCGGTATAAGGTATGCTTGCGTGGTAAAACATCGACGATTATTCCTTTGTTATCTTCAAAAGGTTGAAAAATAATCCAGTCACCGGTACAGGGGTGTTCAAATGATGAACGTCCATAAAGCATATTACCTGCCAGTTCGCACAACAGCCGACCGCTCTGGGCGATGACCTCATAATTGGTTTTGTTTACTGCGGCAACACGACCATGAAAAAGATGTTTGTATTGTGAGGCTTGTTTGAGTAGGAACAGCGTATCGTTCCAACCATATAATGATAAGTTATTCACTTGTTAATAATCTAAAATGATGAAATAAAATTGCTTAATTCTCTGTCATCCGAATGGTTTGTTCCATACCAACGGCCTTTGGTAATACGTAAACTACCAAACCGATGATTTTCGAAACAAGACACCCGGAATTAGGCAATCATTCCAATCGTCAAACTATAATATGTGAATAGTTGTCTTTGCATAAGATACAAAGATATAAAAAATCTAATTCAATACTTTAATCAGTTGTTTAAAACAATGTTGCTCTGGCTTTCTCCAAGAATAAGAACCAGTGTGTCGACAGGATGATCGAGCAGTCCGCCTGTATTCATGCAAACCTGGTATGAACCCTGCCTTACCGTCCGACTTTACTTGGCGCCATGCCGAACTTTTTCTTGAATGCTTTACTAAAGTGCTGTAAGGAACAGTAACCCAGTTCAAACGCTATTTCAGTGGCTTGCTTTTTGCCTTCCAATAGATCGTTCTTTGCCAGATCTAAACGTAGGTCAGATAAATAGGAAAAAGCAGTTTGATTAAATATTTCCTTAAACCCTCGTTTTAGCTTATATTCATTAACCCCCGCGATTCTCGCCAATTCTATCAACGTTGGGGGCGACTCGATATTCTTAACCAGATAATCACGGGCGTATACAATTCGTTCTTTATCATAATCATGTTTTATGTATCTTGAGGTTGAACCTTGATGATGATTTAAAGACTCTGCTTGCAAGACAAGCAACTCGATGGTTTTCGAAAGAAGAAACAATCTCTTTAACCCACCAGAATAATCACA
>NZ_BAAAZK010000007.1:570474-822930 GCF_039536865.1 Sphingobacterium ginsenosidimutans
TACCATAAATGATTTCATCTCCAAACCATCGAATTTCATTGTACCTTTAGCCTTGGTTCCATAGAATAAATTGTGCTGATTACCATTTAATTCAAAGCAATTGCTCATTCCGTTCTGTACTATTGAAGTTCTTCCTTGCAAATTAAAGTGCATGGTTACCAGTTCTGAATCTCCTTTCCAATCCAATTCTGTCGGTTTATCAAGATCAGTTTCGGAATATAAGATCTTAATACCATCGAAAAGCCATTGTTTAGCAGTTAATTGTCCAAAGGGAATATTCGTTTTAAAGATATTTTCTTTAAAACCATGACTACCAAAATCATTCTCATCAAAGGCTATTTTAAAAGCCTTTTTATCATTTTTCAGTTCAAATCCCATTGCGCCCTAATTTACCAGTTTAACTCCATTTTTTGCAAGCGCATTTTTTGATCGCGCGCTACTTTTGTCAAGTGAGATAATGTAAGAAATAAATTTAAAAAGTATAGAGAAATGAGAACATTAAAAGTAAGCACACTACGCAGGATTAATATAACAGAAGGCTCAAGGAAGATTATACTCACGGTTCAATGAAGTTTTTCAATTCTAAAGGAAAGCAAATAGCAAAACACGATACGGCCTATCAGAAACAACAATATGGTGTGGAAACAATTCAGATCAAAAGAGCAAACCTCAAAGTCGTCATCAAATTATTGCATATCCTATTTATGATGTGCCTAAGCTTTTGCAATGGTATAAAGGCAGGGTGTGTCTTATTGGAGATGCGGCACACGGTATCTCTCCACATATTGGGCAGGGAGCCTCATTGGCATTGGAAGATACGATTGTAATTGCTGAATTGTTAAAATTAAACATAGGCTATACACAAGCCTTTCAGCTTTTTCAGACCGACCGCCAGCCTAGAGTAGAGCGAGTAATAAGAAGTGCAATGAAAGTAGGGAGTACGAAAACAAAAACCAATCCAATAACAGTTTGGTTTCGTGATCGTTTAATCGTTTTTTTTATTAAAAAATTATGGGTTAGATGATTTGGGAGCTTGTGGTGCAGAATTATCATCATTTATTGAAAATATTAAAGTTGACAATTTAGTTTTATATCAAGAAGAGGATGGAAAATATAATTGGATAGAATCATTTGAATTTGAAAACCTCGATAATTGTAAAATGTTTTCATGGAAGATTAATCGCGACGTCACATCATAGCAGTTTTTTCCCTTCCACCCGAATACATACATTTGAAAAAATAATACGGTTGTCATTATCGAAGAGTGGGTTGATCTGGAGTATTCGTGAGGCTGATAACAATATCTGATGAGCTAACGCATCATCATCATCCTGATTCTTTTTTTCAATAATGGAATATTTCATCATCTTGACAAGACGATGAAAGATATAAATGTAAATTTGGACATGAGTAAAATTTTGCGAGAACAGTTCCGAAAATATATCGATATAACAGATGTCGAGTTTGATTATATCTTGAGCCATTTCAGCTTTAAGAAATTCAAAAAGCATCAATTCCTCATACAGGAAGGTCAGTTCGTATTAAATGATTATTTTTTGCTCTCTGGCTGTGTGAAATCGTATTATACTGACGAGATCGGGAAAATACATATTCTTCTTTTCGCTATTCAGGATTGGTGGATCACAGATTACGAAGCCTATTATTATCAAAAGAACGCAAAAGTAAATATTGATTGTCTGGAAGATACCGAAGTGCTATGCCTTAGCAATGAAAACAGAGAAAAGCTCTGTCGCGAATTCCATCAAGTCGAACATTTTTTCAGAAAGAAAACAAACCGCAGGAATGTGGCGTTGCAAAACAGAATCCTATCGTTATTGAGCAGCTCTGCAAAGCAACGTTATGAAAAGTTTGTACAGGAGTATCCATCGTTGGTGCAAAAGTTGCCAAAGCACATTTTAGCTGCTTATCTTGGTGTAACAAGAGAAACACTGAGTCGCTTAAACTCGCCAAACAATTGATCTACCTCACATTTTTTTTGTGAGGTACGTCCTTTCTATCTTTAAAGAATACCCTGAATTTTGTCTTGTCAAACTAAAAATCAAGCACAATGACAACATTTAACATTCAAACAGAAAGCAGCACTGTCAACTGGACAGGGAAGAAAGTTCTAGGCTTACACACGGGAACTATTCAAATCAAAAATGGTTTTTTGAGTTTTGAAAACGATGAGATCATCGATGGAGAAATACATATTGACATGACTTCAATTGTAATCACCGATATTTCTGACAAATCTATTTACAAGGAGTTTTTTGATCATTTAAACCACGATGATTTTTTCTCGGTCGATCAATTTAAGACAGCATCTTTGAAAATCAACAATGGAAGAAAGGAAAATATGCATTACATCATTAGTGGCGATCTGACCATTAAGAATATTACACAGCCCATTCATTTTACGGCAACTGTAGAAATATTCAGCGATTTCTTGCATGCATTGGGCGAAATCAAAATTGACCGTACGTTGTACAATATTCGGTATGGTTCCGGAAAGTTTATTCCGAATCTAGGTGACAAGTTGATTTACGATGAGTTTGTACTACAGTTCAAATTAGTTGGGCAACGCTAAATTTATTCATATGTGGACAAAAACAAAATTCACCAAACTTCTTGAGATAGATTTACCCATCGTTCAAGGTCCCTTTGGTGGAAAATTATCCTCGGAGGACCTTACAGCACTAGTTTCAAATAAGGGAGGATTAGGGTCTTACGGTGGGCAGCCTTATGGTGCTGCCGAACTTATTTCTATTTCTAGAGGCATCAGAAAATTGACCTCAAAACCATTTAACATTAATCTATGGGTTAATGATCAAGATGCTACGGCAGGAGATTTTGATGAAAGGGATTTTCAGCAAGTTATCAAACTTTTGGAGCCATACTTTGAAGAGGTCGGTGCAGAACCACCCACATTTCCTTTGCCAGGCAGTCCTAAGTTTGCGGAGCAGATTGAAGCTATTTTTGAGATAAAGCCAGCGGTTTTTAGTTTTGTTTATGGCATACCCTCTGAAACAATTTTGGAGAAATGTAGGCGCTTAGGAATCATAACGATAGGAACTGCTACTACGTTAGATGAAGCTATCGCTATAGAACATGCAGGAGTAGATGCCGTGGTAGCCACAGGATTTGATGCAGGTGGGCATCGGGTTTCATTTCTGGATAAACCTGAGGAAAGTTTAATAGGAACGTTTTCATTGATTCCGCAAGTCGCGGATACCGTAAGAATCCCTGTCATAGGCGCTGGCGGTATTGCTGATGCCCGTGGAGTAAAAGCGGCAATGGCATTAGGTGCCGATGCGGTACAAATAGGAACTGCTTTTCTCGCTACACGGCAATCTGGTGCAAGTAAAATACATCGTGAAAAATTATTCTCAAAAGAAGCCCGTTATACAACATTGACCAAAGTTTTTACTGGAAGGTTGTCACGAGGAGTGAAAAATCGCTTGACAGAGGAGTTGAAAGAATTTCAAAATAGTTTTGCCCCTTATCCATTACAAGGAAAAATTGTTGGTAAACTGGGAGCTTATCCTGCAAATTCCGAATCGAATCCTGAATTGAAATCGTTTTGGGCAGGTCAGGCAGCCTCTATTCTCCAATATCATGATGCAGAAAAACTGATTGCAGCTATTATTGCTGAAATGGAAAGATAGTATGCCAACTACGGTCGGGATTTACGTATTCCTATCGCCGTTTATTGGACTCATATTCAAACTGGTGTCTAAATCAGACGATCAGGTTAAATTTGAAACAGAATTGCTATCCAATGCGAAAAAACAAACGCAAGGGTTTTTAAAAGCAAGTGATTAGTCTTTTACAGATGAATTATATAAACTTAAGAGTTTGCTCGATTCAGGTTTGATTACCAGGGAGGAATTTGAAATTGAGAAGGAAAACTTAAAAAGATGTATATATGCCCGTTGATATGAGCCTCGCCCATTAGTTTTGATTTATTATTCTGGTGTTAGATCCAAGCAGTAAATAGAATTTGCCTTGCAAATACATTCGATAAGATCAAAAGAAACAATTTGATTTTGAAACTCATCTATTCTAGGATAGGTGAGTTTATTTTTAAAAAGCTCCAATTGTCAGATCAAGTAGTGGCTATTATATTTATATCCCAATTAGACTGGTTTGGCTTCTTTTCCATTCCTTTGCCTTTTCAGTTAATTTCAATAGAAGACGATATTTTTGGATTAAAAAAAATCCTATTGATTAATTATAGTGTATATGAGCACAACAGTGCATATTTGAATTTTTCTAAAAAGACTTAACTATTTAAATGATTTGCCACAAGAGCTAAAGTCAAGAACCTTCTTATATCGTATTGACGGCAATGGACTTGCCCAATTTGAAAAATATGCTCAACAGGTAAAAACTAATGACGCAAATAATTATCGATACTTTATACATTTTACAATATCTACTGTTTAGACACTCTTTTTTCAAACAACATCAGGTAGGAGTCATCAGTCTCGGCAACAATCTTGAAACCCACGCTTAAATATAGACCCTTAGCTGGATTGGTTTTTAAGACACTTAATGTGATCGTTTTCTCTGATTCAGTAGCTTCCTTTATCAAATCATTCAAGATTCTCGTACCGATTCCTTTGCCTTGATAGGAGGGAGCCACCTGAATTTGTATCAGTTCTATGTTATTTGCTTGTCTGTGAACCTTTAATAGACCTATGGTACATTTACTTATTTCAATTATTGTGGCGTGTACAAATTGATATTCAATCCTTTGTAAATGTGCCTCATCAGAGACCGGTAAGGAGCTTGCAATTAAATGCTGATTCATCGTCTGTATCCTGAGATCAAGCAGAAACTTCAGATCACTTTTTAATGCAGGTCTGTATTTTATTTCCCATACGTCCATAGCTATATAAAATTTAATCAAAAATTAGTAGCGGTCAGATAGCCCGATGATCTTAATCTTTCCAGGATGTGATTTGCCTCAGCTTGATCCATATCATTTGCAAATTTTATGGTTTTAAAACCATATTCAAATCGAATAGTACCTCTATTTCTAAAAATACCTAAACTATTCCCTTGGTTCCAAAAAACAAATTCAAAATGTTCTTCCTCAACATGAAATCTCTTCGCTTCTTGTAGATCATAAATCTTATGCCTGAATAGCATATCGTTTTTTCTGGAAATACTTATTTGATCGCGATCTATTGTAATGATTTCTTTTCCAATAAGGTACCACATTAACGTTTTCATTACGAATAAGCCAGCTGCCGTCGAGAGGATCCACCAAACTATAAAAAATATAACCTCAAAGCTTAAACCTCCGTTTGTATCGTAAAAGTTTTCGAGTGTCGGGGCAAAAAAAATAATTGATTGTATCCAACCAAACAGCCATAAACTAAAAATAATGATAATAGGTAAATGCTTCTTTGCCGGGACGATAATGGAATATCCCGTTGGAGTTTCGTAATGGGTTGCAATACCGCTATATGGCCTTTCCATAGTCAATTTGTTTTATAGGTTGTACCAATTCAAATGGTCTAATTTTCCGCTGGCTAATATGCAATTAAAAAAACGAATTTCAATATGATAAGGTTTAGAACAAACAGAATGCTGCGTTCTTTCCCCAAAATCATGCATGGAGATATTATAAATCTAAAACTTTTCCATAAATTTAAAGCTTACTTGTAATGATAAGATCTATTTAATCCTTTTTAATGGCAACAATACGGATGATTTCCAGCATTAGACTGACGAGCCGAACTATAACCACAATAATCTGTTTCTTTATTTTTAGCCTTAGCAATTCTTTTGCGCAATCACTTGACAATTTTTTAGTGGTTGGACAGCGCTATACGATAAACTCTAAAATACTTAATGAAAGCAGAAATTATTCTGTTTATTTACCGGCTTCCTATAAAAACAATGTCGACAAAAAATACATCGTTGCCTATGTTTTAGATGGGGATAGGAGTAAGTTTTTGGAAGTGTCGGGGATTGCACAATCGATGCATTCAGATGCAAATCTTAAGTTGCAAATCCCTGAACTCATTATTGTTTCAATAGAAAACACCGATAGAACAAAGAATTTTACTCCTACAAATTCATTGAATTATTTGGATAGAGAGGATATTTCTGCATTTAAAAGTAGCGGAAAAGCGGATGATTTCATGCGTTTTATGGAGGATGAATTAATGGTGGAAATAAATAAATCTTTCAGAACCGTCCCACAAAGCATGATTATCGGCCACTCATTGGGTGGACTATTTGCCTTACATTGCCTATTAGAAAAACCGCAGCTGTTTAGTTATTACTTACTCATCGACCCCTCTTGGTTTTGGGATCATAATTATATTGGGAAAAGAAGTAAAGAAGTATTGGCGAATCGAGTCGACCTAAAAGCTAGGATATACATTGCATTAGCCAATAATATGCAGGAGGATAAGAGGCATTATCAATGGGGAAATCAATTTTATAAATTACTGAAAGAGAATAAATCTCCAGATCTGAAGGTAGACTTTAGATATTTTGAAGACGAAAAGCACTTAACAGTAACAATTCCTGCCACATATTATGGCCTTCGATATCTCTTCGAGCCATATACTATTGATATAAATGAAGTAACAAAGGACCCCAGTGTATTGGTAAATTACAGTGCAAAAATAAAAAAGGAACTTTTCTTTGATACTAAACCGGACCAAAGTTTTGTAAATACAATTGGATATGTAGCCCTTTATGATAGGCAACTACCTGATATAGCAATTTCTATTTTTGAGCTGAATACGAAAAATTATCCGCAATCAATCAATGTATGGGATAGCTTAGCCGAGGCCTACACAGTCAGGGGATATATGGATAAAGCAAAAAAGTGTTATGAAAAAATCTTGACACTTTCTCCAGCTAATAATATCGCAAAAACTAAACTTGAAGAATTAAATAACAAAATAAAACAGAGAAACTAAATGCTGGACATCGGGAAGCTAAACCAGCATTTTGTACCACTTCGCCCGCAATATATAGTGTATATTGGGCTTAAGTATCAACATTTCCCGATTGAAAAGTAGCAGTTAATAATTCAATTAAAAGATTGGGAATACTATCCACCTACAGTCGGCGCTTTGCCAAATTTCTTCTTAAAGGCGGAAGAAAAATGGGACAGGGTCTCGAAACCAAGATCGAGATAGATAGCTGATGGTTTTTTGTTTTTTCTTTCAATTAAATGCCGTGCTTCATTCAGCCTTTTATCCTGTAACCACTTACGTGGCGGCATCCCGAAGGTTTTCTGAAAATCTCTTTTATATCCTGAAAGGCTTCTTCCGGTGAGTTGTGCAAACTTTTCAATAGGGACATTGAAATGAAAATTGCTCAGCATAAATTTTTCTAGATCCATCTTATAAGGCGCTGCGAAATCAAACAAAAAGTTACGCAGTGCCGGAACAGCTATCAGTATCAACTTGATTCCCTCTTTCACCTTTAAAAGTCCCATCTCGTCAGTCATTTCATGACCAGCGCTTCGCGCATAGGGAATGACCGACTGGAAATAACCTTTGATAAACGCATTATTGGGGAGGCATATGTTCGGAAGGCCAGTGTATTTACCCTGAGCTTCCATTTTTTCCTCTAGTGCTATCTGACGCATCAGATCTTCTTGCAGTGATATGACGATAGTTTCATAGTGACCACTTGGCCCGGGGGTTTTAGTCAAGGTTCCCAGCTGATTTTTGTGAATGAGCAATACTTCCCCGGCAGATATGTTTACATGCTGCTCAGCTGTTTCCAGAACCATCTGGCCCGAGACCTGTAATACTAGGGTATGGTGGTTCCAGACGCATGCTTTCTCTTTCTTCAGAGAAGAAAGGTAAGAATAGAATATCACGCCGGGAAGTATTTCTGCTGGACTTTCCATTTATCTTTGTAAATAAGTGCCACCTTTGATAGTACCTATTGCAAATGTAGTGTTTAAAATATTCATCTCCTCTGGGGTAAATACAATTTCCATCGCAGCAATATTTTCGGGTAGTCTTGATCTGCGGCTCATACTCACCAATGGCATGATATTGTCGCCCTGTTCTTTTACCCATGCAATCGCAAGTTGTGTAGGGGTGACATTTTTACGTTGAGCAATTTCTTTTAATACTTCCACTTTCTCAAGATTATGGATCAGGTTATTGCCCTGAAAACGGGAAAAGTGATTTCGATGGTCATCCGCAGGAATTGGCGCTTGTAGGTTACCGGTTAACAGTCCTTCTGCCGTATTGGCAAATGCCACGACACCGATCCCTAATTCTTTAGCCGCAGGCAACAGCTCATTTTCGATCTGACGGTCAGCCAAAGAATAACCGATTTCCAGTGCACTGATGGGATAAATGCTGTTGGCTTTACGGAGCTGATCGGCGGTTATTTCCGATACGCCGATATGACGTACTTTTCCTTGATCTATCAGGTCGGCAATCGTTCCGATGATGTCTTCTATTGGCACACTGCCATCCATTCTACAGGGTTGATATAAGTCGATAGTTTCAATGCCCAGACGGGTCAATGAATAGTTGACAAAATTCTTGATCGCTACAGGACGGAGATCCAAACCGATCCATTGGCCGTTGTGGAAGATAGCACCAAATTTTACACTGATGAAAGCATCATCCCGTCTTCCCTTAATGGCTTTGCCAATAAGCATTTCGTTGTGGCCTGCACCATAAAAATCTCCCGTATTCAGGAAGTTGATCCCGCTGTCCAAAGCTTGATGGATGGTTGCAATACCTTCAGTTTCATCGGGAGTTGGGCCACCCCATATTGATGACATCCGCATACATCCCAGACCAAGCTTTGAAACGGTGGGGCCGTTTTGACCCAATTGAATTTTAGTGATTTTTGACATTTGATTGATTTAATTTTATTATCCAAAGGTCTTGATTTAATAACCATATTGCTTTCTTCTACGGCTCAATTTACTTGTCTGTATGGTTCATCTGTTCCTGAATTGAATGGTCATTGGTTTTCGAATCCGGACAGCCCATGTTAATCAAGATCACTGGTCAACAAATTGATCGTGTCAAAATTCCATTTAAAACCCTTCGTTTTTTGGCATATTTTCCCATCTCTGATTAACACCTTCAAAGTTTTCGGCGCTCGGCGCCATAATATAAAAATTAACTGAACTGTTTGCGAATTTGTAATGGTATGTGTACATGAGCAAATCACATAGACCTCTTAGTGGAGGTAAATTAGTTTGGCGAACTATTAGGAATGCTGGAATTATTTACACGGCGACTATCGCACACGGACCAATTTTTTGCCTGCAATTAATGAAAACTTCGAAATTGCTTACTATTTTGTACAGGAAGTGAGAAAAATTGTGAAAGATAGTAATCTTTTAAAATAGATTTATTGATGAACAAACTTTTATTATTTTTCTGCATTTTTTTGTTTTCAGTTCACTCTTTTGCACAACAAAGTAATAGCCTCCGTAAAGAACTTCATCAAATCATTGCAACAAAGAATGCAACAGTCGGTATTTCAATGAAGGGAATTGAAATCAAAGACACATTAAGTATTAATGGACATTTAAATGCACCATTAATGAGTGTGTTTAAATTTCATACCGCCTTGGCGACCTTGAACTTGGTTGATCAGGGTAAACTTTCTTTATCACAGAAATTTTTTATTAAAAAAGAAGATCTGCACGCAAATACCTGGAGCCCAATTCGGGACTAATTTCCGAACGGAAATATGGATTTAACTTTGGACCAACTATTGCGATATACCGTTTCGCACAGCGACAACAATGGTTGTGATATTCTTTTAGACTTGGGGGGAGGTCCGGAACCCGTCCAAAAGTTTATCCATAAACAAGGAATAAAGGATTTTACCATTAAAGTCAATGAACAAGAAATGCGAATTTGGGAGAATCTATATATCACAATATAACAACGCCATTAGCGTCCACCGAATTATTGGAAAAGTTTTATGCAGGACAGGTTCTTGAAAAGAACACTACAAATTACCTCTATCAACTCATGGTAGAATGCTCGAGAGGCCTTACTTGGATGAAAGCAGGGCTTCCCGAAGGAACAGAATTAGTGCACAGAACTGGAATTTCAGATAGAAATGAGAATGATTTAAGAGCAGCGATGAACGATGTAGGTATTTTTAAACTTCCCAATGGAAATCACATCGTTCTTTCTGTTTACTTAAAAGATATCACCGAAGAACGAGAGGTCACTGAAAAAATTATTGCCGACATAACCAAATCTATCTGGAATTACTATACGAAAAAATAAATATTTATCCAATGAGGAAATAAGCGTAAACAGTGAATGGTTGAAAAAAGAAACCCTATAAATCTATATCGCATACAGCATTACTAATATTATTAGTAATGCTGTAAAATGAAACCGCTAGAAATCTTTTGCCGAAATCGGGTAATGTACGCTCAAATTACCGTGCATGATAAAAGCATGGGCATGAAAGATTATCATCTTTACAACAAAAATGGTCTTGCTTTTTATGTTTTCAGGAAATCTCAGGGAGAGTGGCAATTGGCATTCGGTGTACTCGCCGATGACATCAAGGAAGCGTGCATTGACGCTCTTATACTTCGCTTTGATACGGATGTGCCTGCGTTGTTTTATCATCATGGAAAACGCCAGGTAGTGGAAGTTCGGGCCAAGAAATACAGCCTTTGGCATATTTATCTCAATAATGCTTATGTTGGAAGTATGCAATATTACACCTTCACTAAGCAGTTCAATTACCACCTTGAAGATAATGGCTTATTAACCGATGATCACGTGCAAAAGTATATAGCCCTAATACAACGTGGGGAATTAAAGTGGATAAAGGACGATATGCGATGAAAAACAATATAAAAAGAATAAAAAAACCTTGAGTCTGGGAGGATCTCAAGGTTCCTAATTACAACCTATTTTGAAAAGTACTATTAATACAATATTGAATCCTGTTTGGTTTTTAAAAAAAGTTTTCTGTTGGAGGCCTTTTTGTTTACTTTATTGGCTTATTAAAGCGGTTAAGTAAATCGACTACGGTTTCCTGTACCCAATCTCGCTTCCAAACCAATACCTTAGCCTTACAGTTTTTACTTAAGAGATGAGCAAGCCGTTGCTATTTTTTATAACGCTTCGTTAGAAGGCAATTTGACAAATACGGATAAAAAAGTGTTGATATTCAAAGTTTAACATATCATTAATAGTTTTTCAGATATAACATTCCAGTTAGCATTTCTCTCATTTTATTTTTGTAGATTTATAAACCTCCCTACGTGTAGCACCTTGTCAAAGATACAAGAAGATCGTATGCAAGGACTTCACTTAAAAAATCCAACATGATTTCAAAAACAAAAAAAGGAGTTGCGTTCCTTTCCACTTTTCCTCCACGCGTCTGCGGTATTGCAACCTATACAACAGATCTGATAAATGCTATCGCGAGTAAATTTGAAGAGTCGTACCGGCTAATTCCCATACCGATTGTAGATAATAATACATCGCAAGATGATGGCCCATTGGGGAAGCTAGATATTTTAAATCCGCTTTCATTCGATAATATCCTTCAAAATATCCTGTGTGATCTGGATATTAAATTAATTTGTGTCGAACATGAGTTTGGTCTCTTCCTTGGTCAGGAGGCTAAATTCATATCTTTTCTTTCGGATCTCAATGCAGCACAACTTGCTACTGTAGTCACTTTCCATACAGTGTTGCCAGCACCTGATCGCACTATGCTCGAACATGTATCTGCCATTGCTTATCATTGCTCGCAAATCATTGTGATGACCCAGGGATCTGCCGATATCCTTATTCATAATTACAAAATTCCTACCAGTAAAATAACTGTAATTGCGCACGGCACCCATTTAGCCCCAGCTAAGGATAAACATGCCATTCTTGAGTATTTTAACCTAGTGGGCAAGAAAGTCCTCAGTACATTTGGTTTGCTGGGGCCCAGCAAGAGTATAGAAACCACACTTTATGCACTTCCATCTATTATCGAACAAAACCCAAATGTGATATTCCTTGTTTTAGGAATGACACACCCCAACCTGCTGCGAAGTGAAGGAGAGTCGTATAGAAACGAGCTTGAGGCAATAGTTGATGAATTCGGTATTTCAGCTCATGTGCGTTTTATTAACGAATTTCTTTCCACTGAAGACTTATTAGCCTATCTATCTATAACCGACGTGTACCTTTTTACGTCAAAAGATCCGCTACAGGCCGTTAGCGGTACGTTTTCTTATGCGCTGAGCTCCGGATGCCCCATCATCTCTACGCCAATCCCTCATGTGAAGGAGGTTTTAAAGGAAGATATGGGCACCATAATAGATTTTCAAGCTTCTGATCAGCTCGCAGCTGCTGTCAATCATATTTTGGATGATGAACTTCAATTAAGCAAGATTCATCATGTTAACCTTGAGAAGATGGTCAAGACTTCCTGGCAAAACGTTGCTATAGCTCATGTATATCTTTTTGAGCTTCTTATAGATAAGAAAGGGAAAATGATCTACTCCATTCCACCGATCAATCTGGACCATATCTTTCGGATGTCAGAGGAGCGCGGCTTTGTTCAATTTGCTGATATTTCCACGCCGGACCTTTCAAGCGGTTATGCTTTGGATGACAATGCAAGAGCGCTTGTAGCTATGTTACATCACTATAAATTGTATGGATCCTATGAAGACCTTAGTCTGATCCAGAAATATTTAGATTTTATAGCTTATTGTATGCAAGAAGATGACACTTTTCTAAATTATATAGACAGATACGGAAATTTTACAACACAAAACCAAGTAGAGAATCTTGAGGATGCCAACGGTCGAGCAGTCTGGGCCCTGGGCGAAGTGGTGGGCATGGCCAATCTTTTGCCGGAAAGAATAGTTAAGCTTGCAATAGAACTTATGGAGCGAGCCTCCAAACATGCTTTAGTGTATTTTTCGACAAGATCGATGGCCTTCACGATTAAAGGTCTGAGTTTTATGACGGGCAAAAATTATAAAGCTATAATCCAAGTACTTGCAGATCGGTTGGCAGCCATGTTTGAACATGAGAGCACCGCAGATTGGCAATGGTATGAATCATATATGACCTATGGCAATAGTGTAATTCCCGAAGCCATATTGATCGCTTATGAGGCTACTGGAGATAGCAGATATAGCGACATCGCTTATCAATCCTTTGATTTCTTATTGAGCAAGATTATTGTTGACGATGAGATTCACGTGATTTCCAACAAAGGGTGGGCACACCGTGGCCAACCGACAACCAAGGCTAAAGGTGGGGAGCAGCCCATTGATGTTGCCTATACTATTATTGCGCTAGATAGGTTTTATAAGTTCACAAGAGATGAGCAGTATAAGAGAAATATACGAATCGTATTTGAATGGTTTCTGGGACGGAATCATATTCGGCAGATTGTTTATAATCCTGTTACCGGTGGATGTTTTGACGGTCTGGAAGAGCACACGATCAACATCAATCAAGGCGCAGAATCCACTATAAGTTATTTAATGGCCCGGCTTAAGATGGAGGATTACATGAATGAACCTGTGCGTTAGTTTATTTTAAAAACTTGATGCCTGATTGTCAATTATTATGCGTACATTTATTACTGCGATCTGCTATTCATCTTAACCCATTCAGTAGATCCAATATGATAAATACACTTGTTTTATCTTTAAATTCTCCACGATATACCTTTCGGAAATTTTCAGTTCAACAACTAGCAGCTTGCGTACTTCAAAGAGTAAATACGATTCAGCTTAATATTATTCCTTCCGATCAATCATAGCTATTGAAAGTAAAAAGACCATCACTTTATAAAATCCATACATCATGAGTAAAGACATTAAAAAGGAAAAAAGCACCAAAGAGAAAGCACAATCTTCTTATCAAAAGGAAAAAGATGTTGTCTCTAAAGACGTAACGGATAATGTCTTCCGTAAAAAAAAGAAATAGGCGATTGAAACGGTAGCTTATTTTTTGCACTTGCACAAAGGTAGATTAATTTGAAGCGGGTACAAAGTCTGGATTATTAGACCAGGCTTTTGCTCGCTTTTTTAATTTGCAAAGCTGAATTTGATTAACGTCCCTATATACTAAACAATTGTAGAGAATGTATTCCACAAAAAAGCATAACAGTTTCCTGTTATGCTCTTGGAAGACAGCGTAGCCATCTTCCAAAATTGACTATTCTACTTAATTATGCCTTACGTACATTAGTTGCGTTAACGCCTTTTTTAATATCCCCGAAATAATAGATTAATCATGATCAGAGCATTTATTCTATTGGGATCCAAAGGCTAAATACCACTTTTTCATCAAAGCATTTGACATGGATATCACCTTTATGTGCTGTGATTATCTGTTTGGAGATGTAAAGGCCCAACCCCAATCCACCTTCATTCTGATTTTTTCTTCCAACAAAAGGTTTAAATAGATTATTTAATATAGAATCTGCTATCTTATTTCCATCATTTTCTATCTGGAAGATAAATTTCCCACTTTCAATGGAAGAGTTTATAACGATTGTATTTTCTGCAGATCCATGGCGAAATGAATTTCCTATAAGATTTGAAAACACCTGTGCCATACGTTCATGATCACATTTGACCGTAAGTTTTGCACCAAGATGTGTAAATACCTTTCTTTCGAGCGAACTTGTTTGGATCTCACGCAGAGCCTGTAGGATCACCTGATCTAATTGGACCACATTTTTGTTCAGATGAATACCCGTACCTAGCTTACTGCGTGCAAAGTCTAGGATGTTATCGATTAAACCTTTCATTCTGTACGAAGAATCGTATATAAGCTTGGCCGTCTGTTTATGTTTCGCATTTTCGAGTTTGTCGGCGAGATACTGCGACAAGGTAATGACAGCACTCAATGGATTTTTCAGATCGTGCCCCAAAACTGATAATAGGGTATCCCTGCGTTCAGAGTATTCCAATTCCTCACCCAGCAGTGCTTCTGTATTTTTAATCTTGGCGATTGAACCCAAATGGAAACTTATCAGTTCAGATAGAAGTTCGAATAGTGGTGCTATCCGCTCAGTATCGATAGTTACTGGTTTATAATCTATCGTACAGAGCGTTCCAAAGAACAATCCGTCCTTGTCGACTATAGGGAATGCGATATAACTTTTAAAACCTTTTGCATACAATTTTCGTTTCCAATCTTCATTTTCACAATAGTCGATATCCGGAATAATGATAGGCGCGTGTTTACCATGTGCTTCATCTCCTAACGTATAATGTAATTCCAGCTGCTGGCCAACAGATACCCCGACCCCCAGCGAATCACGTACAGCACAGGCTATCCATTGATGGCCATTGTGAGAGGTCACCAACCCTAGATCCATGCCTGTATACAAACATATTGTGTTCAATATATTCTTTACTGCAGGGATATCTTCGATCCGCATAAGCAGATGGGAGATTGAATCATTATTTTCTTTCATAACTATTGCTATCTGGTAAAACGAAATCACATTTAAGACTAAAAATATATGGCTTTGTACCGGCTAATTAGCTAAATACAAATTGTGTGGATAATAATGCTGGATTTTCTGTCGGAATCTTGTTAGCGAATCTTTTGTATAAATATAAGCAAAATTTTATCAGTTTTTCTAAGCTTTTCGCGGGTGATAGGGAGGTGAATCCTAATTGCAGATGCTTTATACTTCTATTTAAGGAGAATTAGAGTTCAATGCAAAAAAGATGTTTTAATACGCCTTCGTCGGAATATACACGTGAAGTACAAGCAATCTCTCTGTTAGTAGAACCAAAACTGTTCGAAGGATGTTCAATTTCAAAAAGCTTTAGAGCAGTAAACTTACTAAACATGGCAACAACAACTAAAAGTAACACAAGTGAAAAGTCTGAAAATGGAACGATGACCAAGCAATCCACAGACAATACAAAAAAACGCGTAGCATCGGATGCCGCAAAAGATTTGGCCGAGCTTTTTGAAGATGGGCTCAAAGACATTTATTGGGCAGAAAAGGCATTGACAAAAGCATTGCCCAAAATGGAAAAAAATGCTACCGCCAATAAGCTAAAAAAGGCAATTTCCAAACACCTTTCGGAGACTGAAAATCATGTGAAACGCTTAGAACAGTGTTTTGAGAGTTTAGAGTTAAAGCCCAAAGCAGAGCGATGTGCAGCGATGGCCGGACTGATCGAAGAGGGCGAACACATTATCGAGGAAACCGAAGAAGGAACTGTTAGAGATGCAGGTATTATCGCCGCTGCCCAAAAAGTTGAGCACTACGAAATTGCTACTTATGGCACACTCGCAGCATTTGCTAAGGTGTTGAAATACAACGAGGCACTGGACCTGCTGCTTGAAACTCTTGCAGAAGAAAAAAAATGTGATACAGATTTAACTGCTTTGGCGGATACTAACCTCAATACGCAAGCTAAATAAAAGAGATTAAAAGAGCCTGAGAGGAGAGCAAAGTTCTGTGCAGCTCCGACAGAAAGACAAAAAATGGATGGATCTTACGTCTGTAAGATCCATTTTTTATAAATGATGATCTTTGACAAGTTATCTCTGATCTATAATAATAGAAAAAATCAAGATGAAAAAGAAAATTGTGGTGTGTGATGATGATAAAGAAATACTAAATGTATTTTCCTTGGTGTTAGAGAATCAGGACACGATTGTTATAACCGTTGTAAACAGTTTGGTTCTGATGGAAGTGTTGGATAATATACATGCTGATATACTCTTTTTGGACATTCATATGGGTGCACGGAATGGTGACCTTATACTGCGTGATCTCAGGAGTTCATTTAAATATGATAAGCTGCCCGTGATTATGATGTCAGGTCATATCGACGGAAGGAACATTTCAATTGAATGTGGAGCCGACGGCTTTTTACCAAAGCCTTTTGAACTTACTGATCTGGAAAACTATATACGAAGATTTGTTTATGAAAGTGAATCGTAATACCGTGTGTGGTTTTAAGCTATACGAAATTTTGGGACAATTACATATACTGGCGAACTCGTTAATTCTGTGGAGGTAAGACAACTCTATTGCAATGGGAAATCGACAAAGGGAACCATCGATTTAAGCAAGTATCGTAGGTAATGGTCTTCCCATAATTGGAGATTTTGGTACTGTTGATTATCAAGTTTCGAAAACTGATGACCATTCAATTCGGAACAAATGAATATTAAGAATCCCTTTCTATTTCATAATCTCCTCCAACTTCCTCACCAACCTTTCCCGTTCACCGCTTCCTGTGGTCGAAAAGCGGAGTAGGGGAAGGCCATATTTTTTCAGAATGGCATCTTTCATCGCGTCGCGTTCCGATTGTTTTCCTTCGACGGCGTGATAAGCATAACCATCCACTTCGATCGCCAGGACCGCGTTCTTGCCAAGTTTATTGTAGATCAAAAAGTCCAGGTGCGTCATGTGATGGCCTGCATATTTTGCTTCAGCAGGCGTCAAGAGTAAGTAGTCGTCAATCAGGCTTCGTACTGGAAAATGGAGGAGCACATCGTATTTTGAAAACCTGTCATCAGATAATACAGAACGCACCAGCGTATACATCAGGTTTTCACTGTCAAATACCGATTTGATACGCTTCTGCAACAAGATCCTGCGACGCTTTTCCTCATAGCCTTTATACAGATAATCAAATATAGAGTGCAGCTTACTCTGTATGATCGTGAAGTTGTTGTATTCGATATAGCGGATCAGGTCGGTGATATTACTTTCGTTTTCGGAGTCATTGCCATGCACCAATAAGATCAGCTGATCTTTGGCCCGTGAAATTGCCACATTTAGTCGGTTGGAGTTATCTGTAAATTCGGAGATTTCATTGTCGACCGTTGAGAGGATAATCACATCATTTTCTCTACCCTGAAATTTATCAACCGTGTCAGCTATAATCTCCGTACCCGCAAATGTACCCTGCATGGCATTTGTCTGATTACGATAGGGCGTCACAATACCCAGATCAACCGAAGCAAGCTGCTGTTGTGGAATGATCTCCTGTAGGATAACATCGATCTGCCGCTGATTCATCCGTGCCCGCGCATGGTTACCGGCCACTGTACGATAGACCAGTAGCGGTTCGCGCTCTGATGTTGGCTCAGATAGGATAATGAGCTGATCATTGTAGAATTTACGGTTACAGAATTCAATGATCTTTGGATGGCAACGGTAATGTTCTTTCAGCAGTGTTTTATGGACATCAGGGAATAACTGTGTGATGGATGCTAGTAAACTGTTTTTCGCATAATGATAAGGTTCAGACAGCTTGAATGCATGAAAGATCGCATCTGTCTTTTGGGCCATTGTCGCATCCACTACATTCGGCAGCTGTTTGAGATCACCGACAATAACGGCACGTTTTGCGCATGATAGGGCCAATGCACCCGTTGCCAGATCCACCTGCGAAGACTCATCAATGATTACATAGTCATAGACCGTATGCTCAGCCAGGCACCTTCGCAGCGAATAGGTGGTACTCATGATGACAGGATAGTCTTCGATGAAACTGACGGACTTACCACGCAGATCAGCCTCCTGATATATCGGACGATCCTTGTGTTGATACCTGTTGTAAAGTACATTTTTAAAAAGCCGCATCGCGATTTCCGTATACTCGCGCATCTTTGCATCGAAGGAGAAGTTATGTAAAGCCTTTTCCAATGACCCGATACGAGATGCCAGTTCCGCAATCTTGGTTCGGTAATAAGCCGATTGAGCGATCCTGATCATGTCCCAATGCGATAGGGTATAAAAGCCCTTATCTTTGATACGGTACCTGAAACGATAGATTAGTTTCTTCCACCAGTTAAACTGTTTGCCAGTATGTTCCTGATCGGTGACGGAATTCCAGAGTGCCAGTAGCCGATCTGATGAGAGGTTACTATTCAGTTTAAATTCTGCTATTGATTTCACAGTATTCAGAAAATGCTGCTGTTCCGTTCTTATGTTTTCAATAAGGAGTTTCAGCCTGGCCAGCTCGTTCTTCTGTGCTAGTTCTTCGGTGAGTTGTAGCAGGAGCGCGTTATTCTGCTGTTGTAACTGAGTCAGTTGCTTCTCCGTTAACTGAAACCTGGATAGGTCAGGAATGTCCGATTGCGATTCTATAAATTCCCTTTTATTCTGGTTGCTTCCCAGCAAAGCAGCGATAAAGGAGAGACCATTCTTATGAAATTTTTCATACACATTTTTCGTTGCCGAGTTATTGCTTGACACCACAGCTACACTTTGACCATGCATGACAGCATTGGCGATTATATTGAGGATCGTCTGTGTTTTACCTGTACCCGGAGGGCCCTCGATAATACTCAGTGGGTTGGCAAAGGCATTATTTACAGCCTCTTTTTGACTGAGGTTGAATCCAAAAGGAAAGATTTCAACAGGAGCGAGGAGATCACAATTTTTGGGTTGTATTTCATTCAGATAGTTGGATAAGATAGCATACTCTGGGATAAATGATATTCTATTATAGCTATCTTCAAGAATGTTTTTTCCATCTTCAGACTTAAGCCCTACAGCATCGGCAATCGCTTTTAGATAGTTGAATGTGGTCAGTGCTTTTTTGCCCTGCAAAGTAGATTTGATAATCTGAACTTTATCTCTGTTGTAGGTATATTTTTTATTACTGCTTTTGAATGTCACAATACATTTCTCGCCTATGAAAGAATAGGACTGGACATCGTTGGTCTTATCCTTTCCATCGATGTAGATGGCTTCTTTCTGCTGAAATGAACTGTTGGCATTATACATGTTGGAAAACTATTCTTTTAGATAGGATATTAAAAACTTTCCATTTAGTAATCTGATTGTTCAAAATCGAATATGACCTTTCTTATGATAGGTTGTAAGAATTCAATCCAATTGTTGATATCTGTTTCGTCAAAATATACAAACCAGATATCACTAGAATTTGTATAGGTGTTATCAACTTTCTCAAATTTTTTCTTGTACCAACGCTGTATGTTTTCATCCATACCAAAAATATCATGAGTGTTAGGTGGCAAACGCAGTTTGTCTTTAACTTTATTTTCGAGCTCGGTTACTCTGGCTAGATCGTCCACTGTTAAAAAGAATGGGATTCTTTCCCTGAAAATAGAAGGAGAACCGATGTCATTGGTCTTGCTAATCTGTACCTCAAAGACAAATTTAGAACCAGCATAAGCGTCAAAACCTTCTTGGGAGCATTGAAACCAGCATACAAGATAATGTTCCTTTAATGCTTTGAAAAATTCCAGCATTCCGCTTTTAGTTTTTTTAAACCCTAAACTTTTTAATTCGGGAAAGATAATTTTATTGATTATTCGATATACTTCTGTTGATTTCATTTTAGCTCAATAAAGTTTTCTAAGTATTTAGCCTCTAATTTAAATAAATTAGTCCTTCTTTTCACCGATAATTGACCTGAGTTCCTCTTCAGAATAATTTTCTATAATACCGTGTTTGGTTTTTAGATAATCAAAGATGGCATGATTGTCGAGCCAATGTGTTTCCCGAAGTCCATCAATAATTGTTTTTAAATAGGCATTGCTGGGTTTAGTCGAGGATTGTGAATCTTGTTCATTTGTTATCGTAAAAATAGGGAAGCCGTTATGCTCACCCAAGTACAATAGGTTACCATACCAAGATGGCTGTTTAAAGATATAAGAGCCATTTTTAATTGCCTTTTCAAATTCAATTTCCAAGCTGGCACTTGTATTCGTCTCCTGTCTAACAATATCTATCAATTGGCCTTTTGTTATCAAATATATTCGTCCATAAGTAGATGCAGTAGGAGTAAATGTAGTTCTGATAAAGGCAATACCTCCGTTCCAATTTCTCGAGACCTTTGCGAAATATAGTTCTGCAGAAATAGACATTTCTTCACTGTCGATCGGCGGCGTCTTATCCTCACATCCACTATAGAATGTGTGTGCACCGGCGGGCTGGCCGCCTTGTATATAGCAAAGAAACCTCTCTTGTAGCAGGTTGGAGCCATAACAAGCATACCAAACTTTTTCGTTTAAATTTTCCATTTCTTTAATGTTTTCTGACCCCTTTCAGATGCCAGCGCAATTCCTCAGGAACTAATGCAAAGGAGAAGCTAGAGATTCCAAAATCTTTTGAGAATAGTTCCCTATCATTTTGCCAAACAGTTATTTGATCCCAATAAGCGAGGAAGAAATCTCCTTCCTGAATAAAGTCCATCCAACCATCGGCTTTAATTGATGCTTGTTTGTTGATCAATATGATACCCGAGTAATTCTCCAGGCTACCATCCAGAAACATTCCATCATGCCCTTCTATACAGGATTCTGACCAGTCAAAATCAAATTTAAAACTCATACCCAACAAATTATTTAATTCGTTAGCAAGCTGGCTTTGTACTAGTTCCCTTAATTTTGGTCCCATAACCCTTGAAAGGCCATATTTATCGCAATTATCTTCCATAGATTCCTATTTACGTGTTGAAAGTACTTTTTTCAATTTAAAGCTAGTATATCCAATCAAGGGAAATATGGCAGAGAGAATAACATAGCTGCATTTCGCTTGAAATTGCCAATTTATATTCAATGGGAGCGGGATTTCCTTGATGAGATGAGCTATCAAAACATCCTATGTTATGTAATAGGCCTCAGGAATCAGCCATAAAATCGTGATATTTATATTGGTATTAAACTGATAATTTCCCGTGATGAGTACACACAATATAAGTATGATCAACCCAATCCATGCTGGCCAGAATATGGAGAATATCTTTCTATTTCTTTGCGCCTGTAGGTATCCTGCATAAATAAGTCCTGCAACTTGCAATCCAAAAATAATCAGGTTAAAATTTAAACTCCCCGTAAAATACCTCAGCCAATCACCGTCTGTTAATAATGCATAAAATGTCAAAACCATAAAACTGAGGTGTACAAATAGGGGAGCGTTAATTCTCTTCATTATCTATATTACGTTTATGGAATCTCAATGTTTTTATCGCTTTGAGAAGATCCTCTTCTGTTTGCGTTTTTAGATCTGTTCCATGGAGATTAAACCGGACTTTTGAAGAGTCTCCCCATAGGCTGCCGATATACACTCCGGTGATTCCTTTTCTGGATATTCTCGGAAATACGATTTTCGCTCTTCTGTTATCAATGGTATCCCAGGATACATTTTGTTTTCTGTACAGATCTGCATCAATATTCATCGACATGATATCTTTAACAACAATGAAATCGGAGGAGTCCAAGTTATTTTCCTCCATCATTTGCCTTGTAATTACCTGAATATTTGGTTCTGTCAAACTATTTGAATACATGCCCAGATCAAAGTAAAGGGTATCCGCGTTGTCTACAGCAATTGCGCCAACATAACTGTCTATACCATCTTGTTTGACCTGCTGCCACTTATAAGGAACTTCAAGCGTAAATAGATCAAAATCCATTGTCTTTGTGCGCGATGGATCTTTGCAGCCGACAATGAGGATAGTAAGGGCAGAAATGTGGGATAGTTTTATGAACTGTTTCATGCTATGGCTTATGCATTGAATTTACAAAATTAGGCCGGACTATCCATCTATGGCAAATATTTTTTATTATTAAATCGCAAACGAGTGGAGTAGAAGTGCTAAATTAGTATTGACATCTTCTTATATCGGATTGACTGAAAAGGATCTTCCTAAATTGGAGACCATACAAAATATTATAGCTAGGTTATTATATTAAAACATCAATTTTTATCACCTTTAAAATGTAATGAGAAAAGTAGTATTTCAAAACATAGACGAGAAAACAAAAAAACTTATGCTTTGTCAGGCAGAAGGCGGAGTTTATCTTTTTGGTTATTACAGCTTACAGGATAGTTCTGCAGATTGGGATCATTTCTCTTACACTATGGAAGATGCAATGGAATGCTGCTTTGAAGAATATGGTGTTAATCGAGAGGACTGGATAATAATTGAAGATCAACCTAAAAATTGTCAACAGGACTTTATTATTCCAACAAAGATAAAAGGCAGAGAAGATGGAAATCCTGTGTTCGGACAATTACAACAATTCATTAAAGGACAGTGGGTAGATTATGAAATACCAGCGAAATGTATAAGTTTTGATGGACTTACAGGTGACCAGAGATTATTGACCACCGGACTTGTATTTGAGTATGAGAAGGCTTTAATTGAAGATAAGGAAAAAGCAATAAAAATTTTGACAGCATTAAACTTTGAAAGACCTTCGATTGATCCAATTATTGGATAAACATAACACGAACCAGCACCTATGAAATTAAATGAGATAAAAAATATACAAGATTTCCAGAGTTTTCTATTCCAACAAAAGAATGAAAATTTTGTTCAACCAGATGATTCTGATTATTCAAAAACAGTCTGCGGAACTGATTTCAGATCTGAAATTCTGTATATTTTACCATCGACTCAAACATTGGAAAATATCCGGTTTTATGACAACCTGAAAATTATCACCATCAATAACTATAAGATTGACCGTAAAAATCTTGAGATATTGAAAAAGTATAAGAATAATTTAATAGATGTTAGCCACTTACATATTTGGAACATCAAACAAAATGATTTGGATTTAATTTCATTGTTTCCAAATTTGACACATTTATTAATTTCACATGTCAAAAAAGCTGACTTTTCATTTAACCGCTTAGATGAACTAATGAATTTGACTACGCTTTGTCTTTTAAGTCTAAACAAAGTATCAGACTTCAATTTCTTGCCAAACGCTTCAAAATCCAGAATTAAAAACCTTTCATTAACTTATACTTCAAACCTTAAAAGCTTGAATGGAATTGATAAGTTCGAAAACCTTGAACACTTATCCCTCTTTGCATCAACAACAGAGAGCAACAAAAAAGTGGACCTTGAAGATTTATCAGGAATTGAAAAACTATCAAAACTTAAAACATTTGAAATTGGTTATTTTCGGTTTAACAATACGGAAATGGCCAACAGACTTTCGGTTTTAACGGAATTAAAAGAGTTTGTTATTGATAATATCAAATATGCAAATAAATAACAAATGCGTTTGAATGAAATTACTGGACTTATCTAGCGGTTATGAAGTATAAAATATAGAGCTACCAACCCTTAAAAAGATAACCAAGATATGAAGATACAATTGACAATGATTGTCCTGCTGACAACATTAACACTGAACAGCTGCGGACAAAATAATGATCATAAATCTGTATATAGCTCGGCAGATACCACTTTTATAAAATCATTGGAAGAAAAGCAATTAGGGAAAAGTAAGTATTCTATTTCTTTACCCACAGATTATGCTATAGGTGAAACCAATGGAGAAGATTTTTCCGTTTACTATTTTAATCCTGCTGACACTACAAATCATACTGAATTTTCGGGTGGCCTATATTTCGGTAATCATCCTAGCCAATTTCCAGCTAAAAGCAAAAGTTGCAAAACCGAGCATCTGAAAAATGAAATATTTGATCAAGATGTAAGCTGGACCATTTATAACTGTAATGGAGACTATTCAATTCAAAGCATAATGTATAGTAAAAGCGGCGAGGGGTGGAATGAATTGATTCACATTTTTGGTAATGCAAAATCAACTATAGATCTCGACAAATTGCTGTTTATTTTTACGACAATGAAAAAAAAGGAATAATATGCATTACCGTCCGCACAAGTGATATTTGTGAAATACCATTTATTGGAATGTCAAATGAAGAAGCTATTTTTAAAAATAGAACCTTTCAGAATTTATTGAGGGGCTTACCTAATGTCTAGAAACAACTTAAAGTTTAGTTATATGGATAAATAGACATAAGTTATCAGGAGTTTTAACAGCATATCCAATTGATGAAGGAGTGTCCAACAATTTATTTCCGCAAAATAAGAGCTTATGAAAGAAATCAAAAAACATCACAATATGCGCGCTATAGCCATTGCACTATTTTCGCTGGTATTTATTTTTTCATGCATCTCTTGCACTTCCATATCGCCCAAGTATTTAGCACAAAATACTGCGGCACATAGCGTTTCGAAGGTAGAATTGAAGGTGAGATACATCTTTGATAATTATCCCCAGAAGATAATAGGCCATAATCATGGCAGTCAGCAGAAGAGTGCAGCCTATAATGAATATTGTTTATGGAACTATATCGAACCAAATTACTATAAAACTGATAGTCTGCACTATCTTTACAAAACTTCATTGGAGCTCACCAAAAAAAATAAAATCCATTTCAAACTAATTGATACCTTAGGAAATGTCGTGCGTGAAAGAACGAGGAAAGTAAAGCCCGAACCGCAAAACTTTGTTTCTTTCAGAAATACCGACCTTGACATCTATCTATTAGTCAATAGATTCTTTACCAAAACTATTTGCTTTGCACTAGATAAACATGGTGATTTAGTCGTGCCCAGTGAGTCGACAGCAGCCGGTTTCCTTATTCTCTTTCCGCTCGCCGGCGCCCTTAACCATGATGCATATACTTATCGTCGTGTGGATACAGTCGCCAATTGAAAGATATAGATCCGAAAGAAATAATTTTAGCGGATTTGTTTCCGTCATTCAACTATTTTTGAAAGACATTTTTGGTCTGTCGTTATTTAGTATTCTTTAGTTAGATGCAATTGAAGAAAACCGTTTTTAAGCGTCTGTGCTTTGTACTTGAACGTTGAACTTAACTCCTCATTGTTTGCTAAAATTGCTCCAGCACCAGTGATTATAGGGCTAACGTTAAAATAGATATCTGTAATCAAATCCTTGTCCAAAAAAGCGTTGAAAGTACCTGCTCCGCCTCCGATGGCTATTTCCCGTACCCCTTTTGCAGACATATATGCAATTGCCTCTTCAGGACTTGCTACAGTCTTGTAGCCATCAGCCGTATAAGATTTATCGGCCAATATGATGATTTCTATTCCATTAAAATGTTCTTTTACTTGATCTGGAAAATTTAGAAAATTTTCGAATGTTTTCAATCCTATTACTACATTTCCAACCTGCCTTACAAATTGTACGTAAAATTCCATTGCTTCCGGTGGTAGTTTATGATGCGGGTTATCGGATATCAAAATTCTTCCATTAGCTGAAATATTTGCGATTACTGTTACTTTCATAATGATTTTCCTTAAATTTCTGTTCAACAAAACTATTGGATATTCAATATATATTTACTATTCATTACCTTTAGGAAAGTAACTATCTGATGAGCAATAAAAATATTGATAAAGAAACGATATTGGCATTAAAAGATGGCATTGAATTGCTCAGTGGTAAATGGAAATTTTGTATCCTGCACAATTTGCAGAAACACGGCACAATGCGGTTTAAAGATCTGCAAGAGATGGCTCAGGGAATATCCCCAAAAGTTCTATCCAACGAACTTCAGGGACTAGAAGATAATTTACTGATTAGCAGAACAGTTAATAACACCAAACCTGTGACCGTTTCTTATGCGCTTACCGCCTATGCTAAAGAAACGGAGGAAGTTGCCAATGCTTTAATTAAATTTGGTCTAAAGCATAGAGATAAAATTAAAGCAAAATGAGATTTCTATTTTAACAGCTCATTTTTTGACTTTAAACCTCATAGAATGGTGTATTCTCGTCTCTCTCCAGAGAATATATTGTTCAAAAGCTTGATGATATATGTGTTTCCAACTGCTCAGTACTCAGTTATTTTGAAGCAGTACCTTCCCCTGTACTTCAAGCTATAGTTGTAAAACTTATAGGTGTTCGTTTATAAACCGATGGAACTGAATTCTTATTCTCCGGGGGAACCGGAACCGGTAAAAATGGTTAACAGCCCCTATAACGGTTTTTAGGGGCTGTTGTCATTGGCTTATAGCACAGGTTTAATGAGCTAAGCTGATAAACATATGATTTATTTTTTTTAAAAGATCTTCGCCAATTGCTTATCCAGATCGTCACCTTGATCTCCGACCCCCTTCCAGATAATGGTACCATTGGGATCTATCAATATTTTTGTTGGGAATGCCGTGATGCTATATTCCTTTATTAAATCTCTTTGTTCCTGCAATTGGTTGTGTAAAAGATGTATCCATTGAATATTATCTTCTTTGACAGCTTTTTCCCACGAGCTGATTGGGTCTGCACCGCGTTCTTTTGCTATACCGACAATCTCAAATCCTTTCGGCTTGTACTGATTGTACAGTGCCAATAGATGTGGATGGCTTTTGCGGCAGGGTTGGCACCAGCTGCCCCAGAAATCGAGTAATACATATTTGCCACGAAGTTCTTTGCTGTCAAAATCCTTTCCAGCCAAAGTTTTGCCCTTAAAATCTATCATGGGACTCTGAATACTGGATTTGGCTTCTGCCGTCATAAAATCACGAATCTTTTGACCATAGACTGTACTTTTCAAATCTTCCGGATAGCGTTCGAATAAGTCGCTGATCTCCTTTGGCTGCAGCCCACCCATACGTTGCGAAAAGAGATAGAGCGAGAAAAGATCAGTGTGGTTGACAATATAGTCTTTTAAGATCGCGTTCTTTTGTCCAGCGAGCTTACTTAGTTCCTCACTTTTTTTGCTTACCTCGGCTTTATTGTCGTCATTCTTAGCTATTTGACGCTGCGCGGCAGCGGCAAAAATTTCACCGCTGATCGGTATGATTTTTTTGTTAAATGCAGCCAGCTCCTTATTGAACATTCCGCCACGTACATCTGCCGCCCACATTTTCATGGCGTCCCCGGTCAGTATGATTTCGTCGCCAGGTGCGACAAATAAAAAGATCGGCGGAGCGACCAGATATCTCTTGCTTTGCTTTAATTGTATAGCATTGGCGAAATATTTCGCGGGATAGATATTGATTTCCTGTGCATAATCGATAGGAACTGAGGCTTCAAATGTGCCGTTGCTGCTGGCAACCTGAATTTTCTTATTTTTTCCGCTCTCCGTGTAATGGATATTGATAGCGTGGTTGTCCAGATTTTTTAAGCTTCCTTTGATTCGCACCAGACCTTGTCCTATCGTCAATTGTACAAGAAACAATAATATGGAGGTTACTAGTAATTTCATGATCGTTTAATTAGGTGTATTCAATTATTTGTTATACAGGTATTTATAAGTAAACTGTTTTCTTTGGTCCACGGTAAATGGGATCTTTGGCCCCTTCCAGCCATGTCGTTCGGTGGGGTATATCATCAGTTCGAATCTTTTGTTTTTACGTTGCAATAGATCCACGAGTTGGTAGGTATTCTGAACATGGACATTATCATCCATTAAGCCATGGCTAAGCATCAGCATATTATTTTTTTGCTGCTGATATTGATTGATATGCGTCAGGACAGCCCCATAAGCATACCCGGTCGGGTTGTCTTTGGGTAGCCCCATATAGCGTTCGGTATAATGACTATCGTAGAGCCGCCAATCGGTTACGGCATAGTCGGCGATACCATAGTTAAAATACGTTGCACCTAAGGTCAATGCCATTGCGGTGAGATAACCACCATAACTACCACCCGAAATAAAGATCCTGTTGGTATCCACGGCGGGGTTTTCCCTCAATTTTTTGACCCAGTTAATATAGTCGTGTATTTCCCATTTCCCCAGATTTCCGTAGAGCATGTTTAGTCCCTGCTTACCGTTGTTCCCGGATCCGCGGTGTTCAAAGACAACCTTGATGGCCTCTTCGTCTTCGCTCCCCAGAGAAGGAATGGTCCAGTTGTCGGTTACAATCTGGTGTTTCGGTCCACCATAAACACGGATGATCACCGGATATCTTTTCCCCGCATCTATCTTTATGGGCCATGTTACGCTAGCTGGCAACTCAAATCCTTCCGTTGTCTTTATCCATAGGATCTCTTTTTTACGTAGCTTTTTTGCATCAAATTGTGCTCCTTTCGAGTCTGCGATATCAAGGATACGATGTGTTTTGCTATTGACCAAAGCCGTCCGTGTAGGGGTAGAGGAGTTAGAATATTGGGTAATGAATTTATCGCCCGTCGGTGACAGTAGAATTTTGGCATGGGTGAAATCACCGAATGTCAATCGCTGCTGGTTCTTACCATTCCATTGTACGCGGTACAAATCAGTACGTACCGAATTCTCGGCATTGGATGTAAAAAATAGTTCCTTTTTCTTTTCATCAATACGAATAGGCTGTAAGTTCCAGTTTTTGCCACTGCTCACCACATTTTTTAGCTGACCATCGTGACCGTAAAAATAGATCTGTTCCCAACCGGAGAAATCACGGATCAGAAAAAAGCCCTCTTTCACCCAGTAAATCTTTTTTATCCAGTCGATCCAGGTATCCTGGTGCTCCCTATAGATTATTTTGCTTTGCCCGTTAGCGGGATCTACCTCCAGTAATTGGAGGTTATTTTGGCGGCGCGGCATCCATTGCACCAATAGTCCTGTACCATCGGGCCTCCAAAATGGCGTTCCGAGGTAATGGTCCTGCTTGTCAATCTCCGACCAGCGCACCTTTTTATCCGCTACGGAAGCAATCCCAAGCTTCACTTCGGGATTTGGGTCACCAGCTTTTGGATAATGTGTGATTTCCGTAAATCCATGCTGGCCGATAGGGTTATAAAGTGCCGTCACGGGAACTTTGCTGTCGTCAAACCGATAGAATGCGATGTGTTTGCTATCCGGAGACCACCAGAATGCTCGGTATTCACTTTCTCTTTTTAGGATTTCTTCATAGTATACCCAGGATGCATACCCATTCATTAGTGTGGGTGAACCATCTTTGGTAAATTGTATTTCCTCTTTTGTAGCAAGATTCATCACATAGAGATTGTTGTTTCGCAGGAAAGCAAGGTATTTTTTGTCCGGGGACAAGAGAGGAAGCACCGCACCCTGAAGGGTAGGCTTAATCTCCTTTTTTTGTGATGGTTTTACACGTTCTTCACTGATGATGCGGCCATTTCTACAGTCTACGACCTGCAGTAATTGTTCTCTTCCCTGGTTTTTTGATATGATATAATGCGTATTGTCCTTCCAACCCGTGATATTGGGGAGCGGTTTGATCAAGGTGGTGTCATACCTTATTTGGCCGTTTATACGACCTCCAAAAACGAGGAACAGCAGAAGTAGTAAGTATTTGCTCAGCGTTCTTTCAGTAATTTTGCCCATGATACTTTTATATTTTAGTTCCATGTGTTTGAAGTTAATCGTGGATCATTTTCAATAGCCTTGCTGGGAAATGGTAGTATATACAGCGGTGAGCGCACCGGTAGCGTGAAGTTTTGTTGCGGCACATTGGGGGTGGCAACAGGATCAGCCGGAAACAATCTTGATATCGTTTTTTGGTAAGCAGATTCCGTATTGAGACGACGTAAATCCAGAAAGCGATTAATCCCTCTGTTCAGTTCTTTTCTACGCTCCCCGGTAACGAATATAACGGCATCCTCCACGTTGTTCGGTAGACTAAAGCTACTGTGGTCGTAATTTTTGTAACGGCTCGTCAAGTAGGGTTTAAGGTACTCTTTTGCAAGTTCGTACTGTCCCTTACGTGCATAGCACTCTGCCAGCATCAGCATAACCTCAGTGGTTGTTATTCCCACGGTATTGGGGGCATATTCCTTACTGTTCGGTACCCAGGCCAACATGGACTTGTAGTCCTTAATGGTTGCAGCGGGCTGCTTATAGAGGTTTAGCCTAACGTCGCTAACATTGCCTGATTGGCCATTGGCCTGCAATCCCGTTTTGTAGAGGTCAATGAGCTCCTGTCCGATATAGATATATGAGATAGTCGAAGCGGCAAAAAAGAGGTTTTCCTCACCGGTGGCGTACAGGGGGGTAGAGGGCCTATTGGTCGATGCACTGACAAGATTCACCAGGTCATAAACCTGATGGTTGAGCTGATAAGACTGTAGTGCGGCGGCGATGCAGGCATCATATTCTTTTTTGAATAGGTATACCTTTGCTTTTAGGGCATAGGCTGCCGCCCTGTTGAAACGATAAGGTGTTTTAGCATTGGCATTTAAATCAGGTATGGCCTCATCGATATCCTTCTCGATCTGCTGGTAGACTTCGGCAACAGTAGATTTAGCAGGCTCAGGTTGCGTCTCAATATAGGGATCCAGCTTGAGTGGCACACCACCATCGTTGGCAGCGGTAGCTTTGTCATAGGGTTTGGCATATATATTTATCAACAGAAAATAAGCATAGGCGCGTAGCATCTTTGATTCAGCGATGACTGTTGCTTTTTCCGCTTCTGTACCGCTCATGTCATCTTTTTCATAGATAATGGTGTTGGCTACACGGGCGATCCGCTGGTAAAGCGTCTGATACATGGTTGTTCCATTTGTTCCCGAGTTTCCGTCTGCATTTAAGCTACGGTCATAACCCGTGAGGTAAAGAAAGTTGGCTGTAGTGAGGTTTGGAGCACCCCATACACTGGCGACGGTCTGGGCATTCACCCAACCTTCGTCATTGAGGTAAGCGATGTCCGAAATACCGTATGAGGTAATATTGTCAAATAACATACCGTATTCCTCGGCTGAGGTGAGCAGAATTTTCCCTTTTGGTTGGAGATCCAGCCACTTATTGCAGGAAGTGAACAGGCCCAAAATGGTAAGAGTTGAAAGGATTATATGTTTTGATTTCATGTGATTCAAGATTAAAAGGTGACATCCAGGCGGAGAAAATAGCTTTTTGCAGTTGGTAGAGCCCAGTTACTGAGGGATGTACTATTGCTTGCGGTAGCTTGCACCTCCGCATCTATGGCATTGCCTGCGGCGCTCCATATCCAAGGATTATTGACCTGTCCGGCTATTTTCAGGCGATCTACTTTTAAGTATTTCGCCAGTTTTTGTGGCAGTGTATAAGATAAGGATACATTTCGCCAGCGAATAAAATCGCCCTTAGCAACGTTATCTGTCGAGCGGATATACATTCCGCCCAAGGATCCGACATTGACAACGCTGATTCCGGGTTCGTAATAGATCAAGGCTTTCGGTATTTCACTGTCCGGATTTTCGGGTGTCCATGATTTTGCGACCCAATCTTCATTGCCATCGGTCAGGTTGAAAGCAAAACTTGGCTTATAAATCTTATGGCCTCCGTAGTACAGGAACATCGCGGAGAGTTCAAAATTTTTGTAGCGGATATTCTGGATTAAGGAAGCATTGACCAAAGGAGTCTTTGTTCCCATATAGCGCACATCCTCGGGTTTCATGGAGGTAGATCCATCCAACAGAAGTGTGCCATCCGTTTGGAAATGATGCATTGTTGTGCCATCCGAGCGAAGTATGATGGGCACACCATTTTGGTATTCTGTACCGCCGCTTGTTAATCCTCCGTATTGATAGGCATAAAGTGCATCAAAGGGCTTTCCATCCACCAGATATCCCCCAATGGCCAAATGAGAAGCCTGGGTCGGATTATAATAAGCCCTGGTCACGGTATTTTTATTGTAGGCAAACATGATGGTCGACGACACCAGCCAGTCGCTGTTGCGTAGCCAGGGGGATGAGACTGTCAGTTCAAGCCCCTTGTTGCTCATCGATCCGGAATTGACGCGCTGTGTGGTGTAGCCTGACGTGAAATGCACCTCTTTGGAGCCCAGCAGGTCTTCACTTTTCTTGTAATACAGGTCCACTTTACCGGATAGCTTTCCTTTGAGCAAGCTATAATCAAATCCGGCATTATACGACGTTGTCTTCTCCCAGCGCAGCATAGGGTTTGGCGCCGAAGATATACTGGTATAGGGGATGGATTGAGCGGTATAGATGGATTGATTACCGAGACTGGCCACCAGAAATGGGGTAGTGGTCTGATCCACATTTCCAGTCAGTCCATATGAAGTTCTGACATCTAGCATATCGATCCATGGCAGCCGCTGCATAAACGTTTCTTTCGATAGATTCCACTTTAGCCCTGCGGACCACAATGGTCTATAGCGGTATTTGGGATCCGTACCAAACAAGTTGGTCTGATCAATGCGCACACTGGCTGTGGCACTGTATTTCCCGAGATAAGTATATCCCCCGACAGCATACACACCCACATATCGGTTTTTGAGTTCGGTCAGGCTCGGATTCATATCCGAATCTGCGATTCTGATTCCGTTTCCATCCGCAACGGCACCCGGGAGTCCTGTATTGTTGTTGTAGATATAGGATGTCCGATAGCCGATGTTATAGATATCATAATTATTGAGCTGTGTATACGTCAGGGCAACGGGATCGTAACCATAATAAAGCGAACTTGTCGGGATGCTGGCGGCAATTTCTCTTAATTCCACACCGCCTGTTGCTGTGACCTGATGATCAGTTCCAAAGTTGCGGTTATAGTCCAGCTGGTTACGCCATACCCAACTATTTCGGGAGTTCTCTTCCGTGGCCATCCGGCCACCTACCGGAATAATGGCGTTGATGGCATCTTTTGTGGCAAATTTATTCCGCAAAAAGCGATAATAATAAGAATCGCGCGAGCGGAATTCCTCGGTCTTCCACTTTCCAAATTCGTATTCACCACTGGTTGAAAGACGTAGTCCCTTACCGAGATTAAAATTTAAACGGGTAAAGCTCCGTACCGAGTAATAGTTTTGTTTGATTTTATTGTCATTTAGTTCATCCAGGATATTAAATCTGTAGGATTCAAACTGTGGCAGCCCTTCAATGGCGGAGAGGACCTTCGGGTTAACGTGAAGTCCTCCTTGCATGCCCGTGATATCTACATAGTCACGGTATACCTTATTGCCATTATCATCCAATATAGCCGTATATGGCTCCAATAGATTGAGGTTGTTATAAACGTTATTGATATTTTTGCGACCGTTATATTGGATATCTGAGCCAATGTCAAAAGAAAACCAATTGTTTAACACCTGTTTGGACTTGATATTCCCCTTTACATATTGGTTACTGTTGTACTTGTTTTGCTGTCCGTCGTTGATATAATTCAGGGAGGCAAAGGTACTTTGGTTTTTACCTGAGCTATTGATCGAGAGGTTGTAGCTTTGGCGCAGCGGTGTTTTCCAGGCGAGGTCCATGTATTCTTGCCTGTAGTCTTTTGCATACCAATCGCTGAGCTGGTTTTCATACTCAGCTTGTGGCATTTCACCTTTAAGATATTGCAGTCGCGCCATTTGTAACGGGCTGTAATAATTGATGGAATTGCTTGTGGTGCCGGCTTGCCCGATACCCCGCAGCTTAGATTCGAGGTTGTCCAGTTCCGAGAGATTTGCTTTGCGCGCATCCCGTTGGAAAGTAGCGAGCTCATAGTCGATAAGCCCCTTTGTTGTAGCATAATGGTAATCCGACAAGGCGGGGTTCTCATTCCAGCGAAGGTCGGAGGTGAATTGAACCGACGTTTTATTTTGCTCAGTCAATCGGCCACCTTTTGTCGTAATGACGACGACCCCATTTGCTGCCCGTACACCGTAGATCGAAGATGCTGCTGCGTCCTTCAATACCGTAATCGTTTCTATATCGTTGACATTAATGTCATTGAGACTTCTTTCGGTCGGAAGGCCATCGATGACCAGGAGCGGCTCGTTGCCTATATTGCCGGAGAAGGTACTTATACCACGTACGACAGGGCTACCTTTGTAGGCACTCACACCCGCAGCCTGTCCTTCCAGTATTTCGGTGACATTGGTGAATACGCGTTTCTCAATCTTGCTTTTGTCGATAACATCAAAAGCGCCCGTTGACCGCTCACGGCTTAAAGTTTGATAGCCCGTATTGACTTCAACCACCACTTCATCACCCACGATGGTTTTGGTCTTTAATGTGATAGCCCCCAGACTTCTCCTTTTTTGGAGCTGGAATTCCCGCGGTTCAATGCTTACCCCGGTAAACAGCAATATGGCTCCATCTTCTACATTTTTGAGGGTAAATCGACCATAGTTGTCCGACGCTGTGGCATTTTTTGTGCCCTTCTCCACGATTGTAATGCCAGAGAGGACTTCGCCCTTTTCGTTGACCGTTTTACCAGAAATATCTTCTACCTGAGCGCTTTTCAGCGAGTAGCTGTCCATAGGTCTGGGCTTGACGACCACCGTATTGCCAATGATGGCATAATCAAGCGGCTGATTGTCAAAACATAATTTCAGTACATCTCTGAAATCACTGTTCTTAATGGATAGGGACACGGGATGTGCCCTTCGCAATACCTCCGGTTCGTAGAAAAACTGATATTTGGTCTGTTTTTTTAAGGCATCCAGGACGTTTTTCAACGAACCGTTTTTTTGGTCAATTGTTACTTTTTGGGAGAAGGCATTTGCATGGACAAATAATGTTCCCGAAAGCAGGAAAACAGTGGTTAGTTTCATTGCAAGCTTGTTTTTTAGTAATGACTCCCTAACAGGCGGAGCCAATTTCCATCCAACGACGGAAATCTGTTTTAATTTCATAAATTTGTTGAGTTAGGGTTATAAATTCACTATTGTACACACAAGAAGACTGATGACCTTTACATTTAGCCGTTTCGTCTCGCACACGAAACGGTTTCCTTTTTTCAAGTCGGCCTTCCAGCTAATTATAGATGACTAGTTTATTATCCTGTAGTTTACAGTTGATATTGCTTTCATTTAAGATCTTGATGACCTGTTCCAGACTTGTCTGCCGTTCAAAACCGCCGCTAAACTTACGGTTTGGCACCCCGCCACGAAATACGACCTCGATCGTATACCAGCGGGAGAGCTGTTTGAGTACTTCTTTGATATCCGTATTTTCGAAAGAAAAGAGGCCATTTTTCCATGCGACGATTGTCGAGGCTTCCTCAGGAATAGTTCGTTTAAGATTACCGTTGGCTTTGTCGTATTGACTCTGCTGTCCCGGCTGCAGGAAGAGTTCATTTGTTCCGTTATTTACTTTTACGGCTCCCTGTAGCAAGGTGGTTTCAATGTTTTGGTCATTTGAATATGCCTTGACATTGAAATGTGTTCCCAATACCTCAACCTTTAAATCGGGCAGGGCGACTGTAAAAGGCTGGTTTTTCCGGTGAGCAACTTCAAAGTAGGCTTCACCTGTCAGTTCCACCTGGCGGTTTTTACCGGAAAAAGCGGCCGGGAATTTTAAGGACGACCCCGCATTGAGCCATACTTTGGTACCGTCTGCCAATACGATGCGGTACTGTGTTCCGTTGGGGGTAGTGAGGTTATTGATGGCATGATCAGCTTCATGATCCGCATTACCGGCCATGATCTGAAGGCCTTCCTGATTATTCAATAATTGGGTTTTGCCGAAAAGCGAAACGGTGTCACGTTTATCGGCGTCGAGTACAACTTGCTGTCCATCTGCCAGGGTCAGAATCGCTTTATCCTTGCCGGGGGTAAATTTTGTGATGGCATTTGCCGCTTGCGTAGGTCTGGAATCAACCAATAGGTTTTGCTTCCATATCAAGTAACTCGCAAACATAAAGAAGAGTAGTGCTGCAGCCGCTATGTAATATTTCAACCTATAAATCTTCGTTTTGACGGCTGCTTGTGCAGGGTATAAAGTAGCGTTGGGCTCATGTAACATCGCATCCACATAACTGTCGGTTTGTAGCAGTACTTTGTCCAGCATGCGCCGAAATACAGGATCTTCAGGTATACTGTCGTCTTCGAGCATGGCAGTTATATCAGTAGCCAAAGGCGAATGTTCACCATGATTTGCAAAATGGTTCAGGAGTTGCTGGAGCTCCTCCTCCGAACAAGTTCCGGCTAAAAATTTGCTGTATAAATGTGTTGGATTCATGTTGTATCTGTATCGCTATTGAAACCTTATACCCATAATACGGAGCAACGGTAAAAAGTATCCATATAAAGTTCAACTTTTTTTGAACGCTCATGACCGCACACATGAAAGTCAGCTTTCTAAAGGAGATCAATTCGGGAATCCAGTTATGTAATGCAGGATTATCGGGAGAAGTATTAATCTAAATAGATGCGGGGATTTTAGTACCTGTTCCTTTATGTTGCGCGAGGCCTGATAAATATGTTTATTGATCGTGCTAGGAGAGATCCCCATCAACGTAGCGATTTCTTTGTAACTCTTACCATTCAGTTTGTGCAGTTCAAAGGCGCGACGCTGTTGCTCCGGCAGTTTCGCCAAGAGCGATTCAAAAATTTGTTTGTTTTCCTTTTTGATCAATTGTTCTTCGATAGGATCGTACCAATTTGTCTTTTGAAGTAGAAGCTCACGCAGCTGTCTATCGGATGCGGCCTTACGATAGTAATCGATGGCGAGGTTTTTTGCGATACGATAAAGATAAGCTTTGAAGGATTGACCGGGGTCTATCGCCGTACGATTATTCCATACTCTTGTGAAAAGTTCCTGCAAAGCATCGCCGGCCAGATCATCGTCTTTAAGTAGTTTGAGGAAATTAACGGCAAGCTGCTGTTTGTAATGATGGTAAATCAATTCGAATGCACCATGGTTCCCATCCTTTAATTGTTGGAGTAATTCGTGTTCGTTATCTAAAGGAATATGTGACATGCGGTAGACTTTGTTTACGAAGTAAAGAAAACTTTCGGAAAATGTCAACTTTGAATAGTGTGGTTCTTGAAACAAGAAGCGACGGTGACGTTAGGATGTTTATCGACTCGCTGAAGATGGGACTCTTGTCAAATTGGTATTAGGTGATGTACTTTGGGAATTGCATCAGATCTGATTCAAATTTTATTTTCGGATATACTACCAATTAACATCTCATTTATAAATTGTTCTGTATATCGCTGCAACCCGGCTTCTTTTTGGTCAAAGTAAGCCTTTATTTTTGAACAAATTTTAGGGTCGTAGCAAAACTTGACCCGCAGGTTTTCAATCCATTCGCCCCGGATTACTATAGTAATCAATCTTTTTGTATCACGGGCCAAGCCAATTACGGTAATCTAGGAGCATTAGCTCTGAGAAAAATGTCATTTTAGCGGCGGTGTGTAGTAAGCTTTGCTCGGTAGTCTCCAGTTCGTAAAGATTTCTTTTCAATTTTTGCTGCTATTTTGGGTAGTATTTTAGTTGAAATATTGTAGTGTGTTTATTTTAGCAGGTGTCTCAGATCCCATTCCTTTTTGTTATGCCCCGCATCGATTCCGCCACCGATAGTATTTATAATATCCCTGACAGAACGGTCATGATAATTGATTAAATCCAGCGAAGCGCCTTTTGACACAAGAAGATTTATTATTTTGATCATATTCTCCTGACCACGGTAATTCATAACAGCTATCCATAAAGGTGTATTCCCATTTATTTCACGGATATCAATTTCTGCACTGTTATCAATTAAGTGGCTTACAATTCGATAGTTCATTTTAGAAACTGCTATGTGCAGCGCTGCAAGTTCACCGCCACGTTTATTCCGCTTATGATTTATGTCAATACCACAGTGTAAAAGAAAATCTATCAGATCTTCCGGTTGATACTTTTTGTCATATCCGGAACCCACATATGCTATTAGTAGATTGTTCTGATCATAAACATCGGTTTTGCAGAAATCAACACCTTCTGACCTTGCTTTTTCTAATGTATCAATGTCATTTTCGTAGATCAGTTTAAATAATTCTGTAAATTCCATCTTTAAGTCTTTTAATGGTTTTCCTCCCTTTTAAATTTAGTAATTCGTCACCGAATTTTCTACTTTTAAATACTCCAGTTTTTTGGGAGGAGGTCAACCAAAAATATCAGCTAATTACACGTTGGGATAAAGATACAGAATACAAGTATCTGAAATACCACGCAGCTTTATGTAAAAAATTTTGTTAATTATTAGAGGGTAATTATTTCATTTTCAATATCATGATAAAGAAGGATCTTCCATTGTTCTTCTTTTGCTCTTTTCTTCCAAATGATTCGTTCTTCCATCGTTTTTTTGCCATCATAATCAGTTTTAAATGCTATTTGATAGTTTAAATATCCCATTTGAGGAAGGTTGTCTGCACCATAAAAAGCTGTCTCTCCATTTTCCTTAATCCAAAAAACCTGATGATAAGGAGTATGTCCGCCAGTAACTTCGAAATCAATTTCTGAAGTAATACATCCTTTATCAGAATCCATCCAGACAATATTGGCATTCTCAACAATGAACTTCAAAACATCCAAATCAAAAGAAGGGCTGCCATCTTTTGACAGCGCAAAATCATATTCACGCTTTTGTATGTAAACTTCGGCATTTGGAAAATTAAACGTCCAATCATTTTTCTCACTATTCACAAGTCCGTTAATGTGGTCTTTGTGCAAATGAGAAAGCATAGCTAGCTTGACATCTTCTGGTTTAAAACCTGCTTTTATAATGTTATCGTGAATTTTTGGAATTCCGTTTTCCATCAAGCCTAATCCTGCATCTAGCAATACTAGATTACCAGCTGTTTCAATAAGGAAAGGCTGTACAGCCATTTTTAAATTTTTATCGTTTTCAGTATCTTTCAGATAGGTGAAATTTTTATTCCTATCGACACTGAAATCACCGTCTTTTAAAGGATATATTTTCATTTGTTATTGTTTAATTTCATTTATTCTATTGATTGATAAAACGTAGGATAACAAAACTAAACATCCCAAAAACAAAATAGTAAAAATCTTCTTTTTTTTGAATTAATTACTATTTCCCGTATAGATATCGGCGAAATTTCAAGATATAATACCCAATTCTTGATGCCACTTATATAATCCCCCAGGGTCGAAGACATTTCCTTTTAAAAAACGTTGCAAAAATTCTGTAAGTGACGAAGTCATGCCAATTACGGGATCCGATGCATTAAATATTTCATAGCAGCTATCTCCTAAATGCCTTAATCCCCACATGTCTGAATAAATCATATATTCTGAAAAATAAAACCAATTAACTCCATAATGGTCTGGGTATTCCATTATTCCAGAGAGCGGTATAATATTGAAAATATCTTCATTGCAGCCAAATCCATTACATAAAAGATAAAATCTTCTAAACTCATCAGGCAAAGGGAACCCAATCTTTTGTTCAAACGCATCGATATCCGACAGCATAGCTCCAGGATAGATGTCAATTCCATTTTTCTCGTGCTTTTTACTATAGTCGTAATTAATTGTCTCATTCCTGTATTACTTATCACTGGACATTTCTTTCATCTATACACAATTGTTTCTTTCTTAGTTTTGTTTAGGAGCTTTTCAACCTTTAAACCTAGTATATCCTTTTGGTCGATCAATTTCATGTTATGGCTTGTATTTTGAATTTACAAATTTGAACTGAAGAACACAAGATTCTATCAATTAAAGACACTGCTTTGATTCTTATATCCCGAATTGATGGCTGTAAAGTTTCAAATTAATTATTAGCTTAGTATCATATGATTTTCTTTCTCGACATAGATGGTGTCATGGTGCATGCTAATCCACATAGGAGGGTAGCGCAGGCAACTGATGGCTTTTATGTATTTAGCAGCGCTGCTGTAGAAATATTTAATACTGTGTTCATTGCAAAAGAAGATCAGGTAATCCTCTCTACCTCGCATCGATTTAGATATAGTTTAGAAGAATGGAAAAAGCTTTTTGCCGCTCGGGGAATTCGAATAGATTCACTTACGCTGTTGGAAGATGTTGTACCGAAAGTCAACCATCGTTATTCACGCAAGGATGAAATATTAGGTCAGATTGTGCGTCAAAATATCCAGCCAGAGCAAATGATCATTATAGATGATGACAAATCATTAAATGATTTGCCGCAAGTACTAAAGTCAAGGCTAGTATTGACAACTTCATATATCGGATTGAATGAAATGGATTTGACCAATTTGAAAAATATACTCAACAGCTAGTTTCAGGCAATAATTTCATTATATCGTCAATCAGATAAAAACTGGGAAACTGGATAATCTTTCAATTTGACGAAATCAAATCTGTAGTAACAATTCCAATAGCTTACTATTCTACTTCGAATTGTCCTTTCGTATGATATGTTTTCAGTAAAGAAGTCATTTATCCAAAGTTTTTGCCGTGGGGTGGAAAAAATACTTTAAAATCAAGGATCCATTAGCGTTAGACTATCTACCTAAGTTCTTGGGAAAAGGAGAGGCTTGATCCAATAGTAAAAGCCTAGATTATTGGTCTAGGCTTTTAGATTAAAATTAATCTTCAAGTCTTGGGTCTCTATCATTTACGAATTTTATCGTTTTCGTAATATAATTACTAGACAGTCCACAGCTACTAATAGCTTGTGCAGATATGGTAATATTTTCTGACCATCCCTGTGGAACACTACCTGTCGTACTTAACTTAATAGAAGTCGGTGAAAGTTTAGTCCAGGTGACATTTGGATTATAAGATACCGACCAATTATAATCAGTGTTTCCATTTAAAGCTAATGTATAGGTTCGCGATTCGCCTAATGGAAGAGAGGCATCACCACTTATTGCCCCTTTAGCAATTGTACCAATTTCAATCTCTTTATCGAATGTTTTACCATTATAAGTTGATCTCAGTTTCACAAATCCACTTGCAGTGCCAATTCTTTTAATTTTCCATTGACTATTACTAAGTTGTGTTAATGCGGCAATACCATCTGCATTTTCCAATGTTACAGTTCCTGGGTTGACTATGGAATAATTTGCTTCATCACAAATAGCATTTGGACCATTGATAGATGTTTCAGGATCAGCCAGTGTAATTTTATATTTCTTATCGTGTATAAACCATTCTCTATTAAATGTTACTTGAGGTGCCCATCCAGCTGTTTCTTGATTTGGTATTCCTACAGCAGGATTGAAGTAATATTTATAGCGAACAATAACTTGACTATTTTTATACTTAGAATAACCGAGTGTCGAGTGAAGGGGAAGTGATAGAGTGAAATCTTTATATGTTGAATTGTTATAAACAACACCACCGATAGTGAAATCAGATCTATTAAAACTAGGTCCATCAACTGAAGCTAATATCTCTCCAGATGAACTTACCACTACAACACTAGTTTTAATATCACTAAAGTATGGTTTGTACATGCCGCTAACAGTTATTCCAAACGATCCTTTAATATAACTAGGAGGGATAACTACCGTATTATTGACGACAGCGGGACTTATGATGTTAAAATTATTCGGATACAGTGCGTTCCCTGAATCATCACTCTGTGCTTTTGCAAAAAATGCAAAACAGATTAAAAGTAATATAGTTAGTGCTTTTTTCATTTTACAAGATTTTTCTTAAGTTCTTTCAAATCTTCAATAAATGGCTCAATTTTATGGATATGTTCGATATTCTTATATCTAAATCCTAAACTATCTTTAACAAACGTCAGATCTTCTTTTGGGAGGCCTACCAACATGCTAAATAATTTTTTGGTTTCTTCAATATTGAACTGCTCATTTTTAAGCTCGAAAGTGTCTTGGTTAGGCTCGGCGGCCTGCTCTTTCTTACACGCGCCAAAGCCTAGCCCTAGCAGTGCAATAAATAATAAATATCTTTTCATTTGGTAATATAATTAGTCAATAAGATAAGCATTAATTTGTGTATTTTCTTAACAATAGGAAAATTACACAAAAGTGTAGGTTGGTTAAAGGGAACTTTCTTCGTCTTTAAGTGACTTAGCTTTCCAAAGCAAATGTAACTCCAATGTTACAGTGAATTTAAACACATTAATTTTGAAAACAGTCCAATGCCTTTTCCAAAAGATTCTTATAATCAAAATATTAAGTATATTTTGATCTAATTCCGTTGTTGGGAAGCATTTTTTTATCGAATTGATGTATTTATTCATAGCGGAACTTAAAGTATATCTTTATATTTAGGCCTGATATAACAAGGGGGGATATGATATCGGTAACTGAATTCTTTCAGAATTATAATCCAGTGAAGCGCTTTTTTTTTCACTCGTGCTTCTGGTTTATTGTTTTAGGTATGCAGTTTATTAGTTACCAACGGATTGACCCTCATAATTCCTGGCTGCTTTTTTTAAAAGATGTCTTTTCGCTTTTATCGATATTCTATGTCACCGCTTATATTATCATACCCCGTTGGTTTATCCGAGGAAAGTTTTTGCTATGCCTGTTATGGCTGGTCATTATTTATGCCTGGTGGTCCGTACTGACCTATTACAGTGCAGTATTAACGCTACACTTTCTGTCCCCAGCTGAGCGGTTGACGGATTATTTGCAATTTATGATTGATAAAGGAATCCTTGGGGCATTCCGTATTTCTTCCATCACCGATTATCTGTTAGATTTTATCTTTCTGGTTGCTTTTCCTTTGACTGTTAAGATTGTGCAGTCCTTTATGAGCATCAGAAATGTAAAAGTCAACCTAGAACTTAAGAATGCTGAACTTGAACTCAATAATGTACAGCTCGAACTGGCCTTCCTCAAACATCAGATCAATCCCCATTTTCTGTTAAATACACTCTATAGTATCTATGTTCTGGTATCAGACAAGGATGATCGGGGAGAGCAGAGTATGATGCGTCTCAGTGGTATGATGGTCTATCTGCTCCACGAAAGCAACCAACCAGAGATCGAATTAAACCGAGAATTTCAGTTGATCCGAGATTATGTCGAGTTGGAAAGAATCCGGTATAATGAATCACTCCAGATCAATGTTAACCTTGAGACAGATGATGCGCATTGTACTATTGTACCGTTGATTTTTTTTCCATTCGTGGAGAATGCCTTCAAACACGGACCACGGACCAGTGTCTCCAATGCCTGGGTGAAAATAAACATATCCGTTAAAAATCATATTTTGTATATGCATGTATCCAATGCCTATCGGGAGTTACCTAAACCTCAAAATTATGTTGGTGGACTTGGTATACAAAATGTTCGGAAGCGACTGGAGCTTTATTACCCAAATCGCTATACCTTTAAAACCTCTTCGGAGGCCGGAATATACAGTACCGAACTTCGGGTGGACTTGTTAGAAAAGGAAAACAAAGATCAGTGACACAAAGAATTTAATCGTTATGTATAGCATAAATACTATTCTTATAGAGGATGAACCAATTGCTCGAATGCGCCTCGAAAAACTAGTCAAAAAGATTGGTATCATTAAAGTTGTGGGCGTTTATGAAAATCCAACGCAAGCAATTGAACTATTGAAACAGCATAAGATCGATCTTATCCTATCTGATATCGATATGCCTGAGATGGACGGAGTGGCATTCCTTAAAGGTCTCTCTCATCCGCCTTTTGTGATCTTTATAACCGCCCATTACGAGTATGCTGTTGATGGATTTGAACTCGATGTCATTGATTATATCCTAAAGCCCTTACTTACTGAGGAGCGCTTAATGAAGGCTATCGAAAAAGTTCAGAAAGCCATGATGTTTTCACGGGGAGGCCAGGGAGAGCGCAAAGCGATCAAGGTGAAAGATCGAAACAAGACCATATTTATTGATGCCAATGATATCTATTACCTAAAGGCCTGGGGCGACTATATCCAGATCTATTCAGCCGAAGGAATGCAAACACTGCTTTGTACTATGAAAGAGATGGAGACGACATTGCCCTGGGATATGTTTGCCCGTATGCACCGTTCTTACATTGTTAATCTGAACCATATCAAAGGGGTGGAGGCGAGTAAAGTTATACTCAAAGACGGTACCGAAATAGCTATTGGATTGCAATATCGTAGCCAGTTATTTACCCGAATGGGTCTTAGTTAAGCATAAATGCCTTTAGACTGATGCGCTCCATATTTGCCGATCTGCATCCGGTAGAAGTTCGTCATAAAGTGGTAAATCGCAAGCTCATACATACGCTGATCGCTTAAAAACAATCTGTTCACAAACATGTGAATATAACTCGATAACAAAGGTTGAACAGCCTCTACAGGTCCCAACTCAGGTTCATTCGACTTTATCAACCTGAATATTTCACTTTGGACCTGATTCAAATCTATCTGATCAGTGAGCGGGTTGCTGTTTAAAGTCAGCATGTCAAACCAATGTTTTCGCACCTTAAATTTTTCATTCAGCTGTATCCAGATCTGTTTCTCGTTACCAAATTCATTGAAGTATAAGCCGTACATCTTTTCGCAGAAATCCCGCTTTTCTACCCATGTAAATCCCGCATTTTCAAGGATACAATCGATATATTCAAAGGCCAGTTTCCACCGTTCATTGATCGCTGAGGATCCCTGTATTTTTTGTATGATTAGTTCACTTTCGAGATAGAATAACTCTTCGCTTTTTTCCATGCACAGTGGAGTATACCGTTCGATCTCACGTATATAGGTATCATAGGAGAGTGCCGCTATCTCTTCGTTTTCTAAGAGATCGCTCAGATTAGCGTTCAAACAAGATATCACTTGTTGATAAGTCTGATGGTCAAACAACTCCACACGGAATCTTATGTGCGGGCTGGGATCATCGTAGCGTATAAAAAACCACTTTTTCACAATCTGCTCCTGTTTGAGCGTTGCAATTATTGCAGGTATATAATCCCTTAAAAGGCTGTCGGCCATGCTGTGACCGCAAAAGATTTTTGCGTACAGCCAGCTGCTTCCCAAAGGAAAATTTCGTCTGAGCGCACTCGCTGCCGGAGGGGTAGGATCTTGTTGTATTATTGCAGTGGAATGGAAGGGAATGATCAGTTCATTTGCATAAGACTGCCCAGCGAGATCTTTGACCGGCGACTGATAATGGTCAAGCAAGTTTTCGGTCAGGATAATGCTGTTCTTGGCCAGCTCTTCGAATAGTATCTCGATGCAGAGACTATTATCCAGATTAAGCAGTAATTCATTGTCGCCATTGGTCAGGACAACATGGACAGGCAACTTATGCTTTTGTCTGATTTCAGCTAGGAGCAATCTCTTTTCCAAGGCTGTTTTGTGCTGCGTCAAGATCTTCGGAAGCCGCCATTGCTCACGGCTGAGTATAATATTTTTATAGCTCACCCGCGGTAGTCGCGGCTGATCTTTCAATATACCCCAGTTCCAGGCAATATCCAGACGATGCTGCTGAAATTGAAAATCCGACAAAAACTTGTACAAATTCATGCCATCGGAAAAATCATGGGCCGAGGTCAACCGCGGCTCAATAATCTGTTTAAAAGTTTTAGACCACAGGTACAATTTTCCAGCTTTCGCAAATAGGTACAGATCATTGAGGGCAACCTGCTTTTGGACCGGGCTCGATCCTGCAGTCAAGCGGATTGTTAGTCTACGGATATCAGGTCGCTGCAGGATATTGCCAACACGAGCATCCGGTAAATAAGCGATTTCCGCCAATTGTGTCGTCCCATAGCATTCCTGTTCCTTAGCGGCTGATTGATGCAATGCCGCGGATAGGTTAGCATCCATATAAGCAAATCGGGCTAGCAGATTGCCCGATGAGGAACCACCCAGATTTCCCAGATGAAAGAACATTTCTGCCTCCGTTTCCTTCTGTAGTAGATTCCCAAAAGCATAAAAAGACTTGGGAATAAGCTGATCCGACGCTGTTCCAATACCCTGTAGGTCATTGTCACGAATACTTATCTCCGAGAAATTGTTCGTCGCACTCTCCAGGAATTTCTCCATGACGAATTGCTGATAACGATGCGGTTTGTCCTGTCCAGCTATTGGATGGAAGCCGTTTAAATTAGCCAATATCTCATCCATCATGCGATAGGTACTTTCGTTGTTGCCGTAGCCTATGCCCGTATCCACGTCGAGCGCATGCAAAAGTGAAACCATACGGTCGCCATATCGTTCCTCAAAACCCCTGCTGAATCGCTCAAAATCTGCCATTGGGCGAGGATCATTCAGTACCAATAAGTTTTGGAGCTGCTTCTCCAACCTGTTAACCACCGCATAGGGTATCTGATTTTCCGCCATTCCGAGCAACAAGTCCCCCTGGATCAGCTTGTGAAAATCCAAGGTCGAAAAATGCATTTTAAGCTGTTCCGCCACCTGATCATTCGCCTGTTGTAGTTGGGTATTCTCCTGCAAAGTCCTTGCAACCGACAGCATTGTTGGCAAATACTTATTCTTTGTATCCACCCTGCGTAGTACCCGGATGAGCTGCTCAAGGTAAACCTCGCCAATTACATCGAGCTGCAATTCAGAGGATATCAACCCCAGCTGCAACAGCTTATGAATATATTGAGTAGCCTGTTCCACTGTGGCACCACAGTCTTGTAGCGAAGTGAGTAACCTATTATAGCTCACCTTACCCTGACTTTGATTAACCAATGTCAATATCCGATCTAGTACCGGAGTTGTACGTACCTGTTTTAATGTATTTTTACCATCCGTCTGTTGATAGTATTTATACCAATTGCCCTGCCGATAAATTGTCGCATTGCTATGATAACTTAGTGCTTTTATAATTTCGGGATCATGTGAGATCAGTTCAATTATTTCCATCAAACTTTTGGTATCTAGCCGCAGCATAGCCCGATCCGTTTGGTCTCTGGTCAGCGCAAGCTTAGCCTCATTACCCTTTCCGATGCTTCCTAATGAAACGCCTGCAAATAGCCCGAATGGCGTGCTGCGGCTGGCCATTCGGATCGTGTATTTAAAAAGCGTGCTAAGGGCTTTACGCTGTGGTTCACTATCCTCAACCAACCATTTATCTACCTCGTTCAGAAAAGCAGGGCTAGCCAGATAGACGGCATCCCGCAGACGGCGGTCGCTATAGATATCACGTAGTTGCGATAGGATCGCGTCGCCATCCGACAGCTCCATCAGTTTAGTGATTTGTTCCAGATTCAACAGGGGAGAGCGGAGTAGGAAATAATCGTCGTTAGTGAACGCAGTCATGGGCAACGATCAATGCATGTTAAACAGCTCAGCGATGCATTCTCGAAACATCTCGGGCGATATAGGTTTCTGGAGGGCATAGTGGTTGCGCTCTTTTACAAAGGAAGGATAATCCCTTTTAGAGATCGCCGAGGTAACGATCAAAAATGGTATTTCGGCAATATGTTCCTCCAAAGTCTCTATGGTTCCTCCACTGACGACCAAGTCTAAGAAAAGTATATCCGTAGCGCGCAGATCAGTGGCAAAACGGGCTGGATCTTCAATATCCCTAATCGTACCAGTAATGGAAAAACTGGGGAACATCCGAATATATTCGCTTATTTTCTTTATTGCCAATGGTTCGTCTTCGATAATAAGACATTTGAGGTTGTGTGGCATATAAACGGGGGCTAATATGAAATTCCGGATTAAAAAATGTTGTGAAAGTGCCTACCAGTTCACTTCCACAACGCACCCTACTATAAAATTATTCTTGATGATGTTACAGTTCTGATCGTCCCTCTTACCTGATCTCCATCAGCGCTTGTAAACGAAACTGGTTCTACAACAGCTATTGTCTGTACATCCAGTGCAAAATCTTCAGCTATGAAATTCTCGATATAGTCCATAATTTTGTTTTGAATCTGATACAAATGTGTTTTTTACGTAGAGAAAGAGAAAAAGATATCGATAGAATTGGAAATGAATTGGACGAACATAAATCTAGGTCCGACAAAAAAATACGCGAGTACAGGTAGCATTGGTATATAGGCGCAGTTTTTTATCATAACGATTTAATAGAGCAGCAAGCATCACATTGTACCTACCTATTTTGGCCAGCGTACCATAGACCACAGGTACCACAGCGCTAGTACCTAATCCTATAAAAAAATAACCCAGCAATATAATTGTAGAATAGCCTAAAGAACTTGAATATAAATTGTTTTTAAATTTCGACAGAATCGAAATTTGACCCGATGAAATGAGCATCCTGGGATTGTAAGCTCATTTTATGTTACCTATCTTCGTCCTAAGCTAATACCTATTTGTTGAAGTAAGAGATAAAGAAGAGAGCGTAAGCTATTTATGTTTGTACGGTTTCCCGTAAGCTATAGTTTTTTTGACTAGCTATCTTAGCCTTAAATACGATGTAATAATCTAGGTAGTTGATATTGATAAACACATTAATTCAAAATAAATAACGGTGTTCGGTGTAGGTATTAACCTAGCCCGATTGAAAAGAATAATGCCATGATAGTAACCACAACCAATTCCTTCGAAGGAAGGGAGATTTTACGATATTATGATCCAATAGCTGCCAATGTAGTTATAGGTACCAATATCTTTAGTGATATAGGGGCGAGCTATGTCGACTTCTTTGGCGGTCGATCTACCAGCTATGAGAAGAAGATGCAGGAAATGTACAAGCGTGTTACCGAAACGCTCAAGCAACGTGCTCAGGCTATCCCGTATTTTTTGCTAAGTAATTGTGAATATTTTTCCATCAGAAAATTTTAAACTTAACTTCATTATTAATCTACAAAGCCATTTTATTATGAGTTACCATGACCCTATTCGCCAATCTAAATATTTAAGACAAACCCTGTCTCAGGATAAAAAGCCTGTAGGTTTTTTCATTTCAGCCGGATGTCCGTTGGCTGTTACTATGCCTGAAGGAAAATGGCCATTAATTCCTGACGTAGCCGGTTTGACAAAATATATTAAAGATGAAATAGACAAAGAAACAGCTGTTATTGTTGATGCGTCACGATGTTTTGCAGATGCATATACTCAACTTATAGAAGAAGTGGTAAAAACAGGAAAGACTAATCCAAATATCGAGGATATTTTGAGCTTTTTGAGGGGGATGATGCAAGTCTCAAGAGGTTCTACCAACATTAGAGGATTTTCTGAAGCTGAATTACAGAATCTTGAAAAGGTAATTTGTCAGAAAATTGCTGAGAAATTGAATGTGGAATTACCGGATAATAAAACACCCTATCATAAATTAGCTAAATGGGTAAACAATATTGATCGGGATACCCCTATTGAAATATTTACTACTAATTACGATCTATTATTAGAGGAAGCATTCGAGTATTTAAAAGTTCCATATTTTGATGGATTTGTAGGTACGCGATTTCCTTTTTTTGATTTAAGGGCTGTGGAGGATAACTTGATACCCAATCATTGGACAAGACTATGGAAAATTCATGGATCTATAAACTGGTATCTTAAAGATAATAAAGGCGTTTATCGTTCCACTAGTTTAGAAGAATGTGATTCTTATATCATCCACCCTTCGCATCTTAAATATGATCAAAGCCGTAAGATGCCATATTTAGCATTAATCGATCGCTTGAATAAGTTTTTAAGACAGAATTCAGCGGTATTAATATTATCTGGCTATTCTTTTAGTGATGATCATTTAAACGATACGATATTGAATGCACTTAGAGCAAATCCCACAGCTATAGTAATTGCGTTACTGTTTGGAGATTTAACTAAAACCACACAAGAGGAGGACGATGGAGGTGAAATAATATCCAAAACAATCATTAACTATGAAAAGGCTCTTGAGTTGGCAGAAAATAGATCTAATCTAAGTATTTGGACTTTCGATGAGGCTGTGATTGGTGGACTTCGAGCAAAATGGAAACCGATGAAATCAGACTATGATGCAGAGGAAAATATCGGTAATGCTGTAAGACCAATTAAAGATGAGGATCAAAATATTGTTGGTTACAATTTTCATCTTGGAGACTTTGCTGTTTTAGGGGACTTTCTTCAAGAATTAATTGGCAAGGAACAATTTAAAATAGAACAGTATGGCCTTTAAATCTACTTATTTAGGAACAATTCAGGATGTTAGTGGTACTTCCTTAAGTGTTTCTTTAGATAATACTGCACCATCCGGGCTTACTTATGTGGATGGAGAAGGATATCGTATTGGACAGATTGGCTCCTTTGTGAAAATACCTATTGGTTATATTGATCTGTTTGGTATTGTCACACAAGTGGGAGCTAGCGCGGTTCCAGAAAATCAAGTCTTAGCCCAACCTTATGGATATCGATGGATAAAAGTACAATTGATTGGTGAGGGACAGCGGAACGGTTCTTTTCAAAGGGGAATATCTCAATATCCTACAATCAGTGATGAGGTACATCTGGTCTCAGAAAGTGACTTAAAGAAGATTTATGGACAGCCGGATAGGCCATACTTCGTAAAGGTAGGCCACATAGCAGGAGCGGAATCCATCCCAGCACTAATTGATATCAATAAATTGGTTACTCGCCATTCTGCTATTGTCGGTACTACGGGGTCGGGAAAATCAACGACCGTTGCAAGTATTTTAAATGCGATTTCTGATCCGGTTAAATATCCATCAGCTAGGGTAATAGTATTTGACTTGCATGGTGAATATGGTCACGCCTTAAAAGACAGGGCAAATATTTTCAAAGTAAATGCAGATAAAACGGCCGGAAGTATTGAAAAGGATTTATTTATTCCTTTCTGGGCATTAAACTTTGAAGAGCTAATTGGAATTAGTTTTGGACAATTTAGTAATGAAAAAGACTACAATTCAGTTTTAGAAAGGATAACGAATGCTAAATTTAAAAGCCTAGAAACCTATCCAAAAAATGGAATAGATACTGATTCAATGAATGTTGATTCTCCTATTCCATTTAGTTTAAATCATCTTTGGCATGAACTATATACTAAAACATTAGGCAAATTTTATCCAGATAGAGCTGGTAAACCATTAGCTTTTGAACTTGATGATGACGGTAAAGAGATGAAGGGAGATCCGATCAAAGCTATCCCGCCAGTTTTTAAACCTGTAAATACTAATACTGCTAACGGAGACCGTGTGCAACATCCTACAGATTCACCATTGGCGAATAGTCAACAACTACATTCTTTAGGTTCAAAATTAAGAATTCCTCGATTTGATTTTTTATTTAAACCAGGCGATTGGACTCCTGCCGAAGATGGTAAAACAAAGAAAGATTTAGATTCTTTATTCCAAGAATGGATTGGAAGCGATAAACCTATTACAATAATGGATTTATCAGGTGTTCCGAATTCTATCCTTAACACCATCATAGGAGTTTTATTGAGGATCATTTACGACGGACTTTTTTGGGCGAGAAACTTGTCACAAGGAGGTCGAAACAGACCATTGTTGTTATTAATGGAAGAAGCGCATAACTATCTGAATAACGAAGGTAGTGCATTGCCGGTAGTCCAAAAAATAGTCAAAGAAGGTCGTAAATACGGGATTGGAGCTATGATTGTAAGCCAAAGGCCTTCAGAGGTAAATTCCACCATTCTTTCTCAATGCGGGACATTCTTTGCCTTACGATTGGCGAATGCCACAGATAGAGGGCATATTACGAGTGCTGTAACAGATAATTTAGAAGGATTGACAAGTATGTTGCCGATTTTGCGAACAGGTGAGGCTATCATACTTGGTGAAGCTGTAAAACTCCCTATGCGGACATTAATTGATGCTCCACCTAAAGACCGGCGACCCGATAGTCAGGATCCAATCATCTGCGACGAGCAAGGAGATGAGGATTCTATGCATCCCGGAGGATGGGGAATTAAAATGGAAGAAAACCCTAATTATGAAGAATTTTTAGAGACTTGGAGAGCCCAAAGTCCATTTGTTAAACGTATCATTAAATAATTAAAACTATGAACAGACAGCCGGTTACATCGTCAAACATTGCATCGATAGGATATGATGCAAATTCACAAACATTAGAAATTGAATTTTTAAACGGTGGCATATATCAATATTTTGATATACCTCAACACATTTACGACGGCCTAATGAGTGCTGATTCACATGGACAGTATCTAGCCCAAAATGTTAAAGGAGCATATCGTTACTCTAAAATTTAATATTTATGTCGTGTGTTTTTATTGATGCAAATATTTATCTGAGATTTTTTGATAGTAACCAAAAAGAGTTTAAGAAACTTTTGGAAGAATTGGAAAAAATCAAGACTAAAATCTTTGTAACCCGACAGCTTGTATCAGAGGTTAATAGAAATAAACTAGATGTATTTGCTAGTTCAATAGTAAATTATACCGCTGATGTGAAAATAAAAAAAGTACTAATTCCAGAGCATTTCCATCAAGAACATCATAAAATTGATGTTCTTGACTGGAATAATAATAGAATTGAATTGTACAGTTCTAATTCAAAATTAATGGAAAGTCTAGATTTATTTTTTGATGAAAATTTAAAAGAAATCTCAAAATCTTCCGATGCTGTATCTCAAAAGTTAAAATCAATTTTTTTTAATGTTTTAGATCCGGATGAAGATGTTATCACCTTAAGCAAAATTAGAAAAGAATTAGGGAATCCCCCAGGTAAAAAAAATGATCCACTTGGAGATCAGATTTCCTGGGAGCAGTTCAAAAAGAATGTTAAGGATAAAAATATTAATGAAATTTGGATTGTATCTAATGATGCAGACTTTTTTACAATATACAATAAGAGACTGCATTTAAATCCCTTTTTAATGGATGAGTTATTATCTATCAACGATTCGTTAAAGATCAATCTATTTCAATCTTTAACAGACGGCTTGAAAGATTATGCTCAGAAAAATCCAGATGCAAGCCTCATTAGTAGTGACGAATTAGAGGCAATTGGAGTAGAAGAAAAAAAATTTACAAGAACAAGTGTATCTTCTTCAAATATCGCATCGATAGGTTATGATGTAAATTCACTGACTTTAGAACTTGAATTTCTAAATGGGGACGCTTATCAATATTTTGACGTGCCACAGCACATCTATGAAGGATTATTGAATGCAGGCTCACACAGTCAATATTTTGCTCAAAATATTAAAGGAATATATCGATACTCTAAAATTTAAAGTTTAAAATTATTATGGAAAGATACAGAAATTCAGGAAGAGGTGCAGGCGTCTCCTCCTATTGAATAGGTGCTGATTATATTACTTTAAAGTTTTCAGGTTCTTTTCGAAGTTATCGATACAGTTACCGAAAAGCAGGAAAAAACCACGTAGAAATTATGAAAAGACTTACCCAAAGTCGTAGTGGTTTGAATAGTTACATTAACCGAAGTGTGAAATATTTGTACAACTAATAATACCATCCCTATGCATATAGCAAACATTATCATTTTCAATTACCGTAGTTGTAAATTTCTGGACCTAGAATTATCACGAGAGCATCCTAACGTGTTTATAGGGTTAAATGATTCCGGTAAATCTACAGTTCTACAAGCATTTGACTTATTATTAGGTAATAAGCCTAAATATAGTTCATATGGAGAGGGAAGTTACAAAAGTGATTTGTCTAATTCATTGATAAGTATCGAGAAAATTAATGCTATTTTAGAGAATAAAGACTTGCCTTTATTTGGTTTTTCGGACGATTCCACATTGATAATTGGTAAATTAGTTTATAGTGATGATGAAGTTGAAAAATATATAGATCTAAACCTGACCGCTGCATTGAAATGGTCGATTGAATGCAATCCTACCAATGTATTATGGATTGCAAAAAGATATTATAACAATCGAGTCCAAACATACTTAATTTCTTCAGAGGCAGATGAACCCTTAGAGCTCTGGAATGCTACACAAGCGACAATAAATGGAAAAATTAGAGAATTAGCTATTACCAATGAAGAGATCGAAAATGAAAACAGAAGAGGAAGATTTTCAAACTTCGAAAAAATAAGAGCTGTTTATGGTAAATTGAATTGCTCACTAAAATGGGTAGATTATAACTTTGGAAAGAGCGATAAAGATGTATTTCCGTCCTTCAGCTTATTTGATTGGCATACATCACTTGAAGAAATTATCTCTACCGCAAACGCGATAATGCAAGAAGAAATTAATGAGCACATAATACCCATCAAACAATTGGCAAATGATTCCGCGAGAAAAGCTGAGGAGGCAATTAATCAAAAGTTCGGAGAAATCAGTTCGATTATCAAGGAAGTTGCTAAAGAAGTAGAAGGCATTAGTTCAAAAGTACATTTTGATGTCAAGGAAAAAATTTCGGATATAATGGTTACTAAAACCAATAGTGACGGCCCAATTCATCTCGAAAATCAAGGTGAAGGATTAAAACGTCAAATATGGTTTTCTTTGATTAAAGCGAAAGCATCCACCCAAGAAGAAGGTGAAACTAAATTTGTTTGGGCGTTTGATGAACCCGAAACGCATTTATATCCAGGAGCACAGAGAGAGTTTTTTGATATTCTAAACAAGATTTCGCTTGGGAATGTACAAACATTAATCAGTACACATTCAACTATTTTTATTGATAAATCTAATCTCGACAAAATAAATAGTGTCAAAAAAGAAAACAATGGTTATACAGAAATCAACTTTTGTAAGGATATTGATTCGATATTCTTATCATTAAGTGTCAAGAACAGCGATTTTTTATTCTATAATAAATTTTTAATTGTCGAAGGCGACACTGAACTATACTTGGTACCGCAACTTTATGAATTATATACTGGTAAATCTCTAATAGCAGATAATATTCAGTTATTGAATATTCAAGGGAAGAATAAGTGGAATGAAAACAAAAGAATCATAGATAAAGTATTAGGGGATTTTAAGAAATCAGAAGACCAATTAATTTTTTTGTTTGACAATGATATGAGTTTTGAAATTGGGAGAGGTGTAGTTACTGAAAATATGTTTTTTGTGGGAGAGCAAGACATTGAAGATTCCATTGGTGATGAGGTGTGGCTTAACATTCTCAATGACTATTATCAAGGAATATTAGAATTCAATTTGGAAGAGATCAATAGTTGGAAAGAATCAGTAGCAAAAAATGCTAAGTGCAATGATTATGAAAAATTTTATCCAATCCTTAAAAAGGCAATAAAATTAAAGTGCGAAAACTCAAATATTGAATATGATTCTGTAAAAAAAATACCGTCAAAAGGAGCTGAATCTGCTGAGTTCCTTCTCAAATTTATGAACACTGAAAATACTATTCCTTTAAAAATAAAGGAAGCATTCGATAAATTAAGAGTTTAATATGTCAACAATAAAGATAAACCAACAGCTTAAACGCTTAGAAATAAAAGAATTTGAAATCGAAAATCAAATCGTTTTCAACTATTTCGACAATCTTCCGGCGACAGAACGGGACGAAAAACTACTCCGGGCCATATACATCGGAGTATTAGCACTAATGGAAGACCGTATGTCTGCGTTTCTTTCCAAAACCAGTAATGAATTGGGAACAGAACTGGAAAGCCTCAAAATGATCTTTGATATGAAAAAGGAGCTGTTTTACAAGTCCTCTATCAAAGGAATATTGGCGGAGGATGAAATAGCGGATTTTCTCAATAGATATTTTGCAGAGAAAAGATTAAAAGACCGTGCAATACTAACTGGAAATACAGCAGGAACTATTCCGAGAAATAAAACGGGTGATATCATTTGTGAAGTAGATGGTAATCCCAATCTTAGAATTGCTATAGAATGTAAATTCGACAAGAGCGTTCGGTTAGGAGATATTGAAACTAAAGATTTGTTCACACGGAAAACCGATACCGCCTGGAGCCAATTGCTCGAAGCCCAGGCCAACAGGGATGCTAAAGTAAGCCTAATGGTTTTTGATATTTCCTTGGTAGATAATTCTATTCTACGGGAATTTGAAAACGTGGGATATATTCCTGGTGTGGGGTTGATTGCCATTATCAACTCTCAAAAAGGCGATTACTCCAATTTGGCAATTGCCTATATGCTAGCGAGAGACATCGCTTTAAATGCCAAACAAGTGGAGCTGGATAAGGATTTGTTGGTGATAATGGTCAATCGTGTTATAAAAGATATCAACGAAATAACTACGATAAGAAATCTGGTCCATAATAACATTGAGAATAATAAAGCTATCCTGAAACAACTGGAAAAAAGTATATTGTTAATGGAATTTAATCAACAATACCTTAAAAAATTCCTAAACGATGGTACATTGACAAAAGAGGATTTACTGAATTATTATCAGGGCGAAGATGTAAAAGACAGGTTTAGGTATATAGAAAAAGAAATAGATAGTCTTGGTAAGATTTAATCAATGAAGGTATGTTTAAAATGTTCAATTATCATCTAATGACGATTTAAAAACTGAATGGGGAAAATTTGAATATAGCATCCCTAGCTAAAATCGAAAAAAATGTCTCACGCCTAAAAAAGATTAAAGATGGCAGAAGAAACTCATGACCGCTTTATAGTATCAAGCGAAGCTCCAAAGAAACTCTTTGAATTAGATAGCAGTCACCGAAAAACAGTTATTATAAAAGATCTTGACTTTGGCCAAAAAGCAAGAATTTGGACTTTTATATTTTTTCATACTGGAAGCGAGCGTAATATTGCTTTATCTGATTCATAAAGATTGGATCGACGGACTTAGTGTCGTTAAATAAATCTTTTTCGCGCTTGGCCATTTTTCCGAAGGTTGTGGGAGTGAGTTTAATAATCTCATACAGGCGTTGACTAACATGGTGTTCAAATGCTTTGGATTCCAGCACGTCTTTGAAAACTAGGAAAGGTGGTTCAGTCATTCTTCCTGACGAAAAGGAACCATTAGTTAAAAACTTTAGAACAATGCCACTTATTTCATCTAGAGAAAAATAATAATACCATCCTTCAAAACCATTTTCCGAAACATAAGCTATTTCTGGAACGGGAAGATATATACGCATTTCATCGCAAGTCATATATTCTCGCTCAAACAAAATGGTAGATTGGTAATAAAATTTTGCAGTACCGAGATATGCAACAGGGCTTGGGTAGAAGTAGCAATAGGCTTCGGTAGAATGAAATTTCTCGGGTTGAGAAACTTTATCTTATACTCTGGATGGTTGTTGTTGTAAGCACATTCGGAATTGCCCAGATCCTTTGTCCACTCATGTGGAGACGAAAGAAGGTATTTCATCTTCTCGTAGGGACGGACACCAAGGTAAAATCGTTCTCGCCACATGTATTATATATTGAGAAGGTCTACGGAGGAGTCAATAGGGATATTACCAATACGAGTATAAATATGGTTTGCCCTCACATTTCTTTTGCCGTCCGGGTAAGTGGTCGTTAAATAATATGGTTTGCGAGGCTGATCGATTATCTGTAGCACATCTATCTCTTTTTGGTCGATGATGTGTGTATAATATCAGGTCTAACATGACCTGCAAAAGCTTTACCACGTAGAAAGTCTATAAACTGTTGTTGATTTTTTCGGTTTGGCATTCCAGGAGATAAGCCCACTACATTTGACCCCGTGCTCGGGTCTGATACTCCATAAATCAAATATCGATCACCTTTATGCCTGGCATTTGCCAAGCACAATATGTCGTGTAAGAGACCTGCATTATTATCGTGGGGGATTTCTTTAAAATCCCAGTAATTCCCCTCTTTTCTGCTATTAATAGGTTGCCTGGATTATTTCTACCTGCTCCAAGATTTTGTGGTTAAATTTTATACTGTCAATTACTTTTGCGCTTAGAAATTATTTGGGATGATAATACGATTAATAATACTCATCCATAAAATCCCTTTTCATTTCCCTTTTAATATCTTCTTTCTTCCACGCTATGAGTTGTTCAAAGTAAGCTATGTGTTCGGCGTAGTTAAGGAGGTCGGGGAGTGTGTTTATCATGTTTATGATGCTTTGATAAAAATCTATTCTGCGCTGATACACGGGAACCCAACTTCCATACGTGCTTCCACTTCGGCCGAAGTCAATTTTTTTGGTAATCTCTATATCCTTACGCAGCAGAAGGAAATCCCTGTAATAAGGAATTATCCATTCGTTATAATTTTTATAGACCATCTCCATCAGTATCAACAATACTTTATCGTTTTGAGCGTGCGTTTGGGTCAACTTAATAATCAGTGATTTTGCCTTTTTCGTACTACTCTCGTCAGCGTTTTTTAAGCTGAACAAATTGAAGATTGCTTTTTCGTAAGTCGAACTGAACAGTTCTTTATCTAGAACATCTAACAGTAGATTCTCCACCAGTTCCTCATATTCAGGGTATTCCCATAATAGGCTGGTGTTGATGTTACTAAGGTCTATCCTGGCTGAGTATCCTACGCCTATAGCTCCGTTGGTAAAGCTCTCGTGGATGAATTTTCTATCCAGATCCAGCATTGTCCTTAGTTCCTTGTCTTCATAATCAAAATCGGGATCAATTTCATGCTGTGCCCAATACGCACTTTTTAGTAGCTCGGTATGGTTGGAAAAGTATGATGCGCATTCTGAGAAAAAATCGTAACCAAAAGGATCACTTGTCCGATTTTTTCTCGACAGTATAAGGTTCGTGAGATAAGTAATGATATTATGGCTGCCTAATTCGAGGTCTTTCGCCTTATAATTTTCAAAAGCCGTCCAATATTTTAAATAGTCGTGCATGTGATGGACGTTGACAGATTTGTTACCATTGCTAAAGAGTGCCAAAAGGAGTTTTAAGAAATGCTCGTTTATCTGTTGTTCTGGTAAAGACGTCACCAATACAGATTCCCAGAAAAACCTGTCATCGAACTCGTAGCTGTCCACGATGCTGAAGAGTTGTTCTCCTGTGATAATCTCTTCTTGTATCGGAATATGGAAAACCAGTGAGGTCAACGGAAAATGGACTTTTCCGCTAAAGTGCAGTCGTAGCGCATTTTCAAATTGAGCTTTATCCTTTCTTGCAATAGCGATATAAATATTTGTCGCAGGGGCCTGTATATACCTGGCGGAACTGCCTTGTTTTTGATTGTACAACGAATTAACATTTAGAAGCAGTTGTTCTAAATCTGGCCAATCACTCCCGTTTACGACGTCATTTATTTTGTTTAACCTTTCTTTTTGGCGTTCTTCCAAAGATTTACTTTTTCTGTCTTTCCAATCCGGCTTTAAAAGATCAGACAATTTCTGTATATCCGAATTGATGAAATCGGTCCAGCTTTCAGGAATTGCTGTCGCTACTTTTTCCAGATGTTCTGAGAGAGATGTTACAAACTTACAGTGGGAAGATTGTCGATGATCCAATTTATCGGAAATAATTTTTTCATAAATCGGCAGTTCATCTGCGTATAAACTTTTATCTATATCACCTCCGGGATGAACGATTTTCATCAGTACTTTAGCACACTGTTTATTTTCAATTTCAAACAAATCGTAAAATTGAGCAAGAATGCGCATTCTCAGATATGATAAAGCCTCTGATTTATACAGATCGAAATTGTAAAAGTTAAATTCATGCCCTTTGGTAGGGCCATGTTGGGTATAGTGCCATCCCAGCAATGCTTCTGACAGACGAAGGAAAATACCATTTACAATTGTTTTTTGCGTATCATTCCATTTTTCGTCCAATAGGACATCGAAAAGCATATTCTGTCTTATATATCGGTGTTCTAAGTCTTCTATCTTATATTTGAAATCCTCATTAATAGATTTTGAAATTTCAGGCAACAGACTTGGTTGACGTTCTGCAAGTTCTAAGGTCAGTTTCAGAGACGGGTTTAAATACTCGTTAGGATGGTTCCAAAAGCGTTTTAAGAGTTCGAAATGTCTTGTGTTAGACTGAAGACTATTTACGCTATCGAAGTTAAGAGCGTCTGGATGCTCTTCCTTAGGCAAGCTCTGTATCCATTTTTTTAAGTACAAGAGGCAATCCATTCCCTTATAGATCCAAAATAGATCATAGAAAGCATATTGCTGCTCGTCATGGGACCTGATTTGCTCGCTTACCTTATTCAGGTGAGGCAAAACCAATTTCTTAATATGGTGATAGGTGAACGTGTTATTTACGTCGACCAGCGTAATACGGATTCTGTTGGCATGCTTTTCAATAAAAGTGGCAATCCAATCCCCATAATTAATCACAGCGGTCTGGTCATCGATAAAGCATTTATATAAAGCGTAGGTTGACAAAACCTGGTCTGATACCTTTACTATTTCATCAGCGTATACATCTACCAATTCGTTGTTGTGCAATTCAAGGATAGCAGACCAGAGTTCATTCCAGTCAATTCCAAATTTATCTTCAAGATCAGCCTTCAGTTTTTCGTTATTTCTGTCCAGAACACCAAAGAAAGAAACAATAGCAAGAGATTGTAGAACTATTGCATTATCAAGAATGCCAATTTCCTCCGATATCTTTTTGAAATACTTTTCATATAGCATTACAGGGCTATCCAAATAGTTCGTTTCCGAATTAGGCGTGACTGAATAGGTGGCCATCAGGGCCACTCTCGCATTTCCTTTAGCCAGATCGACTATTTTTTGCTTTATCTCACGATGATATTGGAGATTGGGGAGCGCTGCGATAATTATGTTCTCTATTTCTGCGTCCTTGAATTCAGGAATATTAAACTCCTTATAGGACCAATCTTCCAAGGCAGCTGATACCTGTTTTTTCACGTAGTCCCGGGATGTAATGACCAATTTTGCTGCGTACGATTTTGACTCCCTGAGTTTGCTGAGTAGGTAGTTTAGATTGTTGACAGACTTGTTGGCATCGTCAAATAATATAATGTACTGCTTGCTCGGTAAAAAAAGATGCTGATAGTCGTCCCACAGCGGTACACCTGAACTTTGAATGACTATGGGTATGTGGTCTGCTTTTGAAAGCTCATCCAGTATCTTTATCGCTAATTTCGATTTTCCTACACCGGCACCACCTGACAATAGTAAGATGTCGTGCTTCTTTAGTGCTGCAATCCCGTTTTTTATTTCTTCTTCTCTGCCAATAAATTCATTGGTGAGTGATGGCTGCAGTCCGGTCTTTGTTTTGAGAAGAAAATCCTCAAGTGGATAAATATCTCCCTTTAAAATTGAAATCTCTAAATACTCTTCCGCCAGTTTAGGAAACTCATAGATAAGCATTGGGAGATTCTGAATATTTAATACCTCGAATTTAGCTTCGACATGGTATGACTTTACTTTGGCATCTAACAAACCATGTTCTTCGACGGTGATTTTCTCGTTACATGCTAAAACTACTTTAGCCACTTTTTTTTTATTGATGGCTGTCTTGCCTTCTTCAAAGCAATGGTCTATATCATTGCTGAGCTTCTTAAAGAAAGTTTTAGCGTCTTTGATTTTTTCTTGCGTAGTACACTCGACAAATATGTATTTGTCGCCATCAAAAAAGAAAGAATCCGGAGTCCCTTTACTTGTTTTTTCTTTGCCCACGACAGCACCAGGTGCACCTATGAAATTATTTCCCTGCAAATACAATAAGTGATTTACTAGCGTTTGAAATTTTGCTTGATCTATTGCCTTTAAAGCATTTTCAATCTGGGTAAGTGTATTCATAGGTTACCTTATATTATTTCTATAAATATATAAAATACTACGCACTTTACTATGCGATTGGTAAGCAAAACCCCTCTTAGCGGCGGGTATTAACTTATATAAACAGTATATCCCACTTCGTAAATTTATAATTTGATGTTTTATTAAGTGTTTCTAGCTTTTGATAATTCCTTTTTTCTTTAGTGTTAATCCTAAGATCGCTAATGCTTCGCCCTAAACACTTAAACATTTTAGAGATTTCAAAAGAACAAAATTATTTGGATTTATAGATATTTACTTCATTGCCATCAACTATCGCAGTACCAGCGACGGTAATGTATTTACTGTTCCTCCTCATGGAACTAGATATATATGAGCTAGAATAATTCCATCCCAAAGATTCAAAAAGCCTTTTGATTTTATCGACTATCATACCTGTTGAACAAAACTCTTTGTTATTCAACAGGTGATAGGTTATCGCATAAGTGATGCTTGGTCGTTTTTCTAACAAGCTAGAATATGCAACATTATTCTTATGGATTTGTTTTAACTTATTACGAGAATCAACTTCTATCACCATGTATTGTTTATTAAGTTCTATTAACGATTTGTCAAAAAATGGGCTTGCCACATTAATTGCATCTATGTCAAATAATGACTGTCCTTTCCTTATCCTAGATAGTGTTCTAGTTGATTTCTCAATGAGATTTGCAAAATCATTATCTTCAATGCCATTACTGTCAATTAGCTTCAGGATATTTTCAGTAATTACTTTTCTATTTATACTGGTCATAAGTCAAATATGGCGCGCTATCGAATTACAAAAAGTGACATTTAATTCTTTTTTTGTAATTTGTTTCTTATCTTTGGTTTAGGAAGAGAGCACATGCTTTCGGAAAGAACTTAGGTATTTAAAACAAAGAGTCTTGCGGCTACATTTTCTGACGCCGTAACGCAAGGCAGTAGTTATGGATACCCATTGTCTATTCTTATATAAAAGCTTTTATTATATTTGCTTAATAAGATAGATATGGGGCTACTGTTAGTCTGTGTTACGTTAGGCGTCAGAAACTTAATTTGTAGCCACAGCATGTAGCCCTATATTTATCAAGCTACCTCCTGAAACAAGACTCGTTTAACCAATAACGAGTTATGATTATTAAAAACAAAAATTCAAAAAATCCCAATCCACCTTAGTTCTATTAAGGCTACAGGTCTTTATGACCTTCCGAAAAAAGTGTCATTGTAAATATATCATCTGCTTTGTGTAACCAATTAGAGACTACTATATCGGAACATTTTTACGAGTTATTCTAATGACCTGATCCAGCGTCTCCGCGAGGAAAGGGGAAAATTATGACCATTTTAAAACCTTAAAATGAACAATTTTATAAGGACTGGGGAAGGTATTGCCTGTTCGAAACAGGCAGCCCAGTATGTAAATTTAATAAATGCACAACCTACGTGTATTGAAAGTAAAGCATATAGCTTAAGAGAACTATTAACCATAAAGACTCTTTTAGTAATTGCTACTGTATTTCATATGTTTAGTTTGTCGGCTCAGACGCCCCGCAAGGACAGCGGGACCGATGGGCCTACTCGACATGAGTTAAAAGGGCAGGTTCTATCTCATGATGAAAAGCTATTACAAGGGGTGTCCATCCGTTTGGATGCTGAGAATTTACAGATTAAGAGTGCCAATGATGGCACTTTCCAACTACTGGTCAAGGATCGAAAAGGCAAGATAAAGTTCACTTATGTCGGCTTCAAAAGCCAAGAGGTCAGGTACACCGCTGGCACCGATCTTGTGATCAGATTGATACCCGAAGAGAACCAACTCGAAGAGGTAGAAGTGGTCTCCACAGGATACCAAAAGATTCCCAAGGAAAGGGCTACGGGTAGTTTTGAGTTTGTGGACAATAAACTGCTCAATCGAAAGGTATCCACTGATTTCGTCAGTAGGCTAGAGGATGTGGTGCCCGGCTTTACGTCCAACAAAACTGGAAATAGCCGGGGTAGCTACTTAAATGTAAATGTGAGGGGGCTGAGCACACTCTTCTCTGAAAAGTTTCCCTTGATTGTTATCGACGGTGTACCTTACGATATCTCAAATCCAGGGCTCGGACCGGGGATTTTTACCAATATTAATCCAAATGATATTGATAATGTCACCGTACTAAAAGATGCCGCCGCCGCATCTATATGGGGTGCCCAGTCTGGGAATGGTGTTATTGTGATCACGACAAAAAGGGGTAAGTTCAATGAGCAGACCAAGCTTTCGTTTAACTCGAATATCAGTATAAAAGCAAAGCCCGATCTATATTACTACCCGCAGATGAGTAGCTCAGATTATATCGATGCACAACAATACATCTTTGATCAGGGGAAATATAAAAGCTGGTTTAAAAACAAATTTAGAAATCCTCAGCCTGTCCTATGGTTAATGTATGCTAGGAAGAACGGTACACTATCTGAAGCCGATTTTGACGAGCAGATAGGACAGATGAAAGCTGCTGATCTGCGGGACGATTTCCTGAGATACATCTACCGTCAAGCTGTCAATCAGCAGTATAATATCCAGTTGCAGACGGGGAGCGATAAGGTAAATACGCTATTTTCTGTTGGCTATGATAAGAACCTGAACGACGTGGTTACTTCTTCCTTTAAGCGACTGAACTTAAAGTCCAATACGCAGATCAAACCTGTCAAGAACATGAACTTGGATATTGGTCTATCGTACACAGACTCCAAAAACGAGAATTCATACTTTTCGGTAGCTTATAACCGTATGGCAAAAGGGGTAAAGAATTACCCTTATATGCGGCTTGCGGATGCAAATGGCAATCCATTAGCGGTAGATATCAGTGGGTTGAATCCTACATTCAGAGATACGATAGCCGGCGGTAGGCTATTGGACTATTCTTATGTGCCACTCGACCAGTTAAATGACTCTAAGGAGACGCAACAGATACGTGAGTTCTTCACTAATATCAATGCAAGCTATTCCTTTGACTTTGGGTTGAAATTAAACTTGTTATATGCATATCAAAGGACGATGAATCCAACGGAAATATGGAAAGGTATAGGCACCTTCCAGCTGCGGGATGAGATCAATTCTTTCGCAAGTTGGAATAACAATGCGGTTACTTGGAATCTGCCGGTAGGCGACTTTTTGGGAATCGTAAACTGGGATAGCTACAACCATCAGAGTAGGGCGACAGCAGACTACAGCAAAAAATGGAATGAGAAGCATGAGATTTCGCTGTTTGCCGGTGTAGAGGTACGCAAAAATGAGCAGAAGGTAACCTCAAGCCAATACAGTGGTTATGATCCAGAGACCGGCGCATTTAAATCTGTGCCTTATGGCATTCAGGTGCCCATGTTGAATGGTCTATTCGGAACCTCCACGATAACGGATGTAAATGTATTTAAGCGGTTCCGTAATAACTTTGTGTCTTACTTTGCCAATGGAGCTTATACCTATGCCAACCGCTATTTGCTGAGCGGCAGTTTTCGTAAAGATGCATCAAATCTATTTGGGGTGAAAAGTAATGATCGCGGTCAGCCATTCTGGTCTGTCGGTGCTGCCTGGATCTTGTCAAACGAACCGTTAATAGCTAATGGTGTCTTTAACTTCCTAAAGCTCCGGGCTACCTATGGCTATAACGGTAATGTGAATAATTCGGTTTCAGCATATCCCATCATGTCGATACAGAGTGAAGCACATTATATGACCAATCAAAACTATGGTATGATCATGACGCCACCTAATCCCAGACTACGATGGGAGCGGATAGGGATCACAAATGTGGGGCTTGATTTCTCCCTCCGGAATAATAGCTTATCAGGTAGTATAGAGTATTATGTGAAAAATGCGAAAGACCTGATTGCGCCGGATCGTATTGACCCGAGTACAGGCTTCTCTACCCTGATGGTCAATAGTGGTAATATCCGCACCAAGGGCTGGGATATCTCACTTAATAGTATGCCACTACAACTAAAAAACTGGACATGGTCAAGTAATCTGGTCTTCTCATACGCGCGCACAAAAGTGCTGAAATCATATGTCCAAAATGAAAATGGAAAGGATTTTATCAGTTCAGCGCAGTCTGGAACCATGACACCTATCGAGGGAATGGATCTGTATAGCCAGCTGGGTTATAAATGGGCTGGCTTGGATCCCAGTACGGGTGAGCCTCGTGCGTATATCAACGGGGAAATCTCCAAAGACTATACGGCGATATTGGGCCTTAATGTCAGAGATCTTGAAAACTATGGATCCACGGTACCACTATATACAGGTGGATGGCGGAATAGCGTCCGTTATAAAACGGTGGAGCTGTCATGGAATATTTCTTATCAATTGGGACATAAGTTTTTGAGAAATTCATTTGACAATAGCCTGTTCTTAAATAGTGATATCGGACATACGGATTATGCCTTGCGTTGGCAGAAACCGGGAGATGAGCTACATACCGATGTACCAGCATTTAAATATCCGGCGGATCTGGGCAGTCAGGTCTATATGCGCTCATCGGCGCTATTGGAGAATGGGGGGCAGATCAAACTGCGCGATATTCAATTGTCCGTTAGCCTGCCGTCGCTATCCCGTTTCAAAGTACACAATGCTAAGATCTATGGGTATATACAAAACGTGGGGACGATATGGCGTGCTAATAAATTCGGAATTGATACGGAGTATGGCTTTAATATTCCTGATCCGATGATGTCCGCGCTCGGTCTAAGTTTTAATTTTTAATCCGATTATTATGAAAACACTATATTTCTCTATTGGCATGTTCACCATGATGATGTTGGCTGCCTGTAGCAATTTTTTGGAAGAGAAGCCTGATATCAAAATGGTAATCCCCAAAAGCTTAAATGATGCTGAGCTATTGCTCAATGACTATAGTACGATGAATGCAGCATATCCTGCTGTGGGCGAGTGGGGCACTGACGAATACTATGTCACTGCAGAAACCTTTGATGGAATGATGACCGTGGATCAGCGTAATGCTTATATCTGGAAAGATGAGCCTTACTTTGATGTAACACAGTGGCAGGGCCCCTATAAAACTGTCTTTAACGCCAATCAGGCGCTCGAAATCATAAGCAAGCTAGGAGAGGAGGTCAAAGGTGAAAAAGGACAGCAGTTAAGTGGAATTGCACATTTCTTTAGGGCATTTGCTTTCCAGCAGCTGGCAGAGGTGTTTGCACCGCCCTACAATGCTGCAACAGCTTCGTCGGAACTAGGCATCCCGTTGCGTCTGGATCCGGGTATCGATGCCTCATCTGAGCGGGCGAATTTAAAGCAGTCCTATGAGCAGATTATTGCGGATTATAAAATTGCCGCCTCTTTATTACCGCCAAAGGAGGCTATACCCGGCCGTCCCTCAGCTGCAAGCGCTTACGCAGGTCTATCTAGAGCTTATCTTTATATGGCTGAATATGAAAAAGCATACCAATATGCTGATTCTTGTTTGAGACTACATGCCGAATTAATAGATTTTAATAATCTCAATACGGGTGTCGAGCTGCCTATCGGACGATTTAATAGTGAAGTTTTATTTGCCGCAATCGCGAACAATGCGGGGCCTATGAGTCTAAACAATGGATTGGTGGATTCCAATTTATACGCTAGTTATACTGCTAATGACCTTAGAAAGCAGTTGTATTTTAGGAACAACGACTATCCCAAAGATTCGTATAGTTTTAAAGGAAATTATGATCAGTCCTTGGCAACTCTTTTTGTAGGGCTAACGACAAATGAGATATATCTTATCAAAGCCGAATGTGCCGTCCGTATCGGGAAGGTAAAAGAAGGATTAGCCGCACTAAACGCATTGCTAAAAAATAGGTTCGATAAAAATAGCTTTACGGCAGTGACCCAAACTGATGCCTATATCCTGCTATCTAGTATACTGCAGGAGCGTCAGAAAGAACTATTGTTTCGGGGAAGGCGTTGGTCTGACCTGAAACGGTTAAATCCGGATCCAAGATTCCAGAAAACTATACAAAGAAATATCCGAGGGCTAACGTATAGCTTGGCACCTGATAGTCGGAAATATGCTTTCCGGTTACCGGAGCCAGCAGTCCTTATAGGGAAAATACCTCAAAACTTACGCTAAACAATTAACACTTTAAAACATGAATCATTTCAAACAACTATTCGTTTCATTTATCTTATTGATCCTGACGATTAATACCTTTGCACAGACTGCTGAAAATATAATATCCAAGGAGGCTTTAAAAATCGGGGATACCTTTGTACCCCCCAGTGCTATCCAGCAAATGCGCGGAACAGGAAAACCGTTGGATCTTCAAAAGCTAGCAGGCAAAGTGGTAATATTGGATTTTTTTGACACCTATTGTGGCACTTGTATACAGTCTATGCCCAAATTGCAAAAGCTACAGGACAAGCTGAAAGATAAAGTTCAGATCATCAGTGTAACTTGGCAGGATAAAGCAACCATCGACAAGTTCTTCGCCGGGAACAGTTACCTTAAAGAAAACAAGGTCAACTTGCCCGTTATCTATGCCGATGTTTATTTAAAACAGCGGTTCCCGCATCAAAGTGTACCGCATGTGGTATTTCTTTATAAAGGAAAGGTTAAAGCAATAACGAACTACAAGTCTGTAACCGAAGAAAATATACTGGAGCTCTATAAAACAGAATTAATAGAATTGCCCTTAAAGGATGATTTTGGTAAGGGGGACCTGATGGGAAAAAAAATGGAGGAAACTGAGTCTGTTAAATATGGTGTTTGGATCGCTGGTTATCAAAACGGCGCCCCTTTCGAATCCTTAAAAATAAAAAAAGACAGCCTGACAAATATGATCAAAACCTCTTTTTACAATGCCTCGATCAGTAGCGCCGTTAAATTTATTTGGGCAAAAATAAGTCCGGCTGACTATGTGCCAAGGCCGGAAAGACTCGTATTAAAGGTTAAAAATCTGGATCAATACCAAGATGTTGAAGCTAAGGGAGGCGTATGGTCGCGGGAGCATGCGCTGTCCTATGAACGATTGGATAAAATATCAAGACCGGATTCGGTACAGGCGAGATTGGTACTGAATGACCTCCACAGTTTTTTAGGGATACGATCGTATAAAGTGATGAAAAAGATTCCCTGTCTTATATTGCAGCCCTGTCCTGTACAGCCTACCCCGAAAGATACGCTTGCAAAAGGAATGGTATATGAAAATAGTGCTGTCTTGGCGGTCATGACGGATCTAGGCGGAAAATTTCCACCTGTTTTAGACCGTGTCAATAGCAAAGAAAAAATACAGATTGCATCCTATGAAACCCTGGCGGAATTTAACGCACAGCTCGCAGCGTATGGCATTGAAGCAGTACTGGGCGAGGAGGAGATGGAGGTATTGGTGATAGAAGAAATAGAGTAGAGCGCAAAAAATATAGGGTATGAATTTTCATACCCTATTACTTAGCTAGCTAACGCTGATGTCTTAACGATATTCCTATCGCGATTTTAATCGCACATTTGTACCGTTTACCTGATTTTGCAATGAGTTAATGATTTCATTTTTCAATGCATCAGTGATAACCGGTGAACCTGCAGAATTTGTCGCCTGAAGGGCACACATCTGTTCGGTAGGTGTTGGACATGATGGTGGAGTTTCTCCGGCCAATGTATAGTGTGATGGTTGTGATGGGTCTGAACCCGTAAAGTTGAACCAACTCATGATTATGTCGGCTTTTACATGATTTAAAAGCCATAAAATTTAAAGTTCCTAATTTTGTTATATGAATATTCCGTATATTCATAAGGGTTATAATTGATCATCTTGTATATAACAGGATGGCCACATAAAAGCTTCCATACAATGGAGGCTTTTATTCCTAAAGTGGTCTTTATTCCCTTACCCATGGAGGGAAAGACTGCAAACTTGCGACGGTATCTTTTAATACCTTTTTCTAAATTGCTCATGACTCATTTGTTTATTTTCCTTAATCCTATGATTTTTTACTGTTTAGCACTTTTATCCCAGTTGTCTATTACAAAGGAAAGGACATTAAAAATCGAAAAATCGGGTCTGACGGTAGTATTTCAACTTTTATTGATTTCTTTTGCTTTCATATATTGTCTTTGGATCTATGTACAAAAATTGGCTCAGCAATTTATTGTTCAGACTATGGAACAGCACAGGCATCAGCTCCTTGAATTTTGCATATCTGGCCATGGAATCTTGGGCCATAATAAGTCCTTTTTTATTAAAAAAATCTGATTTACGCTGCCTCATGATACTCACAAAATGATGCATGCTTGGATACCGGTCTTGCATCTCCTGCAAAACTGTTAAGGGTATACAGGCAATTTTACTCTTTTTGAGAAACTGAATATTCAGATCCTGGCTATTAAAACTATACTCATGCTTGGTACCGGTAAAATAATGCCCTTCCGTGGCGATCCAGTGGAGATAGGGCTTTCTGAGTTGAAGCTCATATGCGCCCACCATACCCTCGAGCACATAGCACCAATAGGGACGGCTCTCGTCCTCCCGGCAATAGATCTGCCCGCGCTTACCTTGGCGTACTTTAGCATGTCGGATCAGTTCATGGCGACAGGGATCTTCTACATTGAAATGTGCATTTAAATGTTTGATAAAACGCTTCACCTTTAATATGTTGTAAATGAATAGTTCATGAAAAAGAAAAAAACGCCATGAGAGAGATATGGCCCATGGCGTTTTGTTAAATTATTTTAGATCATCTAAAGAAGCGTGTAGTAAATCCTGACGATCAAATGCCCCTCTAAACGGCGGCTGAAGATCTCATTTGCTTTAGATTCTACTGGTATCTCAGGTGTATCTGACTGGATTTTGTTTGACTCATATTCGGTTACCTTGACCGAATCCCGAGGGAAGGTGCTGGTGTTTTTTTCATTAGTCTGCTTTTCCAACGTGATGTCTGCCTGATTGTTGATGGCAAAGGCGATCTCTTGGGCAAGATTATTTTTGAAGTCTGATGACAGCGATATCAGATACTCAACCTGGCTCTCCGAAAGTTCAAAACGCGACATAAGCCAGCTGCGTAGGCAGAGCAGGATCAGCTTTTGCTCCATCATCTGGAGTTCGACGGTTGAGCTGTACAACTGTCTGAGCCATTGTTTGACTCCCATCTCATCAAATGTGTATTTGTTCATTCTGTTTAGTTTGTCGGTGATTGCTAGGCCTCAAAGGATATAGCGGCATGCCAATGCTATACATCAGGCAACTAGTATGCACCGTTGTTAAAAATTTAAATTAGTTTTATAATTCGATCGAACAGCGAATCTAAAACCAAATCACTAAAAAGCGAAGGAAACAAAGGCCGAGATCGGCGAAAACGAAATTGGTGTCGTCGAAATATGTATGAAACACGCTTGAATGCTACTTAAACGCATTTGCAAAGTCTACGAAGGGATAAATTAAATCTATGATAGCATGTAAAGGAAACGTTACCTTAAGTAATCATACATATTATTAACTTGCAGGTTAATCTTATTGTCAACCTATTATGATAACAATTAAATCTTTCTTTCGCTCCTGGTATGGAACTTTGTGGATAATTTTATTATTAGCAGCTATTTCATCTTGTTTGATCACCTTTTATACGACTAAAGAATCACCATTTTCGAGTATAACCAGGGAAAAGCATCTTTTGATATTTCTTTTTAGTTTGGTATTAATGCTATTGGCGATAGTCCCTGTTGCATTCGTCATATACAAACTTGACTCGTACAAATTTCTGGGGCAAAATGAAATAATACGCTATCTGATCCAATTTGCATTACTCGTTTTGGTTTTGGGGGCTGTGGCCTTAAGAATTGTTTACAAGGTCTATTTAGTGGTATTTGGACAAGATCTTCAAAAAGGTGATTATTTTGAGCGGGATTTTGTCGTGGTCATGTTCTGCTTTATCATGGTTCAGTTCTATTATGCCTTTCGAAAGAAAAGAAAGATTAATAACTATAAAAAAAAGCGGGTAAAAGTAATGCAAAAATGGCTTCTGCAGAAAGATGAGCAGATACGAGCGGAGGAAAAAAAGAGTAATGAGCTTCGGATGAATTATGAGCATGAATTGAATGAGCTAAGAAATCGGAAGCAACGACTGCGCGCCAACCACGATCGTTTGAGCAGTGACGAAAACAGATTGAAGGCTTGTCTCAAAGAGGTCAGCCAACAGATTGAGGTAATGATAGGTGCTGTCAATGAATGGGTGAGAATACCTCAGATTGCGTATTTCCATCTCAAGGAAGGATCCGCTAGATCCAAGTTGGTCGATGTACGTTTGCTGGATGGCCGGGAGGGCACTGTTGATATAGACTCGCTGGCAAAAATTGAAAAATTGTGGCCTAATGTATTTTTCCGCGCCGGTCGGGGGCTATTGATCCAACAGCTGGCCATAAAAGACCAATACAAGGAGGGCAATGATTATATTGTGCAGCTACTTGGCATAGATCAGGAGCAGTTGAAAGTGCCGGCTGAGGCTTACGATAGACTACTGAAAATAAGGGAAGAATGGGCATTGGTAAATGAAAGATAAGAGTTAGGGGGCGGGCTTGCGCCCCCCAATTTTAGAAATTTAAAGCCGATCAATAACTTCCGCTAGGGGTAAGTCATAATATGCTGCAAATTCATGTATGGTAAGTTGCTGGTGCTTGGCCTTTCTATAGGCATCTTTTGCCTGCTGATATTTGCGCTGTGCCTGCCTGGGACTGAGATCGAGTACCAGGGCAACATCTTTTGGATTGATACAAAGTCGATATTTTTTGCTCATGTTTATCTGGGCTGATGGAGCGCTGTGGGGCATAATATGGTCATGCCACAGACAATCCATAGGTGGTACCATGATTTTCCTGTTAGCTGGATACCTCTCTGCCGATAGATGCACGATGCGCACTTTTAACGACAGCCCTTAAGAAAAAAATTAATAATTCTACTTTAAACGATTCAATCCATATTTTGTTTTAAATATTTGTATAACAACATTTTGATATTTACCAGTTAATCTATTACATACGCTAATATCAGCCCCTTTTTGATCTTGGCTATTGCTCCGGTACCATCCTACGGGGCTATTGACAGGAGGCTACCATCCCCACACATTTTACTTACACGCAGTCTACGGATTGCTGTAACTCTTTGGTAGCTTTTCAGTAGCTTTCCAGTACCTTTTTGGTAGGGTATTGGTACCTTTTCAGTACACTCGCGGTACACTAACAGTACTTAAATACTAGCCCATGATGGACAAATAGTGCCATATACTGCCATTCCGAGCCTAATACTGACTATTTAAGCCATGTTGGCCATATCGGGTCATTTTGGACAGTGGGGGTTTTAATGCTCATCATCTTTGTGTTGTCATCAAAACTTAAATATCATGGCAAAACAAGAAAGTTTAATCAAGTTTAGAGGGAAGGTCGGGGACCTTTCTTTTAGCAAACACCGCAGTCGCGGTTATGAAGTCCGCATGAAAGGCGGTGTGGACAAGGCCCGGATCCAGACGGATCCCAATTTTCAGCGAACACGTGAAAATATGGCCGAATTTGGTACTGCCGCAGGTACCGCCAAACTCCTACGTATCCAGCTGAACAATCTGCTGCGCACATTTGCAGACAATACGATGCGCAACAGGCTGACGTCGCTGATCCACAGGATACAAAAGTCGGATTCGGCAAATGCACGTGGCGAGCGGATCTTTCTAGAGGAAAACAGTACAATGCTCAAGGGCTTTGAGTTTAACCAAGCCAGCAGCCTAAAAATGCTGCTGGGTGAAAAACTGGAACCAACCTATGACCGTACCGCCGGTGAGGCCACACTGATCATTCCGGAGTTCAACCCACAAAATGATGTCATGCTGCTGAACGGGGCGACGCACATGTTGTTTACACTGGCCGTTGCCGAGCTGAGCACTGATGAAGTACCTCCGCGTCCCGTGATGGTCAGATCGGGCTACATTCCGCTGATTGGTGTGCACGTTGAGGAAACACTACAGGCACCATTGGTCGTAGATGCTGCAAAAGTGGTATACATCATTGTGGGTATTTCGATGTATCAGGAGGTTAACGGGGAATTCTATCCACTCAAGAACAACCCTTATAACGCAATGACCATCGTGGACGTAGACATTCCATAATTGCCTGTCATGAACAACAGACACACCCTCAAGCTCCTCCGGAAATATGGGGCTGAGGGAACAAATGGAACGATCACGTACAACGGTGAGCATATCTGCCATACCATCGAGCTGCCTGACCGCAATAACATCAAGCGGATCAGCTGCATCCCGATCGGTCAGTACAAACTGGAGAAGGTCCGTTACCAGCGGCATGGTGAGCAGATCGGTATCCCGCATGTGCTAAACCGTGAAGGAATCTTGATCCACGCGGCTAATAATGCCAAGAACGAATTGCTTGGCTGCATCGCTCCGGTCACCAGCCTAACCGGTGAGGGACAGGGTGTCGCAAGTGGGAAGGCCCTGGCCAAGCTGAAAGCGCTGGTGTATTGCCTGTGGGATATGGGTGATGAAGTGTATTTGAGTATTCGATAATAGATGGAAGGGCGGGAATAGATCATGGCTTTCTTTTGTGTCATCTTTTTAGTTATCTGGCTATATGAATCAAACTCGCTGCGCTCGGACAGTGATTCATATTTACGCCAGATTCCGTCAAAGCTTGACAGTCAGAAAGCCATATTTTCTATTCTTTGCCCTTCATGTTTATCGAAAGGTGTAGTGGAGGAAGGGGATTGGTAGTCGGAACGCTAGGCTTTCAATTCCACGATCTCCTTAGCTTAACGAAAAGTGTGTGTTGGAGGATGGGGAAACAATGTCACTTATTCTTTGCCCTTCATATTTATCGAAAGGTGTGTTGGTGGTAGAAAAAAGACAGGATGATTGGTCATCCGCTATATTCCTTGGTGCAATTGCTATTGTCCAATGGCTGAATGAATTCAAACTCACGATGTTCAAACGAGAATTCATTCTTAACGCCATTCGGCTTCATCAATTTGCAGTCGGAATATAATGCTATCAACCACTCATCCTGTCTATTGAAAAACGCAAAAAGGATGAAAAAGATCTTTAACAAAATAGGACAGGTGCTGCAGCTGGTGCTGGCGGCGCCTGTCAAACTACCGGATAAGGTGGGGAATGTATTAAAATACCTAGCTTTGGGGCTAGGGATCGTGGAGACAGTATTAGATCGGGAGGAGCCTCCGCCAGAGGCTGACGGCATAACAGAGAAAGGCTCGAAGGAAGCGTTGGAAAGGAGCAAAGCCGATGAAACTGAATGATCTCCGTATCTCCACTATCGGTGGAACAATCTGTTCCATCTGGGCCAGTATCTCGCTGGGTGATGTACTACAGACTGTCCTCACGGCTGCTTTGGGTACATTGATTAGCTTTGGAACGAGTAGGCTACTGGCGAAATTATGTAAGCGGAAAGTGAAGTAAGGCGAATAAGGCGCACGGTATTGTGCGTCTTATTTGTTATAAGGCATATCTTCCTTTAACCTTTTAGTGCCAAACGATGTTCAGGAAAACTGTTAATTTTAACAAAACGGCGAAGCGGCGTCAGCTATTTGTATATTTCGAGAAGACTTGTATATTTACTTTCATAATAAACGCTACACTCGCTTTAATTGATTGAAAACGCTGGATACCAATATTGATCTTAACCTTTTGTCTCGATTACGTCAATCGGACCAAAAAGCGTTTGATAGTATTTACTCAAAATATAGCCTTCCACTTTATCGCACCTGTGTTAAGCGCTTGCTGGATACGGAACTCTGTAATGATATTGTTCACGATATATTTCTGGCATTATGGGAAAACCGGGATAAGTCAACTATACAAAATCTAAAAGCTTATCTTTTTCAGGCACTTCGGTTTAAAATTATTGATCATATCCAAAAGAAGGGGCGGAAAGAATCGCTGCTGACGGGCTATGTTCATCAGCTGCAAAAGGATTATATCGGTACCGATCATGCTGTTCGTACCAAACTCATGCAGGATCTGATAGATCAAGAAGTCAAAAAATTTCCTCAGAAGATGCGCATGGTTTATCTGATGAGCCGCGAAGATAACCTCAGTTATGCGGAAATCGCCCGAAAAATGGGTATTTCCGAACAGACTGTGCGTACACATATCAAACATGCCCTCAGAAGACTACGCATCAGAATCACTTTTTTTATTTTTATTTTATTTTTCTTTACCCTCTACCTGTTCAAATAGCGACTTCTATAGATAAGAGGACTTTTGCCTCGTGATAAATTTATGAATCGTAAAAATAAGTTCAGTACTATTCTGTTAAAGAAGTACCTCGATGGTCAGTGTACAGATGTGGAAAAAGAGTTGGTCGAACGTTGGTATAAAGAAATGAATGCCGGACCGGTGTCTTTGGATACGGTGCAGATCAATGAAAACCTCAACATTATCCGGAACAGACTTGCTGAACATATACATTCTGATGTTCCTGTCGTTTGGTACCGCAGGCGCTATTCGATGGTGGCATCGATTATACTGGCGCTTTCGTTATTGGCTGGCCTGATTTATTTCCAGAGCGGCGGTTCCGCTCGAAAACCAAAACCTACACTGGATAAGGAAAAAGCATTTATGATCACTGCTGAGGGTGATACGGTGAACCTAATGGAAATTGCTGCTTCGCAAGGGGAACAGCTGAATGGCATATTGATCGAAAAAGATGACAAAGGGCAGATTTATTACAGTACACTCGACAATGTAGCCCCTAGGAATATCAAAATCGTTACTCCTGCGGCCGGCCAATATCAATTCGTACTTCCTGATGGGTCAAAAGTCCACCTCAACGCAAATTCCAGTCTTGTATTCAATAGTCATTTTTCGCAGGGAGCACGAACCGTACAGCTCAATGGTGAGGCTTACTTTGAGGTCAATAAACAGGTCAATAACCGGGGACAAAAAAATCCGTTTATAGTGACTAGCAAGGGGCAGATCATTACAGTACTTGGAACGCACTTTAATGTCTGCGCCTATGATGATGAGGCATACAGCCGTACGACACTGATAGAAGGATCTATCGAGCTCCGAGCGTTATTGGGACAGCAGGCTTCGTTGATCTTAAAACCGGGTCAAAAAGTTACTTTGAATAATATACAAGGTACCATTGCACCTGAGGGTATAAGAAAAGAAACAGCTGTAGACTGGACAGCAGGTTATTACAAATTTGAAAATGAAAAACTGCCACTGCTCCTAACACGTATATCGAGATGGTATGATGTCGATATTGTGCTTGATCCATCGTTGACCGAATTGACTTTTGGTGGACGGATATCACGGAAAGATGATCTGACCAAAGCGATAGAAATCCTTGAGATGACCGACGAGATCAGTGTGCAGCTGCAAGAGCAGAAACCTAGGAACAAATTAATTATTAAACCCAAAACAGAAAAGTGAAAAAAATAATGAAAAGAGCTCCCTAACCCGTTCAGGGCTTTACAATAAAGCGGAGGTGTTCGAGCACCTCCGACAATAAAAATAAAGCTTCCTGTAATTCCTGGAAAAAGTATTAACATTCGAAACCCTATCTATGAACAAAAATATAAAAAATCATTTGTCTGGGACAGCTATGTGCGCTGATATTTTATCGGAGACGATATTTTGTCAAGGGCGACAGCGATTCTGGAAAGACCGAACCCGCATAAAGTACCTTCTTATGAAAATGCAATTGATAGCTGTCTTTATCTGTATTTTTCTGATGCAGGTTGCAGCCAGAACGAACGGGCAGACTGTCAGTGTTTCTGGAAAAAACCTGAAATTGACGGTAGTATTGGACAAACTGAGCGAACAGAGCAATTTTGATATCCTCTACAATAGTAAGGATATGGAATCCGCGGGGACGGTTTCCATTGAAATGAAAAATGTCAGCCTGAATACGGTATTGGATTACTGTCTAAAAAACCGCCCCTTTCGGTATCAAATCAAAAATAATACGATCGTTATCCAGTCAACCAAAGCAAATAACCGCTTACAGCGCTCGATTTCGGGACGTGTGCTGGATGACAATGGAAAACCGCTTGCCGGAGCGGGAATTATCTTACTGGATTGCAATATCCGTACGGCTACTGACCAAAACGGCTATTTCCGCTTGACCAACATCCCGGGGGAAGTGAGCAAATTACAAGTGAGCTATGTCGGTAAACGGCGTGTTATCCTCAATATCAAGCCGGAGATGGGCGATATTGTCCTGGAGGGCAACAACTCGGAGCTTGATGAGGTATTGATCAATACGGGATATCAGCGGCTTCCCAAGGAACGGGCTGCCGGTGCGTTTGATATTATTTCAGGAAAGAAAATTGAAAATAAGATTCAGACGAACGTATTGGAACGTCTGGAAGGAATGGCACCGGGCCTTATGCTGATCAACGGTAGGGATGGGAGTGGCGACGCACTTACGATCCGTGGTGTATCGACGTTATTTGGTACAGCCAGGCCCCTAATTGTTGTGGACAATTTTCCGATAGAAGGTGATATCAATAGCATAAATCCCAATGACGTCGAAAGCATTTCTGTATTGAAGGATGCCGCTGCAGCATCAATCTGGGGGGCACGGGCAGCAAATGGCGTTATTGTTATCACAACTAAAAGAGGAAGAGCAGGGGAAGCTCAATTTCAATACACCAACAGTTTTCAATTTGAGCCTAAACCCAATATCGACTATCTAAACCGCCTTGGTGCTGCAGATGATATTGCGATTGAATCCAAACTGATCCCTCGGACTGCAGCTTTTGAACAGAGCCTTCGCCGCGGATATAGAGATATCTCCAAATTCACGCAGTTATTGATGGATTCACTGACTGGGCGAATTTCCGCCGGTCAGTTTCAGGATCAGGTCGCTCTTCTTGCGGGACTTGATAATACGCAGCAGATAAAAGATCTGCTAATGCAAAAACCATTTCTCCAGAACCATAGTTTGGCGGTGAATGGCGCAGCGGATAAGTTTAACTATTATGGTTCGATAAACTTTACCGACCGCAAGGGATACGATCTCAAGGAATGGAGTAAAAATTATAGCATTTTCCTGAAAACAAACATTCAGCTAGCCCGTAAGCTTCAGCTCGGGATCAGCAGTAACTTCACCTTTGGAAATGGCTCCCAATCTCCGGTACCGGCACTGGGTATTTTTGGGCTTAAACCCTATGAAATGTTGCAGAATGATGAAGGTTTGCCATTGGCTATCAACCGAGCCGCGGGAAGTGCTGGACAATCCCCGTCCAATAGTTATACCATTGCACAGCGAAGGGCCTGGGGATTAGAAGATGAGGCCTATTACCCCTTGCGGGAGCTAGATCGGACTGAGCTCTCCAACAGAAATAATAATAGCCGTATCCAGGCTGAACTTAATTATAAACTGGATGGAGGAATTGGTTTTAATGTAAGCTATCAGCTGGAGAAAGGAAATGCCTACAACAGGGAATATGCACATCCTGACCAAGCTAATCTGGTCAAGGTCATCAATGACTATGTGACTCCGGTATTGGGCGCAGACAATCAGGTACGGGTGAATCCCGATGGTACCTTGTTTACGCCGGTTTTTAATATTCCGCAGGGGGGCAAATTGGATGAAACACGAACAGACTACAATAGTTATGTGATTCGGGGATGGATGGATCTGAATAAGACCTTTGGTGAGCATCAGGTCTCAGGGATCTTAGGATTGGAAAATCAACAAGTGCAGACTACAGGAAGTACCCTGACAAAATACGGCTATGATGACAACAGCCTTAATTTTGTCCAATTGGATTACCAGCGGCTACAACAGGTCACCCCGATATTGCAGACAATCAGCGGAGTACAGACAGACTTCCCTTCACGTGATGCCTTGAGCTATTTGGAGAATAGATTTGTATCCGCTTTTGCCAATGCTTCATATACCTATAAAAATAGATACACTTATACGGGTAGTATCCGTTTGGACCAGACCAATTTATTTGGAACGGACAAGAGGTATCGATACAGTCCCATGTGGTCTTCTGGTCTAAGCTGGAATATCGGTCAGGAGGACTTTATCAAATCCATGCCTGTCATAGATGAACTGATCCTCCGCGCGACTTACGGTATTAACGGAAATATTCCAAAGAATTCAGGGCCATTTATGATTGCGCAGGCGGACATACATTTTAGAACATTATTGCCTAGCCTGAATATTACTGTGCCAGAGAATAATGCCTTGCGCTGGGAAAAAACAGCGGTAACCAATTTTGGAATAGATCTGGCCATGTACCGTCATCGGATCCGATTAAAAGCGGATTATTACCTACGCCGCAGCAGTAACCTGCTTGGCGATGAACAGATCAATCCGACCTATGGTTTTGAAACCGCCCAGCTGAATACAGCCAGTATGAACAACGATGGTTTCGAAATATTGTTGACGACACAAAATATCAAAAAGCAGAATTTCGGCTGGACGACGACCTTTATGTTCGCACGAAACAACAATAAGATCACAAAAGTTCATTTGAGCAGCAGTTATACCAACCCACGGACTATTGCTTCGGGTACACCTTATTTTGAAGGTAGACCTTATGGGGCCTTGTACAGTGTTCGTTATGGAGGTCTGACAGCAGATCGAGGGCAGCTTCAGATTCTGAATGAACATGGCGAAATTGAGCCTGACCGATTGACTGATAATATCGCATTGGCCTACTATTCAGGAAATCGAAGACCGGTAAGCAATGGGGCATTCACGAATAATTTCAGATTCAAAAGCTTTGAGCTGAACGCCATGTTTATTTTTTACTTAGGTCACGTCATGCGACAGAATATGCCTGCAGCTTATTACGGTACGGAGTCAAAGGATGGACGGCTGGCGGATGCATGGAAGAAACCCGGCGATGAACAACATACCATCATTCCGAATGTTGTGCTCGATAATGCAAACTACTATACCTATACTTATTATAGGAACTTTTTGGATGTCAATGTTTTTGATGCGGGTTATGCTAAATTGAGAGAGCTGATCCTAACTTACAATATGCCCATGAAATTATTAGGGAGACAACGGTATATCAAAGCGCTGCAGATCAATCTTCAGGGACGTAATCTTTGGACTATCCGAAAGAATAAACTAGGCATTGATCCGGAAGCTTTTTCGGGTGGTACGCGCACTTTGCCCATATCGCCGACATATGCATTTGGTGTGAACCTCAAATTCTAAAAACGTGAATCTTAAAGTACAATTTTTGACTATGAAAAAATATTTATACACGACGCTCTTGGTCGGCATCCTGAGCTTGCTGAGTTCATGCGAGAAGTACCTCGATATCAAACCCAAAGGTTATGTGATACCACAGACGGTGGAAGATTATGAGCGTATTTTAAATGATATATCATTGACCAAAATGCTGGCTGACGGCCTCGAGAAACTTTCGGACGATTATTACGATCCGGCACTGGTAGAGGGGACAGATGTCACTGCAGTAGATTACCGTTTATATTTTTGGCTGCCAAGTCCTTATTCCCAGCCAGATGATTTTATGTACGCTTCCTATTGGAACCTGTTGTACAATCAGATCTATCAGTACAATGCGGTGATCAATGGAATTGATGGAGCCAGTGGGGCCACGGAGCAGCGAAAGAATATTGCCCGGGGCAGGGCACTGGTAGGGCGCGCGATCTGTTACTATTACCTTAACAACATCTATGGCCAGATTCCCAAAACGGCAGATGATCAGACTGCCCTGGGGGTGCCGCTGGTGGTAAGCAATAAACTGACTGACCATCTGCCAGCACGTAGTACTACATGGGGTACTTTTGATTTTATTGTCAATGATTTATTGACGGGTATTTCGCTTATCCCCGCAAGTTCGCCGAGCAATTATCAAATTAATCGAATGGGTGCATATGGCTGGCTTGCCAGAACTTACCTGACCATGAAGGACTATAAAAAAGCACAGCAAGCTGCTGTTTCTGCGTTGGAACTCAATAATACCTTGCTGGATTATAACAGCCAGTATGAAGTACAACGTACAACAGATGGTACCAGTTTTTACGTCCCGAAGACTGGGGCTTCGATTATGACTCCCCAGCTCAATCCAGAAAATATGCACATTATATTTTTTAGTTATACACGCGGTATGGCATTCCAACAGCTGGCAAAGCAGACTTTAGACGCATTTGATACGCATGATTTGAGGAGAATAAACATCGTACCCTCGTATAGCACGACTGGAGATGTTAAAAATTGGGATGGGCGCTTCATATACATGGGAGTTAGAAGTTACGAATATAGTGCTGGGCCAACGACGGCCGAGATGTATCTTATACTTGCGGAATCACTGGTACATGATCAAAAATATGCCGAAGCCTTGGATAAGATCAACCTGTTGCGTAAGAATAGGATTGAACAGGCCTATTATCAACCTCTTGTGCATGAAAATGCCCGGAAAACAATGACTTATATCCTGAAAGAGAGAAGGGCTGAGCTATTATTCAAAAGTGTACGCTGGTTTGATATGCGCCGGTTTCAGAATGATCCCGAATTTGGCTTTACTGCTGTCCATGAACTAGCCAATGGCCAGCTGATCAAATTAGCCCCCAATAGTCCCCGATATACAATGTCAATACCTGATCGCGCGATCAATGATCAGATTACCCAAAACCCTTAAAAACAATGAAAGCAATGAAAATAGACAGAAATATAATGCTGGTCGTCCTTTTTATAGGATTTTTAAATTTTTCCTTTGGTCAAGACAAAAAGTTGAAATTAACAGTTTATGCCCCTAAAACTTCAAATCTGAACGTCAAAGTCACCTCACCGGTCGAAGGCTATTATTTCGGAGGCAATACAAACGATTTTACATTAGGCGAGCAGACACACAAGGGTGAATATTCCATGTCTGTTGGTCCAGGACAGCAAATCATTCATGTAGAAAATGATTATCAGGATGCTAAGCTTATCGTAATGGAGGGTGACAATATCACAATCACTTTCCAGGGGAACGATAGCCTATTGGTAAGTGGAAATAATGCTGAAGGGCAGCTGTTGTACAATCATCTTACAAAAGACGATACCCGGTCACGGTTTCAGGAGCTTGATGTGTATTCAACTGTCGCAGAACGTCTCCAGATGATTGATCGTATGCAAAAGAAGGATGAGCAAGAGATAATAGGCCTGCTAAAAAGCAAAAAAATAACACCGGATTTTGCGGATCTTTTTAAAATAGAGTCGAAAATGTACTATAAACTGCTCTGGTCTACGGATCTTTTTTTTACCTGTAGGCCCCTTGTATATGGTGAAGACCCGGCCACAGCGAAGATCAGTCCACAATTTGTTGAGGCCTGGAAGAAATTGTATGCAGATATGACCGTAGATTGGGCGAAATCGCCATTTTACCCCTTGCTAATGTCCCGTTACAGTAGCCTTCTGTCGATTGGAAAACCTGAAAGTAATGATCCTTCGAAGCCCTATGCGCTTAGTCAGATTGAAAAGCTAAAAACAGTGCTGAAAGGCAAGGCTTTGGAATATGGCTGGGCCAATAGTATTACTGAAGGATTAGGTCGGAATGAGAATGAAAAAGTTTGGTTGACAAATTTTGAAGACTTTAAAACCTATTTTTCAGGTAGCCCACTTATCCCAATTTTGAATCCAATGATCAAAAAGGTTGAAGATTATCAAGCTAAATTATTGATAGATACTCCAGGAGTGATTTTTTTGGAAAACACCGAAAAGTATTCCAGTTTAAAAGCGCTATTTAAAGATATTAAAGGAAAATTCTATTATGTCGATCTTTGGGCAACCTGGTGTAACCCCTGCAGAGCCGAATTACAGTTTAGCATCAAATTGCATGATGAGATTGAAAAGATAGGTTATACGCCACTCTACCTATCGATTGATAATGAAAAGGCGAATGCTGCTTGGAAGGAGATGGTCAAAGGATATCCGTTAAAAGGGCTAAATGTGCGTGCAGGGGAGTCTTTACAGAAAGAAATTAATCAAGAAGTACCCAAGTTTACCGGAATACCGCGCTATCTGATTGTAAATGACCAGGGCGAAATTGTTAATTGGGATGCGAAGCGACCGAGCGATGGCATCGAGCTTATTAAGCAACTGTCTTCCTATCGTAAACTATAAAAAAGATGAGATACCTTGCGCAATCCAACAAAAATAGCTGCAAAAAACGGCCTATCCGATTCACTTGCTTGTTGGCGGAAAAAAAAATGTAGATTACAAATTGATGATCTGTACTACTGAATTATCTTTTATACAGTAAGACTCGATAACTCAGACAGATTATTATGGCATCTTAATGAAAAGAAAATTTGAGTACACAACGGCAGGACCATGACCAACAGGCTATTGCTTTTGGCAATAGCCCGTTGGTTTCGGTGAATTAAATGCCTTTGAGTGGACAGTTTTGCGACCAGTCGTTTGCTGGGACGCTACAATGAGCGAAGACGTCCATAAATAATGGTAAGACGCACCCAAACGGTCCGCCTTGCTCATTTAGATAGGGCTGAAATTCTATAGCTGACTTGGGGCTAATCCAAATTGCTTTTTGAAAGCAAATGAAAAATGGGAGAGATTTTCAAATCCTACATCATAACAGACTTCCAAGGGTTTTTTTTTCTTTTCTGTAAGCTGATAATAGGCAAGTTCCAAACGTTTATGGGTTAACCAGCGTTGTGGAGTCATGGTGAAAGCCTTTTTGAAGTCCCGCTTAAAGGTTGTCAGACTTCTGCCAGTCAGGTAACCAAATTTTTCCAGTGGAAGATTGAACATAAAATTCTTTTCCATATAATCGACAAGGTTGATTTTTCCGGGCTCTTCAAAATTGGCAAGGACCTGATCGATCTCTTGGTTCAGCGTTCGGAGAATACTGATGGCTTCGGTAATTTTAATGGAGGCAATATCTGCAGGAATGTCTTTCATGTCGAAATAGGGGATAAGTGATGCCAGGCAACTTTCCAGGAGCGGGTGATTATTGAAACAAAAAATCTTCGGTGAATTTTTGGGTTGGGGATTTATATTCTTGCCTGCATAGAAATTTCTTAATGTTGCTAATGATAAATGCATGACAACAGTTTTATGAGGTTCACCGTCTTTAGGATAATTAATAATAGTTGCCAACTGATTTCTGGGAATTAGAAAAATATCCCCTTTTCCAAATAGATAGGTAGCATCAGCCTGTACAATCTTGGTTTCTCCGGAAAGAAACCAGACCAGCATATGCTGGTCAAACATAATATCTGATTTGAAAAACTTGTCTTCGTAGCTTGAAAGCTTTATATCTTGGGTAATGTATCGGGCTTGGTATTCCATGATTTTTGCATTTTTATAAGGGAAATCAATAACCTAAAGATAAGAAATAACAGCATTTACTTTGTTTAAAAGTTCATTGCTAAATTGGGGCAAAATGCAGATCCTGCCCCAGTTGTAAGCTGATTTACGGATTGAAGCGAATACCCGTCATCTCTTCTGTCAGTTTCCATAGTTTCTTCGCATTGGTTTCATCAAGTGAATAAGGATGTACGCCTTTTTGGTCTGTCATAGCTGATGATAATACTGCGATGTCTCCATCCTCACAATATACTCCTCCAATATGCTCCAGTAAAGGGCTTGTAGCGCACCATACTGTTGTAGCGGCTCCTTGTGGGATCGTTTTTAATGATGCCGCTACCTCAGGCAACATGTTGCCATTTACATCCACAAAACCCATTTTTTGAAATAGTTCCAGTGGGGCTTCTCTGCCTAATTCAGTTCCACCGATAGAACCTGGATGAACGGCATAGCTTCTGATATGGGCAGATTGTCCCCGCACATCCAGTTCCATTGAAAAAAGATTGACAGCGGTCTTCGATTGTCCATACCCCTGCAACGTTTCATATGCGCTGTGGAGGAAATGAGGATCATCAAAATTAAAAGGCGCAAAATGATGACCGTGTGAAGAAACATTAATCACGCGTGCTCCATTGGCTTTTTGTAGTGACGGCCATAATCTGGCGCTGAGCTGAAACACAGCTAAATAATTGGTTGCCAGCTGGGATTCTATACCCCGTGCATCTCTGCGAAGTGGTACCCACATAATACCTGCATTGTTGATCAGTAAATGTAAGGGTCTTCCTGACGCGATAAAGTTTTCCGCGAAAGCATCAATAGATGTGGGAGACATTAAATCCATTGCGACAATTTCGACATTTCTAATTCCTTGCAGATTCTTCTTTGCCTTTTCAATATCGCGCGCAGGTATGATTACTGTAGCTCCAGCTGCGGCGAGAACTTTGGTGGTTTCCAACCCAATTCCTGTGTTGCCGCCAGTGACAATAGCGATTTTCCCGGTAAGATCGATGTTTTGAATGACATCATTGGCTGTTGATTTTGCATTGAAGCCCGAACCGATAGGTTGTTGTTGAACTCCCTGATAATTATTCTTTTCCATTTTGAACATATTTAATTGTTATTACTGAGACAAAATTAGGACGGATTAACATGCGCCGTTTTGTTCAAAAGTCCTAATTAGCTTTGTTCAAAAGGGCAGGTGATTTTATAACAATACCAGTAGTTCGTTTTTCTTTGTTTTGGTTAGGATAATCCTCATTCTGGCAACGTAAGGTGTAGCTATTTGGGAGCAACTATGGTGTACCACACTTAATAGGAATTATTCTTGCCGGTAGACCAGGTCTTTGCTGATGCAATGTTCTTCCCAGGGCATTTCTATAAGCCGGCTATGCGCGTTTTGTGGAATGATACTTTTTGATGTCGGCAGGTAAAAATGGGTTTTATTTCCACTTCTTAACGTATCGCGTAAATCGGGGATCTTTTTGAGGGTGCGTTGCAAGGCCGCAAAAAAGGCTTTTGAGGATTTGTCAGCTTGCTTCATGATCTGCCGCAGGTGGATGATTTCTCTTGTACGATCAGTTTCATAACCACCACTTCCTGCGATTGTATATTCGGCTACAGGCGAATCGTAGAAGAGACCGGAGCTTGTGATTGTCTCCTGATCTGAAAAGGGATAGGTAGACAGAAAAAAACCATAATAATCCGCCGATGAAAAGCTTTCCAAAAACGCCGACTGATTTTCCTTGTTATATTTCACATAATTACGCTTGCCTGAACCGCGGTTTATCGTTTCAATATAGGCGTGCGCACGATGTTTTTCCATCGTTTCTCCGCAATACTGAAAAAATAGCTCTGCAGGTATGGCAATCCAAAAGTATTGGCTCATTTTTTTCTTGTATTTAATTTAACTAATATAGGATAGTTACTCTTCCGTATCATCATTGTAACCAATGGCCAAAGGCTTTTGACCATCCACAACATAAGCTTCGTAACAGGTAACGCCTAATTTTTTAATGCCCTGAATGTAGGCAGGCAAGTAAATATACTAAAAGAATCAGACCAAGTATGTTAAGGTTACATAACTTATTTTTTACTATCTTAATGGCACTAAAAATGATGAAAACAGATTTAAAATAATGCTTGAACAGTTCAAAAAACACCTGGATAAATTTATAAAGGTTTCCGATGATGAATTTACCGACATTACTGGATATTTTGAGCCCCAGACGCTTAAAAAGAAAGAAAACTTATTGACCGAAGGGCAGATCTGCAAAGCAAGTTATTTTGTACTGGATGGAATTATAAGAAAATTTTTCATCAACGAAAAGGGTGTTCAGCAGACTACTGAATTCGCGATCGAAAACTGGTGGATGACAGAGACGTTCTCTTATATAAATCAGACGCCCACAGAGTTTTATATTCAGGCTGTACAGCCAACGGAAATCCTGGTCATTCGCCAGAATGCCTTCAATGATCTAATGGAAAATCACCCGGTCATGGAAAAGTATTTTCGCATGGTGTACCAGAAAGCCTATGCCGCTGCTCAGATGCGTGTCAAGATGCTTTACGAACACTCTAGGGAAGAGCTATACCGTCAATTTCTCAAGAATCAACCTGCATTTCTCCAACGTGTACCGCAATATCTCATTGCTTCCTATCTAGGCTTTACACCCGAGTATCTCAGCGAAATCCGCAAAAAAAATTTTTCTTAAACCCGTTTAAATTTTTCCGGCTCTCTATTATCCAATTTTGTAGTATCAAAATAAAAAATAAGAAAAATGGAAAAACGAATCAACATCAGCACAACAGAACCACAGGCATTCAAAGCAATGTTAGGATTGGAAGGCTATCTGTCAAAAATTGAGATCTCGCAAACGCTTAAAGAACTCGCCAAAATCCGTGCTTCACAGATCAACAACTGTGCTTACTGTATTAGCATGCACACCAAGGATGCCATCAAAAACGGTGAAAGACCAGAGCGTATCTTTTTGTTGAGTGCCTGGAGAGAGGCTACCAAATTTTTCACCGAGGAAGAGCAGACCATACTGGCAATGACGGAGGAAGTAACCCTTATACACCAAAACGGATTAAGTGAAGAAACCTACAACAAGGCATCCGAGATTTTCTCCGAAAACCAGATCGCTCAGATCATCATGCTCATCGTCACCATCAATGGCTGGAACCGTATTGCCTTGAGTACTCATCTGGAAATAGAAGATTAATACGTACGTTTATAGGGAGCTGTGGAAATGGACCAGAAGTATTTCATAAGCTCCCTTATTCTGATAAATCCTATAGCAAAGGCGATGTAACGCGGCCAGCAAAAACGAGCAGTGGCCATCAGATTATAATCAACAGAGTTGACCTTCACAACAAAGGAAATTTGAACTCCACAACAAAACGACATAACAGCAATTCGACGAACTTTGTAAAAAAATTAAAGGTTATGTGGACAAAAAATAACATCCCTGATTTATCGGGGAAAATAGCAATCGTTACCGGATCAAACACCGGTATAGGGTTTGAAACAGCAAAAGCGCTGTATGAAGCAGGTGCACATGTGACCATTGCCGCAAGGGATTTCCAGAAAGGAAAAGATGCTATCAAAAAAATTCAGTCCGAAACGGCTGGGGTGGAAACATTGGACTATGGAATGCTGGACCTCGCAAACATCGGCCTGATTCGGGAATTTGCAGATCACTTTATGCAAAAGCATACAAAACTGGATATGCTCATCAACAATGCCGGAGTGATGGTTCCTCCAGCTGCTAAAACGGATGATGGCTTTGAAATGCAGTTCGGCGTAAACTTTATGGGGCATTTTGCGCTGACAGGATATTTGCTGCCGCTCGTTAAGCAGACCGCCAATGCCCGAGTAGTGACACTTTCCAGTGGGGCGGCTACTTTGGTGGACAGCATTGACTTTGACAACCTCAGACTGGAAAAGAACTATGATGAATGGCGTGAATATGCCGTAAGCAAGCTGGCAGATATCTTGTTTAGCTACGAGCTGGACCGGAGATTCAAAAATGCCCGTATATCGGCCATTTCTGTGGCGGCGCATCCCGGCGTCACGCGAACCGATTTACAGCGGAATATCCCGGGTGAAAATCTGGAAGGTATGGTTGCTGCATTTGATCAGGTGATGGAGCCGTGGCAGGGTGCCCTGCCAAGCCTGTTTGCAGCAACAGATCCATCCGTTGAGGGTGGTAAATTCTACGGCCCGGACGGTCCGAAAGAATATGCGGGATATCCGGCCTTGTCCGGCCATCATACAGCAGCCATGAACGATGAAGCGCTTGCCAAAAGGCTCTGGGAATATGCCGAAAACGCCATACAATTGACTTACAAATTCTAATACTTGATCCGAAATGAACAATCAAACAGTTTTAGTAACCGGCGGTACTGGATTTTTGGGCGTAAATATTATTCTTGCATTACTCAAAAAAGGATTTACCGTAAGAACAACACTGCGCACGCTCTCCCGCACCGGAGAGGAAGCGATACTTGCAAGTGTGGACAGCTACAATTTCAGTAACACGCAAAATTAATCTGTAGGGATCAGTATATTTGGTAAACCATGAAAGTTAACAACATCCAATCCTGTCACCTCGGCCCGGAGATCTCTCCCGAGAACTATATACCGGAAAACTATTTTCTATACTTATTGAAGGGCGATATGAAGGCTTATGACGGCGAGAAAAACTACACAATGAAACCGGGCGACTATTGTATCGCCCGGAAAAATCATTTGGTACGTTATACGAAATACAAGGACAATGATGCTTTTGAAAAAATCATCATCACCCTGGATGAAGCATTCCTGAAGCGCTTCCTTGAACGGCATGTTTATGACGTCCGGCCATCAACCATCAGTGACTCCTTTATTTTTATACCGGAAAACAAGCTCATCCAGAATTTTATAATATCACTGGAACCTTACTATACCGGTGATCTTGAGATCAGTGCGGATTTTGTTGACGTAAAGAGAGAGGAATTATTGATTATTCTATTGAAATCGAATCCTGACCTGATTAACATATTGTTCAATTTCTCGTTACCTGATCGGATTAATTTAAAGGAATACATGAACAAAAATTTCAGGTTTAACATCAGCCTGGAGAAATTTGCATTTTTTACGGGGAGGAGCCTATCGACCTTCAAGCGGGATTTTCAACGCATATTCGGAACGACCCCGGGCATCTGGCTCAAGAAGAAAAGATTGCAGGAAGCTTATTTTCAAATCGCCGAGCAATCCAAGAAACCAAGTGATGTCTATCTCGAAGTAGGTTTTGAAGACCTGTCGCATTTTTCCTACGCGTTCAAGAAAGAATTTGGAAAGACGCCAAATGAGATAGCAAAGCCAGTTTCAAATCGCATTTAATAACAATTAGCAAAAGTTCAACTAAAAATCCATTTGACTGTGAGGTTAAACCAAAAAAACTATCCTGGGTATTTAATAGCGCAACGGCCATGATACATATTGTTATTGTTCTTTGTGTATAGGGAATAATAATCTCTGTTTAATTCATGGCTTTACAGGATGACCTATTTCCTTAAAGAACTTTGTAAGCATTTCATATGTACTATCATCAGCGGCTTTTTAGCCGAACAACTGTAGCACAAATAATACGATTCTAAACCTTATCCTCCACAATCATTTTTCGATGTTCTCTACCCCAAATAATCATTTCCGAAATAATAGTCCCGAAAGTCCTGCAATATTCAGTGGGTTCATATTCAATTAAAACAGGAATATCGGGATAAACAGTTCGTTTAACCAACTTATTTAACTCCATATCTTTCAGTTCTTTTGAAAGCATTCTTGTCGTAATCCCGGGGATACTTCTTTCAATTTCGCGAAAACGTCGGTTGCCGTTGCAAAGCGAATTAATAACAGGAATTCGCCACTTTCCTCCAATGAAATAGAGTGTGTCCTGCAAAGCTCTAAGTTCTTCTGTCTGATCTCTTTCCATGATCACAAAGTTAAATGATATAATTGATGATACTGATATACTCCGTTATACTGATAACAAAAGTATACCATTTCCCCTATAACTTTGTAAAAAAATCAAAGAAATGAATAAGTTCAATAACAAATTAGCCATCGTAACAGGTGGAAACAGCGGAATAGGATATGCAACCGCAAAAGAATTAATCGCAGAAGGAGCACAAGTAATTATCACCGGAAGACGAAAAGAAGCCATTGAAAAGGCTGCTGCAGCGTTAGGGGCTATTTCTTTTGTGGCAGATCAAGGGAAATTGGAAGATATTGAAAATTTCAAAACCCAAGTTGAAAAGCAATTCGGAAAAGTTGACATCCTGTTTATTAATGCAGGCATCACTGGAAGTTTAGGTCCGATCGAAAATATGAGTGCCGAAAATTTTGACGATGTAATGGGTATTAATTTCAGAGGAGCTTATTTTACCTTGAGCAAATTTATTCCCCTGTTGAACGATGGTGCTTCAGTGGTATTTCTTTCATCCAACGTCGCGACCACATCTAAACCAAATAGCTCGATTTACCAGGCAAGCAAAGCAGCATTGAATTCCATTGCGAAGACCGCTGCTGCAGAACTGGCACCAAGAAAAATCAGAGTAAATTTAGTGAGCCCGGGGCCTACAAAAACGGAGATTATGACCAAAGCAGGACTGGATGAAAAAACATTGGAAGGTCTTGATGAATGGTTAATCAGCGGAATCCCTTTACAAAAAATGGGAACTGCGGAAGATGTAGCCAAAGCTGTTATTTACCTGTCAGATAACAATGTGGCAAGTTTCATGACCGGAACAGAAATCCTTATGGACGGTGGAATGGTTTTATAATTGGGGCTTCATTTTTTGGAATGTGGGTGCTGGAAGCTTGAAAAAATTCCAGCACTTTCTAATGATATACACCAACTACTTAACGTATCGATCTTTAGGAAATCCAGCTCAGCAAAGGGCATCTGGAACATGAGGAAAAACTTACTTAAGTTCTGGAAGTTTAACCTCTCTATCATAAAGAACATTAACTACATTTTTTATGAAATCTTCCTTTTTGATCCGTTCACCGTTGGTATTATAAGCAATTGAAATATCGGCTTCTTTATTATAAATTAGAACCGCATGGGATCCCAGGGTATCCCCACCATGTCCATAAAATATGGTCCCTTCAAAATCCCAGACTGCGATTCCTCTTCCCCAATCTTCTTTTCCTATTAGAGGTTCCATTAACTGAAGCGTTTCCTTTTTAATAATATTGTTGTGGAACAAATTGTTCACGAAGACATTTAAATCATACGAGGTTGCAGCAATATCGCCGACGCCTATAACATTAAGAAAGTCGAGATCTTTATCTAATAGATGCCAAGAATTATCATTATAGCGATAAGGTGGATAAACGTTTTTTTGATTGGGCCTGAAAGAATCTAAATTTTTTAATCCGAGCGGTTTTATAATTTCATTTCTAACAATTTTTTGATAGGACTTTCGGTATTTTTCTTCAAGGATTTTTGCAAGTAGATAATATGCGGAATTTGAATAAGCGACCTTTTCATCCGGTTCAAAATTTTTCCCCTGTTGGATGATCAGGTCCATGATTTGTTTATCAGTTGTTTTTTCAGTTACCCATACTTCGCCATCTTTAACAACATAACTGCCTAGTCCGCTGGTATGGCCAAGAAGATGTTTTATGGTTATTTTATCCGAATTGGGAATTTGAGGATAGAACTCAGCAAGTTTATCGGTCAAATGTAATTTGTTATCCTCGATTAACTTAAAAATTAGAACTGCTGTAATCATTTTGGTAACAGAGCCAACCTGATACTTTGTACTTTGATTGTAGATCAATCCAGGTATATTTTTTTGACCAAAATGTTTGGTATAGACTTCTTTCCCATTCTTAAATATAGATAGACTGCCGATCCCTAGATTTTTATTTTCAATTGAATTAAAATAAGTATCAAGTTTTTCGGAATTAATATTTTGTGCAAATAGAAAGGTTGGAAGGATAGCAATTAATAGAGCGGCTAGTTTATTTTTCATTTTAAATCTGTTTTTTCTAATATTCGTATGACAATCAGCTATTGACATATATTGCAATATCGTGTTATTTACTTTAGGAATGATAAGTTTTGGCAAAATCTAGTTTGGTAGTACTCAAAAGGAAACAACTTACTTGGAACAATATTCAAAGGCTGATCTCGATAGCGATCAACAATAAATGCAAGTCGACACCGACCTGCATTTAAGGATAAAAGAACTACGAAAGAGCATCTAGCGAAGTGATCATTTTTAACGGCTTAACTTACCACAGTATTCAGCGCCCAGTCCTCAAAATGAATCTTGCCAGCATTATATTGCCCAGCAGGAACAAGCAGGGATTTAGGAACAGCAAGATGCATATATTTGCTATCCTCGTCAGAAACAACCTTTATAGGCTTTCCGGATATCTCGATATATTTCGCGACAAAATCATCCATATTTGCCCTTGTTGGCCCCGCAATCTCTACCTTACCATTTTTAGGCTCTTTGAGTGCAAACTGTACAATGTAATCTGTGACATCTTCCAGGGCAATGGGCTGATAGTCGATCTTCGAAACAAATACCTCGTCACCCTGTCCCTGAACGGCAATGATGGCATCAGTATGCTCATAAAACTGTGTTGAACGAATGATTGTATAAGGTATTCCCGAGTTTTTGATGTTGTCTTCCTGATGTTTCTTTGCGCGAAGATATCCGATCTCCAGCGCATCGTCTGTTCCGACAATGGAAAGTACGAGGTGATGCCTGATGTTTGCAGCCAGCTCCGCTTTTACCAGATTCTTTCCTGCGGTCTGAAAAAAGTGGATTGCATTTTCTTCTTCAGGAGAGGAGGAATTGGATAGATCGATTACTATTTCCGTATTTTCCAGTGCTTGCGAAAGACCTTCTCCGGTCATGAGATCTACTCCATGTGAAGGTGAACCAATGATCACCTGATGACCAAGGTTTGCCATTTTTTTTGTGACCAGCCTTCCAGCAAGACCTGTACCACCGATTACTAAGATTTTCATATCTGAACTATTTAAATTTGTAAAATTGATTAAAATAAGCTGCGCACCTGTACGCCGAATGGATTTCCAAACCAGCATCGCCAATATCCGTCCCGTCCTTTCTTTGCGTAATCGCTTGAAGTTCCGGTAATATTTACTTTTTCGCCGTTATTTCCTGTCCCAGTGATTCTCCAATGCAGGACCAATGAGGCCAGATTATCCGTCGAATAAATATTCCTGGCAACAATTTCTATCGGCAATCCAAATCCGAAGGACTGCTGCAGCTCATGGGCGATCGCTATTTTTCCGCGTTTGGGCTCACCGCTGGTACTGATAACGACTGCATCATCCTCATAGAAGCCGAGCATGGTTTCAATATCCCTAGAATTAAAATGAACCAAAAGAGAATCGACAATCCCTTCAGGGGTGGTTGATAATTTATAAGTTGGATTATCTGCTAAATTATGATCTTCCATAAGACCTAAGAATTTATATTATGCGATATACTATACCGTACAGTGTATCTATAGTGCAAAATTGATCAAAAAATGAATGCAGGAAAACTGACAAACAAAGGTAAAAGGTGGACAAAAAAAGAAGCAGTGTTTGAGTTGAATAGGATAGGATCGTCTAGTCCAGGTCTGGATTTGAGCGTAGTGTCTTTCTGTAATCACCAGGTGATCGTCCAGCTTTTTTTGTGAAAAGCCTGATAAAATACTTGGTATCTTTATAACCTAGCTGGACCGCAATTTCCTTAATACTTAATTGCGAATAATAGAGCAGGCGCTGTGCTTCGCTTAGTATTTCCTTCTGGATCAACGCGGATGCGGATAAGCCCGTCACCATTTTAACGACATCGTTTAGGTGGGCCACGGAGATATTTAGCTTCTGGGCATATGCTGCGGGGCGTTTAAGGCTGCGGTAATCACGCTTTACAAGATTTCTGAATTCGTTGGTTATACTCATAACCCTGGGGCTGTGACTTATGGACCCAGCGGCCGATCTGCGATCGTGACAAATTACCGCCTGCGTTATAAAAGCTGACAGCAAGGGCTGTTGCACTTCCTTATTTGCGGTATTGTTTATACTGTCCAAATTTTTCAGGGAGTCTAGGATTGCCGTAAACCATTGTTGCTCGGGCGCTGAGAGTGACAATATAATGGTTTCATTTAAAGATGCATCAAGTATGTCCTTGGCTGACCTGGTCATATGATGACCTTCAAAAGAAATGTAATAACCAGATGCCCCAACAGTCCCGGTGATCTGATGTACCTGGTGCGGTGGGCAGACAAAAAGTGTTCCTGCAGGCATGGTCAGCTGTTCAAAATCAAATAAGACTTCCAACTGCCCAGCTTCAACAAGCATGCAGGTATAGTGGTCATGCCGATGTGGATTCAGCGCTTTTAGGATGCCCGGAGTTGAACCATCCCATAGGCCAACAGCCATACCGCTGCTGGAATCCATGCTGTTCACTAAAATAGAATCTCTTTTTGGCATGTGGCGCAATTTTAAATTCAAATTTAGTTTATATACTTTAAGAATTGCTATAGATTACGTTTTATGTTAATTCTTTCGTATTTGTATTAGTTTGAATCTTTCAAAAATGAACCACGTACCGTATTCAACAGATCGTGCGGATACCCGAGGCTAATGGAGCTTAAAGCATCTAGTTTGGCCAGCTCCTCAGCTGTCAAATTAATTTCAGTAGCGCTAATACTTTGCTCAAATTGATTGAGATTTCGCGCTCCTAGCAATGGGAATGCCTCTTTTGATAAATTCCATGCAAACGCAATCTGACCGGGAGTTGCTTCATATTTTTCCGCGATTGATATCAGTTCATCAATGACCAGTTTGGTTTTCTCGTCTTCCGTATATTCAGTGTCATTAGAATGACTGATGCGTCCCGCTTCGCCCTTTCTATACTTAGCGGTGAGCAGTCCGCCCGCCAATGGCGAGTACATCATGACTCCTAAACCAAATTCCTTAGCCATCGGGATCAGTTCACGGTCTGCGGTACGTTTCAATAAATTATATTCAATCTGTAAAGCAGTGAGTTTAATTGCTGATGCAATGGCCGACGCCTTCCATGCCGGGAAATTCGTCAGTCCCGCATACAGTATTTTTCCTTCTCTGATCAGATCCTGTAGCCCTATGGCTATTTCTTCCAGCGGAGTTACCCCGTCATCATAATGAGGCATATATATGTCAATGTAATCAGTCTTCAATCTTTTCAGACTTTGTTCAACAGCCTGACGCATGGATTTACGGTTATTTCCAAAATTACTGATTGCAGGGCTGGGGTCGCTGCTTCTGGTATATTTTGAGCAGATAATAAAATTGCTTCGCCGGCCTTGTATAAAATTACCAACGATTTCTTCTGCTTCTCCAAATTGGTAAACATCAGATACGTCGATAAAATTACCACCTGCATCTGCATAAGCTGTTAAAATCTTTTTTGATTCCTCAGGATCGGCTCCGTAGCCTTTTCTTGTTCCAAAATTGGCTGCTCCCAATATTATTTCACTGGCATGCAGTCCTGTTTTTGATCCAAATAACTTGTATTTCATATTTTTATATTTACTTTGTTGCAAAGTTAAGGGCATAAAGTAACCGTGTCAATTACGGATAAATTTATCTATACTCACTTTATACCTTCGTAAAATATATCAGCTATGTACGAAAAAAAGCTTCCGGTCAATTTAGATTGTGGTTTACATCTGTTTTTGCAGGTTGTTCAGGGAAAATGGAAAATAAATCTGCTCTGGGCAATACATTCAGGTATCAAGCGTCCGGGTGAGCTGCAGCGGAAAATCCCCAATGCAACCCGTCGTGTTCTTGATGCGCAGCTTGGCCAGTTGATTGAACACAGATTAATCAATAAAGTCGTCTTTGATCAGCTTCCGCTGAAAGTAGAATATGAACTGACTGGGTTAGGTGAAAGTCTTATACCGGTCATCGAGGTAACGGCCCAATGGGGCGAGGATCACAGAAATGAATTGGAACAGTTTTTTTAAGCCTAGTCATAACCTATAAAGAATCACGGTGGTGTTATCGGCGTGGAAAGTGAGGTAAGATAGGGAGCAACGTTCTGGTTCAAATTGCCCTTGTAGCTTTGTTGGATATCTGAATGGAGCAATGTGATTGCAACATCATGTTTACAAAAGGTTTCGTTACGTCAATGTTACATTCGCCTACTGCGTCATTGTTTATATTTATAGCGTACACAAATCAAAATGCTGTGCTTTAGATATCAAACAACCTATGTTAAGACGAGTTATATTTCAATTTCTCTTACTGATAAGTGCGATGCTGCTGATCGTGAAGCCTTTGATCGGATTTTCACTTTATCATCAGGCAAAAACGCAGGGCGAGAATGAGTTTATCACCGTTATCAAAGCCTTTAGTAAACGAAAACAGGAATACCTGGATTGGGTTGATGTAAAAGATGTTGTCTGTCTGACGCTCTCGCCGCTTCGTCACTTTGTCGCTAAGGTAAAGGAGTTTTTCATTACTCATTTTTTCAATCTATTCTTTCCGAATTCGAGCACGTTTTCGATTGGTAACTTCTTTTCTAAAATAGTATTGCCACTCGAACGGCTATACCTGCGTAATCTTCAGCTGACTTTATGATAAAAAAGCGATTTTAATCGTATTGAGTGGGTCCCAATGGGACTGCAAACATTCATTTATTTTAAAATAAGCTTTTTATATGTTTCAGAAACTTGTCCTTATGGGGCATGTGCTGCTCTGCTGTAGCTTGTTTAGCTATGGACAGGAGAGTCATGTGCCTATCAAACTCAACCAGCTGCTGTCGTCGGTAACGCAGCATGCGCCATCCTTACGCACCGACTATGTCCGTACAAAGGTGCAGCAGGCCCGCGCCGCAGAAGCCAAAAACAACCGTCTGCCGAGCCTACAGCTCTCGTATCAGGCAGACGTCGGCTCCAATAATAATGTGCCGGGGCCTTACTTCGGATTTGGTCTCGTGCCGACCAATAATGGTGGTATACGTCCCAATAATAATTATCAGGCTGTGAGCAGCAATCTTGGCATTGCGGCCTTCCAGTGGGAGGTCTATAATTTTGGTCAATTCAATGCCCAGGATCAGCTCGCGCAGGCGGAGGTGACCGTGGAGAACCGCCGTTTTGAACAGTCGAAGTATGACTTACAGTCCTTCACGATCTATAGTTATCTGCAGTTATTGAAGTTGCATGACCTGATCGGAATTCAGTCGCGCAGTATAGCCCGTAATCAGGAAATACGTCAATCGATCTTTGCGCTGGTCAAAAGTGGAATTCGTGCAGGGGTGGATACCAGCATGGCGGATGCTGAAATATCGCGTAGCCAGCTTGGCCTCATCGAACTGGATAACCAGCAACAGCAACTGCGGATTCAGCTGGCTACTGTGGCGGGTATGTCCCCAGCACAGATTGTGGCGGATACCACTGCAGAAAAGATTCTTTTCGAGCAGGTAAAGAACGCGCCCATTGAACTCGATGGCGGCCGTCAGCATCCTATGATCGCCTACTATAATGCGTTGTTCGACAAGACGAAGATGGAAGAGAAGCTGGTTGCCAACAGTTACCGTCCCAAGCTGTTTCTATCTGGCGCAGTCTGGGGAAGGGCATCCAGTGTACATAGCGATAATAGTTATGGTTCGCTCGCCGATGGCTTTGGGCTGCAACGTGGTAATTACCTTGTTGGTCTAGGGATCAACTACAACCTGTTTGATCTGCGCCGCAAAAAGGTAAAACTCAATACGCAGCGTCTTAGGGTGGACGAGGCTGGTCAAAAGCTACAGGAACAACAGGCCAACATCGCCATGAATATAGCACAGTCGGCCACTGAAGTGGCAACTGCAGAAAGACGTCTGAAGGAAATTCCGCGTCAGACCAAGGCAGCAAATGCCGCCTACCGCCAGAAGTTTTCCTTGTATAAGAATGGGCTAATTGATATCGTGGAGGTCAATGTTGCCCAAAATATGCTTAATCAGGCAGAGCGCGATTACATCACCGCCAAGTATAATTATTATCTGGCATTGTTTCACCAGGTGGTGGCACAGAACAATGTCGATGGCTTTCTTCAACTTTTTAACTAATCACTTATGTCACTAGTCACAGCTGCTTTACGAAGGCCGATTACCACAGTGATCATCACCCTGAGCCTGCTGCTCTTTTCGGTACTCGCTGTACTGAAAATACCGATCGATATATTTCCGCAGCTCAATTCACCGACAATTTACGTCATTGAATCTTACGGCGGGATGTCCCCACAGCAGATGGAAGGTTTTTTCTCCTCCCGGATGCAGGATCAGTTTCTCTATGTCAATGGCATTAAAAATATATCCGCCAAAAATATCCAGGGGCTTACGCTCCTGAAACTTAGTTTTTACGAAAATACCGATATGGCCGAAGCTTCGGCGCAGGTGGCGCTGCAGGTAAACCGTGCCATGAAGTTTTTTCCGCCGGGAGCATTGCCACCGCAGGTGGTCCGTTTTGATGCTTCCTCTTTGCCCGTAGGTCAGTTGGTGCTTTCTTCAAAGACAAGAAGCCTCAAGGAGATTTACGATATGGCGAGCACGCTGGTACGCCCCATGTTCTCTGCTGTACCGGGCCTCTCCGCGCCGCCACCATTTGGCGCCAATTCCAGGACGATCACGGTAAATGTGGACCCCAATAAATTGCGGAGCTACAACCTGACCGCCGATGAGGTGGTGATGGCGTTGTCCAAATTTAACGTGATGTCGCCATCCGGTAACCTGCACCTCAACAATACAATGTATGTAACCACCATCAATTCACTGATCAAGAATGTTACAGATTTTGCTGATATCCCAATTCTGACAAAAAATGGGATCCCGATTTATATCAAAGATGTCGCACGCGTATCGGATGCCTCGGATGTGACGGTAAGTTATGCACTGATCAATGGTCGGCGCTCTGTTTATATTCCTGCCGTTAAGACTTCGGATGCATCCACCTGGGCAGTGGTCAGCAATCTAAAGGCCAAGCTGCCGGAAATCCAGAATCTGCTGCCGGAGGATGTGAAGGTGTCTTATGAATTTGACCAGTCAGTAGCGGTTATGAACTCGGTGCAGAGTCTTTTACACGAAGGTGGGCTCGGCGCTTTGCTTACTGGTCTCATGGTACTCTTGTTTCTGCGCGACTGGCGGAGCAGCCTGATCGTTATCGTCACCATACCGGTATCCATCCTGATCGGCGTCCTGCTGCTGACATTGTTTGGCCAGACCATCAATATCATGACCTTGAGCGGCTTGGCTCTGGCCATCGGTATCCTTGTCGATCAGGCCACGGTAACCATTGAAAGCATACACCAGCATCAGGAACAGGGTACACACAAGCGTAAGGCGATCTACAATGCCTGTCAGGAGATTGCCGTTCCACTACTATTGATTCTGTTCTGTATTTTGGCCGTATTTGCACCTTCCTTTATGATGACGGGGATTCCCCGGGCGATGTTTCTGCCACTTTCGTTATCCATTGGATTGACGATGATCGCTTCGTACTTTATGGCACAGACCTTGGTACCTATTTTATCCAACTGGTTGCTCAAAGAGCATCATATCGGTCATTTCAAGTCGGACTCGCCGGGCTTTTTCGATAAGATCAAAAAGCGTTATCGCTTCAGCCTATATCGCTCCATGCGCCATAAGGGTAAAGTCATCATCGGTTATCTGTTGCTCACGCTGGCGCTTGCGGCAGTGGCATTTGTGTACATCGGCAAGGATATGATGCCCAAAGTCAACAATGGGCAGTTTCAATTACGGATCAAAGAGCCCGATGGAACCCGGCTGGAGCGTACCGAAGAGTCCGTCAAACAGGTGCTGCAGGTAATCGATAGTACGGTCAACCATCAGGTCGCCATCAGTTCGGCCTATGTTGGTCTGGTGCCCAGCAGCTATGGGGTCAGCAACCTCTATGTATTCAATACCGGGACGCATGAAGCCGTGATCCAGGTGAACCTGAATGCGGACTATCACGTCAATATGGATAAACTCAAAGATGTCTTACGGCGTAATATCCATTATAAATTACCCAAATTGCGCCTGAATTTTGAGCCTATTGATATGACCGAAAAGATTATGAGTCAGGGAGCTGCAACGCCGATCGAGGTGCGCATAGCTGGAAAGAAAATGGACGAACTGAAGGTCTACGCGGATCAGGTAGTCAGCTCATTACGGCACATCGACTATCTGCGTGATGTGCAGATCGCGCAACCGCTCAGGCTGCCAACCATTTCTATTTCGATCGACCGGCTCAAAGCCTCCCAGCTTGGTCTACAGATGGATGATATTGCTCGTTCGGTAACGGCCAGCACTTCATCGAGCCGATTTACCCAGAAGATCCAATGGCTTGACGAAAACAATACCTATACCTACCAGGTACAGGTGCAGGTGCCTGAATATGTGATGAATACAATGGACGAGCTACGTGAAATTCCGCTGGTGAAAGGGCAGCTTACACCAACTTTGGGCGATATCGCTACTTTCAATACACAATATTTACCAGGTGAATATGACCGGCAGGGGCCAAGGCGGTATTTGACAGTGATGGCAAATATCCATAAGAAGGACCTGGGGACAGCAACAGCTGACGTGCAACAAGCTATCCGCGAACTTCCGGCTCCACCACGCGGTGTTGTGGTGGAAATGAAAGGGATGTCGACACTATTGCTCGATACCATGGGTAGTCTGCAATTAGGTTTAGCCTGTGCAGTGGTTGTTATATTTCTGCTGCTGGCGGCGAACTACCAAAGTGTGAAGCTTTCGCTGACCGCATTGGTCACTATTCCTGCAGTGATCCTAGGGTCGTTGGCCATGCTATTGCTCACCGGATCTACGCTCAACCTGCAATCGTACATGGGTATGATTATGTCTACTGGGGTCTCCGTAGCCAACGCCATTTTGATCGTATCCAATGCTGAAGCGCTACGGCTGGACTTCCGCAATGCCAGGACTGCTGCCTTGGCCAGCGCGACAACGCGGCTGCGGCCAATCCTGATGACCAGTATGGCGATGATTGCCGGTATGATTCCCATGGCCATGGGAATGGGAGAGACGGGTGAACAGGCCGCGCCCCTGGGGCGGGCCGTTATTGGTGGTCTTTTTGCCTCCACTTTTGCGGCCCTCTTTATTCTGCCGCTCCTGTTTGTGTGGATGAAGGAAAAATCAACGTTCGATTCCGAATCACTGTTGCCAAAGGACGAGCCCGATCATCGAAAGCCGCTGATGGAAAAAGACGCGTATAGTGTAAACTAAAAAACTTAGTGGGCTTTCCGAATCGAAATCCAACAGTAGGAACTGCGATGATAAAGAAAGAATGTACCATTGAACAATATAAGAATCGTATTTAAAGATATAACCGCCAAAGGCAGCATGCATGCCTTAAAGACAAAATTGAGTAATGAATAAGAAAATCAAACGGATGAAAAAAATAGGCTATTTATTATTTTTGACAGGCTTACTTTCCGCTTGCGGTCACACTGAAAAGCCGATTGACCTGACGCCGAAAAATCCGGCTAAGGCCAGTACCTATCAGACAACAGTCATACAAGAGAAAGTCATGTCCAGCAGTGTACGTTTACCCGGTAAGCTCAAACCCTTTAATGAGGTAAATATATATGCCAAAATGAACAGCTTTGTTAAGCATATCTTCGTAGACAGAGGAGCGGTTGTCAAAAAGGGGCAGCTGCTGATGCAGCTGGAGGCACCAGAAATGCTTGCTGCGGTACAGGCCGCACATTCGCGTTTTGTACAGGCACAGGAGACCGCTTCTGCGAGCAAGGATAAATATAAAAGGCTCAAAAATGCCGCACAGGAGGAAGGGGCTGTATCGCCGCTTGATCTGGACAATGCGCTATCAAAGATGAAAGCTGACGAAGCGGTAGCCATGTCGGAAAAAGCGAATGTGGAAGAAGTTGAAATGTTGCAATCTTATCTGAATATCAAAGCGCCTTTTAATGGTGTCATCGTGCAGCGTAACGTTTCTGAAGGAGCACTGGTGGGACCGGGAAAAGGAAATGATCAACCCCTGTTGATCCTGCAGGATCTCAATAAATTACGGTTGGAAGTGCAGATCCCCGAAACCTATGTCGATAAAGTAGACCTCTCGAAAAAGGTCGCTTATCGTTTTAATAACACCCCGAATAAGGTGTTTGAAGGGATGATAGCCCGTTCAGCAAATTCGTTGGGTGCCATGCAGTCCGAAGCGATAGAGGTCGATGTCGCCAACTCAGATAACAAACTCAAACCCGGTTTATACTGTGAGGTCGATATTCCATTGTCTGCCGGAGCCAATTCTTTATTGGTGCCATCCAATAGTATTGTACGTTCGACAGAAAGGCAGTATGTGATTCAGCTCATAGATGGTAAGACACATTTTGTGGACATCAAAGAAGGGGTATCCACGCATGATTCTACCGAAGTTTTTGGTAAGCTGAACAGAAGTGATCAGATCTTGCTGCATGCCAATGACGAAATCAAAGAAGGAGTCAAACTTCCCTTGGATAAGTAGGTATACTGTCCATTTTTTTAGATGAAAGGTCTTTCCGGACCTTTCATTTTCTTCATAGTAATCTATTCAGTCAATTTTTTAAAATCCCTAACTTAGTTATTGAACAAAATTTATTTTTATATGGCAAATAGTATTGTGCAAAAAAAGTGAGTGACCACCTTGCTAACGAAAGGACGTTTTTGGCGTGGATCCGAACAAGCCTCGGCATAATGGGCTTTGGATTTGTGGTTGTTAAGTTTTCGCTCTTTATTCGTCAGATCGAGTTGGTTCTGAAAACCGGAGCAGTCCCACAATCACATCATGGATATTCGGGCGTTGTGGGTGTAACCATTGTGATTATCGGTGCATTGACAGTCATATTGGCCTTCTTTAAGTACCGTAAAACAAATAGGCAAATCGAAGATGAAAATTTTGCTCAGGGCTCCTTCGGGATTACCATTACAGCAGTACTGATTTTTATTATCGGGATTATTTTGAGCTGGTATCTTATAGATAGTTTATAATGTCTTATTGATCCGACCTGAGGAATAGTCCCAAATTTTGTTGATGTAAGCTAAGCGGCTTTCTGGATTTCTTTGCTTGACGGTAGTCCCCTTAAATTACGTCCGTCGCTCGGTTTAATTTTGAAATATTCGATTAAGGATAGCAAGGATAAAGCGGCAATTAACTGCAAGGCCAAGCTAAAATCCCGCATCTGATAAACGCTGTCCTGATAATAACTGCTTGCCAAGTGAAGTGTTACTGCTCCTAAGGCGATCCCCATACCAAGTGCCATTTGTTGTGCGGTGTTATACAATGTATTCGCGTTGCTCATCTGTTCATTTGGTACGTCTGCGTAGGCCAAGGTATTTAAGCTTGTAAATTGGAGCGACCGTGTAAGGCCTGAGAAAAAGAACACAATCGCCACAAGCCAGATCGGAGTTTGTATTGAAAGCAGGGAAAGTCCAGCGGTTACAAGTGTTAAAATAATACCGTTTCCGATTAAGACCTTACGGAAGTCAAATTTTCGTGTGATCCACATGGCTACCGGTTTCATACTCATACTACCCAACATATTGGCCATATAGAGTAGACCTGCATGAAATGGGCTCAGTCCAAAACCCAACTGTAACATAAGGGGCAATATAAAGGGCGCGACATTGATCACCATTCGGGTGATCGAGCCTGAATATACCGTAATCCGGAACGTTTTTACCTTGAGAATACGATAGTCGATCAAAGGATACTTGATACGTTTGGAGTGCCAGACTGCAACTGCCATTAGCGCAAAGCTTGCTGCAATAGCCACAAGTGGTTTTGCATAATTGCCTTTGGCTGCGCTGATCATTTCAGTACCCAGCATGATTCCGGCAAGACCGATACCGCTGATAAAAAAACCGATAATATCAAGCGGCCGGTTATTTTCTGAGTCCATGGCTGGAATAAATTTATTTACTGCCCACAGCGCAAATACGCCGAATGGTATATTGATAAAGAAAATCCAGTGCCAGCTAAAATATGTCGTAAAAAATCCGCCCAGCACGGGGCCGATAATAGGGCCCAATAGCCCAGCCCAGGCAATATAACCGATCGCTTCGACCAGATCTTTCTTTTCGGTATGCTTGAGCACAATGAGACGGCCTACTGGTACCATGAGTGCCCCGGCTGTACCCTGGCAAATACGTGCTATGACAAATGCTGTTAAGTTGGTACTTAGTCCACATGCGATTGAAGAAAGTATGAATCCCATAATTGCCAAATTGAAAACTTTTTTTGCGCCGTAGCGGTCGGCAATCCAGCCGCTGATCGGAATAAATACGGCTAACATGACGGTGTAGGAGGTAATGCCCGCACTGAGCTGTACAACATTACTCTCAAAATCATGTGCCATTTTGGGTAAGGCCGTCGATATCGCCGTGGTGTCAAGCATTTCCATAAGCAGTGTGCCACCTACAATGAGCGATATGATGCGTGATTCTTTCTTCATTCTGCTCTTCTTAAATCCCGTACGGGAGACATTTGCGACAAAAGTAAGCCTATCTAAAAGAAGAAAAGTCATAAAAAGGCAATTAAAAGTAGATTAATCTGGCCATTAAATACAGGAACAGGAAATCGAGTGGATGGCTGAGGAGCGGTCAATTAAAAGATTGTCTGAATACTAGAGGGGAAACATTGGTTTTTTTCTTAAACAACTTATTGAACGATTGTGGATGTTCAAAACCGAGTTGGTAGGCAATTTCTGCAACGGAAAGACTTGTCGCCGTAAGTTTTTCCTTGGCTTCTTCAATTAACTTATCGTGAATATGCTGTTGTGTGTTTTTACCGGTAACTGAACGTAGTAAATCGCTTAAATAACGTGCTGATACATGAAGGCTTTCTGCTAAATGTTCTACAGTCGGAAGCCCTTGTTTTAATGTTTCTTCGCTGTCGAAATAATCATCGAGCAATTTTTCCAATTGTGTCAGCAGCGCATGGTTAACCGCTTTTCGTGTGATAAATTGACGCTCATAGAAACGGTTGCTGTATTGCAAGAGAATTTCAATTTGCGACAAAATAATACCTTGAGTATGTTTGTCGATATGCTGATATTCTCTTTCGATTTTAAGAAAAATCTCTATAATGTCTCTTTCTTCCCGTTCGGAGAGATGTAATGCTTCATTAAGCGCATACGAAAAGAAATTGTAGTTTTTTATTTTGGTGGCTAGTGGGTGTGTATACAAAAAATCAGGGTGAAATAGAAGCATGTAACCTTTTCCGCATTCGACATTCATCTTTCTGATTTCAGCAATCGTCAAAGATTGGATCTGCTTGGGAGCAATAAAATTCATTGTTCCTTTGTCGAAATCGTAATAGTGTTGTCCGTATTTTAATTTTGCAGTAACATCTTTTTTAAGTGAAATACTATAGAAATTCACGTAGAACTGCTCCCAAATGTCGCTTTCATCGGGTTTGATTCCAGATACATCAATGACACTTACCAGTGGATGTAATGGGGCGGGCAAGGACAATTGCCTATGAAATTCGGATATGGAATTGATACTATGCATCCTGTTTTTGTTTTACAAATTTACAAAAAACAACTGCCCGGAGAGACAGTTGCTCTTTTAAAAATTATGCCTCAAATTGTTTTGCGATTTCTTGCCTGAAAGCTTCTTTCCCGATTTGTAGTCGTCTTTCATAGAGCGCATGTGCATCTTCGCCTGCCAGATAACGTATTTGATCTTTATTGTCCGTTGCAGCTTCATACACCACTTGGGCAATTTGCTCGGCCGTGGATGCATTTTGCATCATCAGACCCATTTGTTCGAACAGTTTGTCTTCAATGTCCTGATAGTCGGAAGTTCGGTTCACATCCAAAGAACGGCTAGCAAAATCTGTCGCTATTCCGCCCGGAGCAACTGTTTTGATCGATATTCCAAACTTTTTCAATTCAAAGGACATGCTTTCGCTCCAGCCCTCCAAAGCGAATTTTGTCGCATGATACATGGAATGTAGTGGGAATCCCATAAATCCACCAATTGATGTGGTCGAAATAAATAAACCACTTTTCTGTGCTTTAAAATGGGGAATAAATGCTTGTGTAACGCGCAATACCCCCAACAGATTCGTGTTGATCTGGCGAAGTATTTTTTCGTCACTCAATGTTTCAAACGCTCCCATTAACCCATAACCCGCATTATTGAAAACGACATCAATTTTGCTTAAAGAGATTGCTTTTGCTACAGTTTCTTTGATCTGGGCAGGATCGGTAACATCCAATTTTAATAATGTAATGTTTTCGATCTCGCTAAGTTCGGTTTCATTTTCGGGATTTCGCATGGTTGCGATCACATTCCAACCCGCCTGTTGAAATAGTTTGGCAGTTGCTTTTCCCAGACCGGAAGAAGCTCCTGTAATGAAAATTGTCTTTTGCATCGTGTTATTGTTTGATTCCATACCACAAATGTCTAAAGAAGGCGTAGCGTACTTGTTGCCAAATTGAGCTTGATTGTAGCCAAAATGACCAAATCAAATTGAAAAAAAAGATCATCGACTTTGGCACGATTATTTGTTGATATTCGTTATAAAAAGTATGTGCTGTTAGGCTGGTTTTTCGATCGATTACAATACTTTTTAGTCTATTCGTATTGGCGTAATTGCTGTATTTTAAAATTTTTAGAAAATCTATATTTATGCAAGTCACAATGGAAGGGATAAGCGGGGAACAACACCGTTCGCAGGTGTTCCGCTTAACTTACAAAGGGCAGGATTACCAACTGGTGTTATTGAAAAAGTCTTTATCAAAGCTCGATGCGGAATTGCCGATTTTGCTCGACGGAATTGAGCAGAAACTAGTAAAAAGAGGCGACTACTGGTTTTTTGAAAACAGGCATTCAGATCAGCACTTTGCGACAGAGATTTGGCGCAATTTATCGCTTCGATATCGCCTTTAATGGAAAATGTAAATTCCCGCTAAAGGTTGCCTAAGGCTTCGCATAAGGCAATCTTTCAATTCGAGATGTCGTATGATAACTATCAAGTCCGCTTGAGGTAACTGTCCCGGCTTCTTCGATATCGATATAGCCATCATCTTTTATATAGTTATCGGGCACAAAAGCTGTTTTAATTTGGCCGATGATCAATGTTGTACCATTCAGCTCAAGGGCTGTTTTCTGAACAAAGCTGCAGGCGAATTTTATTTTACTTTCTTGGACAAAAGGGACAGGAATATTTTCCAGATATTCAGGGGTAAGTCCAACCTGTTCAAATTCGCTAACACCTTTTGGATATTTTGCACTACATTGATGCGCCTTATACACAAATTCGGGTGAGATATGATTAATTGTATACCATTTCTGCTCCAAGATATTATCCAACGTACTGCTAAACATTGTCGCTGGCCGAAGTATAATGCCGCAAAGTGCAGGATCTGCGCCCAGGTGGAATAAACTGCTCAACGTGGCTAGATTTTCACTTCCGTCGCTGTTTTTGGTCCCAACCAATACCAAGTTTTTAAATCCACCCAACGAGTTGATAAAATTAGCTCTGTATCTTCTTTCAAATGTAGCAATTGCGTTTTCATTATAAACCATCATTTATCAATTCTTATTTTTAAGGTTTAGCTATTCTGTTTATCATGCCCCTAAATATGAAGCCATGAAAAGGCCATACGGCACACCAATAGAGCCGTCCGGCGATGCCTAAGGGCCTAAAGGTCGCCGTCTGTAGTAGCATATTATCTTCAATCTTAAATTCTAGCCAAGCTTCTCCCGGAAGCTTCATCTCCGCGTACAGCAATAATCTTTTCGTCTTTCTATCGGCGATTAATACGCGCCAAAAATCAAGTGCGTCACCTGCCGCCAGATCGCTTTTATTTTTTCGCCCCCTTCGCATACCCACACCTCCGACCAATTGATCCATGAATCCACGGATTTTCCAGAGCCAATTGCCATAATACCAGCCAGAATTCCCTCCAATAGACCAGATTTTGGTCAATGATGCTTCACTATTCTGAAGCGGAGCCATACGGATATCCTTAAAGCAACCATAACTGGGTACTTCGAGTAGCCTGCTGAGCCCGACCGATAAAATTTTACTGGTCTGTGCGTCTTTCCAGCTGGACACCACATTGTCGCTTTCAATTTTTTGAAAAGCTAATCGGATGGATTGTCTGTAATTTATCAACGTAATACCGAGTCTGTCCGCTAGATTATTCGGTTTACAGATCACTTCTACTTTCATACTATCGACCAGGTTTTTGGCCAGGTTATAGGACGTCGATGTTACAAAATAGAGCCAGTAGGAAGAGAGCCTCGGTGTCATCAACGGAATAATAAAGATGTGTCGCTTGAGTTTTCGTTCAGCAGCATATTGCAGCAACATCTCTTTATAGCTAAGGATATCAGGGCCTCCGATATCATAACTATTGTTAAATGCATGTGGGTTAGCGATCACACCGATCATAAATTCGATCACATTGCGTATGGCGATGGGTTGACATTTTGTCTGCAACCATTTGGGTGTAATCATAACCGGGAGTTTTTCGACAAGATCACGTATGATCTCAAAGGATGCGCTTCCCGAGCCCACAATAATACCAGCGCGTAGGGTAGTGATGGGAATTCGCCCACTACTCAGGATGTTTTCAACGTTTCTTCTCGAGTCGAGATGCTTCGATAAGTGATCTGAATTAATTATTCCACTCAGATAGATGATCTGTTGCGCATTGGTCTTTTCAATACAGTTTTTGAAATTGGTCGCACATTCAGTCTCCATTTGCTGGAAGTCGCCCGACTGTGTAGCCATGGAATGGATCAGGAAATAAACAATATCAATTTCAGATGGGATATTTTTTAGTGTCTTTTGATCGAGGAAGTCAACTTCAACTACTTGAATAGGGGCCGAGATTGCCGATGTATCAAAACGATTTTTATCTCTTACACAGCAAATGATTTCATGACCCTGTTCCAACAGCACAGGCAAAAGACGTTTTCCGATATATCCGGTAACCCCGGTTAAGAGAATTCTCATATCCTGAACTGTTTATTTCAGATAGCAATTATTTGATATACAAATATACCAAAATATAAGGATAATTGTTTCATTTGGTGTAATATTATTCCATTCACACTAAAGATTGGTACAGTTGTTCATTAGGTGTTCTCAAAATATGTTTTTAAATATCGTCGAGCTGGTAATCATTGCGGTTTACGGAAACAATATCGGCGCCCTTGTTTACCAACAGGCGTACGGCCATTGCTGTCATATCGCTGTCTGTTTTTAATTCGATCGAAAGCCCGTTTATAGAAAGATCGCGGAGTCCGGGCAGCGTCTTTAATGCTTCTTCAAAACGTTTTGTACCACCCTGAGCTTGCCCAAGGGTAATGACTGTGCTGCTACCTTTCTGCTGCCGCAGCTTCAGGTCGCTAAAATAATAACGCAAAGATAGCGCTTTAAGTCTGCTAATTGACAACATAAAGCAGACTGATGGCATTCACAGTAAATTCTACTGGACATTTTTTTTCTTTCTTTGCTCTTTTCGCTATTCGCATAAAAGTGACTTTTTTAACCCATAGGGATAATTATATGCGGTATTGTGGATGTAAATTATCTTTTAAAACTTTGCGGAAATAGAAAATAAGATATGAAAAATTTAAAGCAGCAAATTGACGAACTGAACCGGGATTTGGCAGCTCAGCTACCGGCCGCGGTTTTGGAGGTATTCGCACAATCTATTCAGGATTTGAAAGGGAAGAACATCGAAGGGAAAAGTGTCGGCATAAACGCGATATTTCCTGATTTTAGTTTACCAAATACCGCAAATGAAACTGTACAGCTCAAAACACTGCTGAAAAAAGGAAAAGTGGTGCTTGCTTTTTTTCGCGGCAGTTGGTGCCCTTACTGTAATCTCGAGTTAAAAGCATTGCAACATCATCTGAAGCAGCTCACGGACAGGCAGGTAAGCCTTGTCGCCATCTCCCCACAAATGGCCGATTACAGCAAAGAATTAAAAGCCGATCAGCAGTTGGATTTTGACCTATTGACAGACAAAAACAATACCTTGGCCAAACAGCTCGGGATCGACTTCGGACTGCAGGAGGAGGTGATTCCTGTTTATGAAAGTTTGGGGATAAAGCTGCCGGTCTATAATGGGAACGACAGCAATGAATTACCTGTTCCGGCTGTTTTTGTCGTTGACACAGGGGGTAGGATTACCTACAGATTTGCGGATGCCAATTACATGAACCGCTTAAATATCGATGAGCTGCTCGAACAGTTATAAATAAATAGAAAAGGACGCACAGCAGCAGCGGACTTGCCACTGTTTTTCCCGGATTAGTTTTCGGGAAACCAGCTTGGTAAATAGCGCAAAAATGACATGATCTTCTCCTTGTAGATGGCTGTATTCAATTTAAAATAAAAAGCACCTTTCTTGGAGTTTTCCTTATCCTTTTCGTCCAGTTTGATAATGAGGTCGGAGGCGAGCAGCTTACGGCTAAAATTGCGTTTATCAAATTCAATATTGTATACCCCCTCGTATAAAGCGGCAATCTGGGGAATGGTAAATTTCTCCGGCAATAATTCAAACAGAATAGGATAGAGCGCTGCTTTCATCCGCAGGCGATGCTGTGCCGAAGCAATCATCTGATCGTGATCAAAGATTAACGTCGGATAGTTTTGCAATGGAAACCAATTGGCCTCATATTCCTCACTTAAAATATGCGTATATTTTTGCGTATCAATTAACGCAAAATAACAGATACTGACAACTCGGCTGTTGGGCTCACGTTTTGGATCACCAAAGACACTGCATTGCTCCATGTAAACATTTTCCAACCCCGTCAGTTTTTTTAATACCCTGCTGGCAGCTAATTCAGGACTTTCGTCCGGTTGAACAAAACCTCCCATCAAACTCCATTTGTTCCGCTCCGGCTCAAAATCACGTTTTATCAATAATACCTCCAGGGATTCGCCGTTAAATCCAAAGATAATACAGTCTACTGCTAAAAGGATTGCGGAGTCTTCTCTATAATATTCCATTATCTATTGTTTTGTCTCTCTTTTGACTTAATCTATTTTTTTGATAAACCTAAACAGCTGATCAAATGCATCGTACAATGTGCACTCCCGCTTTTGAAAGCTGGAATTACCCCGTACCCATCAGCCTTGGATTTATCTTGTTTCGATGAGATGAAGATAGTTCAATTTTTTAAATATGAAAATTTTCTTTCATATTTAAAAAAATAAATGTTAATTTGACACTAATTAATTTTGGGCCGATTATCCTGCTGGACAAACACCAAAAAGTAAGCTTTAAATCGAATTATAGATTATAAACCAAATTCAGTTAAAATGAGTAAATCATATGTCATCGGGGTGGATTATGGCAGCGATTCTGTCCGTTCAGTCTTGGTTGATGCAAGTTGTGGGGCGGAGATTGCGTCTTCCGTATTTTATTATCCGCGCTGGAAAAGGGGTGAGTTTTGCAATGCCGCCCGCAGCCAGTTCAGACAACATCCCCTGGATTACATCGAAGGCCTGGAGGCCACTGTAAAAGATTGTTTACAAAAATCCGGAATACAAAATATTGGGGAGCTGGTAAAAGCAATTTCGGTGGACACCACGGGTTCCACACCGGTTGCTGTGAACGAAGCGGGTGTGCCGCTGGCATTACTGCCGGAGTTTAAGGACAATCCCAATGCCATGTTCATCCTCTGGAAAGATCATACCGCTGTCAAGGAGGCCAAAGAGATTAATCGGTATACCCAAGGCAACGCTGTTAATTACCTGAAATATGTAGGGGGCATTTATTCCTCGGAGTGGTTCTGGGCCAAATTGCTCCATACCGTTAGAGTAGATCCGCAGGTGCGCCAAGCAACATTTAGCTGGGTGGAACACTGTGATTATATTCCTTTTTTGTTAACAGGTGGAAAACAGGCCAGCGCAATTAAACGAAGCGTTTGCGCTGCTGGGCACAAGTCGCTCTGGGCCGCTGAGTTTGCGGGCTTGCCTCCCAATGATTTCTTCGCGGGTATCGATCCCTTGCTGGATGGCTTTGTCGACCGGCTCTTTTCACAAACCTATACTTCGGATATGCCTGCGGGCAAGCTCTGCCCGGAATGGGCCGAACGTTTGGGTCTTTCGACCTCCGTTGTCGTTGGTGTGGGCGCATTTGATTGCCATATGGGTGCCGTGGGCGGACAGATTGAACCTTATTACCTGAGCAAGGTGATGGGCACATCGACCTGCGATATGCTGGTGGCGCCAAAAGAAGAGCTGGCGGACGTTTTGGTCAAGGGGATCTGTGGGCAGGTGGACGGTTCCATTATCCCTGGAATGATCGGCATGGAGGCCGGGCAGTCTGCCTTTGGTGATGCCTATGCCTGGTTAAAGCAGCTGCTGTTATGGCCGGCTTATAACCTGCTACCGGAGCTGGAGGACCTTAGCGACACGGTGCGCGAAAACATCCTGACGGCAATGGAGGAAAAATTACTGTTGCGATTAAGCGAAAAGGCGGCCGCATTACCGCTTACTGTGGATTCGGAACTGGCGGTAGACTGGCTCAATGGCCGTCGGACGCCGGATGCGGATCAGTCGCTCAAAGCGGCAATCATGGGATTGCAGCTTGGTACGGATGCGCCAGCGGTCTTTCGGGCGATTGCCGAAGCGACCTGCTTTGGGGCCAAAGCCATCGTGGAGCGCTTTGTGGATCAGGGCATCCCGATAAAAGGCTTGATCGGCCTCGGGGGCGTGGCCAAAAAATCGCCTTTTATTATGCAGATGATGGCCAATGTCATGAACATGCCGATTCGTATCCACAAAAGCGAGCAGACCTGTGCGCTTGGTGCCGCCATGTTTGCAGCCACGGCTGCCGGATTGTACGATCGGGTGGAGGATGCCATGCAAGCCATGGGCCAGGGCTTTGAATGCACGTATGAACCTCAGCAGGAATGGCTCTCCATCTACGCCGAACGTTATGAAAAATACAAGGCCCTCGGTGCCTTTGTAGAGCATAGGGTATCAATGCCTGTTACTGTTTAATCACAAAATGAGTACTATGTATAATTCAATTAAAGAAGAGGCTTACCGCTGCAATATGCAACTGCCTCAGTTGGGACTCGTGCTTTTTACCTTTGGAAATGTGAGTGTTGTCGACCGTCAGCAGGGCGTTTTTGCGATTAAACCCAGTGGTGTGCCCTACGAAGAACTGTCGCCAGAACTGATGGTAGTGGTGGACTTTGAGGGTAGGGTGATCGAAGGTAATCTGAGGCCTTCCTCGGATACCAAAACGCATGCTGTGCTGTACAAACATTGGCCGGAGATCGGTGGCATTACGCATACTCACTCTACTTATGCCACGGCTTGGGCGCAAAGCCAAAGGGATATCCCCATTTTCGGAACGACGCATGCCGACCACTTAACCTCGGATATTCCCTGCGCGCCGCCAATGGATGACGAGATGATCGCTGGCAACTATGAGCATGAAACGGGCTTTCAGATCATCAATCACTTTGATCAGCAGCAACTGGATTATAAAGAAGTGGAAATGATCCTTGTCGGAAATCATGCGCCATTTGCCTGGGGTAAGGATGGAATGAAGTCTGTGTACAACAGTGCCGTGCTTGAACAGGTGGCCAAAATGGCCTGGCTGACGGAGCAGATCAACCCGAATGCCGCACGCCTGAAACCGTCATTGATCAAAAAACATTACGAGCGCAAGCATGGTACAAATGCCTACTATGGCCAGTAACCTGCTGCTTTCCAAAATCTATAACGAAATTAATATTGAAAAATGAATATCAATCTAAAAGAACTCGAGGTCTGGTTTGTCGTTGGCAGCCAGGATCTATACGGTGAAGAAACATTAAAACAGGTCGCAGCACATGCGGAAGAAATTGCACATTATCTGAATGCCCAGACCCTGATTCCGGTAACGGTCAAGTATAAACCGATCGTAAAAAATACGGATGAAATCTATGCGACGCTAACGGCCGCAAATAGTACGGCAAATTGTATCGGTATCATCACCTGGATGCACACGTTCTCGCCGGCGAAAATGTGGATACGCGGTTTAAAGGCATTGCAAAAGCCTCTATTGCATCTCCATACGCAGTACAATCGCGACATCCCCTGGAGCGGCATCGATATGGATTTTATGAATTTAAATCAGAGTGCGCATGGTGACCGCGAATTTGGGCATATCGTCAGCCGCCTCAAAATAGGCCGTAAGGTCGTGACGGGACATTGGCAGGATACAGAGGTACTGGAACGCATCAATGTCTGGTGCCGGGCGGCAGCGGGCTGGCACGACTGGCAGGGGGCCAAATTTGCGCGCTTTGGGGATAATATGCGCTATGTCGCCGTGACCGATGGCGACAAGGTGGAAGCAGAAACAAAATTTGGTTTTTCGGTGAACACCTATGCCGTTGGAGATCTCGTCGAGGTCATCAACGCCAGTACGGCTGATGAAATCAACGCGCTTTTAGCGGTGTATGAGGCCAATTATGAACTGGCGGATAATGTGAAGGCGGATGCCGAATTCCATAATAATCTCATTGAGGCGGCTAAGATTGAGGTGGGACTGCGCAAGTTTTTGAAACAGGGAAACTTTAAGGGCTTTACGGATACATTTGAAGATCTGCATGGCATGGTGCAGCTTCCGGGGCTGGCGGTACAGCGCCTGATGGCCGAAGGTTACGGTTTTGCCGGTGAAGGGGACTGGAAGACGCCGGCATTGGTCAGGGCCTGTAAGGTTATGGGCGCGGGTTTGGTTGGAACCACCGCCTTTATGGAGGATTATACCTATCATTTTGATCCGCAGGATGCCATGGTGTTGGGCTCGCATATGCTGGAGGTAGACCCGGCACTGGCTGTTGGAAAACCACGTATTGAGGTTCACCCCCTGGGCATCGGTGGCAAAGCAGATCCCGCCCGGCTGGTTTTCAATGGCCAATCTGGCGATGCTTTGAATGCATCATTGGTAGACATGGGAACACATTTCCGTTTGATAGTCAACAAGGTATTGGGTGTTGAGGTGCAGGCCGAACTGCCAAATCTTCCCGTTGCACGTGTGCTGTGGAAGCCGCTTCCGGATATGAAAACGGGCTGCAGTGCCTGGATCCTTGCCGGCGGCGCTCACCATACGGCTTATAGCCTCTGCCTGACGCCTGAATACCTGCAAGATTTTGCGCGTATGGCGGGGATAGAATATGTGCTCATCGACGAGGATACCACCGTGGGCAAGCTCGAAGATCAATTGAAATGGAATGAACTGTATTATTTACTTGGTAAATAATAGGTATAGCTGATCTTCGAATTCCTGAATAGGATCCGAAGATCACTTGATAAAATAACCAATTAGGGAAAATATGGAAAAATTTGCAATGGTGGACTACGTGATCTTCGTGGTTTACTTCTTCATTGTGGCGGGATACGGCTATTATATTTATCGTCAAAAAACCAGCAGCTTAAGTAGCAGCAAGGATTATTTTTTGGCCGAAGGTTCATTGACCTGGTGGGCCATCGGATCCTCATTGATTGCCTCGAATATTTCGGCGGAACAGTTTATCGGCATGAGCGGTAATGGTTTTGAAGTGGGCATTGCGGTTGCGGCCTACGAACTGATCGCTGCAGTCGCCCTGATTATTGTGGCGGTATGGTTTATACCGGTTTACCTGAAAAACAAGATCTTCACGATGCCACAGTTTCTAAATAATCGGTACAATGAGACGACCAGCTTGATCATGGCTATTTTCTGGCTGTTTTTATATGTATTTGTCAACCTGACTTCGATTTTATACCTGGGTGCCATCGCCATTTCAAGTATGGCCGGCGGTGGGGATAGTTTCCATACCATCACCGTGGCCCTTGCCGTATTTGCGGTCATCATTACGCTCGGCGGAATGCGTGTGATCGGTTTTACGGATGTCATCCAGGTGGTTGTACTGATTGTGGGCGGGATCGCCACGACCTATGTGGCGCTGACCCTGGTGAGCGAACATTTTGGACTGGGCAGGGATGTCCTTGCCGGATTTAACAAGCTCATGGAAGATGCGCCGGAGCATTTCAACTTATTTGTCGAGAAACCTGCGGCCGGGGCCAGTCAGGAGGAAATCAATAAATACCTGATGCTGCCGGGAATCGGCATGTACCTGGCGGGGATATGGATTGTCAACCTCAATTACTGGGGCTGCAACCAGTATATCACGCAAAGGGCATTGGGTGCCGATCTAAAGACGGCACGCACAGGGATCCTTTTTGCGGGTTTTCTCAAGCTGTTTATGCCCATCATTGTGATGCTGCCGGGGATTGCGGCTTATGTCCTCTATAAAAATGGGGCCTTGCAGCAGGAGATGGCTCCCGGAGGTGTATTCCATGCGGATAATGCCTATTCGGCGATCTTGGGCTACCTGCCCAATGGCATGAAAGGACTGGCGCTGGCAGCCCTTACAGCAGCGATTGTCGCGGGACTGGCGGGAAAGGCAAACAGCATCGCGACGATCTTTACGCTGGACATCTATCGGAAATACATCCATAAGGGGGCCAGTGAAACAAAGATGGTCTGGGTGGGCAAAATTACGATCGTGGTTTCGATTGTACTTTCGGTACTGTTTACCTGGAATGACAGCCTGGGGATCGGTGGTGCCGGCGGATTTACATTTATCCAAAAGTATACGGGTTTTATCAGTCCCGGTGTTTTTGCAATGTTTTTATTGGGGATGTTCTGGAAAAGAACAACCGGTGCGGCGGCGATCACGGGCCTGATTTCCGGCTTCGCGCTGTCGGTATTTTTTAATGAGTTCGCAACCAAGGTCTTTGGTCCCGAAACATGGCTCTATACGGCGTATCCCAATAAAGCAGGCGTTTATGAGATCCCTTTCCAGATCTGCATGGGCTTGGCATTTGTCTTTACCCTGTTGGCCATGATCGGCGTCAGCCTTTTCGGGCCAAAAATCAATCCAAAAGCATTTGTCCTGGACCGCGCCATGTTTAAAGTGGAACCCTCCGTACTGGCGCTGATCGTGGTCACGCTATTAATGGTAACGGCAATTTATGTCCGTTTTTGGTAGGATAGGTCCTGCCGCTGAACAATAAATCAATTTGTGTAAACCTTCTCCCGGCTTAACCGGGAGAAAATCCATCGAAAGCTGGATTATAAACTTAAACAAAGATGAAAGATAAACTGATTATAAGCTTGCTGGCCTGCGCTTTATTGACTTGTGGCTGCCAGTCCAATGCAACAAAAAATAGCCCGCAGCAGGCTGGGCAGGATACGGTCTCAAATTCTGCTTTTGATAGCCGGATCGATGGAAAAGATGTCCGTTTATTCCGCCTGAAGAACAATAAACTTGCTCTGACGCTAACAAATTATGGCGCCCGGCTGGTGAGCCTGAGCGTTCCCGAAAAGAATGGAAGAACGACTGATGTGATTTTGGGTTACGATTCGGCTAAAGAATATAAGGATAATGCGGATAATTTTTACGGCGCGATCGTGGGACGTTACGGCAACCGTATCGGCAAAGCTTCCTTTACACTGAACGGTAAATCCTATGCACTGGAAAAAAACGATGGGGAGCATTCGCTTCACGGTGGTACCAATGGGGTATACAACAAGGTCTGGGATCTGGTCAGCAATAGCGATACTTCAATTACCCTGGCCTATACCTCTCCGGATCAGGAGGCTGGGTATCCGGGTACGGTCAAGATGCAGGTCACTTATACACTGGAAGAAAATGGTGGCCTCGACATCGCCTATCAGGCCACGACGGATAAAGAAACTGTTTTAAACCTGACCAATCATGCTTATTTTAACCTCAATGGCGCGGGCGATCCTTCGATATTGGATCATGAGCTGCAGATTGATGCGAAAGCAATCACGGAAGTTGACAATACGCTGATCCCGACAGGAAAAAGCTTTCCTGTAATAGGTACGGCATTTGATTTTACAAAACCACGGCTCATAGGTGTGCATATTGAAGATGAAGACCCACAGTTGAAGATCGGAAAGGGCTACGATCATAATTTTGAGCTCGACAAGAAAACGGGTTTTCAGAAAGTCGCCAGTGTATATGCCCCTAAAACGGGCATTCAAATGGAGATTTTCACGACCGAACCGGGGCTTCAGTTCTACAGCGGCAATTTTATGACGGCGGATGATCCCAAGGGAAAAGCCGGAAAAAGCTATCCTTTTCGCTCGGCTTTCTGCCTCGAAACGCAGCATTTCCCGGATGCTCCAAACCACCCCAATTTCGCATCTACGGTATTGAAACCGGGGGAAAAGTATAGTTCGAAAACAACCTATCGCTTTACGGTAAAATAAAAGTATTTTATGAGAAAACTTAATTTAAAACTTGGAATTGCTTTTATGCTGATCTCGGGCCTAAGCCTGGGACAGAGCAGCATAAAACTGGAGCCTTCGGCAAAGGATATCACGATCAGCAAACATATTTACGGCCATTTTGCCGAACACCTGGGCCGCTGTATTTACGATGGATTTTATGTGGGGGAAAAGAACGATTCGATCCCGCATGCCAATGGCGTACGGACGGATGTGATCGAAGCGCTCAAGAACCTGAATATCCCCAACTTGCGTTGGCCCGGCGGCTGCTTTGCGGATACGTACCATTGGAAGGATGGCATCGGCCCCAAGGCGCAACGTCCCAGCATGGTGAACAATTGGTGGGGTGGCGTGACCGAGGATAATTCTTTTGGTACGCATGATTTTCTGAACATGTGCGAACTGCTGGGCGCTGAACCGTATCTGGCCGGAAATGTGGGCAGCGGCGAGGTGCAGGAGCTGGCGGACTGGGTGCAATATGTAAATTTTGCCGGCAAAAGTCCGATGTCGGACCTGAGGCGCAAAAATGGACGCCAGGAGCCCTGGAAAGTAAAATTCTGGGGTGTCGGAAATGAATCCTGGGGCTGCGGCGGCAATATGACCGTGGACTACTATACGGATATCTACCGCAAGTACGCCACCTTTATGTTGGACTGGACCAATGGCGCTGGTTTGTACCGGATTGCTTCGGGGGCCAACAGTGCGGATTATAACTGGACGGAATCACTCCTCAAAAATATTCCCGGCAGCCTGATGAAGGGAATGGGCCTGCATCATTATGCGGTGATCAATTGGGACAAAAAGGGCTCAGCAACGGAATTTTCGGAATCGGAGTACTTTAAAACGATGAAGTCGGCCTGGTTTATGAATGAACTGGTGGAAAAGAATATCGCTATCATGGACAAATATGACCCCAAAGGAAATATTGATCTGATTGTGGATGAATGGGGCGGCTGGTATGATGTGGAGCCGGGTACAAACCCGGGCTTTCTGTACCAACAAAATACCATGCGCGATGCCATGATTGCGGGAATGACCCTGAACATCTTCAATAACAACGCCCGCCGTGTCAAAATGGCGAATCTCGCACAGGCGATCAATGTGTTGCAGGCCGTGATTCTGACATCTGGCAAAAGCATGATCCTGACGCCGACCTATCACGTCATGGAGATGTATAAGGTGCATCAGGATGCAAAATTGATCCCGATTACACTGCAGTCGGCAGATTTTGAATTTAACGGCGAAAAACTTCCGGCGGTATCGGCTTCGGCTTCGCAGGACACGAAGGGACGTACGCATATTTCCCTCGTCAATATTGATCCTAAAAAAACAAACCGTATTCGTGTGGACTTAGGCGGACTGAAAGCTTCGAATGTCTCCGGAAGAATCCTACGGGCGGACAAGCTACAGGATTACAACTCGTTCAAAATGCCGAAGAAAATCCTGCCCGTAGCCTACAACAAGGCGAAGGTTCAAAATGGTCTTTTGGATATCGAGGTCCCGGCATTTTCCGTGATTGTATTGGAACTTAATTAATATGACGATGGATCAATCTGGATGGATGAAAAAAAAGATTTCAATGTTGCTGCTGGCAACGGGATTGGCAGCGTCGGCAGCAGCACAGCTGCCGGTTGAATTGAATATACAGCTGGATAAGCCCAAAGGAAAGATATCACCGCATATGTGGGGTGTATTTTTTGAAGATATCAACCTGGGAGCGGACGGTGGGATCTATGCCGAGCTGGTCAAAAATAGATCCTTTGAATTTGACAACCCTTGGATGGGATGGAAAAAACTTGAACATACTTCGGGCGAAGGGGCTTACCTCTTGCTTAATGATGGGCAGCGCAAAGGCAATAAGCGCTATGTGCGGTTAACGAATAATGCGGAAAGCAAGCTGGGTTTACAGAATGAGGGCTTTCGGGGCATGGGCATCAAAGCGGATGCAACCTACGAATTTAGCCTGCAGCATCGAAGTAATGCTCCCGGCATGCAGGTCCATGTGGCCTTGCTGGACGAAGGAGAGCGCGTGATCGCTGAAGCGCAAACGCCCTTGCAATCAACAGCTACCTGGACAGCGACTGCGCTGAGGTTACAGGCTACGGCTACGACGGGCAAGGCAAAGCTAAAGGTATGGTTTACAGGCGCAGGGATATTGGATGTGGACATGCTGTCGCTGTTTCCGCTGGATACCTGGAAAGGAAGGCCGAAAGGACTGCGTAAAGATATGGTGCAGCTGCTCGCAGATATGAAGCCTGGCTTTATCCGCTTCCCGGGCGGCTGTATTGTCGAGGGCAGGGATCTGGCCAACAGGTTCCAGTGGAAAAAAACCGTGGGCCCGATCGACGAACGCGAACTGATCATCAACCGCTGGAACACCGAATTTAGCCACCGCTTGACGCCGGATTATTTCCAAACTTTTGGACTGGGATTTTATGAGTATTTCTTACTGGCGGAAGATATTGGTGCAGCCCCGGTTCCGATCCTCAATTGCGGCATGGCCTGCCAGTTTAACAGTGGCGAACTAGTGCCAATGGATCAGCTGGATGAATACGTACAGGATGCACTGGATCTGATTGAGTTTGCGAATGGACCGGTAAGCACCAAATGGGGTAGACTACGTGCGGATATGGGGCACCCGCAGCCCTTCAACCTCAAGATGATCGGTGTGGGCAACGAAAACTGGGGCCCGCAATATATTGAGCGTTTGGCGGTATTCACAAAGGCTTTACGTGAAAAACATCCCGAAATCGCCATTATCGCCAGTTCGGGAACGGACCCCGAAGGGGAGCGTTTTGAATTTCTGGACGACAGGCTGCGGGCCATGCATATAGACGTCATCGACGAGCATTACTATCGGCCACCATCCTGGTTCCTGTCCAGTGCCAGCCGCTACGACAATTATGATCGCAAAGGGCCGAAAATTTTTGCGGGTGAATATGCTTCGCATACCACCAGACCCAATGGTCCCGGAAAAAGCACCTGGGAGGCGGCGCTTTCCGAAGCAGCTTTTATGACCGGGCTCGAACGCAACGCGGATGTAGTCGAGATGGCCTCTTATGCGCCCTTATTCGGACATCTCGATGGCTGGCAATGGTCGCCGGATCTGATCTGGGTGGACAATCTCCGCGTGTATGGAACACCGAGCTATCAGGTGCAGAAATTATATTCCACACACAAAGGCTCGGATATTATTCCGGTCGATAGGGCGGGGCAGCCCGTTGCCGGAAGGGATAGCCTGTATGCTTCTGCGGTATACGATCAGCATACGAAGGAACTGCTGATCAAAGTCGTCAATTACAACAGCAAGCCGATGCCGATGCGTTTCGCCATCGCGACCGACAGGAAATTTGCGCCTGTTGCCCAGAAAATCACGCTGGCGGGCAAAGACCTGAATGTCAGCAACAGCATCGAAGAACCACTGAATATACAGCCAAAGCAGGCAGATATCCGGTTTAAGGGCAAGGCACTGACAGACAGCCTGGCGCCGTATTCCTTTACCCTGATTAAACTGCAAACTAAATAATGGTTAGCTTATAAAGCAATCGAAAACATCTTTATCGGCACCGACCCCCTGGAATATCGTGCCGATGGCACCCTAAAACGGATCAATATGGCAAGTGAAGGCCCTTTTAATGAAATGGATGAATGATGTGTATGAAACATAAGATGTATTTATTGACCCTAAAAAAACGAATCGCCCTGGGCGCGTTCTTCATGCTGCTGTTTTCAGCCTTGCGTGCACAGGAACTCCGTGTAGCCGGACCGGACGGAAAACTGGTGGTAAACTTATCGCTAGACAAGGGCAGGCTTTATTATCGCGTGAACCTGGCTGGCCAGGAAATGTTAGAACTGTCGCCTTTGGGCTTGCGGGGTGACAAGGTAGATCTTGCCAATAATCTGCATTTGGTGGCCTCGGACAGCCGGACAATCGACCAAAAGTATGAGGAGCCTAAAATCAAACGCCGGCTGGTACATTTTCAGGCAAATGAACTGCAGTGTACCTTGGAGAATGACTTAAAACAGCAGCTTGTCGTGATCTTTAGGGTCAGCAATAATGATATTGCTTTTCGCTATGCTATTCCACAGGTCGGTGAATCCGCAAATTTTCGGGTCGAGGAAGAAATGAGCGGCTTTAAATTTCCGGCCTCAACCAGCACCTTTCTGACTGCGCAGGCTACAGCTATGATCGGCTGGAAGAAAACGAAACCAAGCTATGAAGAAGGCTATGTACCGGATCAGGCGATGGGCGTACATTCGCAATACGGTGTGGGTTACACTTTTCCGGCGCTGTTTCATGTCGGCTCCCGGGGCTGGGTGCTGCTTTCGGAAACGGGAGTGAATGGAAGCTACTGCGGGACTAAGCTCAGCGAGGGCACAAAATCGGGTTTCTACCAAATTGCATTTCCTGAAAAAGGCGAAAACAACGGCATGGGCGATGCTGCTCCGACGCTGGCGCTACCAGGTTTTACGCCCTGGCGCACGATCACTGTGGGCAGTACGCTAAAACCTATTGTGGAAACCACCGTTCCCTTCGATCTGGTCGAACCGCAGTATGCCGCAAGTAAGCCTTATACCTTTGGCCGCGCCACCTGGAGCTGGCTGGAGTGGCAGGACGGCAGTATCAATTTCGAAGATCAGCAGAAATTCATTGACCTATCTGCTGCCTTGGGCTACGAATTTGTCCTGGTGGACAACTGGTGGGACAAGCAGATCGGACACCGAAAAATCGAGGAACTCGCGGCTTATGGCCGGGAGAAAGGGGTGGGACTCTGCCTTTGGTACAACTCCAACGGCTACTGGAACGACGCACCACAGACGCCTAAAAATCGGATGAATACGGCCATCGCCCGTAAAAAGGAAATGGCCTGGATGCAGTCCATTGGAATCAAAGGCATCAAAGTGGATTTTTTTGGCGGTGACAAACAGCAAACATTGCAGTTGTACGAAGATATCCTTGCGGATGCAAATGATTTTGGACTGACCGTGATCTTCCATGGATGTACCTTGCCCCGTGGCTGGGAGCGCATGTATCCCAACTTTGTGGGAAGTGAAGCGGTATTGGCCTCCGAGAACCTGATCTTTACTCAGGATGCCAATGATAACGAAGCTTTCAATGCGACTTTGCACCCCTTTATACGTAATGCTGTCGGGGCCATGGATTTTGGTCCCGTGCTGCTCAACAAACGGCATAACCGTGAAAACAATGGCGGCACGGTCCGTAAGACAACGGAAACATTTCAGCTGGCAACGGCGGTATTGTTCCAGACTCCCGTACAGAATTTTGGGATCACACCCAACAATTTACTGGAAATGCCCGCGCATGTGATCGACTTCATGAAGCAGGTGCCAACCGTTTGGGATGAAACCTTGTTTGTGGATGGTTATCCCGGAAAATATGTGGTGCTGGCGCGACGCAAAAAAGAGCAATGGTATATCGCTGCAGTAAATGCCGAAGGAAAGGAAAAGACAATTGAGGTGGCGCTGCCCATGCTTTCTCAGAACCTTGTGCATTGCATTAGCGACAACAAGTCGCGCAGGTCGGAGCAGAAAACGATCAGTCTAAGCCACGAGAAAACTGTCAGATTAACCTTACAATCGGGTGCTGGGGTTGTATTATACGGAAAATAGTTTTTTATTTCTCTTTTTTTGCTTTTTTTTGTCGTCCTATGAAGAAATTGTTGCTAGTTCTCATCTTAATAGGGCAATGCCTTACAGTAGCTGGACAGGTGGATCGGGCTCGTTTTTTTTCGCTGTCCGAAGGTCTGACAAACCAGCAGGTGCTGGATATTGTACATGACGACGAGGGCTTCATGTGGGTTGCGACAGAACTTGGGTTAAACCGATTTGCCGGCAAGGCATTTAAGCCTTACTATGCTTCCAAAAAGAAAGATGGGAACACCGTCAATAGCAACGAGATCAATACGCTGCTGCATGACGATAATAAGCTATATATCGGCACACGCGCTGATGGGCTGAATGTCCTTGATTTAAAGACAAATAAATTCAGCTATTATGTGCATGATCCGGCTGATCCAAAATCCATTGCTACAAATGATATTACGGATATGATCCGTGCCCGGGATGGTGGCCTATGGCTGGCGACTTATCATCAGGGGATCCAGTATTTCGATCCGGTCAGCAAAGAATTTCAGCACTTCAACAGAAGCAATTTACCTGGTTTCCCGGAAAACAGTATATGGTCCTTGGCCGAAGACCGGAAAGGAATGCTCTATGTGGGCCATGTCAAAGAAGGATTGACGATCCTGGATCCGGTACGTCGATCTTTAAAACAGTTGACTTACCAAAATTCGGGAGCTGAATTGCCCGACAACGAGGTTAAAGTTTTGTTTTGTGACCAATACGGGAATATCTGGATCGGCACCCGGAAAGGGCTTGCCGTCTACCATACCGCCAGTGGTCAGCTAAAGCATATCTCTTTGGCTAGCTCGTCTAAAAATGGAAATGAACCCTTTATTTATGCCATTCAAGAAATTGGGGGGAAACTTTGGATAGGCGCAGAATCATCCCAGCTTTTTGTTATACAGCCGGATTATGGATATGACAAAAGGGTCGAAGGAGTCCGGCAAATACAGCTTCTAGACCTGGGAAAGGGAAATAACGCCATGGTACAGCATATCACACCCGACAAATTTGGGAATGTCTGGCTCGCAGTATATGGCGGTGGCGTCGGCGTGATCAGCCATATCAAACCCTTTTTTAATGTTTTCCCGACAGGAGCCGTATTGCCGGATCGGCTGGCAACAGTGAGTAATATTATCGTTCGAAATACAGACGCAGTCTGGTTGACGACCGAAGGCTCCGGAATCGTAGAAATGGGCACAAATGGCAGATTGCGCAAATGGATCACGCAAAAGAATGGTAGTCCTGATGATTTTATATTGGCTTCATTCAAGGATCATAACCAGCATGTCTGGTTAGGTTTACGCAAAGGCGGTGTTGCAGTTTGCTATGCTGGATCCACCACATGGCATACGATAGACCTGGGTGAACCCGTATCGGAGGTTCGCGCGATTTATGAAGATCGCCGTGGTGCCATCTGGATTGCTGCATACCAAGGCCTCTTTATCTATGACCCGCACAATCGTAGCGTACAGAAATTACTGATCAACGATCCGATGCTGGGCGATTATGCGCCTCGGGCGCTTGTCGAGGATGGGCAGGATAATATCTGGGTGGGAACCTATGGGCAGGGGCTCTATGTGTATAATGTTAATCGACAGCTGATCCGGAAAATGGATAGCGGCAATGGATTGCGCAATAATACCGTCAATCATTTGCTACGCGATAAAAATAATAACATCTGGATTGCGACCAATCAGGGAATAGCTTTGCAGGAAGCGCAACGCAAAGTTGGTGAATTAACAGTTTTAATGCCTCCGGGAGATGCCGCCTGGCTGTTTGTCAATGGCCTTTCGGAAGATCAAAATGGGCATATCTGGTGTTCGACCAAGTCAGGAATGCTACGCTTTTTACCGAAAGAAAAACGCTTTTTGCAATACGATCAGTCATTCGGCCTGCCATTGGGAGGTTTTATAAACGGAAGTGTGGGGCGGGATCTGGCAGGACAGCTCTATTTTGGGATGCAGGACGGCATATGTTATTTTGACCCGAATGAAATCCCGTCAAATCTGCCAAAATCTCCGATTCGCCTAAGCCGCTTTATTGTTTTCCGTTCCGGCGAATCGAATGCAACGGAAGACAAATATCTTACATCATCCGATGAGATCAGGCTTGATCACAACGAGAATAGCTTTCGTATCGAGCTTGCGGTCATGGATTATGCGCTGGATGGATTGGTCGAGTTTGGATACCGGCTTCAGGGGCTCAATAACGAATGGATTTTTCTGGGCAACGAAACGAACCTTGATTTTCGGAATGTTCCCTATGGAGATCATGAACTGTTGATTCGCACACGCATGAAAAATGGGGAATGGTCCCAGTCATACCAACGTTTACTGATTAAGATCAAACCGCCATTTTATCTGAGCCTGCCCGCAAAAATTGTTTATTTTCTGATCTTTTTGCTGGTCATTTATGCCCTTATTTTCTTTTACATCAAACGAATAAAGGCCGAGTCCGAACTGCGGCTCAAAGAGCGCCAGCACCTGCAGGATGAACAGTTGCATAGCGAGCGCATGAATTTCTATACGCACATCACGCATGAACTGCGCACGCCTTTAACACTTATTTTAGGGCCTCTCGACGATTTGTCCCACGATGAGCAATTGTCTCCCAGAAACAAAGGATTGGTTCATACGGTTCAGAAAAGTGCCAATCGGCTTTTTACATTGGTCAACCAGCTTCTGGAGTTCAGGAAGGTCGAATCGCAGTTTAAACCGCTTGTACTTGAAGCCGGGACCTTAAGTGACATGCTCACCGATATCGTGGATAAATATCGGACCTTAAATAACAAACCAAATGTCGAGATAGCTGCAATTTTGCCCACAACGGATTATCGTACCTTATTTGATGCTGAGATTATACAGTTGATTGTAGATAATTTGTTTTCCAACGCCTATAAGTATACGGATTCGGGGCATATCAGGCTGAGCCTTACGTACGAACAGTCAAATTTAACCCATTGGGCAGTATTATCCATCGAAGACACGGGACGCGGCATCCCTGCGGACCAAATGGATCGGATTTTCGATAAGTTCTATCAGATTCCCGGCCGGGGAATCCAGGGAACGGGCATAGGGCTGGCCCTGGTCAAGGAATTGACGGCTATCCATCAGGGCAAGATCGAGATTAAAAGCGTCGAAGGAGCGGGAACGACGGTATCCGTCCGCTTTTTAGCAAACAAAGTCGGCGTCGATAGCCCGAACATAGTGGAATCGATCGCGGAATCTGATGATATCGCGATGGAGGTCAGCCGTCCATTGATCCTGTTGGTGGAGGATGATCCGGATTTACGCGCCTATCTGGGCGATACCTTATCCGCAACTTACGAAGTTTTGCTGGCCGAAAATGGCGTGGTTGGATTGGAAATTGCACAAAATAGGATCCCCGACCTGCTGATAAGCGACATTATGATGCCCGATATGGATGGTTTTCTGCTGGCCGAAAAATTAAAGGCTGAGCGTTCGACAAGCCATATCCCATTAATCCTGTTGACGGCCAGGGATACGGACCTGGACAGGCAGCGGGGCTATGAGCTCGGAGTTGATTCGTATCTCACAAAACCGATCGGCGCAGCCTTATTGCTCAAACGTATTGATAACCTGTTGCGCAAACAGAAAGCCATGAATAAGGCGATTTTGCAGAAAATTAACTTGGATCAGCCAACGGATTTTGTAGAGAACCGGCAAGCCGAAAAAGATGAGTTGTGGCGTGAGAATGCATTTGTTCAGGATTTTATGGCAATCGTCGAACAGCATATGCAGGATGAGGTATTGGATGCTGCTACCCTGGCAGAAAAGATGAATATGAGCCAATCCACCTTATATCGCAAACTAAAAGGGATTACGGGAAAGAACATCAATCAGCTCGTGCGTAAAATACGGATACATAAAGCTGCTGAACTGTTGCGTTCGGGAACATACAACGTGACCGAAGTTTCTTTTATGGTCGGAATCAATAGCGCTATTTATTTTCGGCAATGCTTTAAGGAAGAGTTTGGACAGCTTCCTTCGGAATATCAAAAGTCCGGAGCGAAGGGATGTTAATCACGGGCTAATATCTTGTAGGACCTTCACAGTATAAGCGCCCCAGATCCGGGCTACCGGATGGGGGCATGAGCCGAAAAACACGGTGATTTTTGCTGAAAACCCACTTTTTGACCGAAAACTATATGGTATTTGACGGATTTGTATACGGTCTGAAGCTTTAAAATCCCCTAAGTTTGACCATATAATCAATTATAGATCTCGCGGGAAGTAGCAATGCATCTGATGTAACCTATGTAAACCATCGCTTATCATCTTCACTGTCTATTCTGGCCAGATTGTATTATTTACTGTTTAATTCGTATAGAAATTTATGAACAACCTAAAAATTGTTTCTTTGTATACGGTGTTGAGCGTTGCGCCAACATTGTTATACGCCCAGGGGAAAATTTCGGGACAGGTCCTGAATATGGCCAACGAGCCTATCGCAGGTGCAACTGTAATTATGGAAGGCGGGGCGAAGGGGACTTCAACAGACAAATCGGGGAAATTTGAACTGAATGCCGCTAAAGGCGTGCTCCTGGTCTCCTTCATTGGCTACAAGACCTACAGAGTCTCCTTGAACGAAACCACAAACCTGACAATCCGGCTTGAAAAAGATGACCGTGTGCTGGAAGATGTCGTGGTGGTGGGGTATGGCACACAAAAAAAGGCGACCTTAACGGGCTCTATTTCCGAAGTGAAGGGCAAAGATATCGTGAAAAGCCCGCAGCCTAATTTATCCAATTCCCTCGCCGGACGATTTTCTGGCGTGGTAATCAACAACCGGAGCGGTGAACCCGGTTATGACGGTTCGTCGATTACGGTGCGGGGACAGGCAACGACAGGAAGTAATGACGTATTGGTTGTCGTCGATGGAGTACCCGGACAAATAGGCGGACTGGAGCGTCTGGATCCAAACGATATTGAAAGTATTTCGGTGCTGAAAGATGCTTCGGCGGCAATTTATGGGAATAGGGCAGCAAATGGGGTTATTTTAGTCACGACCAAACGTGGAAAAAGCGGTAAACCTTCGATCACCTATAGCGGAAATCTCGGCGTCAGCTCACCGACGCGCTTGCCTAAAATGGCTGATGCCGCAACGTATGCCATTTTAAGAAATGAAATCGCCTATGGAAATAGTTCTTCGGGCGGAATGAACCAGATTTATTCAACCGAACAGATTCAAAAATTCAGGGACGGATCTGATCCACTTTTATACCCCAATACCGATTGGGCAGATGCCACCCTGAAAAAAGCAGCAATACAAAGCCAGCACAATCTGTCCGTGGCCGGCGGGACCGAGGATGTGCGATATTTTATGTCTTTGGGTTCGGTCTATCAGGATGGCTTATACAAAAAGGGCGTCACCAAATACAAGCAGTATAATTTCAGAACAAATCTTGAAGCCAATGTAACCGATGGCTTTAAGGTGGGGCTCGCTCTTTCGGGAAGACAGGAAGACCGTAAATTCCCGATCGCATCTGCCGGCGATATTTTTCGTTCCATCTATAGAGCCTATCCTACGGTAAGCGCATATTATCCCAATGGCTTGCCGACGCGGGGCATTGAGGGATCCAACCCGGTCTTAATGGCCACAGATATCGGTGGGACTGTAGACAATCCCAAACAGGTGTTCAACGGCATACTCAAAGCAAGCTATCAGCTTCCTTGGGTAGCGGGCCTATCCGTAGATGGTTTTCTTTCGGTGGACAAATCCGCAAATTTTAGCAAAAACTTCAGTGTGCCCTACGTGCTAAATGCGTATGACCCGGCAAAAAATACTTACGAAGAATCCATTGTCGGCGGAAATAACAATAAGGCTACATTGACCGAATCACATACCAATGAATCCTTGATTACAAGCAATATAAAGCTGAATTTTGAACGTAGCTTTGGTGCCCACGCAATCAATGCTTTTGTAGGCTATGAGCAAAGTAAAAGGCATTTGGAATATTTTGACGCGCAGCGTTTTAATTATCTCTCCAACCAGCTGCCTGAATTATCACAAGGTGGATCCGCTGCGACAGATTACCTTAATTCAGGTTATAGTTCTAATTATACGAGACAGAGTATCATTAGCCGGATAGCGTATAATTATAATGAAAAATACCTGTTTGAAGGACAGCTCAGGGCAGATGGCACTTCGATTTTCCCCGCAGGCAAGCGATGGGGATATTTCCCTTCCGTATCTGCCGGATGGCGTATCAGCAAAGAAGACTGGTTTGCAGACAAGATCGGATTTTTAGATGACCTGAAACTTCGCGCCTCATACGGTACCCTTGGTAACGATAATGTCGACGGGTTCCAATTCTACGATAACTATACCCTGGTAGGAAATGGTCTGGTCGCGCTACTAAATGACAAAAGCCAGATACAGCCCAATGTTAAATTGGCAAAACTGGCAAATCCGGCAATTACCTGGGAGGTGTCCAAGAAGCTCGATGTAGGATTAAATGCACAATTTCTCAAGAATTTCACAATAGAGGCCATTTATTTCCAACAAAAGAGATCGGATATTCTGACCGAAAGAAATGCGTCTATTCCGGCAACTTCCGGGATTGTCAATCCATACAAAGAGAATAGTTCCAAACCGCTGGTTCCTTCAGAGAATATCGGTAAGGTGAATAGCGAAGGATTTGAAGGAACGTTGTCGTATCAACAACAGGGCGATTTCAGCTGGGGAGTATCCGGTAATTTTACCTTTGCCAAAAGTAAAATTATCTTCATTGATGAGGCCAGCGGTACCTTGGATTATCAGCGCCAGACATCAAGACCGCTGGGAACCTATCTGCTCTATAACGCCATTGGATTAAACCGGACCCAAGCAGATCTCGCTGCGGCCCCACAGGCACCCGGAGCACAGGTCGGGGATTTGATTTATCAGGACTACAACCAAGATGGTAAGATAACGGCAGATGATATGATACGGACAAAATATGGGAATATTCCCCAGATTACCTACGGCTTTAATCTGAATGCCGCTTATAAAAATGTAGATGTTTCCGTTCTTTTTGCCGGGCAGGCTAAAGTAAGTCAGTACGTGCTTCCGGAGTCCGGAACAGTAGGAAACTTCTACAGTACCTGGGCCGACAATCGGTTCAATGAGGTCAATAATCCGGACGGAAACTATCCGAAAGTCCCTGAACGTGCCTCTTCGGCGGTGAGCGGTGGCTTGTACAATAACACCTTTTGGCTGAATAATGCTTCCTTTTTACGTTTAAAAAATGTGGAGATAGGGTATACATTGCCCAATGAGGTCTTATCGAGATTGAAACTGGGCGGACTTCGCTTTTATGTCAACGGATTCAATCTATTGACCCTCACAAAAGTGAAGGATTATGATCCGGAAGGGAATAGCGGTAGCGGTCAATTCTATCCGCAACAACGTATTATTAATGTAGGTGCAAATTTAAAATTCTAAAGAGGAACTTAAGCAATGAAATCTATCACTAAATATATTGTGCCTTTGGGCTTAGGACTGACAGTCTTATCCGCCTGCAACAAAAATCTATTGGATGTGACGGCAACAGACAGAATATCGACAGAAGCAATTGAGAAAGATACAGCTGTATTGGAAGCGTTTATTATCAACAGATACATCGGTGAAAAAATGATATCAAACGAGGCGGACGGGACCAATCCGGGTTTTGGACGTGGATTTGAATACGCCCTTTGGTCATCACTGTCCGATGAATCCATGTATACCAATGATGACAATACCTGGCTCATTATCCGGGGGCAGTTATCGCCTGAAAATTTAGGCGCCGCCGGATCGCTTTGGGCCCGCAGCTACCGCAGTATCCGTGAATGTAATTACGCGAAAAAAGTACTGGCTACTATTCAGATGAGTGCTTCCCATAAACGGCATCTTGAAGGTGAACTGCAGTTTATCAGGGCATTTCGGTATCACGACCTCATTCGCAACTTTGGCCGGGTTGTCCTGATGGGCGATACCGTATATGGTTTGAAAGATGACTTAAGTACGGCAAGCCTTTTTGAGCGCAAGTCTATCCAGGAAGGAATGGATTATGTGATCAGGGAACTGGACGAAGCGATTGAAAAACTGCCACTGGATAACAATGACAACAGCTGGGTAACCGGCCGTGCGACGAAGGCTGCCGCAATGGCCTTAAAATCAAGGCTGCTGCTGTATGCAGCGAGTCCGCTTTATAACGCGGGTACTTGGGCTGCGGCGGCTCAGGCAGCGCAAGACCTGATTTCGCTAAATAAATTCAGCCTGTACACAGGCGGATACCAATCCTTATTTTTGACTGACCGGAATCCGGAAACTATTTTTGCCCGTTATTATACCAAAAATGCCAATCATGTTCATTTGGAAATTGCCAATGGACCAAACGGCTATGGGGGCTGGGGTGGAAATACGCCTTACCAGAATCTGGTGGATGCCTATCAGATGAAAAATGGTCTAGCTCCTTTTAATGAGGATGGAACTGTAAATGCTGCTTCAGGATACGATCCCAGTAACCCCTATGTAAACCGTGATCCACGCTTTGATGCAACAATTCTACACAATGGTTCGATGTACAGAGGACGCGCGGTTGAAACATTTATACCTGGCGGCCAGGATAGCAGGGAAGGAAGGGACAACTGGAACACGTCGAAAACCGGTTATTACCTGCGCAAATTTATGAATGATGCCTATCCGCTGGAAAATCCTTGGGGAAATGCGGGATTTCAACCGTGGAATTATTTTCGTTATGCGGAGATCCTGTTAAATTTTGCAGAGGCGGCTAATGAAGCCTATGGTCCGGATGTGCTATCCAAAGGTAGTAGCCTGACAGCTAGACAGGCGTTAAATTTAGTTCGGACAAGACCTTCTGTAGAGATGCCTGAAATCCCTGTTGGGCAATCGAAAGATGAATTTAGAAAACTGTTGCGCTACGAACGCCGGATAGAGCTGGCCTTCGAGGAACACCGTTTTTATGATGTAAGGAGATGGAAAATCGCCAACATAACAGAGAATGCGCCAGCCGGCGGAATCACGGTGACAAAAGGAAGCAATGGGCTTACCTATACGCGAAAAGAGGCATTATCGGGCCGCAAGTTTGAAGAAAAACATTATTGGCTCCCGATACCGCGGGCAGATATTTTGTCTTCGAACGGACAACTGGAACAAAATCCAGGTTATTAATGTTAAACAATTAAAAAAAGACATACGCGATGCGCTGGGACCTTTCTCGGAACAGCGCATCGTTGTCAGATCAAGCCACCTTTTACTAAATTATTTTATACATGCGATTTACGGTTATAGCATTTTTATTGATGAATATTACGGCATCGGCATACGCGCAGGGATATAGGCAGGGGCCTACCGACAAGGATTTTGCCGGTTATCTATTTGCTTATTTTAAAGGTAATGCGGTGGCCGATGAAGCGGTCTGTTTTGCCATTAGCACCGATGGCTATACCTACCGTGCGCTGAACGGTAACCGTCCGATACTGGATTCGAAGAGCATCAGTAAAACCGGAGGTGTCCGGGATCCGCATATCCTTCGGGCTGAAGATGGAAAGACCTTCTATATGGTACTGACCGATATGACCTCCGCCAAAGGCTGGGATTCCAATCGCGGTATGGTCCTGCTAAAATCGCAGGATCTGCTGCACTGGTCGCATCGGGCCATCGATTTCCAGCAGCGATTCAGCGGCCAGGAAGATTTGAAGCGCGTATGGGCGCCACAGACTATTTTTGATGCGGCAGCAGGGAAATATATGGTCTATTGGTCCATGCAGCATGGAAATGGTCCGGATATCATTTATTACGCCTATGCCAATAAAGATTTTACCGATTTTGAAACGGAGCCAAAAGTGCTCTTCATGCCTAAAAATGGTAAATCCTGTATTGATGGCGATATTATCGAGAAGAACGGACTCTTTTATCTTTTCTACAAAACGGAAGGGCACGGCAATGGGATCAAACTTGCCATGACGGATTCCCTGACTTCGGGAAAATGGATCGAACAGCCTGGGTATAAACAGCAAACAAAGGATGCCGTGGAGGGATCAAGTGTTTTCAGGCGAAACCAGTCGGATCAATATATCCTGATGTATGATGTGTATGGTAGAGGAAAATACCAATTCTGTACTTCCGATGATCTCGATCGTTTTAAAGTGATCGACCAGGAGATTGATATGGATTTTCATCCCCGTCACGGAGCCATCATACCGCTTTCCAGAGAGGAGCTGATCCGGTTGACGGCAAAATGGGGCAAACCCAAGGATATACCATTTGCGTTCAAAAAGAACCCTATTCTGGACGGTTACTATGCAGACCCCGACATCTTGTACGCCAACAAGACCAAACGATATTATATCTATCCCACAAGCGATGGCTTTGATGGCTGGGGTGGCTTCTATTTTAAGACTTTTTCTTCCGCCGATCTGATCCATTGGAAGGATGAGGGTGTTATTCTGGAGCTTAAAAAAGAGGTTCCCTGGGGACCGCGTCATGCATGGGCGCCAACGATCACCGAGAAAAAAGTCAAAGGCGACTATACATATTACTACTATTTTACGGCGGCGCAGAAAATCGGTGTCGCCGTAGCCGACCAGCCAACGGGGCCCTTCAAGGATTCGGGTAGGCCCTTGATCGACTTCAAACCTCCCGGCCTAAGCGGCGGACAGGAGATTGACCCCGCGGTATTCAATGATCCCCGCTCGGGGAAAAGCTATTTATATTGGGGCAACGGTTACCTCGCCGTTGCTGAACTAAATACCGATATGGTCTCCATCAAGAAGAATACAATAAAAGTCCTGACGCCCGACAAAACATTTCGCGAAGGGGTATATGTGATCTTTCGCAATGGAATATACTATTTTCTTTGGTCAGAAGATGATACCCGTAGCGAGAATTACCGGGTTCGCTATGGGACATCAACCTCTCCCGATGGGCCAATCCGGGTGCCCGAAAACAATCTGATCTTGCAAAAAGATCCGGGAAAAGGAATCTATGGTACCGGTCATAACTCGGTCTTGCAGGTCCCCGGAACCGACGAATGGTATATTGTCTATCACCGATTTAGTTACCCAAATGGGATCAGGATGGGGGATGCCGCGGGATTCCATCGTGAAGTATGCATGGATCGGCTTTATTTCGATACGAATGGCCAGATCGTACCGGTCATTCCAACGCATTAATAACAATCAGATCAACCTAAACGACTACATCACATGAATATAATAATTAAAAATATAGCGGTCCTTGCCGTATCAATTTTAACCGGGCTGAGCGCCGTTTACGCCCAGCCGGGCTTTGGTGTTGCCCAGCGTATCAATGCAGACTGGCAGTTCCAGTTAGAAACTGCGGGCGCAGCACAAAACGCAACAGCACCAAACGAGCAGGCCTGGAAAACGGTCAGGCTGCCGCATGACTGGGGCGTAAAGTATCCTTTGAGTCCAAACCTCGCCAGCGCCACGGGATATTTACCAGGCGGTATAGGCTGGTACCGGAAACAGCTGTCCATACCTGCTGAAGACCAGGGAAAGAAGGTCTTTCTTTATTTTGAAGGTGTTTACAACCGCAGTGAGGTCTTTGTCAATGGGAAATCTGTCGGTAAGCGGCCCAACGGCTATGTATCATTTTCCTACGATATCAGCCCGTATATTGAATTTGGAAAGGAAAATACCATTGCGGTCAAGGTCGACCATAGCAAAAGTGCGGATTCGCGCTGGTACACAGGATCCGGAATCTACCGCGATGTTTGGCTCGTCAAGGCCGATCAGGTGCATCTGGATCAATGGGGAGTATACGCCTATCCGGAAATCAAGGGCAAGAAAGGTGTGCTCAATACCGAAACTACGGTGGTCAACAGTTCGTCCCAGCGTAGCGCTGTTACCGTGCAACAGGAGCTCGTCGATGCCGAAGGTAGGCTTGTTGAGAAAAAATCCGGACAGCTTGTGATCGCTGCTAACGATAAAGCACGCCTGGATCTGAAATTGACAGCATCCAATCCCAAACTATGGAACTTAACGCAGCCCATACAATACACCTTGCGGACAACTGTATGGCAAAATGGCAAGCAGGTCGATCAGTCCGAAGTAAAGACAGGCTTTAGGACTTTTACCTTTGATCCGGATAAGGGTTTTGCCTTAAACAAGCAATGGATGAAGGTGAAAGGTGTCTGTTTGCATCACGATGCCGGTGTACTCGGTGCCGAGGTTTATCCTGAAGTGTGGCGGCGGCGCCTGCTCACGCTGAAATCGCTTGGTGTTAACGCCGTGCGTACCAGTCACAATCCACAGGCAACCTCACTTTATAATTTATGTGATGAGCTGGGGCTATTGGTCATGGATGAAGCATTTGATGAATGGGAATTTCCGAAGCGGAAGTGGCTACAGGGCTGGAACGTCGGCATACCGGGTTTTGAAGGCGCTTATGATTTTTTTGAAGAATGGGGGGAGCGGGATTTGGCCGACATGGTTCAAAGAGACCGCAACCATCTTTCGATATTTGCCTGGAGCATAGGCAATGAAGTGGATTACCCCAATGATCCCTATTCCCATCCGATATTGAACGGGGAGAAAAAAGAAGGCGGTTTTACCCAAGCCTCTTATGGCGGTTATAAAGAAGATGCACCGGATGCCATGCGTCTGGGGGATATTGCCAAACGCCTTGCTGCAGTGGTAAAAAAATACGATCGCAGCCGGGCGGTAACGGCCGGCCTGGCGGGTGTGGCGATGTCTAACGAAACGGCCTACCCCGGAACACTTGATATCGCGGGTTACAATTATACGGAGAGCCGATATCAGGAAGACCACCAGCGTTACCCAACACGTGTTATCTATGGCAGTGAAAATCGGCATGATCTTCCGGCCTGGCTAGCTGTACGTGACAATGCGCATATATTTGGACAGTTCCTGTGGACGGGGATAGACTATCTGGGCGAATCGGGCCGTTGGCCTTCGCGTGGTTTTTATTCGGGCTTACTTGATTTTGCAGGCTTTATCAAACCCAGGGGATATTTTCGCCAGTCTTTGTGGGCAGAAAAGCCCATGGCTTATTTGGGAACCTATCCATTGGCCGGGGCAACTGGTACGACCGATCTGTGGTCCGCTTCGGAAGCTCAGCAGAAGCAACGAAAGAATGAAAGCCCCTCCATGGATGCCTGGCCGATCTGGAATTATCAGGACGGACAGCAGATTCGTGTGGTTTGTTATACCAATAGTGCTGCAGCCCGACTAACACTGAATGGGCAGACCGTGGGTGAAGAGAAAAAATACGATGCGAAAACAGGAATTATCTTTTGGGATATCCCTTATGCCGCGGGTAGACTGGAAGTGATTGGATTGGACAGCAATGGAAAGGAAGTTGTCCGCCATGCGATTCAATCCAGCCAACGGCCGGTATCCATTCAGGCTGTGCCTGTTGGAGATTCGTTGATTAAAGCAGGGGAGCTGCTGCAGGTGATGGTGCAGCTTGTCGATGAAAAGGGCATTCCCGTGGTTCTTTCGGAGGATGAAATTACCTGCGATATCGCCGGGAATGCGCGTTTATTGGGTATGGAGGCCGGAAATAATGCCGATATGGGTGATTATACGGATAATAAACAGCGGGTCCATCAAGGCAAAATGATCATTTATGTACAATCAACGGGCAAATCGGGTGACCAAATTACGATTCGGCTGAGCTCCCCCTGGCTGAAAGCCGCCACGGTATCCTATAGCGTTAACTGATGGGCTTATTCATCCGAGCGGAGTGTCCGTATTTCCAAAATTTTATGACTGGGGGACTTTGATGTCCCCTTGATTTTTACCTCTATTGCCGGCAATGCGCTAATACCCTCAGGAAGCTTGATGCGCAAGGTTTTAACAGCAGCAGTGCTATCGCTGCTCTTTAGGGTTTCAATAAGGATTCCATTGACGATGATTTCGGTACTCCGCAGCGCAGTATCTGTCATAAATTTCAGGTATAGTGCAGTAGCGTCTGTATTTTTTAGCTGGTAACTGAACCAGCCCCTGGTTTCACGCCAACGCGTATCGTCAGTGCTCCCGGCCTTGCTATTTTCTTCCCGAAAGAAGTGATCCGATTCCGGCTGCTGTTCACCCGCAATCACCTTGTCCACCGTGATTGCAGTGAGGGCAAGACTTTCGCGTTCATCCCTTTCAATTTTATCCTGCAGCTGTTGAAGTTGGCTGGCGGTTGTTTGTGGCCAATACAAAATATACCTACTATCGTGAATACCATAGAAAGGTTCAAGTTCCATGCGCAGGCTGTCTTTCCCCTGACGAAGTCCCCCTAGCGTAAAATGCAGGGGTTTACCAGGGATAGGGTCGATCAGGGTCGGAATGGCTTCAGGATCGGCTGTTAGCAGCGGGATATCGTGCAAGGGGACCTGCTTTCCGGACGCGATATGGCCCATCCGGCTATCGTCGGCCTTTAGTCCTGTGAGATCACTCGTTCCCGAACGTGCGGCGAGCACAACAGGGCCATAGGATATGCTGTAATAGTTGCTTTGGTCAGGCAGCTGTTCAACCTGGATTTCCATTGGCAACTCCATGCGCAGGTGATCGCCGGGCTTCCAGACCCGTTTTATGATGACATGGGTCGCCGCGGAATCCACGATAGGGTAGGCTTTCCCATTTATCGAAACTGCAGGGCTAGCTTTCAGCCATTTAGGCTTGCGTAAGTAAAGTGTAAATTCACGTTTTATTTTGGAACGAACGGTCAGAGAGGTAAAGGCTTCTTTTGGAAAGTTGTTCTCCTGGATAATCTCGATACCCTTTTGTTTCCACTGTAACCTGGAGGGAACAAAGAGATTGACGTACAGCTCATCATGTGTATGGGCATAAATCATTTCGCCATACTTGGCGTGGTTTTCCATGCCCGATCCAACACAGCACCACATGCTTGTCTGTGCCTGGGAGTAGACGCGATAATGTCCCGGGCGGATCTGCGTAAAGTAAACAAAGCCGCCATGTTCGGGATGCTGGCTGGACAAAATATGATTGTATAGTGCCCTTTCGTAAAAATCGATGTATTTGGCCTGTGGATCTGTGCGGTACAGCAGCTTGGTGAGCCGCAGCATATTATAGGTGTTACAGGTCTCCGGGCCTTCGATGCCCTGAACCATCTTTGAGAAGTCATTTGTCGGGTTAAAATGTTCACTGACGCTATTTCCGCCGATGGCAATGGACCGATGCAATGCGACATTATCCCAGAAATAGCGTACAGCACCGGTCCATTCCGCATCCTTGCTCAGTTCGCCAATCCGGGCGAAACCAATGACTTTTGGGATCTGTGTATTGGCATGTAGGCCTGTTAATTTATCCTGATGTTGGGTTAGGGGAGCCAGGATAGCCTGATGGGAGAACCTGCGCGCAAGCTCCAGGTATTTGGGATTTTGGGATATAGCCGCAACATCTGCAAAAGTTTCATTGAGTCCGCCGTGTTCACTGCGCAGCATGTCCTGTATCTGCGTGTCGGAGAGCTGAGCCACCAGTCTGCAGGCCCAATCGCTCATCGCAATAAGCATATTTTTGGCCGTCGGGCTCGCGGTCAGCAAGTAGACATCACGCAGGCCGGCATAGGTCTTATGGATATTATAAAGCGGTACCCACTTGCCATTTAGGCTAAATGTATTCGATTGGATATTTCCGGACTGGATTTCTTCCCAGATAGCTTTGCCGCCCGGGACGCCACCGATATAGCCATTTCCATTTGCATCCTGACAGCGCTTCAGGTTTACAATCATATAATCCAGCCGTTCCTTGATGCGCGGATCACCGGTAGAAGCATACATATACGCAAGGGCAGAAAGGTAATGACCACCGATATGGCCATCCAACCCTGTGTTTTCCCAATTGGTATAGGACGGTTTGACAACTGCTAATCCAGCTTCTCTTAAAAATGGAGCCAGCAGACGGTCCGGATCCATCTCCAATACATACTGCAGGTCAAGCTGTTGCGCATGATGAAAGGCGCTTGGTAATAGCCGGACATTCTGTAGATCAAAATAATGGAGCTCTTTGGATGCCTGCGCAAATAAAGAGGTACAAAAGAGCAAAGCAAGGATCGTATGGGAAAAACGGCTGTTTAAGTTCATGTTAAATGTATGCTATATAATCCGCTGAATGATAAAAATATACAGCGATTTGGTTATTGGTTATGATGAGCTAATCTACTGGTATTCCAAAGATATAAATTAAGGAATTATTTTTAAGTGTTTTTTTTACATTTATTATTTTCTTATTTTTCATCCCAGATACAGCGCTTGAATTTCGCGCAAATCTAGCAATGGATACGCCCCGGCCTATTGATGCGATATTAACGGGTCTCCTGCGGATTAAATTTGGCGAAGGATCTGACTTGCATTGAAAAAAACGGAATTAATCTGTTGTTGATGGGTTTTAGACATTTTTACCCTTCTTTTAATTATTTGTTGCAAGGTCATTTTTATGAAACCTCTAGCTTTGCTTTATAACCAATTGGCGAATGGCTAGCGCATTCTTAGGAATGATCGGAGAAAGGGGATAATGAATCTTTAGCAATGCATCTTGTATTTTTCTGCCGCAGTCAACAGGCTAGTAATAACCAATTCGTTTAAATAAATAACCAAGTAAGCGCCTCCAGGGGCAAAAAGACATTTATCTCAGATAAGATTATGAACAGAAATTATGTGTCTTCTTTCTTTTGTTTTCCTAAAGAAAGGAACAGGAAAGTGAAGTGGTTGTTAATGGCTTCCATGTTAATGTCCATTGGACGACTGTCTGCCCAAGAAAAAGTCGTTCATGGAAAGATCGTAAGTGATCAGGGAAAACCGATTATCGGGGCATCGATCAAAGTGAAGAACAAAACTCTCAGTACCTCAACCAATGAGAAAGGCGAATTTGTACTCAAGCTCAATCCGGGCGAAATCCTTATTGTATCCAATGTAGGGTATAATCATGTCGAATATGTAGTCGGTAACTCTTCAGAAATCAGCATCCCGCTGGTCTCTTCGGAAATTGCAGTAGATGAGGTTGTGGTGGTGGGCTATGGTAAGCAGAAGAAGGTGGATCTGACCTCTTCTATTGCCGTAGTGGATACCAAGGACCTCGTCAAAGTCCCCGGCGGAACAATTGCCACGCTTCAGAGTGCTGTACCCGGGGTGCAGGTAACCAATGGCGCCGTCCGCATCCGTGGTGTTGGATCCATTAACGGCACGGATCCGCTCTATGTGGTGGATGGGATGATCGGTGGCGCTATGCCGGACGAAAATAATATTGCCAGCATTCAGGTGTTAAAAGATGCTGCATCCAGCGCCATCTATGGTGCCCGCGGAGCCAATGGCGTTATTTTGGTTACCACAAAACGGGGTAAAGCGGGGGATGTAAAGCTCGACTACAATGCTTTCGGCGGCATCAAAAATATTTCCCATAATGTCCCCCTGCTCAACGGACAGCAACTGGCCGAATTGATCAATGAGGAAATGTACAATAAAGATCCTTCGCGCAAAGACTATCTGCCTGCGTTGTCCAAACCCTCGGCCATCGGACAGGGGTATAATATGATGGATGAACTGCTGCAGACGGGCAATTACCAAAGGCATAATCTCTCGGTCTCCGGTGGATCTCAAAATGCCAATTTTAGGCTGAGCGGCATCTATGCTACAGATAAATCCATTATTATCCAGGACAAAAACAAGTATTATGGCGCGCAGTTTATCTCTGATTTTACCAAAGGAAAACTCAAGATCGGCGAAACACTTTCCTTGGGGTATACGCGACGCAACTGGAGCGACAAAAATATCATCGATGCGCAAAAGTGGTCTTCGACATTGCCCTTATATGATGCCAACAGCAGCACTGGTTTTGCCGGGGCGGGCAACGGAACGGATGTGCAGAGTGCCTTGGCGAATGCCTACCTCAACAAAAACGTCAATGACAACTTTTCGGTCAACGGCAATGCCTGGGCTACCTATGAGATCATCAAAGGACTGGTTTATAAATTTAATATGGGCGTAGACCTTAGCCGCATACGCAATGAAGGCTATATCGGTAACTACTCCGTCGGTCAGTATCAGAACCATAATCCGGACGAACTCAATATCTCCAGCAGCCAGAACAACCGCTGGCTATTTGAAAATACGCTGACTTATGAAAATAATTTCGGTAAACATGCGATTTCGGCTTTGGCGGGGATCACCTCGGAAGAGTCCCGGTACAATGCGGTCAATGCGGGTGCCCGGGGTTTGCCAAGTCCGGATGTTTTGATCCTTAATTCGGCTTCCCTGGCAAGTTCCCGCCTGGTGGGGTCGGGTGTAGGCCAGTCGGCCATGTACTCCATGCTGGGCCGTGTAAACTATAATTATGACAATCGTTATCTCTTGACATTTAACATGCGGCGCGATGGATCGGCCAACTTCAGTAATCAATACCGCTATGGAAATTTTCCTTCGGTATCGGCAGGATGGCGGATCAGTCAGGAATCATTTATGAAAGCATTTCCTGCAATCAGCGAATTGAAGCTCCGTGGTAGCTATGGGCTTCTGGGTAATTCGGATATCGCACAATATCAGTATCAGCGGACGGTTAGTTTCGACCATGTCTGGTATTATCTGAACAATGTGATGGTGACGGGTGCGCTGCCGCAGACACCCTCCAATCCGAATGTAAAATGGGAAAGTCAGTATTCAACTGACCTTGGTCTCGATCTGGAGCTCTTTGATCATAAATTGGCTCTGACTGTCGATTACTATAATAAAAAGACGGAGGACATGCTGATCAATGTACCCATTTCGTTCACAGCCGGGTATGTCAACAACTTTCCCGTGCTGAATGCCGGCAGCATACGGAATCGGGGCTGGGATATCCTGGCATCGTATAAAGATCAGGTCGGTAATTTCGGCTATCATATCGGTGCCAATATTTCTTTTGTGAAAAACCGGGTCCTGAGCCTGGGTAACAATAATGAAATTCTATGGGGAAGTATTTCGCCTGGGGGAGAAAATGTCACAAGGACCGCCGTCGGCCGCTCGATAGGGGAATTTTGGGGCTATACAACCAACGGTCTATACACCAGCCAGACGCAATTGGATGCCGATAAAGCTTTTGCACCCCATGCAGCACTGGGCGATGTGCGCTTCAATGACCGAAATGGAGACAAGGTCTTAAATGATCAGGATAAGGATTTTCTGGGAAGTCCAATACCTGATTTTAGCTACGGTTTCAATGCGGATGTCAACTACAAAAGTGCCATTGGTACCTTTGACCTGTCGATGATCTGGCAGGGAAGCCAAGGAAATGATATCTACAACAATAGCCGTTATTGGGGCGAGGGGATGTACCATTACTACAATAATTTTGCATCAACGCTGGACCGCTACCGCGCGGAAGAACTTGTCTTCAAAAATCCGGTATCCGGTGAAACGACGGTCTACCCAAAAAATACAGATACCGATATCCCACGTGCTGTGCTCGGCGATCCCAATCAAAATTTAAGGGCATCCAACAGGTTTGTGGAAGATGGTTCTTATCTGCGGCTTAAAGTCCTCAACATTGGTTACAGTTTTTCTGGGCAGAGGCTCGAACGCTGGAAGATCGACCGTTTGCGGTTTTATGTTGGTGCAAAAAACCTACTGACCTTTACCAAGTACTCGGGTTATGATCCCGAAGTGGGGTCGGGCGATACCCGCTCCAACCTGAGCCGAGGCATCGATGGGCAAACGCCATGGGGACTCAGCTTCCCAAATTCGAGAGAGTATTTTATGGGTATTCAACTTACATTCTAATCCTTTAATCGACATCATGAATAGACACTATATAAAACTAGCAGCTGCTGCCTTGTTGATCCAGTTTTCGGGCTGCAAACCGAATCTGGATCTCTCCAACCCGCAGGAATTGTCGACGGACACGTATTATAAAACAGCAGATCAATTGGAAAATGCGGTCATACCGGCCTATCAGGCTCTGATCGGCCGTACGCAGGGGGGATATGCACGTAGTTTGTATTATGAACTTTTGGCTCCCGGGGATGATTACAATCATACCTTCAAATGGGAACCCATGTATCAGGATACCTACAATACACCTGCAAGTGACGGGATGGCCGCCCAGACCTGGAGAGATTTTTGGAACGGGGTATTTGCGGCAAATTTAGCCATCGACCGTATTCAGAAGTTTGAGGGTGAAATAGACCAGAATAGAAAGAATAGACTGTTGGGAGAAGCGTATTTTCTGCGGGCGCTGAACTATTTGCACCTGGGCATGCTGTTTGGGGAAACCATTCCACTGATCAGCAAACCTGTTGAAACCAATGAAGATTATTATCCGGGCAACGCAGCGGCGGGTGCCGTGTATGCGCTGATCGTGGATGATTTTAAGAAAGCATCGGAATTGTTGCCAACACGGGCAGCGCTCTACGCCGATAGCAAAATGATCGGTAGGGCCACCAAAGGTGCTGCCCAGGCTTACCTGGCCAAAACTTATTTGTATAAACCCATCCTCGCAAAAGGACAGGCAGCGGATTTTGCCAATGCCGAGATCCAGTTGAAAAGCGTGATTGATAGCAAGGAGTATCAGTTGATGTCCTCATACAGGGATAATTTTCTGGAAACAAAAGAGAATAATCAGGAGTCTGTTTTTGAGGTGCAACTCTACAATGGACCGGGCTGGCTGGGGGACGATATATCGAGTTCATGGCGCTGGCAGGAAATTGGCATGTTTGACGGAACGGGTGGTGCCTGGTGGAATCTGGCCCCCAATAAAATGGCCCACGATGAATTTGAAGATGGAGACCCCCGGAAATATATGACCTTATGGTGCGAGAATGGTGCAAAGTTTACGCAATTGGATGGTAAGGTCACGGACTATGCGGACTGGATGAAAAACCTGGCGACCAATAAAGATTACTTTGGCACCCGTAAATATTGTCCGGATGTGCAGATCGCGGATTTTGATAATGGCAACAACGATCGTATTTTTCGCTATAGCGATGTGCTGCTGCTCTATGCCGAATGTCTCAACGAACGTGGCGATATCGCCGGAGCAAAGCAATACATCAACTTGGTGCGCAAGCGAGCCAATAATATCGTTCCCGATGAGCAGCCACACCTATGGTATCAAAAATCCAATGGGACAATCCCCGACGTAGACGGATTGATCGTGCAGGGTTTGGTCAAAAATGGTGTCCCTTTAAATACGGTCAAAAATATTATCGCGCATGAGCGATTTGTTGAATTCTTGGGTGAATATCAACGGTATTTTGACCTCTTAAGATGGGGGATGGCCAATCCAAGCTGGCTGGAACCCTTGAAAAAAGGCGGCTGGTCTGTCAAAGCGATGTATTATCCTTTTCCACAGTCCGAATTGGACAATAATAAAAATCTGAAAGGCAATGACATGAACAATTGATCCAATAAATGATATGTTTTTAGTTATTCGTAGGTAGTGTTAGGTGGAGGTGCCCTTTCTAAGGGCACCTTTTTGAAGCGCAATCGAATGAAAAGGTTCAAAACATTTACTTTTGGTATTCAAGAAAATAACAAATTATAAACCGAATCTCTTTGTCGGGCAGGTTTGGAGCCTGGCATCTTGATCGAAAAATCATCATACAATGAACAGAAGAACAGCTATTAAGTTTCTCGGGGCAACTATTCCGACCCTTTTTCTTGGTAAATTTAGCGCTGCCTATGCGTATCTTGGGAAAGCTCCATTTCATCCCGACTGGCGCTCACTTGAAAACTATCAGGTACCTGATTGGTTCAGGGATGCCAAATTTGGTATATGGGCACATTGGGGACCGCAGTGCCAGCCTGAAAGGGGCGACTGGTATGCACGCGGCATGTATCAAGAAGGATCAGATCAATACCGGTATCATCTCGAAAAATATGGCCATCCTTCCGTTTTTGGTTTCAAGGATGTAATCCATCAATGGAAAGCCGAAAATTGGAATCCGGAAGAGCTGATGGAGCTCTATAAAAATGCCGGTGCCCAATATTTTATGGCCCTGGCCAATCATCACGATAATCTGGATCTTTATCGCAGCAGCCACCATCCATGGAATAGTGTCAACCTTGGCCCTCGGAAAGATATTGTTGGCGGCTGGGAGCGTGCTGCTAAAAAAAGAGGACTCAAATTTGGTGTGAGCGTTCACGCAGCGCATGCCTGGACCTGGTACGAAACGGCGCAACGAAGTGATAAAGCCGGAAAGTTTGCCGGAGTACCTTACGACGGGAAGTTGACAAAGAAAGATGGCGCCGGAAAATGGTGGGCAGATTACGATCCACAGGAGCTCTACGCTCAGGATCATGAGCCTAGTTTAGATAGCAAAGACGACAACACGGTTCATCGGCAGTGGCATTGGGATGTCGCCTCCGGCGTGAGTATCCCGACCAAAGCGTACTGTGAAAATTTTAAAGCGCGTACGCTGGAACTGATGGACAACTACAAGCCTGACATGGTTTACTTTGACGATACGGTACTACCGCTTTATCCTATCAGCAATGTTGGACTGGAGATTGCGGCCGATTTTTACAATAAGAGCATGCAGGCGAATAAGGGTAAAGTCGATGTGGTCATCAACGGTAAAATCCTGAATGAACAGCAACGGAAATGCCTGGTATGGGATATCGAACGGGGACAGAGCAATACGATTGAACCTCAGCCCTGGCAGACCTGCACTTGCATAGGTTCCTGGCATTATGATCGCCGGATTTACGATAATAATCAGTATAAATCGGCCAAAACCGTTATTCATATGTTGATTGATGTGGTCAGTAAAAATGGTAATTTACTCTTGAGCGTGCCCTTACGCGGCGATGGTTCTATCGACGATAAAGCGAAGGAAGTGGTAAAGGGCATTGGAAATTGGATGACGGTACATAAAGAAGCCCTTATTGGGACACGGCCTTGGCATATTTTTGGCGAGGGACCAGCACAAGAGGACGCTCCTTCACTGAGTGTGCAGGGCTTCAATGAAGGAAAAGGTAAAGCTTTTACCAGTGATGATGTCCGTTTTACGACAAGAGGAAATATCCTGTATGCCTTTATTATGGGAACAACGGCCGAAAAGCAAATTACAATTAAGTCCCTGGGCCGTTCGGCTGCCCAAACCCGAAAGGTCAATCAGGTTCAGTTAGTCGGAACTGATGATCGGATTTCCTTTCGACAACTCGACAATGGCCTGCAGGTATCCCTACCCGAAGGTTTCGTTCAAAACAATATCGCGACGGTATTAAAAATTACCTGATAACTTTATCTTTTTGAGTTGCTAATTAGATATTGCGCTTCGGATAAAACGTCCAGGATGGTATCTCGAGGGATAGCAAGGCAGGCTGTATGGCTAAAGCGAGCAATATTGAGTCCTATAAAATTGCCTTCGCTATCGATGATCGGACTTCCGCATTCGTCGGCATGAATGCGGGAATCATGGAGAAATACATGCGGAAAATTATCTCTTCGCGTCGATTTTCCTTTGGGAATGTGATTTGCAGGATGTGGATTTGGCGGGGCTGCCCATTTGGAAAGAATGACCTGGGCATGTAGCACCGTCACCCCGCGCCGGAATTGTACCGCTAGTGTATCGCCAGCAGAAAATTGCTGCATGGCAGCATTGATTTTGACGGCACTTGCGACATCCTGACCGTTTAATGCCACTATTTGGTCACCAACACGAAGTCCTGCCCGGCTTGCAGCACCCATGCTGTCCACTTTTGTTAAGGTTGGAAGACCTGCAATCTCCTGCATGTGCGCATCGAAAGTTCCCGGAATCGGTATACGCGGAAAGGTTTGGGGCGACATGCCCAGGATACCGCTTTTAAGCTTATTGCTGGCAAGCAGCGACCACAATTTTATACCGAGTAAAGAATCAGGAATGCCTAGTCTGCTGGTCTCCGATGCAGTAATTGCTGGAAACTTATGATCACTTACAAGTGCGATCAGGTCATTTTTTTTATCTCTGAACAGGATCTCCAAGGCATAGGTGCTGTTGTTAAATTTGGCCTTTGGCGCCGCACCAACCTGGCTGCTTTTGGATAAAATCACCTGCTTATTGTTTGCCAAGTTAAATGCGGTGCCTAATATATACACGCTATCTCCATGTAATGTACTACGGATGGGGATGGACTGAACGTTTGTTTTGGGAAACGGTGCCGGTTTTTTGAGTACCAATTCCATGAGTTTCTTCGCTAAGGGATCGCTACCGACTGAATCGGTTGGCGTGGGGTAACTATTGATCGCTGCCGGATGAGTCAGCGAACGCCAATAGATGCGATAGCTGTTTACAGGCACCTCAAAATTGATGCCTTCAGCAGCATCGATACGGCTATGTAGACCAATTACGCGGCCTAGGGCATCAAATAAAGGGCCGCCGGAATCTCCGGGCTCCATGATACTGCTGCTTTGAATAAAACCATAGTCGTCCATTTTTTTCAGAATGCGTCCAGCGCGGAGAAAGGGAATGTTGAAGGGTAGGGTTTCGGGATAGGATATTCCAAAGCAGGGCTGCTTTTCAGCGATGGATGATGACCAGCCCATTTCAGCAAAAGGCCAGGGGCCTTCGCCCTGCATCTTTATCATCGCAATATCGGGCAAGTTGCTCTGTTGGTCGACGACCAGTCGTCCGAGCGCTTTGGCGACAGCCTGTTTGCCATCGGGAAAAATTACGCGATAGAAATTGCCCGGCTTGGTGGAATGTGCTACTGTGAGGATCGTTCCATCCGAACGTACGATGACTCCACTGAAAGGAGCACTGTTTTGCTGACCGCTCACACTGTCTATACCGAACATTTTTATGGAAGCCGCTAGCGCCCGGTCAATAATTGACTTCGGTATTTCGCGATCAGCGGTCTGCATGCGCTGCGCTAAGCAGTAATTGAGGTTTGTGACCAAGCACAAAATTGTCCAGATAAAGAAGTATCGGAGGAAGGTGCTTTCAGATTTTTTTTTGGAGCCAGGTGTCATACTTCAAATAGGTTGATTTATCGGATTAGGTTTTGCTTTAAAAAGCAATTGCTCAAAGGTAGGGGATTTGTCATCGAAAAAACAAGGGCAGGAAACAGTTCTGAATAAATTACTGACATGAGCTTGTTTTTAATGCGGTTTGCTGAAAAAATTTTGGCTTAAGGAAGTAGATGCTGAAAAATTAATAGGAAAAACGAGGAATAAATTGGTCTTAGGAAGTATCCATTCTTTTTATTTATCTTTATCCACGAAAAGCTAAACCGATCTACCAATGAACTATACGAGCGAAAAAGAGCTGCTTGAAGACTTCCTCAACGGGGAAGAGCAGGCTTGTGCGCATGTATACAACCGTTATTTTAGTCGTATATGTTTATATGCATCGAGCTTTGTGGACGAAAGCAAAGAAGCTGAAGATATTGCAGAGGAGGGATTTATACGCTTGTGGCAGGGCAGGCGGTGCTTTGAAAGTTTATCCCATCTGAGGGCGGCACTTTATCAGGCTACGCGTCATGTAGGAATCAATTACCAGACCGCCAGGAAGCGAAGATTAAATCGGGTCGATAGTTATGTGGCGCAGCAGGAGCAGGATCAAAAATCCTATCTGCATGAAATTGTCTATACCGAAGCCATGGCCGAACTCTACGAAGCCATTCAGAAGCTGCCGCCCAAAGCACGTGAAATTATACAGCTGAGCTACCTCGAAGGCAACAGCAATCAAGAAATTGCGGATTTATTGCAGCTAAATATCCAAACGGTAAAAAATCAAAAATTACGTGCTCTAGGTCTGCTACGTCAACATTTGAAACGAGATTCCTTCAATTATCTACTGTCGTTGATTGTTCTTTTTGGAAAAATTTAATTTTTTTTAATTGTCTTTGGTACTTTTTCTAATCGGTGCGGTATCTATAGATGAAATAGCTCAAAATGGGTCCTAAAGAAGAAGAAAAATTTATCTATATCAGTTCGCTTGTCTTCCAAGAAATGCGGGGTACGCTCAGCGACGAAAACCGCCTTTTTTTGGAGCGCTGGCTACAAGAATCCGTGATGAACAAACAGATTTATAGACGCTGCCTGGATGAGGCGCAACAGCGTGAGGCCTATGCCAGCCTGCAGCATTTTGAAAATCAACGTAATTTTGAGTCGATAAAAGCCAAGGTTTCCTTTCATCCTTCGACGAAGAGATCTGGGCTGCTGCAGCGTCTCTGGCCATATTTTGCTGCCGCCAGTGTGCTGTTGGCGCTTTCGGTTGTATGGTATTGGAATTCGGATAACAACCGGCCGGTTCAAACCCAGCTGAGAGCTGTAAACGACCGGATTCCGGCTTCCCATCAGGCGATTATAACGCTTTCAGACGGCAGGCAGTATACTTTGAATAATGGCGAAAAACAAGTCGTGATCGATGGCTCTGGCATACGCTATAACGACGGCCATGAAGTGGCGACGGTCAATGCAGCGGTGTCTGCACGGATAGAAACTCCGCGTGGAGGTACTTACGAAATCACTTTGCCGGATGGTACCTTGGTCAAACTAAATGCAGGGACTATACTTTCTTATCCAACGGAATTCGCAAAAGACAGACGCGAGGTCAGTCTTCAGGGCGAGGCCTATTTTGAAGTTTCAAAACGGGAAGATCAACCTTTTATTGTACATACCAAAAATCAGCAGGTACAGGTGCTCGGAACGCATTTTAATATCAATGCCTATCCAACAGCACTACAGACAAAAACAACCTTGCTGGAGGGTAAAGTACAGGTACAAGAACTCATAAAAGGCCAAAAAGTAACCTTGCTGCCCGGCGACCAGTCGGTCCACACCAGAACAGAGCTGACCAAGCATCCGGTCAACGTACAGCAGGAAATGGCTTGGGTATATGGCAAATTCAACTTTGATGGAAAATCACTTCGGCAGGTCATGGATGAACTGTCCCAATGGTATGCGGTTGATGTGGTTTATAAGGGCGATGTACCCGATGTTTCCTTCTTCGGCGGAACATTCCGAACGAGCAAATTATCCACTATCCTGAACATATTAAAAGACCAGGACCTGTCGTATCATTTAACAAACGACGGAAAACTCATCATTGAAAAAAATGATCTTAAAGCACAGAAAGGAGGGCAATAAAGAACGTAAAATTATACTTGACCAAACAATATGAATTAACAAATTGGGCAGTGGATCCTGTCATCTAAGCAATGGATCCTGCAATCTAACCTAACTAAACTAACTAGAATTAATGAAATTAAGTTGTTTTTCACAAGCGACCAAACCCCTTTTATGGCTTGTTTTTGCTGTCCTATTCCAGCTAGGCCATAAGGTAAATGCGCAAACCGTAACCTATGCCGGGCGCAATGTTACACTAATGGAAGTGCTTAAAGCGGTCAAAATTCAGACGAGCTATGAGGTGCTCGGAGCCAAAAAGATGTTGGAATCGGCAAAGCCAATTTCGATTAAAGTGGACAAAATGCCCCTTACATTATTTCTGGATAAAATTCTAAGTCCGCAGCAAATCGGCTACACGATTGAATCGAAGACGATTTTTCTGGAAAGGAAATCAAGTCCACGGAAATCCGAGCCCACAAGCCAACCCAAAATAGAACAATCATCCCAGAAGCAGATCCGCGGACAAGTCCTTGGGAAAGACCGTACGCCGCTTTCCGATGTGAATATTTCACAGCTGGGCAATACCATCGCTGTGGCCGATAAAGAAGGACGTTTTTCTTTTACCGGCATTATGCAACCGCTTACATTAAGTCGGGTTGGCTATAAAAACTATACCCTCGCTTTGGTGGAAAACAAAGAAGAGTACAGTGTAGTGATGGAAGAAGAAGCGAATGCATTGGAGCAGGTCGTTGTCACCGGTTATCAGGTGCTAAAAAAAGATTCCTACACGGGAACAGCAATTACTAAAAGCGGCGACGAGCTACGGCAGGTAAATCCGCAGAATGTGCTGCAGGCCATGCAAGTGTTCGATCCATCATTTAAATTGCTCGACAACAATCTTGCTGGATCCAATCCCAATGCTTTGCCAAATATCAATGTGCGTGGATCTTCTTCATTGCCCACCGGAGGGAATGAAGTGCTGCGAAGGGATAATATCACGACCACAATCAATATGCCGGCCTTTATATTAAATGGTTTTGAAGTAAGTGTACAGAAAGTGCTCGATCTGGATATGACCCGTATTGAAAGTGTCACGATCTTGAAAGATGCTGCTGCAACCGCCATATACGGTTCGAGAGCGGCCAATGGTGTGATGGTCATTACAACAAAAATGCCCAAGGACGGCAAATTACAATTGACTTATACACATGAGAGCAATGTAAATATGCCCGACCTGACCGGATACGATGTTTTGCATGCTGCTGATAAATTGGCCTATGAGAAGCTGGCCGGACTATATGATGCCACGATCCAGCGGCAGCCACAGGACGCCTTGGATGAACTGTATTATCAAAAGTTGGCCAATGTGCTTGGCGGTGTGGATACCTATTGGCTGTCACAGCCCGTACGGACTGCAGTGGGGCAAAAGCACGGCCTTTATCTGGAAGGTGGTTCGGAGACGTTCCGCTATGGCGTAGACATGCGTTATCAGACCAGACCTGGTGTGATGAAAGGCTCGGGAAGAAATCAATATTCGGGCGGACTAAACTTTAGCTATAACCTCAGAGGTAAATTTAGATTTCAGAACGAGCTTGCCGTAACAGTGGTCGACGGGCGTGAATCTCCCTATGGAAATTTTGCGGATTACGTCCGGATGAATCCTTACTACCGCATGACAGATGATCAGGGTAATATTATACAGGAGGCTGATGTATGGACAAGGGTGGCAAATTCGGGAAGTGCACAACGGGAATATGTCTTGAATCCACTTTACAATGCGACGTTGAATAGTTTCAATAAACTGGGCTATACCGAATTGCTGAACAATTTCTCCGGTGATTTTGACCTCAGCAATGGACTTCGCCTGCGGGGACAGGTAAGTTTGTTGAAACGCTTGAATACGAATGATAATTTCCGCTCGCCCTTAGCCAATGATTTTTATTTCTATCCTACAGCACAAACAGACGAAAAGGGTAGTTATACCAGCTATACAAACAATGAATTGTATTGGGATGCAAACCTACGGATCAATTGGATGCGTACGATTGATCTACATAGCTTCAATATGGTAGGGGGAACCAATATCCGGACAGAAAGCTATGATGAGCGTTCTTTCAAAGCGATTGGCTTTCCGAATGACCGATTTACCAGTGTGGGATTTGCCAAGGGATATGCGGAGAATGCGAGTCCTTCGAGCAGCTTGGGTGCCTCCAGGCTATTTGGTGCCTTTCTCAGTGCCAATTATTCATATGATAACCGTTATCTGATGGATGCAACTGTCCGAATTGATGGCTCTTCCAAATTTGGATCCAACAAGCGTACTGCTCCCTTTTGGTCGACAGGAATCGGCTGGAATATGCATAAGGAAAAATGGTTTGCCAACAATGTAGTCAGCCAATTGCGGCTCCGCGCTACGATAGGACTGACGGGCTCTGTACAGTTCGATCCTTACATGTCGCGGACAACTTATAGTTATGATAAGAGCAATTGGTATTCCTCGGGGCTGGGAAGTACGGTCCGTAACTATGGCAATGAAAACCTGACCTGGCAGAAGACCCAGAGTACCGATGTCGGTCTTGATCTTGGACTTTGGCGTGATCGTTTGACGCTTTCGCCACGCTATTACCATAAGATTACCCGTGATATCCTGGCCGATATCAACCTGGCACCTTCTACAGGATTCAGCTCTTATAAAGAGAATCTTGGCGATCTTGAAAACAAAGGATTTGAGCTCAACGCCAATTGGATTGCCCTTAAAAGTGAAAAATGGACCCTGAGTCTGTTGGCGAATTTGGTACGGAACAGAAATAAAATAGTACGTATTTCAAATGCATTGAAGAGCTACAATGAACGTGTCGATGAAGCACAGCAGGGGAGTGATTTAATGGCCGTGCCCTTGCTTCGCTATAAAGAGGGCCAGTCGTTGGATGCCATATATGCCGTACCTTCCTTGGGGATAGATCCTGAAAACGGGAAGGAAGTTTATATCAAAAAAGATGGAACACTGTCGTATGAATGGGATGCACGGGATATCGATGTCGTCGGGCTGGCCACACCAAAAATGGAAGGATTTTTCGGAGGGACACTGCGCTACAAGCAGTTTATGTTGGTGGCCTATTTCCAAACAAGGATAGGAGGTAAAACCTATAACCAAACCTTAGTAGACCGTGTCGAAAATGCCGATCCACGTTATAATGTGGACATTAGGGTCCTGGAGGAAAAATGGAAAAATCCTGGCGATGTGACCTTTTACAAAAGTATACAGGATCTGGGGCAGACGCGGGTATCCTCGCGTTTTATTATGCCCGACAATTTATTTGCCCTGCAGTCACTGAATCTTTCTTACGATGCTGGGAAAGCACTGTCGAAAAAACTGGCGCTGTCAAGCCTGCGTGTCGGACTTGTCGCAAATGATATTTTTCGTTGGTCTTCGGTGAAAGTAGAACGCGGAATTACGTACCCATTCGCCCGCAGTGTGACTTTTACCCTACAGGCAGGATTATAAAAGATAGTAAGTCCCATCCAACGGATGGAAAAAATATGTACAGATGAAGAAGTTAACTATAGTTTTAATACTGTTCACAGCCCTGAGTACGCTTTCTTGCTCCAAGTGGCTGGATATACAACCTGAAAGCGAAATTGACAAGTCGGTCCTCTTTTCTACCGAGGATGGTTTCAAGGAAGCCCTGATCGGCGTATATACGCGATGTGCTAAAGATGACCTCTATGGCAAGGAGCTGACCATCGGAACACCGGAAGTGCTGGCGCAGAACTATGCGCTGTCAAGTAATGATCCCTTGCGGTATCAGCAGACCAAGTTGTTTAAATACAATGACGGTAACTTTATTGGCCGAAAGGACAATATCTGGAAGGGTTTATACAATGGTATTGTCAATGCCAATCTGATACTTGGTGAAATTGAACCTAAAAAGCAGTTATTTACGGGAAGCAATTATCAACTAATTAAAGGGGAGTCGCTGGCCTTGAGAGCCTACCTCCATTTTGATGCTTTGCGCCTATTTGGTCCAGCTCCGGCTGTAAATGACAAGATTGAAGCCATTCCCTATGTAACGACCTATTCCAATAAATCCACTAAACTGTCCACGGTCTCACAACTTCTGGATTCGGTGATCCGGGATCTGGAAGAAGCCAAAGAATTGCTCAAGGTTGATCCCATCCGCCTGAAATCCTACGTGGTTGGCTATCCTACTGTCGGAGACACCTTGAAAAATTCAGAGCTGCAGGACAAGAGCCTCTTTTTACAGAACAGAAGGCACCGGCTCAACTATTATGCCGTTTGTGGATTACTGGCACGTACCTATCTCTATAAGGGAGATAAAATAAAAGCACTGCTGAGCGCACGTGAAGTAATCGATGCCAAAAAATTTCCGTGGACCAACGCCACGGATTTCCTTGCCGTCGATGCGGACAAAAAAGATCGGGTTTTCTATAAAGAGCTGTTGTTTGCCTGGTACATCCCGGCCATGAACAGCAGCTATAACAATGACTGGTTTCAGGACAACAACAGCGCCATTTACCTGGATCAGGATGAAGCAAAAACCATTTACGAGGTTGCAGGAGCCGGTGGCGGTGACATGCGCTATACGCAATGGTTTGGAACGGTAAGCGTTGGGAACTCTTTTATATCATCTATTCATAAATATAGAAGGAATACACTGGGCGACAGTTTTGCGGCCAATCTGCATTATCTGGTAGCGCCGGGGATCCGATTGTCCGAAATCTACTATATCGCGGCTGAATGTAGTTACGAGACTTCTCCCGCTCAGGCTGCAGCATGGCTTGATGAGGTACGTGAACATCGGGGCATCGGTCAGAAAGTGGATATATCGACAAATGCCAAACTCCGAAGCGAACTCCTGAAGGAGTACCGTAAAGAAATGTTTGCCGAAGGACAATTGTTTTTCGCCTATAAGCGGCTGAATCTACCGATTATTGGACAGCAAGGCACCACAATTCCGGCCAGTCAACAAATTTATGTATGGCCGCTACCTGATGATGAAATAATTTATGGACAACGGTAAATAGTAACAAAAATGAAAAAAACTATTTTATTACTTCTGCTACTGCCGCTGCTGTGTTCTTGCAAAAAGGCGGTTTTAACGACCTACGATAGGGCCGCAAATGTTTATTTTGATTTGAGCGACGCTGATCGGGATAGCATTGTATACACTTTTGCTTATGATATGACCAAGGCAGAGGATACCATTTTTGTTCCCGTCAAAGTGATGGGATACCGTGATCAGCAAGCGCGGCAATACGAGGCTTTCGTGGAAAAGGATTCATCAACGGCACGTGCCGATCTGCATTATGATCAGCTTAAACCGACCTATACCATAGAAAGTAATGCTGGCCGGGCGCTGTTGCCCATTATAGTGCACAATATCAGCGAACTTGAAAATCAATCTGTATCACTGCTCTTAAAACTTAAGGCAAGTAATGACTTTGGGATTGAAAACCCAGCACTGATACGAGCGCGTATTATTATTTCGGCCCAATTGGAGCAGCCTGCCTGGTGGACAATGTGGCTTGATAATTATTCGCGAGTAAAACATCAGCTCTTCTTAATTGTGACCGAACAGCGTTCGCTTTCTACGGTTGGACTTGATGCACCCAAGAATCTCTACTTTGTCAATCTCCTTTTGATGATGCTCAATGATCCCTTTAAGTGGGTCAAAGATCACCCGGAAAAGAATTATGTGCTGAGTAGTAAAGATAATGGACAGACCTATCAGTTCTATCACGTGGACAATCCAAACCGAAGCATTCTATTGAGAAAGAATAGCGCTTCGGGTAAGTATTATTTTATAGATGAATCAGGAAAGGAAGTCAGATAAGATGAAAAGAAATGTAAACAGGTCAAGAGCAATATTATTTTTTGCCATTGTGTCTTTAACCTTATTGGTTTTCGGTGGCTGTTATAAGGATAAGGGGAATTATGCGATCGATATGCCTGAGGGACCGCAGATTACAGGATTGGACACTTTGTATGAAGCTTCGGTTGGCGATAGTCTTATTATAGCACCCAAAATTACGGGTATCGATGCGGCTTCATTGAAATGTAACTGGCGCATCGATGTACCAGAGGCAATTATCCCCGAAGCCAACCACTATGAAGGTCCTGCACTGCGCATCGTTTTTGGACTTCAGGCCAAGAGATACACAGCGCGTCTTACGGTGACCAATATGGCCAATGGAATGAAATATTTCTATAATTTCAAAATCCAGGGAGCAACGGCTTTTTCGCGGGGATCACTCGTGTTATCCGTCCAGAATGGGATCAGTAAGCTGTCCTTTATAAAACCTGACAATAGCGTACAAGCCAATATTTATGAGGCGATCAATCGCGAACCATTACCACCGGATCCGATGTATATCCACTACCTAAAAAACCAGTTCACGGGAAATACCCCATTAGGATACTGGATTATTTCCAAACAGGCAGGTGTACGTCTCGATGTCAACAACTTAGTTAAAGAAGCGGTAAAACCCGGTACACTGCACGATAACTTTTTTCTGGCTCCAGCGACGATTGCTGTCGGAAATCTGATCGCCCATCCGCAAGGAGTAATGATGGGCGTCATCAATGGCAAATTTTATGGCGGAACAACGAATACCTGGGATCAATCGAATACCTATGGCATGTTTGGAACTTATGCGGATGGGGACTACGAATTAGCACCAGAAATTATATTGACAACGGTAGACAACAACTATAGTGTAATTGCTTTCGAAAAAAATAAAAAGCAGTTTATCCGAATCAATATATATGGTAGTCCGATGTATTTTGGCACACAGTATAGTCCCGTCAATACTGAAATTTTTGATCCAACAAAGGTGGGCATGGATCTGATTAAAATGGTACAGATCAATAACACGGATACCTACGCTTATGTGAAGGATAATAGTGGTCAACTCTATGAACTGAAGTTCAATGCAAATTATAATGGTCCGTTTATGGTCACGGCAATACATAAGAGACTCTTTATAAAACAAGAATGGATAAATACCGAAACAAAGATGGTGGCCACCCGCAATGGGTACATCTATGTGGCCTATAAAAATCAAGTGTTTCGCTATAATCCGCTCAATCAACAGGTGGAACTATTGAAGGCAGCCATCAAATCGGATGTAGGCCTGCTCAAATTGGATGATGATGAGAATACTCTGATTGCAGGGGTAGAAGGTGCCCTGTATTATATGGACATCCGGGTAGGGAAAAACGGCGATCTGCTCAAAACAATTGACGGTCTTCCCGGAAATCCCGTTGATATGACCTGGCGTAAGTAAAAAAAGAACAATATAACATCTAATCATATAAACATGAAAAATTTAAAAATAGCTGCCTTAGCGCTGGCATTTTTGCCCTTGACATCATTTGCGCAGCAAGCGGGCTTTCTGATCAAGGGAACTGCACCAAAAGCTTTCAATGGCAAAAAAGTATATCTCGATTATACAAAAGATGGATTTCCAGCCTCGGATTCATCGGCTATCGTGGATGGCAAGTTTAGTTTCAACGGAACGGTGGAGGAGCCCGCTTACTCCCGAATGGTGTTTGATCAGGATGGTAAGGGGAAATTGATCGCGCAAAATATTGGTGATCGGTTATATTTTTATTTGGGCAATGAAACTTACAACATGACTATCAAAGATTCGCTGCGTACCGCTGCGATAATAGGATCGCCATTGCATAATGCCTACGTCGCTTATTTAAATGAAATTGGCGGTGGTTTTATGGATATCATTGATGCGGGGAATAAGGCCTTTTCGGCCGTAAAGCAGGATGCTCCTGATGCCAACGACCAGTATAAAGCTATCCATGAAAAGTTTGAGGCGCGGTTTGAAGCCCGGCGGGTAAAAGAGCTGGCATTCGCTGCCAAAAATCCCAATTCCATCTTTGCGGTGGACGCGCTTATTGATGCAGCCAATAAACGCAAGCTCAGTGAAATTGAACCTTTGTTTTTGAAGCTGTCCAAGGAGGTGCGTCAAATGACAAATGCGCGGCAGTTGGAAGCACGTTTTTTGGCGGAGAGAAGTGTGAAAATCGGTAATAAGGCACCTAATTTTTCCCAGCCGGATACGGAAGGAAAATTGGTCAGGGTATCCGATTTTAAAGGTCAGTATGTGCTGATCGACTTTTGGGCAAGCTGGTGTAGTCCCTGCCGTGCTGAAAATCCCAACTTATTGAAGGCATACAACAAATATAAAAGTAAAGGTCTGGAGGTGCTTGCGGTTTCGCTGGATGATACGAAAGGAAAAAATGCCTGGTTAAAAGCGATTAAGGAGGATGGATTGCCCTGGATCCATGTCGCAGATCTAAAGGGCTGGAGCAATGAAGCAGCGGTATTGTATGGCGTGCGTGCCGTACCGCAAAATTATCTGGTGGATCCTCAAGGAAACATTGTCGCCATCAATATCAAAGGTGAACTGTTACACCAGGAATTAGCCAAAATTTTTGGAAACTAATGGACAAATGTATGCGCTGTTATTGCCTTTAACCATAAAAGGATATTATTCGAACGAATGGCATTATCGACGATCATCTATCAATATTGCCGATAATCTGGTAAGGCTAGGGATTGATTCCCTAGCTTTCTTTATTTCTTTTCTTTCTGCAGCAATCTAAGCATGCTTGCTGCATAATTCTTGCCCAGCTGTCGGTACCCCGCAGGGCTGAAGTGCAGTCCGTCGCCAATACCTTCACAACCTACGGAGGAGATGATATGGGCGGTGGGTATCGTAGCTGGCAGGGTCTGGATAATGCTGTTCATGCTAGCGCATTTCCCTCCAGCTTCGGCCGATAGGAGTTCGCCGGCAAGCAGCGGGACATCTTGGGCTTTCAGCTGTAAATCATCTAAGAGGTTTTCATAGACTTTTTTCACTTTATCGGGCCATTGGCGATCGCCGGTGTTGGACTCACCCTGATGAAGCAAAATCCCTTTGATAACACCCTTCTGCTGAGCTATCCTGGCTAGGGCCACAAGTCTTCCATAGGGATTGTTGTCATATGCAGCAAGCATGGATTTCATCCACTCCGGTGCCTTTGCGACGTAGCTCGCGCTGCTGTCCTGATCAAACAATTGAATGTGGCAGCCGCCTACCGAAACATTGATGATACCGACCTCAATATTTTTGGGAAGATTTTCAACAAGCGTTCGGCCAAAATAATCTGCAGGTGTAAGTCCGGTGTGGCAGCGTGTAAGCGGTGCCCGGGCGGGAGACCATTGGCCATACCGCCGCCCTAGGTCGGGACAGTCTACTGCCGACAGTACCTGGAACCGTTCGATGGAGGTTGTGTCCTGGGCTTCGAATTGGCCATGTCCCTCCATATTGGATTGCCCAAAACAAAGGTAAATATGGAAGTTCTTGTCTTGGGCAAAGCTGGCTGTACCCGAAAAATTGCATGCCATGATGAGCAATAGCAGGACTTTAAAATGTATTTGTCGCATGGTGAAGGTTTTCATGTTTTTAAAATTAAGCTATTTCGCGGTAAGCAAGCTTACCGCGAAAAGATAACCTTTAATTCATCGCTATAAATTTGAATTTAAACAATTGACAGGATGTACCGTAGTAATCCCAAAGATGCAGATTGGAGTTGCCATCCATGGTACAGTTGGGTACATCCCAACCGCGTGTGGCATCGACCTTTGAGGTAATTTTATAATAGCCATTGGCTACAGCGGTGACCTTCCAGGCCTGCGCATCATTGCCGTAATTTTGCCAGAGCCGGATGGCAGTTCCGAGCGCGTTGCTGTTACTCGCCAGGTCAATACAGCGATTACTGGCGCTTGCTTTGGAAACAAAGCGCCAGTACCCATTGCCCGCATCGATGGCTACCCAGCGCTGTGCATTTGCGCTATTTCGGGTCCAGGGTCGGAGTATTGCGCCGTTGGCATCTTCCCCTGATTTCAAATCAAGTACTTTGTTGGCATCGGTCTGAAATTCGATTTCGTAAACCCCATTATTTACTAGGCTAGTGGCTGTGCAGTTAGACATGGGGTAATTGGAGGTGGCATATTGCTGAAACCACTGTTTTGCAGGAGCTGCGCAGGCCTCCCAATCGTTGTTATAGGCGGTGCCGGCATTGGGATCTCCTTTGTGAAGCAGATTGTCCGGAGCGAGCAGGTTCCAGCTTACGTTGCCGGACTGATCGACGATATATTTTAGATTGGCGCCAAAACCATTGCCACCCGCTGTACCTGTGGTTCCGGTACCGAAGGTGCCGTATCCCTGTGGCGCCCAGTCGGTCTCGGTAATGGCGATCGGAGCGATGTCAGCAATAGGTTTGACATTGGTATTCCAGGCATTCTGAAAAGCTTGATAGGTATTGACACCACCCCAGTATCCCGGATAGATATGCACGGCGTAGCCGATGTTGCCACCGGAAATCTGATTGTTGACGTAGCCTTGGTAATGGGACTGCCAACCGGTGCCAGGTATCCAGCAGACATTATTGGCCCCGTTGTTACGGATGATATTGACCAGGGGCTGAAAGAAATTTTTCAATGCAGCAAAATGTTCGTTGCCCGTCATTCCCCAGGTACCGTTTGTCCCCAGGATCTCAACCGGTTCATTGGCCAGCTCAAACATCACATTGTCTGCATTTTTCAGGGCAGCGTGCTGCGATAGGAAAGTCCAGACGGTCTTGAGATAAGTATGATAGGCATCATTGACCGCGATACGGTGCGGACATACACCCGGAGGGCGCAAGATGACATACATACCCCGGCTGCGGGCATGGTTGATCAAGGGGATAATGACCTGATCGGTGTAGGTAACCAGGCGGTTGTAGTTGAACCTGGAGATATCGTCTTCGGGAATGGGCGCTCCCGGATCATTGGTCCAGTAAGGATCAATGTGCAGACGGATATAATTGAGGTGCCAGCCGTCGGCGGCGCTGCTGAGCTTGTCCATGACCGCCTTGTTATAATTGAGCGCGCCCTGCACATTGTAGTTGTCCCAAGTGCAGTAGCCTGAGTTGGCGCCATACTGGCAACCATTGAACCAAGGGCTGGGCGTAATGGCTACCCCATGCAGGACAATGTTATTGTCACAGGGGTCTTTGAGGTACTTTCCGCCTACATGTAGGGTCGGCGTCGGCCTTGGCCAGTTTGTCACCGCTTGCGCGGAGATATTGGCCTTAAGACTTCTTTCGGATTCACTGGTCAGCATTTTTTCTTCCAGCCGCGAACAGCTGGAAAAAATAGCGAATAAAAAGACCAGCAGTAACCACTTGTTGTTTGTTCTCATAATTTAACTATTTAAAAGGTGATTAATGATCTTATTTTATAGCGGACAAGGCCTCAGCAACAGCCTGGTAGGCGGGCTTTCGGACAAATCCTTCAGTCCATAATCCGATCGGTTCCCCGCGCCGCCAGAATGAACTTTCCTGATCTGGACTATCCAAGGGGCTCCATAGGGTGATACCGTACTGTTTATCCTTGGGAATGATCTCGCGGTATTTCTCGACGACAAATTTGTACAGGTCAGCCTGTTTCTGATACATTTCAGCGGTCGCATTGCTGGTTTTGATGCCATCTCCCAGGCCAATATCAAGCTCAGATACTTTGATCAGCTTGCCCGTGGCGGCCAATAGATTGAACATACTCACGATGTTATCTTTGCTGGTATGGATATCGATGTGCATCTGGGTGCCGATCCCATCCACTTTAGCGCCTTTGCTTTCGATGTAGCTGACATAGGCGATGAGTCCTTTGCATTTGTTGCCACTGCCTTCTAAGCCATAGTCATTGATGAATAGGAGATCATTGGCGTTGCCATATTTGCGGGCAAACTGGAAGGCTTTCACGGCATAATCCTTACCCAAGTAATCCTGCCAGTAGAATTCATCATCCGCCAGATCGCTTTTGCCGACTCCCGTTTTTAGGGCATATTGGTCCGGCCAGTCGGACATGGGTTCATTGACCACATCCCAGGCTTTGATATAAGCTTTCGTTTTCTCAAGCATACCGGCAATAAATGTTTCCAGCGCTTTACTGAGTATGGCTTCTTTCTCGGCAGCTGTTTTCTCGATCGTGCTACCCCCAGGGCTGCCATAACCTTCGCCATCGGCGGACTGTGCCCTGGTGGAATTGTTTCCCCAGCCAAACCAGCCGTCAATATTGTTTTCAAAATCACTGTTGGCAATAAGGCTTGCCGAACTGCCTGTTTTTGTCAGCACAACCTTATCAATGAAAATGGTGCCATCGTATTGGCCAAAATTGATGATAAAACGGTTACGCGCTGCGGTTGCCGTCACTTTAAGTTCGTACGCTTTGTAGCTTGTTGTTAAAGCCAATGACCCCATATTGTCGCCGGAATAATTGGAGGTGCTCTGCAGATCAATTCCAATATTACCCGCTTTGCTGCCCCGGGCCACAATCTTCAATACATATTCTTTTCCTATTTCCGTCGGGTTAATGTCTGTGGCTGTCTGTGCTTCCCAGGCATTGACGACAGCAGGGTTGCTCATTTTTAAGGCATGTCCGGCGAGGGCCGGCCCGTCCGAGCCTGGTATAACCACAGGCGCGATTAACTTATTCAGGTAGGCGCCATGCTGTCCCGAATGCCAGCACAGCGTATGGCCATATAATGCCATGTTGTTTTCCTGTGCCGCCTTGATCAGCTGCTCGACACGTGCCAGGTTAAGGCTTCCATCGGCCTGCACAATGGAACCATGTTTCATTTCATAACCCATGACCATCTCCTCAAAATTACGGTTGGCCAGTCGGTAGAGCACCCCTTTGTTAAAGTAATCATTCATATTGAGCGCTACACCAAGCTTAAAACCGGGGTTTGCCTGTTTGTCCAAATAGCTTTTTAGGGGATTGTAGGCATTTATATCTTCCTGCGCCAGCACTTTCTCCGGTTTTTCGACAGCATATTCCAGGGCTTGATATTTGGAACAGGAACTCCAGACGGTGCCGAATGAAAATAGGATAACGAGCGTTTTATTGATTTTTTTCATCGTTGTTCATGATTGAATTGCTATTACTTTTTGACGGGCGTAAAAGTTTCCATTTTCACCGCCCTGTCCCGCATCACGAGGGTGTCCTTACTGCTGATGCTCATTTGTGCCATATCGATTGTATAGGCTAGATAAAGTGCATCCCGGTCGGCATTGCCCCAGCTGTTTTTTTCGCCCCGTTTGACAAACTTTCCACTTCCAGTAGCGGATATGCCGGCACTGGCCGAGCTGATGCTACAGGTATTGTCCTCCTTAAAAGTTAGGTTCAGGTTGACATTGATATTGACATCACCAGCTCCCTTAAAAGATAGGGGCAAGACCGATTTGTTAAGTGCTGCAGTGCTGACATTTTTGACTTCGTCTTTTTCGACATAGGCCTGGTGTCGGACAACATCTTTAGTCAAGTTGCTGTTGGCCCCTTTGCCAACAATCTGGTCGGTACCCCGGCGCAGATAATTGCCATGCCAGGGATTGATATATTTGAGGGCATAAAAGATAAAATCTTTTGGCGCGACATCCCAGTCGGAAGCAATAGCCCTATGGGCTGTCTGTAGGGAAGTTTTACCGGAGAGGATGGAATCGGCGTTGGCAACTTTTGTCATCCTTAGCGGGAGGACGTAATAGGTCTCCAGGGATTTGGGGTCGGCAAAAAACGCGTCGGTCAGCTGCACCTCAACACCACCTGTGAGGCTACCGCTCGGGATGCTGATCTGGTTGCTTGCCAGCCGATAATAATTGTCAGGCAATGCGGTCACGGCCTGCCCATTGGAGTAGCTGAGTCCATGTGTGAGACTGTTGTCGACAACGAAGTCGATACGAATATCTTTCTTGTTGTTATACACGCCAGCCGTGGTCGCCATAACCTTGACCTTATGTTGGTTGTCGAGGCTATTGTCGAAGATGTCTTCGCCCAGGGTTACTGTTCTGATGGGGGTCTGGTAAGCGAAGTATACCGATTGAAATTCAAAATCTGGGAACTCCCAGTCGTTATTTTTGCAGGACGCCAGGCTTACTAAAGCCATCGCGTAAAGGATACTGATCTTTTTCATCGTGTGCATGTTAAGTTTAATTCCAGCCTGTATTTTGTACAAGATTGCTGTATTTAAGTACCTCACTGTAGGGGATTGGGCCGTAATTCATATAGGCTTCATAGAGTCTATTCTCTACAGGTATTTCGGTATAGCTGTTATTGCTGATACTCATTCCCTTTGCGCTGACATTGATATCCATTTTCCAGCGGCGGAGATCCCAGAAGCGGAATCCTTCAAAGCAAAGCTCCAGCCGGCGTTCGTTCCGGATCAGCTGCCGCATTTGATCTTTATTGTTTTTGACCTGTTCCAGGTAGGGATCGCCATTGTTGCTGCCTACACCTGCACGCCGGCGGATCGCTTTGATCATATCGTAGGCGGAGAAGGTAAAAGTCCCCATGCCTGTAGGTCCCCAAGCCTCATTGGCTGCCTCGGCATAGGCCAGATACATTTCCGTCATGCGTATACGGGCATTGAAATGCATTTGCTGGGTAGATGAGGAAGGGTTGAGGTTGACATCCTGACGCAGGAGCTTTTTCAGGTAATAACCCGTGCGTGTGGAAGTTTCGACTTTGTTCAGGCCGTCATTTGTCGGACTATTGGCTGTGGTATTGATCGCTGTATTGCTGACACCTGCTGTGGCACCATTGACAATAATATAGGCCTTCAATCGGGGATCCCGCTTATCGTAAGGATTGGCTTTATTGTAGGCCGAATTGGCATCGCTAATGGGATAGCCATTCTCCATGGGGAAGGCATCGACCAGGTTCTGCGTGGGGTTGAGCCGGCCTCTGCCAAATAAGGTAGGCGGAAAATGGTCTTGCTCCATGCTATTGCTATTTCCTTTGTCGGTGCGCCAAAGGATTTCGGCTGGATTGGATCCGGAGGTTAAGCCGTCGACCACCTCTTTATTGTACCAGGTAAACCCTTTGGGGTCGATACCACTTGCACCGCCTTTGGCCTGGATGACCTGTCCCGCATAGGTCGCGGCTTGCTCCCAGGTCGTTTTACTGCCTTCACTATAGGCCGGACTTGCGGCTAATAGCGCTGCCCTGGCACGGATAGCCTGTGCGATGCGTTTGGTCATCCGTAATTTGAACGTGGAGCCAAATACGCGATTGTAATCGTTGGCATTTACGGATCCGGCATATTTGACCGGAACCTGGCTATCATTGCTGATATTTTCATAATCCATCGGCAATAGCTCCTCCGCCTTTTTGATATCATCGTACAACTGTTGCATACAGGCTTCAAATGATGCACGAGGTTGATTGAAATCCGAATTGACGGTCTCGGGAGTTAAATGGATCGGTACGCCCAGTATTTCTCCTGTGCTTGACCTGCCGCCATGCGCCTGTAACAGATGGAACATAAACAGCGCACGGAGGCCATAGGCTTCGCCCTTCATTCGGTCGTTGAACAGGACGCTGACTTTCGGTTCCATGGCCCATTCGACCTGATCTGTTAAGGACAGAAAATTGTTCAGATACTGTATGGCAGCATAGCTGTTGCGCCATTGGTCGAAAGGGTTGTTGATGCTTGTCCACTGTCCGGTTGCCGTTTTTAGAAAAGTATTGTTCTTATCGTTGCTCACCGCATTGTCTGTCGCGACCTCATCAAAGCTGTAGCTATTGCCCGGAATCCGGTTATATCCGTTTAAAAGCAGTCCCTGGGCGTATAAAGGCCGGCTATTGGCCGTTTCAATTTCAAGGTTATTCTCTAGAGCCGGCTCAAACATATCTTCGCAGGAGGAAAATAACAGGCTGCTCAGGATAGCTAGGGTTAGTATTTTTTTCATCATTCTCATTTTTACTATTCATGATTAAAATAGCGCCTTTAGGCCGACGTTGAAGAATCGGGTTTGAGGCGCTTGTCCAACATTCAGTTGCATGGTTTCTTTTTCCTTTGCAATCATCAACAGATTGGATCCGTTGGCGTAAATACCTAATTCATGGATAAATTTGGAACTGAGTATTCGTCTGGGGAAATCGTAGGAAAGCTGCACTTTGGACAGGTTGATGCGATCGGTTTTATAGAGCCAAAAGTCGGAGCTTCGAAAATTGTTATCACTGTTGAAGGTGGTCAGGCGCGGATAAGTGGCAGTCTCTTTGGTAGACTCTGTCCAGCGGTCGCGGACGAGCACCGAATATTTATCCTCCGCATCTACCCAAAAGTATGAACTGTTTTTCATGGCCTTGGCACCAAACTGGCCTGTAGCGGCAGCGAATAGGGTAAGGTTGTTCCATTTGACCGTCAGGTTGAGTCCGAGTGTCAGTGGTGATCCGGCCCATCCGCCTTTACCCAGGTAGACTTCGTCGCGCGTATCGATGGTGCCGTCCCCATTTTGGTCTTTATATTTCACATCACCGGGTTTTACCTCACCAAATGAAGAAAAGGCCGAATTGTCTATGTCGGACTGGCTGCTATAAAAACCATCATGCTGTAATCCCCAAAGTGCGTCGAGCGGTTTTCCGGCTCTATTTTGATAGCTAAACTGATAGAGCTCATCCCTTTTTACGGCCTTCGTCGTATAGTACATACCGTTGAACCCCAGGGACACAAAAGTTTGGTTTATCTGCTTGTTCAGATTGACACCAAAGTCGACCCCCCGGCGTTCGTCACTGTTGTAATTGATGTAGGGAAGATCCGAGTAAACGGGCCAACCGGTCATAAAATACATCGGATATTGCGTTTCCGCTTGTACCAAACCGCCGCTCATGCGGTTAAAAAAGTAAGATGTATTGAAGGTGATCAGGTTATGGTAAAGTCCGCCTTCAAGACTGAGGTTAAATTCCTTGCGTTTTGGGAATTTCATGTTTGGATTGTCACCTCTACGTCGGTCAAAAGAGTGTACCAATGCGCCATCCGCCCAGCTATACCAGGCTCCATTGTTGTAGGTATAATAGCCCTGATACAGGAAATAATCGCTGATGTCCAGGTCGGTGTTTAAAATCCCTGCCGAAGCGGACAATCTTAGCTCATTGACAACAGTACTGTTGGCGAGAAAGTTTTCTTTTGACAGGCGCCAGGCAAGAGCCAGTGTCGGGGAGAGGGCCTGCCTGTTTCCCGCGGGCAATTTCGCTGAATGGCTATAGGCGCTACTAAAGTCAACATAATATTTACCTGAATAGTTGTAGCCTAACTGTAGCCCTAAGTTGGCATTGCTGAGTTTATGGTAGCTACCGGAGGTAGCGATCTGAAAGGCATTGGCCAATAGGATTGCCGACACATGGTGCTTGCTATCATACGTGCGATTAAAATTCAGGGAGCCATTGAGCCCGATGGTCTGCCGATAACTGCTATTGCTGATATTTTGGATACCCGATATGCGGTCATCACCATATTTTGTGAGGCCACTGATCCGATCTTTTCCATCATAGTTGTTCCATGAAGCTTGATATACCGCATAATTGTTGTTGTAGGACTGATTGTAATTGGACTGATAGTCCACGGCGAGGTTGGTTTTGAAAACCAGGCCTTCCAGGATATTTTTTAAGTCAAAATTCAAACCTGTATTAAATTGAAACTGCCGGTTGAGGTAACGGTTGGTGCCACCGGCATAGACATTTGCAAAGGCGTTGGTCTGGTCCAGCTGATTTCCCCCCAGCAGGTATTTGCCATCGATCAGAAAATTACTGTTGTTGACATATACCATCGAGTTGACATCGCCTTCCTCGATCATATCGATCGGGATGAGTGGCGAGAAGCGGTGTGGTCGAATGTTGGCCGCAGCCTCCCAATAGTTTGCATTCACCCCCTTGGAAATATAGAAGCTGGCTGCTGCATCTACATTCAATGAGATGATATCGCTGACTTTGACATCAATATTGCCACGCATATTAAATCGATTGGCACCACCATTTTTCTTGGCCTGTCCAAAATTGAGCATGGCTCCTTCGGACCAAAAACCAAAGTTGGTATAGTACTGCGCCCGCTGATTGCCCCCCGAAATTTCGGCTGTCGCATCATAGCGGTTATAATGGTCTTTGATATAGTCCGATGCGTAATAATCGACATTGGGGTAACGAAAGGGGTTTGTCCCGGCTGCGTGCTGATAGATCGTTTCGGCACTGTAAAGTGGGCTTAGCCCATCATTTTGGCGGGCTTCATTATACAATGTCATATACTCTGCTGAGCCCAGGTATTTTGGATAACTGATTGCCGTATTGACACCAGCATTGGCCCTGATTTTAACCTGCTGACCGCCAGCTTTCCCGCGCTTGGTGCTGATGCTGATCACACCTTTGGCTGCCCGGCTACCATAGAGTGCAATGGCATTGACTCCTTTTAGCACACTGATCTGCTCGATCTCGGTAGGCATAACATTATTGGCATCGCGCGGAAATCCATCCACTAAGACCAGATAACCGTTCATCCCCCAGATATTCCCGTTATAACCGGGAAGAAAGGCATCTAGATTTTCCAGGCTGTGGGTATTGTAGCTCTTGTCGAGCAATTGCGGGATATTAATGGTCTGCACATTGCCCATGAGATCTTTTTTCTGGACTTTGCGGAATGCGACCTGTACAAGTGCCGTACTGTCTATGCCGCTACTGTCCGGAGCTGCGGCTGTCAAAAATGTCCGGAATATATTTTTAGTTTGTCCAGGGCTTGGATCAAGGGATGTTTTGGCCATTGCTTCGGTGGTGGCGATCCAGCTTAATCCAAGACATAGTGCTATCGTTAATTTTTTGTACTTCATTTTTTGAATGGTTAAATGAAAAACTTGTTACCAGCCTGGGTTCTGATAGAACTCGGGATACATATTGACATCTCTGACCTTTAGTGGCAACCAGTAATGTTTGCTCGTGAATTTGCGCTCCAAAATGATATGCTCTTGGATATTGACGACACGATTTTGAGATGGATCCTGGTTGTTAAACAGGCCTGCTCGATCAAAGGAAACTGCTTTCTTTAAGGTGTAAGGCGCTTCGGTCAATAACAACCAGCGGCGCAGATCATTAAAGCGGTGGCCTTCGAAGGCAAGTTCCACCGCGCGTTCGCGGCGGAGCTCAGGGAGCAGGGCGGCTGCGGAGCTGAGAAATTTGCTGTCGACATGGCCCACACCGGCGCGGTCGCGTACAATGTTGATTGCGTCAACTGCTGTTTTGCCATAATTGTCTGCTTTGCCCATGGCCGAATTGGAAGCCATCAGGGCAGATTCGGCATACATCAGATAGACATCCGCAAGGCGCATGTAAGGAACGTAAATATGAAGATTGGTACCGTAACTATAGGCCTGATCATATTTATTGGATGTTAAAGGGATAAATTTGCGCAAGACGTAGCCCGTCTGGCTGCCGGTGCGGGTATCCCGATAGCTTCCGCCCGTGAATAGATTAGCGTAGCGGTTTTTTTCTTCGGATGCCGACATATTTCCCTGAACGACTTTTGTCCCGTCAAAAATAATGTCTTTATAAAAGCGCGGATCCCGATCTTTCCAGGGATATTCGGCATTGTATCCCGACTCTGCATCGGACTGGGTTATGTCCTTGATCGGCAGGCCGCTTTTCATGCCATAGTAATCGACGTAATTTGCCGTTGGGTTAAACTTAAGGTCCCCATCTCCAACCTCCAGTGGAATATATTGCTTGCTCGTTCCCCAGTTAGAAACCCATGCATCAATATAAGGCCCCCTGAATATGGCCTCTGTACTGCCTGGCATGGCCCAGTTTTGCCCTGTGGTATAAAAATTTAAATGGATATTGGCCAGGGGTACCAGCGCATAATTTGTCTGGCCGCTCTCCACAAGGGACAGCAATTCGCCAAAGGCCTGGGCCGCTTTTTTGCAATAATCGGCCTGATAGGTTTTACTTCCGGTAGACTGAAAATTCATCAGTGGACTTCCCGCCCAAAGGTAGTTTTTGCCAAGATAGGCCAGTGCCATGATTTTGTTGATGCGCAGCTGGTTTTTACCTAATGTACGCTGTCCAGCGGTTGTATTGTCCCAATCAATCGGTAGGAGGTTGGCCGCTTCCCTAAAATCGGCCGCGGCAAGATCCGCACAGGCCTGGTAGCTAAGTCTGGGCAGGCGGAGCTTTTGGTCGCTGGGAAGTACATAATTGATGTAGGGCATACCGCCAAAATATTCCATCAGTCGGTGGTGAAACCAGCCGCGGAAAAATAAAAGTTGTCCCTTGATCAGGTTCTTTTCTTCCTGCGTTGCTTCGGTCAGTTTATCGATATTTTCTAAGCCCAGGCTTATCTTACGGAGCCCAAACCAGGCGGCGCTCCATAGATCTCGGAAGGCACGATTGGCAAATACATCGTCGTTTCTGGTGGTAAAATCACCCTGATCCATCCAACCAGCACCCCAACCGTCGAATTCCCTTTGCCAACCCCAAAAATTGCCTTGATCGATCTTGTTTACGAAATGAAAATTGTTGGCTGTGGAGGTTATTTCATCCTCGCCCCAGTTCCATGAGTTGGTCCAGTAGTTGTTGCTGAAATTGACCACGCAGTTATACAGTTCTTCTGTATAGCCCTGGAAGTTGATAAAGTTTTTAAATGCTTCTTTGGATGATACATTGGACTGTTCCTCTTTATCTAGATATTTATTGCAGGAGAGTAATGATGTAGAGGACCACAGCACACCCGTTATAAAAATTACCTTGAAATATTTTTTCATCTGTCTAATTGCTTTAAAAAGTAATGTTTGCACCTAGATTAAACCGCTTTACCGTAGGATAAGCGCCTTGGGAAGCCCAACCTGTGCCGGCATAATTGGATTCCCGGTCATCCGGCATTTTCGACCAAAAGACCAGGTTGTTGCCATTCAGGAACAGGCGCAGATTTTGAAGCCCCAGGCGCTTGATTACGCCGGATTCGCGATTGAAATTGTAAGCAATTTCTGCTGTCTTCAACCGAATATATGAGCCGTCAAACATATACCTGTTGCCAGGTGCGTAGCTGCTCGATTGTGATAGCCATCGTGGGAGTGGCACATCGGCATTGATATTGTCTTTTGACCAGTAGGATCCCTCATCGTAGGCCAAATTAAGTTGCCCCGAGAAACTATTTAAGACAACCTGACGGGTGACATTGTTGACAGCATACCATTGCGTCATAACACTAAAATTCTTCCAGTCAAAGCCAACCGTACAATTGTAGGTGTTTTGTGGAACGGAGGGAAAGGCATAGGGGATATTGTCCTTGGCATCGATAATACCATCAGCGTTATAATCCAGTATGTGATAATTGCCGGGAAGCTTAGCAAGGTCATTGCTTTCGTGTATGGTGCTGCCATAAAGTTCATCCCAGGTATTGTAATATCCGGAGCTGACATAGGAATAGGTTTGACTCACCTGTTTGTTGTCCGGTTTTTGATATTCGGGCAGCAACTCAGGAGCATCGGCATTGATGACTTTATCCTTGGCATGGGTAAAATTGATATCGGCCCATATCCGCCAATCGGGGTTGAGTTGTTTATTGAATTTCAGTTCGACCTCGTAACCTTTATTTTCTACCTCTCCGAGGTTGGCCGTTGGGGCTTCCACGCCGAAATAGGAGGGGATGGACCTTCCGCCCCCCGTGATCAGCACGTTCGTCCGATGATCCTTGAAAAAGTCTACCTTTCCGGAAATCTGTCCGTTAAACAGTCCGAAGTCCACGCCAAAGTTTAACTTCTTCACTTTTTCCCAGCGGATATTTGGGTTGCCAAGCACATTTTCTTTATACCAGATGTATGGACTGGTATTTCCATCGGAGTAGGAAAACCGACCGTCGACACCCATTCCTGAAGTACCGCCGTAAGCCCATTGGGTTAAATAGAGAAATTGTCCACCACCACTATCGTCGCCGATATCCCCATAGGAGCCACGCAGCTTTAAAGTGTTCAAAAAAGATAACGGTTTCATAAACTCTTCTTCCGAAACTAACCAGCCGACACCACCAGAATTAAAAAAGGCAAATCTGTTTTCGGGGGCGAATTTCTCCGATCCGGTATATGCGCCATTATACTCGAGCATATATTTGTTTTTATAGTTGTAGGTCGTGCGGAATACCCAGTCTTCGCGATAGGAAGGGACGGTGCTCCCTCTTCCGTATTGATTGCGGTTGACTAGCCCCATCGCCGAAATATTGTGCTGCTGAGCAATGGTCGTTGCGTAATTCAATTGCAACTGATAAAATAACCTTCTGTACGTGAGTCTGTCGTCGACAAATCCTGCTCCTGTGGTCCAGTCGATGCCTTCCACAAAATCAAATCTATTGGTGCCATCGAAAGGGATCTGGTAGGTCGGAAGTCCGGTTTTGGGATCTATCCACTTGCTTTGGGTGTTGTTATTTGCGTCGTTGATACCACGGTTGGCTTCAACAAAAGTGTTGTCCAGCGACAGCGTTCCACGAACATTCAGTCCTTTTGCTAAAAATTTAAGGTCTTGCTCGAGCGTAAAATCTGTGGTAATGCGGCTTGTAGTCGTATACTCCGTTCCACTGATGGCCAGTACACGGGCAGAGTTTATTCCGGCATTTGGGTTTGGCGCATTAAATCCCCAGGTGCCATCGGAATAACGTGGATAGATAACGTCGGGCGCTACGGTGTAGGCTGCAATCCAATAGGAGTAATTATTGCCACCACCAAATGGACTTTTGCGGACAGCACGTGAACCCGCGAGATTTGTTGAAAATTTGGTTGTTGGCGTCAGCTGGAAATCCAGATTCGAACGTACATTGAGCCGGTTAAAACCATAGCCGGCTTTATAACCCCTGGCATTTTCAAACTGGCGGAACATATCGCCCTCGTAGAGGTAATCCGCATTGGCAAAATATTTGACAAAGGGGGTGCCGCCTGCAATATTCACACTGCTATTTTGCGAAAATGCCTGGCTTCTAAAAAGCTCTTTTGCCCAGTCGGTATTTACATAACGTTCTCTTTCGGTTTGGTCGGCCGGGAAACGGTATTTATTGATGATATCCTGCGGTGTATAATCGGCCCAACTGGCCGGGTTGATGCCCAGTTCATACGCAATGACTTTATTGCGCAGCAGCAGTGCATCGTAGGAATCCATTTTACCCGGAAGCTGGGAAACGGTCTTAACGATGTTATTGACGGTACCACGTATCAGCATTTGGCCTTCTCTACCCCGCTTGGTGGTGATCAAAATAACGCCGTTGGCCCCTCTGACGCCATAAACGGCCGTTGCCGAGGCGTCTTTGAGTACTGAGACGGTTTCAATGGAACTGATGTCAACCGCAGATAGTGGGCGTTCCACACCATCGACCATGACTAAGGGGTCTGTATTATTCCAGGTGCTACGCCCACGGATCACAATACGGGGATCTTCCTCTCCGGGCATTCCTGTACTTGCCGTGGTAATCACCCCCGGCACGTTGCCGGTCAATGCAGCCCCTACACTGGAGACACCGCCCGCGCGTTCCAGAATTTTGCCTGAAGTCTGCGCGATAGCGCCAACAACGGTTTCCTTTTTCTGGCGGCCATAACCGACTACCACCGTTTCTTCGATTTCGATGGTCTTATCGCTCAGCACTATTTCTACGCTGTTCTTATTGTGGATATCGACTTCCAATTGGCCGTATCCCAGCTTGGAAACCGTCAACAAATGATTAGCTTCCGGTACCTGGATCATAAAAGCTCCGTTGTCGTCGGTTACCGTGGCCAATGATGTGCCTTTTACCCTAATGGAAGCGCCGCTCACTTTTTTGTGGTTACTATCGACGACAACGCCCGTGATCGGCCGCTTGGCCTGGGCATATAGTGTTGCTTGTCCCGCATAAAGCAGGAACAGCAGTAAAGTGAACGGTTTAGCTATACCCCATAGCTTTTTCCAATGCCTTACTTGTGTGAGTGTACATATAATCATCATCGCATGTTGATTGATAAATAGGTTGAAGAATGATTGGTTAATTTTTCTTGAACTGGTTAGGTATAATAATACCTGTGTTCGCGCGGTTCATTTGGCAAAAATGAACCGTCATTTAGGGACTGTTCTGTGCTATCATATTTTTGTTTAATAATTGGTTTATTTTCCCGATCTTAATTGCATCGCAACCGGTTGCATCACTGAGACACAATTTCCCCATAAGAGGAGATGCCTTTCAAAGCGTTTATAATTGTAGACCAAAGCTAGCCAATGTAAATTCGTACGGATAGCAAGAATGTTTAAATGAAGGATAAGAATGTCAAAAATGACTGCCAATAGCGTGTAAATCCTTGTGCAGACTAGTTTGGTCGGGATTAATTTGATAATTTAGTTGACAGTTCACCTCAAGTTTTTGGGGTTGGATAATATACCTAAAGATATGATACGGATTTTACTGGCATTAAGCTGGATGTTGCTAACCTTATTTTCCTATGGGCAAAACAAGCCTGTAACATTTCAGCGCTATACTTCAAAAGACGGACTTTCTTCCAATACCATCTATAGTATCTATCGCGATAGCTATGGTTTTCTTTGGCTGGGGACAGAGGATGGGCTGAACCGCTTCGACGGGCGTCATTACAATGTCTATCGCTATGATGCCAATAAAGCGAACAGTTTAATGGCAAACCATATCTCGGCCTTAAGTGAAGACAGGAAGGGCAGAATATGGATTGGTACAAATGGCGGCGGATTAAGTTATTATGATCGGGAAGCGGACCGCATCCGCTCGTATAATCTTACACCCGATGGTAAATGGCTCAGCACGGCAATTAACGCAATTGATCAGGACGCAAATGGAAATATCTGGATCGCGTCCTATGGTGCGCTGTATATCCTGGATGTCAATGATCTACAAAAAAAGATGGATCCGACCTATCGACGTATTGTGGAAACGTTTGCCGGCAAAGTAACGGGCTGCGTCTTTCGTGATCGGCACAACAACATGTGGGTATCATCGGAGAACGGAATTTTTCGTATCGCAGCAGATTTAAAGACCATCAAACGTTTTGAAGTTCTTTCGGAACAGGAAGGTTATGGGAATGGGATTGAAGTTACTTCCATTGTCGAAGATGATCGGGGTAGAATCTGGATCGGGTCTATGCTCGGACTTAAATATTTGAATCCGGGCGATACGCAGTTCAATAAATTTGGAGCCGGAAAAGGTTCTTTGAGCAGTCCACGCATTTATACCTTGTGTTACAACCAAAAGCAGGACCTATGGATCGGAACGGACAATGGCCTTGATGTCCTTAATACCAGTGATTTTACCATTCGGACCTTTAAGCCCGACCCAAGTAATGTGCATAGCCTTTCCCATAAATCGATACGTTCTATTTTTAAAGACAACAGTGGAATCTACTGGATAGGTACCTTTCAGGGCGGCTTAAATAAATTCGACACCAATTTAAGTCAATTTAGCTTAAAAAGCCTGGATTTCCTGGAAGGTATGACCGGCGATCCAGCCATAGTGACCTCGTTTGCAGCCTACCAAAATAAGGTGTTTTTAGGCGTGGACGATGGTGGCATTTGGAAATACGATCGCACTACGGATCGATTGTCGCCTGTTGCGCTTTCTGCCAACCTGCCTAAAGATCTCACGGTGCTGACCTTGGAAAGAAACCTGGACCAGCTTTGGATCGGCACCTATCAACAGGGACTGATCTGTTATGATCTCCCTTCTGGAAACCTCAAAAGATACACTGTCGGCAGTAGAACAGACAACTTGAATAATAACGATATTTTTTGTTTGAAAGTTGACTTTCGGGGAAATACCTGGGTCGGGACAAACGGCGGCGGCGTGAACATCATCCAGAAGGGGAGCGGAATTGTCAAAAAATACAAGCGCGAAGAGCAGTCAGACGATGGGATCGAGCTGCCGGGGAATTTTATACGTGCGCTGGCGGAAGATCAGGATCATAACATGTGGATAGGTACCTATGGCTCGGGACTGCTGATGTACGATCCTTTGAAACAACGGACGACAGGTTATGATAAAGCAAAAAATAAGCTTCCAAGCAATTATATATTAGCTATACATACGGATAAAAAAGGGAATTTGTGGGTCGGAACAAACGGTAATGGGGTCGGTCTGCTGCGAAAAGGAAAATCAGTATTTGAGACGCTTTCCGAGAAAGATGGACTCGCGAATGGTGCCATCCAGAGCATTATCGAAGACGATAGAGGCCGGATTTGGTTTTCAACGAACAAAGGTTTGAGTTGTTATTCTCCAGCACAAAATAAGTTTAAGAATTATTCAAATGCAGTCGGATTGCAAGAAGGTGCCTTTATGCTCGGGGCATCGTTAAAAATGGATGACGGAGAAATTTACTTTGGCGGACAGAAGGGGTTTAACCATTTTTATCCCGCTCATTTAAAAACCAACAGCAATCCGGCCAAAGTCGCACTGACCGACCTAAAAATTGACAATGTGGTCATTCAGCCTAGCGAAAAAGGTCCAATACAACAGTCTCTGTTGACTGCCGATCGGATCAACCTGAAGTATAAACAGAATTTTTCTATTTCTTTTGCGGCACTAAACCTTACCGTGCCGGAAGATAACCAATATGAGTACCGCCTTGTGGGTTTCGACAAAAACTGGATTCGTAACGGAAAGGAAAATAGCGCCTATTACACGAATTTGGATCCTGGGGATTATGTCTTTGAGGTACGTGCGAGCAACAATGATGGTGTTTGGAACAAGGAAATCAAATCGATAGCGATACACGTTGCGCCACCTTTTTGGCGTACAATTTATGCCTATTTATTTTATGTACTGGCCTTCATCGCAGCGCTGCTGTCCATCAGGCACCGTGGTATTCAAAAATTGAAGCAGAAATTTGCCCTTGAGCAGGAACGCATCCAGGCGCGGCAGCTGATCGAACAGCAAAAAAGGGATGCGGAGACCAAGCATCAAGTGGATGCGATGAAAATCAGGTTTTTAACCAACTTAAGTCATGAATTCCGAACGCCGATCTCTTTGATCATGGGCCCGATAGATGCTTTGGTCGCTAAAAATAAAGATAGCAAACTGGGCGACCAGCTTAATTTGATCAGCCGTAATGCACGTCGCCTACTGAACCTGGTCAACCAGTTACTTGATTTTCGAAAAATGGAATACCATGAACTGAAATTGCAGGATGAAGCCGGTGAGCTGGTCTCTTTTGTGCAGGAAGTATATCGCTCATTTCAGGACATGGCCTTGCAAAAAGGAATAGATTATTCTTTTTATCCTTGCCAGGAAAAATTATATTGCCGATTTGACCGTAATAAGGTTGAGCGCGTTTTATTTAATTTAATCTATAATGCCTTTAAATTCACGAAAAAGGGTGGGGATATTGCAGTAACGCTATCTTCGGTAAGCATGGTCGACACCAAACTGCATGTGTATCTTGAGGTGCGTGATACGGGCATAGGTATCCCTGAGCAATTGCAACAGTCGATATTTGAAAGCTTTTTCCAGCATGATACGGAGGGTATTGTAGCAAGCCAGGGTTCCGGTATTGGGCTTTCGATCGCACAGTCATTTGTTCAGATGTACCATGGCGAAATTTCGGTAAACAGCCAGCCCGACAGTGGGAGCACCTTTAAATTTGACCTATGGCTGGATCAGGCCGAGCCGCTATACGAAGGGCTACAGGAGCCGGAGGCGGTTGTATCAGCACAGCCACTAGAGCTTAGACAAAGTCCGCTGGTGTTGATTATTGAAGATGATGAAGATTTTAGGTACTACCTCCACGAGTCTCTAAAAGAGCATTATCAGATTATCGAGGCCACCAACGGGAAGGACGGCTGGCAAAAGGCACTATTTCATCATCCGGACCTTGTGGTGAGCGATGTTCAGATGCCCTATATGAACGGTATGGAATTTTCACAGAAGCTTGCACAGGATAAGCGGACAAAACATATCCCTGTCGTTTTACTGACGGCATCGCAGGTGGATAACGGCCTTGTCTGTGGCCTGGAGTCGGGTGCGGTGGGTTACCTGACCAAACCCTTTGATATGGATGTCCTGGTGGCTAAGGTTAACAGTTTGCTGCAGCTGAACCAGGCGTTTAAGGAAGTCTACAGTAAACAGGTATCTATACTAGCTCCCGAAATGACGATCAAATCCGAAAAGGATAAATTTCTACAGAAAGTGCTCAGTTATGTGCACGATAATATCGATAATCCGCAGTTGTCGGTCGAAGCCTTGAGTGCCCACACCTCGATGAGCAGAGCCTCCCTCTACAACAAACTACTGGAACTTACCGGAATGTCACCCGTAGATTTTATCCGCTCAGTAAAACTAGAAAAGGCGGCGAGCTTGTTAGAAAAAAGCGATAAGTCCATTTCTGAAATCGCTTACGAAACGGGATTTGCCAATCCAAACTATTTTACAAAAGTCTTCAAGGCTAAATATCAAATGACGCCAAGTGAATACATCCAGTCACAAAAAAGTACATCCGTCCAATAAGCATACAATCGTTGCTTAAAGGCATTGTTTTAATGCATTTTTTAAGAAGGATAATCTGTTTTAAACATTTTTACCCTTCTTTTTTTTATTTGTTGCAATCGTATCTAGCTGAAAGCGATAGTTTTGTCTTATAACCAATCGCTGGAGATCCGGCGAATACAAAACTAATCAACTCAAAAAAATGAAATTTTTTATCGATACCGCAAGTCTCAGTGAGATTCGTATGGCTCAAAATTTAGGTGTCTTAGATGGAGTAACGACTAATCCTTCGCTCATGGCTAAAGAGGGAATTACGGGAACAGCTGCTGTACATGCACATTACAAAGCGATCTGTGCTATTGTAGACGGTGATGTAAGTGCTGAAGTGATTTCGACTGATTATAGCGCAATGATTGCGGAAGGCCTGCTTTTGGCAGCCCTGGACAATAAGATTGTTGTTAAAGTGCCAATGACCGAAGATGGCATTAAAGCCATCAAATATTTTAGCACAAAACAAATTAAGACCAACTGTACCCTGGTATTTTCTGCGGGCCAGGCACTCTTGGCCGCAAAAGCCGGAGCCACTTATGTATCGCCTTTTGTGGGCAGGCTTGATGATATCTCTGTCGATGGGCTGGCACTGATCCGTGAAATACGGACCATCTATGACAATTATGATTTTCAGAGCCAAATTCTTGCGGCCTCGGTACGTCATAGTGCGCATATACTGGGTTGTGCCAAGATCGGTGCGGATGTCATGACAGGACCTTTGCAGGCGATCTTCTCGCTGTTAAAACATCCATTGACGGACAGCGGGCTTGCCCAATTTTTAGCTGATCATAAACGGGTAGCTGCACAAAGTAACAATTGAGATGGTCATGATGAAACATAGTATACATAATTTAGAGGCGATCGTTAAGCAGGTCCGAAGAGATATCGTCCGCATGGTGCATGGCTGTCAGTCTGGACATCCTGGCGGATCATTGGGCTGTACCGAGCTGTTGGTCTGTCTATATTTCGAATTGATGCAGCGCAACGATCAGTTTGATCTGAATGGTGTGGGGGAGGATCTGTTTTTCCTTTCCAATGGACATATATCTCCGGTATTTTACAGTGTTTTGGCGCGGGCAGGATATTTTTCCATTGATGAGCTTGCCAGCTTTAGAAAACTCAATTCGCGGCTTCAGGGGCATCCCACAACGCATGAAGGACTGCCGGGTATCCGCGTCGCTTCAGGCTCCCTAGGACAGGGTCTTTCTGTCGCCATAGGTGCTGCCCAAGCAAAAAAACTCAATAAGGATAAACAATTGGTATATGCACTGATGGGCGATGGCGAGTTGCAGGAGGGACAGGTATGGGAAGCGGCGATGTATGCCGCCCACAACAAAATGGACAATCTGATCGGTATTGTAGATTACAATGGTGCCCAGATTGACGGCGCCACCAACGATGTCCTTTCGCTGGGCGATCTGCCCCGCAAATGGATGGCTTTTGGCTGGAAGGTCATTGAGGTCATGCGTGGAAATGATATCGAATCTGTGATTTCAGGGCTTCGCAAAGCGCAGGCTTCAACCGGAGCTGGCCAGCCAGTCATGCTGTTGCTCCATACCGAAATGGGTAATGGCGTCGATTTTATGATGGGCTCGCATAAATGGCATGGTATTGCACCCAACGATGAGCAGCTACGTGCCGCTTTAAATCAGAATGCAGAAACATTAGGCGATTATATCGTCTCCTAGAAAGGAAATTTTGAAATAGAATTAAGATGAAGAAATATACATATACAGAATCAAAAGACACGCGTTCTGGATTTGGTGCCGGTTTGCTGGAAGCAGGAAAGGAGGACGAAAATGTGGTTGCTCTCTGCGCAGATCTCGTCGGTTCCCTTAAAATGAACGATTTTATCAAGGCCTTTCCGGAACGTTTCTTTCAGATCGGCATTGCCGAAGCAAATATGATGGGGATTGCGGCAGGACTTACCATCGGTGGAAAAATACCGTTCACAGGGACATTTGCCAATTTTTCGACAGGACGGGTATACGACCAGATCCGGCAATCTATTGCTTACTCCGATAAAAACGTAAAAATCGCAGCTTCACACGCTGGCCTGACCTTGGGCGAAGACGGAGCGACCCATCAGATATTGGAAGATATCGGATTGATGAAAATGCTTCCGGGAATGACGGTGATCAACCCTTGCGATTATAATCAGACGAAGGCTGCGACGCTTGCTGCTGCCAGACACAAAGGTCCGGTTTACCTGCGGTTTGGACGACCTGTTGTTCCCGTTTTCACACCTGAAGATCAGCAATTTGTGATCGGTGAAGCCGTCATGCTGAATCCCGGCACCGCAGTGACCATTTTGGCAACAGGGCACCTTGTCTGGGAAGCCATCCTTGCGGGAGAAGAATTGGAAACCTTGGGTATCGATGCCGAAATCATTAATATCCATACCATCAAACCTTTGGATGAGCGTGCAATACTGACTTCCATTGCTAAAACAGGCTGTGTCGTTACCGCTGAAGAACATAACCGTATCGGTGGACTTGGCGACAGTGTCGCACAATTGTTGGCCAAACAAATGCCCTGTCCGCAGGAATATGTGGCGGTAGACGATAGTTTCGGTGAATCGGGACCGCCAAGCGCATTGATGGATAAATATGGCTTAAACGCCGACGCCATTGTGGCAGCGGCATTGCGGGTGCTCAAGAGGAAAGTGGCGACTTAATTTGTTATGGGCTATTGTTGCTCTTATTGAATCAGCTATTGTTTATAAATTGAAATTAGGCTGTTGTTTCTATCGCTTGCCTAACCTAAAATTGATGTACTGTTAAACCAATTATACGATGAAGAAGATAATCTGCACCCTATTGTGTGCTTTTTCCGCCAGCTTAATGGCTCAAGCGCAGCAGGCTGCACCACAAGGATTTGATGTGGAGCGAAAATTGCCATCGACTGGAAAAATCGACTCCCTTGTTTACCCATCAAAGACGGTAGGGGTTACGAGAAAAGCCTTAATCTATACGCCTCCCGGATACAACACCGCAAACAAATATCCGGTACTGTACCTCTTGCATGGAATAGGCGGCGATGAACGGGAATGGTTCAGACATGGAAACCCACAGGTTATTTTTGATAATCTCTATGCCGAAGGAAAAATGGAACCCATGTTGGTGATTATGCCCAATGGCCGTGCGATGCAGGATGATCGCGCCGGCGGGAATGTCATGGCACCTGATCGGGTGGCTGCATTTTCGACTTTTGAAAAAGACCTGCTCAACGACCTGATTCCTTTTATTGAAAAACAGTTTCCTGTTTTCAAGGACCGCGAACAGCGAGCGATTTTTGGGCTGTCGATGGGCGGAGGGCAGGCGCTGAATTTCGGACTGGGCCATATCGACACCTTTGCCTGGGTCGGTGGCTTTTCTTCTGCACCCAATACAAAGATGCCGCAGGAATTGCTACCTGTTCCAAAAGAAGCTAAAGACAGGCTAAAACTGCTGTGGATCTCCTGTGGTGAGCAGGATGGTTTGCTCAACATCAGTAAGCGTACGCATGCATATCTTTCGGAAGAGGGGGTACCTCATATCTATTATTTGGAGCCTGGAGGGCATGATTTCAATGTGTGGAAAAATGACCTCTATCATGTTTCGCAATTGCTATTTAAAAAATGAAAAGCCTAGGAAAACTTATCCTGTTTCTGATCGTAATTTCCTGCAAAGCTGTATCGGCACAGGAGGCACAAAATCCGATTATTTTCGCCGATGTACCCGATATGTCGATGATACGGGTCGGCGATACGTACTATATGAGCAGCACGACCATGCACATGAGTCCGGGGGTTCCGATTATGAAATCCCAGGACCTCGTCAACTGGACCCTGGTTAACTATGCCTATGATCATTTGGCAGACAGTGATGCGCTCAACCTGTCGCATCATAAAAATGCCTATGGACATGGCTCCTGGGCAAGTAGCCTGCGCTTTCATGAGGGCCGCTATTATCTGAGCACCTTTTCTTCCAATACGGGGAAAACACATATCTATACCACAAAAGATATAGAAAATGGGCCTTGGCGCGCACATGAATTTCGCCCGATGTTGCATGATCATAGCTTGTTCTTTGATCATGGAAAAATATATATGATCTGGGGTAGCGGGCGTCTGCATATTGCTGAATTGGAGGCAGACCTTTCGGGGATTAGGGCCGGAACCGAACGTACTTTGATCGAAGATGCTACCTTACCAAGTTTGCCCAAGGGCGCCAAGATGGGATTACCGGCCGAAGGTTCGCAGCTATTCAAGATCAACGGCATGTATTATCTTTTTAATATTTCCTGGCCTGCAGGCGGAATGCGCACCGTAATTGTACATCGCGCGCGCCAATTGGAAGGTCCATATGAAGGGAAAGTTGTTTTACAAGATCAAGGCGTGGCGCAAGGCGGTTTGATTGATATGCCCAATGGACAATGGTATGCTTACCTTTTTCAAGATCATGGTGCTGTCGGTCGGATTCCTTATTTGGTACCGGTCGGCTGGAAAGACGCATGGCCAGTAATGGGAGAACAGGGCAAAGTTCCAAGCAAGCTGAAACTACCCGAGAGCAAAGGCCTCATGCCGGGTATTGTGAGCTCCGACGAGTTTAGCCGAACGAAAGACCAATCTGCATTGCCCTTAGTATGGCAATGGAACCATCAGCCTGACTCAAACTTATGGTCGGTAACGGAACGTATCGGGTTTTTGCGCTTAAAAACGGGTGAACTTGCCAACGACTTTCTGCAGGCCAAAAACACGCTGACACAACGTACGATAGGCCCCACCTGTAGCGGTTCGATCGCTATTGATGTGTCGCAGATGAAAGATGGCGATTTCGCCGGTTTGTCCCTACTGCAAAAAAACTATGGGCTGCTGGGAGTCCGGATGGAAGGGAAAGACAAATCATTGGTTATGGTCAATGCGCATACCGGGATTCCGGAAGAGGTAGCAAAAATAGCCCTAAAAGAACAACGTATATTTCTAAAAGCCAGCTGCGATTTTAGGAACAGAAAGGATATCGCCCAATTTTATTACAGCACCAACGGAAGCCAGTGGAAAGCCATCGGCAACGAACTGAAGATGAGCTATACAATACCTCATTTTATGGGGTATCGCTTTGCACTTTTTAATTACGCAAGTAAGGCGGCTGGCGGCTACGTAGATTTTGATTATTTCCACTTTACAACAAACTAAGACGATATGAGACGACATTTTTTAACGCGCTTACTTTTTGGATTTCTGATTATGGTCTTGGTAACGATCAATACATTAAAGGCCCAGAATCCGATTATACAAACAGCCTACACGGCCGATCCAGCACCATTGGTATACAATAATCGCCTCTATCTCTATACCACACAGGATGAGGAAGAATCGACCTGGTTTAATATGAACAACTGGCGGGCATATTCAACCAACGATATGGTCAATTGGACCGATCATGGTGCTATCCTTTCGTATACTGATTTTGAATGGGCAAAAGGCGACGCCTGGGCGGCGCAATGTGTTGAAAAAAACGGCAAATTTTATCTGTATGTACCTGTCATTTCCAAGCTGAACAATCGTGGAGCGATCGGCGTTGCTGTCGGTGATAGCCCATTAGGGCCATTTCATGACCCTTTGGGAAAACCGCTTGTTCAGAGTGAATGGGGCGATATCGATCCGACTGTATTTATTGATGATGATGGGCAGGCGCATATGTACTGGGGTAATCCCCAGCTGAAATATGTCAAGCTGAATGAAGATATGATCTCCTATACGGGCAATATCGTTGAGGTTCCAATGACGGCGGCAGCATTCGGAAAAAGGGAGGGCGACCCGAAACGACCTACGGGCTATGAAGAGGGTCCTTGGTTGTATAAAAGAAACAGTTTGTATTATCTTTTTTGGCCGGGAGGTCCTTTACCTGAATATATCGCTTATTCGACAAGCAAAAAAGCTGAAGGTCCCTGGACCTACGGGGGTGTTATCATGCCTGCCGAAGGTACGGCTTTCACCAACCATCCCGGAGTGATCGACTTTAAGGGTAAAAGTTACTTCTTTTACCATAATGGGGCTTTGAGAGGCGGCGGTGGGTTCACACGCTCGGTCGCCATGCAGGAATTAAAGTTTAATCCCGATGGCAGTGTGCAAGCGATGAAGATGAACTCGGGCGGGGTCCAAGCGCTTACAACATTAAATCCTTATGAACTCACGCAGGCGGAAACCATCTCCTGGTCCGAATATGTTAAATCATATCAAAATAATCAAGTGGGTGTTTTTATCAAAGCACTCAAAAATGGCGCCTACACGAGCCTGAAAAACGTTGATTTTGGTGAAAATGGGGCAACAACATTCTTTGCGAGACTCGGTACAACACACCATAGTGACGTTAACATGGAGGTAAGGTTAAATGCCGTTGATGGCCTACTTTTAGCAACAATACCAGTACCAATGACAGGGGGTGACGACAGATGGACCACGGTGGATACGCCGCTTTCCAATAAAGTCACCGGCGTCCATGATCTGTACTTTGTCTTTAAAGGTAAAGCGCCATCGAATATCTTATTTTTTGATTGTTGGAAGTTCGGAAAATAAACGAAAGGGATATGATGAATAGCGCGCGCGCTTTCTTTTTTGTGCCATATTTTTTGCGCCATGTCATGCTGGCCATTGGCTTGGTCTTGCTGCTCCAGCCCTGTTGGGCCGAGCTGCGCCTACCTGCACTTGTGAGCGACTGTATGGTTTTACAACGAGATACCGAACTTAAGATTTGGGGCTGGGCTGCTCCGGGCGAAAAAATAACGCTTCGTTTTCGGGGGAGCTATTATTATACCGAAACTGGAAAAGATGGTAAGTGGAGCGTAACTATTCCACCACAGCAGTATGGCGGCCCATATCTCATGGAGATCAATGAACTCGTGATCCGGGACATTCTGATCGGCGATGTATGGCTCTGTTCGGGACAGTCCAACATGGAAACACCGATCCAGCGACTTGTTGAGCGATTTCCGGAGATCAATGTTTCCAATAATCACATGATACGTTATTTTAAGGTACCGACGCAAAATAGTGCGCTGGAGCCGAAAGAAGCAATACTTTCCGGCGCGAGGTGGCACTCGGGCATCGCTTCGGATGTCATGAACTGGACAGCCTTAGCATATTTTTATGCGCAGGAATCTTACCAGCATAATGGTATTCCCGTAGGAATGCTCGTTTCCAGCCTGGGTGGCTCGGGGATAGAAAGCTGGATTGATCAGCAGCACTTAAAGCAGTTCCCCGACCTGTTGATTGATCGGGCAGCGGTAGATAGTCTCCAAATACTTGAAAAAGATAAGGGCCAGAACCTATGGACCGCTGAAGACTTTGACGACTCGTCCTGGCCAGTTGTGCAAGTACCTGATTATTGGAGTAATCAAAAAGAATCCAAACCGGGTATTGTTTATTATCGAAAGCATTTTATGCTTCCAGCGGCCAAAGACGGTCGGCATGCGAAATTGTATTTGGGCACCTTGACTGACAGTGATTCCGTTTATATCAACGGTCATTTCATTGGTACGACAGCTTATCGTTATCCACCACGGGTTTATGATGTGCCTGCGGGTATACTTCATACCGGACAAAACAGCCTGAGCATCAGACTGCGGTGCAATGGCACCGATGGAGGCTTTACACCCGATAAGCCATATCAATTGAAAATAGATGATGTCGCGATAGATCTGGCCGGTGGGTGGCGTTGGCAAGTCGGAATTGATCAACATGAGGTAGACAAGTACAAAAGTCGGCTGCAGCAACTTGCTAAAGCTGGTTCGGGTCTATATCATGGGATGATCTATCCCTTGGCAAACTATCGTATTAAGGGGGTAATCTGGTATCAGGGCGAAGCAAATACAAGTAAGCCCGAGTACTATGAAAGCTATCTAAGCGCGCTGATAAAAAACTGGCGTACCCTGTATCAACAAGCACAGCTTCCTTTTTTGCTGGTGCAGCTCCCCAACTTTATGCCTAAGGATACGGTTCCAACCGGCTCAAATTGGGCGCTTCTGAGAGAAGCTCAGTTTCAGGTCAGTCATAAAATACCGGGAACGGCATTAGCAGTGACTTACGATCTAGGGGAATGGAATGACATTCATCCGTTAAATAAAAAGGATATTGCGAAGCGACTATTCTTAGCGGCTCGTAGGCTAGTCTATGGCGAAGATATAGCCGCATCCGGACCCCGATACCAAGGGATGCAGATAGCAGGAGATAAGATCCTGGTTTCCTTTGATCAAATCGGAAAAGGATTGGCAATCCGCCATGGAAAAACATTACAGCATTTCGCTATAGCGGGTGCGGACCGAAAATTTGTATGGGCGAATGCGTTTATTCAACACAATAAAGTCGTGCTGAGCCATCCAACAGTCAAACATCCACAAGCTGTTCGCTATGCCTGGAGCAATAATCCAGAAGATGCAAACCTGATCAGTAAAGAGGGATTATTGGCGATTCCATTTCGTACCGATCATTGGTAGGGAGGAACCCTAAACGTGGACAAATAAATTGAATGGCGCAACGAAAAGTATAATTAAGCAATTTAAATAACTAATTTATAGAATTTTATGAAGCAACTGAATATTGTCCTAAAAAAACGGACAATGGTATTATTATTATCCGTCACAGGGATTCTGTCTACAAAGATCTTGATGGGACAGCAACAAAATAAGATAATGGATTACAGTAAAGGATACGTGCACCAATCGATCGGAAATCCCTATCTTCCGCTTTGGGAGCATCTTCCTGATGGTGAGCCCCGTGTTTTTGAAGATCCAGATCACCCTGGAAAATATCGTGCTTATATCATCGGCTCCCATGATTTACGCTTTACTAGTTATTGCGGCCCGGATATCCGTATGTGGTCTGCACCTATTGATAATCTAACAAGCTGGCGGGATGAAGGCGCTATTTTCACCTATCCAATGGACGCCAAATGGGATGTTATGTATGCCCCAGACCTTGTGGAGGTCAAAAGGAAAGATGGAAAGAAGGAATATTATTTGTTTCCACACAGCAGAGGGGAGCACAGGGAAGCCATGGTTGTCAAAGGAGACCGGCCAAACGGCCCCTTTAAACCAATAAATCTGACGGAAGATGGCAAACGTACTTTGCCGGGAAGCATCCTGGGCTTTGATCCGGCGGTCTATATTGAGTACGTGACGGATCCGAAAGACCCCGATTTCGAAATCGGATTCCGGGCATATGGGTTCTGGGGATTTCAACGGTCAATGGCGGCACAATTGGATCAAAAAACCATGTATTCCCTAAGACCCGGAACTGAAATTATCAATTATCTTCTGCCGGCGAGCGCACGATATGGTGAGCTGCGCGACCCAAAAGGAACCACATATCCGAATATATTTAAAGGTGAGGATCTGGGAACTTTTAATTTTTTTGAGGCTTCCTCCATCCGAAAAGTCGGCAACAAATACGTTACGGTATATAGTGGTTATTCGGGACCCGAATATGGTGTAGCTAGTTCCAATTCAACCCTACGCTATGCGGTCGCAGATTCACCCTTAGGGCCATGGAAGGGTGGTGGGGTATTGGTAGACTCCAGGGCTCCGGTATTGAACAAAGATGGTTCGGGTATTGAAACCAGCAATGCCGGGCATAATACACATGGCAGTATTGAGCTGATCAATGGACAATGGTATGTATTTTATCACAGACCACCACGAGGATTTGGCTTTGCAAGACAGGCTGTGGTCGAACCCATCAAGGTGGAATGGGACGAAAAATCTGTGAAGGAGGGTGGGATGGTTTCCATCCGTGCCTTTGATCCCTATCAGGAAAACCTGACAGTCAAAGCTAAACAGGGAAAGGAGTATAAAGGTGCAGAAGTCACTTCCGAAGGATTCCATTTTTACGGCTTAGCTCCTTACCAGTACTATTCTGCTGGCTACGCTTGTTATCTTTCTGATATCAGTTTACAACAGGATTCCTGGGATGTTTGGGATAATCATATGCCCATAACCAATATGAAAAATGGACATATTGTCGGTTTCAAATATTTCGGATTTGGGGGACTCCATCAGGATAAATTTGGATTGAAAGCCTTTCAAGGAACTAAAAAAGGGAACCAAACAGCCTTCAACCTGTTTATAACACCAAAAACAAAAGCCGCATTTAAGGTCAATGTATGGTTAGATGGCCCTTGGGATAATGAGGTTTGGAAAGGCAAAAGGATTGCCCAAATAAGTATTCCAGCAAATTCCAAATCGGAGGTCACACAATTTACGGTCGATGTAGCCGATATCGTTGATCAGCTGGACCGCAAACACGCCTTATATTTAGTTGCAGAAGGTGGAGATGAAAATGCACTTTTTGATTTTATTGGACTAGGCTTTAGTTCGAAAGATCAAAAAATTGTACGTCCAATAGCACCGACAGTCGATATTACTGTAGATGGTAAAAAACTAGCCCTATCTGCCATTCCGGTAAGATCTACAGATGAGAATGGGATCATTGGATACAATACTTATGAAATTGCGGCTCCTATTCAGGTAAAAGGCAAAAAGATTCCTGCTGTAAAAGCATTTTCAGCTAATCCAGAGGTGAAGATTACAGTAAGGCAAGCGGGCTCGCTCGCAGATCATGCCAAAGTCGATTGTATTTACCGGGGACAGACAAAAAGCTACCTCATAAAATATGTAGCCGATTAAATAGAGTCAAGTATCCTTCGAGGGTGAATTCGTTGCAATGTTTTCTATTATTCCGTGTTTAAGGGTCTTTTTTAAACATTTTTATTAGCATATAAAACATTTGTATCAGTCGCCCTCGAAAAGGTACTTGTAGTTTTACCTCAGTAATTCAATATTCGATTAACCAATTATATATGGACCAAATGACAACAGCTGTAAAGCCTGCCAAGGGCTTTTATAAGCTTTCAATGAAACAAAGGGTAGGCTTCGGTGCAGGAGATCTGGCGCAGAATCTTATTTACCAGACCGTTTCGATGTACCTATTGCTTTTTTATACCAATGTCTATGGAATATCTGCGGCATCAGCGGGTATTATGTTTCTCGTCGTACGTATTGTTGACGTTGTTTGGGATCCTATCGTAGGCGCGTTTGTCGACAAAAGCAATCCCCGTTTGGGTAAATATAGGTCTTACTTAGTTCTGGGAGGAATTCCGCTTACGGGTTTTGCGATATTGTGCTTTTGGAATGGGTTTTCAGGCTCACTGACCTATGCTTACCTCACTTATGTCGGGCTGTCGATGTTGTATACATTGATTAATGTTCCCTATGGTGCTTTAAATGCCTCTTTAACGAGAGATACGGATGAGGTGACGAAACTGACGTCCATCCGCATGTTTATGGCCAATATTGGCGGGCTCGCGGTTGGCTACGGTGTACCTATTGTCGTGAAATATTTCTCTCCGGATGGAAAGATCAACTCGAAGGACTCTGCCGAAGCCTGGTTTACGACAATGTTTATCTATGCTTTGGTTGGTTTGGTACTGCTATTTTTTTGTTTTTCACAAACAAAAGAGCGGGTCATTATGGATGAGAAAGATACCGAAAACGTTCGGGTGTCTGATCTATGGCAAGAATTTAAGCACAACCGGCCCTTGCGTATTCTGGCGTATTTCTTCATTACTGCTTTTGCCATGATGGCCGTCGGAAATTCGGCAGGTTCTTATTATATGATCTATAATGTCAATGCGCCGGATATGCTTCCTTACTTTATGGCCTTGGGATCTTTACCTGCATTTATTTTTATGCCCCTTGTGCCGGCAATCAAACGTGCAATCGGAAAGAAGCAAATGTTCTATGTGTTCCTGGGGATCGCGATTCTGGGCATGCTGATGTTATATATTATTTCATCAAATGAAACCCTTAAGGGGAATATCGGCTTGGTGCTGATTGCGCAATTTATCAAATCTACAGGGGTTATCGTCGCTACAGGATATATGTGGGCACTGGTACCGGAGGTCATATCCTATGGGGAATACAAAACCGGTAAAAGGATATCTGGAATTGTCAATGCGCTCACAGGTATTTTTTACAAGGCCGGTATGGCCTTGGGGGGTATTATTCCGGGACTGGTGCTCGCCTATGTTGCATTTGACAAAGATAATGCAACAGCACAGTCCGCCACAGCCCAAATAGGGATCCTATGGTTGGTGGCTGTCATTCCAGCGCTGCTTCTGTTACTTGCCATGTATATCATTTCCAAATACGAATTGGATGACAGGACGATAGACAAAATCAATCAGGATATTGAATCCCGACATAATAATTAAACTCAACTAGACCATGAATATACTAAAGACTATTGTATTGGCTGCAACAACCCTTATGGGCGTAAATGTTTTCTCTGCGGCTACGCCCTGTATAAACCAGGAGCCTGACTCATTGTCCTTAAAGGAAGCTTTTGAAGATAAATTTTTTATTGGGACGGCCCTCAACCTCGATCAGATTTGGGAAAGGGATGCTAGGGCCGTTGCAGTCGTCAAACAACAATTCAACTCCATTGTGGCTGAGAACTGCATGAAAAGTATGTTTTTGCAACCTCGCGAGGGAGAATTTTTCTTTAAAGACGCAGATCGCTTTATAGCTTTTGGCCAACAAAATAAGATGCAGATCATCGGTCATACATTAATCTGGCATTCGCAGACTCCGGCTTGGTTTTTTGTTGATAAAAATGGAAAAGATGTATCCAGGGATATATTGATTGAGCGCATGCGCAAGCATATACATACTGTCGTGTCTCGATATAAAGGGAAGGTGTCCGGTTGGGACGTTGTCAACGAAGCTATATTGGATAATGGGGAATGGCGTAAAAGTAAATTTTACGAAATTATTGGTCCCGAGTTTATCAAATTGGCATTTCAGTTTGCCCATGAAGCCGATCCCAATGCCGAATTGTATTATAATGACTATTCAACAGCCATTCCCGAAAAGCGAAAAGGGATTATGGCCATGGTGCAACAGGTGAAAGCCGCTGGCGGACAGATCAGTGGAATCGGTATGCAGGAACATAATGCGCTGGACAATCCATCGTTGGCAGAAGTTGAAAAGACCATTCTTGGGTTTGCAGGTCTAGGTGTGAAAGTGATGGTGACAGAGATGGACATTTCCGTACTTCCACATGTGCGGCCCAATATGGGGGCTGAAGTTGGCGAACGCCATGCTTACAGTAAGAAGGCGAACCCCTATGAAAAAGGCTTGCCGGCAGACAAGATGGCGGAACTTGGAAAACGATATGTTGACTTTTTTAGGCTATATCTGAAACATCAGGATAAGATATCCCGAGTGACCCTCTGGGGCGTTGGGGATGGAGATTCATGGAAAAATGGCTGGCCTATTCCTGGACGTACGGATTATCCGCTCTTGTTTGACCGTCGTTATCAAGCCAAACCCTTTTTAAAAGATATTATTGCATTGACTCAAAAAAAAAAGTAATCGTAAAAAAATGAAAAAGATTAGATATTTATATCCAACTGACTACATGGCGGATCCATCCGCACATGTCTTTGAAAATAAGATATACATTTATCCCTCTCATGATCGGGAGAGTGGGATAGCCGAAAATGATAATGGCGATCATTTTGATATGCAAGACTATCATGTATTTTCCTTGGAAGATGTACAAGCTGAAGTGGTTGACCATGGGAAAGTATTGGCGGTAAAAGATATTCCTTGGTCCGGTCGACAGCTTTGGGATTCGGATGTGACGGAGAAAGATGGCAGATACTATATGTATTTTTCCATGAAGGATAAAAACGATATCTTTCGAATCGGAGTAGCTGTAGCGGATAGACCTTATGGGCCATTTATACCGCAGTCCAATCCAATAAAAGGAAGCTACAGCATAGATCCATGTGCCTTTAAGGATCAGGATGGATCCTATTACTTGTATTTTGGTGGTATCTGGGGTGGACAGCTGCAATTTTATCGAAACAATAAAATTGTTGTGCCGAACGAATTGCCGCAGGATAATGACGCCGCATTGAGTCCCAAGGTTGTGAAATTAGCGGCAGATATGCTGGAGTTTTCAGAACAGCCGCGTGATCTTGTCATTCTGGATAAAAATGGACAATCCTTAAAACAAGGGGATTCCGAAAAACGATTTTTTGAGGCATCTTGGATGCATAAATACAAAGACAAATATTATTTTTCTTATTCAACAGGCGACAGTCACCTTATCTGCTATGCCCTAGGGGACAACCCATATGGTCCATTCACTTATCAAGGAGTGATCTTATCACCGGTTGTCGGCTGGACCACGCATCATAGTATTTTGGAATTCCGGGGCAAATGGTATCTTTTTTATCATGATTCTGTTCCATCGGGCGGAAAAACCTGGTTAAGGAGCATGAAAGTGATCGAGCTTGAATATGATGAAAACGGATTTATTAAAACCATAGATGGCATGTCGTCTTAACGAACGATTTTATACATTCTCTAACATTTTTTGATTATGCGTGTGCAGTTGCTTTTATTGATGGCTTTGTTGTGTATTCCTTTTCTCGCCAGACCGGAAGATGGGAGTCAGTTGTGGTTACGATTTTCCAAACTCGGGAAGGCGATACATGGCGTAGATATCCTAGGTATAAAGTCAGCGGATCCAACTGTAGCTTTGGCAAAGCAAGAGCTGTTGGACTATTGGAAAGGAGCTGCGATCACCCTGCAAATCGATGTGAAGCAAAAGCAGTTAAAAGATGGCTATCAAATCAATCAGAACGAGAAAAAAATCCAGGTTGTCGCCAGTCGTCCAATCGGCTTATTATACGCTGCTTATCATTTGTTGCGCCTGCAGGAAACAGGCGGGCAGTTATCCTCTTCCAAAATCATTGAGATACCATCCTATGATATTCGTGTACTGAATCACTGGGATAATTTGGATGGTACCATAGAACGCGGTTATGCCGGTCATTCGCTATGGCACTGGGCGGAACTGCCGAAAAAGCTATCACCTAGGTACGAGCAATATGCGCGGGCCAATGCTTCCATTGGTATTAATGCTACCGTATTGAACAATGTAAATGCTTCTGCACAGGTATTGGATGCGGGTTATCTTGCCAAAGTGAAAGCGCTAGCAGATGTTTTTCGCAAATATGGGATCAAAGTATATCTATCAGTGAATTTTTCTTCTCCCAAAATTTTGGGTGGTTTACCTGACTCAGATCCTCTCCGTAAAGATGTTCAACGCTGGTGGAAAGCCAAGGCTAAGGAAATTTATACCTTGATACCCGATTTTGGCGGATTTTTAGTCAAAGCGAATTCAGAAGGACAGCCCGGGCCACAGGATTACGGGCGGACACATGCGGATGGTGCGAATATGCTTGCCGATGCACTAAAACCCTATGGAGGTATGGTGTTTTGGCGGGCATTTGTTTATCATCCCACCAAAGATGACCGAGCTAAACAAGCCTATCAGGAATTTGTGCCACTTGATGGGAAATTTAGGGATAATGTTATTGTCCAGATAAAAAATGGACCAATAGATTTTCAACCCCGCGAACCGTTCAATCCATTGTTCGGTGCCATGCCGCATACAGCCAAGATGCTCGAATTTCAGTTGACACAGGAGTATTTAGGCTTCTCCAACCATTTGGTGTACTTGGCGCCCTTATTTAGGGAAGTACTGGATAGCGATACTTTTGCTCATGGGGAGGGATCTACTATAGCCAAGATGACAGCTAGCAGTGGAAATCTGCATCGCGAGACTGCAATCGCGGCTGTCGCCAATATTGGTCAAGATAGCAATTGGACAGGTCATCATTTTGCGCAAGCCAATTGGTATGCCTTTGGGCGACTGGCCTGGAATAATACACTTTCTTCAGCGCAAATCGCAGGGGAATGGATAGGCCTCACATTTAGCCGCGAGGAGGCATTTGTTGATCCCGTTAAACAAATCATGCTGAACTCACGGGAGGCTGCCGTTGACTATATGATGCCGCTAGGCTTGCATCATTTGTTTGCCTTTGACCATCATTACGGACCCGAACCCTGGGGAGACATACCCGGTGGTCGTCCGGATTGGATGCCTTGGTATTATCATAACGCAGATAGCCTGGGAATAGGTTTTGACCGTAGTATATATGGGAGCAATGCTGTTGCGCAATATAATCCACCCTTGGATAAGCGATATGGCGTTCGCGCAAACTGTCCGGAAAATCTGTTGTTATGGTTTCATCATGTGCCCTGGGACTATCGGATGAAAAGTGGTAAAACACTTTGGACAGCGTTATGTTACCATTATGATCAAGGGGTTCAGAAAGTACGTGAATTTCAAAAAGTTTGGGATCGAATGGAGAAACATATAGATCCTTATCGTTTTAAATCGGTACAATCCAAGCTTAGAATGCAAGCGCGCGATGCCGTCTGGTGGAAAGACGCCTGCCTGCAATATTTTCAACTGTTTTCGGGACAGCCTATTCCTTACGAATTAGAGCGTCCTATTCATGATTTAGAAGAATTAAAAAGAATCAAACTGCCTATGGGGCATCATAATTAGGTGATCCATAAATTGTGCTAGTTTTCAGTTCGTTGCCAAATACGGTACTTTCGTTTAAAGGAACAAAACAAAATCCCACACGATCTGCCGATAATCCCGGACAGTCCTATGACTACTAATGCCACAGCTATCATGGTTGATTATGCCGAATATACCACGGTGGAGAAAAGAAAATGGCAGGAAATTATTGGGAGGCCAGTTGGAATCCGACACAGGGTAGGAAGGGCGGTTTTGGGGAATTAAATGCCTTTGAATAGAAACCTAAAAAGACTGCGTTTATTTATTACATGTTTATTTAGTGGTGGTTTAGTTGAAGAGCGCCCGGTACTAATACCGGCGCTTTCTTTTTTTAGGGCACTTGATTTTAACAGCCAAATTTTAGGACAATTGCAAATAAATCTTTAATATTGACAAATAAATCTTAAATGTTGACAAGTTGAGGCTGTATGTCCTCATGATCTACCCGAATGAATCGACGGACAAAAATATAGTTGAAAACAGCAGATGAAGCAGTATCGTAATCTTTCGGACCCGGAGCTGGTTAATCTTCTCAAGGCTAGCGATCATGCGGCCTATCTGGAAATTTATGACCGATATAAAACTGCACTGCAGCAGCATGCCTGGAAGAAATTGGGTCGCGCCGAAGATGTGCAGGATCTGATTCAGGATCTATTTACTGAACTCTGGGTTAAGCGCGAAGTATTGACGCTGACCACAGGACTGGCCAATTATCTGTTTACAGCAATCCGAAACCGCTCGCTCAACCTGATCTATAAACGACGCAAAGAAGCTCCTTACCTGGATTCGCTGCAGGAATTTATACGTGAAGGGAATTACCTGATTGACCTACAGATACGGGAAAAAGAATTCCAGGAGCTGATCCAAAAAGAGGTGGAAAGCCTGCCACCGCGGATGAAAGAGGTTTTCAAACTATGCCGCGAAGAAGGGCTCTCCCATAAGCAGATCGCGGAGCGTCTGGGTACCTCCGAGCATACGATTGCCAAACAAATGACCAATGTACTCAAAATTCTAAGGAAAAATCTGGGACCTTTCTATTTTATTATCTTTCTGATTATCTGATTTTTACCTGTTTTTTTTATTCTTTTTTTATGATTCGATACTTGTTCGCATCCTGTTATTTGTCATAGGTATATAGGGCCAGCAATGCGGCCCTCTGAATAACCAATGAAAGAATCAGAAAAATTACTACTTAAATATCTGGAGGGACAAGCGACTCCCGAAGAACAGGCGATCGTCGAAAGCTGGTACCATCAGCTGCAGACAGCGGATGTTTCCGGTTTTGACGAACTGCAGAAACAGCAGCAGCTGGAGCTGATCCGGCAGCAGCTGCCGGGGTATCCAATAAAGAAAATCAGGCGTTGGCCGCGTATTGCAGCGGCAGCAATCCTGCTGTTTGCATTTGGCGCTGGTATTTTTTATTATAGTCAGTCTTCACACAACAATACGCTCGTAACTGTGCCGCAGCATAAAGACATCGCTCCCGGTAGCGTCGGTGCGACGCTTACGCTCGCCAATGGGAAGCAGATTCTTTTGGGCGAAGCAGGTGAAGGCGAGATCGCCCGTCAGGCAGGAGTCACCGTCACCAAAACAGCTGATGGTCAAATTCTATATCAGATCTTGGGTAACAGTACCAATGCACATAGTAGCAATACCTTATCCACAACCAACGGTCAGACTTATGTCGTGACGCTTCCCGATCAAACAAAGATATGGTTGAATGCCGCCTCGAGCCTGACCTACAGTACGGCACTCTATACCAGTAAGGGACAGCGTAGGGTGGAATTAACAGGCGAGGCTTATTTTGAAGTGGCAAAAGACAAGGCACATCCTTTTGTGGTCAAAACGGGTGATCAGGAGATCGAAGTACTTGGGACTCATTTCAATATCAATAGCTATGCGGATGAGGCAGCGATCAATACGACACTGTTGGAAGGATCAGTAAGGGTCATCCATGGACAACGGAACCAGATCATCCGTCCGGGACAACAGGCCATTGCCACGTCCAAGGGCATCACCGTCAGGGAAGTGGACATCGATGAAATTGTGGACTGGAAAGATGGCGACTTCTCCCTTAATCATATCAACTTTAAAACAGCAATGCGCAAAATTGCCCGATGGTATGACGTCGAATTTATCTATGATAGCAGCGTACCCGCGGATATGGAGGCTGGTGGCTGGATTTCACGCAAGAACAACCTGTCTGCCGTGCTGAAGTTAATTGAATCCTCGGGACTGGCCCATTTCAAAATCCAGGGCCGTAAGGTATATGTTTCTAAATAACCCTTATATAAACCCTAAAATGAATGATAAAATGAAAAGAGACTTCGGATAACCTATTAGATCCACAAGATTAACCAGAAGTGCCTGAAACACCCCTGGTTAAGATTTGGCCCAATCTTTCAATTGTTTACACATCCAGCTACCAAAGCCCTGGAAAGTCAAGGTATGCTGTATATTAACCAAACTAAACAAATGTATAAAAAATATACAATTAAAATTGGTATAGATGGAATACTATGCCGTAAAATATGGCTGATTATGCGACTAACCACTGCCTTTCTCATCGTGTCGCTAACACACGTGAGCGCGTTGACCTCTGCACAGAAAATTACGATAAGGCGACAGCAGGCCTCTCTGGAATCTCTTTTGAAAGAGATCCGCAAGCAAAGCGGGTACGATCTCTTCTACGATGGACGGATTATTCCCAAAAATCAAAAGCGCAGTATTGATCTGTCTAATGTATCGGTCAGTGAAGCGCTGGAGACTGTATTGAAGGGGCTGCCCCTGGCGTATACTGTTCATGCGAATACCGTCGTGCTGCGCCAAAAATTGCCTGCAAGCAGTCCGGAAACGGAAATGTTCATCCCGATACAGGGTATCGTACGCGACAGTACGGGACAACGTATTGCCGGTGTATCCATATTAAACCGAAATACCGGACAGAGTGGCGCAACGGACGCCGAGGGGAAGTTTAACCTGAACGCCAGCATCGGCGATATTCTTGTTTTTTCCTTTGTCGGCTATGTGCGGCAAGAGCACAAAGTCGAGTCCGCAGAAATGCTCCAGATTGTCCTGCAACAGGAAGAAATGAAAATGGATCAGGTCGTGGTGACAGCTTTGGGTATCCGACAATCCGTCAAAGCACTGACTTATAATGTGCAGGAATTTAAAGGCGAGGAAATTACACGGAATAAAGATGCCAACTTCGTGAACAGTCTGACTGGAAAGATTGCTGGGGTCACCATCAACTCGAGCTCATCGGGGATTGGTGGTGCGACAAGGGTGGTCATGCGGGGCACAAAGTCCATAGCCGGAAACAACAACGCACTTTATGTGATCGACGGTATTCCTATTCCGAATAACAATGGTGGCGGCACCAACGGTCCTTTTGAAGGAGTCGTCAGCGGGGAGGGGATCTCCAGCTTTAATCCCGAAGATATTGAAAGCATCACCGCCCTGACGGGCCCCTCCGCGACCGCATTGTACGGTAATCAGGGGGCCAATGGTGTGCTTTTGGTCAATACCAAAAAAGGTACCCGTGGCGACACCGAAGGACTGTTTGGCAATATCCGTGTCAATGTATCCCACAGTTCGGATTTCTTTACGCCTTTTGTAATGCCACGTTTTCAAAATACCTATGGTCAGTCTAATCCACAGGAATATGCCAGCTGGGGACCAAAGCTGCCTCAACCTTCGGACTACCGGCCGCGGGACTTTTTCCAGACGGGTTACAACATCAGCAATGGGGCAAGTATAGCTGGTGGTACGGAAAGAAGCCAGACACTTTTTTCTGTAGGGACGAACAATGCCGAAGGTATTATCAGAAATAACACCTTTGACCGCTATAACTTTTACCTGCGCCACAATGCGCAGCTTTCAGATCGTCTCACCGCAGATTTCAGCGGAATGTACGTGCGTCTAAAAGACAATAATATGGTGGCGCAGGGTCAATACCAAAACCCGATCGTACCTGTTTACCTCTTTCCGCCGGGAGATGATTTTAAAAAGTATCAGGTGTATTCACGCTATGATCCAAACCGCCTGATTTCGACCCAGTTTTGGCCTTATCAGGATCAGGGCCTAGGCATGCAAAATCCTTATTGGATTACCGATGCCCAAAGTCGTGTATCCAATACCGATCGCTATATGATGAGTGTCACGGCCAACTACAAAGTGACAAACTGGCTTGATGTGACCGGCCGTGTCCGTATCGACAATAGTGTGCTGGAAAGCGAGACCAAAAGACCGGCCGGTACCTGGGGACTATTTGCTTCCGAATTTGGCTATTATCAGACCGGCAAGACGACGAACAAAAATACATACCTGGACCTGATTGCCAGTATGAAGCATAATTTTGCAGACAACCGTTTTTCTTTGCGGGCCAATCTGGGTGGAAGCTATCAGAAAGACCGTATGGACGGTTTAGGGGCCGGTGGTAACCTGCTGCGTCTCGCTAATTTTTATTCTGTACAGGAAAATACAGATAATCCAGCGACACAGAGTTATAGTGCCACCGAGCTGCAGTCTGTTTTTGCAACCACCCAACTGGGCTATCAGAATTGGCTATTTATGGACTTAACTGGCCGTTATGAATGGCCTTCGCAGTTGCCGTCGGGTTTTGCCACGACCTCCTCTTATTTCTATCCTTCTATCGGTATTTCGGGGGTGATCAGCGATAAATGGAATATCTCCAAGGCGGCGATATCTTTTGCTAAACTTCGTTTCTCCTATGCCGAGGTAGGCAATCCACCCCGTTTTGGCGTGGCCAATCCGGTATTTTCTTTAGTAGACGATTCCTTCCGACCAGCCCCATTTGCAGACTACCGTCCGGAGCGGACAAAGTCGTACGAGGCCGGAATGGAGCTACGCTTCCTACACGATCGCCTGTCCTTGAATGCGACCGTATACCAGTCCAATACAACCAATCAGCTGCTCGAACAGCCCTTGTTGGGAAGCAGCATCTATACGGTGTTCTTTTATAATGCGGGTGATATCCGCAACCGGGGAATTGAGGCGAGCTTGTCCCACCGTGGCAAATTCGGTGCCCTGGACTGGACATCAGGCCTGGTCTTTTCACTGAATAGAAACCGTGTCATGCGTCTTTCAGAAGGTTTTATTAATCCGGCCACGGGTGAGCCTTATGAAAATGAGCAGCGCCGTGTTGGTGGTCTGGGGGATTTTGAGAATGTGCTGACCGTAGGCGGTTCAATGGCCGATTTTTATGTTTCCCAGGTACTGCGGGAAGATAATCAGGGTAACCTATGGGTAAATCCTGGCGATGGTTCGATCGGTCGCACAACAATTCCGCGGCGCTATGTGGGGCGTGCCATGCCGGATTATACCTTGGGCTGGAACAATCAATTTTCTTACAAAGGTGTAGACCTTTCCTTTCTGATCGATGCCCGGGTAGGGGGAATAGGCGCTTCCTATACCCAATCCATTATGGATGCATTTGGCGTTTCGGAGCAGTCGGCACTGGACCGCGATAACGGCGGTGTGATGGTCTATGGTAGCAAATACCCCAATGTACAGGGCTATTACAATCTATTGGGCAACGGTGCGAGCGGTATGGCAGCTTACTATATCTACAGTGCGACAAATGTTCGCTTGCGTGAAGTTGCCCTAGGGTATAATCTTCCGGCCAAATGGTTTGGTCCAAAGGCACCAAATATTCGTGTGGCGCTAACGGGCAGAAACGTATTTATGTTTTACAATAAATCACCATTTGACCCTGAATCGACTTCCTCTACGGGTACTTATGATCAGGGGATAGATTATTTCCGCCAGCCCAGCTACCGGAGTTTTGGTTTCAGTGTCCGCGCTCAGTTTTAACCTTAACGTACATAACAATGAAAAATTCATATAAAAGATATAGATTTCGGATGTTGGGAATCGGCTGCGCGGTATTGACCGTACTCGCTGCTGCCTGCACCAAAAATTATGCTGAATACAATACCAATCCCTATAATGCCACACGTGAGCAGATGGAAGCCGACGGTTACCTCACGGGACGCAATTTTCCGATTATGATCAATGCTGTTGTCCCGGCCGCTGACGCCGGTGCCGGTACCAATTTTGTAAACAGCTACCAAATCGCATTTAATCTTGCCGCAGATTGTTATTCGGGCTACATGGCCCAGGCAAACAACTGGAACGGAAATACCAACAACCTGACCTATGGCTTCAACCTGACCTGGGTGAACGAGCAGTTTAACCTGACGGGCCGGTTGCTCAATGCCTGGAAGCAGGTCCAGGAGGCAACAACACTCTCGGGTGATTCCCTGCAGTTTTCTGTTGCACAGCTGATCAAGATCACAGGCATGGTACGCATGACCGATAGTTATGGTCCTGTTCCTTATTCGCAGATCCCGACAGGCACCTTCACCCCGGCATACGACAGCCAGGAAAGTCTATACCGAACTTTTATCGGCGAACTGGGACGTGCGGCAAATCTGCTGCATCAACGTGGGGCAGCAGCGGGGACACCGCTGGCACCATACGACCAGATTTATGCGGGCAACTACCTGCAATGGGCAAAATATGCCAATTCATTGAAACTGCGTTTAGCGATTCGGATGGCTTATGTCGATCCGGCGAATGCCAAACGCTTTGCCGAAGAGGCGGTCAGCCATCCTGCAGGCCTCTTAACAGCTGTGGGGGATGCGGCCATACAAAAGCCGGCGGCGGGATTAAATTTCAAAAATCCCTTACGCACCTTAACCCAGGATTACAATGAAGCACGGATGGGCGCATCCATGGATTCCTATTTACGTGGTTATGGCGATCCGCGGATCGGGGTATTCTTCGCAACTTCCACTGTACGTCCCAATGAATATGTAGGAGTGCGTACAGGCATCAATGTGGTGCCGGCGGTGTATCAGCCCTTTTCACAGCTGAATGTGACCAACGACACAGGCTTGCCCTGGATGCGGGCATCTGAAGTTTATTTTCTCCGTGCTGAAGGTGCATTGCGGGGCTGGAACATGGGGGGCAATGCGCAGTCCTTGTACGAAACTGCTGTTCAGCTCTCTTTTGCGGAGTTAGGGGTAGCGATGCCTACAGGTTATCTGTCCAATGCGACGGCAAGACCGGCAAATTATACCGACTATGCGCCGGGCAGTGCCTACAGTACGGCTTCCTTGGGCGGCAGTACCATTCGATGGAATGAGGCGGATAACTTTAATACCAATCTCGAGCGTATCATCACCCAAAAATGGATCGCCATGTACCCCAATGGACAGGAAGCCTGGGCAGAATTCAGACGCACGGATTTTCCGAGGTTATTTCCCATAGCGCTCAACCGGAGCGGTGGAACAGTCAATAGTACCGTACAGGTCCGCCGCTTGCCTTATCCCTTACAACAATATCAGGAGAACGGTGCACAGGTCGCGCGAGCATTGACCTTGCTCGGGGGACCCGATAATGGCGGTACGCGGGTCTGGTGGGATGCCAAACCGAGGTAATGGACGATTGATTATTTAATAGACTATGGTTATGAAAAAATATTGGATAAAAAAGATTCCTTTCGTCCTGTTTGGCTTGCTCTGTTGCTTGCTGGCAGGATGCCGGAAATCAGCTGTGGAGCAGCGTGGAATATACATCACCCGTGCACAGGTTAACCCTTTTGTGGGATTGTCCGTGGATAATACCGGTGGTTCCTTGTCTGTAACGGCAAGTGCCTCCGCGGTCGTCAATCAGGACTTGGATGTCATTTTTCGTATCAATCCGGCGCTGGTGGACAGCTATAATGCACAGAACGGCACAGATTTCAAGGCATTGCCCGCCCAGCTTATACGGTTGAGTGCTACTCAGGCAGCTATCCGTCGTGGCTCAAGTGTATCAGACGCAATACAGATTGAGATACTCCCATTGGCGGGAGCCGTTGAAGTCGGTACACAATATTTGGTCCCTATTGAAGTAGCAAGTGTTTCTTCAAATGACTTTCCGATTCTGGAGAGTTCCAAAGTGCTTTATGCACAGATCCAGCAAGTGCTGGTGAATCCAGCCCTGGACTTGTCGCAGGCCAATGGTGTCAGTTTTGCCATTCCGGATCCGATTAGTAACCTGAACGCTTTTACCGTAGAAATGCGGGTACGCGTGACAAGCGGACCATTCCGCAATAATATGACACTCTTTGCAGCTTATCCGGATGAGATCTATTCCCGTTTTGGTGATGTCGTGATATCACCCGATCAGCTGCAGATCAAATATAAAGGTGTACAACCGGCATCCCGGACTCGTTTTTCGGTCAATCAATGGTACCATATTGCTTATGTATTTGACGGGCAGGCCAACAGCTTTCGCATTTATGTCAACGGTGTCGAAGATGCTGCTACAGTAGCACCTCCGGGAAGTACTTTTAATCTCAACCAGATGTTTTTTGGCGCCAATGGCAACCCCATTCAAGTACAGGAATTGCGTTTCTGGACGCAGGCGCGCACGGGCATTCAGCTTTTGAATAATATGTGTGCTGTAAATCCGCAATCGGATGGCTTATATGGCTACTGGAAGTTTGATGCTGGCCAAGGGAATACGATCGCTGACGCGACGGGGCATGGACATACGGGAACAGTCAATGGGACCCCGCTGTGGGTCACTGGGATCCGCTGTCCGGAATAGAGGTGTAAACAAAAATTGAAAACACAATGAAAACAATTAAAAATCTGCTATATACTTGTCTTTTTGCCGGCACTGCTTTGCTTGCTGCCTGCGAAAAGCAGAATATCCCGGTGCCGGAGCCGGTCACAAAACTGGTTCCTGTCGGAAGTGATGAATATTACGAAAACTTACGGGCATACAAGCGCAGCGACCATCAGATCTACTTCGGCTGGTGGGGTGGACTTGGGACGCCGGGGAGCCCGGAGACGGTCAGTGTAATAGACCAGATTCCCGACAGTGTAGACATCGTTGCATTTTGGGGTGGTATGCCACCCATTGGCTCACACAATTTTGAGACCATGCAACGGATACGGCAACAAAAAGGAACACGATTTGTCATCACAAGTTTTGGCAGTGGCGTGGAACGGATTATGCGGCAGAATGATCCTGAATTGGTTGAAACAAATGTCATGCAAGCGATAGATAATGTCGCAAAAGCCATTGCCGATACAATTGCTTTATATAATATTGACGGATTTGACCTAGATTATGAACCTGGGGAACTTGCAGAAGTCAATTCCTTTTTTGGAAACCGTTATGCCGTAAATGGCAACAACCCACATGTATTGCGGCTGTTTCAGGCCTTAGGAAAATATCTTGGCCCGGCATCGGGGACCGACAAGCTACTGATTATTGATGGATACAGTCATCCCGGTGTGGCACCCTATTACAATTATTTTATGCAACAGGCCTATGGTTCGAGTTCACCCTCGGTTCTCCAGGGCAGACTGCTGAACTATGGACTTGGTGAGTGCCCGCCACATAAATTTGTGCCCTGTGAAAATTTTGAAAATTGGTGGCGGGATGGCGGTGTAAATTTTACCGATCCACGACTGGGCACGATCCCCTCGCTGCTGGGCTTTGCGTATTGGAATCCGACAGAAGGGCCTAAGGGCGGCATTGGAAGCTACCATACCGAATATGAATATCCGAATAATCCAGATTATAAATGGACCCGACAGGCCATACAGATTATGAATCCCGCAGTACGTTAATTGAAGGAGGTAATATCATGAAAAAAAGAATATATAGTTGGCTATTCAGTTTTTTAATGGGCAGTCTATTGTTTGCCTGTAAAAGCGATGAAGTCAATACAAACAGTGTTTATTTAACCTTAGCGGAAGTCAATAACACAGCAAGGCTGACGGTAGATAATACCGGTGGAGCACAGGCTTTCACGGTCACAGCCACACAGCCCACTGCACGGGCGGTGACAGCGCAAATAGCGGTAGATACCACATTAATTGCAGCCTACAATCAGCGTTTTGGCACAGCCTATCAGGCGCTTCCACAGGGATCTTATGCACTGTCTGCCAATGAAGTACAGATACAACCCGGCATGACCGTGTCCGATGCAGTCAGCCTCCGAGTGAATGGAACCGAGCTTTTTGAGGTCGGCAAAGCCTATATGATGCCGGTTACGGTTCGTAATGTATCCGGAATACCACTAATAGAATCTTCCAGAACACTTTACCTGATTATCAATCAGGTGACAATTACTACGGCAGCATCACTTAACGGTAATTATTTTAAAGTGGATTTCTCACAGAATAATGATGCATTAAAGGCTATGCCAGCTATTACGATGGAGACGCGGATCATGGTCAATCGTTTTCAGGCGGGCTCACCCTTTATCAGCAGCATTATGGGCATCGAGGAAACCTTCCTGTTGCGTTTTGGAGATGTGACTGTCCAGCCCAATCAGCTACAGGTATCGGGGGGCCCAACTTCCACAAATGTGAATTTTACGTTTAACACCGGAACTTGGTACCATATTGCGGCAGTTTATGACGGCAGCCAACTCAAAGTTTATGTCGATGGGGTACTTCTGGCGACGACAACGGCGAGTCGAACCGTGGATCTGACAAATATGTGGGAGGACGGTTTTCACTTTGGGCGTTCGGCCCGGGGTCGCGGATTAAATGGTGCTATTAGTGAAGCGCGTATTTGGTCCAGAGCATTGACGCAGGCTGAGGTTAGCAATGGAAAATGTGGTATAGACCCGGCCAGTGCGGGGCTAATTGGCTACTGGAAATTTAATGCAGCGGAGGGAAGGACCGTACGTGATATCAGTGGCCACAACCGCGATGCGGTTGCTGCCAGCACAATTCAATGGGTGCCCAATGTACGTTGCGAGTAGGCGTTTAGACAATAAATAATTATTAACGATAGATAAGAGATCGTATGAAAAGATATTTAAATAAACTGCGTACCTCAATTGTACGCAGTATAGGCTGGATAATCCTGGTCTGCGCAATAGTCAGTTGCAGTAAGGATAATATGAGTACACCAGAGGACTTGATTATTTATATGCCTACCGGTGCTACCTATAATACTGCTGACGCCAGCTATGTCACGGCGCGCAGCAATGTGCTCGCGGGAGCGGGGACAGCTTTTCCGGTATTATTGACACGGGCCTTTGACCGGGAAGTACAGGTCACAGCAGCCATAGACACCTCACTGCTTTCCGCATATGATCTGGCAAATAAGACGCAGTCTCCGGCTTTTCCTGCTGATGCTTTTGTGTTAACAAACACCGGTCAGGTCCGTATTCCTGCCGGGCAGGAACGTTCCGTTGACTCATTGCACATCACATTGGGACAAACGAGCAATCTGGACTTCAGCAAGCAGTATGTGGTGCCAATACGCCTGGCCAGTACAAATTCCGGTCTTCCTTTGAGCAGCAACAGGCAGGTCATGTATTTGCGGGTACGATTTAACCAGATCACCACACAGCTCAATGGCGCGCCCAGCAACCGTGTCATACCGATTGTGATCAACCGTACACCCACTGGTGATGTAATCAGCGGTAATTTAAATCTGACAGCGGGCGTAAATACAGCCTTTGGTCAGGCACTGATTGTGGCGCTACGGGATCGGCAGGATCTGCTGGCGGGATATAATCAGGCCAACCAAACAAATTATGTGGCTTTTCCGGCGAACAGCTTTGCTTTCAGTCCGGCCAGCGTTTCCATTGCCAGCGGAAGCCTCAATGCTGCAACACCATTTGCGTTGGCACTGCGCAATACCACGAGTTTTGTGCCGGGCCGTAGTTATCTGTTGCCTCTGGGTATTGCAGACGAAGGGCCAGTAGCACCGCATGAAACCCTAGGTCTTGCTTACCTTTCAGTGGATGTACAATTGCAGAATATCAATCCAGCCAATCCCGCACCTGTGGGCAATCGGGTAGACCGGACGGCCTGGACGGCAACAGCCAGTTCCACGGACAACGACTATGCTCCGGGGGCACCGGCATTGGTGTTTGATAACAATGCGGCGACCGGCTGGCATTCGGCATTGGCCTTTGGCACAGCGCCAGCGGTTACCTTTACGGTGGATATGCAAAACCAGAAAAATATAAGCGGATTTACCTTTACGCCACGATATTGGGATTACTTTGGTTCAACGTATATTTCGGCGCCTACAGCGATGCGTGTGGCCAGCAGCAATGATGGGGTCAACTGGACCGTACAAGGCTCTTATACGGGCAGTATGCCTGCAGGTACAGCGGCTAATCCCCAACTTCGGAATATCAGTTTCTATGCGCCGGTGCAAGCGCGTTATTTCCGCTTTACACTGACCGCTTATGGACAATATGCTGGCGGTTTTGGGGAATTAAACGCCTTTGAGTAGAAACCTAAAAAGACTGCGTTTATTTAATATATGTTTATTTGGTGGTGGTTTAGTTGGGAGTGATTGGCGGGCGCGCCATCACTCCTTTTTTATGAAAACAACTTTACTGGCGGCGCTGGGCTATCTTGGAGATACTCGCTCCGGCAACGGCAATACTAATAAAGTTGGTGACCGACCGGGCTTCATTCATAAAACGGTCCACGCTATAGAGTAGGGCAATATCTGTTAATGGAATCTTCCCGAATTTATTGAGTGTGAATATAAGTGCCAGAAATCCGGAACCGGGCACGCCCGAAGCGGTCTTGGACGTAAAAGTGATAATAACAAACAACAACAGATAGTCGCCAAAATCCAGTGGAATCTGGTAAAACTGCACTAGAAAACAGCAGGCCACAGCGAGGTAGATGCATGCGCCAGCAAGATTAAAATTATAGCCCAAGGGAATCACAAACCGTAAGATTTTACGGCTATAGCCTTCGGATTCCAATTTCTCAAAAATAAGCGGAAATGCGGCTTTTGACGAAGAAGTCGTGATCACAAGCAGGATTTCCTCTTTGATGTTGACCAAAAAGCGGAGCAGATCAAATTTCAACACATAGGAGATCAACCCGAGTACAACCACGATAAATACAATATCTGCCAGGTATACGGTGGCCACAACCTTGCTCAGCGGCAATAAAGTATCTACACCATACACCGCTACCCCATAAGCGATATTACAGAGGATAATCAAGGGCAAAATAAAATAGAGGTATTTAATAAAGGTATAAAACAGCTGCTGTCCCTGGTCGAGTACGTTCAGAAAGCGGGTTCTTCTTTTTGAAAAATTCATCAGTATTCCCACGATAATGGAAAAACTGAGAAAGATACCGTGCCTGTTGACGTATAAAAAGGTATGTAATTGCTGATCATCCAATTCAAATTGATCGGGCAGTGAGGGACTGCCTGCTGCAAGACGAATCCCGGTGTCAGCACCAGGCTGAATAATAAAGCCAAAGAAAAAACCCAATGCAATGGCGATCGTACTGATTGTTATAAAATAAAGCAGCACCTGCCATACAATCCGACGCGCATTGCTGAGGTCTGCGAGTTGACAGATACCATGGGTCACCGCCATAAAAATAACGGGAAGGATAAGCATCTCCAGGATCATGAAAAAGTAACGGCTTACACCACCAAGTGCGCGGCTTACCTCTGGTGCAAAATACCCCATGGCAACACCGGCAATCAATGCTAAAAACACGTATAATGTTAGATTTTTGAGGTAGGGGCCAGTAAAAGTTTGCCTTGCATAAAAGAGGTTCATCTGAAAATCGCGCTATCTAAGTCTTTATTTTACTAGTGAAATATAATGAAATTATCTCAGATTGTAGGGTTAAATAGTGCCCAGCATGACGGCAGCCAATAACATAACAAGCGAGGATCCTATGGCCCATTTTAACGTGTACCGGAGATGGTCTGCATAATCTACACCCGCGAGTGACACCAATAAATAGGTGGAAGGAACCAGCGGGCTCAGCAGGTGAGAGGCCTGACCGACAAGACTAGCACGCCCCAGTATATCAGCTGGGATTCCCAGTTTATGACCTGTTGCGGCGACAATAGGCAGAATACCAAAATAATAGGCATCATTCGTCAGAAAAAAGGTGAGCGGCACGCTGAAAATCGCGGTTATAATACTCAGGTGCATGCCCCAGCCTTTTGGAACAATGCCAATCATACTATTGCCCATGGCCTGCATAATTCCTGTGCCATTGAGGATCCCTGTGAAAATACCGGCTCCAAAGATCATGCCCGCAACCGATAACGCATTGCCGGCATGTTTTGCCATTATTTTTTGCTGATCTTTTAATTTAGGATAGTTGATGACTGAAGCGATACAGAATGCCACCATAAAGGCGATGCCCAACGGGGCGATATCCAGAATCATAACCACGAGCAGGATAAGGGTAAGCAGGAGGTTGATCCAGATTAATTTGGGCCGAAGTAGCGTCGGATCCAGATCGCCGGCGATGCCTGTGCTTGTGTATTTCTTGAATTTACCTTGTTTGGCAATGCGCCCCTTTTCCTTTACGCCTAAAATATAGGCCACAACTAACACCCAGCAAATGCCTATCGCCATAATAGGAATCATAGGAACAAAGATTTCGGTATGCCCAAGTTTGAGCGAACTCATTACTCGAGCGGTAGGGCCGCCCCAGGGAAGGATATTCATAATACCACCAGAAAGCATCACTATGCAGGTAAGCACCAATGGGTTGATGCCCTGTTTTTTGTATAAGGGCAACATGGCCGCAACCACAATAATATAGGTGGAGGAGCCGTCGCCATCGAGCGAAACCAGGGTAGTTAATATCGCTGTACCAAGGGTGGTTTTGACGGGATTATCCCCAACCGCCTTTAATATGATATTAACCAGCGGTTCAAAAAGCCCCGTATCTATCATTAAGCTAAAATATAGAATGGCAAATAGCAGCATGACACCGGTCAACGCGATTTCCTTTACACCATTTTTCATCATTTCACCAAGATCGGACCCAAAGCCCGCAAGTAGTGCTACCGAGACCGGAATAATGACTAAGGCGGTAATCGGTGTCATTTTCTTGAGCATAATCAAGAGCATAAAAATGACGATCATCAAAAAACCGAGGAATGTAAGCATAGCTAAGAATGTTTATGTTATTATTTATTTTTTCTCCAATCGAAATTGTTTCTGTAGCCGACATAGGCATAGTTGCTGGGTCTGCCCGTCTCTACCTGATTGATCCAGGCAATTTCGACAGCGGCATTTTTACCCAGTTTCCGGCCGAAGCCTGCCGTCAGGCGATTGCTGTCAAAGGGTTCATCTTTTTTGGCATTCATCCGGATCTCATTCTTAAGAATGCCATAGTATTGTTCGGGTTGGCCAGCTTTGTTAAAAGGGATCCGCAATGAAATCAGGTAACGTAGGCGGAGCACAAACTCATTGGGGTTGTTGATAAAACGTTCTTCAAACCGAAAACGGTGCGAAACCGACGTGCGCCCGATATTTCCGCCTAAACTGACTTGCTGAAAGGGTCTTTTTTCGTAGCGTGTTCTTTTTCCACCGTCTGCTTTATAGGAATTCAAGGTGAGAAACATCGCACCCAATGCAGGTCTAACATCATCAGCAACCTCATAATCCACGTAAGCCGAGACCAAAAACAGGCGCGTGTCATAAGCCAAATCAAAGGAACGATATTGCGACAGGGCCGTAAGGGTACTCTTGTCCGTCAGTTTGGCGGATAACAGGTATTGAAACCACATATTATAGGTATCACTGCGCTGCGCATACGCCAGCGGACTAAAGGCCAGCAAAATGATGGACATAAAAAATATCTTGATGCTCATGTAAGTTTATATTGGTATCCCTTTCACCCAAATATATTTATAAGCGGATTTGATAATTTTATTTTTCAATCAACGACAGTTTTTATCAGTAAACTGCAGTTTGACCTCCCAAAAAGATCTTATATTTGATTGAGTCGAAATCCAGGATAAACAATGCTGTTGGTTGTAAATATTGTCTTTTTATTATTGGTTTTTAGAATCTTGCTGAATTCCAGGATTCTCGAAAAACTGATGCAGTCGCATTGGGGGCTTTTGGTGAAACTGCAACATATCTTTTTCCTATCGGTGTTTTTGTTGCTGACGATCTTTACAGAAAATTACTTTCTGGATATGCCGGAATTGATCTGGGGGGTGCTGGTCGTCTTTCTTTTCAATGTAGGGATCTATTATCTGGTCTATTTTTATCTTGTTCCACAATTTTATCTCGCCAATAAATACCCCAAATTTATTCTCTATTCGCTGATCTGTTTTTTGGTATCAAGCCTCTTTCGGATTTTGTTGGAACCGGCAGTCTTCGACGTTCGTTTTGATCACAACCTTTCCAATACAACCTTTCTGTTCAATGTATATATTGTACAGGGTATTGTTATCCTGGTTGCATCATTTTTGGGGATCACAAAAGATAAATTTCTGATCGAAAAGGATTACGAAGATCTCGGTGAGGAAAAAGAAAAGTTGCACCTGGATCTGCTTAAATCCAAATTAAACCCGCACTTCTTATTCAATATCCTGAACAATATTTATTCGGGAAGCATTCGTTCAGCTGAAAACACCTCAGCATCTATACTACAGCTCAGTAAGCTGCTACAATATGTGATCTATGATACCAATAAAACCAAGATAAGCATCGCCCGGGAATTTGCATCGATTGTCTCCCTGATCGACCTGTATCAGCTCCGCTACAATAATCAGCTTAACATCCGCTTTGACCTGCGGCAGGAGGAAGCGCTGGAGCTTATTGAGATTCCACCAGCAATTTTCCTGACCATATTTGAAAATGCGCTCAAGCACAGTGCTCTTGGTATAGAGGCTGACAGCTTCATCACAATCAGGTATACCATAGGAGAGCGTGAGTTTTTGTTTGAGGTCGAGAACTCCGTGGCTGAACACAAGAATTTGTCGGATAACCTAACGGATAGTGGGTTGGGGAATACAGCAATTCTTTCGCTACTGGAAAAATACTATCCGGAGAAATTTACTTTTAGGACTGGTCTACGTGAAGACAATAGCTACCAGACTAGCTTACAAATTGAATATTTATGGCAAAATTGAGCATAGTAGGGGTTGATGACGAATACCCGGCATTGGAGCTTATTGAGCACTACTGCAGTCAAATAGCGGATGTGGAGCTCGTAGCGCTATTTCAGCACCCAAAGGACGCGTTAGACTATCTCACAAAGAACCCCGTAGATCTCGTTATCCTGGATATCAATATGCCTTTTATCAATGGTATTGATCTCTTATTGAACTTACCGTATAAGCCCCTGTGTATCTTTCTGACAATGGAAACCCAATATGCTGTAAAGGCCTTCGAATTGGATGTGATCCATTACCTGGTCAAACCGGTGGATTTTGCGGGCTTTAACAAAGCGATTTTAAAAGCAAAGGATTTCCTACAATTCCGTGATTCGATGGAAAAAAAGAAAAAGGAAGAATACATCATGTTTAAATCGGATTATATCATGAACAAGATCTTGCTGGCGGATGTCCGATGGGTGCAGGGATGTGGCGAGTATATAGTGCTTGTTACGCCTTTTAAAAAATATATGATCCTTGATCGCATGTCAAACTTTGAAGAAAAATACCGTGACCTCGGTTTTATCCGTATTCATAAATCCTATATTGTCCTGGGTGCCCATATTACCTCATACGATATGGCTTATGTACATTTGAAGGACGGGGAGAAGCTGCCACTGGGCCGGACCTATAAAAATCAGTTGAAGAGCCTATTCTAATAGGCTATTTCTTTTTAACGAATACGTATTTAATATTGTACCAGGCCACGACGTCATATTCATTTTTCATCTCTTCAGGCCCTTTAAAAAGATATTGATTGTCATTGAAAAAACGGGAATAAGTAACTTCACCCGAATTGTGACCATTTTCGGCATATAAGTACCTATAAATCCCTCCATTTGTCCTATTATCCAATATTTAGGTAAATCAATAGCATATCGCCCGCTTAGGTATTTATTTCATCAACATATTTTATTATATTTGTACTACAATAATATTAGTAACTACTATTATTTACTAATAAGTACTATTATGATATCACTTATATCTATCTCTAAAGCGCAGCAGAAATTAGCCAACAACGTTCGGGACAGGCGTCTTTCCATGGAATTGACACAGGCTGGTTTATCTAAACGATCGGGGGTTCCCTTGGCTACTTTACGAAAATTTGAACAAACAGGGGTTATTTCACTGGAGTCCTTTTTGAAACTTTTAATGGTTGTCGGTGGGATAGAAGATATCCTTAATGAGCTAAAACCAGTAAAGCCGAACTTTACATCGATTGATGATGTTTTGAAAGATACAACGCAAATATCACGGAAAAGAGGAAGTAAGCAATGAATTATCCAACTGTAGAAGTTAAGGTCGGATTGGATTTCGGAGCTGAAATCCAGCGCGTAGGACGTTTAGCCATTCGAGACGGGGTTATCTATTATGAATACGATATGGAGTTCTTACAGAAAGGTTTGGAGATCTCACCGTTCCGCTTGCCTTTGCAAACGGGCGTTGTCGCGCTTCCGCGCCAACCTTTTGAAGGCTTGGCCGGAGTCTTTAGCGATAGCCTACCCGATGGATGGGGACGATTGCTTTTCGACCGTTCAGCAAGATCAAAAGGCATATTGCCTGCTCATCTTTCGCCACTGGATCGCTTGGCTCATGTCGGACGGTTTGGTATGGGAGCTTTGATTTATGAGCCTGATCATAGTCCTGACGACGCTAATGATTTCATTGATCTTGACGCTTTAGCAGAACAAACTCAGGAAGTATTAAGAGGAACTTCTGAAGATGTAATTGAGGAGTTACTGGCCTTGAACGGCTCATCCGCAGGGGCTCGCCCGAAAGCATTGATTGGTCTTGATGGGAAGAGACAGCATATCGTCTATGGCGCCAAGCAGCTCGATATGGAGTTTGAACATTGGCTTGTTAAATTCCCGAACAGCCAAGATGGCCATGATGCTGGCGCCATTGAATATGTTTATGCATTGATGGCGAAAGAAGCAGGTATTTTAATGCCTGAGGTACATTTGTTACCTTCGCAAAAAGGAGCTGGATATTTTGCCGTTAAACGTTTTGATAGGGATGGTAATCGGCGCCTACATATGCATACCGCAAGTGGATTATTGCATAGTGATTTCAGAACACCAGCATTAGATTATGAAGATTTGCTCAATTTAACGGGCGCACTCACAAAAGATGTCCGAGAAATAGAAAAAATGTTTCGCCTCGCCGTCTTTAACGTATTGGCGCACAATAGAGATGATCACGCTAAGAACTTCAGCTTTTTAATGGACGAATATGGCGAATGGAAACTTGCGCCCGCCTATGACCTTACATTTTCCAGTGGGCCGAATGGCGAGCAGAGTACAATGGTAATGGGTGAAGGCACCAAGCCCACAATCAGCCATTTGCGAAAACTCGGGCTGGGAGCAAAACTATCCAAACAATTGATAGAAGATAGCATCGAACAAACAAAAAATGCCTTGGATAAATGGAAAGAGCTGTCCAACTCCTTTCATATACAAACTTCAACAATTGAGTTAATTTCAAAGCGATTAAATAAAGATTAAAAGCAAGAAATGAAGAAAAACCTTCTCGCAATTGCGGCCCTATTGATTTGCACATCACTATTCGCCCAGAATACACCGAATATTATTTATATACTGGCTGATGACCTGGGTTATGGCGATCTAAGTTCCTTAAACAAAAATTCTAAAATCAAAACAATCCATTTGGATCAGCTGGCCGCTGCAGGGATGGTATTTACCGATGCACATACCTCATCTTCCGTCTGCACACCTTCGCGTTACAGTATACTCACAGGACGATACAACTGGCGGACCTCCCTGCAAGATGGCGTATTATGGAGTTATGATCCACCACTTATTGCGAAAGAACGCGTTACCGTAGCTTCACTGTTAAAGAAAAATGGTTATCATACTGCTGTCATAGGGAAATGGCACCTGGGACTCGGCTGGCAGAAAGATGCTACAGGTAATGTTGATCTGATGAAAACTATCCTAGACGGACCGACCTCCCACGGATTTGATTATTTTTATGGGATCACAGCCTCCTTGGATATTCCACCCTACGTATACATCGAGAACAACAAGGTTACTGCTACTGCAATAGATAGCATTGCAGCAAGCCCTGGCCCGGCGTTCTGGCGTGAAGGGCCTATTGGCAATGATTTCAAGCATGCTGAGGTATTGCCGCATCTGACGCAGAAGGCTGTGGACTATATCGGTGAACAACAAAAGGGTAAGAAGCCATTTTTTCTCTATTTTGCACTTCCTTCGCCTCATACACCCATTCTCCCTACAGCTGACTATATCGGAAAAACTGGAACTACTCCTTATGGTGATTTTGTGTTAATGACCGACGCTGTGGTGGGCCAGCTCGTACAGGCTGTTGAAAAGGCTGGACTAACACAAAACACGCTGATTATTTTCACTAGCGACAATGGTGCTGCACCAGCCGCCAACTTAGAGCAGCTTAAACAAAAAGGACATTTGGCGAACTATATTTTTCGGGGAAATAAAGCCGATATATATGAAGGCGGTCACCGTGTTCCCTTTATTGCCAAATGGCCGGCGATGATCCGTGCCGGGGCAGTAAGTGAAGCCACCATATCCTTGACTGATTTTATGGCAACCGCTGCTGCATTGACCAACCAAAAATTGGCAGCCAACGAAGGCGAAGATAGTTTTAGTCTATTGCCACTATTTAAGGGTGCAAAAGGTTATCGGCGTAAATACACGATACTCCATTCTATTTCTGGAAACTTTTCAATCCGTCACGCAAATTGGAAACTGGCGCTTTCCTATGGATCCGGTGGCTGGAGCGCCCCCGATGAAAACAAAGCCAAACAGCTCAATATGCCCGCTGTTCAGCTGTACAACCTATCGGCAGATATTTCAGAAAACAATAATTTGAAAGCAAAGTACCCATCAATGGTGGAGAAAATGACCAAAGAACTCAATAGAATCATCGATCAGGGCCGGAGCACCCCCGGACTAAAAGTGAATAACGATGTGACAGTGGATTACAAAAAGTACCTGTAGCTTTTCACTGGAATTAAAAATCAATGTACATAAGAAATAACAAGACCGAAGGATATCACTCTCATAGGGAATCATACCTATGAGGCGTCTCAATACAAATACACAACACTAAAATTATTAGCATTTTATATTTACTATCCGTATATTTGTTAACTGATTAATAACCAGAGTTATGACAAAGTTTTCAAATCGCACGGATGACCTGCTTTGGAAATCTATTTTAGAACAGACCTTTATACATTTTCTACGCTTTTTCTTTGTTAAAGCAAATGACATATTCGATCTATCTAGGCCGTTTGATTACCTTGACAAAGAGTTTGAAAGTTTATTTCCACCCGAACCAAATGGAAAGGGAGTACGTTTTGTTGACAAGCTTGTCAAGGTTTATCTTAAAGATGGAAGCGAAAAATTTGTGTTATGCCATATCGAAGTTCAATCTCGAAAAGGAAAAGGAGACCTGGCCGAACGTATGTTCCGCTATTTTTACAAGATATTCGACAAGTATCAAGTTCCCATCACAGCAATTGCGATTTTGGCAGATGACAATTGTGATTATAGGCCATATTTCTATTTGCAAGAGTTTGTGGGTACTCGAATTAGCTACTCATTCAATAGTTACAAAATACTGGATCAAAATGAGTCCGAGTTACGTGCTAATCAAAACCCCTTTTCAGTTGTAGTACTCACTACGCTATTGGCCATAATAAATAGGAGAATAAATGACCAGGAATTAAAGAGTATTAAGCATGATCTGTACAATGAAATGATAAGCAGAGACATGGATAGAAAGACGCGTAAGGGAATTTATGACTTCCTCATGTACTATGTTCGTTTTGAAGATGAAATTAATTTGAGTATATTTGAGGAAGAACTAAAGCAAAAATTAGGGAGAAACACTGTCATGGGTACTAATGAATATTTATTAGACAAGGCAAAAAAAGAAGGCCTTGAAAAAGGAAAACGTGAGGAAGCTATTGCGATCGCTTTGGAGTTTAAAAAAATGGGCTTGCCATTAGAAGACATTGCTAAGGGCACTGGGCTTACTGTGAAAGAGATTGAAGAACTGAAATAAAAACTACGTTTCATAACAAATAACCGCGTTTATCTATTATCCTGCACTTTAAATCCAACGCGAATGGCCTTAAGACCAATCAGTCCCTGCAAATCCTCAACTTCAAATTTTTCGATATCGTCATTCAATAAACCTTTGTGTTGAAGCAAGTTGATGTACCCCAAGTACTCCGTCTCTTCATGAACATGTGAATAGACAATGACCAATTTTCCTTTCTGGGTAATACGCTCTGTCGAGCCTTTGATCTTCGCTTTGTCAATACGTTTTTTCGCGATTTCATAACGTACATTGTAGGATCCGTCGACATCAAACTGTTTTTCATCCATTTTGAAACGGATGGAAATCGGTGTTGCAAAGACCAGTATCAGCGAAGCCACCTCCAGCTGGTGCGGTAGTGTTGGCTGCAGCACTCTAAACTGACTTTCCATTTCGCACATGACCTGCAATTGCCACAAGCGCAAATTTTTGAGATAATAGAGTTCAAAGTTTTTATCCGGCGCAATGGAAGCTCCGATATAAAGGTTATGCTCGATGCCATCTGTTTTATAGCGCTCGTAATAATGCGGGAAATAGTCCTGTGCCTCGACTTGCTTTTCGTCGAGGATCGTGACCAGCTTTTTATTGATCAGGGTGATCGAATTGTCGTAATCCTGACGTGCCTCATAAAATCCGCCCAGGGCTGGGTTTATTCGATCGAAATAGGCATCAATAGCCGCAACGATGGGGCTAGTTTTATTGCTTTTCCGAAAGTTGTCCAGAATGGGATGTACATCCAGATTAAAATGATCCAGGATAACCTGTTCGGTATCGGTGGAAAGTGAATGGTCAAGTGTTTCCAGATTCCGCTCCAAGTCAAAGACCTTCTGCTCAAACAGGGGCAAGCTATGCTGCTCGTTTATCGCAGTGAAAAGCGCGATCAGGTCTGTTGCCTGATTGATCAGATCCTGCTTAATCGCTTGATTTCTGGATTCCGAAGAGCCCTGTACGTCAATCTGGCCATAGAGCGGATACACATGTTCAAAGACGATCTCCTGTAAGGTATAATCCTTTCCAAAAGCTCTATCATTGAGGTAATGGATTGCCTCTTCCTGAAAGCGCCATTTGACACTGGGATGAATCGAGGTATATTCTTTTTGGATGATCGCTTCAATCTGGTTCTCTGTTTCAGAAAATGCCTTGGATACTTTGTCTTTTATAAAAGGTAAAACAACGTCGAGTTTATTGGCATTGACCGAATTCAGTGCGCGCACCTTGGAGGAGGACATCTCCAATATACCGAGTACTTTGTCATCCTGTATCAAGGGGACAAAGATAAAGCTCTTCACATGCTGCTGTTTGAGCTTGTTGATAAAAAATGCTTTTTTCGGGTCTACTGTAGGTAATTTATCGATGTCCGGAACAACCAGCAGCTCTTCCTTTTTAAGCATATTTTCCAACGTTTCATTACAGAGCATCTCCTGACATTCGGCTATGGTGGAATCGTAAAGCAGATGGCTGTACAACTGTTTTTCAACGATTCTCAAATTAAACTCTTCCCTGACTTTTTCAAAGGAGGTCAATCCGATCCGTAGATCGTCTATTTTGTAAATGGATCTGAAAATATCCTGAATTTCTTCCATCTGAGCCGCCTTGTCTTCACGTAGTAAATTACTTTTGAAGCTTGACACGGCATTCTCCGTCGTCGCATCAAAAAGGGTCATAATGGCGAAACCTTTCAGAATCCAGCTTTGCTCAGGGAATTTGGATTTCCATAGGGCGATATCTGAAAAATTGTCAATCAGCTCAATAATGTCCGTTTCGGAAAGCTCCAATGCACGATCTGTCGGAATAATATCCATAAAATCGGCATTGAACAGTACCCGGTAATGATGCATGATATTATTTTTATCCGGAATATCCAAGAATATCGGTGTATCCATGGCATCCACTTTTATACCATAGTACTGACTGATGATCATACAGCAATTCAGAATATAATAGGTGTCCGGAGCGATATCGCGGTAACTAAAGTCATAATGATCGCCGGCATCACGGAGGATATTGTCTAAGCGTTCGCTATGATTGAAGGTGTACAGATAGAAGGGTATCGTAACGGCCTTTATTTCGTTTTTCGTCAGTGATCTGGGGAACAGATCTGCTAAAAGGACTTTGATAATAGGCTCATATTGGTGTAAATCCTCGGTTTTTTCAATTCCGTTGACCAGTGCCGGATATTTTTTGATCTCTTCCAGCAAAGATTTAGCATAAGTAGCCTGGAATTCAACTTCGGACGATGCCGTTTCCTCAAAAGATTTGATAATCTTATGAAAAGCGATCAATGTCTTAAAAGGACTGGAATCAAAGGTGAAGTTAAATTGCATAGCGCTTGTTTCTGAAAAATTAGCTAATTATTGGGTTCACACAAAAGTATGAAATAATCAGTTATTGCATACGCACTTTTTAACAAATAACAAGAGGCTTAATTGATCGGCTCCGCCGGACAATTATTGCCTCGCGGAACTACATCAGCATTGCTTTCAGATTATCTGGACATCGCATGGATGACGCCGATATGCGACCGGAAAGCCGCCCAGAATGTTTTAAATTCGTTATATTGTAATTTATACTCCTTACAGGTTTGTTTCACAATACGATTGAGCGCTGGGTAATGTACATGGCTAATCTTTGGAAACAAGTGATGTTCGACCTGAAAATTAAGGCCTCCAAGCAACCAGGTCAATACTTTGCTCTTGGTAGCGAAGTTAGCTGTTGACTGAATCTGATGGATCATCCATTCTTCATCCACGCGTGAGGCCTCGATGGTCTTGAATTCTGTTCCCGAAACCACATGGGCCAATTGGAATACAGTTGCCAGGCTCATTCCACAGACCACACCGGCAATCAATAGGCCGAGAAGCGTAGGCAGCCAGCCGACAAATATAATAGGAACAACCACAAATAACGTAAAATGGATGAGCTTACTAACCCAAAAAATAATACGCTCCCTGACCGGAAAATGAAAACGCTCCGTATCATTGCCCATACGGCCGCGGAAGTATTTTTCGTAATCCTGATAAAAAATCCAGGCGAGATAGGAGATACCGTATAACAGCGGAAAGTAAAAGCGCTGGTAGCGGTGATGTTTTTTTAATTTTTGATCATGATGTATGCGCATGAATTTAACCTCGATATCATGATCTTCACCGTCGATATTGGTATAGGTATGATGGGCGATATTGTGTTTGAGTTTCCAGAAATAGATGTTGCCACCCAAGAGATTGAGTGAATAGGATAGGACGGTATTCAATCGCTTGTTGTCCGAAAACGAATTGTGGCCCGCATCGTGCATAATATTGAAACCAATCGCAGCGAGGTTGGCCCCGAAAATGGCGCATAATAGGATCGCAATGCTCCAATGAAGCGGCACGAATACCAAAAGAATATAGAGTAGGATAAAGCTCGTCAATAGGATGGAAGCTTTCAAATAAATTCTTCGGTTACCCGTTTTTTGCTTTGCTGAATTTATAAAATAATGATTGATTTTTTGCTTTAAAGCTTTAGAAAACAATGTATTTACATTGTCGAATTTAACGGACTGGGACATGTGATTTTGTGCGCGGGAGATATGCTTGTGCTTAATTTCCAATCTTTAGTGATTGGCTAGGGTGAAGTTACAAAATATAATTGATCATCTATGTATAAATAAGGTCAAATTTGACCACAACAGGATAAATCGACAATCGCCTATTATACCAACCTTAACGAAAAAGCCAAGAGGAGAGGCCAATCAATTCAGCAAGTTGATTGACTTTTCCAAGCCAGCCAAACGTTTTGCCCATATCCTAAAGGTGAGCAGAAGTTGAATGATAAACAGCAAACCTATAATAACCAGCGAAATAGACTTATTTGTATTAAAGCTTAGTCCATAGGTAAAAAAAAGTAGAAGCCCGATCAGAAACAGCTGCTTTGAAATAATGGAGATTGCGGCATAACGCTTGACCTTTGCCAGGTAATTTTTCAACGATTCCTGGATATTGCTACCCTGGACAAGATATTTTGCAAAACGATAGCCCATAAGGTTATGGATGATGGGCAACAAGATTGAGAAAACAAGCAATATATTGATCCAGACAGGTTTTCTGTCGCCGTCAAACATCGTATAGTAGCATGTCAGGAAAATACACCAACCTATGATTTCTATGGTTAATTGCTTCCTAATGTTTTTTAAAACAGGATGTCTATTCTCTGATAACATCTTTTGGATTTCCCTTGGAGAAATTTCGGGTGTTTTCACCGTATTCCAGGTAGATTTTAGTTCATTAAATTCCATAATTAACAGGCTAGAAGGTTCTGAATTTTGATTTTTATTCTATTGAGTTTGACACCGACATAATTTTCACTTATGCCAATAATATCTGCGATCTGTTGATAACTCAAATCCTCAAGGTACAGGGTAATGATCGCCTTGTCTCCATCATCAAGTTGTTTTAAAGCGCTGAATAATCGCTCCTGGCGTAAAGCAAGTTCTTCATCCGGCTGTTCTTCGGCCATTTCGGGCAAAGTTGGACGATATTCGACATCTTGTTTCTTTTTACGGAATGTAGCTATGGCAGTATTCAGGGCAATGCGATAAATCCAGGTGCTTATTTTCGAGTTGTTCTTAAAGCTATCATGGGATTTCCAGAGCTGAAAAGTTATTTCCTGAAAAAGATCCTCCCGATCTTCGCGAACATCGCGATATAAGCGACATATTTTATGGATAATCCCTTGATGCTCATTAATAAGTATTAAGAACTGTCTCTCATCCATCATCGCTACTTTTTATTAAATGTAAGGATTTGGTCGTTATCTATTGCTCGATTCATATTTTCTAATTTTCCTATAAGTAGCGGAACTGTTCAAAAACTTACAGCAGTAGATTTACTTTGTAAGTTTTTTAGGACTCCGCCAACTATCAGCTAAAAAACATGAAAAAACTTGCCATTATAATTTTGCTTTCCTTAGCAGCCTGCGGTCGTGCCTCATCACCAGAAGGAAGGTCAAAAATAAGAGATGAAAACATCCAGCAACAGATTGAGGATCTGAGGGATCAAAACAATGCTTTACGTGATAGTATCCGTATAATTAATAAACAATTGAAGGGCCTTAGACCTGAAAATACGTTTCAATAAAAACAGGTTATCGTAAAAAATGTCCAGGCAAAATTTAGGTCGATTATAAGACGCTGTATTCAATGATTTTTAAATCTACATCAGCGGATATTAAAATAGTCTTATTGTGTTTTCTGGATCCAAATACTTTATGGCTTGTCCAAACTTTTGACATACTGCATAGGTGACATATTAGTCCATTTTTTAAAAGCGGTATTGAATGCTGTCTTTGAATTAAAACCGGATGCAAAAGCTATTCCGACCATATTTAGCCTTTCTGCCTCGCCAGAAACCAGCAATTTTTTTGCCTGTTCCACACGTTGGCAATTGATGAAATTGTAGAAACTATAACCAGTGACTTCATTGATTAGGTAAGAAGCATCGTGAACACTAATACCAAGCTTCTCTGCCAAAATGGGAAGACTCAACTCACTATCTAAATAAATCTGTTGCTCAACAATCTGTTTATTTAGTTCCGCTGCGAGAGTGACCAGTATAGGCTGGCTTATTCGTGCTTCCTTTTTCGTCCGTTTTGGCTGTGGATCATCGATCATATCGGTTGGAACGGTGTTCTGGGATATCAGGCTAATATGTTGCTGGCCAGACAAAGTAGCCATAAAAAAGATAGCACCTGTATATACGACAGGCATAGTTTCGAGCATAAAATTTATTCCTATCAAAGCATCGTTGATCCAAAATAGCAGCACCAAACTCAGAACCAGTAAAAAATGGTGAAGCCAGGTCAAGCTTTCGCCAAAAGTAGTCGCAGTTTTGGCCGCCTTTTTATAGCGAATCAATGTAAGGTAAGTACAGATGATATATAGCACCAGCTGCAAAGGCAATAGGTCACGTACCAGAAAATCCGCCGAGCCTATAGGAAATAGTTTCTTGATCATCAGATCAGTACCACCTTCAACTAGAAGTAATGCAGCCGCTACAAAAGCCAAGGCGGGCAAGAAATGTAAAAAGTCTTTTTTTGCAAAAGTTCTGGTAGGTTTTACAAAGTAAAGAGCGCTTAACAAAAGACTGGGTGCCATCATAAATTGCAAAGCATTAAACCCTATACTGAAACGAGTAAATCGAAGTGCAAATCCGCGAAGGCTAACTTCTAAAAGCAAATTGCCCATCAGCAATACAAATAGGGCAAGCCATCTGTTAGCCTTTACATTTTGTGCATGTGGATAGAAAAAAAGCATAAAGCTAAAGAGAACACATGCACCGCCAGAAAAACACATAAGAAAAGCATTCATTGGAGCTATATTATAAGATCTATTTTAGAATAAAAATACTAAATTCTCGACTGGTTAAAAAATATAAGCCCCCCTCAATCAAACTGAAAGACCTTAAATAGCAATGGAATGTGTTCGGGTGGATAAACGCGAACAGCAGATGCGCTGTCTTAGGGTAAATTTGTAAAAAATCATTACCCGATGGAACGAAAATTTTATTGTAGCTTTTTTATCGTCTTGTGTCTTATAACTTGCTTAACAAGTGCTGCATGTACCATATTTATGGTCAATGATGGTCGACATATTTGGGTCGGAAATAACGAAGATGAGTCGCCTGATCTTAAATATAGGTTATGGTTTTACCCACAGCAAAGAGAAACCTATGGTTATATGATCTGGACAGAGCTTTCTGATGAGGAGAAACTGAATAAAATAATGTACAAAAATCCGCAGGGCGGCATGAACGAACATGGCCTATTTATGGATTACACAGCAATAGATGAAATTGCAGCTATTCGGAACCCCAACAAACAGGACCGGAGCGAGGAGGTTGTCACGGATGTACTCAAAACCTGCAAAACAGTACAGGAAGCTGTAAGTTACATTGGAGCGTTTAATCTCGTGCGATTGACCGGAGCGCAATTATTTATTGCTGATGCCGGTGGAGACTATGCCATTGTCCATGCGAACTATTGCATACGAAAGACAAGTAGAAACTTTGCGCTGACGAATTACACTGTGAATAATAATCACTATGAACCTTGTTGGCGAAGAGATACGGCAATGAAGTACCTTGCTCAAGACTGGGTGTACCATTTAAATGATATGGCTTTCCTTCTTGAAAAAACAATTCAGAAAAAACCAAGCGACATCATTTCCAACTATTCAATGGCTACCGACCTTCATGCAAAACAGATCCATCTGTACTATAAGGGTGATTTTTCCAGGGCTGTGACCATTTCTTTAAAAAAGGAATTAAACGCTGGTATACACCAGCGGGATATGGCCAGTTATTTTCCTTAATCAGCTATCGCTTAAAAGATAAAATCATTTCTAGTTAAAATTGGACCTCATTTAAATGGTCGCTCTGTAAAATCAGAGCGACCATTTAAATGAGGTCCTATACAATATATATTGTATTAATAAGCACCGATATAACGATGTCCTGTACCATTCAATAGCTTAGCACCTTTCGTCAATTTACCCGTTTTCCAGTTGTAAACAAATACATTTCCGGCTTCGCTGATAGGTGTCAATGGAACATACACATTGTCGCCCACCTGAGCTATACTTTGCTGTTGATCAAAGTTTAATTTAGACTCGTATTCTGTGGCAATTTTTGTTGCTGTTTTAGCATTGAGGTCTATTAGCGCCAAATAACCACCTTTTTTATCAATGTCATATAGGACAAATGCTTTACCTTGACCTAGGTATTTCCATGCTTTGATTCCAGCAAGACCACTAACACCTAGTGCTTTCGATAAATCGAATACATAACTGTTGTCATAGTCATTGGTATTTTTATCAATGCGCAAGATATGTGGGTAGCTCGTTGTGTTCGCACCAGTGGATTGATAAACATGGCCATCTTCAGCAATATACTGGGTCATGGTACGGTAACCATTATTACCATATTTGCTTTGTGTAGACCAGATCAATTTCGGATTTTTAAATGAAGGATAGTCTACAACCAAAGTGACCGTACCCGCAATATTGGCAGCATCGCTTGGCCAGGAAACTACGCCCGTCTCCTGATTTTGGCTAGGAGTGCCCTTTGGATTGACTTTCGAAATATTACAGCCGATATAGACTTTATTCTTTGCCTGGTTGATGATCGGCACATCGATACGGCCGATCGAATAACCTTGAGCTAACTGCTCATCAGTAAATGGAATAGTAAATGAAGCCGTGTTTAAAATACTTGGATTATCCAAATTGATAGACGCCACAGTAGCTGTAGACTTGATATTGCCAAAAGTTACCGCCGGAAATGTACCTGTAAAAGATGTCAGTGTTGTTGCACTCACACCAATACCGATCCCTTCAGCTGATTTAACCCAACGTGGTGAGGTGCCCAGAATAACAGCTGCATTCACTTCGTTGCCACTTTTTACATATTTTTCTGCCCCATTTACGGCGTATTTCTGGAAAATACCACCATCAGTTCCTGTATATTGAATATCGTATAAAAATTTTCCATCTGCAGATGCCTGTATACGCGAGGTTCTAGGGGAATCAAATTTCAAGCCTTTGCCATTAAAAACATCGAGCTCAAAAGCAGGGTCAATCGCTTGCTCAGGTGAAATGGCGTAGGCCATTGTACCACCATTTCCGTCACCATCGTTTGTCAATTTTAGTGCAGCGGTCAATGTAATCCATCTGTTGTCAGTAGGTTTTTCCTCTGGAGGGACTACTGCGCCCGGATTCCCGCTATCTTTACTACAACTACCTAAGGTTACTGACGCAGCCAATGCGCCAAATAGAACGGTTTTTAATAGATTTTTTTTCATCTGTATAAATTTGTTTTTTTAATTGTGATGAAGCTATCAGATTTATTCATTAGCATGATCGAATAAATCATGATGGTTTCATTTTACTATTGTTTACTATAAGAATTTGCTAATCGTGTAATTGAGTTTGATGTAGAATGCCCTTCCAGGCTTTTGAACACCAAAGTTGTCATACAACGCTGTATTAAAGATGTTTTTTGTATCAAAACTTGCCACCAGTTTTCCGGAGGGAATGCGATAGCTTAGTCCTAGATCATGTGCAAACTGGCTAGGGGTGAGGCTCCCCTCAGAAGGATGCCATGCGATATCGTAATGCCCTACATAGCCCATATTGTAATAAAGGTTCATGATGGCACGTTTTTGAAAGACGTTATCCAAGCGATACTGTGCATTTGCATTGACTGTAAAATAAGGTTCGTTTGGAATCTGTAGATTATAGCGGTCATCTGCACGTCCGGCGGCATCGAATTGCCGTTTGTATAGGGCATTGAATTTAGAAAAATTGACCATGACATTAAGTTTGTTGTCAAAGACATAGATCAACTCAGCTTCCACACCCCTGGACTGCGTACGACCCAGATTAACGAAAGCTGATGCCTGAATATCCAGATCGGAATCCGTGACAATACTATCGACTGTCTGTCGGGTAATCTTGTCGTAGCCGTTTCGCCAGAAGGCACTTCCATAGAACGAGAACCGATGCTGGTCAAATGTTATATTTGCCAATCGGAAACCTAGGTTATAATTTATATTTTTCTCGGGTGTAAGATTGAGATTAGGCAATATATTGGTTTCGAGATTCCCAAACATCTGTTCTTCGGAGGGCATGATTTTACCATTCTCCATCGAAGTAATCAAAAACAGATTCGGCAAGATATTGTATGAAATCGTGGCACCATACCCAAAGTTGTCGCTAAAGGTGTTTTTTGTCTCTGGATTGAGGGTATATGATCCATCAGCGTTATACGTTGGGTTTGGATTGGTCTGCTGGGTACTGTTGGCGGTATATTTTATCAGTATATTAGTTTTCAGCTTATTATTAAAAGTCTGTGCTTCGTAATTTGCCGATAGAATATTCTTGGTAACGCCTGTTAATATCAGTAAATCTTTATTGATAGGCCTTAGGAGATTGGTATCGTCGCGGTCGGTTTTTTCCAGCTTGTGGTTGAGTGATACCCGATGGCCCGGTAAGATCATATAACCTAAATTTGAACGGACATTTGTTATTGTGCGATCGACCTGTGTAATCGTCGGCAATCCCTGTTGTGCCCCGTTGGGTGATTTCATCGTCATTGGGGGAAGACCATTTTCGATCATATAATCTGTATGTAGCACCACCGGATTTCCGTCCCAATTATACAATGTTGTTACCGTATCCTGCACATAGGTGCTGCGTTTGCTGCGTACAGCATTGACATTCAGTGTCAATCCATCCACAAAAAGATTACGTTTGTTATAGTTTAAGCTGAATACATGTGCATTATACTCCGAAAAACGGCCAACGTAGGGCTGAGCAGTCGTTGTGCCGTGGGGTATTTCTTTATAGGTGTCTGAGATATTATAACCCAAGAAAAACTGATCTGCCCATTTCACATCTGTAAAACCAAATTCAAAACGTCCACCTGCTGACCGATAGGTATCGTTAAATCTTTTTGCCCTAAAATCCCGGGTCAGTATCCCATTTCTGTCGGTATATTTTGAGAATTTCCCCCACATTTCATAGCTGTTGTCTGTGTAGGTATAAAAGCCGGAACCTCTAAATGAAAGCCCCGTTTTTTTATCCCGCAGGGTGAGGCTCGCATCGGCATTGAAAGTATTAAAAGAGCCATAGGAGGTCGCTACGGTCGCATTGTTTTGGGCAACATCTTTTTTCATGACCACATTAATGGCACCGCCCACATAATCGCCCGTCAAATGAGAGGGGAGCACCCCTTTGTATACTTCGATGCGCTCTATCATGGCGGGCGGTATATTATTGAGGTTAAACGAAGATCCATAGGTAGAAACTTCTATGCCATCCAAAAATATACCTATTGTGCTGCCCGACATACCGTTGAGGTTATATTCAATCTGGGATCCAACACCACCATTTTGGCGGACACGTACACCGACGGTTCGGTCGAGCAGCTCATTAGTGGTCAGGTTGCGCAGTGCAGCTTCCTTTGTTTCGACAACGGCCACGGCAAAGCCACCGATCTCCATTTCTTTTTTGGTTGAATTACGTTCTACCTTAACCTCTTCAAGGTCATTTTTGCTTCTCATCTCCACATGGATATTGACATGCTGGCTCTTTTGATAAGCACGTAAGGAGATTTCTTTCGCATGTAGCTCTAAGGAGGAAATGAAGAGCACATGATCACCGTAGGGCACATTTGTTAATTGGTAATGCCCCTGAGCGTCAGTCATTGTCGCGAGTTGACTGTTCTTAATCTGAATAGTAACGTGGGAGACTCCTTTTCCCTCGTTATCACGAACAGTACCGGAAATACGGGCAACCTGGGCATATACGAAATAGAACGAACAGGTAAGAGCAAAAGTTAATATATATTTTATTTGTTCCATTGAAACGATAACAGTATTTTTGATAATTATTTGTATTTAATCTAAATAAGGCGACGCAAAAGTAAAAAGTATTATACGCAAGAAAGTAACGTATTCCGAAAACAAGATGACGCAGAAAGAAATTTATCAAGATAGGGGTGATCTGGCCGAGGAGCCAATGGTGATAGATCGACAAGCAAATGGCTTACGGATGATTGCAGCAGAAAACTGTGCCGAGTATGAAGTGAGTTTAAAAACAGAAGTTTATGCCTTAGTTGTCAATCTTGCTGATCAGGTAGCAATCCATTACAATGGTTTAAAGGGGACATTGCGGCGGAACAAAAAGGTATTTATTAAGTTAAACGATGCCACTTTAGCTATTGCTGGCAATGAGAAAAGCACTTATTTTATATTGGCTTTCGACCATGCCTATATCCGTGAAGTTGGTTTGGAAGATAGCTTTTCGCATGAATTGCTATTCAGGGATGAACAAAACTGCTGTTTGATAGACCATATTCCAGCCATTGTTGGCAAATTGATGGATTTAAAGCAAACGAGCCTCAAAAATGTACTTATGCGCGTTTATTTGCGGGCAAAAGTTAGCATGATCCTCTGTCTATTATTAGATTCAGTGCAAAACAACATCAAATCTGCCCGATCAAAAGTGCCGGCTGATCAACAGGAGAAAGTGCTTCTGGTAAAAGAAATGATTGAAAACAACCTGGATCAGAATTACACCATTTCAGCCCTTTCAAAAGAGGTGGGGACGAATGAACAATACCTGAAGCTGAACTTCAAAAAGTATGTTGGCCAAACTATTTTTGGTTATATGACGGCCTGTAAAATGAATAGGGCCAAGATCTTGCTAAAGACCACTGATTTAAAAATCAGCCAGATATCCCAGCAGGTGGGTTACAAACACCCCACTCATTTTGCGGGGGCTTTTAAGCGGTTTTTCGGTTATATCCCCAATATGATCCGTTGTATGGGTTTCTATTTGGCGGATAGTTTAGAACTGTTTATTCTCGGCGAGGAATTATTACTACCATTTTAATCGGAATGCAATTAAAATAGATTGTTTTCCAATCAGCGGCTAATAAAAGCGAATGATAAATTTCCAGCAACAGATGCAGCACAAAAAAGATATTCCAGTAAGGACGCTGCCCAAAGAATTTGGGCATGGCATTGCGCTTGCAAAAGTTTCACCGGAATCTTTTTGGGAAGATGAGGAAGTCATGCAGGCACATCGGCACGATTATCATTTCTTTGTTTTACAGAAAAGTGGCGTTACTGTAATGGAAATAGATTTTCAGCAATACCGCACAGATAAACCGACCATATATTATCAATCGCCGGATCAAGTGCATAGGGCAGTGAAGGTGGAAGATATAGAAATGTTTATGCTGATCATCAGCAACGAAAATATCGCTGCCGAATATCTTACTATTTTGCAGAGCATCTCGCCCCTAAAACCTTTGGCGATTGACTTGGAAGATCTTGAGATTATTGAGAAGACGTATAATTTGTGCATTGAACTCTACGAACGCACGACTGACAAATTGCATTTTTCTTTATTGAGGGACAGCACCAATACCTTGATTGCTTTGCAGCTATCGTTGTATTTGAAATATAGCAACACTGCTGAGTCACAATCGCGGTTCGAACGGATTAATAAAGCCTTTTTCCTCTCGTTGGAACAAAATTTTCAGACCTTAAAACGTCCGGCAGAATATGCTGCTCAATTTAATATTTCGGTTTCCTATCTCAATGAATCGGTGAAAAATGTAACTGGTTTTTCTGTTTCGCATCATATCCAGCAACGTGTGATTTTGGAGGCCAAACGATTACTCTATCATTCTGACAAGTCAGTTAAGGAGATTGCTTTTGAATTGGGTTATGAAGATTACCCCTATTTTTCCCGCTTGTTTACCAAGATATCCGGTATGAGTGCCAAAGTGTTTCGTAGCAAAAACCGCGATTAGTCCAATCAATACAACTCTTTATTATTTTTTATACTGAATCCAGTGGCGTTCTTTGTGTTCAATCAAAACATAAGATTATGCCGAGCGCTCCAAAATGGGTCTTTGATACCCTTAATTTATTCGTTTCTCAGATTCCCGAGGTACAAGTAAGTCAAACTGAATATTTATCAACAACCGTCAAACGAATTAGTTTACAAGGGGATTATGAAAAACTGCAGTTTTCCGTTGGTGCTTTTTTTGATATACGTGTTTCTGATACCGATGCCAGAAGATATACCATTGCCGAAATAAACAGCGAAAAAAATAGCCTGCAATTAATTGCACATATCCATGGAAATGGTTGTGGTAGCGACTTTATGAATCATTTGGAAGTTGGTGATCGTCTGGTACTGAACAAACCGCGAACAGAACAAAAGTACTACGATAAAGCGGCGGAGAAAATCGTATTCTTTGGGGATGAAACTTCACTGGCCTTGGCCTGTTCTTTTTTGCCTGTTATGGAGGAGCAAAAGAAGGAGCATCTGTTCCTTTTTGAATTGGATGCAGAGAACAATGCTATCCCGGAGTTACTCGGTTTGGAAAACAGCATTGTGTTTCCAAAATCAACCCTGTTTTCTGATCCAGATCAGATTAAAGAGTTACCCATTTTCAAAAATGAATATTGGTCCGACGCTTACTTTGTGCTTACAGGGAATGTAAACTCCGTACAAAACTTTCGAAAAGTAATCCGAACGCAAATGCATGCAGCTGTTAAACATCAGGGCTATTGGCTGCAGGGGAAAAAGGGACTTTAAAATTAAAACCGAAACATGCACAGACATATGCTCCTGTATTTATTCTGGGGGAAGCGTATTGAATCTTTTTGAAAGGTAAGTAACCTTATGTGTGTTAAAAACTAAAGGATATAGGATGGTTTTAAGATAAACCACCCTATATCCTTTAGGACTGAACTGATAATTTGGTATTAAAGTGCAGCTTTGATAGCCGCTAAACAATCGGATTGATATTTCATGATATTATCTTTGTCTGCAGCGGATATCTTTCCGTCTGCAAGATCTTTTTCGATTTCATTTTTAATATCCAACAACGATTTCTCTTTATCCACTGCTTTCTCATGCGAGTCCGCATTGATACGATCTACCCATGTTTTACCTAATTTTGTATAAAGCTCTTTGGCTTTATCATTGGATAGTGTTGGAGCGGGTACTGACGCAATTGCTGCATTGGCCGCAGCTTTATCTGAATAAACTACAGCTTCGGCATCTTTCGTCGCGGCATCTTCTGAAGTATTCATCGCTTCTTCATTGGCATCAGCAGCTTTTTCCTCAGCCTGTTCCATACTCTCAGCGGCTTTTTCCTGTGGTGTCTGATTATTACATGAAACTAGGATGGCTGCTGTGGCTAGAGACGCGAAAAATGTTTTGTTTAAAATCATATTATTATTTGTTTAGTGAAACTAATTAAATAACAAATGCTTTTTAGGATTCGTTTGTTTTAATTTACTTTTTAGGCTCTCACATGCTTTTTTTTTCTCTGTCGCTATAAAATGAAATTATTTCAAACAGTTTATAACTGTACATTGTTGAATATATATAGATTGCTTGTCCAATCATGAAGAATTTTAAAAGCTAGGCACCTTTCCAACCTAGCTTTTTTTTGTTTAAAGACTAGCCTATATATTATTTGATTATAATATAAATGATTTAGAAGGCGGATGGAATTTTAAGGAATCGATAGCTTGTTTTTGAATTATGATTAACTTGGAGAAAATTTTTGCCAACGACATAGACACTTCATTTCTCGTTGAAATAGGCCTCCGTTCGACTATTATGTTTTTGCTTATCTTAACGATACTACGCTTGTCTGGAAGAAGAGGAGTACGGCAGCTAACACTTTTTGAGGTCGCAATTATAATAGGTTTGGGATCCGCAGCAGGAGATCCTATGTTCCAGGAGGATATCCCAATTTTTCATGCCGTTGTTGTTTTTATATGCGTAATCGCAATTTATAAAACCATCACTTGGATTACTTCGAAGTCGGAAACAGTGGCTCAGTTACTAGAGGGCAAGGTATTGCTGATTGTTAAAGATGGTGTTTTCGACATCAAACATGAGAATGATAACACTTTTTCACGGATGGAGTTCTTTTCCGAACTACGAAATTTGAATATCGAGCACCTGGGCCAAGTTAGGGAAGGAGTATTGGAGGTTGATGGGACTCTGAGTGTACTTTTTTATTCCGATGAACAAACCAAATATGGGCTACCACTTTTTCCCTCATCCTACAGGTCTGTTGATACTTCGGCGAATGAAGGACCATTTGCATGCATGTATTGCGGAAATGTCTTGTCTCGTGTCAGTACTGATTCTCCACAATGTCCACGATGCAAAAGGACAAATTGGGCTAAGGCGATAAATAGCAAACGAGTTTAGAGAATCTGGTCAGCTAATCGGTGATATATACTACGGCTAACCAAAGTCTTGATAAACTCAAATCAGAGCGGTAAAGATCCAACTCCGATTTAAGTATCAACTGGTTCACCCTACATTAGCATTCCACAGGGATTTCGGCAATATTATAATACACTTTTAATCCTCTTTCTTTTGCCAGCCGCACATCTTCATCCGCACCTTTGGATGCTCCTTCAATACGCAATACAGCATCACATTTTTCGAGCATCCGATGTGCGACAGGATATTGAATTTCTTCCCATTGCTGGTCACCGACCTTGGTTGATCCAGCCAATTTTATCAGTGGAAGGGCCATCCATTCTCCAATAAAGGGAATATGGCCTTTCCGAAAGATATCCAGTGCAAAAGATTCGAGCTTGTCTAGATTCCGCTTCATCAAAATCGGATCATCGTTGGTGCCACCACGATAGGGGCCTGCAATTAAAATAAGCATAGTTTTTACGTTTGTTAGTTGATGCTAAATAACGGCCTTATCAGATACAAAAAAATAAACTAGTTTAAGGTTTCCAACTTTTTTCGTTTAATCATACTTAAAAATTCGGCCGTAATACCCAAATACGAAGCGATCTGCTTTTGCTTTACCTTGTTTGCAACCTCAGGATATTTTTTCACAAATATATCATAGCGTTCTTCCGCTGTCATCGAAAGATTTTGCACCACACGCAATTGTTCCCGGATATAGGCATTTTGCATCAGAATTCTAAAAAAGCGTTCAAATTGCGGTACCGTCTGATACAACTTTTCTAGATCATTTTTCTTCAATTGGTAAACCGTGCTTTCTTCAATAGCCTCTATGGTCAACATGGCAGGAAGTATATTTATAAAGCAATACATATCCGTTACCCACCAGTCTTTTACAGCAAACATAATCGTGGATTCTCTACCCGATACATCCAAATAAAATGCCCGCAACGCACCGCAATCAACAAAATAGATCGAATCGCACAATTGCCCCTGTGTCAAGAGCTTATTTTTTCGGGGTATTTTCTTTTTCTTAAGCAGGGACAAAAACAACGAGCACTCGTTTTCCGTGAGCGTAATATGTCTATTGATATTTTCTAAAAGTGACCGGTCTTCCATAGTGCTCAATCTACAAATTTCTTTGGTTTTTTTACTGGCAGTGTACGTATGTGAACAGTATTTTTTAAAAACTGTCCGCATACGTACATTGCACTTTTTATCCACACCGCTAAAATAGCTAGTGATGGGCCCTAGGAGGCATAAATTAAGATTCCTGAGCTACTGGTATGGTATTTGGCTTGTGATCGCTAAAAATGATCGTATGTTCTCCAATTACCTGAAGATTGCCATCCGGATACTCTGGCACAACAAAGTCTATGTGACGCTTAATATTTTAGGTTTGGGGTTCGCCATTGCCTGCTGCATATTATCCTATCTTAATTACAATTATAGGGCAAACTTTGACAAAAACCAGCGGAGTAAGCAAGCTGTTTTTCGTCTGAACAGCATACGCGTGGTGGATGGAACCAGGCAGCCATGGGCGACTATACCTTCTCCAATTGCGGATGCCCTGGTAAAAGAAAAGACTGGCTTGGGACGCACTGTGCGGTTCAGCAATGCAGCTGTAGTGGTAAAGATTGGGGAGCACACGTTTGATGAGCACATTCATTTTACAGATAGACCGCTTTTTGATTTATTTAATTTTCCGCTGAGAGATGGAAATCTCTCCGGTTTTGACCAACCCAATCAATTGATCATCAGTGAAACCGTCGCTGATAAATACTTTCCAAAACAAAACCCTGTAGAACAGTCTGTGACACTGATTGCAGCAGACGGTACACCGAATATCTATACAATCACGGCCGTCACAAAACAGATTCCGACCAATTCGAGTATTCAATTTGATATGATTACCGCCTATAACAATGGAGCTAAATTCGGTCTTTCAGCCGCGGATGATTGGAGTCGGCCAAATGCCGTCACCACCTTTATCGAATTGACTGATAGGGAAGGGGCGACCTCTGCCATGGCTAACCTGAATCCCTATATAGCACTTAACAATCAGCATCATAAGGATCAGCGCATCGAAGGATTTACCTTTCAACCTTTTGCAGAACTGGCAACCAGTTCGGATATTGATATGCCGGGGTATATCTATGGTAGCCAGCTGAATACAAATCCACGTGGTGTATTGGTTATTGTTCCAGCGATTATGTCCCTGTTGATCCTGTTGATCACCTGTTTCAACTTTACCAATATTTCTATCGCATTTGCCAGTAGTCGACTGAAGGAGATCGGCATACGAAAAGTGATTGGCGGCGTCAGACGGCAGCTTGTCGGGCAATTTCTGACGGAGAACATGATTCTTTGCCTCTTATCTGCCGCTCTGGCCATACTTTTTGTCCAGTTATTATTACCAACAGTCAATCAGCTTACTGGCCTTGATCTTTCTCCTGACTATCGGCGCGATTTTGGTTTCTGGTTATTTCTGCTATTTATCCCAGCAGTCTGTGCAATCCTTTCAGGATTATATCCGGCGTTGTATATCACTTCCTTCCAGCCGATATCGATCCTTAAAGGAAAAACTGCTTTAGGTGCATCAAGCCGTTTTACACGATTTTTGCTTGTCGCGCAGTTTAGTTTGTCCTGTTTTGCACTGGTCGTTGGAATTGTGATGGCCAAAAATGCACGTTTCCAACAAAAGGCTGATTTTGGTTATGCCATAAATGAGGTCGCAGTTGTGACCATCAATACTCCCCAAGAATATACCTTATTCAGCACAGCAGTGCGCCAGAATCCAATGATCAAAAACCTGGCAGGGACCACCGAACAGATTGGTGAAAGTTCCTACACGCAAACTGCCGTAGCCGGAAAAGATCAAATACAAACACAGGTCGCACGTATTGGAGGTGAAGATTATTTAAACAGTATGGGCATTCGACTACTGCAAGGCCGTCATTTTTTCAGCACAGGAAAGGATTCGGAAGAGTCAATTATTGTCAATGAAACTTTTCTGCAGCGGCTGCAGCTGAAACAGGCTATCGGACAACAGGTAACCTTGGACAGTGTGCGTTATACCATTGTCGGGGTGGTGAATGATTACAAAGAATATGGCCTACACGGACTTGTACCACCTTGTGTATTACATCTGGCAAAACCAGATGAATATAAATCGTTGGTTATTCGCGCTGACAAAGAAAAACTTGGAGCAGTGAATAAATATTTGCAGTCAACCTGGAATCGGTTAATGCCAAATATGCCGTACCGCGCATACCTACAGTCGGATGTGATTGAAAAAGAGATCCGAGTGACCGAAGCTTTTCGATCCATCGCATTTTTTCTCGCTGTGGTAACCTTGCTTTTATCGGCATCGGGATTATTTGCGCAGATTTCATTAAATATTGATAAGAGAAACCGGGAAATCGGTGTTCGTAAAGTACTGGGTGCTTCGATAGTTCAGATCATTCAATTGATCAGTAAAGAGTTTGTCCGTATTCTCCTGATTGCATTTGCTGTTGGATCAGTTTTGGGATATCTATTTACAAGTAAGTTTATTTTTCAGGTGATCTATCATTATCACTCCCCAGTAGGACTTGAACCTTATGTTGGCACATTGGTTATTGTGGCATTAAGCTGCTGTTTAATCATCGGGGCAAGGGTCTATCGTGCAGCACGAACAAATCCTGTTGAGCGATTACGTGCGGAGTAAGTCGCAGCTGTAGCTCCGCTAGAAAGTGAATCGAATGTTCACTGGTTGGCTGATTAAATTCAACGAATAGTATGCTTTTGTTTTCAGCTCAGCCGTTGTATGGCAAGGTCCAGGCTATCCTCTTTTTCAAGTTTCAACTTCTGTTTGATCCGGTAACGTGCCATCAGAATGCTTTTGGGATCTACAGCAAGCCGATTGGCAATTTCTTTGTTGGAAAGCCCCATCAAGATATAGGAACAATGCTTTAGATCCAGACGCGTGAGTTTGTTATCAGCCAGCTGTTGAAGCCGATTAAAAAACTCGGGGTGTATATCGGCTAGACTGCTCTTGATATGCTCCACATCTTCATCCATCCGCAGGTCTTCCTTTAGGATGCGCTCCATCTGATTTTTGAGCATATCATATTCGGGATGGTCAGCCAATTTATCGCGCATCGTCTGGAGAAGCTCATTTTTTTGCTCTACTTGCAAATTGCCGGCCAGCAGCTCTTTTTGGAGCCTGTCTTGCCTTTCCTGCAACAGTTCCTGTTCTGCTTTAAGCCGCGCAGCTTCTTCTGCCTGCAATTTTTCCTGTTGAATGGATGATTTCAGCCGAAAGTGGTAGGAACGGAAAAGAAAAGTAAGCGCAAGTGCACCAGCGATAATCAGGCCGATGTAAATAACATTGAGCTTTTTGTTAAAGGCGGCTCGCTCTTGCAGCCGCTCCAGTTCTTTATCCTTCTTCTCGGCCTCGTATTGGACTTCCAGCCTTTGTGCAATGGCCATTTTTCCAGCGTCATAGACCTGGCTCTCATACTGCATATACCGCTTGAAGTAAGCCAATGCTTTAACAGGATCGCCCGCTTTTTCGGCGACAGAGGCCAGTCCTTTGAGCATAGAAGCTTTGACCTGTAGGCTGCTGCCAACATGGCTTTCTACTTCGCTGAGCCCCAACAGAAAGAGTTTTTCGGCGGCCTTGTAGTCGCCATCGGCAATAGCATACTCGCTCAATATTCCATAACTATTGGCAATGATCTCCTCGTGACCGGACTTTCGGCCGATGATCAGGGCTTGGTTGATGTATTTATCAACACTGTCTTTATACTGCTTCGGAAAGAACTCCCAATAAATATTGGCTAGATTTAGCGCAGCAGCTCCACTGTTGATATGGTTGATAATCCTGTCGGATTGCGCTTTGGACAGTTGTAGCAGTTGTCGGTTATAGAAAATCGAAGAATCCAGTAATTGCTTTTTCGAGCGATCCAGTCTAAAATCCTTCAGGAAAGAGGAACCTACAGCCAGGTAAGCATTACAGATCATATCTGGGTCACCCGAACTGTACGCCGATTGAAGGCTTAATTTGGTGTATGTCTTTAACTTTGTATTGTCTTTGAGGTCTCCGTAAATACTTGCTAAGTAATGGTATACCAAGCTCCGATAGGCATCCGCAGGTTGTCCTTCTAAGGTTTTAAGTGCCTTAAACAAACTGGCGCTGGACCTGTCCGGTTGATTAACAATATATTCCAGCCAGCCCTTTCTTAACCATACATAGCCATTGACAACCTTATCTGTAGATGTCGCACTATAGATCAATGCACTATCGATATTCCGTTGGGCGAGTACCAGACTGTCCCGTTGCACATTCAGGTAGGTTAATGTGGCCAGTGCGAAGGCAGCGTATTGGCCATCGGAAAGTCCGTGGCTTAAGCGCAAAGCTTCATTTGCCGAAGCTAAAGCAGCAGGCAGATCCGTTTCATACAGGACCCGGCCAAGCTGTGCGAGTGTCATTGCCCTCTTTTCAGTGGCCAGATCCGGCTGGCGGAGAACTGTTCGCAGCGAATCCGCAATGCGCGATTGCGCACCGGCAGGCTTTAACACGCTGGAAAATATAAGTAAGATCAGACTGAGGCTTATAGAGATCTTCATAACAGTTCGTGGTATGGAATAGTAATTTTCAAAATTCTTTGTTCATAAAAATACAACATAATCCATAATATGCAGCTGATCCCCATTGTCTACCGGGTTGAAAAATAGATGAGACAGCGCTGTAGACGTTTTATAGAGCTATTCTTTTTCACTTGTAGATACTTTGTAGAGGCCTTATTCTTGGACAATGTAGACATTCGATAGCACCTTTGTATAAAAAGAACTTCATTTTAAATTTTATCTTATGGACAACAAAACCACCGCAATCGTATCCTATATCACCATCGTTGGCTGGCTGATCGCTTATTTCTCTTATAAAAACCGGACCGAAAAATATGCCTATGTAAGCTATCATCTGGAACAAAGCCTGGGTGTATTTATTTTTAGTATCATTATTTCGGTCATCACCGGAATCCTGATCACCATAATACCGACCTTGTCTGGTATCTTTTCTTTACTCACGCTTGCTCCCCTGATCCTTTTGGTCTTGGGTATTATCAATGCATCGAATGAAGTCATGAAACCGGTACCGCTGATCGGAAGTTTTTTTGAGCGAAAATTCAGTTTTCTACAAAAGTTTTAATAAAAAATGTCATGAAACCATCATGATTTATTCAGATCGAGTGAAACGAGTTTATGAATACAATTAAAAAACAAATTGTGAATGAATAATCACACAGGAGAATGAATAATCAAGCAAAGCGAGCTCATGAATGCCGCTTAAAACATACACTCAATGAATAAATCTGATAGCTTCATCACAACTAAAACCGCCGAAGGCAGCATGAATGCCTTAAAGGGAAAATTAACGAATGAATAAACAATTTATACAGATGAAAAATATCCTTGTATTCCTGTTTTCCATTGTAAGCGTTTACAGCGTTTATGGACAAAGTACAGAAAAGCCTTTTATAGAAGTAAGAGGTATGGCAAAAATCGAAAGAACCGTCAAGTCGTATACCCTGGATATCGTCATTACCGAAGAGCTTGCCTATCTCGAAGAAAAGAAGCCCATTGAAGAAGTAAAAAAAGCATTTTTCGAAAAGGTTAAAGCAGCGGGCCTTGATGTCAGCCGGTTTAAAGAAGATAAACTGGCCTTTGCACTAACGCAGTACAGTGCCATAGGTAGCCAGTACAGTTTTGAAACATCGGACCCTGCTGATATCATCAAGCTGAGTAACCTGATGGTGGATAAAAACGGTACACAATCAATTACTGCTCGAAAGGTAAATTATCTACCCGTAAAAGATTTTTCAAAGGTGATCGCAGCAGCTTTTGCTGACGGAAAGGCGCGTGCCGAAAAGGTGGCTGCCGCTATAGGTAAAAAGCTTGGCGCATTGCAAACTGTTGCCGATTATTCCACCACCAATGATGAGGTGGAGGACACAGCCTATTACCAGCCAAAGGACGATAGGTACTATTACCTCTCTTTAAAATATCATGTGGAGTAAATAGAAAATAAATTATAGACCGATGAAAAAGACAATTTTTAATCTTTTCGTTTTGATCCTCACCTTCAGTATGGCGGGCTGTAAAAAAGATCAAATATCCGATAAACCTATATCGGAAAGGATATTGGGAAAATGGACCTTTGTCTCGCAGGCTACAGAAACGCTTGAACCTCCAAATCCCCCCAAGGTAAAAACAAAGCCAGGAGAAACGGGAGACTATATTGATTTTCGTCAGGATGGCATCATATATTATGTCATCAATAGTTCCGATGAAAGACAGGATGACTATAAACTGAATGGTGCTGAAATCGATATTGACGGCGGCACCTATACGATCATAGAACTGACCGAGACGAGTTTCATTATGCGCAGTATTGAACAAGAAGACGATATAACATATACAACCACAATTACGTTAAGAAAATAGCAAGTCGATGAAAACCAATAAATTTTTAACAGCTACATTCCTCATAATTGCGGTCCTGACCCTAAGTTCCGCCTGTAAAAAAGACAATCCAGATCAGGAGGGAGGCAGTGAGGAAGATAAAATCGTACAGGTCATGCGGCAGAAAATTCTGGGACGTTGGAACCTAGTGGAATTTATAGAGGAAACAAAAACAGGGAATGAACCACCTGAAGTCATTAACAATGATCCTAAAAACGTTTACTTCGATTTTTCCGCCAATGGTCGGGTAAAAACAAACGCCGAGGGTGAAGATGAGTTGCCTTATGAAGTGAAAGCAAATAATAAACTCCTGTTGTGGGAGAATGAACAAACGATTGTTGAACTAACGGCTAACAAGCTGACTTTTAGAAATACCGCAAGTTCGGAAGGCACCACTTACACGCAAACTTATTTTTTAACGCGGTAGGAAAACGTTTTAAATAACAGATATGCAAGAATTTATCCAGAATCAACCGGGCGAAAAGGACGCCCGTCCCAAGTATAATCCGCAGGATGGTAATGCCGCTGTTTCAGGATGGGCAGCTTTTGTACTCGCTGCTGTGGTGGTCGTGATTACCTATGCCGTGCTGGACAGGCTGCGGGAAATAAATAAAGTACAATCCTGGATGTACTATACCAGCATTGTGCTTGCATTAGCCTTGGGGGCTTTACTCGGCAATTTTTTAGTTCGGAAAATGACCCGTAAACGAATCAAGGAGCAAAAGCGGTATTACCAACTGTATGGTGCCGACTGGCTCCCGCAGGAGAAACGGGAAGCTTTGCAATTGGATGCGCCCGATGGTTATCAGCATGGTGAGTGGATCGAAACCCTGGAGTACTGGCCTTGTGAAGCCAGGGGGGCGGCAGTGAAGGGTTTCAGGACTTTTATAGTGACCAGCAAAGAGGAGCGTCTCACGGGCAATGACCAAAGCTGGGGGGTGCTGTCGGCGCAGTCCTATCACGAAACCATTGACCGGCTTTTTAACGGCATGCACAGCCAGCTTTTCGCCGCCGATAGGGCATTGATGCCAGCGGAGGCTAGACAAAATATGCAACGCAGGATAGCGGCCCTCACACAATTGCCCGGGGCCTATGTCGAGCGCTGTTGGGAACGAAAGGATAACAGGCCTCCTCAATTGCTCTGGGGATTTGACCTAAACCGGGTCATTGAATTATCCCGGACCTCATTTATGGCTGGATTGATCAGCGAAGAAACGGCCTGGAACAATATATTAAAAACATCAGCTTATGCCCATGCGCTATTTGACAGCCTAGACGATTTCTATACGAATTTCAGGCTAGGCCATGCCTATTGGTGCAACGATTTTAGACTGACCAATGAAAAGCTGAAAGCGCATAAATCTTACAACGAAAACTGTGACTGGCCAATAAAGAAAATTAGCTGGCGTAAAAATGAGGATCCTCTGCCCGAAGTTATCCAAAATGCCTGTGAAGAATTCGTCGCCTTTGAAACACGAAAAAATCAGCACAAGGAGATCAAGGGCTTTCAGCAGGATAATAATGAGATTTAGAAGGTATTGATAGTTGATCCAAACATGAGAGAAAAAACTGACAATAGTCATTGGGAATTGTTGCCCACTTTGGGATTAGGAAAAGTGACGTTTCGGATGAACAGGCTACAGGTTGCTGCCTTTGATGAGGTTCTAGGTAAAGTTACATCTGAACATAACCCCGCAGACATGAAAGATCATGTCTTGGATACCTACAACTTACTAAAAGACTTTATCACCGAAGCCGAGCTGAAAACCGTCATGGAGGCACTAGAAGCAACAAATGCAAATGATCAGCGGGGTGTTGTCCTGATGCAACATCGCATGACAACCGGATTGACATTGGAATATGAGGATGAACAATTGACCGAAATCTTTGCCGATAATAGGGCAGGGCAGCTTCATTTTAAACAGATGCCGATCTTTTCCAGCAGTCCGCTAAATTTGGTCAAGAAAATGGCGGAAGACCTAAACGAAAACCCTGTAGTTCAGGATGATGAACTTGTATTTCCTAAAAATAATATCTACCTTTTTTCGTTTTTGAGAAAAGATCTGACCGAAGGGAATCCTCAGAACAGAACCATGATGTGGCGCATAAAACCACGGATTTTAGGAACAGATTTATCGAACTATACAGCTTTGGAAATCATATGAAAATAGGATACTACTTCTGCCTGTTGTTTTTTCTTTTCTTCTCCTGCGATGGAACACAAACCGCCCGAAATAATACCGCGGAAGGAAGAAAAGGCGCAGACAGCAGCTTAAAATGGATAGATTATCGGCAGGGTGAGCTGCCTCCGGAGGGATATTACTGCGCATTGGACAGCACCATCAAAAAATGGGATATCCGCTATGAACGCATCGAAGGTGGTTGCGAAATTATACCTGGCGAGAAGCAACGGTACGAGCAGCATAATGAAAAATATTTTGAGCAGTTGAAAAAACAGTTTGGTATGGGCTGGCGGCAACGTTTTGATCAAGAAGTAAGAATATTGGACAGCATATTAAACAATTCCACACAAATAGGGCTTGACCACAGCAGCAGGATCAGCAAAGAGGTAAAGCGGATCGATGCACTGAAGCTCAAAACAAAGTCTTATCCGTATAGCAACAAATGTGGGGTCATGAAGGCTTCTATTGTTATTTACAGCGAAAATAATACCGTGAAAAAAGTGACTGATAGTGGTGTGGGGGATGATGATCAGGCAGCAAGTTCCTGGACATATGCCTACTATTTTGAAAACGGCCTATTGATTTTTTCATCCGAAATACGGCGTTACCACAATAATGAAACGAATAAAGAGGATCAGGAGGAAATCCAGCAATACTATGTGGATAACCATTTAGTGATGCAAATAGAAAATGGGGTAATGGCTTACCCTAAGCATGTCTCTATTGATAGCAATGATACCAGATATCAATTAAAAGAGCTCCGCCAGGCCTCGGATATTGAAAGGATATATAAATGTCCAGATCTGTAGTGCAAATAAAAGTTCTAGAATTATTGTAACACGTACATTTTTTATGTTGTTGATGCATACAAGTTGAATTCTGATTTATATGGCAAGTTTTTTGTACAATGCTTTATACCCATAAAAAACATATTATGAGATATTTATTAAACAGCATTCTTCTGGTCGTTACAACAGTAACATTTGATAATATCAATGCAAATGCAGCACCATTATACAAGCTACCAGAACAGGTTATGGTTACCTTATCTAAAAATAGTATCAACGATGAATTCGCCAACTTTATAGAAAAATTTAGTACCGACACCGCCTTTCAAATAAATAGTGTGAAATTTCCGCTAAAAGTAACATGGTATGATCAAGATCAGGAAAAAGATAAGGTTACTTATAAAACAAGAACTGATTATAAACTACTTGACCTCCGTAATAGCACTTCCAAAAGCCAGACCGATCAAATGGAAAGGAAGACGACCGTCGATAATAATAAGTCTGCAAAAATCACAATGCGTGGAATAGATAATGGCATACTGGTCGAATATCATTTCGAAAAAACAAAAGGGAAATGGTTCCTTATTTTGATAAAAGATAACTCTATGTAATAAAATTTTCCATTAAGGATAGTATAGAACCTGTGATCAAAAAAGGATGCCAACAATACTAAAAATTATCTCCCATGAACTTGTAAACAAGGACTATCTGCGACTCAACGTGGTCTCTGGCATTCAGTCTTGTGGATCTATAGATATCATGTACGGAAAAATCAATTTCAATATTGGCGGGAAATATTTCTTTAAGGGGATGGAATTTATTAAGAATGTCGAGCTGGAGTATAAAGGAGAACAATTAGTTTTTTTATTCAGGAATGGAAGGAATCTAGCGATCAACTGTACGAAGGAAGAGTTTTCAACGATCAGTAAGCATAAAGACCTAGGAAACAAGTGTTTTTAATTACAATAATTGTTACTTTAAGCTCAACAGACAAGTCAACCAACAACCAGTTTAAACCCCTTTCCGCGGATATTGACAATCTTAATCGTGGGATCTCCTTCCAAAAATTTGCGCAGTTTACTGATAAAAACATCCATGCTCCGGCTATTGAAATAACTATCATCACCCCAGACATAGTCCAGCGCCACCTTACGGTCGAGTACAGCATCCCGATGATCAACCAGTAGTTTCAGTAATTGAGCTTCTTTATAAGATAGTATCTGCTGTTTATTGCCTATACTAAGCTGTAGATTCTTGAAGCTAAAATGAAATTTGCCAATAACATATTCTTCCGTCAGGCTGCTAGGAGATTGTTTCAAGGAAGAGCGCCTATTGAGCAACGCATGCATTCGAATAATCAATTCTTCCATGCTGAATGGTTTTTTAATATAATCGTTGGCCCCGACCTCAAAGCCGGTGGCCAGATCCTGAATCGTCGACTTTGCCGTCAGAAATATAATCGGAACTTCGCTCGCTAGTCCACGTACTTCCTGCGCCAAGGTAAACCCATCCTTGTAGGGCATCATCACATCAAATATACAGATGTCGGGCCGTGCAACACAGAATGAGGAAAATGCTTTGAGACCATCCACAGCCCAAACGACTTCAAAGTCTCGGAGTTCTAAGGCTTCCTTGATCAGCTTGCCCATCATAGGTTCATCTTCGGCCAATAATACTTTTATTTTATTCATAAGGGTGATAACAAACGAATTAAGATTTAACTGGAATATAAAGGACAAATGTTGTTCCCTTGTCTAATTGACTCTCCACCTGAATGGTGCCACCATGGAGCTCCACAATTTTTTTTACGTAGGATAAGCCTAAGCCAAAGCCTTTGGTTGCATGCACGTTGCCCATGGGTACCCGAAAGAATTGATCGAATACACGGTCCAAGTAATCCCTTGGAATTCCTATACCATTGTCAGCAAAGGATAGCCGAAAGTGCTGCTTCTCTAGACTAACACCAATCTGAATAGCAAGCACTTGCCGACTATATTTCAAGCTATTATCGAGTAGATTATAAAGAATATTTTCCAAATGTGTCTTGTCCACTTCAACAGTTGGAAAATCGTCTGCGATTGCTATGGATAACGTTCCTTTCGCCTCATCAAGTTTGGATCTTGTCTGACGTTGAAAATCAAGCAGGATCTGGCTGAGATCGGTGGACTCTTTTTCTAACATATATGGATTATCTTGCGCCAACCGAAGCACGGTTTCAATCATACTTGACACACGCTTGAGTTCAGCACCGCAGATATTGAGGTATTCATCTAGCTTTTCGGGGTTGTCCTTTATCCCAAACTTACTCATCAACTCCACCGCCAGACTTGCTGTGGCGATCGGTGTTTTGAACTCGTGGGTCATATTGGAGATAAAATCATTCTTAATCTCGGTCATTTGCTTCTCGCGATTGAAGGAATTGATGAGGGCAAGCGCTGTATAAAATAGCATCCCCAAAATAAGGATAGAAACGAAGAGAAGCCATTTCATGCCATCTAAGCTCGTGAATAAATCAGGTTTTACACTAATCACGGCGCTGTAGCTAGGACTGATGGTACTTCTCACCAAGAGGTAGTGAGCGACGGAATCCAAGGGTTGCTTGGCACTATCTGCAAGGGCAGCAAAGGACACTTTAAATTGATTTTTCAGTTGCAGTTCATCAAAATTGGTGTCTATCAATGAATCCAGCAACCGGCCAATAGCAAGCGTATCCAAATCTTTTTGTGTGGATTCGGTATCGTTTGCATATACCTTAACAGCAGAACCACTGGACTGTGGCGTGACGGTAGACTTTGATGGCTGTCCAGGCTTTTTTGCGAATGCGGTATCTATCTCTTTGTTACCCTGTGAAGAAAGTTGAACGAAGGTATCCTGAACCCTATGCGTGGTGACTTTTACATGCTTCGGCACTTTGCTCATATGATTTGCCCGTAAAATCGAATCTACTAGCTTTTTTTCGACATCCTTACTACTTTCTGCGATATCCATCCGAAATTCGTGGGTCGTCTTTTTTGAGACGTTTGTACAGGTATCACAGCTTTTCTTCGTCGTTGAATCTTTTGTAATCTGCCGATGAATCTGCACACCCTTTAGTTCATTATTGGAAACTTGGTCAAGTATACCACCCATTGCACGCAGAATGGAGGATTGTTCTTTGGAAAGGGAGGTGTCAATACCGAAATACGTTTTGAGGCGCACGACATCTATGGCATCTTTGATCGCACCTTGAATCATGATCTTTTCCTTTTGCTGGTTGATACGAAAGGCATTGGACAACCAAAACACCTGCATGACAATAACAGCTATCGTGCTAGCGATCAGTAAGGCAATGATAACGCGTGTTTTCCTGTGTGTACTCATAATAAAATTCTCAGCTACAATGCTAGCTAAAATCCACGAAAAAGAGGGATTTGCTAACAGTTCATAACATTACTTAACAGTAGTTAACAATTCCGTTTCCGGTTAACAGTATTTAACAAAGCAATAGAAATGAGAGCCGCACTTCCATTCTACTTTTGATCCACTGACAATATAAAAGTAATAAAAATGAACACAACAAAGTTTTCGCTGACCGTTATTATCGGTCTTTTTCTCCTCGTCCAAGGGCTATTTGCTCAAGACAATCAAGTGAATATGTTTATTAAGTATGATTTTGAACATATCGCTGATAGTACAAAAAAGGAAGACCCTATTACACGTTCCATGTACCTGTATATCGGTAATGGAAGCTCTTTCTATTCCATGGCACCTATGGAAAAGAATCAGGAGCAAGGGGCACTTCATATCAGTATGGATGCTGTTGATCAGTCCGATGGACTGGTCAATCTGTATACACCTTTCGGAACTGGGGAAAGCCCCTCTCTAGTGACGATGCTCGGCCAATTGTATAAGGTGCACCCTAACAAAAACTATAAAATAGATTGGGCCATCAGCGAAGAAAAGCGGGATATCGGCGGCTATGCATGCATCAAGGCGACAGGACAATTTGGTGGTCGCACCTATGAGGCCTGGTTTACCGAAGAAATCCCATTTCCGGTGGGCCCCTGGAAGCTGAATGGCTTGCCCGGTGCCATCCTTGAAGCCAAAGATTTGACCAATGAGGTTCGCTTTCGTTATGCGGGATTGGATAAGGTCACCGACAAGATGCCCTTGATGGAGATCGACAAACTACCCGAACTTCCCTATGAAAAATACCGCAAGGCGATGGAAAATAGTAAAGCGGACAAGCTGGGAGCGATGATGGCGCAATTACCCGCCGGTGCTAGCGTAAAGTTCAAAACACAGGACGGACGCGAAATCTCGCAGGAACAAGCTGAGGCCCTGATGAAAGAAAACGGAAAAAATAAACAAAAATTTCAGTTGAACAATCCGGTTGAACGCACGATCAAATAACGATTCTGATGAAAGAAATCTTTTGCAGCCTATGCTTGACTATGGTCTCCACACTTACTTTTTCCCAGGAGAAAATTGAGGGTACCATCAGTAGCAACAAACAGGCCATAGCCTATGCGACCATCGTTATCGGCTATGCCAACAGTAGCCTCCATACCGTCAGAAGCAATAGTGCGGGGCAGTATGCATTTAATCTGACAAAAGAAGAGATGTCTAAAGCCCAATGGATCGAGGTCAGCCATATTTCGTATGAGAAAATCCGTAAGGACTATAAAGACCAAAGCAAAAAAATGGACTTTGAACTGGTCAAAAAGTCTATTCAACTGGCAGATGTAACCGTCAAGAGCAAACCGCTGGCGGTACGTCGCGCCGGTGATACCACACGCTATGCGGTCAACAACTTTGTTTCTGCAGAAGACAGGAACATCGGCGATGTACTGCGCCGCATGCCCGGTATAGAGGTTGACGACAACGGCGTCATCAAGCACAATGGCAAAACCGTCAGCCGGATGTATGTCGATGGGGACAATATCTTTCAAAATGGCTATGGCGTTGGAACAAGAACAATACAACCCAAAGCGGTCAAAGATGTTGAGCTTGTCCAAAATCATGAACATAAAAAAGTCAAACAGGGGGTAAGCAACTCTGAAGATGTCGCCTTGAATCTTGTTCTTAACGAAGATGCGAAAATGATCTGGTCAGGTGAAGCTACTGTTGGTATTGCTGCACCAATCGATGGTTTTATCAATGGGAATACCATGAGCTTCAAAAAGAAGTATAAAACCCTGAATACACTGCAATACAATTCTATTGGTGAGCGCATTAACAACGATGTGGAATCCATCAACTCATTCAACCTGACCGAACCGATCGCAGCGGCAACGCCCTCAGTGCCGACAAACAAATATTACAACAATCGATCTGTCGCCTTTAATACCAATCAATTTTATAAGTGGTCCGAGGCATGGAGTTCTAGCGTGAATGGCAATCTGTGGGCCGACAGAGAGCGGCTCAGCAGCGATGGCACGCAAAAATATCTATTGGCCGATGGCAGTCAGGTCACTTACAATAATTATTATAATACGACAAAAAAACCATTTTATGGGCGTGGTAGCTTCACCTTGGAAGGCAATGATAATCGGTATTATTTAAAAAATACAATCGATTTTAAAGCCGAAAACCAAAACCACCACACCTGGCTACTGGATGATGGTGCACGCTATGACCAATGGGGGCGGGATCAGCTGAATTTTATATCCGAATCCATGGAGTATACGCCCAAATTAAAAAATAAGGATCTGATCACCTTTAATCTGGATCTGGATCGAAAATGGCATAAGGACCGCCTGGAGGTATTGCCTGGCGTGATGGCGAATTATTTAAATCAAAATCAGCCCTATGATGCTGTTCGACAAACGGTTTCTTTACCCCAGACCAATGGTAATATACAAGTGGCCTATACACGTAATAATACACGCTTAAAACGTACTTACTTTGCCCGTTTAAATTACCTCGATAAAGAACTCAACTCGGCATTAAACTTGGTCAAAGATGGGGCTGTATTTGATAACGAAAGGTTTCCCGACAACAATCTGCGCTGGAAACAGCAGCAAATGTCTGCTGGTGTAAAACTGGACTGGAAAAATAAAGACTTTATCCTTTCCGGCGCCTTTCCTTTGACCTGGAACGCATGGGATATTGCGGATCGTCAAGCGGGGTCAACCACAGAGACGAAGAAACTACTGTTTACACCGACTGTATCTATGCAAGCCTACCTACCTAATAGAGATTATTTCTTATTGTCCCTACGTTTCAATCAAGAAAATTCAGATCTAGATCAGCTCTATCCGAACCCAATTTTGAGTAATTTCAGGGAAATAAAAAGTTTCGCTGCACCACTGTATTTTACAGCAAGCCAAGCATATACATTGCGTTATGCTATCGAACGACCAATCAGCTTATTTTACCTGAATGTAACAGCGTCACATCTGCGGACACAAAATGATTATCTAGTCGGTCAGGATGTGACACAGCAGGGGATTATCAGTAAGTTGATGCCCTATGACAATCGGACGAGCAGTAATGCCCTGACACTGGGTATGTCGAAATCCTTATTGAAAGAGGGAATTTATTTGGGTGTCAATGCAAGCGCCAATCAAAATAAATACAATCAATTTTTGAATGGTCAATTTGCTGCAGCCACTGGAACGACAATAACAGTCAGCCCAAGGCTAGAATATAAGGGCATCTCCCATACGACATTATCCTATCAGTATACCTATAGCAATTTTCTAAATCGACTAAAAAGTGAGGCGGAGCGGAGTTCCAACCGATATACATCAAATACCCATAGTTTGGGGGTTCTTTATGTCGTTGGCGCTTACCTCTTTGTAAAGGGAACCTGGAGTTATGGTAGTTATCAAAGCAGTGGACTTGATCCAATCGCCAATGGCTTTCTAGACGCATCCGTCCGCTATAAACCACTTAAAAGTAAACATAGTCTGGAACTCAATATCAATAATATCGGCAACAAAAAAATATATACCAGTTACAGTTTGACTGCGAACCTGGAAAACCGCCAAACCATTCCGTTACGTGGATTCCAGTCGGTATTAAAATATAGTTTCCTCTTCTAAATACGGACAGGGTAGCGTTTCACTTTACATTGGTTAAATGCACAGTAATACAAAAAAGG